>NZ_BCYT01000001.1 GCF_001598335.1 Sphingobium abikonense NBRC 16140
AACACCGTCGAACTTAACGAGGGCGGACAGTGGTGGCTGACCAAGCCAGAGGAAGAGCAACTCGAAGCCTGGAATGATCGCCACAAGGTAGTCAGTGCCGTTGCCGACATGGTTATGGGATGGATCGACCTCGACCGGCTGGGGCACAAGTCAAACATGCAACTGACCGCCAGTGAAATGCTCAAGATTGTCGGCCTGGACAAGCCGACGAACAACCAATGCCGTGAATGCGGCTCGGTGTTGCGAGAAAAGCTTGGTGCACCCAGGCGGATTAACGGTCGGGAGAAATGGCGGGTGCCCCTCATCGATCTGGATGCCGAAGCGATCAAACTGCTGAACAGCAAGATCATCGAAGAAGACGAATACTGACCCTCAGGTGGGGGGAGGGGTAGGGGAAACCTCTGAAAATGGCTGAAAGAAGATCACCATATATCACGGAAAAGTGGCTCGTGCTGCCTCCCTTCCCCCCACCAAAATCTTGCTGCTGTCCCTTGGACTACTGCAGTGACGTCGCCCCGTTCGGGGGCGAGGCACGTTCCGGGCGATTTGGGTAATCCCACAGCACCGATCGCCCCAACCCGAGCCTGTCCCCATCGCGCCGCCTTCTGCGCGCTGGCGAAGCTCACGCTCCCATTTTATTCGAAAAGGAAACATTCATGCCAAAGTGCAAACTTGATGCGTCATTCTGCCTGCTCGCCCAGTGCGAACCGGGCAAGAAGAAGACCGACTACTATGACACCGTCACCACCGGCTTCGTGCTTGAATGCCGAAACTCCGGGGGGAAGACCTATTATCTCCGCTATCAAAACGAACATGGCCGCCAATGCACCCATAAGATCGCGGCCTATAGCGACATCACCTTTGATAAGGCCCGTAAGGAGGCGCAACGCCTTCGTTCCCAAGTTGTACTTGGCGGCGACCCTGCCGCTCAACGCACCGAGAAACGGGCTATTCCCAGCTACGCGGTACTTGCTGGCCAACATCTGGACTATGCAAGAACCTACCAGAAGAACCCGGCAAACACGGAACGCATCATCCGGCTGCACCTTGTTCCTCGCTGGGGTAAGCTCCGGCTGGACGAGATCACGCAGCCTGCCATCGCTAAGTGGCTGGCGGAAAAACAAGGGGAGGGGCTGGCTCCAGCTACGGTCGAGAAGATCCGTGTGCTTTTCAATCGGTCCTTCGAACTGGCCCTTCGCTGGAACATGCCGGGTGTGGTGAAAAATCCGGTGAAAGGGATCCCTCGCAAGCCGATCAACAACGCGCGTGACCGCTTTCTCAGTGCCGCCGAGGCCAAGCGGCTAATCACGGCCGTGGAAGCTTCGAACAATCCGCAGCTGAAGCATATTGTGGCGCTGCTCCTTCTGACAGGGGCGCGCGTGTCGGAACTGCTCAAGGCGGAATGGCGGCATGTGGACCTGGACAAGCGGCAATGGTTGATCCCGACATCGAAGACCGGGCGGGCAAGGCATGTTCCACTGTCAGCATCCGCGATCGAAATTCTTAGGGCGGTGCCGAGGTTCGACAAATGCACCTACGTCCTGCCGAACCCGGAAACCCGTAAGCCTTTCGTGTCGATCAAGCATGGGTGGCAGACGGCGCGGAAGGCGGCATTACTGCCCGATCTTCGCATCCATGACCTTCGGCATTCTGCCGCATCGTTCATGATCAATGCAGGGATCGACCTGTTCGCTGTGGGGCGGGTGTTGGGGCATGCCGATCACAAGAGCACGATGCGGTACAGCCATTTGGCCAATGACACTCTGCTGGCCGCTGTGGAGGCAGGTGCCCGCAAGATGGCCATCTAAATCAAACTACTCCCTGCCCGCGAAAGCGGGCGGGGGCCACCACCTATTTATTTTTCGAAGAAAAACCCATGTCTGATAATGATCCTACCCTGTTCGACGATCTCCGTGCGTTGGACAAAGCCTGCGGCCATGACACCAGTAAGAACGACCGGGCCATTGTTTTGCTCGCCGCCTGCATGGAGCGGGGCGTCAACACCCGTGCCCGTTTGGTCGCTGTCCTGAAACATCTTGGCTTCACGCACTCGCACCTGGCTATCATGCTTAAAGAGAGGCTAGGCCATGATTGGCAAATTGATCCTGACTGCCGATACAGCGTTCTGACCTGAGCAGAAGTGCCCCACTCTCGCACAATGCGGGTGGGGCACCACCTATGTCGACCCGCTAAAGGACGGTTCCAGCGCGAGACGTCCCGAGACGCCGTTTGCGCCAATGCAGGAGCGCCGATCCGCGCTTGCGCATGGCAATCCTCGTCCTGCTCCGGCGAGCGTTCCCAGCGGGCTTCTGAGGCATCTGGTCGATACTTTCGTTCGTAGTGACGCGAAATGTCCGCCAAGCATTCACAAGACTGGTGATCAGCGCGGACACGCCCACCAGCAGCGATCCATCAATATCCATCTTTGCCGACTCCTTTTCAGCCGCTATGTTCGCTATATGTTCTCATGTAGGAAAGGGTGATTGTGCGATGACCGTCAAAATTGAACCTGTGCCGGAAAGCGTGCGCCTGCGTGTCAGCGGCGACATCGAAACCACGCTGTCCGTTCCCTATGAGGATGATGACCGCTTTCTGATTGGCCTTAGTGACGGGACATTGCTTCAAGGCGCATATGATGATCGGCTTGAGTGCAAATGGGAGGTCGCTCGCTATGGGGCTGGCTTGATAAGGGTGGAAGGCCGCAGCATCATTGTGGACTGGCGTGTGGAGTGGGTGACGGTATCGGCCTATGACCCGAATGTGATTGAGCCGCCTATGCCGCCACGGTTGCCACTATTTCCTGACCTCGACCGATGGGCCGCTTAGGCGTGATGCTGGTCGGCCATCAGTGTCTGTAGGCGTCTGGCTATGTCCTGCCACATGGCAACGCCTCCAGCTTCGCCAGCCATCGCTAACGCGCCGAGCCGCTCTGCAACCTTCACTGGAGCATCTTGCCCGTAGCGGCTCAGCATCATGCCTGCGACGCCCCAAAGTTCCTGATCCCGCGTCATACGGGGCCGATGCGATCTACCGCGATGAGGTCAAATCCGCTGCGAGTTCCGCCTAGCCGGACTCTGGTGCCAAATAGATGCCGATGCCGCTGCAACAGTTCCAACCGCCATTCCCCGCCATCATCTGTCCGCAGGACCGGATAGGGAGTGCCGTCCAGCAGCAGGCCCGTCAGATCGTGATGGGTGCCCCTGGGCATGTCACTTGCGCTTGTCGTCGGGCGTGGTGAACACCCAGTTCAAATAGGCTGCGATCCGAACTCCGGCACGCTTGAGGCGATCGTCCATTTCTGCGCGGTGCTGATACGTATAGTCCCACGAGAGGGCAGGATCGGAGGGATAGATCGTCTTACGCAGGGCGATGCTCTCTCGAACCCATGTCGAAGGATTGACGTCACTCCATGCGATCGTCTGCTGCGGGGTGATCGCCCTGGACAGCCATCCAGCATATTCCGAGTAGGAAAGGGACCGCTGTTCAATCATGGCGGAGTCCCAGACGGAATGTAGATTGGTTGATCGGTTGAACCACGTCACCTTGAAGTCATTGCCGCCGCGATCATCGCCACCACCGGCATGAAGCGGCTGGTGCAAATCACCGACGATGTGGACGATGAACCGGAGGGCTAGGCGCTTATTTTCAATTGAGGCCTTGGGGTCGCGCAGGGTCGCAGTAAACCTGGATAGGGCGGACATGGCATCGCCTTCGGCTGGCGCGTCCGACGGCTTGTACTCGTCTCCTTCGCGAACCGTGACATAGTGCCACGGGCTGGCCTGCTTCTGCCAGTAAGGCGAAGGATCGGATTTCATGTCGTCCGGCCATGTCGCCGCTTCCGCCAAGTCCTCGACACCCAACAGCAGCCTGACATTGGCGCGGGCAAGGCCGCTCAGGTTTTCATCAGCGATCGCGCCGGTGATGCGATGACCGATTGGTCCCCACGCATACGCGGGGGTGATGCAGGGCAGGGCAGCGAAGAGACAAACTAAGAAGCGCATTCTTGACTAATACAGTAACTTGCCCGTGCCGCTAGTCTACTCGCAGCCAATCCCGTCACCGTCGCGATCAAGATGTCTTCCGTAACCTCGATCGCCAAGACGAACAGGAGCTGCACCGGCCGCCCGAGCGGCAGCGCAGTTAGCAAAGGGACGACTGGAACCTGAAGCTGTCATTGGTTGCCCGGTCTTCGCGGCCGGGGGTCTGTGACAATGGTAGTCTCCGGTTTTACGATTATGGTGGCAGCCTTGAGCGTTCAGGCCGCCTGGATGCGCGATCGCTGGACTGCAGGCCAGCGGAAATAGAGCAACGACTACAGCAAAGTGCCGCATGAAAGCTTCCTACCGCGAGCTTTTTTTAGAAGGCTCGCTTAACAGTGGAGGGGGCGAAAGGCTGACATACCCCTGCATAGTCACCCGCTTTGCCACTTAGGCTGATATGCCCAGCAATTCGATCAATTCTCATTTTCGGCGAGTTAAAGACATTGACTTGGACAGTGCCGGTAATCTCGTTTTCTCCCATCCTTATATCCCTAACTTCAAACCACCCGTCCTTGCCGCCACGGATCGGAGGAAGCATTGCGCGAGGCATCCGGATGCGGCCTTTCCCATCGTCGCTCAGTTCCAGCGTCACCTGATCGTCAAAAGGAACTTCGCGATTTGCAAGCGTTTGACCCCAAGCAGAATTGCCGTTGCTGCTCCAAGCCTGTCCATAGGTGCTCGTAACTCGGTTGATCTGGATCAGGCAGATTGTTCGCCTAACTTAATCCATAATCAATCAGATTGTCCCACAAGAGCCCCAACTTAGGGGTGATTCATGGGTTTTCTGGCGCGTTTACGCGACAATCAGGCGGGCAATGTGCTGGTCCTCGTTGCGGCGGGGTTCATTCCGCTTCTCGGCTTTATCGGTGGCGGCGTCGATATGGCGCGCATCTATCTGGTCAAGACGAGGTTGCAACATGCCTGCGACGCCGGCGCTCTGGCGGGACGCAAGCAGATGGGTGGCGGCGCGTGGAACGCCAGCAACAACAAGGCGCGCACCACCGCTGACGGCATTTTCAATATCAATTATGTGCCCGGCTCTTACGGTTCCAGCAACCTCACCAAATCCTTCACGGAACTGAAAGGGAAAGTCACTGGATCGGCGTCCGTCACGATCCCCATGACGATCATGGTCATATTCGGCTATTCGACCAAAACCGTGGGCGTCACATGCGATGCGGAAATGCGCATCCCCAATACGGACGTGATGTTCGTGCTCGACACCACTGGTTCCATGGGTTCCATCAATCCGGGGGACAGCGACACGAAGCTCAACGGCCTTAAAAAGGCGGTCAAATGTTTTTACGAGGCTTTGGCCAAGATCAA
This sequence comes from Sphingobium abikonense NBRC 16140, assembly GCF_001598335.1. Taxonomy (GTDB): domain Bacteria; phylum Pseudomonadota; class Alphaproteobacteria; order Sphingomonadales; family Sphingomonadaceae; genus Sphingobium; species Sphingobium abikonense. The sequence goes on from NZ_BCYT01000001.1 coordinate 5,367, forward strand.
CACGACCGCTGATTGCGGCAGCAACCCGTCCGGCGCGCAAAACAATAATGTTCAGCTGCGCTTCGGCTTCGTGCCCTATTCGTCCAACGTCAATGTCGGCCGCCTGCTGCGCAATGAATGGATGGTAAGCGGCGCATCTTACCAGTCCCGCAAGGCCAAGACGACCGGCAACACTGACGTGGATGGTTTCAAGGAGGGCAAGGCGGAAGTCGCCTCCAGCGAGCAAATTCCCTACAACATGAACTGGAGCGCGTGGGAAAATCATGGCGCGGCCAGCGGGACCAGTTGTGCCGGCAAGGTGCCAGCCGACGGGATCGAAATGACCGGCTCCGAAAGCGCGCCCTATAATCAGCAGTCGACCGTGACCGGGCAGAACCGCGTCGTGACCTGGTCGACCAATCAGGACGGCCGCTATTATACCTATCAGGGCGTGATCGTGAGCGGCAAATGCCAGATCCAGCGGCGCTACATTTCGGGCTATCTCAAACGAAACTATACGCGGTCGGACGCAAGCGGGTTCAAGGAATATGAATATGATCAGCTGACGTTCGATGTGTCGGGTCTGAAAGCCGGTGGTAGCAACTGGAACAGCAGCATCACCGCCCCGGTCGGTCCCTATGGGCAGAGTGCGACGGTGGCTTGGAATGGCTGTATCGAGGAACGGCAGACCTACCAGCTGACAAATGACGACCCGGTAGGCAAATTCTCGCCTGTTCCGGCGAGCGCCTTGGACATGGATATCGACATGGTGCCGAGCAACGATGCCTCGCGCTGGAGGCCGTTGCTGCCCGATCTTGTCTGGGGGCGCTATGATGCTTCTGGCAACTGGACCACGGCGAAGGTCAAGACGACATCCGACCTTGCGCGCAACTACACCTATGCCTGCCCTAGCGCCGCGTCGAAGCTGAAGGCTTATCCGGCGGCTAACGCCTTTGAATCCTACGTCAACACGCTGGTCGCGAACGGCAACACCTATCACGACATCGGCCTGTTATGGGGCGCGCGCCTGATGTCTCCGACCGGGCTCTTCGCATCGGAAAATGCCTTCACGCCCGCTGGCGGCGAAATTGAGCGGCATATCGTCTTCATGACGGATGGCGATACCGTCACCGCCAATCAGGGCTATACCGCTCATGGCATCGCCTGGTGGGACAGGCGGCAAACGCGCAGCAACGCCGGGCCCAGCAACACGCTGCTGAACGGCATCGTCAATGAGCGCACCAAAGCGCTATGTTCAGCCATCAAGTCGAAAAACATCACCTTGTGGGTGGTGTCGTTTGGCACGGGTGTCAGTTCCAGCGCGCAGGCATTGCTGCAATCCTGTGCGTCGCCCAATCGCTTTTACGTCGCGGCCAACAGCGCCACGCTGATTTCGAACTTTCAACAGATCGCCGACGAAATTTCGCAGCTGAGGCTTACCCGATGAGGCGGGACAAGCGCGCCCGCGAGACATTGGCGGCTGACCAGGCCGGCGCGACGATCGTCGAATTCGGACTTATTTCGACGGTCCTGTTTTCCACCCTGCTTGGCTTCATGGATCTCGCCCACAGTCTCTATATGCAGTCGGTCCTGCAGGGCGCGGTGCAGAAGAGCGCGCGGGATTCCACGCTTGAAAGCGGCAAGGCCGAAGTGCAGCAGCAGTTGCTGGATGACGCTGTACGGAAAAAAGTCCAGCATCTGGCGGCCAATTCCAAAGTGGATTTTTCTCGCCGCTACTTCCGGGATTTTACCAAGGCGGCGCAGGCGACGGCCGAAGCCTTTCAGGACATCAACGGCAACGGACGCTGCGACAATGACGAGCCGTTTCAGGACAACAATAACAACACCATATGGGACCGTGATGGAGGCGACAGGGGGCAAGGCGGCGCGAAGGACGATGTCGTCTACACGGTGACGATCACCTATCCCCGGCTGTTCCCGATGGCAGAACTCATCGGTTTGTCCAAGGACGTGACGGTCGAAGCGCGCACCGTGCTGGAAAATCAGCCCTTTGGCGAACAGGGCGAATATGGCGCGCCGACCGTGGGACATTGCAAATGAGCCTGCGCGTGCGCTTTCGCCGCTTCCTGCTGGATCGCCGCGCGGTGGCCGCCGTGGAATTCGGGCTTGCGCTACCACTGATGACGGCGGTCGCGCTCACCGGCGCGGAATTGACCAATTTCGTGACCACCAAGATGCGGATCAGCCAGCTGGCGTTGCATGTCGCGGACAATGCGGCGCGGATCGGAACGGGCACTGTCCTGGCGAACAAGCAGATCACCGAAGCCCAGATCAATGACCTTCTGACCGGCGCTGGCCTGCAGGCCGGGCGGCTGAATGTCTATGGGCACGGTAGGGTGATTTTGAGCAGCATCGAACCGGTGGCCAATCCCAATCCCACCAATCGCTACCGCATCCGGTGGCAGAGATGCCGCGGGTCCAAATCCTGGCCTTCTTCGCATGGCAAGGCGGGGGACACCAATTTGACGGGCGTTACCGTCAAGGGACAGACCGCCACGGCCCCCGATGATGGCGCGTTGATGTTCGTGGAAGTCGCCTATGACTATCAGCCGATGATCGCACGCATCTTCATTCCGCAGGACCGGATTTCCGCCGTTGCGGCGATGACTGTCCGCGATCAGCGCGATTATGGCGGGGGCACGAACGGCATTTACAATAATGAAAATGTCGTTCCTTCGACATGCTGAAAAGGACCTTGGCTCGTGGATAAATCTCTCCTCTTCGTCCTAGGCGTTGGCGTGATGATCGTGGCCGCCGTCGATCAGGGCGGTGACAGCGAATCCGGTGAGACTGTCGCCGAGGCGGGGCAGAATGATCCGCAGAACCTAGCGCCCCAAGGGAGCAGTGCGGCCGGTATGGGCTGGTCTGTCGACGCGGACCGCGCCGACACCGGTCCGGCAGCATTACCGCCCCCGGTCAATCCCATCCCGCGCGCGGAGGATCTTGGCGGCAAGGTCATCAGCGACCGTTTCCAGGCGGATGGCTGACGCGGCATCCCGTCAGCTCCTTTCCTTGCCCAAACCGGGACCATGATATTGCGACCAGCCCGACCTGCCCTTGCCAATGAATCCGCGTTGACTGATGGTCAGGCGCGACGGCTGCTCACCAAATATGAGGGGAGCGGCAAGGGCTGGTTCTGGGAAACGGGCGTCGATGGCTCATTATCCTATGTCAGCCCGAACATCCTGTCGGCCAGAGAACGCCACGAGCGGATGCCCATCAGTCTCCCGGACCTGATCGACAATGACGCGAGCCTGGCCGAGCGAGCATCCGAACGCAGCCTCAGCTTCTACCTGACCTCACGATTGCCATTTGAGGGACTTGTGCTCAAGGCACAAGGACATGACGACCTCTGGTGGTCCCTGACGGGTGAGCCTGTCTATGATGATGCCGGGCGGTACAAAGGCTTTGTTGGCTTTGCCTTCGACCTGACGGACCAGAAGAAATCGGAAATCAAGCTGTTGCAGCTGGCCCGATATGATTCGCTGACGACCTTGCCGAACCGCGACACGATGCGGGAAACGTTGGAAAACAGCCTCGTGTCGTCGATGCACCGCCGCCAAAGATGCGCGACGATGATGCTAGACCTCGACCGATTCAAGCTGGTCAATGACACGCTGGGACATCCTGTCGGGGATCAGCTGCTGAAGGAGGTAGCCGGTCGCCTGGTCAAGATCGTCGCGGACAGGGGAAAAGTCGGTCGCTTGGGCGGGGACGAATTTCAGCTCGTCTTTGCGGACATATGCGATGGTGCCGCTTTGTCCGCCATAGCCAGCGACATCATTCACGCCCTCTCGCAGCCCTATCTGATTCAGTCCCATCTCGTGTCAATCGGCGCGTCGGTCGGCATCGCGACGTCCGACTATGACGATCGGTCGGCGGTCGACCTTGTCCGGGACGCGGACTTAGCGCTGTATGCGGCAAAGGCCGCGGGGAAGGGCACCTACCGCTTTTTCGCGCCCGACATGCATGAGCAGGCGCGTGTCCGGCAACAGATAGAGGAGGACATGCAGCGCGCGCTGGAACGCGGAGAGTTCCACGTCGCCTATCAGCCCGTGGTGCATACGGTGAGCGGCGCTCTTACAGGGTTTGAAGCGCTTGTGCGCTGGACGCATCCCACCAGAGGAGCCGTGTCGCCCGCCATTTTCATCCCGGTGGCCGAGGAGGCGGGCCTAATTGCCGAGATCGGCGAGTGGGTGTTGCGTACTGCCTGCATGGAGGCGGCGAAATGGCCCGCTCCCGTCAGCGTGGCGGTCAACATATCGCCGATCCAGTTTGCGCATCAGGCGCTTCCTTCCGTCGTCGCCAGCGCCCTTGCCTATGCCGGGCTCCCTGCCGACAGGCTGGAACTGGAGATTACCGAGGGAGCCTTGCTCAATGAAACCGCCAAGACCCGGGCGGCGATCGGCACGCTCAAGGGTCTTGGGGTGAAGATCGCCCTGGACGATTTTGGCACCGGTTATTCGAGCCTGAGCTATCTCAAAAGCATTCCCTTCGACAAGATCAAGATTGACCAGTCCTTCATCAAGGGGGCCACGCTGCCGGGAAACAACAATGCGCCAATTATCAAGGCCATTGTCGGACTGGCCGCCGACCTGGGCATGATCACCACGGCGGAAGGGGTGGAAACGGATGACCAGTTGGCTCTGGTCCGTTCGCTGGGCTGCACGCTCATTCAGGGGTATATTTACGGCCGCCCGCTCGATCCGCAGTCGGCGCTGGAGAGAAGCCGGCAGTCGAGCGCGCAGGCCATGGGGCATCGACGGGAACGGGCGGAACGGCGGCGGATCATGCGCACTGGCCAGATTATGGCGCGGTCGGCGAGCCAGGCGGTTCGGCTGCGCAACATGTCCCGCACCGGGGCGATGGTCGAGACTGGCCTGACCCTGGAGGTGGGGGAGCGGATCGCGCTGGATATTGGCCTTGCTGCTCCGTTGGATGCCGAGGTGCGGTGGGTGAAGAACGGGCAGGCGGGCGTGCAGTTTCTGCAGGCCATCGACCTAGATGCCGTGCTGCTGACCAAGCCGCGGCGGGCATTCAGCACCTTTGTGCCGAGCTATCTTTCGGCGGAAAGCGACCAGATGTTCGCCGACAAGCAGCGGCTGGACCCCAAGAGTTTCGGGCGGGACTAACCCGACGGGCCGTCATGGGCCAACTATGCCAAGGAACAGGGGGAGCCGGATACGGTCAAGCCCTTGATGGGCCTACAGATGCCCAACTCGCGCGATCCAAAGGAGATCAGCATTTGGCTGGACGCGATATACGCGGAATGGCCCGACCTGACTGCATTGCCAACGTACTGGGCGAACATAGGACTGAGACGTTTGGCAGTCGTTCAGTTCCCTACATCGAGCCGGAGCGGGTGCAGGATTCCGATTGGGTCCGCATTCTGATAGCGAAGGACGCGATCAGCATCGGTTGGGATTGCCCCGCCCCGAGGTGATGGTTTCGCTTCGCGCCGCCACGGACCGGATGCATATCACGCAGTTGCTGGGGCGCATGGTGCGTTCCCCGCTTGCCCGACGCATTGCCGGCAATGATCGCTTGAATGCAGTGGGTTGCCTGTTGCCTAAATTCGACAAGGAGTCGGTTACTGCGGTCGTCACTGCCTTATGTCGGCTGGCGAGACGGGGGAAGATTTGCCGCTGTGCCGTGTGCTTCTTCGTCCGATTGAGGTTCACCCAAACCCCGACATTCCCGAGACGGTATGGGACAAGCTGTTGTCGTTGCCGTCGCAGACCTTACCCAAGCGGCTTGCCCGCCCGGTCAAGCGGTTGACGGCACTTGCCCATGAAATAGCCTACGATGGCTTGCTTCCCGATGCGGGGAAGAAGGCCCATGCCGAAATGCACAAAGTTCTTGATCAGGTGCGAACCGACCTTGCCGCCCAGATTGCCACCATGCGCGCCGCCGTGATGAAAAGCTGAAGGGCAAACCCTCAAAGCCGACGTTGCCAGCCAAGGCATGACGTTCAACGACTTCGTTGAGGTAGCCGACATCTAGCGGCGAAGGATGAGAATGCAGAGGACGAAGAGGATGCCCTGATCAACGCCCATACCGATGTTGCGGCATGGGGCCTGATCCCGGAAATCAAGGACGTGCTAGAGGCTGCTGGCGAAGCCCTTTCAAACCATTGGTTGAATGAGTATCGAGTCGCGATTGCAGCCCTGACAGACGAACGGCAGGAAGCCTATCGCCAAACCCGGGAACTGAGCGCCAATCCATTGGACGTGTTCCTTGCCCGCCCGAAAGCATGGCTGCAGCCGACGATGGCACGCAAAGCCAACGGTACTGAAACTCCGCTCGCTCGCTACGGGAAGCATATGCTTTGCGACGCGGACGGGCTGTTTCCCGATGAATTGAACATATGGGAGCGAGTGGTCCTGGAGGCCGAGGCCGCGAAGGATGGCAGGGTAGCATGGTATAGTAACCCGGCCCGCGCCAGTCAGGACTCATCGGGCATCGTTTATGATGATGTGGACGATAAGCGCATTGTCCGGCCCCACTTCGTGTTTTTCAGCCGACAGGCCGATGGGAGCATTGTTGCCGACATTGTTGACCCGCATGGGCATCACCTAGCCGACTCTCTGCCCAAGCTTCACGGCCTTGCCTGCTATGCGGAGGCGAATGGGCATCTGTATGGGCGGGTGAGGCGGTTTCAGAGATTGAAGGCCGATGCCGGGTGCTTGACCTTCAAAAGCCGGATGTAAGCGCAGCGATCTATGCAGCGGCTAGTGCCAAGTCGGCTTATCAGGGAACAACGTCCGCAGCATATGCGATTTGAGAGGGGTATAGCGCAGGTCGCATTCCAGCATCGTCCCCTACCAAAGTGCTTTCAGTAGGGAACTGCCCAAACCGGAACAGTGTTGCATTTGGGTACGGCGTGGGGAAGGGCGAAAGTGCCACCCAGATTGGCCCGAAATTTGGCGGAAAACTTGGCCTTTCCGTCGGGCGCTGAGTCGCCTTCGTAATGATGGGGTCACGTGTTCGAGTCACGTAAGCGGCACCATTTTCTTACATTTCGCGTCGTTTATGGCGTCAGGCCGGGATGTCGGGGGTCGCGCTATCGGTATCGGCGGCGGCGGCGGCGAGTTCGGCTTCGCGTCGGGCGCGGTTGCGATCGCCCAGATCCTGGCGCTGGGCCATGGCGAGGAAGGCGGCGGCCGAGCGCAGGCAGCGGTCGCGCACATTGTCGAGCTGGGCGGCGTCCGCTTCGGCCTGGGCCTTGTCAGCGAGCGCGCGATAGTCGGGATTGGCCACGGAAAATAGTCCTTCGCATCCCTGGGCGGAAAAGGGCCGGGCGTCATGGGATGGACGCCCGGCCGGCCCGCGCTGCCCGTGCGGCGCGAGCGCCGGCGGGCAGGGGCCTTTCGCAGTGGCGCGGGCGGAGAGCGACGCGCGCGATCCGCCCGGACGCCTTATTCGGCGTGGGTGAGGTTCACCGCGGCCATCTTGCCGCGACGATCCTGCTCCAGATCATAGGAGACGCGGTCCTTTTCGCGCAGCGTGGCAAGGCCCGCGCGCTCGACGGCGGTGATGTGGACGAAGGCGTCCGGGCTGCCGTCATCGGGGGCGATGAAGCCGTAGCCCTTGTCGGCGTTGAAGAATTTGACGGTTCCAGTGATGCTCATAATGAGTCCTTCTTTCGTTGCGGCCCGTCCCGAGTGAACGGGCCAAGGGCTAAAGGGGCAGGGAAAGAAGGAAGTAGGTGCCGCAAAGCGCCGAAGACCGTCGATTTGCGACTGTAGCTTGCCCCATGTAGGGCATGGGGCGCGAAATTGCAAATCGCAGGGGCGGTGAGGGCGGCGCGCGGGGCGGCATGGCCCCGAGCATCAGGTCGGAGGCGCCTCCGCGTGGGCCGCGCGGCTCGCGTCGGCGGGATCGGGCGCGTCACCGGCATCGGCCGCCGCCGCGTCGAAGCCGAAATAGGCGTCGCGCGCGCGGATCGCCGCTTCCTTATAGGGCAGATATTCCGCCTCCAGCTGCCGGGCGACGGCCTGTTCCTCGTCGATGGTCAGTTCGCGCTGATAATCGTCGGGATCATACATCTCGTCGGATTCCTCGCCGGTGAAATCGGGCGGCGGCGGGAAATCGGTGCGCCAGGCATTGTAGAGCGTGTCCCACCACACGCCGCGCAGCCCGGCGGCGGCCTCCTCGGGCGGCAGGTCCATGAGGTGGGGAAAGGCCTCAGCCGAGCGAAGTTCACACCGTTCATGCGCGGCGGAAACAGGCGGGTTCAGCCCGGTTTCGCCATGGCCGACCGGTCCGAGCGCGCCGCCCCGCGCGGTGGTGGACAGTAGGTTGCGGCGCACGGCGATGAACATGGCGACGGAGGCGGCGGACGTGACCAAGGCGGCCGCGTCGCCCTCGACCGGTTCGGGATCGTTCGGCCGTTCGCCCAGCCAGGTCTGCGCGTCGGCGCTGGTGCGGGCGGACGGCTCCCGTCCGGCAAGGGGCAGGTCGTCGCGCGCCACTTCGTTCAGCATGACCGCATAGGGGCAGATCATGTCGCAATAGGCGGTGAAATCCTGCGCGATGACGCGGGCGAGCGCGGCGTCGGAGCCTTCGGCCGGGGCGTCGGCCATGCGATCGAGCCGGGAGAGCATCGACATGGCGAGGCGATTGTCATGGCGGTGGCGGCGGATTTCGTGATTGTCGGGATCTTTGCGGATGACCTCCTCCTGCCCGGTGAGCGCGCGGGCGAGCAGATCGGTCGCGAGCCTGTCGCGCGCGATCAGGATCGCCGCGTCCCACCCCAGGCGAAAGGCCGCGCCGTCATGGCGGATGCGGAGGTTATAGGCGCTGCGCTGGGTGATGCGCACGCTTTCGCAGGCGAGCTTGATGACGCCTGTGGCGGCGAGCGTTTCCAGGAAGCGCCGCTGCCGCGCGGGCGTCCAGCCATCGGCACGGGTCGCGTCGGCGGGGGTGGGCAGGTCGTGCGGGAGCGAGGGGACGGTCGGCGGCACAATCGCGGTCATGGCAAGGCTCCTGTTTCCAGAAATGAGGCTTTGCCATGAGGGTAGGCAGATCGGGCGCGTGTAGGACAGGGCAATAGGATTTTGGGCGGCGGCGCGATGCCGCCTTTTCCTGCCCGGCGCGTCCCATCGCGGGGGCCGGGCAGGATCGCAGGCGATTATTGCGTGAACATATTCTTGTCGGTGACGATCAGATTGGTGACGCCGCAATAATCGACCGGGCTGTCAAATTCGCTGGCGTCGGCAAAAACGATGCGGGTCTGCACCTCACAGCGTTCGTCCCCTTCGAAGAATTTGAGCGACCGGCTGGTGGCGGGCTTGACCGGCATTTTGAGCCAGTCCTTCGACCAAGTGCCATCCTTGCGCTTGGTGAAGAACTGGATGGCGTCGACGGTCGATTTGTTGACGAGGACGAAGGCGTTGTCGTCGCCGTCATCGGCCTGGGCGGCCGGCGCGGCGATCAGCAAGGCGGCGCAAAGCGCGGCAGTGGCGGCAAATGATTTCATGAAAGTCCCCCCTTTACGGCGCGCGACGGGAGTCGGGGCCGTGGGACAAGGGGTTAGCGGGCGTGGGGGATGGGCGCTAGGGATATTGCTGGCGGGTGTGCTTGACGGCAAGGATTTCGATGGCGTCAGCGCCGACGCGGTAGATGATGACGTAATTGGGCGTCACCAACGCTTCGCGCGAGCCGGGGACTCGGCCGGTCCGGTGCATATAGGGATGATCGGTCAGGCAATCGGCGGTGTGACGGATAGCCTGACCGGTGCGTTCAGCGGCGGCAGGGTTCTGCGTTTCGATGAAGTCGACGATGCCTTCGAGATCGTCCAGCGCCTCTTCCAGCCAGACGAGCGGCAGCATCAGGCGGTCTTGCGCCGGTCAATGATCGCCTGCATCCGTGCCATCGCTTCATCATGTGGGATGCGCGGGTTGTCCGAGGTCATGCGCGCTTCAATGGTCGCGCGAAACCAGGCGTCATAGGCTTCCGCTTCCTCGGTCGTCGCGAACTCGGACTCGATGGGGGTGAGTTTGGTCATCTAAACAACGTATCATCAGTGCACGGCAGTGCCAACGTGCGATTTTTTTTGCTGTTACTCCAAGATTCGACAGCTCAATTCTTGAAACGCAAGGTTTCGCATGCAATATTAAGGTCGTTCTCTTGCGAGGCCCGCTTTGTCAGTCGAGTATTTCGGTGTGACGAGCGAGCGGAGCGGCGATGTGGCTGTGTGTGTAAGCACTAGGCGCATCGCGGGGTTTAGGCTCGATGCCGAGGCCCGAGAGGATAAGGCGATCCTTTCCGGCAATAACAAGAACAATGCTGCTGTTCAGTCCAATCGGGCACCCTGCTCGGCAGCTATTAGGATATTTTACAAGGAAGGGGGCGCGGACATGCAAGACGAATTTCGGGCTGAAGTCGAAATCTCCGGCAATTGGCGCGGTATTTGGGGGGCATGCAAAAACGTGCCAAATGGGTGCGGCGCGGTGCGGCGATTCTTATCGCTTTGCTGTGTTTGACTCTTGCGAGGCCCGCTTTGTCAGTCGATACTCTCGGTGTGACGAGCGAGCGGAGCGGCGATGTGGCTGTGTGTGTAAGCACTCGGCGCATCGCGGGGTTTAGGCTCGATGCCGAGGCCCGAGAGGATAAGGCGTTGTCGGAAGGGAGAACAAGAGCGGGGGCCCAGAGACTTGGAAGACCGTTTCAGTAGATTCATTAGAAAACACGGGAATCTCAATTCAGCTTGGCAAGCGGTCAAATCCAACTCTCGCGCTTCGTCCTCACCTTTCGTGCAGGATGAAGCCGCAGCTTTTTTGAGTCAAGAGCAGAGAAAAATAAGATCTATATCGACGCGCCTTCAAAGGAATAGCTATAAATTTTCCAAAGCGCGTGGTGTGGCCATTCCCAAACCGGGAAAGGCAAATAAAATACGTCCAATTGTAATTTCGAATGTCGAAGATCGCGTGGTCCAAAGGTGCGTCTTGGACGCATTGATGAGTGACGACGCCGTTAGAGAAAAGGCGTTTCAGCCTAATAGCTATGGTGGGATACCGAGGCGAGCCGGACAGGACTTGGCTGGTGTTCCTGCTGCTATTCAAGCCCTTTTGTGCAGCATAGGGAATGGGGCAACCCATGTTATGATTGCCGATATTGAGGGTTTCTTTACGAAATTAAAAAAATCAGATGCAATTGCGCAGGTAGCAAAATTTACTAAAGATAGATTATTTCTAGATTTATTTGAAAAGGCTATTTCGGTCGACCTTGAATCCTCGCGAATGATTTGGAAGTATAAATCATCATTCCCCGTGGGTGATATCGGCGTCGCCCAAGGAAATTGTTTGTCTCCTTTTATCGGGAACCTTATTCTATCTGAATTTGATCAGCAGATGAATGAAGGTGATTGCCGATGTATTCGCTACATCGATGACGTGGTTATTCTTGCTCCCTCGGGTCGGGCAGCTTCTGCGCGCTTTAGAAAAGCACAGCAATTGCTGGGCGCTCTAGGGATGAATTTTGTCGATGATAAAACAAGTGCGCATCCCGTAGAAGTAATCCAGAAATTCGAATATTTGGGTATCGAGTTCTCCAACGGGCTAATGCGTCCGACGAAAAAATCGCGGCAGTCTATTGTTCAAAGGGCAAGAGAGGCTGCGGCTGCCTCTCTGTTGCAGGCAAAATCTTCAGAGAATATTGGGGATTTTGATAAAAATTATAGCATTCCTAAAACATTAAATAGAATAGCTGGAATGGCTAAGGGTTGGGCGCAGCACTACATTTTTTGTAACGATATTCAGACAGTCAAAGATATCGATGCCAAAATGCATGAGATTTATCTCGGTTACGCGCAAAAGGCTCAAGACTTAGCCGATCGACAGCCGCCGGCTTTGGCGGCGGCCATACTGGGTTACAGCGGGGCAGCATCGGTGAAGTTTAAGCCTTTCGAATGGCCAATTTGATGGGGCGGATCACTCCGCTGCCACGGCCTCTAGCCCCAACAATGGCGCCAGATACCGCCCGGTAAAGCTGCGCGGCTCCTTCACCACCTTCTCCGGCGTGCCTTCAGCGACCACCTCGCCGCCCTTCACGCCGCCCTCCGGTCCCATGTCGATGATCCAGTCCGCCGTCTTGATGACGTCGAGATTATGCTCGATCACGACCACGCTGTTGCCCTGGTCGACCAGCGCGTGGAGGACTTCGAGGAGCTTGCGGACGTCCTCGAAATGGAGGCCGGTGGTGGGCTCGTCCAATATGTAGAGGGTGTTGCCGGTGGCGCGGCGGGAGAGTTCCTTGGCGAGCTTGACGCGCTGGGCCTCGCCGCCCGAGAGGGTCGTCGCCTGCTGGCCGACCTTGATATAGCCAAGGCCCACTTCGGCGAGCATCGCCATCTTGTCGCGGATGGGCGGGACGGCCTTGAAGAATTCGACCGCATCCTCGACCGTCATGTCGAGCACGTCGGCGATGGACTTGCCCTTGAACTTCACCTCCAGCGTCTCGCGATTGTAGCGCGCGCCGTGGCACACGTCGCAAGTGACATAGACGTCGGGGAGGAAGTGCATCTCGATCTTGAGCACGCCGTCGCCCTGACAGGCTTCGCAGCGGCCGCCCTTGACGTTGAAGCTGAAGCGGCCGGGCTTGTAGCCGCGCGCCTGGGCTTCGGGGAGGCCGGCGAACCAGTCGCGGATGTTGGTGAAGGCGCCGGTATAGGTGGCGGGGTTGGAGCGCGGGGTGCGGCCGATGGGCGACTGGTCAATGTCGATCACCTTGTCGCAATGGTCTAGGCCCGTCACCTTGTCATGCGGGCCGGCGATGATGCGCGCGCCATTGAGCGCACGGGCCGACGCGGCGTAGAGGGTGTCGATGGTGAAGCTGGACTTGCCGGAGCCTGACACGCCGGTGATGCAGGTGAAGGTGCCCAGGGGGATCGACGCGGTGACGCCGGTGAGGTTGTTGGCGCGGGCATTGTGGACGGTGAGCTTCTTGCCGGTGCCCTTGCGGCGCGTGGCGGGCACGTCGATGCGGCGGGTGCCGTTGAGATAATCGGCGGTGAGGCTCTTCTTGTTCTTGAGCAGTTGCTTGAGCGTGCCCTCCGCGACGATGGTGCCGCCATGAACGCCCGCGCCCGGCCCCATGTCGACGATATAGTCGGCGGCGCGGATCGCATCCTCGTCATGTTCGACGACGATGACGCTGTTGCCGAGGTCGCGCAGGCGCTTCAAGGTGACGAGCAGCCGGTCATTGTCGCGCTGGTGCAGGCCGATCGAGGGTTCGTCGAGGACGTAGAGGACGCCCGAGAGGCCGCTGCCGATCTGGCTGGCGAGGCGGATGCGCTGGCTTTCGCCGCCCGACAGGGTGCCGCTGGTGCGGTCGAGGTTGAGGTAATCGAGGCCGACATTGTTGAGGAAGCCCAAACGCTCGACGATTTCCTTGAGGATGGCCTTGGCGATCTGGTTCTGCTGGTCGTTGAGCTGCGCGGGGAGGGTGGAGAAGAAGCCCAAGGCGTCCACCACCGAGCGGCGGGTGGAGATGGAGATGTCCTCGCCCGCGATCTTCACGGCCAGCGCCTCGGGCTTCAAGCGCGCGCCGTGGCAGGTTTCGCAGGGCTGGGCGCGCTGATATTTGGAAAGCTCCTCGCGCATCCAGGCGCTGTCGGTCTGGAGCAGGCGGCGGTTGAGGTTGCCGATGACGCCCTCGAACGCCTTTTTCACCTCATAGCTTTTGCGGCCGTCCTGGAAACGCAGCGTGACCGGCTTGCCGCCGGTGCCGTGGAGGATGATGAGCTTCACCTCGCCGGGCAGGTCGGCCCAGGGGGTGTCGAGGGAGAAGCCGAACTCCTTGGCGAGGGAGCCGAGCACCTGCATATAATAAGGCGAAGGCGGGTTGGATTTGGCCCAGGGGACGACCGCGCCTTTTTTCAAGGACAGGGCTTCGTTGGGGACGACGAGTTCGGGGTCGAACTCCTGCCGCTCGCCCAAGCCATCGCAGGCGGGGCACGCGCCCATGGGGGCGTTGAAGGAGAAGAGGCGCGGTTCGATCTCGGGGATGGTGAAGCCGCTGACGGGGCAGGCGAATTTTTCGGAGAAGACGATGCGGTTGGCGGGGACGCCCGCGCCCTTCATCTTGCCTTTTTCACCGCCGCCGTTCGTGTCGAGCGCAGTCGAGACACCATGCCCCAAAGGCGTCTCGACTTCGCTCGAAGCGAACGGAGTTTGGTTTTTCTGAGCCTCTGCAACAGTAGTATCCGCCAGGTCGACATAGGCGAGGCCGTCGGCGAGTTTCAGCGCCTGCTCGAAACTGTCGGCGAGGCGCGTGCCCATGTCGGGATCGACGGCGAGGCGGTCGACGACGACTTCGATGTCATGCTTGTACTTCTTGTCGAGCGCGGGGGCGTCTTCGATCAGATACATTTCGCCGTCGATGCGGACGCGGGTGTAGCCCGCCTTCTGCCACTCCGCGAGTTCCTTGCGATATTCGCCCTTGCGGCCGCGCACCACCGGGGCGAGCAGGTAGAAGCGCGTGCCCGCTGGCAGCGTCATCACGCGGTCGACCATCTGGCTGACCGTCTGGGCGCTGATGGGTTCGCCGGTCACGGGCGAATAGGGGATGCCGACCCGCGCCCAGAGCAGGCGCATATAGTCGTAGATTTCGGTGACGGTCGCGACGGTCGAGCGTGGGTTGCGGCTGGTCGTCTTCTGCTCGATGGAGATAGCGGGGGAGAGGCCTTCGATATGCTCGACATCGGGCTTCTGCATCATCTCAAGGAACTGGCGCGCATAGGCGGAGAGCGATTCCACATAGCGGCGCTGCCCCTCGGCATAGATGGTGTCGAAGGCGAGGCTCGACTTCCCCGATCCCGACAGGCCGGTGATGACGATGAGGGAGTCGCGGGGCAGATCGACGTCCACGCCCTTCAAATTATGCTCGCGCGCGCCGCGGACGGAGATATGGGTAAGGCTCATGAAGGCGTTGTTCCAGATTTGTTCTGTTCGGGCAAGCGCTGACGCGCCGTCGAGCCGATAGATAGGTGCCCGATCCATGAAGCGAAAGGAGGGTGTTTGGACACGGCGCGACGTCGCAATGGGAGAGGGTGCAAAGCTGCAAAGTTGTCTGTGCGATGCTATTTGCGCGCAGTTTTTCAGATGCCAGCAATAGTTGTTGACGGACTTTTTATTTCCTTACATTTCTCCTTTTTTCACAGGGGGTTTGGGTGGCTAAACTTAAAGGCGTTCCGCAGCGTAAAAATATGCTGGGCACAGTTGCCGATGATGTTCTGACAGGAACGGACGGTGCCGATTGGCTAAACGGCGGCACGGGCAACGACAATATCGCGGGCGGCGGGGGTGCGGATATTCTGGATGGGGGAGACGGGAATGACGTTCTGTTTTCCCATGGCCGAACCAGCGACCTGATCGATCCTTATTTCCCAAACCTTAATGATGCTGTTTCCGACGACAGCTTTACCGACGTCGATACATTGCGTGGAGGGGCGGGCGACGATTACCTGTTCGCAGGCTATGGCGACAATGTCGATGGCGGCGAGCAGGATAGTTACGGCAATCGCCTTTATATCAACTTTTCCGGCGCCACCGCAGGTGTTGTCGCCGATTTCAGCCGTCTGCAAACGGAGACTTCGATCACCATCGGCGGCGGCGTCATCACCAATATCCAGAGTGTCAGCTATATACTGGGCAGCGCGTTCGACGACTATCTGGTAGGCCTAGATACATTTTACCCAAGCGGCGACGCCATTTTCGGAGGAGATGGCAACGACACCATTGTCGGCACCTATTATTCGGGCTGGGCCAATGGCAGTCTGCATGGCGGGAATGGCGACGACCTGATCGACGCAACGGCGAGCAGCTATGGTGGCAATGCTTATGGGGATGCGGGAAATGACGTGATTCGCATGGGTCGGGACGGCACGGCATATGGTGGTGACGGAGATGATCAAATCTACGGCGCTTCGGTAGCATATGGTGACGCCGGCAACGACCTGATCGTCATGAATTCCTACTCATGGGGAGGGGGCTTTGCAGATGGTGGCGCGGGCAATGATGATCTGAGGGCCGCAAGTGACGGCGGCACTCTGATCGGTGGCGATGGCGCGGATCGACTGACTGGCGGTGCAGGGTCCGACATTCTCTATTCGGCGAGCCTCAATGTGGACGGACCTAGCCACGACATGGGGCGCGAGGTCGATCATCTTTCCGGTGGCGACGGTACGGACACGATTTGGGCGGGCTATGGCGATAGCGCGGATGGGGGAGACGGTGAGGACTATCTGTCCTACTCCTTTGGTGGCGCGCAGGAAGCCATCAACATTAATACGTCGATGTTTCAAACGTCTTCGCTCGTCATCGGCGGGGGCACGATTCAGAATTTCGAGTATCTGTCACGATTACGTGGCAGCGAATTTGGCGATACCATCGTCGCCACGGCAAATATCGGTCAACTGACCATCGATGCTGGCGCGGGCGATGACGTGATCACTACCAATGGTAACGTCTTCATGGTGATGGGCGGTGCCGGTAACGACTTGCTGTTCAGCAGCACGTCCCCTGATATGTTCGATGGCGGAGAAGGCGTCGATACGGTGAGCTATGTGCAGGCGGCCAGTCGTATCGTCATCAGGCTGGGTTATTTCGGAGGTGGCGGCTCTGGCGTCGACTGGTTGAAGAATGTCGAAAATCTGAATGGATCGCGATTTAATGACGAAATGTCGGGCAATGAACTCGACAACCAGATTAACGGTGGCGCCGGCGATGACGAAATCTATGGCCGCGAAGGCAACGACACGCTGATCGGGGCCGAGGGGGCAGATTATCTCGACGGCGGATTCGGGAACGATGTGCTTGATGGTGGCGACGGGCTGGATACGCTGATCGGGGGACAGGGCGACGACCTGTATCTCGATAGCGATGGCACGGATGTCATCATCGAGGCTGCTGGCGAGGGCATCGATACCCTGTCGACTTACGCTTCTTCGTACAATCTTGGCGCAAATCTCGAAAAGCTCTATTTTATCGGCTCCGGGAATTTCCGGGGTGTCGGTAATGATCTGGATAATGACGTCAGCTCCATATTGTCGGATGGCGACGACTGGCTGAGCGGCCTGGGTGGCGACGACAATCTGTTCGCCGGCGCTGGCAATGACCTGTTGGATGGCGGTGTCGGTGCCGACCGCATGTTTGGCGGCTTGGGCAATGACACCTTTGTTGTCGATGCGATGGGCGATCAAGCCATTGAATTTGCCGGCGAAGGTTTCGACACAGTCAATGCCAGCATCAGCTATACGCTGTCCGCCAATGTCGAATCGTTACGGTTCATCGGGGCAAAGGGCGCCGTTGATGGGCATGGCAATGCGGGCAACAACTGGTTGAATGCAGCATGGGTCGATGTCGCGCCGGCGGCTGGCACGCAAATCCGGCTCTATGGCGAGGGCGGCGCCGATAATCTGCTCGGTTCGCGCTATGGCGACCTGCTGGATGGGGGCACGGGCGTCGACAGCATGACGGGCGGTGCTGGCAATGACCGCTATATCGTCGACAACGCCGCCGACATGGTGATCGAGCAGGCGGGCCAGGGGTTCGACACGGTCGATACCAGCATCAGCTATAGGCTGGGCGATAATGTCGAAGCGTTGCGCCTGATGGGCGTGACCGGGGCGGTCGACGCGCACGGCAATGCGGGCAACAACTGGCTGAACGCCGTGTGGGTCAATGTCGCGCCGGCTGCTGGCACGCAAATCCGGCTCTATGGCGACGGAGGAAATGACGATCTGCAGGGATCGCGTTATGATGACCTGCTGGATGGCGGGACCGGCGCGGACCGGATGGCCGGTGGATACGGCAATGACAGCTATGTCGTTGACAATGCAGGCGATGTCGTCGTCGAACAGGTGGGCGCGGGTTATGACGTCATAACGTCCAGCGTTGGATATGCACTGGGCGCCAATGTCGAGGCGCTGCGGCTGGTCGGCGTGGCGGCCGGGGCGAGCGTGGTGGCGCAGGGCAACGACCTCAACAATGAATTGAACGCTGTATATGTCGATCAGCAGGCGAAGATCAGCCTGCTGGGCGGGGGTGGCAACGACCGGCTGCTGGGATCGCGCTATGACGACCTGCTGGACGGCGGCACCGGGGGCGACACGATGCGCGGCGGGCGTGGCAATGACAGCTATGTCGTCGATAGCATGACGGATCTGGTCTATGAGCAGGCGGGTGAGGGCTATGACGTCATCACCAGCAGCGTCGGCTATCGGTTGGGCGCCAATGTCGAAGGGCTGAGGCTGGTGGGCGTGGCCGAAGGGGCGAGCGTGGTGGCGCAGGGCAATGACCTCAACAACTCGCTGAACGCGGTGTGGGTCGACAAGTCGGCCAGCATCAGCCTGCTCGGCCATGGCGGTGACGACACATTGCTGGGGTCGCGCTATGGCGATTTGCTGGATGGCGGGACGGGATCGGACAGGCTGACCGGCGGCGGCGGCGCGGATCGATTCCATTTCGGCGACGTGCTGAACGCGGCGACCAATGTCGACACGATCCTGGATTTTGAAAAGGGCGTGGATGTCATCGAACTGGACGATGCCGTGTTTGCCGGGCTGAACCTTGGCAAGCTGGATGCGAGCGCGTTCGTGGCCAATGCCAGCGGCACGGCGACCTCGGCCGATCAGCGCATCATCTATGACACGGACAGCGGGCAGCTCTTCTACGACGCGGACGGGTCGCTGGGCGGCGCGGCCGTGCTGTTCGGCGTGGTCGCGGGGCATCCGCCGCTGACCGGCGCGGATTTCGTCGTGGTGTAAAGCCGCATGGGGCCAGCCCGTCGACAAACGGGCTGGCCAAGCGGGCGCGCAGCGGGCAGAGGGGCGGGTGATGCGTGCGCCTGATCCTTCCGCCTTCATCGCCGCGGGCGCGAGCGCGCAGGTGTATCGGATCGACGGCGGGCGGGTGCTCAAGCTGTTTCATGCCGGGATCGACCCGTCCATCGTCGCGCGCGAATATGCGATCGCGCGGGTGGTGCAGGCGAGCGGCCTGCCGGTGCCTACGGTGTTCGGCGAAGCGCGGGTCGAGGGGCGGCAGGCGATCATCTATGCCGAGATGCGCGGCCCCAATCTGCTGACTTATATGGCGCGCCATCCGCACCGTGCGGCCTGGGCGCTGGAGCAGATGGCGCAGCTTCAGGCGCGTATCCATCAGTGCCATGCGCCGACGCTGCGCAGTCGCAAGGGCGTGCTGGCGGAGGATATCGCCGCCGCCGACATAAGCGAGCCGCTGCGGGAGGCGGCGATCGCGCGGCTGGACCTGCTGAATGAAGGCGACCGGCTGACCCATGGCGACCTGCATCCCGGCAACCTGATCGTGACAGAGGCGGGGGTCGCCGTGATCGATTGGTCGCGCGCGGCGTGCGGGACGATCGCCACCGATCTGGTGCGCACCGAAATGGTGATGCGCTTTGGCCCGGCGCGCGGGGGTGGCGACGTGGCGCGGGGGGAGGCGATGATGCGGGACGCGGCGGCGGCCTGGTATCTGCGGCGCTGTCGCGCGCGCACCGGGCTAGACAAGGAGGCGCTGATCGCGTGGCAAGCGCTGGTGGCGCTGGCCTGGATGCGCCAGCGTGCGCCGGCGCGGGACGCGGCCTTCGCCGACTATGTCGCCCGGGCGTTGCGCGAGGCGGGGTTGCCGCCGCTGTAAGCCGTTGCGGGGGCGCGCGCCTGCCTCCATGTCGTTGGTCGGCGCTGGCCGCCCCCTGGTCGGCGAGGGATGCCGCCGGGCGGGATCGGGCGGCGGATCGTCGAAGGACGGCTGCCATGCACGGCCCGTCCACTATGATCGATCATGTTAAGGCACGGTTCACCGCTGATAGCGTCGTCTGCCTTTCGACAGTTTATCCCGATCCGGAGTGCCCGACAGCGCCTGGATACGCCCCCGGCCTTCCCTTGCGCCGGGGGCGTTTTCCTTTGCGGGACGGTTTCGTTACGATTCGGATATTCCCTTACGGTGCCCTGTCGTTTGCAGCCCGGGCCATGTCGTTCGTCGCACCGTTCGTCCCCCGCCTGTCCCCCCTTTGTCGATGGCAGCGCCGTTCGCCGACCTGGCGTGCGCCCGGTCGAAGCGGGCGCGCGGCCGGATCATGCCGGGCCTAGAAGGATGAGGCGAACGGGAGAGGAGCCGTCAAACCCCACCAGACCCCGACAGGCTCCGCCCGGTCGCACCCAGCGCCGCGACGCCCCCCTAACAGGCGGCGCGGGTCATGACAGAGATATGAGGAGATTTGCCCATGTTCCGTATGTTCGCGGTTGCCGCACCCGCCATCGCCGCTTTCGCCCTGACCGCCGGCACCGCCCAGGCGGAGGATTTTGTGTCCAATGGCCGCACCGCCCAGGTCTATCATGGCGACCTGAACCTGGCCGATGCCGCGCAGCAGAGGACGCTGCGCAGCCGCATCGCCCGCGCCGCCGCCCGCGTCTGTTCCTCGAGCGACCGGATGACGGCGCTGTCCTGCAAGTCCAAGGCGATCGCCCATGTCGAAGCGCCGATGGCCGCCGCCATCGCCCGCGCCGAAACCGGCGAACGCTATGCCGATGCGGGCGGCGAGACGCTCAAGGAAAGGCGGGCGATCGTCGGTAACTGACGCGGTGCCCCGCGCAGCAAGGAAAAAGGCCCGGAGGTGATCCGGGCCTTTTCTGGTGCGTGGCGCCTTTGGGCGAGGAGGGCATCGTCAACCGTTGACGATCATGCCGCCATTGGGGTGGAGCACCTGCCCGCTCATATAGCTGGCGTCCTGGCAGGCGAGGAAGAGAAAGGCGGGCGCGACTTCATTGGGCTGGCCCGGCCGGCCCATGGGGGTGGATTCGCCGAAATGTTCGAGCTTTTCCTCGCTCGCGCCGCCGCAGGGATTGAGCGGGGTCCAGATCGGGCCGGGCGCGACCGCGTTGACGCGGATGCCCTTGTCGATCAGATTTTCTGACAGGCTGCGGGTGAAGGCCGTGATCGCGCCCTTGGTGCTGCTATAGTCGAGCAGCTCGGACGCGCCCTGATACATGGTGACGGACGTGCAGTTGACGATCGCCGCGCCGTCCTTGAGATGCGGGCGCGCGGCCTGCGTCAGGAAGAACATGCCGAAGATGTTGGTCTGGAAGGTGCGGCGCAGCTGATCCTCGGTAATGTCGGTAATGTCCTGATCGGGATGCTGTTCGCCGGCATTGTTGACCAGAATGTCGAGCTTGCCGAAACGGTCGATGACCTGGGCGATGGCGCTGTCGCAAAAAGCCTTGTCGCCGACGTCACCGGCGATGGTGAGCGCCTGTCGTCCTTCGGCTTCGACGATGTCGGCGGTTTTGCGCGCGTCGTCATGTTCGCACAGATAGAGGATGGCGACGTCGGCGCCTTCGCGGGCGTAGAGCGCGGCGACGGCGCGGCCGATGCCGCTGTCCGCGCCGGTGACGAGCGCCACCTTGCCTTCCAGCCGTCCCGAGCCGGGATAGCGCGGTTCCCATTCGGGCTTGGGATCAAGCCCTGACTCATGGCCGGGCAGGCCGTCTTCGCGGATCATGTCTTCATAATGGCTCATGGGGGCTCTCCTTCGCAAAAGAGGCCAACACATGCCGCACCGCTTTTGTTCAGCCGGGTGGGGCCGCCTTCGCGCGGTCGAGGAAATTGCGCGACAGACCGTGATAGAGACGTTCCTTGCACACGCGCTGCGCCGCGCCGTCCGCCACCAGCGCCGCGCCGAGCAAGGGCAGCATGAAGCCGCGGCTGCCGGTGGTTTCGGAAATGATGATGACGGCGGTGAGCGGCGCGCGAACCACGCCGGTGAAATAGGCGACCATGCCCAGCAGCACGACGGCGCTGCCCTGCTGTTCCGGGAACATCCAGCGCAGCAGGTTGCCGAAGCCCGCGCCGGTCGCCAGCGACGGCGCGAAGATGCCGCCTGGAATGCCGGAAATGCTGGTCGCCAGCGTGCTGACGAACTTGGCCGGCGCGAACCAGAGCGGTTCCTGGCCCCCGGTGATGAGGTGGCGGGCTGGCGCGTAGCTGGTGCCCCAGGTAAGGCCCGTCAGCACGCCGATCAGCGCGACCACTGCGCCGCAGCAGGCGGCAAAGCGGATCGGATGGGCGCGGCTGAAATCGGTCAGGCGATTGCGGCTGGTCGCCGCCGCCAGCGCCAGCCGGGCGAACAGGCCGCCCGACAGGCCGCCCAGCACGCCGGCGAACAGCGCGACCACCATGGCTGACCCGAGCGGCAGATGCGCGGCGACGACGCCGAAATAGACATAATCGCCCGCCAGCCCCAGGCTGACCATGCCTGAAATGATGACGGCGGTGATGACGAGCAACGTCATGCGCTGTTCATAGGCCGACGCCAGTTCCTCGATCGCGAAGCTGATCCCGGCGAGTGGGGTGTTGAAGGCCGCCGCCACGCCCGCCGCGCCGCCCGCGACCATCACCGATGCGCGCAGGGGCACCTGAAGCACCGAATGGACGCGCGCGAGGATGGCGGCGGAAATCTGGACCGTCGGTCCTTCGCGGCCGACCGATGCGCCCACCAGCAGGCCCGCCAGCGTCAGCGCGACCTTGAGCAGTGCGGTGCGCAGGTCGACCAGCCGCCCGCCAATCTGTTCGGGCAGGCGGGTGGCGGCGATGACCTGCGGGATACCCGATCCGCCGGCAAAGGGCGCATAGCGCCGAGTGATCCAGGCGATGCCGGCAAAACCGAGCGGCGTCAGCAGCAGCGGCAGCCAGGGCCATTGCCGGGCGAGATGGTCGAAGGCTTCGCTGCTGGCGTCGGCCGCGCGCGCGAACAGCAGCGCGGCGAGGCCGACCAGGATGGCCCCGCCCATCAGCGCGAGGCGGCGGCGAAAGAGGAGTGACGTGGGACCAGTGTGGCGGATCAGCGCGCGCACGCGGCGCATCGTCCATCGGCGGCCCGTGTTGCTCATGCCCAGAGAGTCTTCCCGTCAGAAGGGAAAGAAGGGGCGACGAGGGGGGTGGGCTGGGCCACTGGCTGCTCCGCGGTTCGGCTGAAAAGGCCAACGATCGGCCTTGCGCCTTCCCTCTATGGTCGCCAGCCCGCAGAGGCAAGGCCGGCGACCGGGAAAAGCCACATCAGGGCTTGGCGGCGCCCTGCGTTGCCTTGGTCACGAACGGGTTGATCGTCTGGATCGTGCCGTCGGGATTATAATGAAGTTCCGTGACCTTGACGTTGCGCAGGCGGGTCTGCCCCGACAATTGCGTGTCGGCATAGAAGAGCCACCATTTGCCATTCCATTCGACGATGGAATGATGGGTGGTCCAGCCTTCCACCGGCTCCATGATCCGCCCCTTATAGGTGAAGGGGCCATAGGGGCTGTCGCCTATGCCGTAGGCCAGGTAATGGGTGTCGCCGGTCGAATAGCTGAAATAATATTTGCCTTTATATTTGTGCATCCACGACGCCTCGAAGAAACGGCGGTCATGGTCGCCGCCCAGCAGCGGCTTGCCCTGGTCATCGACGATCTGGACGGCGCGGGGCGTTTCGGCAAATTCCAGCATGTCGCCGGTCATCTTTGCGACGCGCGGGGCGAGCGCAGGCTTGTCATCCTGGCCAAGGTCGGTCTTGGACCCGTTGGGATCATAGGTGCCGTTGACATTGCGTTGCAGCTGGCCGCCCCAGATGCCGCCGAAATACATGTAGCTTTGCCCGTCATCGTCGGTGAAGACGGCCGGGTCGATCGAATAGCTGCCCTTGATCGGCTGGGGCTGTGCCTTGAACGGACCCATCGGGTCCTTCGATGTGGCGACGCCGATGCGGAAGGCGCCTTCCTTGTCCTTCGCGGGGAAGTAGAGATAATAGGTGTCGCCCTTCTTCGCGGCGTCGGGCGCCCACATCTGCTTTTCCGCCCAAGGCACGTCATCAACGTCGAGCGCGACCGGGCCAAGCGTCACCGGGCCGCCGATGCGGTCCATGCGCAGCACGCGATAGTCGCGCATTTCGAAATGACTGCCCAGATCATCCTCTGGCGTCGGGCCGTCGATATCATGGCTGGGATAGACGTAGATCTTGCCGTTCCAGACATGGGCGGATGGATCGGCGGTGAAAATGTCCGTCACCAGCGGTTGCGAGAGATAGTCTGAGGCCGGACGCTTCCCCGCCGCCTGCTGGGCGTTCGCGGCATTGGCGCTGGTGTCGGACTGCTGCTGGCAGCCCGCCGTCAGCGCGAGCGCGCCCACCGCGCCCAAGGTCAATATGGATTTGCGCATCGTGCATCCTCTCCCGATTGCATCTGTTAAGATAGCGCTACCATCGAATGGGCAGTGTCGTAAATGCTTTTGTTCGGGCGGCGAGAGCGAAGGACGCAGCTTGCCAAACTAGTATCCCGATAACTTTTCCATGGACTTAGCTGTAAAGCACAGCTGACTAGCGCGGCTTGTCTTCAGTTGCTTACCTTCGACCAGTGAAATTTGCACAGCAATCAATCTGGTCTGCTCGAAAGGCTGAGTTGGATCGCAGCATCGGCGAAAAGGTGTATCTTTGGACGCTGTCCCCTGCCGACCCCACTATGTCGTTCCGTTGGTAGAGCTGAATGTCGGCTTTCGCCCAGGTCGGCCATCTACGGGCGGTGTGCGAATAGATCTGCATCGTAGGCGGTAGGGAACGGAGCGACAGTTGGATTGGATCCGGTACGCTGCGTATTTGCATTCGAGTTTCGCGATCATCGTCCGTTCCGGAAGTATTGTAGACGCGCGCGAAATAGCGATGCGGATGATTGGCATTCGGATCGTTGCGACTTGCCTCGGCGCGGCTCAAGCCCCGAATCGATAGCCTATTCCCGGCTCATTGATCAAAAGCGTCGGGCGACCAGGATCACTTTCGATCTTTTGGCGCAGCCCTCGCATCGTCACACGAAGGTATTCGATATCGCCCAGGTGCGCCTCGCCCCAGACCGTCTGAAGAAGATGACGGTGAGTCAAAACCTTTCCGGCATGGCGGACGAGTTCGAGCAAGAGCGAGAACTCCTTCGGCGTCAGGTGCACGGCGGCGCCGTTCCTGGCTACCCGATGCGCCCCGGTATCTATTTCAACCGGGCCGGCCCTCAATTTTCCGTCGGTCGTTGTCCCCGTCCGGTGGCGCATCGCGACCCTGACCCGAGCTAGCAATTCGTCGGTGTCAAAGGGTTTGGTGACATAGTCATCCGCACCGAGATCGAGCGCGGCGACCTTTTCCGCGCTCGCGTCGCGTGCGGTGAGGACCAGCACGGCTCGGTCCATCGCCTTGATGAGTGGGATCAAATCGATGCCGTCACGGTCCGGAAGGCCAAGATCAAGCAGGACGAGCTGGCAGCCGGGCCGCCCTGCCATCGCAAGCGCCTCGCCGGCACTTCCGGCCTCGGCGCAGGCGTAGCCGCTGCGATCCAGCGCACCGCGCACCAGGCGGCGGATAGCGGATTCGTCGTCGACGATCAGGATGGCCGGGCTCGTCATGGCTCCACCTCGGCTTTGAGGCTGCGGATCATCGCCTCAGGCCATTCGATCTCGAAGCGTGAGCCCGGTCCATCGTCCCGGTCGAGCGCCCGTACTACGAGGCCCATCGCATCGGCGAACCCTTTCACGATTGCAAGGCCAAGCCCGGTCCCGCCGGCGCCATCGCTGCCTTGGCCGCGAGCGAACTTCTGAAACAAGTCGCCCGCCGAGCCGCCAGGCAAACCAAGTCCCTCGTCGATGACCGAGAGGATCAGTCGCTGCGGTTCGCGACGTGCGGATAGGGTGATTTGCGCGTTTTGAGGCGAGAACTTGGCAGCATTATCGAGCAAGTTTATCAGCATGTGGTGCAGCATTCGCGGGTCCGCGATGACCAGCGGAAGAGACACCGGTACGTCGAGCTTGACCGGGTGCCTGGCGAGCGCGGCGGCCAGCCCATGGACCGCAGAGGCGACGGCGTCGGTGAGGTCGATCGGTTCGGGCCTAATCGCCAAGGCGCCGGACTCGATCCGGGTCATTTCGACGAGATCGTCGAACAGTCGGGCGAGGCGCTGCGTCTCGGCCTTCAATGTTGCGACCGCCGCCGAAGCCGGGTTCTCGTTCGCAACGACGTCAGCTGCCGCCAGCACGGAAGTGAGCGGGGTCTTGAGATCGTGTCCGAGCGAGGACACGAGCGTCGCGCGAAGATCGTCGCGCTGCTTGAGCACAGCCATCTCGCGCGCCTCGCCCTCTAGCTTCAAGCGCTCGTGCGCGAGCGCCGCCTGACCGAGCAGCGTGGCGAAAAGGACGCTTTTGCCGGCCGGAAGGGGATCGCCACGCTCGTCATGGCTAATGCCAAGAACGGCGAGGACGCCGAGCGACGTGGCCAGCGGGTGAAACTGCCAGTCGCTGGCGGTGAGCGTCGCTGTGTCGCGTCCCGCCGGCTCGTTGCGATCAAACGCCCATTCCGCGGCCGTCATGTCAATGGGCCCGAGCTGAGGGGTGTCCGGTGCGCCTCCGACCGCCGTCGGCCTTCCGTCCTTGTGCAGTAGCAGGACCGTACGGACATCGAGAACGCTGGCGATCTCGGCGCAGGTGACCGATGCCGTCCCTTTCTCATCGGAGATCGCCGCGAGACGCTGGCCGAACGCCGCAAGGGCCGCGTTCTCGATGGAGGTCCTTGCACCGACGTTCGCTTCACGGCGAAGCCGCCCCGCGAGCTGCGCGGCCACAAGGCCGACCCCCGCGAGGATGGCGAAGGTGACGACGTTTTCGGGATTGGTGATCGTGAAGGTGTGGATCGGCGGGAGGAAGAAGAAGTTATAGGCCAATGCGCCGGTCAAGCTGGCGATCAACGAGGCCCGCATGCCATACAGCGTCCCCGTCGCGACGACCGGAATCAGGTAGAGCAGGTCGATCGCGTTGATCCCGAGGTAGGGATTAACCAGGACGCCGAGCGCGGTAGTCGCCGCGATCATCGCAAGGCCGGCTATGACGCCCCTGGTGTTGAGCAAGGTCGCGCCGCCCGCTTCTTTCTCGGAGTGAACCGGCAGGGGCATGACGTGGATGGCAATGCCCTCGTTCCCGCGCACCAGCTGATCGACGATCGAGCCGTGGCGCAGCTCGAACCACCAGCCGCGCCGCGATTTGCCGATGACCACAGCCGTGGCGCGGGCTTCTGCGACATGCCCGCGCAAGCCGTCGATCACGGTGGGCGCGGATACCGTCGTGAGCGTTGCACCGAGACTGCCAGCCAGTTTGAGCGCGGCAGCGATACGCTCCTGCGCCGCCGCAGACAGGTGCGCGCTGCGGGGCGTCTCGACGGTCAGCGCCGTCCAGGGAGCATGCATGGAATCCGCTAATCGCTTGGCCGCTCGCACAAGAAATTCGCCGCCCGGTTGATCGCCAATGGCGACTACGATGCGCTCGCCCGCCGCCCAGTTTCCCGGCTCACCGACCAGGCGAACGTGATCGAGCATCTGCTGATCCACTGTCTGCGCCGCACGGCGCAGCGCCAGCTCGCGCAAGGCGGAAAGATTGGCCTTTGAAAAAAAGTGAGAAAGCGCGCGCGTGGCCTCCTCGGGAATGTAGACCTTGCCGTCCTTCAGTCGTTCGATCAGCTCGTCGGGCGGGAGGTCGACGACCTCGATGTCGGCATCGTCGAGCAATGCATCGGGCAGCGTTTCGCGCACGCGCACGCGGGTAAAGCCCGCCACGACGTCGTTGAGGCTTTCGAGGTGCTGGATGTTGAGCGTGGTGACCACGTCGATCCCAGCGTCGCGCAGTTCTTCCACGTCCTGCCAGCGCTTAGGGTGTCGGCTGCCAGGCGCGTTGGTGTGGGCGAACTCATCGACCAGCGCGATTTGTGGCCGTCTCTCGAGCATTCCGTCGATGTCGAATTCGGATAGCTTGTGTCCGCCGTGCTCGATCAGCTTGCGCGGCAGGGCTTCAAACGGCGCGGTCAGTGCCTGCGTGTCGGCCCGGCCGTGCGTCTCGACGATGCCAATGACGACATCCTTGCCCTGCCGCAGCAAGTCCGCGCCTTCGCGCAGCATCTCATAAGTTTTGCCGACGCCGGGTGCGGCGCCAAGGATGATCTTGAGTCGCCCGCGCGCTTCCCGCTTCGCTGCCTTCAGGAGCGCATCGGGAGACGGACGGACAGGGCTTGCGTTCATCTGGGCGGATTAGCGGATATACGGTCCAGCTGTCGATTGAGAAGCAACACGTTCACCCGGCGCTCGCCGATAAAGCCAAGCAACGGCGTCTCGGTTTCCGCCCGTACCAGCGCTTCGACACGCGTACCCGGAATGCCGCGCGCCTGAACCACCCGTGCGATCTGGGCAAAAGCTGCCTCGGGGCTGATGTGGGGGTCAAGCCCCGAGGCACTAGTCGTGACCAGAGCAGGAGGAACGTTGCTGGTCGATCCCGTTGCCGGGATGGCGTTTGCGATACGGTTGCGCAGGTCCTGCGATCCGGGCGCGAGGTTGGAGGCGGCCGAGGCGCTGGCATCGTAGCCATTCTCGCCGGCGGCCGACGGGCGCGGGTGGAAATAGCCCGGCGCCGCGAAGTTCTGGCCGATCAGCTTGGAACCGATCACGCGATCTCCCTCGCGGATCAGGCTGCCGTTCGCCTGCGCCGGCATCAGAACCTGCGCGACGCCGGTCATGGCGAGGGGATAGGCAATCCCAGTGATCAGCGTGAGGAGCAGCAGCAGGCTGATCGCCGGGCGGATAGCGGTGCGGATTTCGGTGAGCATGGTCTTTCCCTCAGGCGAGGTTGAGGCCGCTGACGGCCAGATCGATGAGCTTGATCCCGACGAACGGAGCGATGAGGCCGCCGAGGCCGTAGATGCCGAGATTGCGCGCCAACAGTGACCCGGCGTCGGCCGCGCGGTATTTCACACCCTTGAG
This sequence comes from Sphingobium abikonense NBRC 16140, assembly GCF_001598335.1. Taxonomy (GTDB): domain Bacteria; phylum Pseudomonadota; class Alphaproteobacteria; order Sphingomonadales; family Sphingomonadaceae; genus Sphingobium; species Sphingobium abikonense. The sequence continues at coordinate 34,180 of NZ_BCYT01000001.1, forward strand.
CGCCAACGGCACCAGCAGCGGGATGATGATCGCGTTGAAGATAATCGCCGAAAGGATCGCGCTTTCCGGACTGGTCAGCGCCATCACGTTCAGTGCTCCAAGGCCCGGATAGAGCGCTACGAAGATCGCAGGCAGGATGGCGAAATACTTCGCGACATCGTTCGAGATCGAAAAGGTAGTAAGCGCGCCGCGCGTCATCAGGAGTTGCTTGCCCAACCCGACGATCTCGATCAGCTTGGTCGGGTCGCTGTCGAGATCGACCATATTGCCCGCCTCGCGCGCCGCTTGCGTGCCAGTGTTCATCGCCACGCCGACGTTGGCCTGCGCCAGCGCCGGAGCGTCGTTCGTGCCATCGCCGCACATCGCAACGAGCTTGCCGCCATCCTGCTCGCGCCGGATCAGCGCCAGCTTGTCCTCCGGCGTCGCCTCGGCGAGGAAATCGTCGACCCCGCTTTCGGCCGCGATGCTGGCGGCGGTGAGCGGATTGTCCCCGGTAATCATCACCGTCTTGATTCCCATCCTGCGCAACTCACCGAAGCGTTCGCGAATGCCAGCCTTCACGATGTCCTTGAGGTGGACGACGCCCAGCAGACGTGCGCCATCCGCGACGGCGAGCGGCGTGCCGCCGGTGCGGGCGATGTCATCTGCGATACGGCGCAGCGCCTCGGCATCGGCGGCGTCCGGCAGTCGGCGCAATACCGCATCGACCGCGCCTTTAACCAGTGACCGTTCGCCGATCTGCAGGCCAGAAACGCGGGTCTGCGAGGTGAAGGCGATCGGTTCCGCGCTCGTCGGCATCGCTTCGCCACCAGGCGCCTTTTCGTCCGCGAGGACGACAATCGAACGACCCTCTGGCGTCTCGTCGGCCAAGCTGGCTAGACGGGCTGCGGCGATCAGTTCGACCTCACTGATGCCGGGCAGTGGCTTGAACTCGGTCGCTTGGCGGTCGCCGATCGTGATCGTGCCGGTCTTGTCGAGCAGAAGCGTATCGATGTCCCCCGCCGCCTCGACCGCGCGACCAGACTTGGCGAGCACGTTGAACCGCACGAGCCGATCCATCCCGGCGATGCCGATTGCCGAAAGCAGGCCCGAGATGGTTGTAGGGATCAGTGTCACGAACAGCGCGACCAGCACGGGCACGGCCATGGTGCCGCCCGCATAGGATGCGAAGGCGGGCAGCGTCCCGACCGCTATCAGGAAGATCAGCGTGAGGCCGGCGAGCAGGATGGTGAGCGCGATCTCGTTGGGCGTCTTCTGACGGCTTGCCCCTTCTACCAGTGCGATCATGCGATCGAGGAAGCCCTGTCCGGAGGCGGCCGTGACGCGAACCCTGATCTCGTCGGCGATAACGCGGGTGCCCGCGGTCACTGCCGAGCGGTCGCCGCCTGCCTCGCGGATGACCGGTGCGGATTCACCGGTGATCGCCGCTTCGTTGACGCTGGCGATGCCTGCGATGACTTCACCATCGGCCGGAATCAGATCGCCCGTTTCGACCAGTACTTCGTCTCCCTTTTCTAGTTGATGCGCAGGTACCCACTCCCAGATGTCGCCAACACCTGTCAGTAGCCTGGCTTTGAGCTCTGCCTTGGTGGCGCGCAGGCTTGCCGCCTGTGCCTTGCCGCGACCTTCCGCCACGGCCTCTGCAAAATTGCCGAACAGCACGGTCAGCCACAGCCAGAAGACGAGCTGGCCTTCGAAGACGGGATTGCCTTCCCCGGTCGCCAGTGACTTGATCCAGAGCACGGATGAAAGTGTGGCGACAATGGCGGTGACGAACATCACCGGGTTGCGGATCAGGGTTCCTGGGTTGAGTTTGACGAAGGCATCGCGCGCGGCGGCCTTGACGATGGGTCCGGTGAACAGTGAAGGCTGCGTGGACATCTACGGGGCTTTCAATTGAGCGTGCCGGCCGCGACCTGAAAATGGTCGGCAATCGGACCGAGCGCGAGACTGGGCAGGAAGGTGAGGCCGCCGACAATCAGGATGATCGCGGCCAAAAGCCCGATCCACAGCACCCCGGTGGTGGGGAAGGAACCGGGGCCATCGGGCAGCTTCTTTTTGCCAGCCAGACCACCGGCAATGGCGAGCGCGGGCAGGATCGCGCCGAACCGGCCGACGAACATGCCGATGGCGAGCGTGATGTTGTAGAACGGCGTATTTCCGGTCAAACCGCCGAAAGCAGAGCCGTTGTTCGCGACCGCGCTTGAATAGGCGTAGAGGATTTCGCTGAAGCCGTGCGGACCCTTCGCCAGCGGACCGGCGAGGCCCGGTGCAGCGACAGTGGCGATGGCGGTCAGCCCCAAAATGAACAGCGGCAGGATCGCAATGGCGATCACAGCCAGCTTCATCTCGCGCGCCTCGATCTTCTTGCCAACATACTCCGGCGTGCGGCCAACCATCAGCCCGGCGACGAAAACCGAAAGGATCGCATAAATGAGGATGCCGTAGAATCCCGCTCCGACGCCGCCGACGATCACTTCGCCGAGCTGCATGTTGAACATGGTGACCAGTCCGCCCAAGGGCACCAAACTGTCGTGCATGCCAATCACCGCACCGCATGAGGCAGCGGTGGTGACCGCGGCGAACAGCGCGGTCGCCGCAAGACCGAAGCGGACCTCCTTGCCCTCCATATTCCCGCCGGCAAGGCCGAGAGCATGATGGACGGGGTTGCCCGCAGCTTCCGCCCAATAGATCACGGTGACGCCAACCAGGAACAGGGCGAGCATCGCGGCGAGAATCGTCCAACCCTGTCGCAGGTTGCCCACTGCCTTTCCGAAAGTCAGGGTCAAACCGGCACCGAGCACGAAGATCGTCAGCATCTGCAGGAGGTTCGACAGCGCAGTCGGATTCTCAAAGGGATGGGCGGAATTGACGTTGAAGAAGCCACCGCCGTTGGTGCCGAGCATCTTGATGGCAAGTTGCGAGGCGACCGGGCCGAGAGCGATTGTCTGCCGGGCGCCTTCCACCGTCGTTGCGTTTACCGACGCCGTTAGCGTTTGCGGCACTCCCATCGCGACATAGGCGATTGTTAAGACCATGCAGGCGGGCAGCAGCAGGTAAAGCGTCACCCGAGTCACGTCGGTCCAGAAGTTGCCGATCGTCGCCACGCCAGTTCCACCCCCTTGGCGCGCGAAAGCGCGGATGAACGCGAAAGCCACGGCGATGCCGGTCGCGGCCGAGAGAAAGTTCTGCACGGTCAAGCCGGCCATTTGGCTGAAGTGCGACAGCGTCGTTTCGCCACCGTAGTTCTGCCAGTTGGTGTTGGTTACAAAGCTCACCGCCGTGTTGAAAGCGAGCCAGCTATCCATCCCGCCGAACCCTTGGGGGTTCAAAGGCAGCACGTTCTGGAGCTTCAGGATCGTGAAAAGCAGTGCAATCCCGGCGACGTTGAACGCCAGCACCGCTGCGGCATAGCCGATCCAACTCTGCTCACGCGGACCAGCCCCGATGAGGTGATAGAGGCCGGCTTCGAGCGGCAGTGGACGGTCGTCATAGAGCCTGAAAAGGACTGCGCCGACAGGGCGTGCGCATGCGATAATCAGGCCTATGAAAACGAGGATCAACATCCAGCCGGATAAGGTCATCGCCGCCTCCTCAATATCGTTCGGGTCGGACGAGGACGGCCACGAGATAGATGAGCACAAAAAGCGCGACGGCAGCGCCGAGCCAAAGTTCGAGTGACATGAAAGTGACCTCCTGGATCACGATCACGTAGGCGGCCAGGCCGTGAGGAAGCGCGGTGGATTCAATAGGGCGGTCGTAAGAATTGCATAAAAGTGGGAGCCGGAACCGGAAAACACTAGGCGGCGTGGACAAATTGGCTGCGGCCAGCAGATTTGCAATTCGGGTTTGAGATGACCTGTTCACGCTGCAAAAATCTGCACGAGTATGTGCGCTTTCGGACGCGGGGTGAACTCTTTCGCGCGACTGCCTAGCTGATGCGCTTTGACGACCGCTTGTCTTCCATCTGGCTGCGAAGTCGCGGCCAGATGTCAAAATCGCACGGTAATGCGGGCTCGATTCAATTGCGCGCATCAGGACGGCGTGCGGATTGACCAATTTTCAAGCCTATGCCATGGGTTTTCCGACGCTGCTGTAAAACGGGTTGTAAAACACTCGGCGAGTTTTCAGCTAAGCTGTTGAAATGCGGGTGTAGCTCAATGGTAGAGCAGCAGCTTCCCAAGCTGACGACGGGGGTTCGATTCCCCTCACCCGCTCCACATCACGACATCTGATATCTTGCGTCTTCCGACCTATAGGCCGGTTCAGCCCCCGATGAAGTCGGGTGGACGCTTGGCGAAATAGGCTGCGACGCCTTCCCGGCCTTCGGCGGACGCGCCGGCGCGGCTGATGGACAGGGCCTCGGTTTCCAATTGTGTCTCAAGGCTGGTCTGGAACGTGTCGCGGAGCAGGGCGCGGGCGGCGCCGACAGCGCCGGTGGCCGCGCGGGCCAGAGATTGCGCGATGGCCGCCCCTTCGGCGGCGAGCGCGTCATCCCCGACGGTGCGGGTGACAAGGCCGATGCGCTCGGCTTCGTCCGCTTTGACGCGCCGGTTTGTCAGGATCATCTCCTGCGCCTTGCGCAACCCGATGAGGCGCGGCAGCAGCCAGCTCATCCCGCCATCGGGCGTCAGGCCGATCCCGCCATAGGCTGCGGTGAAATGGGTGGACGCGCCGCACAGGACGACATCGCCGGCGATGGCGAGGCTCAGGCCGGCGCCGGCCGCCGGGCCATTGACCAGCGTTAGGAGCGGCTTTGCCATGCGGGCGAAGCGGGCCACGGCGACATGCAGCGTGCCGGCCAGATCCAGCAACATGGCCTCCACATCATCGCCCGCAGCGCGGAACGCGCCAATGTCGCCACCGGCGCAGAAAAGCCGGCCCGACCCCGTCAGCACGACGCAGCGGATCGCGGCATCGATCTGGCACCGGTTCGCTATGTCGGCCAGCGCGCGGGCCATGGGGAGGTCAATGGCATTGCCGGCGTCAGGCCGGTTGAGCGTGATATGGGCAATTCCATTTTCGACAAGGAACCGGACAGGTTCAGCCCCATCGGTTTCAGACCCATCGGTCATCGGCACGCCTCCATCATCTCCACCGCCAGGGCAATCAACTGCGGCAGGCGCTCGGCCCGCTCACGCGCGTGGACCGATGCCGCCGTGCCGCGGATCACCCGGCCCTTTATGCCGTGGAAGATTGCCGCCATCCGGAAGAAATTGAAAGCGATATAAAAGGCATAGTCCGCATCCGGGATCGGCGCGCGGCCCACATTGCGGCAATAGGCCGCACGATATTCCTCCTCGGTCGGGATGCCGAGGGGACGCGGATCGGCGCCGCCCAGCCCCGCGACGATGTCGGGCGGCATGCGGTACATCATCGCATGATAGGCAAAATCGGCAAGCGGGTGGCCCAGGGTCGACAATTCCCAGTCAAGCACCGCCAGCACGCGCGGCTGCGTCGGGTGGAAGATCATATTGTCGCACCGGAAATCGCCATGAACGATCCTGGTTTCATCCCCGGGCGGGATCGCTGTGGGGAGCCATTCGATCAGCCTGTCCATGCCCGGATCGCGCCCGGCAGCCTTATCCTCCAGATATTGCCTGGACCAGCGGGCGATCTGCCGTTCGAAATAATTGCCCGGACGGCCATAATCGCCAAGCCCTACCGTTTCGGGATCGAAACGATGAAGCTGCGCCAAGGTCTCGTTCATGGCGGCAAAATAGGCCGCGCGTTCGTCCTCATGGATTTCAGGAAAGGCCGCGTCCCAGAAAATGCGCCCTTCGACCATGTCCATGACATAGAACCAGCTGCCGATGACCGCGTCGTCAGTGCACAGGCCATGGACATGGGCGACTGGATAGCCGGCCCGGCCCAGCGCGGTCAGCACGCGCGCTTCGCGTTCGACGGCATGTGCGCCCCTGAGCAATTCGCCCGGCGGCTTGCGCCGCAGGACATAGGTTCGCCCCGGCGTCGTCAGCTTGTAGGTCGGGTTGGACTGGCCGCCCTTGAACTGTTCGACCTGGATCGGACCGGCAAAGCCTGCAACATGGCTCTCCATCCAGCGCGCCAGAGCCGCCTCATCGAAGCGGTGGGCGTCGCGCACGGGGATGGTCCCGGCATTGGCGTCCTGCCCAGTGCCGCTCATGCCACGCCCGAGCCGGCCTGCGCCGCTTTCCAGTCGCGCTTGATCTTCTTCGCCAGGCTCCACTTATGCACTTCGGTAGGGCCGTCATAGATGCGGAAGGCGCGAATTTCGCGAAACACCTGTTCGACGATGGTGTCGGCGGTGACGCCCATGCCGCCCATCACCTGGACGCAGCGGTCAGCGACCCGCATCAGCGCTTCGGACACCGCAACCTTCGCCATCGAGCTTTCGGCGGTGCCCAGCGATCCGCCATCCAGGACGCTGGCGCACCAGTCGATCATCAGTTCGGACTGTTTGAGGTCGATCATGTTTTCGGCCAGCATGAAGCCGACGCCTTCATGGTCGATCAGAGTCTTGCCGAACGCCATGCGACGGTTGGCGTAATCCATCGCGATTTCATGGGCGCGGATGCACGCGCCGCGCCAGCGCATGCAGTGGGACAGGCGGGCGGGGCTGAGGCGCACCTGCGCATATTGGAAGCCTTCGCCGCTGTTGCCCAGCATCTGGTCGGCGGGCACGCGCAGATTGTCGATGGTGATGGTCGCATGGCCGCCCGGCATCGAATTGTCGATGGTGTTGGGCACCCGGTCGATGCGGATGGCGGGGTGGGGCAAATCAGTGAGGAACATGCAGGCGCCATCGTCCGATTTGGCCATGATGATGCCGACCTTCGCGCCCTGCGCGCCGGTGATGAAGGTCTTGCGTCCGTTGATGACCCAGTGATTGCCGTCCTGATGGCAACGGGTCTGCATCATCGACGGGTCGGAGCCCGCTCCGCCGTCGGGTTCGGTCATGAAGAAGGCCGATCGCGCGCGCCCTTCGACCAAGGGCTTGAGGAAACGCGCCTGAATGTCCGGGCTGCCGACCTTGCCCAGCAGATACATGTTGCCCTCGTCGGGCGCAGCCGTGTTGCAGGCGAGTGGGCCGAGCGGGGACAGGCCCGAAGCGGTCAGCACGACGGCGGTTTCACGCTGCGTCAGATGGCTGCCGTCGGGCAGGATATGGGGCGTCAGGACGCCGGCCGCGCGCGCCTTTTCCTTCAGTTCCTCGACCAGTTCCTCGGTCGGTGCGCCATGATGGTCGCGGCGCGGATCGCGTTCATAGGGAATGACGGTGTCGCGCACGAAAGCCTCGACCTTTGCGGCAAGGGTGGCGGTGCGCTCCGGCCCGATCCCGCTCACAACGCGGCCCCATGCGGCCGAACCGGCGTCGATCTGCTGCTCTCCATGCCTTTTCTCTCCCGATAGGTCTCGCTGCCAGCTTCGTCATGTCGCCGCGGGGCGGCGCATGCACCTGCCAAAGCTGCCAGCTTGCCTCTTGCGGCCTGCCCCTGTGACAAGCCATCATCCCTATAGCGACAGGAGAGGGTCATGGTCGATCTGACGAACATACATCATAATGGCATTGCGGTGGCGGATGTCGACAAGGCGGTGGCCGATTATGGCCGAGACCTTGGGCTGAAATTCGCGCCGGTGCGTGATTTCGATCCGCTGCCATTCTGGACGCCGGAGGCGGGCGCGCACACGCTGCGCGTGCGGGCGACCTATTCGGTGGGGCAGGCGCCGCACCTGGAACTGGTGCAGGGGCAGGGGCCGTTCTACGACCCTGCAAACGCCACCCATGCCCGTCATGTCGGCGTGTGGACGCAGGATTTGAAGGGTGATGCCGACCGTCTGGTCGAGGCCGGATGGAGCGTCAAGGCCGCCAATGCCGCGCCGGATCAGGGTTATGGCGTCATCGCCTATCTTCTGTCCCCGGACGGCGCGCTGCTGATCGAACTGGTGTCGACGGACTTGAAGCCCGTGATCGACGATTGGCTGAGCGGCGCCTGAGGCGCCGGCCTTGGCCCCCAGTCAAACGGGGGCGAAGCCATCCAGCGTCGTGACGTCGGGGTCCAGCCGCACGATCGTCTTGCCGCGCGTCTGCCCCGACATCAGCCGGATGAAGGCGTCGGGCGCGCTTTCGATTCCCGTCGCGACATTTTCCGTCGCCCGCAACGCTCCTGTCCTGATCCAGTCACCCAGTTGCTGCTGGGCCTCCTCCAGCATGTCGAGATGCTCATAGGCCAGGAATCCCCTCATGGTGATGCGGTTGACCAGCACCTGCCACAGATTGCGGATAGGGTAGGGATCATTCTGGCTGTTGTAATTGGCGACCATGCCGCACACGACGATGCGGCTGAAATCGGCCATGTTCATCAGCATCGTGTCGAGGATGCGGCCGCCCACATTGTCGAAATAAATGTCCGCGCCCTTGCCACCGCAGGCTTCGCGCACCGCCGCGCCCAGATCATCGGCGGTCTTGTAGTCGACCGCCGCGTCATAGCCCAGATCCCCGGTCACTTCGGCAATCTTGTCGGTGCTGGCGATGCCGACGGCGCGACACCCGGCCAGACGCGCCACCTGTCCGGCGACGCTGCCCACCGCGCCCGCCGCTGCGCTTACCACGACGGTGTCGCCCGCCTTCATCTCGCCGATCCGCTTGAGGCCGACATAGGCGGTGATCCCCGACCAGCCCAGCGCCCCCATATAGGCGGTCAGCGGCATCGTCGGGTCGATCTTCACATTTTCGCAGGCGAAATTGTCCGCCGCGATGATGCTCTGTTCCTCCCAGCCGATGAACCCGCGCGCATGGTCGCCTACGGCAAAGGCCGGGTTGCGCGATTCGACGACCTCTCCCAGCACCATCGTGGGGATAAGGCCGCCCAGCGGCACGGAGGGAAGATAGGTGCCATCCCCTTCGTCCAGCAGGCCGCGGATCGCGGGATCGATCGCAAAGACCCGATTGCGCGTGCGCACCTCGCCATCGGCCAAGGGTCGAATATCCTCTTCGACCAGACGGAAATTGTCGGGCGTAGGAACGCCATGGGGATGCGATGCCAGAACGATGCGGCGATTCTTCATGGATAGTTCCTGTTTTTGATGGGATGCGGGTTACAGAACCGGCGGCGAGGCGTCGGCGTCGTTTGCGATCAGATAGTCGACATATTTGTGGAAATACTGGTTGCCGCGCTCGTTCCGGCCAAAGATCACCGATGAGAGCGCGCCGGATTCCAGCCCCTTCTGCACTTGCAGCCCCACGCCATAATCCTCCCGGTCGACGACATCGCTCAGCCAGTCCATCATGGTTTCGATGCCCGCCGCGTCCTCCGCATCGCGCGGCGGTTCGCGCCGGATGAACAGCAGGTTCGTGGTGTTCCGGTCGGGGGTCGGCCCGGGAATGAGTTGCGCCACCTGCGTGATTTCCGGCGCAAAGAAGATCGACACGTTGGGGAAGATCGTCCGCACGAAATCATAGCCGCTATTTTCGATATGCCCCCAGCGTTCGCGCGGCTCGGCCCCCAGTTTTTCCTTGATCGACACCTGCGGATAACCAACGCGCATGTGCGGGCCAAAGGCGGTGAAGTGCATGATGTTGGAAAAGGTGCGCGGATGGATGGTTTCCGGGTGCGCGGCGGCGAAATGATAGCCTTCCAGATAGCCGTCATAGGCGATTTTCCAGTTCGCCCCATGGATGCGCCGCGACCCGCAATAGTGCCAGTTGGCCAGGTCATAGGCGTCGAGGTCGTCCAGCATTCCGCCCAGATGCTTTTCGATGTCCATGTCGGCATCTGGCGACAGGCTGACCCAGATGATGCCGCCTGCTTCCGCGCAGGGCAGGGTCTTGAGGCCGCGTTCTTCCTTGCAGACGGGGCCGAACTTTCCGGGTTCCGCGACGCCGATGAGCTTGCCGTCATTGGCGAAGGTCCAGGCGTGATAGGGGCAGGAAAAGCGTTTCTTGTTGCCATGGCCCTCGGGCGTCAGGATCATGCCGCGATGGGTGCACACGTTCAGCATCGCGGCCACGCTGCCGTCGGTGCGGCGAGTGATTAGGACGGGCTTGCCCATCAGGTCCATCGCCTTGTAATCGCCAGGATTGGGCATTTCGGCGGTCAGCGCGGCCAGCAGGGGCAGCCTGTGAAAGATGGTCGCCATCTCGCGGTCGAAATGGGCCGGATCGGTATAGGCGGACGCGGGCACCTCCATCGGCGTTTCGGCGCTGTCGGTCGTGCCGTTTTCGACATATTCCAGCATCTTGGCGGCTTCGTCGCCGATGGTTTCATGATAGCCCATGCGCACCTCTACCCTGATCTGATTTGAGGTGCAGGCTAGCGCGCCGGGCGCGGCGGCGGAACTCTGGACAGTCATAGGTCAGGCGCATTTTCTGTGATTATGGCTAGTTGCCGGAACGGCGCGCGATCTTAGCCTTCCGCCTCACAGAAACGGACGGAGAGTGGCATGATCGACCTATCGGGCAAGGTGGCGCTGGTGACGGGGGCGGCGTCGGCGGGCGGCCTTGGCTTTGCCGGGGCCAGCATCATGGCGGCGCAGGGGGCAAGCCTGTTCCTGACCGATCTTGACGGAGCGGCCGTGGAGGCGCGCGCGGCGGAGTTGCGGGCTGCCGGGCACAAGGCGGCGGCCATGGCGCAGGACGTCACGGACGAAGCGCAGTGGGACAGCGTGCGCGACGCAGTGCTCGCGGAATTCGGCAAGATCGACATTCTGGTCAACAATGCCGGCATCGCGGTGCTGCGCCATATGAACGAGATCACGGCCGCCGAATGGCATCGCCAGATATCGGTCAATCTGGACAGCGTATTCCTGGGCACGCGCATGGCGATGGCACAGATGCGCGCGCAGGGGCAGGGCGGGTCCATCATCAACCTGTCCTCGGTCGCCGGCCTGTTCGGCCTGCCCGGCTGCGGCGCCTACAGCGCGTCCAAAGGGGGCGTGCGCCTTTTTACCAAGAGCGTGGCGCTGGAAGTGGCGGCCGAAAATATCCGCATCAACAGCATCCATCCCGGCATGATCTGGACCGACATGCAAAAGGTCGCGATCGCTGATAACAAGGACGTCTATGACCAGCTGGTCGCCGCGATCCCGATGCGCAAGCTGGGCGAGCCCAAGGATATCGGCAATATGGTCGCCTTCCTCGCTTCGGACGAGGCGGCCTATATCACCGGCGCGGAGTTCGTGGTCGATGGCGGCATGGTCGCGCAATGAAGGACCTTCGCCGCACCGCGACCTGATGCTAACCATAGGTCAATCGGCTCGCCATAAAGCCTAGCATGGCGCGAAAGCCGTCACAGGAGAGAGCAAGACATGGCCGAGAGCGATCCGCGCATCAAAGGCGAACCCCTGGCCCGGTGCCCCGGCCCATCGGTGCGCGACCTTATGGCGGCGGACACCAATCCGGTGCCCGAATTTCTCTACACCGACGAATATGAGAATTTGGGGTCGGAGCCGATTCCGGCCAGCCGCTATACCGACCCCGCCTTTTTCGAACTGGAAAAGGAGAAAATGTGGCCGCGCATCTGGCAATTCGCCGCGCGGGAAGAGGAACTGCCCGAGCCGGGCGATCATGTCGTCTACGACAATGCCGGCAAAAGCTTCCTGCTGGTCCGGCAGCAGGATGGATCGATCAAGGGGTTTTACAATGTCTGCCTGCATCGCGGGCGACAGTTGAAGACGAAGGATGGCTGGTCGGCCCAGCTGCAATGCCCGTTTCACGGCTTCACCTGGAATAATGATGGCAGCGTCAAGACTATTCCCTGCCGCTGGGATTTTTCGCATCTGAATGACGATGCGATGCATCTGGCCGAAGTGTCGGTCGGCCGATGGGGCGGTTATGTCTTCCTGCGCGAGGCGAAGGATGGCCCCACGCTGGAGGAATTTCTGGCCCCCATGCCCGAGCATTTCAAACGCTGGCGGCATGAGGAATGTGCGACCGCCATCTGGGTGGGTAAAGTGTGCAAGGCAAACTGGAAGGTGGTGATGGAGGCTTTCATGGAAAGCTGGCACACCGTGGTCACGCACCCCCAATTGCTGCCGTTCACCGGCGACGCCAATTCGATGTACAATATCTATGGCGACCATGTGAATTTGACGGTCACGCCCTTTGGCACCATGTCGCCGCATATCGATCCCCAGGGCAAGTCGCAGCAGTGGATCGTCGATGAATTCGTCAAATATAATGGCCGGTCTTCGGACAATTATGAAGGCGATGCGTCGCCCGAGGGCGGCTATAATGTTAAGGTGCCCGAGGGGAAGACCGCGCGTGAGGCGCTGGGCGAAAGCCTGCGCGCGACCACGACGAAGATGTTCGGCCATGACGTCAGCCATGCGTCGGACGCCGAGATGATGGACGCCATCCTCTACAATGTCTTTCCCAACTGGTCGCCGTGGGGCGGGTTTCAGCCCAATATCGTCTATCGCTGGCGTCCCTGGCATGATGTCGACCATTGCCTGATGGAGGTGCGCATCATCACCCGCGTGCCGCCCGGCGAAACCCCGCCCAAGGCGCCGAAGATGAAATTCCTGTCGCTCGACCAGAAATGGACCGAAGCGCCGGAACTGGGCATATTGGGCGACGTGTTCGAACAGGATATGGAGAACCTGCCGTTCGTGCAGGTGGGCCTCAAATCCAGCCCCAACAATCGCGTCGAGCTGGCCAATTACCAGGAAATCCAGATCCGCCAGTTCCAGAACACGCTGATGAAATATGTGAACGGCCAGCTGTGACGGCAGGCGCGGGGAGGGGCTTCAATCCCTTCCCGACGTTCCCGAATGCCAGTCGCGCGTCTGCGAAAAGTCCGCGCCGCGCGGGCCGGCCAGGTGGATCGTGACCTGTTCGTGCAGGATCGCGTCGGTCGCGCGGTCATGCCGCGCCCAGTCGATCAGTTCGCGCCGCCGCTGGATCGCCCAGCGTCCATCCTTATACGCATAGTCATCGACATAGCGCCCCGCCATCAACAGGTCCTTTTCCGTCCCGTCCGCGTTGCGCGTACGGTGCCAGGCAAAGAAATACACCTCTCCGCTGGCCGTGCCCGCGTCGATATCGACGTCAATGTCGATCTGCCCGATGATATGCTGGCTGCCGTGCAGGTCAGCCAGGAAGCCCTGCGCGAAATCGGTATAGGCTTCCGGACCGCCGCGTAGCAGGCCGCAGTCGACATCGGCGTCGGCGTGAAAGGATGACAGTTGCAGGTCGCGGTCCAGTCGATCCTGCCCGCGCATATAGGCGTGGATCGCCTTGATGATATCGCGCCGCGCGATGAGGTCGCGCAATTCCCGCTCCAGTTCCATGCCGCTCTCCCATTGCATAGCCACTGGCAGGACTTGTCCCGTTCCAATGCAAGCGCCGACACTATGACAAATGACAGGAACGCCCGTCCCGCCGTCCAACCTGCGGCTTGTCACAGTAGGATCATCATGCCCAAGCCCGCAATTTCGCAGGGGAAATCGGGCGCTGCCGCGACCCGTAGAACAGCATCCATGGCCGCGCGCCGTCGGGACGAAAGGGAGGATCATGATCCGCAATACATCATCTTTGCTGGCAGGCGTTGCCGTCAGCGCCGCGCTTTGGACCATGCCCGCAATGGCGCAGGACGCGGCGGTGGCCGACAATGCGACGGCCGGCGGTCTGGAGGATATCATCGTCACGGCCCGCAAGCGTCAGGAAAGCGTGCAGGACGTGCCTGTTGCGGTCACCGCCATTTCCGCCGAATTGGTGCAGCGCCAGGATCTGACCTCGATCGAGAAGATCGCCGCGCGCACGCCAAACCTCAACGTCGGGCGCGCGTCCAACGGTTCGGGCGCGCAGCTGACGCTGCGGGGCATCGGGTCCTCGTCCACGTCCATCGGGATCGAACAGTCGGTCGCTGTTGTCGTCGATGGCGTCTATTACGGGCAGGGGCGCATCATCAACGAAGGCTTTTTCGATCTGGCGCGCGTCGAGATTTTGAAGGGGCCGCAAGCGCTGTTCTTCGGCAAGAACGCGACGGCAGGGGTCATCTCGCTCACCAGCGCCGACCCGACATTGACGCCTGAGTTCAAGGCGCGGGCCGGTTACGAGTTCAAGGCGCAGCAGGCGCAGCTGGAATTTGTCGGCTCAGGCCCGCTGACCGATACGCTGGGCCTGCGTGTCGCCGTGCGCGGCTCGAAAATGTGGGGCGGCTATTATCGCAACGTCGCCGCGCCCTTCGATTATCCCACCATCGACGTGGCGACCGGCGCGACCGGGACGGCACTGGCCAACCCCGCGCCCGTGGACCAGCCGGGCGAGCGGGAGTTTCTGGGCCGCGTCACGCTGAAGTGGGAACCCACCGATCGCCTGACCGCGACGCTCAAGGCATCCGGCACCTATAACAAGACCAATAATAACAGCTGGAACTATGTCGCCTTCAACTGCCCCAATGGCGGCGTCAGCCAGCTCAACGGCTATGCCTGTGCCCGCGATTTCGTGACGCATCAGAACCGCATTCCCGCCGCGTTCGCCGGCCCGACCCCGTTCGTCAACGACGATGGCGACCTCTATAATCGCTACAAGAGCTGGGCGGTCACGGCCAACGTCAATTATGAACTCGACAATGTGACGCTGACGTCCGTCACCAATTACAACTGGAACAACAACCGCTGGGCGTGCGCCTGCGATTTCCAGTCCAGCCCGGCATCGAACTGGGCGACGGAAAATTCCACCTATCACGCCTTCTCATCGGAATTTCGTGCGCTCACGACGTTCGACAGCCCGGTCAACCTGATGCTGGGCGGGCTGTATCAGAAAACGAAGCGGGATTTCGACCAGTATATCATCCTGTCGGGACTGGTGAACAGCGCGGCCGCGCCCGAAGACCAGTATCTCGCCACGCGCAAGACCAGCTTCACCGATGGCGAGACGATCGCACTGTTCGGCCAGGCGACATGGAAGATCGTGCCGACGCTCGAACTCGCGGGCGGCGTGCGCTACACGCATGAAACCAAGGACAGTTTCTTCACCCAGCCCTATAATAACCCCGGTGTCACCGCGATTTTCCGGCCGCAGGACGACCCCGATGGCCTGGGCGTCATCAATGCGGACCAGACTTTCCGCAATTGGTCGCCCGAAGTGTCGCTGACGTGGAAGCCGACGTCCGATATTCTGGTCTATGGCGCATATAAGACCGCCTACAAATCGGGTGGTTTTTCCAATGGCGGCATCAATTCGAAGCTGTCGACCAACCCCTTCGACGACCTGACCTTTGATCCTGAACGGGCAGCCGGTTTCGAAGCGGGCATCAAGACGACGTTGGCGGACAATCAACTGCGCCTCAATCTCGGCGCCTATTCCTATCTCTACAAGGATTTGCAGGTCGACTTCTTCAATTCCCCCATTTTCGCCTTCCAGACGCTGACGGCCGACGCGCGGACGAAGGGCGTGGAGCTGGAGTTCGAATATGCGCCCCGGTCGGTCGAGGGGCTGAACCTGCACGGGTCGATCAACTATAATCGCGCACGCTATACCGACTTCCCGCAGGCGCCCTGCTATGCCGGGCAAAGCATTGCGCAGGGGTGCAGCATCGTCCTTGCCGATGGCGGCGTGCGGCAGAATCTGGAGGGCAAGCCTTTGTCGGTCGCGCCTCGCTGGACCGGGACGATCGGCGCGGCCTACGACAGCAGCCTGGGCAATGGCCTGAAGATCGGGTTGAACGCGGACCTGCGCTATTCCTCCTCCTATCTCGCCTCGGGCTTCGGCAATCCGCTGTCGCGTCAGGGGCGCTATGCGACGCTGGACGCCGGCGTGCGCATCGGGTCGGACGATGATCGCTGGGAATTTGCGCTGATCGGGAAGAATCTGACCAACCGCTTCTATGTCACCGGCGTCGTCGATGGCCCGTCGACGGGCGGCGCATCGGGCGGGCTGGTGGCCGCGCCCGCAGACCAGCTGGGCTTTGGCAATGTGCCGCGTACCGTCATGGCGCAGATCACGACCCGCTTCTGATCGCCCTGGCGCGGT
Source organism: Sphingobium abikonense NBRC 16140 (assembly GCF_001598335.1). Classification (GTDB taxonomy): domain Bacteria; phylum Pseudomonadota; class Alphaproteobacteria; order Sphingomonadales; family Sphingomonadaceae; genus Sphingobium; species Sphingobium abikonense. Next base: position 50,135 of record NZ_BCYT01000001.1, read on the forward strand.
CGTCGAAGGGCGCTGGTCCGGCCTCTCCCAGGACCAGCGCCCTACCTTTTGCCCCTGCTACAGGCTTGCCCAATGGGCGTAGACGGGATCGGCGTCCCCCCAGCCGCCGCGCGTGCGCCCCGGTTCATAGGACGTATCGAGCGGCGCGCCGGCCGGCTGGCTCATGGTCCAGTCGGCAACGAAGCAGCGATGCGCGATTTTCCACACGCCGTCGCGTCGCTCATAGCGATCGAGATAGCGCCCGCCGGTAAGCATATCCTGGCCGTCAGCACGCACCTGCGCGGTCACATAATGTTCGCCGACCGCCTTGTCCCCCTGGACCTCGACCCACTGGTTGGCGACCGTGTGAGAGCAATGATCCATCGTGTTGCGGCAATAGGCCGTGATGTCCTGGGCGAACTGATGGGCCGGACCGTTGACCGGGCCGGATATCATCGTCGCGTCATCCCAGAAGATGGAGGCGAGCAGGGCAGCGTCGGCGCGGTCGACGCCCCGGCAATAGGCCATCACCAGCTCATGGATCGCCGCCCGGGCGGCGAGCATGTCCAGCGTTGCAGCATGGTCGGTCAAGACATTCTCCTGTCATGAAAACAGCCGGGGCATCGCTGCCCCGGCTGCTGGTCGTGCGCTCTGTGAAAGGGGAGGCGCGATCAGAATTTGAAGCCAAGGGTTGCGCCATAGGTGCGCGGTTCGCGGGCGGTGCCAAAGGCCCACAAGCCCCCCACGGTGAACCCGTGGGTCGGCCCCCGATCATTGGCGAGGTTGCGGCCAAAGATCGTCAGCTTCGCCTCTTTCCCCGCCAGCGTGAAGTTGGTCGACAGGCTCGCATCGACCAGGCCCTGCTTGTCCGTGCGCACACGCGGATCATTGCCGTTGACGATGATCGGCCCGTTCACCAGGTCGCCGCTGATCGGACCCAGCGAAATCTGCTGATCATAGCGACCGATATAGCGATAGGTGAGGTTGGCGATGATTTCGCCAAAGCTGGTGGGGACCGTATAGTCGGCCGCCAGCGATGCCGTCATGTCGGGATTATAGATCAGGTCGTTCTTGGAATAATCATAGGGCACGACCGCGCCACTGACTGGAGAAATGCCGCCGACGATGAAATCCTTGAACTTGGAATCAAGCAGGCCAAGCGATCCCGTGATCGTCAGCTGCGTGGTCGGGCGGGCGGTGAAATCGAACTCCAGGCCCTTGATCTTGGCCGAACCCACGTTCGACGTGATCGTTTCATTGCCGGTGGCGCAGCTGGGGCAATTGAGCGTGTTGTTCTGCTGCAAATTCTTGTATTTGGAATAGAAGGCCGCGACGTTGAACTGCAATTTGCGGTCGAACAATTCCAGCTTGCTGCCGATCTCGAAACTGTCGACCACTTCGGGACGGTAGGACTGGCTGGCGCTGGCCGCCGTTCCCGCGCGCGGGGAGAAGCCGCCCGACCGGAAGCCCTGCGACCAGCTGGCGTAGATCATCGTTTCTTCGTTCGGGCGGAAGTCGACGCCGACCTTAGGCGTGAACTTCTTGAACGTGTCCGACCCCGCGCCGATCAGGTTGCCGCCAAAGCTGTTGTCGAGCGACTTTTTGTCGCGCGTGAACCGGCCGCCAAAAGACAGGCGCCAGCGGTCCGCGAACGCCCAGTTGAAGTCGCCAAAGGCCGCGATGGAGCGAGTGCGCCCATTGACCTCCTGCGGGTTGGTATCGAATATCAGAGGGTCGATATCGGGCGAAAAGGCGAAAACGCGGCTATATTGCGCCAGATAATAGTCTGATTTGAAATAATAGAGGCCGACGACATAATCCAGGCTGTCGCCGATCTTGCCGGCGGCGCGGAATTCCTGGCTCCACTGTTCATAATCCTGGAGCCGGCGGACATAATAAAGGTCGACCGACGATCCGTCGAAATCCTGCGTCTGGTTTTCCTTCGACTTGCGCCAGCCGGTGATCGACGTCAGCGTGATGTCGCCCGTATCATAATTCATTTCCAACGTTGCCGCCGGCGCGCTGTAGCGGCCGACATTCGCCTGCCCGAAAACGGTGTAGAGATCGGTGGTGTTGTTGCGGTTGCACTGTTCGGCGGGGATGAGGCCGCAGAAGACTTCGCCCGTGCGCGTCAGGCTGGCGACCACGGGATCATATTTTTGCACCTGCTTTTCGACGGTCAATATGCCTTCAAAGCCGCTGCCAGCAGGCGCGACGCGCAGGGCCGCGCCGAAATTCTCATTATTGGAAAAGCCGCGCGGGCTGCCGTCCTGCGCCTGCTTGTACCAGCCATCGGTTTCGTTGTGGAAATAGAAGCCCTTGATGCCCACGCTGCCGTCGCTCGACAGCGGCGCGTTGATCACGGCGCGGGTCGCCAGCGTGTCGAACTTGCCATAGGACACCTCGACCTTGCCGCCAAATTCACCGGTCGGCTTGGACCGGCGAATGTTGATGACGCCGCCGATCGTGTTGCGCCCGAACAGCGTGCCCTGCGGACCGCGCAGCACTTCAATCTGTTCGATATCGAAAAAGTCGAAAAACTGTCCGGTGCTGGTCCCGATGAACACGCCATCGACGACGACGCCCACGGTCGGTTCGGCGGATTTTTCAACGTCGGCATAGGTGAGGCCGCGAATGGCCAGATTGGCCGCCGCCGCGCCCGAATTCTGATTGGTGATGAGCAAGTTGGGCGCGGACCCGGTCAGGTCGCCGATATTCACTGCCGCCTTGTTTTCCAGCATTGCGGCATTCACGGCCGTGACCGCCACAGGCGTATCCTGCAACCGTTCCTCGCGACGCCGGGCGGTGACGATGATTTCACCTGCGCCGACGGGCTGTTCGGCTGCGGCCTGGGGTTCGGTATCCTGCGCGAGGGCGGGGCTGCCAAAGCAGAGCGCAAGGCCGCTCGACAATATGGTGGACGCGAACGCAATTCGTCTGTTCATGGCATTCTCCCCTCGGCGGCTGGACGCGTTCTGATGGGCGTCCTCTCACGCCGTCACTTTCGTCGATTTCGCAGATTTCGTTAGCTGTGATTTTACACAGGGTAGGTGAAAAATCGGCGGCTCTCAAAGACCGTATCGCAAGCGAAAGGACTGACATGGGCAGCAGCGATCGGCGGACCGTGATTCTGCACGGAACGCCCGGCACTATCTCGTTCAGGGGTTCGTAAATGCCCCGGCCGTCTTGATGCGATTGTTCGCCGACGCGAACCGAAGCAAGCCTATCCTACGGCCGTGAAGCGGCGCCCTCAGATCAGTTTCAGGATCATCTTGCCCTGATTGCTGCCGTCGAACAGGCGCAGCATCGCGGGCAAGGCATTGTCGATCCCGTCCTCCACATGCTCGTCATAGACGATGGCCCCTTCGCCGGCGAGCTTTGCCATGGCGGTGACGCCTTCGGGGAAGCGGTCCAGATACTGGCTGATCAGATAGCCGCGCATCGTCGCTGTCTTGACCAGCAATTGCCAGATGTTGCGCGCGCCCTGCGGTGCGCTGTTATATTCCGATATCAGCCCGCAAATCACCACCAGCGCCCCTTGCGCCAGATTGAGCAGCGCCGCGTCAAGGCAGGCGCCGCCGACATTTTCATAGACGAAATGAACGCCATCGGGGCAGGCGGCAGCGATGTCCGCCGAAAGGGCCTCTACATCCTTGCCGCGATAGTCGATCGCCTGATCAAAGCCGTATCGGTCAATCAGCCGCGCGCATTTTTCCGCGCCGCCTGCAATGCCGACCACGCGCGCGCCGCGCCGTTTCGCCAATTGCCCGACCAGCGATCCGACCGCACCGGCCGCGCCGCTCACCAGCACCGTCTGCCCCGCTGCGGGCTGCATCACATCCTCGACCCCGAACCACGCCGTCAGCCCTACCGCGCCGGCAACGGACAGATAGGCGGTGGGGGAGGGGACGGCGTCGACGTCGATGGGCTGGGTGAAGCCATCGCCGCGCCCGATCGAATAATCCTCGATCTTGTTGAGGCCCATCACCCATTGGCCGGCGGTAAAATCCGGATGGCGGCTCAGTTCGACCACGCCGATGGTGGATGCGCGCACCGCATCGCCGATCGGCACTGGGGGCATATAATTGCCCCCCGGTTCCAGCCAGCCGCGAATGGCGGGGTCAATCGAGGCATAATGGTTGCGAATCAGGAACTCCCCCTCCTGCAACGGCGGCACAATGTCCTGCGTCAGCAGGAAGTCGCTGTCCTTGGGCAGTCCCTGGGGCCGGGCCGCCAGCGTGAAGCGTCGATTGACCGTCATCCTGTCCTCTCCTGTCACTGGTCGCAGTTGGCCGCGAAACGCCCCGGCTGCACACTGGCGAAAAGAAGAGGCGGTGAACAGGGAAAGAGGACGCGAGCGCCATGCCGATCATCCATCATCATGCCGACCTCACCATATTGGTGTCCGTGCGGGGCCATCCCTTCGATCGCACGGCGTTCGATGCGATCTTTCAGGATATGCCCGGCGTCAGCGCGACGATGGTCGACCAGCCCGCCGCCGCCCGGTTGATGAACCCCGATGGTATGCGGGGTTTCGACGCGCTGCTGCTGTACGACATGCCCGGCCTTGATTTCGAACATCCGACCGATCGCCCCGGCATCGTCGCACCATCAGCCGATCTCAAAGCCGGCTTTCGCGCCTTGCTGGAGCAGGGGACCGGCGTGGTCGCCCTGCATCATGCCCTGGCCGGCTGGCCCGACTGGGAAGAATATGGCGACTGGCTGGGCGGCCGCTTCCTCTACAAGCCGACGATGGTGCGCGGTATGTCGCGGCTCGATAGCGGCTATGCGCATGACATTCCCTATGAGGCCAGGAACGTCGCGCCGGATCATCCGGTGATGGCGGGCGTCCCGGCCGGCTTTGCCATGCGTGACGAGCTGTATCTCGCCGAAATTTTTGAGGAGGATGTCACGCCGCTGCTGCGCGCATCGGCCAGCTTTACAGCGGAACGCTTCTACAGCCCGCAGCATGCACTCGCCGGGCGGATGCAGTGCAATGACGGGTGGCTCCATCCGGCGGGCAGCGACCTTATTGGCTGGGCGAAAAAAGCGCTCAATGCGCGGCTGGTCTATCTGCAACCCGGCGATGGCCCTGCGGCCTATGACCAGCCCGACTATCGCCGGCTGATCCGCAACGCGCTCCATTGGGTGGCCGGCCGGACGTCCTAACGCCCGGCCCCGCCGATCAATCGTGGATGCCGCACACGTCGTTCAGCTTTTCATGGAAGAACTGAACGCGCTTTTCCTGGTTGGCCAGAATGCCGCCGCGAAACCCTTTGGAATGGAGGCCAAGCTGCTGGCCGATCGCGACCGACAGGTCCTGGTCCGCCACCACGCCCAGCGTCTTTTCGCCAAAGACGATGCGTTCGCGATCGACCGGCTCCAGGGGCGTGGGGCCGTTCGGGCCGATCACCTCGTCCGTATCGCCGATGCGATGGGCCATGAACCAGTGGTCGAAGATGCAGCGCTCCGGGTCGGTCGGATGCGGTTCCGACCGAAGCAATTGCACGCCGTCCGGCCACATGGTGAAGGTGATGTTGGGCCAGAGGGTGAAGTGGAAATAGTCGACAATCTCCGTGTCGCCCATATGGTCATAATGGCTGTAGCCCTTGGCCGCGCCCAGCTTGCGCTTTTGCTGCGCGATCGCGTCCCGCGCCGCCATCGCATTGCCCTCATAAGCCTTGGGATCGAGTTCCCAATATTCCAGCGCCTGCGCCAGCGGCAGGTCGAGGACTTGATGGGTGGGATAGCGCGCCGATGGCTGAAGGCCGGGCATCCGCATCATGTTATGGCCGGTGTCGGGATAGATCCGGAATTCGCAATCCTCCACCCGGTCGTTGATGACGGTCGCGATTTCGGGATGGAGCGTCGGCAGATGATAGCTCTCGTTGAAATTGTCGCGCACGATCTTCCAGTTGCACGGCACGTCCGACGTCACCGCATAGACGCGGGTCATCTTTTCCATGCCCCATTGCGCCAGATGATCGTGGACCTGCGCGCCCAGCCAGTTGCGCAGCGATGCCGCGTCTGTGTCCATGTTGAACCAGACAAAACCGCCCCAGACCTCGCACCGGATTTCCGACAGCTTGTGCTTGCCGCAAGGATTGCCGCCGGGAAAATCATCGGGGTCCTGCACATGGGCGAGCGTCCCGTCGGGATCGTAGCGCCAGCCATGATAGCCGCACACGAGCTGCGGCGCGCCGCCTACTTCGGCCCAGGCCAGGCGATAGCCGCGGTGCAGGCAGGCATTGTAGAAAGCGCGGACCGATCCGTCCGCCTGCTTCACCATGACGACCGATTCGCGGCCCAGATTGTGGGTCAGGAAATCGCCCGCATCCATGAGGTCGGCCGCCATGCCGCCGACATGCCACACCTTCGTCCAGACATGCGCCCATTCCGCGTCCGCCCATCGCTGCGCATAATAGCGTTCGCCCGTGATCGGGTCGCCCCGCACCGGCGGATCATAGTCCGCAATTTGCCGACCCATCAGCGCTTCTACCGTCATGGCCCTCTCCCGGCTCAATTTGCTTGAACGATCGACCAAAATTTACCACTGGCTTGCGACGTGTCAACAACTGCGCCACACCCGATGCCCTGATGAAAACAAACCTATCGGAAATGACAGGGGCGGCCCGGGAGCGGCCCAAGGTCGATCGCCGCCGCGCGCCCGAAACCGGGGCGCGGATTTTGGACGCGGCGGAAATGCTGTTTTCCTGGCGCGGCTTCTATGGCGTGTCGCTCCGGGAAATTGCGGCGGAAGCAGGCGTCAAACTGGCCCTGACCCATTATCATTTCGGATCGAAGGAAAATCTTTTCGGCGCGGTGATCGAACGCCGGGCGCAGGAACATGCCGCCGGTATCGAGGCGGCACTGGTCAAGGCGCAGGCACAGCAGGGCGAACGGGCGGAACGGCGCGCCGCGATCCTGCGCGGCCTGATCGCCCCCATCGTCGATCGCGTGATGCGTGGGGGGCCAGGCTGGAAAAACTATGTCCGCCTGCTCGCCTTCGTCGCCAATCACCCGCAGGAGGAGGAATATGTCTCCCCCTTCCGCATCCATTATGATCATGTGATCCACGATTTCGTCGATGCGCTGGCCACCCTTCACCCCGAAATGCCGCGACCGGACGTGCAATGGGGGTTTTTCTTCTTTCAGGCGGCAACCACGCATATCCTGGTCGAGAGCGGCATGCTGGACCGGCAGTCGGGCGGCGCCCTGCGATCGTCGGATCTCGACGCAATGATGGATCGGATGGTGCCCTTCTTCGCCGCCGGGTTCCTGGGGCTGGGGGCGAAGGACTGACCTGACAGAAAACCGAGTTTGGCAGCAAGCATCGCCGCCCTATCCTGCGCGTTCGAGCAACAGGAGAGAGCGGATGGCGGGACGGCTGGAAGGCAAGCGGGCTTTGATCGTGGGCGCTGCGGGCCGCGACAATATGGGGCAGGCCATAGCGCGCCGATTTCAGGCCGAAGGCGCCACGGTCGCCGTCGGTGGCCGCAACCGCGACGTGCTCGACGATTTTGTCGCGCAGCATGGCGGCATCGCCGTCGACTGTGACTTCACGGACAAGGCGTCCATCGACGCAATGGTGGCGCACACGGCCGCGGGCCTCGGCGGCATCGACATCGCCCTGAACGCCACTGGCTGGGGCCTGCTCAAGCCCTTTCTGGACACGACGGCGGAGGAGCTGGACGCGATGGTCGCCCTGCAACTCAAGGGGCCGTTCCATTTCCTCCAGGCGCTCATTCCCGTCATGGCCGATCAGGGCGGCGGTTCGATCATCCAGATCAGTTCCGCGACAGCGACCATCATGTTCCATGACCATGATGCCTATATGGCGACCAAGGCGGGGACCGATCATCTGATCCGCAGCGTTGCCAACCAGTTCGGGGATCGCGGCATTCGGGTGAACAGCGTGTCGCCCGGCCTCACCGATACGCCCATGACGGCGGCGGCGGGCGCTGTGCCGGGCATTTTCGATGCCTTCGTCAAGGCTTATCCGCTCGGTCGCTATGGGACCACGGCGGACGTTGCGGCGGCCTGTGTCTGGCTGGCGAGCGACGAATGTTTCATGACCGGCGAAAATCTGCAGGTGAATGGCGGCCTTTGCCTGCGCGGCAACCCCAGCAAGGCCGATATCGAGGCATCGGTCGCCGCCGCCATGGCGCAGCAGCGCTAAGGCCCGATGGCGCGCCGCCCGCTCGCCATGGCGTCGGGCATCATGCCTGACGCTACGCCCGTCGCGCTTGTGGAATGCGCGGCCAGCGCCGGGTTCGATATGGGCGGCATGTGGGCCGATTTGGCCGACTGGACGGCGCAGACGACACGCGCCGTGCGCGCGGCGCTGGACGCAACCGGCCTGCCGCTGCTCGACATCGAAGTCGTCTGGATCAAGCCTGGCCCTCCCGACCCCGATCATGACCGCATCCTCGACATCGGTCTTGATCTTGGCGCGCACAACCTGCTCTGCGTCAGCAGCGACCCCGATGAGGGCGCAACGGCGGCCAAACTCGCCCGCCTTGCAGAGCGAGCGAGCGGCGCGATCCGCATCAATCTGGAGTTTGGCCTCTTCACGGAAGTGAAGACGATGGCGCAAGCCGCCGGCATAGTGCAGCGGATCGACCATCCAGCGATGGCGCTGCTGATCGACGCGCTGCACTGGACGCGATCGGAAGGATCGGTGGCGGAAGTCGCGGCGCTGCCGCCCGCGTGGATCAGCTATGTCCAGCTGTGCGATGCGCCCATGCCTGGTGCCGACCACGCCGATCCCGACGCCATCCTCGCCGAAGCAATCGACGGGCGCCTGCCGCTGGGGCAGGGCGCATTGCCGATCGATGCCTTGCTATCCGCGCTCCCTGCGGACCTGCCGCTGGGGCAGGGCGCATTGCCGATCGATGCCTTGCTATCCGCGCTCCCTGCGGACCTGCCGGTGGCGGTGGAGGAACGATCCTTGGCCTTGCGCGATGGCTGGCCCGAACTCCATGCCCGTGCGGCACAGCTGTTCCGCACGTCCAGGGCCTGGCTGAACGGCCGCTAGCGGCTCGCTAGCAGCAAAAGGGCCTGTCGCAGGACCCCTGCAACAAGCCCCTTATGCATCAGCCGGTCAGTAGTGCCGGTTCTTCGATCAGGCCCTTGAGCGTTCGCATGAAATCCGCGCCGACCGCCCCGTCGATGGCGCGATGGTCGCAGGACAGGGACAATTTGACGACCGTCGCAAAGGCCAAGGCGTTGCCGATCTCCACCGGCGTTCGTTCGCCCGCGCCGACCGCCAATATGGCGCCTTGGGGCGGGTTGATGATCGCGTCGAACTGATCGATGCCATACATGCCAAGATTGCTGACGGAGAAACTGCCGCCCTGGAACTCGTCGGGTTGCAGCCGTCCCGCCCTGGCCTTGTCCGCGAGTCGCTTAACCTCGCGGGATATGGCCGCGACCGACAGCTGATCCGCGCCCTTGACGATCGGCGTGATCAGGCCTTTGTCCGTCGCGACCGCCACGGCGATGTCGGCGGCGGTGAACTGATGGATGGCGTCGCCATGGACCTGCACGTTGACCTGCGGGTGCTGCTTCAACGCCAGCGCGCAGGCCCGCACGATATAGTCGTTGATGCTGGGCGCTTCGCCCGTCGCCGCCTTGGCCTGGGCGCGCAGGCCCAATATCGCGTCGATCCGCACCTTCGAGCGCAGGTAGAAATGCGGAATGGTCGCCTTGCTGTGGCTGAGCGCCTGCGCGATCGCCTTGCGCATCGGCGACATGCGGACGATCTCCATCCCATCGCTTTGGGGCGGTGCCGACGGCGGCATCGATTCGGCAGCTGGCGAAGCCGTGGGCGCCGGCGTCACGCGCGCCAGCACGTCGGCCTTGCAGATGCGACCTTTAGGTCCTGTCCCCGCCATGCCCGACAGGTCGAGCCCATGCTGTGCCGCCAGCCGCCGCGCGAGCGGACTGGCAAAGGCATCGCCGGGATGTTCGGGGACTGGCTTGATGTCGACAGGATTGCCGCCCGGGGCGGGGGCGGGAGGCAGGCTTGCCTGCTGCACATCCTGGAATGTGATGCGGCCGCCCGGGCCTGTCCCCTCGATCTGGCGTACATCCACGCCATGATCCCGCGCGAAGGCGCGGGCCATCGGGCTGATGTTCAAACCGTCCGGAACCGACGCTGCGGCCGGCGCGGGCGGGGCGGGCGGTGCATCGGGCGCCGCCTCCTGCGGTTTGACGGACGGCCGGGCATCACCGCCCTTGTACGACGCAATGAAGCTGTCCACCTCGCTGTCGGTCGACGCGTCATGTGCGGCCGCCAGCACGGCGATCAGGTCGCCGACTTCGTAGGTTTCGCCTTCCTTCGCGATCAGGCGGGCAAACTGCCCATCGGCCTCGGCCTCCACTTCGTTGGTGATCTTGGCAGTTTCGATGAGCGCCAGCAGATCACCCTTCCTGAACGGCTGCCCTTGGGCGACCTTCCATTCGGCGACGACGCCCTCTGTCATTTCAATGCCCCATTTGGGCATGGCGAATGCGCGCAGATTGGCCATGACGCTCATCCCCTCCGGTAGGACAGGAGCCGCGCCGCCGCCGCCGCGATCCGGTCGGGTGATGGCAGATAGGCCGATTCCAGTTCCCGCGCGAATGGCACGGGGCTGTGCGGGGGCGTCACCATCTCAATAGGGGCCTTGAGCGATGCGAAGGCCTTGTGCGCCACCAGGGACGACAGGTCCGTCGCCAGACTGCACCGGGGCGGCGCTTCATCGACGATCAGCAGCCGGCCGGTGCGCTCGACGCTGTCGAGGATCGCTTCTTCGTCCAGCGGGCTGGTGGTGCGCAAGTCCAGCAGATCGCAGCCGACGCCATCCTGCGCCAGCGTCTTGGCAGCGGTTTCCGCCATGCCGACCATCATGCCGGTCGCCAAGATGGTGATGTCGTCGCCCTGCGTCACCTGACGGGCATGGCCGAAGGGGATGGTATAGTCGCCATCCGGCACCTCTCCCTTCACCGCGTAAAGAAACTTATGCTCCAGGAAGATGACCGGATCATCGTCGCGGATCGCCTGGGTGAGCAATCCCTTGGTGTCGGCGGGCGTCGAGGGCATGACGACTTTAAGGCCTGGCATGGCGGTGACGAACTGGTGGATCGCCTGGCTATGCTGTGGCGCGGCGTTGTAGCCCGCGCCATAGGGCATGCGAATGACGATGGGACAGCGAGACTTGCCGCCGAACATGTAACGGAATTTCGCGACCTGATTCCATATCTGGTCCATGCACACGCCGATGAAGTCGGCGAACATGATTTCGGCGATGGCGCGCTTGCCAGTCAGCGCCGCACCGGCCGCCGCGCCGATAATCGCGCTTTCACTGATCGGCGTGTCGATTACCCGGTCTCCGCCATATTTGGCCCACAGGCCGCCCGACGTGCCCCAGATGCCGCCAATGGCTTCGGGGCCGCCCGCCGACCCGTTGCCGCCGACGATGTCCTCACCCAGCATGATCAGGCTGTCATCGCGCGCCATTTCCTCGTCGATCGTGTCGCGAATGACGTCGCGGATCATCTTGACTGCCATGGTTCGATCCTCTCGCGTCAGTAGCTGATATAGACGTCTTGCGTGACGTCGGCGGGGGTGGGGCGCGGCGCCGTCTTCGCTTGCGCGACGGCCCGGTCGATCAGGGCCGTTACCTCCTCGTCAATCTGGTCTAGGTCGGCCCCCTCCAGCAATTTGGCTTCCGTCACCTTGGTTCGGAACGTGGTCAGGCAATCGCGTTCGGCCCGGATGCGCTCCAGTTCGCCTTCGCCGCGATAGCGTTGGGGGTCGCCTTCGAAATGGCCGAAGAAGCGTTCGCAATCCAGTTCGATCGACGCCGGGCCGTTGCCCGCCTTGCACCATTCGATAAGCTCGCCGATGGTCTGGTAAACGTCGAAAAAGTCGATGCCGTTTGCCTTGACCGCTTTCATGCCGAACGCGGCGGCGCGCGTGGTCATGCTTTCTGCGCCGACGGCGTAGGCCTCGCCGGTATGTTCGGAATAATGGTTATTTTCGAACACGAAGATGACCGGCAGTTTCAGCACCACGGCCATGTTCATCGCCTCGAAGGTCGTGCCCTGGTTGCACGCGCCGTCGCCCGAAAAGCAGATCGATACCGTGCCGTTACTTTTGGCGGTGATGCCCGCGCCGACCGCGATGGGAGCGCCGGCCCCCACGATGCCGTTCGCGCCCAGCATGCCCACGCCCACGTCAGCGATGTGCATGGACCCGCCCTTGCCCTTGCACAGGCCATCGCTCGACCCGTAGATTTCCTTCATCATCGCCTCGACGTCGCATCCCTTGGCGATGCAGTGACCATGGCCGCGATGGGTGGAAATGATATAGTCGTCCGGCCCCAGATGTTCGCACACGCCAACGGCGCAGGCTTCCTGCCCGGCATAAAGATGCGTGAAACCGGCAATTTCGCCCAGGGCGATTTCGTCATGCAGCCGATCCTCGAACAGGCGGATCGTCTTCATCTGGCGATAGGCGCGGGTGAGCGCGTCGCGGCTGAGTTGCATCTGTCTCTCCTGTTCGCTCGACCTTCAAAGGCCGAGCACGGTCTTTGCTATGATGGTGCGCTGGACTTCGTTCGTACCACCGAAAATCGTCCAGGCGAGGCTGTTGAGATAGCGCGGCGCGGCAAGCTGCGCCGCCTTGCCATGCAGCGGTTCGGGCGCGCCATTGCCATAAAGCGGTCGGCGCGGCTCCAGCTCCAGCCCGGCATAGCCGTAAAGCCGCACCGCCAGCGCATCGACTTGCTGGCGCAAGGTGGATGCGACCATTTTCGACAGCGATGTCTGCGGTCCGGGTGGCAGGCCCTTGGCCATGTCGGCGAGCACCCGCAATTCGGTCATTTCCAGCGCCTGCGCCGTCAGTTCCGTGCGGGCCAGGTCTGCGGCAAAGGCGGCGTCGTCGGCCATGGTGCCACCCCTGCCGTCCGGTTCGGCAGCCGCCTCGGCGCGCAGCTTGGCGATGTCGGACAACAGCTTTGGCGCGTGGCAGGCGCCGCCGCGCTCATTTTCGAGCAGGAATTTGGCGATGGTCCAGCCCATGCCTTCCTCCCCGACCAGATCCTCGACCGGCGCGATGACGTCGTCCAGATAGACTTCGTTGACCTCATGATCGCCGGCCAGCCCCTTTATGGGGCGCACTTCGACACCCGGTTGCGCCATGTCGATCAGGAGGAAGCTGATGCCTGCCTGCGCCTTGGCCTGTGTGTCGGTGCGCACGAGGCAGAAAATCTTGTTGGCGTGATGGGCATGCGTCGTCCACAGCTTGCGGCCGTTGACCACATAATGGTCGCCGCGCCGCTCGGCCCGGGTCTTGAGGCTGGCGAGGTCCGATCCGGAGCCAGGCTCGGAAAAACCCTGGCACCAATAGTCGCTGCCATCGAGGATACGGGGGAGAAGCCGCGCCTTCTGTTCGGCCGTGCCGAAACGGCAGATGACCGGCCCCAGCAATTTGAGGCTCAGCACCGGCAGGCTGGGCGCGTTGGCGAGCGCCGATTCCTTTTCGAAGATGTAGCGCTGCACCGGCGTCCAGCCCGTGCCGCCGCAATCGACCGGCCAGTTATAGGCCAGCCAGCCCTTGGCATGCAGGATGCGCTGCCATTCCTGTCCGATGTCAGGCTCGACGAAAACGCCGGGCGTCGCCGCCATGCCGGCGCGCAGATGCTCGGGCAGATTTTCGGCCAGGAACGCGCGCACCTGCGTGCGGAAGGCTTCGTCTTCGGGCGTGAAATTGAGGTTCATCTCATCGCTCCAATATGGTGACGCCGGAAATGCCGGGCGCGCCGTAGACATGGGTGTAGCCCGTCTTTGGTTCGCCCGGCACCTGCCGTCCGCCCCCGGAGCCACGCAATTGCACGACATTTTCATAAACCTGGCGCAGGCCCGACGCGCCGATCGGTTCGCCGCAGGCCAGGCATCCGCCATCGGTGTTGATGGGCAGCTTGCCGTCGATCCGGCTCCATCCTTCGGCCAGCCATTCTTCCTGCTCGCCGTCCCCGCAGAATCCGTTTTCGGCCATGTGCATGATTTCCGCCCCGGATTCGGTATCCTGCAATTGGGCGACGTCAATGTCATCCGGCCCGATGCCGGCCATGTCGAACGCAGCGGCCGACGCGAGCAGGGTGGGGGCGCCGCCTCGCTCGATCGACAGGCTGGGGGAGAAGACTTCGAAGGAGCCGGGCGGCCGTGTGCGCGTGACCGCGGCCTTGATGCGGATCCGGTCGCGACCCAATTGCCGCGCCTTCTGTTCACTCGCCAGGATCAGGGCGACGCCGCCCTCGGCCGGTGAACAGAACATATATTTGGTCAGTGGATCGGAAATCATCTGGCTCGACAGGATCGTCTCCAGATCGACCGGGCTTCGCCGCCAGGCATGGGGGGCATGGGCGCCATTGTCGAACGCCTTTTGCGCCACCCGACCCAAAGCCGTTGGGGTGATGCCATGCTGCGCCATATAGCGTTGCAATTTCATGGCGAAGAACTGCGTCGTCACCATCATCCCGGCTTCGCCATACCAGTCGGGCAGACTATATTCGGCCGGCATGGCGTTGAACGCGCCGCGCGGATGCTTGTCGAAACCAAAGGCGACGCCCAGATCATATTGGCACGACGCGATGCCCTGCCATGCGCCGATCAGCGCCGACCCGCCGGTCGCGCAGCCGTTGCGGACATTGATGATCGGCAGGCCGGTCAGCCCCATTTCGTTGACGACCGTATCGGCATTGCCGGCGCTGTCCGACCCACCAAAGCCAAACTGCATGTCGCCCCAGTCCAGCCCTGCGTCATCCAGCGCCTGCCGGATGGCGAATGCCCCCTGTTGCAGGCCGGATCGACCTTCGGTCCGGCCGAAGGGATGAACGCCGATCCCCACGATGAAGACGTCCGCCATGCCTTAACCCTCTCGCGCCGGTGCGAAGGCGAAGGTGCGGATGGCGTGTCCTTGACCGTCATGATTGAGGGGGATGAGCACCGTTTCCATCTCCATGCCGATCCGCAGGTCATCGAAGGCCACATCCGTAAAGGGGGCCTCCACGATCACCGCGCCCGGCAACTCCACATAGCCAAGCGCAAAGGGTGAAAATTCTTCAGGCCCGGCATAGGGCGGGGACTTGGGACGGAACCGCTGCACCGTCCAGGACCAGAGCGTGCCCCGACGCGGGAGCAGCATCGGCTCATAGTCCGGGTTGCCGGTCGGACAGGGAAAGACGATGCGACCGGTCTGGCGATGCCGCCCGCCGATCAGGGCCGGATGCGGCGTATCGACGAACAATCCCTCGGCTATGTCTATGGTCTGCCCCACAGGCGATGCTCTCCCTCTTGACCCGGTGGAGTATGGAAAGGGCAGCGGGCAATGGCTTCTGTAAGAAAGCATAGGTTGGCCCGAATGGCCGTGCCGGGGCGGACAAAAAGGAAGCCCCGCCAGTGGACTGGCGGGGCAGGGGAGGTCACTACAGGCGGGGTTGATCAGGCGTGATTATGGCCTTGCGCAGCCGAAACGGCGACGCTGCCCAGATAGCCGAGCTGGGTTGCCTTGAAGACGGTCTGGCTGCGGTTGACCGCCTCCAGCTTGGTCGCGGCATTGTGGATGTGGAAGCGCACGGTGGCGCAGCTGCGCGACAGGATCATCGCAATCTCGACATCGGTCTTGCCCAGCGCCGCCCAGCGCAGACATTCGACTTCGCGCTTCGACAGGCGGCAATTGCGCGGAATCCAGTGGCGCTGGCTTGCGACACGCGAATAGCCGCTGATGAAGCGGCGGGCCTGATATTCCAGCACATCGGCGTAAAGATCAAATTCGCGCGACAGGTCGCTGCGCCGTTCATCGATGGGCGAAAAGCTGACGACGCCGATCTGGCCGAATGGCAGGTGCACGGGAATGACGATCGCGGCGGGCGCGTTCACTTCATCGGCAAAGTGCGACAGGTCGATCTGGTCCAAGAGCGGATTGGGTGCACGGGTGTAGATGCCATGGGCGTTGGCCCAGAAAGGCTCGCTTTCGTAGCGGCAGGCGAAAGGCAGGGGGGAACTGAGCGCCAGAAGCGGCTTTTTCCACCACTGGTCCTTTGACCCCGGCCAGCCGAACACGGACGATGCCAGCGGATTGCCGTCCGCGTCCGTCATCGCCGATTTCGACGCGATGTTGGCGCAGGCGGCGACGCGGAAATTGCTGAGTTCCCTCGCCAGGTCCCGCAACGCCTCCGCGGCCGGTCGCACATCGTCAATCGACGCGATGCAGATGGTGCCCTGCCTGCTTGTCCGAAAATCGACCGGGCTGATGCTCTGTTGGTCGATGCGGTCCATGCAGGCGACGAATGAGTCGTCTGTTCTCTCCATAGCCAAGGAGGCTACGCCTGCCACAATGCTTAGACAAGCGTCCAAAAACCTGTGACAAGTCATAGGTCGTTGTGGGGCGATATGGCACGCCCCGCGCGCTTCCTATTGGAAACCGCAGTCGGCTGAGCCGCTGTCATAATGCTTTAACGGAGCGAACCGGGGCCATGCGATCCCGGACCGCAAACCGCTCTGGAGCAGGGGACTAACAGCGCCATGAATTTCGATCTCGACGACGAGCAGACCATGCTCAAGGATCTGGTCGATCGCTTCGTGGCGGACCGTTATGATGCAGCCAAGCGCATGGGCTACGTGGCCCGGCCGGAGGGATTTGCGCGCGAAAACTGGGCGATCTTTGCCGACATGGGTTTGCTGGCGCTGCCACTGGCAGAGGATATGGGCGGCATGGGCGGCGGGGCGGTCGAACTGATCACGCTCGCTGAATCCCTCGGGCGTGGAGTCGCCGTCGAACCGTATCTGGTCACGATCCTGCTCGGCGCGACCCTGCTGGATAGAGGCGGGCATCAGGATTTGCGAGCGCAGTGGCTGCGGGCGATTGCTGCGGGAGAGCGTTTCTGCGCGCTTGCCCATCTAGAACGGTCAGGCCGCTACCTGCCGCGCACGATTGATATGCGGGCCACGGGGGAGGACGACGTCCGGCTCAATGGGGAGAAAATCTGCGTCATGGGCGCGCCTTTTGCCGATGCCCTGCTGGTCAGCGCCCAGGATGATGAGGGCGTTACTTCTGTCTATTTCATTGTCGCCGATGCACCCGGCCTGCATCGCAAGGATTACCGGCTGGTCGATGGATCGGTGGCGAGCGACCTGCGTCTGGCCGACGTTCCCGCCATCCGGCTGCCCGATGGCGCGGCCGCGCTGGATGCCGTGCTGGACTTGGCGCGGCTGGCCATCACCGCCGAGCTGGTGGGCCTGATGGGCCATATGTTCGACGCCACGCTCGATTATGTGAAAACCCGCCATCAATTCGGGCAGCCGATCGGTCGGTTTCAGGCGATCCAGCATCGCCTGGCGGATGATTATGCGCTGGTCGAACTCAGCCGGTCCCAGCTCTATCGCGCCGCGGCCCAATCCGCCGGTAGCAAAGAGGCGCATGCCGCAATCGTGGGGGCCAAGGCCTATGTGAGCGCCGCCGCCGTCAAAATCGCGGAGGACGCCGTCCAATTGCACGGCGGCATCGGCACCACCGAGGAACTGATGGTGGGGCAGGCGTTCAAGCGCGCCTTGCTGCTCACCCGCCTGCTTGGCGATGCGGATCATGACCTGCGCGACTATGCCGATCTGTGCCGGGCGGCCTGAAGCCGCGATTGCCCTTTCCCGTCGCCTTTTGCGATGGCACAGTCCGGCGAGATAACAACAGGAAGAGATATGCCTGAAACTTACCACCGCGTCGTTCTGGCGCAGGATGTTCCCGATCGCTCGCTGGCGGGCTTCGTCGTCAATGGCTGGCCCGTGCTGATAGCCCGCGAGGAGGGGGCGTTCCATGCACTTATCAATCGCTGCACCCATCAGGCGGCAAGCTTTACGCCCGACGGACGGGTCCGGCGCGGCGCGGTGATGTGCCCGCTGCATGGCGCGCGCTTCAAGCTGGACAATGGCGAATGTCTGGGCGGGGCGGGCTATGCGCCGCTCCTGCGCTTTTCGGTGCGCGAAGTCGATGGCTGGATCGAGGTGGCAGTGCCCGACGAAGCGCCGGGCGCCGAGCATCTGCCTGTGACGCCGCTTAGCTGACGGTTGGCGTTCGGGCGCTCTTTCCCTCCTTGGCCCAGGCGATGCCCCGCCGCAGCAAATCATGGAAGACCGGCAGGTCCCAGGCGCAGCGATCCACCTGGGGCCACCAGTCCAGGAAGGGCTGCATGTCATAATGGCCACGGCAATGGCCTAAAGTATTGTAGAGCACCGCCCCCTCGCCCTGCGCCTTGATGTAGAGCACGGGGTGGCGGTCGTGCGCCCATTCATGCTCGTCAAAGCCGGTGGCGTCCCCTTCGAACGGAGTGTCGAGCAGGATGTGCAGATCGCCATGCCGTTCCATCAGATACAGCTCATCGGTGGTTTCAAACGGCTCGATCCCTTGCGTCAGCACATGGTTGGGATCGGCGACCTCGACCCTGTAAGGGGCGATCGGCGGATGGGCGATGAACTGCGTGCCGAGCGTCTCCATCAGCAAGGGCGCCCAGCGCGGCGCGCCATAAAGACCATTGTCGAACAGGCGGAGCACCGAATTGGTCCCATGCAGCGCATACCAGCGTCCCCCCTGCGCCACCCAATCCCGCAACGCTTCCTGCACTGCAAGCGGGGGCGTGACATCGCAGGTATAGGTGATCAGGAAATCGGCCGCGCGGATCGCCTCGATATTCCCATAATCCTCGAACACACGGGTCCGCACTCGCGGATCTTCCGCCAGGAGTTTCAACAATTCCAGGCGGGCAAAATCGAAATCATGATAAAGCCCGCCTGCGATCAGCACGCAATTGAGCCTTTCCGGCTGTTCCTCGCTCATCCGCGCCGCTCCTGCCTTAAAACTGGACCCGTTTGGTGAAGCCTCCGTCCACCACGACACCGGCACCCGTCATGAACCGGCAGGCGGGCGAGGCGACGAAGGCGATCGCCTTGCCGATTTCCTCGCCGCTGCACATGCGGCCCATTGGGATTTGCGACAGGATCATGTCGTAAAAATCGGGCATGCCGGACTTGATGCCAGCCCAGGGACCATCGTCAGTGTAAATGGGACCGGGGATTAGGCAGTTGACGCGAATGCCGTCCGCCGCATGTTTCTGCGCCAATGCGCTGCTGTAATTGATGACGGCAGCCTTCAACGCATTATAGGGCTGCGGCCCCATGAATTCCTCCACCGCTCCGGTGGATGACAGGGTGACGATGGAACCGGCGTCGGATTTTTGCAGATGGGGCAACGCCGCACGGATGCCGCGTGACAGGGGCAGGATGTCGGCGTTCATCACGGTCATCCAGCCATCGTCGCTGTCTTCGCCCGGATTGGCAGACACGAAGCTGATGAAGATATCGCATCCGCCCAGCGCTGCGGCGGCTTCGTCGATGAAGGCGGGAAGTGCCTGCGCATCGCGTGCATCGACCGCCTTCCCAAAGGCCTCCACGCCGAAGTTCTTAACGGTAGCGACCACCCGGTCGACCTTCTCCTGCGTCCGCCCGCACAGTGCGACATGGCACCCCTCCTGCGCCAGCACTTCGGCGGTATGGCGTCCGACGCTGGCATTGGCGCCGATCAATATGGCTTTACGCCCCTTCAAGCCCAAGTCCATGCGGGTCTCTCCTGTTCCACGATGATGGCGCATCATATGGTGTTGGGGGCGTTCGGGCACTGACGATTTCGCCAGTCCCCGCCGGCCCCCATGGAAATTGACAGGGGCGCATGCTTCTTGGGCGCTCTATGGTGCGGGCTTCAAAGCGGGAGGAGGAGGCCAGACATGGGCGAGCGCAGAACGATAGGCCAGTATCTGCGGGCACATGCACGCGATCAGGGCGATGCGGAGGCTCTCGTCTTTGAAGGCGAAAGCATCAGCTATGCGTTGCTGGATCGTCGCGCCAGCCAAGTGGCGAACGGCCTGCGGGCGATGGCTATGCCATCGGGCAGCCGCGTGGCCTATCTGGGCAAGAACAGCGCCGCCTATTTCGAAATCTGGATGGGGGCGATCCGCGCAGGCATGGTGATGACGCCCGTCAACTGGCGGCTCGCTCCGCCGGAGATTGCCTATATTCTGGCCGATTGCCGGCCCGCTTTGCTGGTCGTGGACCCGGAACTCACCGCGCGACTGGACCCTGTGCCATCCTGTCCCGTTCTTCTGACGGAAGAGGGGAGCGGCGGCGATCTCTATGCGGATTGGCGTGACAGCCAATCCGACGCGGACCCTCATTACGACGGCGGCTATGACGATGTCGCGCTGCAGCTTTATACCTCCGGCACCACCGGCCATCCCAAGGGCGCGATGCTGACCAACCGCAGTCTGCTTGGCCTGCGCGATGATGTGTCGCAGGATGCCCTGCCGGGCTGGTTCGTCTGGTCGTCGCGGGACGTGGCGCTGGTCGCCATGCCGATCTTTCATATCAGCGGGTCGGGCTGGGGGCTCTGGGCGCTTCAGCATGGCGCGAAGGCGGTGGTGGTGCGCGAATTTGATCCGCACAGGGTGCTCGACCTGTTGGTGGAGCACCGCATCACGAAGCTGATGATCGTGCCAACGGCGCTGCGCATCATGTGCGACCATCCGCGCGCGGCGCAGACCGATTTCAGTTTTCTGGAAACGATCTGCTACGGTGGGTCGATGATCCCGCTCGACCTGTTGCGACAGGCGATCACCATCTTCGGGTGCGGCTTTGCCCAGATGTACGGGATGACCGAAACGGCCGGGACTATCGCCGGGCTGGCACCGGACGATCATGACGTGCGAGGCAATGACCGCATGGCCAGCATCGGCCGGGCGCTGCCGGGCGTGGATATTCGCATCCTCGATGCCGATGGCCATGTGCTGCCGGCGGGGGAGGTGGGCGAGGTGGCGATCCGGTCCCCGTCCAACATGGCGGGCTATTTTGGGCGGCCGGACGCCACGGCCCAAACCATCGACGCGGACGGCTGGTTGCGCACGGGTGACGCTGCACGCATGGATGCCGATGGCTATGTCTACCTTGCCGACCGGATCAAGGACATGATCATCACCGGCGGGGAGAATGTTTATCCGGCCGAGGTGGAGAAGGCCATCATCAGCCATCCCTGGTTGCCGACGTGGCGGTGATCGGTGTGCCGGACAGCAAATGGGGCGAGGCGGTCAAGGCGATCGTCGTCCCGACCCAGGGCGCTGAGCCGCAGCCAAGCGAGATCATCGCATGGGCGCGCGAGCGGATTGCGGCCTACAAGGCGCCAAAATCAGTGGATTTCCAATCCGACTTGCCCCGCAACCCCTCCGGCAAGGTGCTGCGCCGCGTGCTGCGCGACCAATATCGCTGACCTGCCATTTTCAGGAGGTGGGCGATGCGCGATGCTGGCCTACCATCATCCCATCAAAGCTGTGGAGGGGAGGGAGAGCAGACATGAGCCGCAACTATACAGGGCCGCTGGAGGACCGGATCGCGATCCGCGAACTCATGGAAAGCTACGCCGACGCGGTCAATCGCTGCGATCGCGAGCTGATGACCAGCCTCTGGGCCGAAGAGTCGCACTGGGACCTTTCCCATTATCCGCAATTGGGGGTCGTGTCCGGACGTCAGGCGATCATGGATTTGTGGGCGAGCGCCATGCCGGCCTATCCGGAGTTATCCTTCGTTGCGATGCCGGGGATGATCCGCGTCGATGGCGATACCGCCCAAGCCCGCACCTATTTTTCGGAAGTCTATACCGAACCCGACACCGGAAAGGATAAGCGTGCGCGCGCTTGTTACAACGACAAGCTGGTGAAGCAGAATGGCGAATGGCTCTTTGCCGAGCGGGTCTTCTCGATCCTGCACCAGACCTGACAAGGTGGTGCGCACAGACCTTTTCGCTCCGGCCCATCTCTCCACATAACGGGTCGACGGCGAAAGGAGGGCCTGGATCGTCCGGACGATCCAGGCCCTTTCCCGTATCAACGAGAAGTCATTCCGCCGTCGATCACCAGTTCGGATCCGGTCATGAAACTGGCCGCCGGGCTGGCAAGATAGACGATGCCTTCCGCTATCTCTTCCGGCTTTCCCATCCGGCTCATGGCGTGGCCCGCCGATACCGTGGCGCGCGCGGCGTCCAAGTCGGGAAACAGGCCTTCTTCGACATAGCGCGCGAAGATCGTATCCATCATGTTGGTTTCGATCCCGCCGGGATGCACCGAATTGACCCGGATCGGCAGCTTGAGCAGCGCAAATTCCAGCGCCGCGGATTTGCTGTAGAGTTTCACCGCGCCCTTGCTGGCGCAGTAGGTCGACATGAAGGGCGCGCCGCGCAACCCGCCCACCGACGACAGGTTGATGATCGACGATCCCCCCTGCCGATCAGCGCCGCTTTTCGCAAGCAGCGACTGCGCCGAGCGCGTGCCCAGGAAAATACTGTCGACATTGATTGCCATGCAGCGGCGAAATTCGGCAAGGCTGGTGCTGGCGATGCTGTTGGTGACGGATATGCCGGCATTATTGACCAATATGTCCAGCCGGCCGAATTCACGATCGATCCGCGCGATCACATCCTGCCATGCCGCCTCGTCCGTGACGTCGAGTTGGGCATAAAGCGCCGCGTCGGCCAGCTCGGTGTTGGCGGCGACATCGCTTGCGACCACGGTTGCGCCCGACCTGGCAAGGGCTGCGACGGTGGCCCGGCCGATGCCGCCCGCCGCGCCCGCCACCAATGCCACTGTGCCGCTGAGGCTGGTCTTGTCGTTCATGCCCATCGTCTCCTTTTGCCTCAACGCGCGGTCCAGCCGCCATCCACCACCACTTCGCTGCCGGTCATGTAGCTGGCGTCGTCGCTGGCCAGAAACGCCACGACCTTCCCGATTTCGCTGGGCTGGGCCAATCGCTTGATCGGCGTGGTCGCTGCCATGGCGTCGATCATCGCCTGAGCGGTTTCGCCGCTTCGCGCGGCCCATGCCTCGAAGCCCTTGCGCAGAAGCGGCGTGTCGACAAATCCGGGATGAACCGAATTGACGCGGATCGGAATGCCGGCATCGGCAAATTCCAGCGCATTGGATTTGGTGAACAGGCGCACGCCACCTTTCGACGCATTATAGGCCGATACTTCACCCATGCCCACCAGACCCATGATCGAGGAGATATTGATGATGCACGACCCATAGGGCGTCGACGCGCCGCCCTTGGCCAGCAGCGGCTGGAACGTCTTGGTGCCAAGAAAAACCGTGTCGAGATTCAGCGTGATCAGCCGTCGCCAATCTTCCAGCTTGAGATCCTGAACCTTGCCGGTCAGGTCCGCGCCGACATTGTTGACCAGAATGTCGAGCTGACCCTGTTCGCGCTCCACCTGCTCGCGTGCGGCTTGCCATGCTGCTTCGCTGGTGGCGTCCAGCCGGATGTAGCGCGCGTCCGGCATGACGGCGCACATTGCCGTGACATCCGCAGCGTCGGGCGCATCGAGATCGGTCACGTAGACCAGCGCGCCATCGCTCGACAGGGCATCGCATATCGCGCGACCGATGCCGCGCAATCCGCCGCTTACCAATGCTATTCTGCCTTCAAGCCTGCCTGCCATGGCGCGCCATCCTCTCTGCGCGGCCCCGCGGGGCCGACGGTGATTTCCCATTGCTCTTGTCCGCGCGCGCGGGAAGAAGAACACCTGCGTTTTTTCGCAGGGTGACGCTGATCGCGCCAGCGCGCATGACGGGCAAACCAGAAGAATGAAGGAGGCGGATGGCCATGGACATGGATCGATACAATGAGGTCAAGGCCATGGTCGAGCGCATCTATCAGTTGAGCGCAGCTGGCGAATGGGACGCGGTCGAGGCCATGCTGACGGATGATTTCCGTATTCTGGAGGCGGACAGCCTGCCCTTTGCCGGCGTGTACGAAGGCAAGGGCGCGCTTCAGGCCCTGTTTACCAAGGTGTTTTCCTTCTGGGACGATCCGGATCTGGAAACCGGCGACATTTGCGTTGGCGAGGATCATGCCGTTGCCATGGTGGTCGTGACAGCCACGTCGCGCCATAATGGCGAGCGGCTGCGGATGCCGCTGACGGAGGTATTTCATCTGCGCGGCGACCAGTTCAGCGGCATTACGCCCTATTATTTCGACACCGCCGCCATTGCGCGCGCGACCGGCCTGATCGCGGCATAAGGAAGGGGGCGGAGCCATGGCCAATTTGAACGGCAAGGTCGCGCTCGTCACCGGCGGCACTTCGGGCATCGGGCGCGCCTGCGTGCAGCGGCTGGTCGCGGATGGCGCGCGCGTCATCTTCACCGGGTCGAACGCCCAAAAGGCGCAAAGCCTGTGCGACGAAACCGGCGCGACCTTCATTCAGGCGGCCGTGCAAAGCCCCGATGACTGGGCGATGGTCAAGGACCGGATCGGTCGCGATTTCGGCCGGCTCGACATCGCCTTTGCCAATGCTGGCACGGAAAGGGGCGATGCCCATATCGAAGCGGTGACGCTTGACGCCTGGAACGAGATCGTCGCGATCAACCAGACGGGCGTATTGCTGACCATCCAGTCGGCGATCGCGCTGATGAAGGGCAATCCGGGCGGGCCAGGCGGGGCCATCATCGTCAACAGCTCGATGAACGCGCATCGGGCGCTCAGCAACTATATCAGCTATTCGGTGACGAAGGCGGCGGTCGTGGCGATGGTCAAGTCGGTGGCGATCCATTGTGGGCAGCAAAAGCTCAACATCCGGTGCAACGCCATCCTGCCCGGCGTCGTCGAAACCGACATGATTGCGGGCATCATCGCCAATTGCCCCGATCCCGATGCGGCGCGGGCGGCCTATAACGGCATGTCGCCGATGGGCCGCATGGCGCGGCTGGAAGAGGTCGCCGGGCTGGTTGCCTATCTGTCGTCGGATGAAGCCGCATTCATCAGCGGCGCGGACTATGTGATAGATGGCGCAAGCACGGCGGGCATGACGGGCGTCTGATTCGTCAACCACCCCGCCTGCGGGCGAGGAAGAAACGCAGCATTTCGCGGGAAGCATCCGGCCCGGCGGGGTCGGTATGCGACCCCAACGGGCTGCCGCCCGACCAACTATGACCGCTGCCGTGAATCGTCCATTCCTCCAGCAAAGGCTTTCCGCTTCGCTCCTGGTAGATGCGGCGCGTGAAGGCGCGGCCGCCGTCCGATGTGCCCGTCACCGTCCGCATAGTCAGCGGCCCCACGCCCGCGCGCTCCAGATTATGCAGGAACCCGCCGGCATTGGAGGGATGTACCACCTTGTCCTGATCGCCATGAAAGACGATGGTCGGCAGTTGCCGGGGCAATTTTCCCGCAGGTTGTGCCGTCCGCTTGCCCCGCATGGCCGTCAGGGCCGATTGCAGCGTCTGGATATCACCCACAGCAACGCCGGAATGGACGCCGACCGCGACATATAGACGGGGATAGGCAGCGCCGATGATGGCGGCGGTCGCACCGCCTGCCGAAATGCCCGCGATATAGACCCGGGCGGGGTTGGCGTTGCACAGGTCGATGGCATGACGGGTGAGCGAGGCGATCATGCCGGCTTCGCCAGCGCCAGCTGCCTGATGTTCGGGCGCGTGCCAGTTCCAGCAGCGCGCAAAATTGGCCTTTTGCGACTGTTCGGGATAGAGGACCAGGAAGCCAAGTTCGTCGGCCAGCCGGTTCATGCGCGTGCCTGTCGCGAAATCCTCCGCGGTCTGGGTGCAGCCATGCAGCATGACGACCAGGGGCATGCGCCGTCGCGGTGAACCAACGGGGGTATAGAGGCGATAGGCGATGACGCCCGATCGGCTTTTATGGTTTGCGGCGATGAAGCTGCCCGGAGGCGGCCGCGTCGGCTGGGGCCGGGATTGGGGCCTGGATCGTTTGCGGGTGGTGGGAGACGGACCGGGCTTGAACAGATCCTGCAACGCGAGCGCGGCAGAGAGCGGGCGTCGGCGCTGCGCCAGTCGCGTCGCCTTGCGCCATGTCTTGAACATGTCGGCCATGCTGTCCCCCTTCGTGCCCTTGGGCATGCAGGCATAACGTCGGCGGCGGAACAATGATCCGGCGTGGTCTAGCCGACCTGCCGCTTGGCAAGTTTGCGCGCGAGCGTGCGGCGATGCATCCCCAGGCGCCGGGCAGCCTCCGATATGTTGAAATCGCTATCCTTCAGCACCTCATGAATATGCTCCCATTCCAGCGTCTTGATGCTGGTGGGCCGGGGCGCGAGCGGCGCATCGGGGTTGCCGCCGGAACGCGCGAAAGCCGCTTCTATGTCGTCGGTATTGGACGGTTTGGCGAGATAGTTGGTCGCGCCCAACTTGATCGCCTCGACTGCCGTCGCGATGCTGGCAAAGCCAGTCAGCACCACGATCACCATGGAAGGGTCATGCGCATGCAGGGCCTGAACACAGGCGAGGCCCGACTGCGCGCCGAGTTTCAAGTCGACGACCGCGAAGCCGGGACGGTGCGAAGCCAGCAAGGCCGTCACCGTTTCCAGGCTATCGGCGGACAGCACCTGGTAGCCCCGCCGCTCGAAGGAGCGTTTCAGGGTGCGCGCAAATCCCTCGTCATCCTCCACGATCAGCAATTGCTTGTCAGTTGACATCGCCATCCTCCTCAAGCGCGACAGTCGCGAGCGGCAATCGCAGCTGGACCATTGCGCCGCCGTCCGCGCCGTTGCTGGCGTCCACACGGCCGCCCAGTTTGCGCACGACATTCACGACCAGGAACAGGCCTAGGCCGCTGCCTTGCCGGTCCTTGCTCGATCGATAGGGTTTGCCGAAATCGGCCAGCATGTCGGGGCTGAATCCCCGACCATTGTCGCGCACCGCGATGTGGAGCCATTCCCGGTCCCGGCTGACCATCAGGTTGATATAGGTCGCACCAGCCTCCCGCGCATTGTCCAGAAGATTGGTGGCGGCCTGGCGGATGACCGGATCGGCGATGATATGGGGATAGTCGTGCGGGCCGAAATCGCAGCGCAGCGGCAGGTCCGGATTGGCGGCGCGCCATTGTTGGGCGATATCGTCGATGAAGGCGCGGACATCCGTCACCATGGGTGCTTCGCCGCGCGCTTCGCCTGCGGACAACAGGATGCCGCTCAGGATCGCCTTGCAACGCTGAACGGCGGCCTGCATTTCGCCGACCTCTTCCATCAGGACCGGGTGACGATTGACTTCGGGCATATGCCGCCAGTCGCCCAGCACTACGGCCAGTTGCGCCAGCGGCGTGCCTAGTTCATGCGCAGCGCCGGACGCAAGCAAACCCATGCGCACGATATGTTCTTCCTCGGCTGCATGTTGCCGCATCTTGGCCATATAGGTTTCGCGATCTTGCAGATTGCGATTGATGCGGGTCATGAACAGGACCAGCAGCACCGCGATCATCACGAAACAGACCCAGGTGCCAACGATATGCAGGTCGAACAAATGGCCTTCGAGCGTTTCGGTGAGATCGAGCGGCCGGTAGACGAAGGTCAATCCGGCCGCGCAAAGTGCCGACACGCCGACAATGCCCCAGGCGCTCCAGTGATGCAGCAGCATCGCGCCCAGCGCCACCTGCACCAGATAGAGCGAGATGAAGGGGTTGGTCGCCCCGCCGCTCAAATACAGCTGCGTCGTCAGCGCGACGACGTCGAAGAGGAGGGCGAGGAACAGTTCGGCATGGCTGATATCGGTGCGGCCGCGCACGACCAATATGCTGCCCACATTCATCGCCGCCGCGATGCAGGGTACGACCAGCATGGGCAATATGGGCAGGCGGATGCCCATGCCGAAATGAACGAGCAGGATGGTGGCGACTTGCCCCGCAATGGCGATCCAGCGCAACTGGACCAGCAGCACCATATTCTTGCGCCCGGCGGCATTGGCCGGCCAGCGGCTGGGGAGCCAGCGCGCGCGGGTCGGCGCGGGGCTGGTCATGGCCGCTTGTCTAATGCCGTGTGCCGCATGACGATGATGTAGGCGACCACTGTCATGATCGCCAGCGCGAACCAGGTGATGGCATATTGCAGGTGGTTATTGGGGAAGCGGATCACGGTCAGTCCCGCGACGGGCAGCCGGTCGGGCGAGGGGCCAGCCTGCGCATCGATGAAATAGCTGGTGATGGCCGGGGCCAGACGCCGGGCCGCGGCGATCGCAGCGATGTCGCGCGAATACCAGCGATCGGCGGCGGGATCGTTGGCGCGCAGAAAGCCGCCGCCGGGTTCGGTGAGGCGCAGCAGGCCTGTCACCGTGACTTGCCCTTCGGGGCGATCATAGCGGGTCTTGGCTTCGGGCGGGACGAAGCCGCGATTGATCATCAGCAAAGCGCCGTTCCGTTGCCGCAGGGGCGTGAGAACCCAATAGCCGGCGCCGCGAACCGTGCTCGCCTGAACCAGCGTGCTGCGATCATGGAGGAAGGTGCCGGTGGCGGTGACGCGCTTATATGCGTCGGCCGCATCGGCACTTGCAGGCGCAGGCACCGGGGTAGCGTGGATCCGCGCGTCCACCTGGGCGATCAGATCGCGTTTCCAGCCGAGGCGCTGGACCTGCCATGCGCCAAGAGCACTGAAGCCGGCAAAGAGAAGGAGGGCGATCAGCGTCAGGCCGATCAGGAAAACCGGGGACCGCCGGCGGCGATCCCCGGTTCCAGGCGATGTCACGGCATGTCGCTCATTTCATTGGACAGGCGCATTTCCTGCGTCGAACCCATATCCATCTGCATATCGGCATGCGGCATCATATTGGCGTTGAGGTGATACATGACCCACATCGACCCCGACAAGACGATGACGACCAGGACGATGGTCAGCATCATCGCCATGAAGGACCAGCCGCCTTCGACCCGGCTGTTCATGTGCAGGAAGTAGATCATGTGCACGACCACCTGAACCGCGGCGAAGGCCAGAATGATGAATCCGGTCACGCGCGCATCGGCCAGCGTTCCGGTCATCACCAGCCAGAAGGGGATGGCCGTCAGGATGACCGACAGGACGAAGCCGATCATGTAGCTGCGAAAGCTGCCATGCGCGCCTTCTTCATGATGATCGTCATGATGATCATGCCCATGTCCATGGGCGTTGTGGCTGTGGACGGCGTCGCTCACCGCAGGACTCCCATCAGATAGACAAAGGTGAAGACGCCGATCCAGATGACGTCAAGGAAGTGCCAGAACATGGACAGGCACATCAGGCGGCGCTTGTTGGCGGGAATGAGGCCCTTCTTCGCGACCTGCACCATCAACGTCACAAGCCAGATCGAGCCGAAGGTGACGTGCAGCCCGTGGGTGCCCACCAGCGTGAAGAAGGACGACAGGAACGCCGATCGCGTCGGGCCCGCGCCTTCATGGATCAGGTGCGAAAATTCATAGAGTTCGATGAAGAGGAAGGCGCCGCCGAACAACAGCGTAACGAACAGCCAACCCTGCGTCGCGCTGATCCGGTTCTTTTCCATCGCCAGCATGGCAAAGCCATAGGTGATCGACGAAAACAGCAGCATCGCGGTGTTGAGCGCGATCAGGTTGAGATCGAACAGGTCCTTGGGGCCCGGGCCGCCGGCATAGCTGCCGCCCAGGACAGCATAGGTGGCGAAGAGGATGGCGAAGATGAGGCAGTCGCTCATCAGATACATCCAGAAGCCCAGCATGGTGCTGTGGCCTTCGTGGAGGTGGGGTTCCTCGGGCAGATGATAGGCTCGAGGTTCCGCCGGCGCGTTTGCAGTTGCGCTGCTCATATGGATCAGACTCCCGCCGCGAGGATGCGCGTACGCTCTTCCTCGGTGCGCGTCACTTCCT
Organism: Sphingobium abikonense NBRC 16140; assembly: GCF_001598335.1. GTDB lineage: Bacteria > Pseudomonadota > Alphaproteobacteria > Sphingomonadales > Sphingomonadaceae > Sphingobium > Sphingobium abikonense. The sequence continues at coordinate 79,853 of NZ_BCYT01000001.1, forward strand.
CTACGGGAATGTAGAAGTCGCGCTTGTAGTTGAAGGTATGGGCGATCGCGACCGCCACGATGCCGATGAAGCCAAGCCCCGCCAGCCACCAGATATACCAGATGAGGGCAAAGCCGCAGAGCGTCGACAGGGCGGCCAGGATGACGCCGGTGCCGGTGCTGCTGGGCATGTGGATCGCCTTGAAGCCGGACAGCGGACGCTGATAGCCGTGCTTCTTCATATCCGCCCAGCTGTCGGCGTCGTGGACGACCGGCGTGAAGGCGAAATTATATTCTGGCGGCGGCGAGCTGGTCGCCCATTCGAGCGTGCGGCCATCCCAGGGATCGCCCTCGACCGCCAGTTCCTTGCGCTTCCAGATCGACCAGGCGAACTGGATGAGCATGGCGCCGATGCCCGCCGCGATGATGGCGGCGCCGATCGCGGCGATGATGAACCAGATTTGCAGGGACGGATCGTCGAACACGCGCATGCGGCGGGTAACGCCCATCAGGCCCAGCACATAGAGCGGACCGAAGGCCAGCCAGAAACCGATGTTCCAGCACCAGAAGCTGACCTTGCCCCAGAACTGGTTCAGGCGAAACCCGAACGCCTTGGGCCACCAGTAGTTGATCGCCGCGAACAGGCCGAACAGCACGCCGCCGATGATCACATTATGGAAGTGTGCGATCAGGAACAGCGAATTGTGGAGCACGAAGTCCGCTGGCGGAACCGCGAGCAGCACGCCGGTCATGCCGCCGACAGTGAAGGTCAGCATGAAGGCGACCGCCCACATCATCGGCAGTTCGAACCGGATGCGGCCGCGATACATGGTGAAGAGCCAGTTGAACAGCTTGGCGCCCGTCGGGATCGAGATGATCATCGTCGTGATGCCGAAGAAGCTGTTGACGCTGGCGCCCGATCCCATGGTGAAGAAATGGTGCAGCCAGACGAGGTAGGAGAGCACCATGATCGTGCAGGTGGCGTAGACCATGGAGGTATAGCCGAACAGGCGCTTGCTGCAGAAGGTCGACACGACCTCGGAGAAGACGCCGAAAAGCGGCAGGATGAGGATATAGACTTCGGGGTGTCCCCAGATCCAGATCAGGTTCACGTACATCATCGGGTTGCCGCCGAAATCGTTCGTGAAGAAGTTGGTGCCGACATAGCGGTCAAGCGAGAGCAGGACCAAGGTGGCGGTCAGGATCGGGAAGGACGCGACGATCAGCACGTTCGCGCAGAGCGACGTCCAGGTGAAGACGGGCATTTTCATGAGGGACATGCCCGGCGCGCGCATCTTGACGATGGTTGCGATCAGGTTGATGCCCGATAATGTCGTGCCGACGCCCGCTACCTGCAGCGCCCAGATATAATAGTCGACCCCGGTTGCCGGGCTATAGTCTATGCCCGACAGCGGCGGATAGGCGAGCCAGCCGGTCTGCGCGAATTCGCCCAGGAACAGCGAGCACATCACCAGCACCGCGCCGCCCGTGGTCATCCAGAAGCTGAAATTGTTGAGGAAGGGGAAGCTGACGTCGCGCGCGCCGATCTGGAGCGGGACGATATAGTTCATCAGGCCCGTGATGAAGGGCATCGCCACGAAGAAGATCATGATGACGCCGTGCGCTGTGAACACCTGGTCATAATGGTGGGCGTTCAGATAGCCTTCGGACCCGTTAAAGGCCCATGCCTGTTGCAGGCGCATCATGATGGCGTCGGCAAAGCCGCGCAGGAACATGATGAGGCCCAGCACCATGTACATGATGCCGATCTTCTTGTGATCGACGCTGGTGAACCATTCCTTCCAGAGATAGCCCCACAGGCGGAAATAGGTGAGCGCGCCGACCACCGCCGCGCCGCCCAGGACGACGGCGCAGAAGGTCGCGACGACGATCGGCTCATGCCATGGGAAACTGTCCCAGGTCAGACGACCGAAGATCATCTGGGTTGTTGTGAGTGTACCAGTCATGGGCCTTACCGATGCTGCGCGTGCGCGTCAGCGCCGCTGTGGTTGCTATGGTCGATCGCCGGTTCATGGTGCGGACCGGGTGCGCCAGGCGCGTCGGGGGCGGTTTCCTGCCCCTTATTCTGGTCGCTTTGTTCGATCACATGGCTGTTGGGGACGTCATATTGCAGCCCCTGCGTATCATGCGCCGATTCCTTGCCCGCACCGCCCATCATGTCGACGTGCATCAGCTCGCTCATGCAGCGCTGGCCGGGCTTGGGGCACAGGTTGACGACGGCGTCGAACAGCTTGGGGTCGGTCGCGCCGAAATAGGCGACCGGCGCCTTTTCGCTGGGCCTGGCGAGCGCCAGATAGACGTTGCGGTCAAGCGCGGCCCTGCTGGCCTTTACCCGCGCCGCCCAGGCGTCGAAGCCTGCCTTGTCCATCGCCTTGTAGCCAAAGCGCATATGGGTGAAGCCGGCGCCCGAATAATTGGCGGAAAAGCCGGTGCCCGTGACAGGCTTGTTGGCGACGGCGTGCAGCTGCGTCTTCATGCCCGGCATGGCGTAGATCTGGCCCGCCAGTTCGGGAACGTAGAAGCTGTTCATGACCGTGGATGCCGTAATGTCGAACCGCACAGGCACGTTGGCGGGAAGGACCAGTTCGTTGACGGTCGCAACGCCAAGGTCGGGGTAGATGAACAGCCATTTCCAGTCGAGCGCGACGACCTCCACCGTCATCGGCTTGACCTTCGGGTCGATCGCGGTCTTCGCGTCGATCCGGTCAAGCGGCCGATAGGGGTCCAGCTTGTGCGTGCTCACCCAGGTCAGCGCGCCCAGCGCGATGATGATCAGCAGCGGCGCCGACCAGATCAGCAGCTCCAGCTTGGTGCTGTGATCCCAGTCGGGATCATAGTCCGCGTCGGTCGCCCTGTTGGTCGCGCGATAGCGCAGGGCGAAGACGACGACGAGCGCCATGACCGGCAGCACGATCAGCAGCATCAGCGCCGTCGAAATCAGGATCAGGTCGCGCTGTTGCAGCGCAATATCGCCCGACGGGTTCATCACGACCCAGTTACAGCCCGCGAGCGGCGCTGCCAGGATCGGAGCGGACCAGCGCAAAAGCCTGATCCTTAGCGGAGAGTGTGGCTGTGACATGGCGCGCGCCTAGCCTTTCGTCCGTGAGTCGACCAGTGGGCATTTTGTCCAAAGCTGTGCAGGCGCAAAAATTCTGCTTGGGCCGGGATACTGCTTAGACTCTGTCGGTTTTCTGTTATGTTGCCATTCCCTGGCCGCTGGAAGACGAGCATACCGCACCGGCGGCCCAGCCAAGGAGCGGATGTATATGAGTTCAGGGGCCATAGCCTTCACCTCCACGTCACTTGAGGATGACGCGCGCAGGATCAATGCGCGCGACCACAAGGTTGCGCCGGGGGATATTTCCATTGGTGTGATCATTGGTCGCACCTCCGAATTTTTCGACTTTTTCGTCTATGCCATCGCTTCGGTGATCGTGTTCCCCAGCCTGGTCTTTCCCTATGTCGATGCGCTGACCGGGACGCTCTATTCCTTCGCGATCTTTGCCGTCGCCTTTATCACACGGCCGATCGGGTCGCTGATCTTCATGGCGATCGACCGGCGCTATGGCCGCGGCACCAAGCTGACCGCTGCCTTGTTCCTGCTGGGCAGCTCCACCGTGGCGATCGCCTTCCTACCAGGCTATGAGACTATTGGCCATTATGCCGCCGTCGTCCTGATCATTCTTCGCGCCGCGCAGGGTATCGCCCTTGGCGGAACATGGGATGGTCTTGCCTCGCTCCTGTCACTCAATGCGCCGCAGCATCAGCGTGGATGGTACGCCATGGTGCCGCAGCTTGGCGCGCCGCTCGCCTTGCTCGTGGCAAGCGGCTTGTTCGCCTTCTTCCTGCTCACCCTGTCGGAAGCCGATTTCCTGAGCTGGGGATGGCGCTATCCCTTCTTCGTCGCGTTCGCGATCAACGTGGTGGCGCTCTTTGCCCGCCTGCGCATCGTCGTGACCCATGAATTTGAACGGTTGTTCGAGCAGCGGGACCTGGTCCCCTCGCCGGTGCTGCCGACGGTCAAGCGCGAAGGCCGCAACATCGTCATCGGCGCCTTTGCCCCGCTCGCCAGCTTCGCCCTGTTCCACATGGTCACGGTGTTCCCGCTGTCCTGGATCGCGCTCTATACCGACCAGCCGATCGACCGCTTCCTGGTGATCGAGATGATCGGCGCGGCGGTGGGTCTGCTCGCCATCGTGGTGTCCGGTTTCGTCGCCGACCAGATTGGGCGCCGCTCGCTGCTGGGCTGGTCAGCTGGCGGAATCGCGGTGTTCGCGCTGATGGCGCCGCTGTTGCTCAACGGCGGTGATCTTGGTGAAGTCGCCTTCATGATCCTGGGGTTCATGTTGCTTGGCCTGGCGTTCGGCCAGTCGTCCGGTGTGGTCGCGTCCAACTTCGCGACGGAAGCCCGCTACACCAGTTCTGCGCTGACGTCCGACCTTGCCTGGCTGGTCGGCGCGGGCTTTGCGCCGCTGGTGGCCCTGCTGCTGTCGGTCAAGTTCGGTCTGGCCGCCTCGGGCGTCTACCTCCTCTCAGGCGCAGTCGCGACCATGGTCGCGCTCTATATCAACAAGGAACTGGCTGGCCGCGACCGTTAAGGGCCAGCCTAATCACCCAGACCTGCGCGCCGTCCGGACCACCGATCCGGGCGGCGCGATCCGTTTCAGGGGCGCAGGGCCTGACGCATTCGTGCGAGCGCCTTGCGATCGAACCAGCCTGTCAGTCCAGGCCGGGGCCGCCAGCGCGGCAGCCAGTCGCCATAGAGGCTGGCAAGCCGGCGGGGCAGGCCGCCGGGGCCTTCCCGCAGCATGATGTCGGACACGATCCGGTTCTGATAGAAGCGGACCGAATAGTTGATCAGCCGCTTATATTGCATGATCCAGGTGGCTGGTCGCCAGAGGCTGACCTGTTCCGCAACGAAGCCGGCCTCCTCACAGGCGATGACACGGCCATGCTCCCATTGGCTGTCCGCCTCCAGATCGGTGTGCGCCCAGGCCGCCACCAGCCCGTCATCCCCGATAAGGTCGTCGGGTAGGCGCAGGCCGCTGGCCCGGATGGCGCCGACGAAGTGATTGGACAGGGCGTAAAGGTCCCCGAAAAGGCCGCCTTCCGCGCGGAGCCCGGCGCGATATACTTCCACTTTGCGGCCGTTCATCGGCATGCCCGCCGCCGCATTGACGGCGGGATCGCGCGCAACCGCCGCTACGAGCGCGTCGATCGACCCGGGCGCGATTTCCGCGTCGCCGTCCATGAAAACAACCGCTGCCTCTTTGCCGGTCAGCAGGTCATGGACGAAATGATTCCAGGTTCGCGACTTTCCACCCTGCGTAATGTCGTGGACGATGACATTGTCGCGGCCGCCAGCGGCTGCCTTCGCGCAATCGACTGTCCTGTCCGTTGTGCCATTCACCAGGACGTGAAAGCGCGTGTCGGGCCGGTCGAGCGGCAGCGACGCGAGACAGGCGGCGATCCGCCGCTCCTCCTGATGGGCGAAGATGCCGACCGCGATGGTCATGGCTTTAGCGGAAGTCCCAGCTCTGTTCGCCATGATACATGGCGTCCAGTCCGTCATGTTCGACCTCTTCGGTCACGCGCATGGGTATGATGACGGATATGGCGAGAGCGGCGATGGCGCTTCCCGCCATGGCCCAAAAGGCCACGACGATGATGCCGACAAGCTGGCCGATGATCGCGTCGGTGAGGCCAATGCCGGCTTCAAAACCCACGCCGCCCAGCAGCGGCAGGACGCCGAGCGGCAGCAACAGCGCGCCGGTCAGGCCGCCAATGCCGTGAATGACAAAAATCTGTGCCGGATCGTCGATCCAGCGACGGGTGAGCGCCAAGCCCAGCCGGGCAAGGAGCGCCGCGGCTCCCCCGATGAGCATTGCGCCGCCGCTGCCCACCAAGGCGGCCGAGGCGGCAATGGCGGCGATGCCGGCGAGCGCGCCGGACAGGATACCCATGGCGCTGGTGCGCGCGCCCAGGAGCCGATCGGTCGCCATCCAGAGCAAGGCGCCCGCGCAGGCGGCAAAATGATGGTTGAGGAGTGCCGTTGCCGCATCATCGGTTGCACCCAGTGCCCAACCGCCGACCAACCCGGACAGGCCGATCCACAGCAATGCGCCGCCTGCCAGCGCCAGCACGGGGCTATGCCCGGCAATAGACGCCTGCCGCCTTGCGCCCACGATCAGCGTCAGGGCCAGCGCGGACCAGCCCGCCGTCGCGTGGACGACAAGGCCGCCGGCAAAGTCCATCACGCCCAGTTGCGCGAGCCAGCCACCCGCCCAGATGGCATGGGTGATGGGGACATAGACGATCAGCAACCACAGGGGGGCAAAACCCATGAACCAGGCCAGCCGAGTGCGTTCCGCAACAGCGCCGGCCAACAGCGATGCGGCAATCAGGGCGGCGGCCATCTGAAAGACGACGAACGCCGATTCAGGAACCGTCAGCCCGTCGCGCAGCGCCGCCAGATTGGCGAGCATCAGATTGGCGGTCCCGCCGATCCATCCGCCGCCAGGCGCGTAGATCAGGCTGTAGCCGGCGATCCCCCAGCCGAGCGAGACGATCGCGATCATGGCGATTCCCTGCGTCATCACTGAAAGCGCGTTGCGCACGTTCGCCAGCCCCGCATGGCGCAGCATCACGCCGGGCAGCGCCGCGATCAGCAGCAGGACCGAACAGACGAGCATCCACCCTGTGTCTCCGCTGTCGGCCGCTGCGACCTGGGCAAGGGCCGGTTGAGGCAGGGCGGCCAGGAACAGCGCGGGCAAAACAGGCAGTAGACGCATCATATGTCCCGGTGAAGGAGGATTGCGCTTTCCTAACCCCGGCACAGTAAAGACTTCAATAAGCCAAGGCTTGGCGCCTTACGCCCATGGCGGAACATCATCGCGGTGACAGGCGATCAGATCGGGCAGATACAGGCTGGCAATCGGATCGAGGGCGAAGGAGCCGAAATAGCGGTCGAGCATGTCGGGGATGGAGCGGGACAGGGAAGCCGACAGATGCAGACGGTCGCCATGCTCGGCGGGAATGAAGACATAATCCCGATGGATGCGAGCGCAGGACTGGCCGTGGAGCGCCGGGCCGAGGCTCCATTCGATAATGTCGGCGCTGATCCGCTGGGGCGTTTCGTCATGATAGACATTGCCAAAGCGGCCAGGACGCGATGGGCCATAGAGCCTTCCGGTGGCGGCGGCATAGCTGCGCGTGGGCGATATACGCTCGATCGTGCGCGCCCAGTCGGCGCTGAGGACATGCGCGCTGTCGGTGACAAGCATGCACCTGTCCAATTCGGTGTCGGCAAGCACGTCGCTGATCCTGTCGAGCGCTGTCGCATCATCCAGCTGACCCGTTGTAGGATCGACCAGCGCGGCCCATGCGCGGCCATCCTCCATCCAGACGCCCGCGATCCTGCCAGCAGCTGACGCGCGCAGCCGCACATTGGCGAGCGCCCAGGCCAACAAGTCGGCAGCGGACTGCGCGCTCACGAGGATGTTGAGCGACCGTGGCTCCGCCATACTGCCCGCGATCCGGCCCGCGGGACTGGCGATATGGAGCCGGCGACGATTGCGCGCGAAATCCTCTGTCGCGGTAATCTGGTTGTCGGCCACGCCCGCACGATAGGCGCCGAGCAATGCCGGAACCATCAAAGGCGGGCCGTCGCGCGTGTATCGCAGGATCAGGTCCCAATCGACCAGCCGGCGAAGCGATTCGTCAAATCCGCCATGCAGCGCCACCAGATGCCGGCGATGCACGAAGATGTTGAGGTCGATATAATTGCGTTCCTCCAGCCGGCTGCGATTGAACGGGCACAGGCGGATGGCCCTGCGCTCTTCCACGGGAGCATCGGTCGGGCTGGCCACGGCCTGAAAAACGGTCTGTCCGGCATAGGCGCAGCCATGACCGCGATGGTCAGCCAGGGCGTTGACCATGATGGAAAGATAGTCGGGATCCCAGCTATTGTCGGAATCGAGATAGGCGATGATGTCGCCATAGGCCCGGTCCAGACCCCGGTTGCGGGCTGCGGAAACACCTTCATTACGCGAATTTGTGATGAGCTTGATGCGCGGATCGGGATAGCATGCGAGCGCCGCCGAGAGGTCATCGCTGCTGCCGTCATCGATGATGATAAGTTCGAAATGCCGGTGGCTTTGCGCCAGAACCGATGCGATGGCGTCGCCAATGATGGCGGCGCGGTTCAGTACCGGCATGATGATCGAGACACATGTGCCGGTCTGCACCGAGCGCCCCCGCGACAGCAGCATGCGCTTCTGCACTTCCAGTTGGTCGAGCAGAGCGATGGCATGATCTGCATGACCCGCGCCCATCCGGTCTTCGCAAAATCCCCATTCCAGATGGTCGCTGAGCGAAAAATAAGGCGAAAAACCGCGCGCATCATTGGCGACCGCCAGGCTTTTCTTCGTCAGGCTGGTGCTGCTTCCTGTCAGGCGCAACTCGATCGACAGGTTTTCGCGGAGCAGGCAACGGTTGGGAAGGTGCAGGCTGAATCCGTGATGGCCATTACCCAGGCCGGCGCGACGCAGGTCGGGGCGATCCATGTCGGCCACGATGTTCAGGGCGATCTGTTCGTTGTCGACGAATATGTCGATCGCAAGGGCAATGTCAGGATGCGCGAGATCGAGCGCCCAACCCCTGAGCTGTCCGTCAGCCACGCTTTCCAGCATCGCCTTCAGCCGCGGCTTCACGCCGTTCGTGATGGGCGGGGATACTTGCCAGATATCGCCCTTCAGGCTTGTCGATACAGGCACACGACGGCCTGTGCCGGCATAGCGAAGCTCAAAGCGCGTCAGTGCCCCGTCGCGGTTCTGGGGAATGGCAAGGCTGAACCCGGCCTGCTCCGCATAGCCCGCCTCCACCAAGTCTGCTCTGTCCAGACGCGGCAGGATGCGCGTGACCGGCCGGCCGTTCCGCAACAACCAGAGGGCAGCCGGTTGCCAGGGTTCGCCATCGGCAGCGCGTTCGACTGCCCAACCCGCCAGTTGCGCGCCATTTTTTCGATCGATGCGGCCTTCGCAGACAGGCTCGTTCGTCAAGGCCACCGCCTCGATCCGCGCGCTGACGTCGATCGGTCCCGTGACGCCGGCTAAGCCGTCCTCCATCCCTGCCTGAACGCAGCGATCAAGCAGCGCGAGCAGGTCGGCATGGGATTTTGCGAGGCTTTTGCGCAGGGGCGCGATAGACCGCCGTTCGACATGATCGGCAATGACAGCTGGCGTGGCGCATGCGCCCGGCGAGGCCAGGGCCATCGCCCGCTGAACCTGCGCCCGGATATCATGATACAGGGCCTCTACGCCGGGAAAGGGGGTGGCGGTCAGCGCAGCGGTCGACCGCGCCAGACTGGACGGCGCGATGACCAGGGGAATGCCCTGACGCGTCGCGCGCAGGGTCCAGTCCATCAAGGCCTGCGCCGTGACCCTATGTTCGGGCAGCAGGCCGATGCGATCGATCAGGCGCAGGTCGATCAGCAGCGGGCCATCGGATGCCTGCGCCTTGTACGGCTTTCGCGTGACCAGCGGATCATCGCCTGCCAGCATCGGTTCGACATGAATGCAACCATCGGCGTCTGTATGGAGGCGGTAGCCCCCCGCCGCGACGTGGCCATTGTCGCCGAGCGTCACGGGCGCAACGATCGCGTCCGACCGGCTATGCGCCAATAGCGATTCCAGGGCATCGCTATCCAGATGCCGGGCCGGATCGAGCAGCAGCGCCTGTTCATAGCCATCGGCGCGCATCATCTCGAGCATCCTGTTGGTCGCTTCTGCAAACCCGGTGGTTGCGTCGGCCCACAACAATGTATCGACTTGCGTTTGGAGGCCGAAATGCGGCCGTTGCCGCGGATCGCGATCAAACAGATAGATGTGTGGACGCCCGCACGGCAGTTCATTCAGTGCCGCCACTTGGGCCGCGAGATCGTCCTGGCTCCCGTACCCTATCAGGCCGATCGCGAGTGAAGCCTCCGCCGGCCCCGCGCGTCGCAAAATCGAGAGGGTTTGGGCCTTTCCGTCTACCTCAATGGAGCGCCCTTCAGGCACCAGCTTTTCAGCGACGGCATCGTGAAAGTCTTTGCTGATCCGGTCCCACGACCGTGCCTTCGAGAAGCTGCGACCGGCGCGGCGGATCGCCGTCCTTTGGTCCTGATCCAGGCGCAGCATTTGATCCAGCGCGGTTTCCAGAGCGCCGGGGTCATCGGTTTCATATCGTACGCCCAGACCCATGTCGTCGATGGCATCCAGTGCGGGCAGGCGAGGGCCGACAACAGGCTTGCCGTACAGCGCCGCGAGCATCAACGCGCCGGACGTCAATGCCTGCTGATAGGGCAGGGCGATGACGTCGGCCGCGCCAAAGAGCAGCGGCAATTTGGCGTCCGGCACAAAGCCGTCCATCACATGAATGCGGGGATGGCATTCTTCTAACAGGCGGGCCTCAGCGGATGTGAAGCCGCCCATCATTTTGCCCGCGATCAACAGATGGACATGGTCGCGCCCCGGCTGCGCTGCGAGCGAATGGAACGCTTGCACCAGCGTATCGACGCCCTTGTAGGGACGGATCTGACCGAAACATAGGGTCAGCGACTGGACCTGTTCGAGGCCCAATAGCTGGCGGCTTTGGTGTGTGTCGAACGGGCGGCCATAGCATCCTTCATAGCTGCCATGCGGTGCCAGGACGCATTTCCTGGTCTCGACCGCATAATGGCGTTGCAGTTCGGCCATCGCGGCGTCGTCATGCAGATGAATGACGTTCGCAGCAGCGGCCAGATGTGCATGGAATGCCAGCGCCAGATCTTCGAAAATCGGTTCGTGCGGAAGGGCATTGTGCACGGTCCAGACAAAGGCGCCGCCCCGCGCCTGAAACAGGCGGATCGCGTGCAAAAACTCGCTCGCGCGGACCTGATAGTCGAACCGGTCCGTACAATCGGCGAAAAGCGGGTCGGGCCAGTGCAGGTGGAACAGGACAGGCTGGCCGGCGGGCGATTGATCGATCAGGTCAAGGGCGTGCTGGATGGAGCCATAGTCGACGCGCCCGGCAGCCCTGAAGGAACGGTAGAGCCCATCCTGATAGGGGTTGGTGGCGCGATAGTCGGGGTAAGCGACAAGCGTCGCGCCCGCGAGCGATCGTGCCGAGGGAACGCCAGCGTTTTGCGCGGACGCGGCCGGTTTGTCTTTTGGCAAGGGCCGATCGTCAAACTGGTCCGGCGCGGGCTGATACATTGATTTTTGCCTTGGCAGCCAAGGATCGGATGGGCGGAGGTTGTCCGCGCCGCCGCAAGCAGCGCGGACAGTCCAATCAGGCGAAGCGACGAACCTTCGTGGCCTGATCCGCCAGCAGCGACGCCCGGTCGGCGAGGCGCTTTTGCATTGCGCTGATGACCTTTGGATCGCGCACCGCATGGAATCCCGGACGGATGCCTTCCCGCCGGGGCTGGGGCTGAACGGTCATTCGGGTGACGGCGGCATTGTGGAAAAAGTCGCGATTGCCGCCATCAGTGTAGCTTTCCGAATAGATGCCATGCGCGCGAATCACGTCGAACTGGTCGAGTTCGATATGGTAGTAGGAGATGCGCTTGAGGCTCTTGTCGGGACGGATCGTCGATCCATTGACCAGATCCCTGGCCCGCACCAGAACGCCGTCGACATAGAGATGATGCCAGGGCGACACGCGAATATCCTTGCTGGGGACGGCTTCGCTGATGGCATCGGCCTCGATCAATATGGGCCACATATCGTCCAGATGGGCCTGCGGGATGCGGTCCACCCAGTCATGGCGATGGCCGACCCACCGCACCGCACGTAGGCCGCTGCGGCACAGGACTTGATCGCCGATCCTGATATCTTCCACGGCGACCTCACCGCGATCGGTGTCGATCATCGTGCCGCGCAGGAAGCAGACAGGAGCCACGAACTGGCCGGTGCTGTCGACGAAGCTCGCCGGATCGGCCAGGATTGCCGCCGCCAGTTCGGGATCGACGCCGGTCATGTTGAAGGTGACGGTCTGTTCCCCGATCAACGCGCCGTTGGTCAGCACGAGGGTCGCGCTGCCGGAAACGGAATCATAGTCGAAGCTGTCAAATTCATAGCCGTCGACGCCCACGCTGTCGCCCCAGTCGAAGCCATTGACGTTGAAGGACGATACGCTGTCGATCAGTCCTTTGTCATAGGTGAAGGATCCCGCGCCATTGCCGGAAAAATTGATGGTCTGCGCGCCAAGGTTGAGCCCCAGGACCGATGGCCCCTGAACCGATATGTTCGATGTGTCGCCGACATTATAGGTGACGCCCGACAGCGTATTGGCGCCAAGCGCGCCATAATCGATGGTCAGATTGCCGTCATTGATCGCCGAAAAAGTGGGTGAGGAGGCGGCCTGTACCCCCGCCAGGCCGGAAACGGTCGCGCTGACGCCGTCAACGGTCAAGGTGTGCGTGCCAAGTGCGACGATATTGACAGTATTGGTGTCGTCCGCATTGTCACTGTTGATCGTCTGGTCGCTGTTCAGAAGGTCGAGATTGAGGATCGCCATCATATATCTCCCACTGGGGCCGATGTGACTGTCGATATGTTCGACGACGCATCTGGTCGGGCATGAATATTAGGAAATTGCTGCGCGGGAATATTGATGATGGTCCAAAACGGACTTTCCGACAGGCGGATTGACAGCCTTGATCGTACGCCCTTCGGGTGACGGAGATCGGTTGAAATTCAGAGCATTTATGCCTTATGACGGCACCGTCATGAGGGGAATGGAACTGATAGAGCAGGGGCTGCCCCTGTCGGATCTGATCGCGGCGAGCCCGATCGCGGCACTGATCTGCGATCCGTCCACCCCCGACACGCCCGTGATCGAATGCAATTCCGCCTTTCTGGCGCTCACAGGCTATAGTCGCGACGAAGTGATTGGCCGCAATTGCCGTTTCATGCGCGGGGAGGGGACCGAACCGGAACTGACGAAGCAAATCCGGGCGGCGATCCACGATCGGCGGCCGATCCTGGTTGAGATTTTGAACTACAAGAAGGGCGGCGCGCCGTTTCGCAATGCGGTTCTGATTGCCCCCATTTTCGATGATTCAGGGACCCTCAAATATTTCCTCGGTTCCTTGATGGAGGTCACGGACCCGGCGCTGGGACCGACCCGCCAGACGCTGGCGCGCGATCGTGTGGCGGCCCTGACCAAACGTCAGCAGCAGGTGCTGGTGCAGATGGCGGCTGGCCAGTTGAACAAGCAGATTGCCTATACGCTGGGCCTCTCCGAACGCACGGTGAAGATGCACAAGGCGGCCTTGCAGAAAGGGCTTGGCGTGTCGACGTCCGCCGACGCTATCCGCATCGCGGTGGAAGCCGGCTACTGATCATCTCGCGCCGCAAGACATCGTTAATGTGAGGCCTCACCGAGCGCTCTTGGTCCGACGATGGCCCGCCTCCATCACGGTTTCCATCGCGACGAAGGTGGACGTGCTGGCGACATGGGGCAAGGCGCTGATCTTTTCGCCCAGCACGATGCGATAGCGGCGAATGTCGGCCGTTCGCACCTTGAGCAGATAATCGAAATTGCTGGCCAGCATATGGCATTCCTCCACCTCCGCGATGCGGCGAACGGCGGCGTTGAATTCGCGCAGCGCTGCTTCGCGCGTGTCGGACAATTTGACTTCGGTGAAGGCGATATGGTCAAGGCCCAGCTTGGCAGGATCGATGATCGCGCGAAAGCCGCGTATGACGCCTGCTTGCTGGAGACGCTTCAACCTGACCTGGCACGGCGTTTTCGACAGGCCGACCGCATCGGCCAGGTCCGTCACCGTCATGCGGCCGTCTTCGATCAGCGCCGCAATGATGCGACGATCAAAGTCGTCCAGATCGACTATTTGGGGCGGGTTGAGCATCCATATTTCCTAGATTGACCATTCGAATAAGTCCATTCCTCTAAAAGGTGGCGTTTCATAAGTCGGAATGATTTCGGCTTCAGGGATATGTTGATGGCATGACCGATCAGCCCTTCGCCCATTTCGCCCCCACCATCCGCCGGCCCACACCGTTGCGTCAGGCGATCACCGCCGCCTATCGACGCGACGAAGCGGAGGCGCTTGCGCCCCTGATCGCGGCGGCGACATTGGCCGATCCGATGCGCGATGCGATCGCAGACACGACCCGCGCGCTGGTGAGCGCGCTGCGCGCCAATCGCAAGGGCAGCGGCGTCGAGGGGCTGGTACAGGAATATGCGCTGTCCAGCCAGGAAGGCGTCGCGCTGATGTGCCTGGCCGAGGCGCTGCTGCGCATTCCCGACACGGCGACCCGCGACGCGCTGATCCGGGACAAGATTGCCGACGGCGACTGGGGGTCGCATCTGGGCGGTGAAAAATCGCTGTTCGTCAATGCCGCCACCTGGGGGCTGGTGGTCACGGGCAAGCTGGTCGGCAGCGTCGATGACCGGGGCCTTGGCGCGGCGCTGACGCGGCTGGTTGCGCGCGCGGGCGAACCGGTGATCCGGCGGGGCGTGGACCTGGCCATGCGGATGATGGGCGAACAGTTCGTCACGGGCGAGACGATCCAGCAGGCGCTCAAGCGCGCGCGCGAGATGGAGGCCAAGGGCTTTGCCTATAGCTATGACATGCTGGGCGAGGCCGCGACCACGGCGGCGGATGCGCAGCGTTATTATGCCGATTATGAGCGGGCGATCCATGCCATCGGCAAGGCGTCCGCCGGGCGGGGCATTTATGCGGGTCCGGGCATTTCGATCAAGCTGTCGGCGCTGCATCCCCGCTATGTCCGCGCGCAGGCGGACCGGGTGATGGGCGAATTGTTTCCGGCGGTGAAGCAACTGGCGCTGCTGTCCAAAGGCTATGACATCGGTTTCAATATCGATGCGGAAGAGGCCGATCGACTGGAATTGTCGCTTGACCTGCTCGAAAGCCTGGCGATGGACCCCGATCTTGCCGGATGGAATGGCCTTGGCTTCGTGGTGCAGGGCTATGGCAAGCGCTGCCCCTTCGTGATCGACTGGATCGTTGACTTGGCGCGGCGAAGCGGCCGGCGCATCATGGTGCGGCTGGTCAAGGGCGCCTATTGGGACGCGGAGATCAAGCGCGCGCAGGTGGACGGTTTGCCGGACTTTCCCGTCTATACGCGCAAGGTGCATACGGATGTCGCCTATATCGCCTGCGCCCGCAAATTGCTGGCGGCGCGCGACGTCGTGTTCCCGCAATTCGCCACGCATAACGCCCAGACGCTGAGCAGCATCTATCATCTGGCCGGACCGGACTTTTCGATCGGCGATTACGAGTTTCAATGCCTGCATGGCATGGGCGAGCCGCTGTATGAGCAGGTCGTCGGCCCGGACAAGCTGAACCGGCCCTGCCGCATCTACGCCCCGGTCGGCACGCATGAAACGTTGCTGGCCTATCTGGTGCGGCGCTTGCTGGAAAATGGTGCGAACAGCAGTTTCGTCAACCGCATCGCCGACCCTGCCGTGTCGATCGACGAACTGATCGCCGATCCGGCCGAGGTGGTAAAGGCCATGTCCCATCCCGGCGCGCGCCACGATCAGATTGCCCTTCCGGCGGATCTATATCCGGACCGGCGCAATTCGGACGGGCTGGACTTGAGCAATGAGGCCGAGCTGGCCCGCCTGAGCGAAGCCTTGCGGGAAAGTACGCAGATGAGCTGGGCGGCGGCGCCGGAACAGGCGTCCGGACCGGCGCGCACGGTCTTTAACCCGGCCGATCACCGGGACGTGGTGGGCCGGGTCACGGACGCGACCGAAGCGGAAGCCCGCGCCGCCGCGATCCGCGCCGCGGACTCACGCTGGCCCAACAGCGCGGTAGCCGATCGCGCCGCCATGCTGGAGGCGGCGGCCGACGCCATGCAAGCGCGCATGCCGATCCTGCTTGGCCTCATCGTGCGGGAAGCGGGCAAGTCGCTGCCCAACGCCATCGCCGAAGTGCGCGAGGCGATCGATTTCCTGCGCTATTATGCGCAGCAGGCGCGATCCACCTTTGGCCCGCAGCAGCAGGCGCTGGGTCCGGTGGTGTGCATCAGCCCGTGGAATTTCCCGCTGGCGATCTTCACGGGGCAGGTCGTCGCGGCGCTCGTCGCAGGCAATCCCGTGCTGGCCAAGCCGGCGGAGGAAACGCCTTTGATCGCGGCGGAGGCAGTGCGGTTGCTGCATGCGGCGGGGGTGCCCAGCGATGCGCTGCAACTTTTGCCTGGTGACGGCCGGATCGGCGCGGCGCTGGTCGCGGCCCCGGAAACCGCGGCGGTGATGTTCACCGGGTCGACCGAGGTTGCCCGCCTGATCCAGCGCCAGCTTGCATCGCGCCTGTCGCGCGCCGGGCGGCCGATCCCCCTGATCGCCGAAACGGGCGGGCAGAACGCGATGATCGTCGATAGCTCGGCGCTGGCCGAACAGGTGGTGGCGGATGTCATAGCGTCGGCCTTCGACAGCGCGGGGCAGCGTTGTTCGGCGCTGCGTATCCTGTGTTTGCAGGATGAAGTGGCGGACCGCACGCTGACGATGCTGAAAGGCGCACTGGCCGAGTTGCGCATTGGACGGACGGATGCGCTCAAGGTTGATATCGGGCCGGTCATCACGGCCGAGGCGCGGGACAATATCAACGCCCATATCAAGGCGATGCGCGCCAAGGGGTTGCATGTCGAACAGGGCGACCTGCCCTCCGAAACAGCGCATGGCACCTTCGTTGCGCCCACGATCATCGAAATCGACAGCATCGCCGACTTGGAGCGCGAAATCTTCGGCCCGGTTCTGCATGTCCTGCGGTTCAAGCGGGACGGGCTGGATGCGCTGGTCGATCAGATCAACGCGACCGGCTATGGCCTGACATTCGGCCTGCATACGCGGCTCGACGAAACGGTTGCCCGCGTCACCAGCCGGGTGAAGGTGGGTAACATCTATGTGAACCGCAATGTCATCGGCGCGATCGTCGGGGTTCAACCCTTTGGCGGGCGGGGCTTGTCGGGCACCGGGCCAAAGGCCGGCGGGCCGCTCTATCTGGGCCGCCTTACCACCACGCCCCCCGTTTTTGCCGAACGGGTGACGCATTTGCGGTCGCCGCTCCACGCCTTCGCCGACTGGCTGGACGGTCAGGGAGAAGGCGAAGCGGCGGCTCAGGCGCGGCGCACGGGCGATGCGTCGGCCCTGGGCGTCGAATTGTCGCTGCCTGGGCCAGTGGGCGAACGCAATCTTTATGCGCTGCATCGGCGCGGCCAAGTGTTGATGCGGCCGGCGACGCGGCAGGGCCTGTTCCGGCAGATGGCGGCCATTTTGGCGACAGGGAATATCGGCGTCGTGCAGGGCATGACGCTGCCGGTCGACCTTCCGGCCGAAGTAACTGCATGCTTCCAGACCGATGCCAGCGGACCGTTCGCGGCCGCCCTGGTCGAGGGCGACGCCGCCAAGATCGTCGCGACCATGCAATGCGTCGTCGACATGCCCGGCCCCATCGTGCCGGTTCATGCCGATGATCATGGCCATGGCTATTGTCTGGATTGGTTGCTGGAAGAAGTGTCGACGTCGATCAACACGACGGCGGCGGGCGGCAATGCCAGCCTGATGATGATCGGATGACCACGGGAATTTGATCAGGATCAGGAATATCATCCAGGTCAGATGCCGAATTAACCAAAAAATAAAGGGAAATTGCGAAAAGGCGACCCAAATCGGAGACCCGCCATTTTGCGCGTTTTGAAAACCTTGCTGGAAAAACGCGGCGCAAAGCGGTCGCAGGATGCTGACGTCCACGCCAGCCTGATCGAGACGCTCTATGCGTCGCCCGCGTCCCTGACGATCGGAGCGATCACCGGCGTCGCCGTCGGTCTGGTGGTTGTCAGCCTGACCGATCGCGGCGCCATTCATGCCGTCGTCGCTTTGCTCTGCCTGGTCGCGACGTTGCGGGTGGTGTCCGCCATATTCTTCCACCGGCAATTGGTGCGGGGCACCGCGGTCGCTTCGCGCGGCTGGGAACTGGCCTATGAGCTGGGTGCCTGGGTCTATGCGGGCCTGCTGGGTCTGATGGCGTTCGTATCGCTCATCACGTCCGGGAACAGCATCATCCACATGCTGACAGTGTCGATGGCGACCGGTTATGCCGGCGGCATTTCCGGCCGCAATGCGGGACGGGTGCAAATCGCCATCGGTCAGGTCTGCCTGGCATTGCTGCCGACCGCGACGGGGCTGTGGCTGGAAGGATCGACAGGCTATCGCGTGCTGTCCGTGGCGATGGTGATGATGGTTCTGGGCCTGGCGGAAATTAGCTCCACGACGCATCGCATTGTCGTTCAGGCCCTGATCGGGAAGCGCGACAAGTCGCTGCTTGCCGAAAAATTCGAGCGGCTGGCGCGGTTCGACAGCCTGACAGGCCTGGAAAACCGCATGGCGATGCAGATGCGCCTGCGGGACATTTTCCAGACGAACGAGAAGCGCACGGACGCCGTGGCGATCCTGTGGATGGATCTGGATCGGTTCAAGGAAATCAATGATTCACTGGGCCACATGGTCGGTGATCAGTTGCTCCGCGCCGTGGCCGAACGGCTGACCGAGGTGGTTCAAGGTCGCGGCAAGATCGCGCGGTTCGGCGGCGACGAGTTCGTCCTGATCTGTCCCGACACCGACCGGGTCACGGCGGCCGGCATCGCTCAGGAAATTGTGTCTTACTTCACCCATGGCTTTGAAATCGGGGAAAACCATCTGCAGGTGACGGCCTCGGTCGGCTATGCCATCGGTCCGCAGGATGGCCGCGACATGGACGAGCTGATGCAGCATGCCGATCTGGCGCTGTATGAGGCGAAGGGACAGGGGCGCAATCGCGCCGCCAGCTTCAACTGGTCGCTAAAGGAGCGGTTCAATCGGCTGCACGAGATTGAGACCGGTCTGCGCCGGGCACTCTCGGGCGGTGAGCTGAACCTCATGTTTCAGCCGATCGTCGACTTAAACACAGGCGAAATTGAGGCGTGCGAGGCCCTGCTGCGGTGGGAGCATCCGGTATTGGGGCCGATCCCCCCTTCGGAATTCATCCCGATCGCCGAGAATATGGGTTTGATCGAGGCGATGACGGGCTGGGTTTTGCGCCGGGCGTGCGAGGTCGCGGCGCAGTGGCCCGAGCATGTGCGGGTGGCGATCAACATTTCGCCGGCATCGCTCAAATCGCCCGAGCTGCCTGGCAATGTCATCGCCGCGCTGCTGGAAACCGGCGTGTCGGCCCGCCGGCTGGAACTGGAAGTGACCGAATCGATATTCCTGGACGACAGCGGGCAGACCAACGCGATCCTGCGCGAATTGCAGCGGATCGGCCTGCGCCTAGCCTTGGATGATTTCGGCACCGGCTATTCGTCGCTGGCCTATTTGCGGTCCTATCGCTTCGACACGCTCAAGGTCGATCAGAGCTTCATGGCGGGCGTCAGCGCCAATGCGGAAGACCGCGCGATCGTCAGGGCGATCGGCAACCTCGCGCGTGACCTGTCGATGGACACGGTGGCGGAAGGCATAGAGACGGCCGATCAGCTGAACCATGCGCGCGAGGCGGGCTTTACCAATGTCCAGGGCTATTTGTTCAGCCGCCCGGTGCCGGCGCAGCAGATCGCCGACATGATTGCCGCCGGCCCGTTGCAGGGAACCGGACGGCCCGACCCCGCGATCGGCACGCGCCGCCGCAGGGCCTGACCGGGGCGCTCAGCGCAATTTCGTCTGCGCTGCCGCCAGCCGCCGCATCATGCGCAAGTCGCGGTCCGACAGGGAAAGGGCGGTTTCAGTCCACATTTCCACGATATCGGTCAGTTCCGTCAGGGTCAGCGGATGCACGCGGCGCGCCGCCTTGTTGATTCCCACATAGCCGGCATGATGCGCCCGGTGATCGCGAATCCACTGGATGGTGGCCGCTTCGCCCTCGCCGGGTTCGACGACCTGGTTGACGATGCCCATGTCGAACATTTCCTCGGCGGTATAGATGCGGCCCTCAGACAGCATCTGGCGCGCCAGAACAGGGCCGACCCGGCGTTGCAGGATCGACCAAGCGCCCATGCCGGGGAAGAGGCCGAACAACACTTCGGGCAGGCCAAAGCGGGCCTGTCGTTCGGCGATGATGACATCGAAGCAGAGCAGCGCCTCAAGGCCGCCGCCCAACGCGTCCCCCTGCGCCAGGCCGATATTGATGATATTCATGTCGTTGCAATGCCAGATGCGATCCACGATCTCGCAACAGGCGACACCATATTTGAGCAGGGTTTCGCGGTCGCGGCGCTGGATGCATTCGGCGAACATCTCCAGGTCGCCGCCCAGATTGAAGACGCCGGGAAAGCGCGAGCCCAGCACCATGAATTTGAGGGGGCCATGATCGCCGAAGACGCGGCGGCTTTCCCGCTGCCATGCCATGGTGTCGCGCATCAGGCCGAGATTCGAATTGGGTCGTTCGAGCGGCGTCATGAACGCCCATAGGGTGGCGAGTTCTTCGTCCCACCGAACATCGATCTGCCCAAGGTCGAACAGCGTTGATTTCCCGATGGCCTGCGTAAGCGCCGTTTCCGTAACGACAGCGTCGCTGGCGGTTTGGGTTTCATCGTTCATCGGATCGTCGTTCACGGCTTCAACCTCGTTGTGCGTCACGACAAAGCGTCCCGAATCAATCATTTGCGGCCCCGTTTTTTCAGATAATGAGTGCGTCAGGTTCGCCCCGATGATGCAGCCGCAGGCGTAATGATTGATAGGGGCTTAACCATTTTTGTTGCTGACTGTTGCCTTGTTGCCGCCCTCTATCCGCGCGTCCCAAAGGGCATGTTGCAAAAATGCCGCAAATTTTTGAAAGCAGTGCGATCCGCCGACCGCTCGGAGCGCTTTGTTAATCTTTCCGATTTACCCATTCCGCATGGCCCATCCGTCCAATTCTTCCTCTTATGTGACATTGACGCTGCAGGATTCGCAGGGGCGATCCTGGCCGCTGCGCCTGTCGCGCGACTGCCTGCGCTTCGTCGGCGCCTATCGACGGGTGGAAGGCTTCAATATCGACGCGATGCGGCTGTTCGACGGGGTCCGCAAGGCCGGGTGAGCCGTGCTATCCTTGTGCCGTAGCCAATTCGACCCTAGAGCGCGGCGCATGACGAAGCCCCGATTTTCCTTCTCCCTTTCCGCCGTCGACGGCAAGGCGCGCACCGGCACGATCCAGATGCGCCGCGGCGATATCCGCACACCCGCATTCATGCCTGTCGGAACCGCGGCCACGGTGAAGGCGATGCGCCCGGCCGAGGTTCGCGCGACCGGCGCCGACATCATCCTTGGCAATACTTATCACCTCATGTTGCGTCCCGGCGCGGAGCGGATGTCGCGGCTTGGCGGCCTGCATGGCTTCATGGGATGGGATCGCCCGATCCTGACCGACAGCGGCGGCTATCAGGTCATGAGCCTATCCGCGCTCACCAAGATGAGCGAGGAGGGCGTCGCATTTTCCAGCCATATCGATGGGTCCAAACATCTCCTGACGCCTGAACGGTCGATGGAAATCCAGCGCCTGCTCGATAGTGACATTGTCATGGCGTTTGACGAATGCACCAAAAATGGGTGCACGCATGACGAGGCGGCCAAATCCATGGAACGCTCGATGCGCTGGGCCAAACGGTCGCGGGACGGATTTGACGCCGGCGGCGAACATGCGGAGCGCGCGGCGTTGTTCGGTATCCAGCAAGGATCGCTGAACGAAGAATTGAGACGAGTGTCGGCCGAGAAGCTGATCGACATCGGCTTTGACGGCTACGCCGTTGGCGGCCTGGCGGTCGGGGAAGGGCAGGAGGCGATGTTCGCCACGCTGGATTTTGCGCCGGATATGCTGCCGCTCGACAAGCCCCGCTATTTGATGGGGGTGGGCAAGCCTGACGAT
This sequence comes from Sphingobium abikonense NBRC 16140, assembly GCF_001598335.1. GTDB lineage: Bacteria > Pseudomonadota > Alphaproteobacteria > Sphingomonadales > Sphingomonadaceae > Sphingobium > Sphingobium abikonense. The sequence goes on from NZ_BCYT01000001.1 coordinate 101,738, forward strand.
ATCGTAGGCGCAGTGGAACGCGGCATCGACATGTTCGACTGCGTCTTGCCCACGCGATCGGGACGCAATGGCCAGGCCTTTACCTGGGGCGGGCCGCTCAACATTCGCAACGCGAAATTCAGCGAGGATATGGGACCGCTCGATCCGCGCTGCGGCTGCCCCGTGTGCGCGACCTGGAGCCGCGCCTATCTGCATCATCTGGTCAAGGCCGGGGAAATGCTGGGCGCCATGCTGATGACGCAGCACAATATTCATTTCTATCAAGAGATGATGGAGGCGATCCGCGACGCTATCGGCGCTGGTCGTTTCGCGGCTTTTGCAGCGGAGTTCCGGCGCGACTATCAGCGGGTGTGATCGTCAGGGGACGATAGTGATCGCGATGGCGAATCGGCCAGCCTCGCCATCATGATCGAGCGGCGCGCGAAGCTGGCGCGACAGACCGGTGAGCACCCGCCCATAGCGTTCCTTCATATACGCCTGCATGTCCGGCGTGTCGTGAAGGCCCGATGACTGGACGATCACCTGGGCGCGATCCTTGTCCTGCGCCTTGACCGAGATGCGCATACGACCCGCCGGGTCCATCCGCATCGCCAGCTCGACAAGTTCGGTGACAAGAAACGCGATCGGGACAGCAACATCCTGACTGATATGCAGATCGTCGCTGTCAATCTGGATGCCAAAACGGCGCGCCGCGGAGGGGGCGGTACTTCTGAGGCTTGCAGACAATTCGCTGATAAGCGCGCGCACACCCACCCCGCGATTTTCCTCCAGTTCGGCAAAATGGTTGCGGTGCACCACCGACAGCGCGTCGACCCGTCGCTGGATCGAGGCATAGGCCTCGACCGCTTCGGGTTCATGGGCAGAGCGCGCGTGCAGGTTGATGAGGCTGGCGATGATCTGAAGGTTGTTCTTAACGCGATGATGGACCTCGCGCGTCAGTTTGCGCTGGGTGTCGAGCCCCTCGGCCAGTTCGGCCTCATGGGTCGCGACATCCTCGCTGATCTCGCGGAATGTGTCGCCCAGGGCTATGATCTCGCGCGCAGGGGTGCGCACGCGCTGCATCGGTTCCAACACTTCGCCGGGATGATAGGCAGCCACGGCGCGACGCAGCAGTACCAGGGGACGGATGAGCAATCGATTGACCACGAACCAGCCGATCGCAGCAGCGGCGAACCACATGACCAGCGGCAGGAAGAGGGATAGCGTCCGCGCCAGCGTTTCCGGTGGATCGCGCACCGTCATGGTCAGCACGATATTGGGCGGTTCCAGCGGCGCCGACAGGCTGGTGACGCCGTCGCCGGGGGCAAGGGGCTGCTGCGATGATGTCAGATCCAGTCGGCGATGCCCTTCATACAGGGTAAGCCGCCGGTTCTGCAATGCGGTGGCGGGATCGGCCGCCCGTTCGAGATGCGCGCGCGAATAATAGATGAACCCGACCAGCTGGCCGTTCGCGCTTCGCGCGCGGACCAGAAGATAGGGCGCGTTATCGAGCAATTGCGCGGCCGGCCCGGTGAAACGCTCTGCGGGATCAAGGATCGGCCTTTGCTTGGGGTCCGACGCGCACAGGCGTCGACTAGCCCGATCATAGACGGCATATCGGCCGCCCTCACGATCATTGGACGCGAGAAACAGGTTGAGCCGGGCGCAGATGCCGGTGTCCGAAGGCGCCGTGGACAGATTGTTGACGGTCAGTTGCAGCGCCGTCCGATCAGATTCAATGTCGGCGGTCAATTTGCGGGCGCTCTGGCTCACCGCTACTCGAAGCAGGGCTTCCTTTTCCAGATCCGCGGTCTGGATAGCCTGCAAAGATGCGACAAGGGCGATAAGCCCGAGCGGCAACAAGGCGAGCGTCAAGATCAGGAACATCTTGACGCCGGTGGAGCCGAAAAGCGAAGCGGTCAGCGATTGGGCTGCCGGAGGATGGCTGCCCCCGATCATGACGCACTCAGTCCAGTTTGCTTAAAAGGTCCAGCATTTCAGCGGGAATGTCTTCCTCAACGGCGCGCTGGTAGACCGTGCGCAGCGCCTGCGACACCTGGCCTTCCTCCTTGCGGCTTTTTCCGCTGCGCTTTGGCGCGGCTAGGGGACCATCCTGGTCGTGACCCCTGTCGGTCGGCTGCTGTTCCGTCGTCGAAGAAACCAAAATCTGCCCCTCTGAAGCAATCTGTGTCACGCCAGCCTGCCCGTATTTGCGGGAAATGCGCGGGTCGTCAATTCGTCGTTCCGCGTCATCCGGTTGAAAATCACGATATCGTCAAAAAATCCATATGGCAGCGAAACAAATTGCAATGTCGATGGTTCCGGGCTGCGAGGCGTTTTTTTGACGCTGCCGGTTTTGGCGGGACGAAGTGCGGGCGGGCTTGCCAATGCGGCATGGACATTCCATTCTTCTAGCGACCGCCGTGATAGGCCGGGATACACGATGCCTTTGATCGGGCAGGGAGAAGACTAGACAATGTCGCTTGGACAGAAACTGCACCCCCATCTTCCCTTTTTGCGCCGCTATGCGCGCGCCCTGACGGGCAGCCAGACGCATGGCGACGCCTATGTGCGCGCCACGCTGGAAGCGATCGTCGCCGCTCCTGAAGAATTTCCTGCCGATGTTGACCCGCGTCTGGGCCTCTATCGGACCTTCCATGCCATCTGGTCGTCGTCCCATCTGGAAGACGAGCCGATGGGGGGCGGCGATGACCGGGAGGCGATCGCGCAGGCGCGTCTGGCGCGCCTGACGCCTTTGCCGCGGCAGGCGCTGCTGCTGACGGCGCTCGAAGGCTTCACCGTCGATGACGTCGCTTATCTGATCGCGATGGATCCGGCCGACGTCGAAGCGCTGGTGGAAGAGGCTCTGGCCGAAATCGAGGCACAGACGCGCGCCAAGGTGCTGATCATTGAGGATGAGCCGATCATCGCCATGGATATCGAAACGATCGTCCGTGACCTTGGGCATGACGTGACCGCCATCGCCGTGACGCGCGAGGACGCCGTACGCGAGGCCATGGCTGAGCGACCCGGTCTGGTGCTCGCGGACATTCAACTGGCCGACGATTCCAGTGGCATCGACGCCGTGAAGGACATTTTGTCGGAAATTTCGGTCCCGGTCATCTTCATTACCGCTTTCCCCGAGCGTCTCCTCACAGGCGAGCGGCCTGAGCCGACATTCCTCATCACCAAGCCGTTCCAGCGTTCCACTGTGAAGGCCGCGATCTCGCAGGCGCTCTTCTTCGATCAGGCCACCGCCCCGGCCTGACGCGGGAAGTCTATGTTCTCTTTGCTCCGCTGACGGAACTCCCGGTCGTGCGTCGCGTTAATGAAGCGTAACGATCGGGAGAGAGGCAAATGGTGGATCAGGAAAAGCATGTCGCGACGGAAGACGTACGCGGAGGCTCGACCGAACATACCGTCCGCTACGTGTTGGGCGCATCGCTCGCACTCGCCGTGATCGTCATGATTGTTCTGCTGTTGCTTTGATTGACGGCAATTTTGATTTGTCTTGATGGACATAAAAGTTAGGATATGGGCGCAGTATGGCTTTGACGATGTCGGTTCAGACGACAGGAGTGGCGGCCAGCAAGGGGGTCGTTCTCGTGAATGAAGAAACTGCCGCTTCGGAAGAGCGCGCCGCTTTGTCAGACAGCGATTTCAAGCGCGAACTTGCGGCAGTCATCCCCCATCTTCGCGCTTTTGGGCGGTCGCTTTCGGGAAACCGCGACGTCGCGGACGATCTGGTTCAGGAAACCTTGCTTAAGGCATGGGCCGCCCGGGCCCGTTTTCAGGCCGGCACGAACATGCGTGCATGGACGTTCATCATCCTGCGCAATCATTATCTTTCGCAGATGCGCCGGTCCCGTTTCCGCGGTGATTGGGATGACCTGACGGCGGATCGCATCCTCGCGGCGCCGGCCGGGCAGGACAAGCATGTCGAACTAAGCGACATGCAGCGTGCCTTGCTGCAATTGCCGCAGCCGCAGCGGGAAGCACTAATCCTGGTGGGTGCTGGCGGATTTGCGTATGAAGAGGCTGCTGAAATCTGCGGCGTTGCTGTCGGCACGATCAAAAGCCGGGTCGCGCGCGGTCGCGCGGCGTTGGAGCAGATTATGGAAAACGGCGACCTGCCATCCCGCCGCAGTCAGGAAACGACCGAAACGGCTGTGCTTGATGAGATCATGGACGATGTTGATCGTCTGAGCCGTGGTGGAGAGGGACGTAATTCCGGCAACTGACCCGGCCGAAATCCGGGCGTAGGAACTGGTCGTCCTATCTCCTTATTGGGAGAGAGAGTATGACCGACCTGCACAGATTTACGCCCTCTGAACCGCCGCGATCGAAAAGTGGTGTCGTTCTGGGGGTCGTTGCTTTGGCCCTCGTTCTGGCGGTGGGCTTTTTCTACCTGACGAATGACGATCGGCGGGATCGCCGTGCGGATGCCGTGACGCAAGCCGCAGCGTCTGCGGACGAGGCTGTGCAAGCCATGGGCGATGCGACGCGCAACGCTGCCAACGATCTGGATCGCGCGCGCTGACAGGGTTATTTTAGACCGGCGCCCCGCAGATTCAGTCTTTCTTCGTCATTTTCGTTCAAACCTCTTCCAAGCGTCGGAATTTCTTACACGGGGTGTAAGAAGCGTCCGACGAGCCGGGCCGCTGGTGGCCATGGCTGGGTGAGGCGCAACGATGATCAGGCTGTTCAAACATTATGTGCCGCATGCGGTACTGTTGCTGGGGCTGCTGGATTTCCTGCTGCTGATCGGCGCGGCCGAAGCCGGATGGGTGCTGCGCGCGCACCAGATCGGCATGGACGTGGAGCCGATGGCGTCGCGCATAGCGCCGCTGCTGAGTTTCGCCTTCTCCATCCAGACCGCGATGATCGCGGTGGGCGTCTATGGCCCCGAATCGCTCCAGTCGATCCGCTTTGCGCTGGCGCGGCTGCTGGTGGCGGTATCGCTGGGGGTTATTTTCCTCTCCGTCCTCTATTTTCTGATGCCATCCATCACGCTGTGGCGCTCCAATTCGCTATACGCGATGGGGCTTGCGGTCGCGGTGCTGCTGGTGATCCGGCTGCTGCTAGGGTCTATGCTGGGTGGCGAGGCATTCAAGCGCCGGCTGGTCGTGCTGGGGGCAGGAAACCGTGCCAACCGCATCCGGGAATTGGAGCGTCGCCGCGGTTCTGGCTTTCTGGTGGTCGGCTATATTGCAATGAACGATGGCGAACAGGTTATCGCCGAAGCCATCAACCGGAACGCTGTCTATAATCTGGCCGATTTCGTCGTGCGCCTGAATGCGAGCGAAGTGGTACTGGCGCTGGAGGAGCGGCGGAACGCCATTCCCATGACGGACCTGCTGCGCATCAAGACGACGGGCGTGCACGTCAACGATCTGTCGAGCTTTCTGGAGCGGGAAACCGGTCGCGTCGACCTTGCCAGCGTCAATCCGAGCTGGCTGATCTTTTCCGACGGCTTTTCAGCGGGACGCAGGCTGTCCAGCATCGCTAAGCGCATTTTCGATATCGTTGCCAGCCTGATCCTGCTGATCCTCACCGGACCGATCATTTTGCTGGGCGCACTGCTGGTGAAGCTGGATAGCAAGGGGCCGGCCTTTTATCGCCAGCAACGTGTGGGCCTCTATGGCCAGGAATTCTGGATCGTGAAGCTGCGCACCATGCGGCAGGATGCAGAAGTGGCGGGCCAAGCGGTCTGGGCGGAAAAGGACGACCCGCGCATCACGCGCCTTGGCTATTGGCTCCGCAAGCTGCGCATCGACGAACTGCCGCAGACATGGACGGTCCTGAAGGGCGAGATGAGCTTTGTCGGCCCGCGTCCCGAACGCCGCCAGTTTGTCGAGGATCTGGAGCAGCATCTGCGCTATTATGCCGAACGGCATATGGTGAAGCCGGGCATTACCGGCTGGGCGCAGATCAACTATCCCTATGGCGCGTCGATTGAGGATTCCCGGCACAAGCTGGAATATGATCTTTATTATGCCAAAAATTACACGCCGTTCCTCGATCTGCTGATCCTGTTGCAGACCGTGCGCGTCGTGCTCTGGCCTGACGGCGCGCGCTGACGGCCGGCGATGCCTGTCTTTCTGCAAATCGTCGGGGATTGGGGCCACGCGCTGGCGGCTACCTTGTTTGCGGCGCTTGGCATCTGGCTGTTGCGTCGTCGGGATGGTTCGACGGACTTGCGATGCCTGGCGGCGGCCATGCTGCTGACATCGGGCTGGGCGCTCTATATTTCTTTCGGCAGCGTCGCCAAGCCGCTCTCCGGCCTTGGCGAAAATATCCGCAATGCAAGCTGGCTGCTGGCGATGTTCGTCCTGCTGCGGCGGGCCTGGGCTGGACGGCAGGGGCCAAAGGGCGGGGTCGTTGCCGTCTATGCGGCCGTTGCGGGCCTGATCCTGCTCCAGACCGTGACCGATCTGTCCTGGCGTCAGTTTTCGCTGTCCGGTGATGTGCAGGATGCGCTGATCGCAACCACTTTGGTGCTGCGGATGATGACGGCGATCGGTAGTCTGCTCTTGCTGCACCAGTTATACAGCGTTTGCCCGGTTGAGGAGCGCAGCGGCTTGGCGCCGTTGCTGGGCGCTTTGGCGGCGATGTGGGGCTATGATTTTGCGTTATACCTGATCGGTTATGTCGCGCCGCAACGCGCCGCATCGCTGTTTGCGTTGCGAGGATTGCTGATGGCGGTGGTGGCCGCTTTCGTCGCGATTGGCGTACGCCGGGACCTGAGCGGACGCGTGCAATTGTCGCGCGCGCTGACGATGCAGTCGCTGTCGGTCTTCGCCATTGGACTCTATGTCGTGCTGATTGCGGCCGTCGCCATACTGATCGAGATGATTGCCGGCCCCTACGCACGGCTTGTCGAAATCGGCGCTGTGTTCTTCACCGCCGTCACGGCGCTCGTGTTGCTGCCGTCCCCTCGGTTGCAGGCGGTCTGGCGCGTGCAGGTCGCCAAGCATTTTTTCCAGCATCGCTATGATTACCGCACCGAATGGATGCGCTTTGGCGAAACCATCGGCAGGTCGGGCGATGCGTCCGCGCCGCTGGGCCAGCGCGTCGCAAAAGCGGTGGCGGATATCACCCAGTCGCCCGCCGCCATCCTGCTCCTGCGCGATGAAGAGGGATCGCTCAGTGTCGAAACCCACTGGAACTGGCCAAACCTTGCCATGGATGCAGCCCCGATCCCGGCCGAAATGACCGCCCGGCTTGAGCAGGGGCATATTATCGATCTGGGCCGAGAGGGGGAGTCGGCGGTCTCGCCACGATGGCTGGCGCAGGACCGGCAGGTCTGGGCCATGGCGCCGCTCATCCATTATGGCCGGCTGATCGGCGCGATCCTGCTGGCACGTCCACCGGTCGACCGACGACTGGACTGGGAAGACCTGGACATGCTGCGCGCGGCGGGCAGGCAGGCGGCCAGCCATATCAGCGAGGCGCAAGGCCAGCAGGCGCTGGCCGATGCCCAGCGGTTCGATGAATTCAACCGGCGCTTTGCCTTCATCTTGCATGACGTCAAGAATCTGGTCAGCCAATTGTCGCTGTTGACCCACAATGCAGAACGCCATGCCGATAACCCCGATTTTCGGGCGGACATGATCCTGACCCTGAAAGAATCGGTCGGTCGGATGAACGCCATGCTGGGCCGCCTGTCCCAGCATCACAAGGCTGCGGCGCAGGAGGCGCGTGCGTTCGGGTTGCAACCGCTTCTGGTCCGGATCGCCGCAATGCGATCACGCCACCATGCCGTCCGGATAGAGGGAACGGCTCCCGACATCATGGCCGATCCGGTTCGAACCGAACAGGTCATCCTTCACCTGGTCCAGAACGCCATTGATGCCAGCCCCGCCGACAGGCCGGTCGTCATCCGCCTGGGGCGTCAGGACGACATGGCAAGGATAGACATTATCGACCAGGGATCGGGCATGAGCGCGGAATATATCCGCCGCGAATTGTTCAAGCCCTTTGCATCCAGCAAGGCCGGAGGCTTTGGCCTCGGCGCGTTTGAGGCGCGCGCTTTGGCGCAGGCCATGGGCGGCAGGATCATGGTGGAAAGCCAGGCTGGCGTAGGCAGCCGGTTCACCATCTTCCTCCCGCTGGCGTCGGCAGGCGACAGGCCGGCGCATGGCGAGCAGGCGGCGTGATGAGCGACACACGGCCCAAATTGCTGATCGTCGAGGATGATCCCGGGCTGCAACGGCAGCTGCGATGGGCCTATGACGCCTATCATGTGTTCATCGCCGGCGATCGGGAGGAAGCGATCGACCTGCTGCGCGCCGAAACGCCCGATGTCGTGACGCTGGACTTGGGATTGCCGCCCGATCCTGATGGCACCAGCGAGGGATTTGCGACGCTGGCCGATATGCTGCGCATCAAGCCGGATACCAAGATCATCGTCGCTTCGGGCCATGGCGAGCGGGAAAGCGCGCTGGAGGCGATCGCGGGCGGCGCTTATGATTTCTATCAAAAGCCGGTCGATATCCATGAGTTGGGATTGATCGTCAGACGCGCCTTTCATGTCCATGCGCTGGAGCGCGACAATGCGCGACTGGTGGAGGCCGCGACGCGCGACAAGCAGGTGCTGGGCCAGGTCATCACGGCGGCGCCCGAAATGATCAGGGTCGCGCGGACGATCGAACGGGTCGCCCCGACCGATGTCTTCGTGCTGCTGTCGGGCGGCAGCGGAACCGGCAAGGGATTGCTGGCGCAGGCGCTGCACGATGCGAGCCAGCGTCGCGATGGTCCGTTCGTCACCGTCAACTGCGCGGCGTTGTCCTCTGCGACGCTGGCGGCGGAGCTGTTTGGCGATATCCGGTCGGATGGACGGCCTGCTGGCGGCAGGATCGGCGCTGCACGTGGCGGCACGCTGTTCCTCGATGAGGTCGGTGACATGGACTTGTCGCTTCAGGCGCAGCTGCTGTTGTTCCTGCAACAGCGGCACGAGGATGATGCAGGGGACAGAGGCGCGAAGGGCATGGATACACGCATATTGTGTGCCAGCCACCGCGACCTTGACGCCATGACGGCGGCCGGGACGTTCCGCGAAGACCTTTACTATCGCCTTGCCGAAGTCGTGGTGCGCCTACCTGGACTTAAGGACCGGCCGGGCGATGCCGCGCTTCTGGCGCGCCATTTCCTCAATCGCTTCGCCGACGATCTCAATCCGCAGGTCAAGGGGCTGGCGCCCGATGCGCTTGCGGCGCTGGATGCATGGTCCTGGCCTGGCAATGTGCGGGAACTGGAAAACAGGATGAAGCGCGCCATGATCCTGGCCGAAGGCAAATTCATCACCGCCGCCGATCTTGATCTGGACCAGGAAACGCAAGGCGGCGCGGACGTCATCAACCTGAAGCTGGCGCGTGAAATGGCCGACCGGCGCGCCATCCGTCATGCGATGGCTCGCACGGACGGCAACATATCGGGTGCGGCCCGGATGCTGGGGATCAGCCGGCCGACGCTCTATGACTTGCTCAAACACTATCATATGCAGGGCTGACTGATGCGCCGTTCCCGCCTTTTCCTGATCATTGGTTTGATCGCCGCGCTGATGGCGCTGGCGGGATTGTGGCAATGGCGCGCGCATGAACGGGACGGCAGTGCCGCGTTGGCGCGCGGTCTGGCGGCGCTTGACCGGGGCGATGCGCGCACGGCGCGGGTTGAACTGATGAACGCGATCAAGGGCAATCCGCGCTCGGCCGTTGCCCGCGCGGCGCAGGCGCGAGCGCTCGCCGATCTGGGCGATGGGGCCGGGGCGCAGGCCGAAGTGGAGCGCGCCCGGTCGCTGGGGCAGGCGCCGGCCGCTACGCGCGCGGTTATGGCGCAGGCCCATTTTCTTCAGGGCGATTTTGCCGGCGCCTTGGCCGAAGCGCACGCGACCGACCTGCCGGAGGAGCAGGCGCTTGACGCGGCGCATGTCATCGCGCGCGCGGCGCTGGCTGAGGGGGATGTGCGCGGATCGGAAACGGCGCTCAAGCGAGCGCTGGTGTTGAAGGCGCGCGATTCCGACACCTGGGTCGAGGTGGGCCGCCTGCGCATGGCAACCGGCGATCAGGCCGGGGCCATTGCTGCAGCCGATCAGGCGGTGGCGCTCGACCCCAAAAGCGTGCTCGCCCTGGGGCTGCGCGCGGAACTCACCCGCACTCAATATGGCCTGGTGGCGGCGCTTCCCTGGTTTGATCGTGCGATGGCGGTCGATCCTGATTCCGTGCCGGTCCTGGAGCAATATGCCGCCACGCTGGCGGATGCGGGCCAGGCATCGCGCATGCTGGCGATGACGCGCCGCATCCTGGCGCTCGATCCTGGCAACGCGCGCGCCTGGATGATGCAGGCGGTCATGGCGGCGCGGGCCGGTCAGGACGATCTGGCGCGCAGGCTTTTGGAGCGTACCGGCGGTCGGCTGGACGGGGAACCAGCGACGCAGCTGCTGCGCGGCATTCTGCATCTTCAGGACGGCAATCCCCTGCTGGCGGCGCAGACATTGGCGCCCTTGGTCGATGCGCAACCCTGGAACCGGCCGGCGCGCATCTTGCTGGGGCGCGCCTACTCGGATAATGGCGACCAGATGTCGGCCGCCGCCACGCTGGCGCCGATCGTGGCGCAGCAGGATGCGGACCCCTATGTCCTGACTCTTGCCGCCCGCGTGCAGGAAAGCCTCGGCGACCGGGCGATGGCCAGCGACATGCTGGCGCGGGCCGCCTGGCCCGTGCGGCCGGCGGCGTCGGTTTTCGCAACGTCCTTGCCGAATGGAGCGCCAGCCGATCCGGCGACCGCACGCGACAATATCCCCTATATTCGCGCGCTCCTGACTGCGGGACGCGATGACGAGGCGCTGGAGCGGGCGCGCCTGTTGAACCGGGCCAACCCCGGCGCACCGGCTGCATGGCTGATCCTGGGCGATGTGTTGCAGGCGAACGGGCAGGGCCGGGAATCGGTGCGCGCCTACGAAGCCGGCGCCAATATCCGTTTCGATCGCGATGCGGCGCTGCGCCTGGTCAGCGCCCTGCAACAGACCGGCAATGGGCCGCGCGCGGAGCAGGTAGCCCGGCTTTTCTTGCGCCAGCATCCTATGGATCACGACATGCTCCGTCTGGCGGCGGGCTTTACGATCGCGCGGGAAGACTGGCGCAGCGCCGAGCGGCTGCTTCAGGCGCTACGCGCGCAGGTCGGCGACAATGATGCGCTGTTGATGACCGATCTGGCGCGGGTTTCGTTGGAACAGCGCAAACAGAGTGCCGCCTTGGCCTATGCGCGCCATGGCTATGCGCTGATGCCCGGCAATCCGGTGACGGCCGACATGCTGGGCTGGGTGCTGATGCGCAGCGACGCAAAGGGGCCGATGGCGGTCGATTTGCTGGAAAAGGCGGTTGCGCTCGCGCCATCCGTGCCCGTGCTTCAGATGCATCTGGGGCAGGCCTATGCGGCGGCGGGACGCAAAGGAGAAGCGCGACTTGCGCTCAACCGTGCGGCATCGGTGCGGGATTTCGGCAATCGGCAGGAAGCGCTGGAGGCGCTCAAAGCGTTGTAAAAAAGCGGGTCAGGCCTGCGCCAGGTCCATATCCTCGATGCGAAGACCCAGCCGGCGCATCTGCGCGGCCACCGGTGGCCAGACCGTTTCCAGAAATCGTTCGCGCTCTGCTTCGCGCAGGCGGCGCGTGGCCCCCGCGGCGACGAACATGCCGACGCCGCGCTTCACTACCACCAGACCATCATCCTGAAAGCTCTGATACGCCTTGGCGACGGTCAGCGGATTGGCGCCCTGCGCTGAGGCGAAGGCGCGGACCGACGGCAGCAAGTCACCATCGGCAAATTCCCCATCCAATATGGACGCAGCGATGATCTCCCGCAGGCGGAGATAGACGGGCTTTGAGTCTTCGGCCATAGTGCTTCACTGCCATAATACAGCTAATGGGGTCAAGTCAGAGACGATGTCTGCATCATGACATTTTGTAATTATCGGTCCCAGGTCGATACGATAGCGTCATATTCTGGCCTGGGCCGTTCTTCCAGCGGCTTCGCCGGGGTGCCGATGAAGATGAATCCGGCTATTTTCTCATGGGCTTGCCCGAATGCGTCGCGCACGTCGCCATTGAAGCTGGGCCAGCCGGTGAGCCATCCGCCGGCATAACCAAGCGCATGGGTGGCGTGGAGCAGGTTCATGATCGCCGCGCCGGCCGACAATTGCTGTTCCCACACCGGGATTTTGCTGCCGGGCACCGGGGACGACAGAGCGACCACTAATGTCGGCGCCTGATGGGCGAACTGATGCATGGATTCGACTTCCAGCCTTCCGGCGTCGGGTTTCTCAGCGCGATAGGCCCGTTCCAGAAGCTCCGCCAGCGCGTGGCGCTTGTCTTGCGGCACGATGACGAAACGCCATGGGGCCAGCTTGCCATGGTCGGGCGTGCGCAGCGCCACCTCCAATATCAGTCGCAATTCCGTATCATCCGGCCCCGGCGCAATCAGGTCGCGCGGCTTACCCGATCGGCGGGTCTGGAGCAGAGAAAGCGGCGTGGAACGGTCATTGAACATCGGGCCATCCTTCATGCGGTTGTAATATTGTTCTTCACTCACGCAATTCTGCTGCTAGTCTCGCGCGATTGAATTTGGGGAGGCGGGGCCTTCCCTAGAAGATCGGGGAGCACCGCGCCATGGCCATTTCACCCGCCGACCCGAACCGGGCGGCCCAGGCGGCCGAACATATCAATGACGCCGACGCATCCTGGTTCGGCCATCCACGTCAGCTTGCCAGATTGTTCACCACCGAAATGTGGGAGCGATTCGGTTTCTACGGTATGCGGGCCTTGCTGGTCCTCTACCTGACGGACCATTTCCTGTTTTCCGACACCAGCGCCAGCGGAACCTATGGCGCCTATATGTCGCTGGTCTATCTGACCCCGTTCATCGGCGGCTTCATCGCCGACCGGTATCTGGGGTCGAAACGGTCGGTGAAGTTCGGCGCGATCATCATGGCGATCGGCTATTTCACGCTGTGTTTCGGCGGGGAGGCGGCCAAGCCCTATGCCCTTGTCGATGGCCAGCGATACGAGGTGCAGGTCGCCAAACAGGGCGACGCGCGCCAGCAATATCTGATCGACGGTGACGCGCGCCTTGCCATTCGCGGGCATGAGGATGGCTCGGTCGACTTGGTGAACGACGCGGGCGCTGTCGAGCGCAAGGTCGAAAAGGGTGGCTTTGTCGCGGGCGGCGAACGCAGCCCCTTCTTCACCATGCTGATGTTGATCGCCCTGTCGGCCATCGTCGTCGGCAATGGCTTCTTCAAACCCAATATCTCGACCATCGTGGGCGAGCTCTACGCGGTCGGCGACCGTCGCCGCGATGCCGGCTTCACCATTTTCTACATGGGCATCAATCTGGGCAGCCTGTTTTCGCAGATACTCTGCCCCTGGCTCGCGACGTCGGTCGGCTGGTGGGCGGGCTTCCTGCTCGCGGCGATAGGCATGCTCTGTTCCTGGGCACTGATCCAGTTCGATGGCGGAAAACTCGGCGGCTATGGCGAACGGCCCGAAGGCGCCAATCCGCGCAAGGACCTGCTGATCTACGCCCTGTCCATCGCGGCCATTCCCCTGATGTGGTTCCTGTTCGTCAATGTGATGGACGCCGCGCAGGCACAGGCGGGCGCTGGCATCATCGGTTATCTGATGGCGCTGCCGATCTTGGGCAAATTGCTGTTCATCACCTTCCTGATCGCCGTGCCCGCCATTCTCATCTGGTCTTGGCGCGCGGGCAGCAAGGTCGAATTTCAGATGATGCTGGCGGCGATGGTGATGATCGTTTTCAACGTCGTATTCTGGACCCTGTTCGAGCAGGCCGGATCGTCGCTGACGCTGTTTGCCGATCGCAATACCGACCTGTCGGTCTTCGGCCTGTTCAGCCTGTCGGCTGGCCAGACGCAGTTTTTCAATGCCTTCTTCATCGTCACGCTGGCGCCCCTGTTCAGCATCGGCTGGAACGCGCTCGGCCGTCGGGGTCTGGAGCCGTCCATCCCGGTCAAGTTCGCCATCGCGCTGGTGGGCGTAGGCCTCGGCTTCCTAGTCCTCGTCTGGGGCAGCGCCTTTGCCGGCGCGGATTTCAAGGTGTCGATCTGGTGGCTGGCCTTGCTTTACCTGATCCATTCCATGGCGGAGCTGTGCATTTCGCCGGTCGGCCTGTCGATGATCACCAAATTGTCGATCGTGCGGATCGTCGGTCTGATGATGGGCGTCTGGTTCATGTCGATTTCCGTCGCCCAATATGTCGGCGGCATGATCGCGCAGATCGCCAGCGTCGAAACGGTGGGCGGGCAGGTGACGAACCTGGCCGTCAGCCTGCAAACCTATGTGGACGTGTTCCGCACGATCGGCCTTGCGTCGATTGGTCTTGGCGTCCTCCTTTTCATCCTCGCATTTCCGATCAAGAGGTGGATGCATGGCGTTCAGTAACAGGGGTGTTTCACTGACGGTCGCGGCCGTCCTGCTGGCAAGCGGCACCACGCCGCTGGCCGCACGCAAGGACAAGGAGGAGCGACCCGCCTCGCAAGGGGCGTCGGCGGAGCCCGAAAATCCCTATCCTTCGGCCTATCGCCCCTATGGCGGTCGGCCGACGGTGCTGCGCGGCGCGACCATTTTTGACGGGGAGGGCGGACGCATCGACAATGGCGTCGTCTTCCTGTCCGAAGGCAAGGTCATGGCGATCGGCGGGGCGGACACGCCGATTCCCGCCGACGTGGTCGTGATCGACGCCCAGGGCAAATATGTGACGCCCGGCGTCATCGATATTCACAGCCATCTGGGCGACTATCCATCGCCCGGCGTCGATGCCTTGTCCGACGGTAATGAGGCGACGTCGCCCGTCACCCCCCATGTATGGGCGGAACATAGCGTTTGGCCGCAGGACCCCGGCTTTTCCCGCGCGCTCGCCAATGGCGGCGTGACCACGCTCCAGATTCTGCCGGGATCGGCAAACCTGTTCGGCGGGCGCAGCGTAACGCTCAAGAATGTGCCGGCGCGCACGATGCAGGGGATGAAATTTCCCGGCGCACCGCAGGGGCTCAAAATGGCGTGCGGCGAAAATCCCAAGCGAGTCTATGGCAGCAAGGGCCGCGAACCCAGCACCCGCATGGGAAATATGGCGGTCAATCGCCAGACGTGGATCAAGGCGCGCGAATATCAGCAGAAACGCGCCGCCGGAAAGGATCAGACGCGCGACCTGGGCATGGAAACGCTGGCCGACGTGCTCGAAGGCAAGATCATGGTCCACAACCATTGCTATCGCGCCGACGAAATGGCCAACGTCATCGATATGAGCAAGGAATTCGGCTACAAGGTGTCGACCTTCCACCATGCCGTCGAAAGCTACAAGATCGCGGACCTGCTGCGCGACAATGGCATCTGCTCGGCCCTGTGGGGCGATTGGTATGGCTTCAAGATGGAGGCCTATGACGGGATCAAGGAGAATATCCCGCTGGTCCACAAGGCCGGAGCCTGCGCCATCGTTCATAGCGACGATCAGGACGGTATCCAGCGGCTCAATCAGGAAGCGGCCAAGGCGCTGGGCGCGGGGCGGCGCATGGGCATCGACATCAGCGACGAGGTCGCCTGGACCTGGCTCGCCATCAATCCGGCGCGGGCGATGGGCATTGCCGATCGCACCGGCAGCCTGAAGGTCGGCAAGATGGCGGACGTCGTGCTGTGGAACGGCAATCCGTTCAGCACCTATACCCGGCCGGAAAAGGTGTGGATCGACGGCGCGCTGCTCTATGACGCATTCGACCCCAAGCGCCGACCGGTGAGCGATTTCGAACTGGGCCAGATCGGCGCGGGAGACGTGAAATGACGAAGATATGTTCCGTTCGCGCCCGCGCATGCCGGATGGGGGCAGCGGCGCTGCTGGCCCTGATCGCGGCCGTCCCGGCGCTGGCCCAGCCAATCGCCATTACCGGCGCGACGCTGGCGATCGGCGACGGATCGGAGCCGATACAGAATGGCACGGTCGTGATCGACGCTGGTAAGATCGTGGCCGCCGGCGCGGGCATCGCCGTGCCCGCCGGTGCGAAGATCGTCGACGCATCGGGTAAATGGGTGACGCCGGGCCTGGTGTCGGGCTTTTCGCGTGTGGGGCTAGCCGAAGTGCCGGCGGTGCGCGAAACCAATGATATCAGCGCCAACTCGCCTTTTTCGGCGGCGATCGACGTTGCCCCCGCCATCAATCCGCTTGCCAACCCGGTCGCGATCAGCCGCAATGGCGGCGTGACCCGGGCAGTGGTCGCTCCCGCAGCCTCCAGCGGCATATTCGCCGGGCAGGGCGCAGTCATCGATCTGGGCGCGGACTTAAGTCCGATCACCAAGGCGCGCGCTTTCGAATATGTCGAAATGGGGGAGGCCGGCGCGGCCGAGGCGGGGGGCAGCCGCGCCGCGATGATCCTGACGTTCAAGATGATGCTGCGGCAGGCGCAGGACTATGCCAGGGCGCCGGCTGCCTTTGACGGCAATTCCAAGGATTCGCTGCTGAACCGCGTCGACGCCGAGGCGCTGGTGCCGGTCATCACCGGGGCGATGCCGCTGATGGTCCATGCCGAAAGCGCGCGCGATATTCTGGCCGCGCTTGCCCTGCGGCAGGATTTTCCGGCGCTGCGGCTGATCCTGGCTGGGGCTACCGAAGGCTGGATGGTCGCGCCGCAAATCGCGGCGGCCAAGGTGCCCGTCATTACCGCGGGGCTGGAGGATTTGCCGTCCGCCTTTGAAAAGCTCGCCGCGACGCAGAGCAATGTCGGCCGGCTGGTGCAGGCGGGCGTTTCCGTGTCGATGGGCATGCTGACAGGAGACGACGCGCTCCAGTTGCGAGTCGCCAACCAGCAGGCAGGCAATATGGTGGCGCTGACCAAGGTGCCGGGCGCGACCGGTTTGAGCTGGGGCCAGGCGCTGCGCACCATCACCCTCGCTCCGGCCGAGGCGATGGGGCTGGGGGACCGGCTCGGCTCGCTGCAACCCGGGAAAGCCGGCGACGTGGTGATATGGGATGGTGATCCGCTGGAAATGACGTCCGCGCCGGTGGCCGTCTGGATCGACGGCGTGGCCCAGCCGATGACGGATCGCCAGACGCGTCTGCGTGATCGTTATGCAACGCCGGACGAAGGCAGCCTTCCCAAGGCCTATGAATGGTGATGACCGGGGCGGAGCCTATGCTCCGCCTCAATAGGCCAGCCCTCAGCCGTCGATATTGCCCCAGATATCGCTGGCCTTCACATAGCCGCGCCGGCCTTTGACGTCGAAAGCGCACCAGCCGCCCGAACAGTCGGAAATCCGCCCCACGACGCCCCGTTCGGCGCGAAACAGCGTTGCCGATCCGTCACTGGGTGATCCATGCAGCGGCGCGATCGCCGATCGGACGATGGCGGTCGGCGTATCGCTGAGCAGGCGGACATGCATCCACCCCTGCGCGCCATCAGGGTCCTGCACCTTGCGCCACAGGCCGAGGACTTGCACCACTTTCACCGGCAGGTCGCGGCGGCGATAGACCCAGTTGGACGGGTAATCCAGGCTGGGGCCAACGCGCATGCGCGCTTCGTCATGCGACAGCGACGCCCAATAGGGGGTCTTCTTGGCCGGCGCGGCATTTGCGGACGCAGCGGCAAGGCCCAGCATGGTCGCGCCGGCCACGGCCAAGGCGATGTGAATAGTCGAAATCCTGTTACCCATGGCCGATCCATACCCCGTTGATCGTCGGCGCGACAGTCTTTCCTCGCCTTGATAGGGCTTATCCGCTTGACCCGCACCCTGCCGCGCAATAGCGCCACCGTCATGGTCCAAGAACCGCGCAAGACTCCGCCGCGTCCCGCCAAGCCGCGCGTCATCGTCACGCGCCGCCTGCCGCCTGACGTGGAAGCGCGCATGGCGCAATTGTTCGACGCCGGTTTCAATGTCGCCGACGCGGCGATGGACCGGGCAGCCATGGCGCGCGCCATGGCTGATTGCGACGTGCTGGTGCCCACCATCACCGATCAGATCGACGCGGACCTGATCGACGGCGCGCCGGACAGGCTGCGCCTCATCGCCAGCTTTGGTAGCGGGGTCGACCATATCGATCTTGTCGCCGCGCGGAAGAAGGGGATCATCGTCACCAATACGCCCGGCGTGTTGACCGAGGACACGGCCGACATGACGATGGCGCTGATCCTGTCGGTGCCGCGCCGACTGGCCGAGGGCGAAAAGCTGGTGCGCTCCGGCGCGTGGCAGGGGTGGAGCCCATCAGGCATGCTGGGCCACCGGATCGGCGGCAAGACGCTGGGCATCATCGGCATGGGACGTATCGGTCGCGCCGTTGCGCGCCGGGCGCGCGCCTTTGGCCTGTCCATCGCTTATCACAATCGCCATCGCCTGCCCTTCGAGGTCGAGCAGGAGCTTGAGGCGCGCTGGCAGGGCGATCTCGATGCCTTGCTGACGGACAGCGATATCCTGTCGATCCACTGCCCGCTCAATGCCGACAGCCGCGGGCTGGTGGACGCGCGCCGGATCGGCCTCCTGCGGTCCCATGCCTATGTCATCAACACATCCCGCGCGGAAATCATGGACGAGGGCGCGTTGATCGACGCGCTCGAGGAAAGCCGCATCGCGGGCGCGGGGCTGGACGTCTATGCCCATGAGCCGGCGGTCGATCCACGTCTGCTCGCCCTCTCCAACGTCGTGCTGCTGCCGCACATGGGATCGGCCACGATAGAGGGGCGCCATGCCACCGGCGCCCGCGTCATCGCCAATATCCGCACCTGGGTGGACGGCCACCGGCCACCCAATCAGGTGCTGGAAGGCTGGGTATAACGGTTAGGCGGCGACCTGCTGCTTCAACTGATCGACCAGGGTCAGCCCGTGGCGAACGGATCCATGTGCGCGGCGGACGATGGACTGCGTTTCCGCGTCGATCGCATCGTCTCTCAATACGCGCTCGAATTCTTCGTTCAGATAATCCTCGCCCCGGTCGATCGCCTGGATGACCGCCTTGTCGCCGCCGCCCAGCGCGACATGGATATCCTCGATCCAGCGGTGGACCGTGCCGGCCGCAGAGCCGAATTCATTGGGCTTGCCGTCCAGCTGCCGGCTGCGCTCCTGCAGCAGCGTGACCGCCGCCTGCCTTTCGGTCGCGAGATCGCGGAACAAGGTTTCAAACGGCGCGGATTTGGCCTTCTCCGCGCTATGCGCATATCCTTTCACGCTGTCGATCAGCGTGGTGATAAGGTCGTCCAGCTTGCTGATGGTGTGATTGTGCATGACCGTCTCCGTCCTTAAGGCCCATCGGGCAATCTGCCGTCCAAACGGTTCTGCGTGGCGCACAGTTCAATCAACCGCCTGATATTCAACCTTAATGTGGCGTTAGGCATGGCAGGTGGTCCGCTACGCATGTGGAACAAGCCAGCCGGTCAGGGGTTGGAGAAATGTCTTTTTTCTCGCATTTCAAGGATCCTGATCATGATCAAGCTCGCGATCATCTCGCTGGTCATCGCCGCTGTGCTGGCGCTGCTCGGCTTCGGCGGCGCCGCCGGCACCTTTGTCGGCATCGCCAAAATCCTGTTCTTTATCGCGCTCGCCGTGTTTGTCGTCTTTCTCGTTCTCGGCATCTTGGCGGGCAAGGGCGTCAAGGACGCCATCGACTGACCATCATGACCATGGTGGGCGCCACTGTCGATGAAACCGGGAGGCTGGTGCGCGACGCGGCCGGCTTCCTGTTACGGCGCGAAGATGGTGGCAGCTACAGGCTGGTCCTGCTGCGGGTCCCGGTCGACCTAGTGGAAAAGCGTGTCCGCATACGCGGTATCCATGTCGGCGAAGACGTGGTCGAAGCCGAAGGCGTGGCGCCCGCCTGACCTCCCTGATCAATGCTTTTCTGGCGAGACGATTTCACAATCGGGCTTGCCAAGAGATCCTGCGCGCGCGAACCATCGCCGCTATGCGTAAAATCCTCTGCACCGCCCTTATCCCGCTTTATCTTTCCACGATCCCTGCCGCCGCACAGGCGCAGGATGCCGGCGCATTCGGCCAGGCGGTGACGGCAGAAGCGCAACTCGCCCGCATCCTGGATGAGCACTGGACCTGGTATCTGTCCGTCCACCCCGTTGAGGCAACCGCGCGCGGTGTGCGCGACTATGACGACCGCATCTACGACATGTCGCTCGCCGCGCGAGACGCGCAGATCAGGACCGAACAGCAATTCGTCCGGCGACTGGAAGCCGTGCCCGAAGCACAATTGAGCGCGGCGGACATGGTCAATCGCAATGTCCTGCTATGGATGCTGCGCGATGATATCGCCAGCAACAGCCATCAGGCGGAACGGCTGATGCTGTTCACCACCTATTATGGCTGGCATCAGGGCTTTTCGGGCATGGCCGACGGACTGCCATTCTACAATCGCGCCGACTATGAAAGCTATCTGGAGCGCCTCGCGCTTTACCCCAAACAAAATGGCGATGCGCTGGCCATCACGCGGCAGGCCATCGCGGGCGGCTATGTTCAGCCCTGTTCCGTCCTGCAAAATTACGCCGGCACGATCAGCGGGATCGTGGAAGGGCCTCCGCAGGAGACGCGTTTCTACGAACCCTTCACGCGCACCAAGCCACGCGACATAAGCGATGCGGACTGGGCGGCGATGCAGACGCGCGCGGTAACGCTGATCCGAGACGTTCTGACACCGGAATATCGCAAATGGCATGACCTGTTCGTCACGGACTATCTGCCCCATTGCCGCAAGAGCGACAGCGCCTCCTCGCTGCCGGGTGGCGCCGCCTGGTATGCCAGCCGGGTGAAGGC
This sequence comes from Sphingobium abikonense NBRC 16140, assembly GCF_001598335.1. GTDB lineage: Bacteria > Pseudomonadota > Alphaproteobacteria > Sphingomonadales > Sphingomonadaceae > Sphingobium > Sphingobium abikonense. The sequence goes on from NZ_BCYT01000001.1 coordinate 122,521, forward strand.
ACATAGCACCACGGACCTTACACCCGATCAAATCCACCAGATCGGTCTGGCCGAGGTCGCCCGGATCGGCAAGCGTATGGACGATATTGCGACCAAGGCGGGCTATCCCAGTCGCGCCGCCTATATCGCCCATTTGCGCACCGACTCATCCTATTATGCCCAGACACCGGAGGAATTGTTGCGCGTCGCAGCGCGGCAGGCCAAGACGATCGACGGGCTGCTGCCGCGCTATTTCGGCACGCTGCCGCGTCTGCCCTATGGCCTCAAGCCCATCCCGGCGGCAGAAGCCGAAGGCACCACGACGGCCTATTATGGGCCGGGCGCGCCGGAAGCCGGCATTTCGGGCACCTATTGGGTCAACACGTCCAAGCTGGATCAGCGCCCCTTCTGGGAAGTTCCGGCCTTGACCGCGCATGAGGCGGTGCCGGGTCATCACAACCAGATTGCGTTGCAACAGGAATTGCCGCTCCCGCCGTTCCGCAAATATCTCGCCGGGTTCACCGCCTATGTGGAGGGCTGGGCGCTCTACACCGAATATCTGGGTGAAGAAATGGGCCTGTATGACACGCCCGAGAAGATGATGGGCCGCTTGTCCTATGAAATGTGGCGCGCCTGCCGGCTTGTGGTCGATACCGGCATCCATGCGAAGGGCTGGGACAAGGCGCGAGCCGTCGCATTCATGAAGACGAACAGTGCCCTGTCCGACGCCAATATTGATGCGGAAGTGAACCGCTATATCAGCTGGCCGGGCCAGGCGCTCGGCTACAAGCTGGGCGAGATCAAGATACGGGAACTGCGCGCCAGAGCCGAAAAAGCCCTGGGGCCGAAATTTGACCTGCGCCGTTTCCATGACGCGGTGTTGGCGCAGGGGGCAGTGCCGCTGACAGTGCTGGAAAGCCAGATGGACGCCTGGATCGCCGCCGAGAAGGCGCGAAAAGCCTGATCAGGCGATCGGCATCCGCTCTGGCCGACGGAAGAATGCGCCCCCGTCCGACCAGCAGCGATAGGCGCCATCGATCGGCACGGCTGCGTCGCAACAGGCGCATTGCGCCATGACCCGGCCGACCAGCCACTGGCTTTCGCCGCAGGATGGGCAGGGCATCGCCCGGCCCGGACGATAGAAGAGCAGGGACATGGCGGGGTCATTCGTGCCGCTCGGCAAGGGCAATGGCATAGAGGCGGTTCCCTGTTGATCGCCATCCAAACGCCGTCCGACCTGCTTGTTTCCTGTTGCGAACCATTAGCAGCGAAAATCGCAGGAAAGCCGAATAATCCGCGATTTTGTCCATTTGACACCGCCGCCCCATTCTGTATGGCGCTGCACCATCGGGACATACCTGCTTCGACCACCGGTTGAGGCGCATCCCTGACCTTCGCCGTCCAGTCCGTTCGCTGTCCGGCGAGGCTCCGGTGGAATCGCGTCATCCTCTGCCGAAGCGCCATGCGAGGAGACGCACATCTTATGACCGCCATCGGACAGGACACGCTGGGCACGCGCGACATCATGAATGTCGGCGGCAAGGACATTGCCTATTATTCCTTCAAGAAGGCCGCTGCGAAGCTTGGAGACGTTTCGCGCCTGCCTTTCTCGATGAAGGTGCTGCTCGAAAATCTCCTGCGCTTCGAAGATGGCGTCACCGTCACCACCGATGACATTCAGGCGATCGTCGACTGGCAGAAGGATCGCGGCCAGGCGCAGCGCGAAATTCAGTATCGTCCCGCGCGCGTGCTGATGCAGGATTTCACCGGCGTACCCTGCGTCGTCGACCTTGCCGCGATGCGCGACGCGATGACCGCGCTGGGCGCCGACGCCGCCAAGATCAACCCGCAGGTTCCCGTTCACCTCGTCATCGACCATTCGGTCATGGTCGATGAATTCGGCACGCCCCAGGCGTTCGAGCAGAATGTCGAGATCGAATATCAGCGCAATATGGAGCGCTACGACTTCCTGAAATGGGGCAGCAAGAGCCTCGCCAATTTCTACGCCGTGCCCCCCGGCACCGGCATCTGCCACCAGGTGAATCTGGAAAATATCGCGCAGGCCGTCTGGTCGAGCGAAGGTCCGGACGGCGTCACCGTCGCCTATCCCGACACCTGCGTCGGCACCGACAGCCACACCACCATGGTCAACGGCCTTGGCGTGCTGGGCTGGGGCGTTGGCGGGATTGAGGCTGAAGCCGCGATGCTGGGCCAGCCCGTATCCATGCTGATCCCCGAAGTCGTCGGTTTCAAGTTCACCGGGACGCTCAAGGAAGGCGTGACCGCGACCGACCTGGTGCTCACCTGTACCCAGATGCTGCGCGCGCGTGGCGTCGTCGGCCGCTTCGTCGAATATTTCGGTCCCGGCCTTGCCACCCTGTCGCTCGCCGACCGCGCTACGCTCGCCAACATGGCGCCCGAATATGGCGCGACCTGCGGCTTCTTCGGCATTGACGACAAAACGCTGGATTATATGCGCCTGACCGGCCGCAGCGACGAGAATATCGCGCTGGTCGAAGCCTATGCCAAGGAACAGGGCTTCTGGATCGACCCGGCGGTCGAACCGGTCTTCACCGACACGCTGGAACTGGACCTGTCGACGGTCGTCCCCAGCCTGGCTGGTCCCAAGCGCCCGCAAGACCGCGTGTCGCTGCCGGACGTCGACGACGTGTTCAACGCCGACATGGAAAAGACCTACAAGAAGGCGCAGCAGCGCGTACCGGTCGACGGCAAGGATTTCGACATTGGCGACGGCGACGTCACCATTGCCGCGATCACCAGCTGCACCAACACGTCGAACCCTGGCGTGCTGGTCGCTGCTGGCCTGGTCGCGAAGAAGGCGAACGAACTCGGCCTCAAGCCCAAGCCCTGGGTCAAGACCTCGCTCGCTCCGGGCAGCCAGGTCGTGACCGACTATCTGGAAAAGGCCGGCCTCCAGTCGCATCTTGATGCCATCGGCTTCAACCTGGTGGGCTATGGCTGCACGACCTGCATCGGCAATTCCGGCCCGCTGGCCGAACCGATCAGCAAGGCGATCAACGACAATGGCCTGGTCGCCGCCGCCGTGATTTCGGGCAACCGCAACTTCGAAGGCCGCGTGTCGCCCGACGTGCGCGCCAACTTCCTCGCCAGCCCGCCGCTCGTCGTCGCCTATGCGCTCAAGGGCACCGTGGTGGAAGATTTCATCACGAGCCCGATCGGCACCAGCAAGGATGGCGAAGCGGTGTATCTGAAGGACATCTGGCCCAGCAATGACGAGGTTTCGACCGTGATGGCCGGCTGCATGGACCGCCAGATGTTCCAGGCCCGCTACGCCAATGTCTACAAGGGCGACGCGCACTGGCAGGCGATCGAAGTCACCGGGTCGGACACCTATCAGTGGCGCGCCGGTTCGACCTATGTCGCCAACCCGCCCTATTTCGAGGGCATGTCGATGACACCCGACGCCGTGACCGACATTCAGGGCGCCAAGCCGCTCGCCATCTTCGGCGACTCCATCACCACCGACCACATCTCGCCGGCCGGCTCGATCAAGGTCGACAGTCCGGCGGGCCAGTGGCTGATGGAGCATCAGGTCAGCAAGGCCGACTTCAACAGCTATGGCGCGCGCCGTGGCCATCATGAAGTGATGATGCGCGGCACCTTTGCCAATATCCGCATCAAGAACCAGATGCTGGACGGCGTCGAAGGCGGCATGACCAGCTACAATGGCGAGGTCATGCCGATCTATGACGCGGCGATGAAGCACAAGGCGGACGGCACGCCGCTGGTCGTCATCGGCGGCAAGGAATATGGCACCGGATCGTCGCGCGACTGGGCGGCCAAGGGCACCAACCTGCTGGGCGTGCGCGCGGTCATCGTCGAAAGCTTCGAGCGCATCCACCGGTCGAACCTGGTCGGCATGGGCGTGCTGCCCTTGCAGTTCAAGGATGGCGAAAGCCGCGAGACGCTGGGCCTCAAGGGCGACGACAGCTTCACCATCGAAGGCGTCGCTGACCTGAAGCCCCGCCAGGATGTCGAGGTGAAAGTGACGCGCGCCGACGGCTCGACCTTCAGCTTCACCGCGCTCTGCCGCATCGATACCGTCAACGAACTGGAATATTTCCTGAACGGCGGCATCCTGCAATATGTGCTGCGTAAACTCGCCGCCTGATTGGGCGAGCGGTTGAATGACAAAGGGCTTCTCCCCGGTGGGAGGAGCCCTTTTTCTTGGCATCGCTGATCGGCAGGCTGAGGCCTCAAGGGCGATAGGCGGTGGTGGAGAAGGGGCGCGCGCCGGGCTTCGTCGCCCATGACATGTTCGGCGTCGCCTGCATGGTGAAGCGCAATTCGCCGCCCGCCCGGATTTGCGCGTCTGTGATTGTGCTGCGTTCCAGCGGCTTGCCGTTCAAAGTCACGCCACCGACATAGCGGTTCGCGTCGGACAGGCCGTCAGCAATCACGATGAAGTGCTGCCCATTCGGCAAGGTCATCTCCGCCCGCTCTACGAACGGCCGCCCGATCACATATTCGTTGCTGCCCGGCGCCACCGGATAGAAACCGAGCGCCGTGAATACCAGCCAAGCGGACATCTGACCCAGGTCGTCATTGCCGGAAAGGCCATCGGGCGTGGGCTTATACTGGCTCTCGACAATCTGTTTCAGCCGTTCCTGGGTCCGCCATGGCTGCCCTGCATAATTATAGAGATAGGCGACATGGTGGCTGGGTTCGTTGCCATGGATATATTGGCCGATCAGGCCGGCAATATCCTCGGCATGGCTATAGTCGATCTTGCTGTTGTCATAATCGAACATCGCGTCCAGCTTGGCCACGGCCCTGGCGTCGCCGCCCAGCAGGCGGAACAGCCCGCCCTGATCGTGCGGCATGAACCAGCTATATTGCCAGGCATTGCCCTCCGTATAGTCACTGCCATAGTTGATCGCGGTCGGATCGAATGGCGTGCGGAAGGACCCATCCGATTTTCGCGCGCGCAGGAATCCGGTCTTCGGATCAAAGCTGTTGCGCCAATTCTGCGCCCGCTTTTCGAACCGCGCCGCGATCGCCGTTTCGCCGAGCTTGCGGGCGAGGCGCGCGATGGTCCAGTCATCATAGGCATATTCGACCGTCTTGGACGCGGCTTCGGGTTCGCGATCGATGGGGACATAGCCGAGCGACATATAATCGCTAAGGCCGCCATAGGGTGCATAATCGGCGCTGGCCACCATGGCCTTGAGCGCGCCCGCGCAGTCTATGCCCCTTATCCCCTTGAGGCAGGCGTCGGCGATGACCGGCACGGCATGATAGCCGATCATCGTCCAGGTTTCCTTGCCCGCAAACTGCCAGACGGGCAGGATACCGAACGGGCTGGCCTTCTGGCTGGCGACCAGCGAATTGACGAAGTCGGCGTTGCGTTCTTCGGGCTGGATCAGCGTCAGTAGCGGGTGTTCGGCGCGGAACGTGTCCCATAGTGAAAAAGTGGAATAGCGGGTGGTCCTGTCGCCGGCATGGACCTGATCGTCCGGCCCCCGCCAGCGTCCGTCGGCATCGCTCCACACGCTCGGCGCCATCAGGCTGTGATAGAGCGCGGTGTAGACATTGATGCGCATCGGCTTTGGCGCATCGATCTTCACGCGGCCCAGCGCCTCGGCCCAGGCGGCACGGGTTCTGGCGCGGATCGCATCGAAATCGCCCGGCTCGCCGTCGAGGTTCGCAATCGCGCCATCCTCGTCCACGCCCGATAGCGCGACCTTCACCTCCAACGGCTTACCCAGTGCGCCGAAGTCGAACTGCGCGATCAGCGCCCGGCCAGACAGGGAATCCAGCGTTTCGGAACCGCGACCCGGCCCCTTGAACCCCTTGTAGAGGATATTCTCCTCCGTGCTGATCAGCTTATGGCCGGTCACCGGCGCGGAAAAGCGCATGGCGAAGAAGATGCGGCGTGGGCTTGCCCAGCCGCGTACCTCGCGCGATCCGGTGATCGTGCCGTCGGGCCTAATTCGCACCGACGACCACAGGATCTTGCCGGGATAATCATAGATGATGCTGCGCAGGTCGATGAGCAGATGCGCCACCTTGCCGGCCGGGAAGGCGTAGCGATGAACGCCGACGCGCGTTCCTGCGGTCATTTCCGCCCGCACGCCGGGGTCAGTCAGCGTCACCGCATAATAGCCCGGCGTCGCCATCTCATCGGCCTTGCGCGATCGAAAGCCCGGTGTGTCCGCGTCGCCCGCTTTGAGGGGCACAGTGTCCCCGCTGACCGGCATGACCAGAAAATCACCAAGGTCGCTATGGCCGGCCCCCGAAAAATGGGTGTGGGAAAAGCCCAGTATCACGGGGTCTTCATGACGATAGCCCGACGCCCAGTCATAAGTTTCCCGCGCCGCGCCGACACGGGTGTCGGGCGACAATTGCACCATGCCGAAAGGTGCGACCGCACCGGGGAAGGTGTGTCCCTCACCGCTTGTACCGATGAACGGATCGACCGCCTCTACAGGATCGGGTGCGGGCTGCTGGGCGGATAGGGCGGTGCTGTTGAGCAGGCTGGCCGCGACGGCCAGACGGAGGAAGCGACAGGACATGAAGACAGTTAAACCATGGCTGTGACTGTCCGCCAAGCGCTTAGCGCTTGATCTGACAGGCTGGCTGCGGTTTACTCCTACAAATGAAGAGGATGCATTTGCAAACAAGCCGCCGCACGATGTTGGCGGGCAGCATGGCCGGGCTGACGGCGGCCGCAGTCGCGCAAGCCCCACAGCGCCGCGCCGCCGATGGGGCATCACTGTTGGCGCCCCGTCCGCCGATGGGCTGGAACAGTTGGAACAGCTTTGCCACCACCATCACTGAAGCGCAGGCGCGCGAAACCGCGCGGATCATGGCGGATAAGCTGCTGCCCTTCGGCTATGACATCTTCACGGTCGACATCCAGTGGTATGAACCCGAAGCATCCAGCTACAGCTATAACGCAAAGCCCAAACCAGCGATGGACGCCTATGGCCGGATGATCCCCGCGCCCAATCGCTTTCCCTCCAGCGCAGGCGGCAAGGGCTTCGCGCCGCTGGCGCAGGCAGTACATGCGCTGGGCCTCAAATTCGGCATTCATGTCATGCGCGGCATTCCGCGAGCGGCGGTGGAGGCAAACCTGCCGATCCTTGGCACCAAATATCGCGCCGCCGACATTGCCGACCGGACCAGCATCTGTTCCTGGAACCCGGACATGTACGGCGTTGACATGGCCCGGCCCGGCGCGCAGGCCTATTATGACAGCATCTTCCGCCTCTATGCCGACTGGGGCGTCGATTTCGTCAAGATGGACGATATGAGCCGCCCCTATGACGCGCATGCGGCGGAGATCGAGGCGGCGCATAAGGCGATCCAGGCGACTGGACGTCCCATCATCCTCAGCCTCTCCCCCGGCGAAACACCGGTGATCCGGGGCGACCATGTCCGCAAATATGCGCAGATGTGGCGCATCTCCGATGATTTCTGGGATGAATGGCCCATGCTGGAGGCGCAGTTCACGCGTCTGGAAAACTGGACGCCTTGGCGCGGGCCGGACAGCTGGCCCGACGCCGACATGCTGCCGCTCGGCCGGCTGGCGTTGGGCGAACGCGATACCCGCTTCACGCCTGACGAGCAGCGCACGCTGGTGACGCTCTGGGCGATTGCCCGTTCGCCGCTGATCATGGGGGGCGACCTGCGTCATCTCGACGCAGCGACCCTGTCGCTGCTCACCAATCGGGAGGTGATTGCGGTCAACCAGGCAAGCCGCGACAGTCGCCCGCATTTCATCGAGGATGGCACGCGCATCTGGTCCGCCACGGCGGAGGATGGTGGCGGCCGCTATCTGGCGCTGTTCAACACCAGCGACAAGGCGCGGGAGGTCGGCATCGACCTCAAAACCCTCGGCCTCACCCGGCCCGTCGCCGTGCGCGACCTGTGGGCCGGAACGGCGCTGGGTTCACAGGCGGAGCGCGTCGCTGCCGCGTTGCCGGCACATGGTGCGGCGCTCTATCGATTGAGTTGAGCCGGCACGGTCCCGGTCACTGCCGGACACTCGCGCTTTTGTCGCGGATGGCCTTGAACTCGGACCCCGGCTTCCATTCGGGCCAGCGGTCCGACGTGGCGAGGTCCCGGCCAATGTCGAGCATCAGGTCGATGTCCTGCGCCGCGCCGTCCAGGTTCCAGCTATCGTCCACCGCGTCACAGGCCTGGTGATAGCATTTGCCGGTATAGGCATCGACCCAAGCCTGACCAGCGGTCCGGCCACCCTCAACCAGGTCCGACGCCCCGGCAATGCCCATCATCAGCAGCACAGGGACACCGCGCTTGGCCATGGAGAAATGATCGGCGCGATAGAAAAGCCCGCGTTCGGGCAGGCTTTCCTGCGTCACGACGCGGCCCTGCTTCGCGGCGAAGCGGGCAAGGTCGTCCTCCAGCATATTCTGCCCCTTTCCGACCAGGATGACATCCTTCGCCTTGCCGGCGGTCTGAAGAATGTCGATGGTCAGGTTCGCGACCGTCTTGTCGAGCGGATAGACGGGATTGAGCGCATAATGTTCGGACCCCAGCAGGCCGCGTTCCTCGGCCGTCCAGGCGGCAAACAGGACCGAACGGTCTGGCGTCGGCCCGGCCTTGAACGCGCGGGCGATCTCGAACATGGCGGCGACGCCCAGCGCGTCGTCATTGGCCCCGGCGCGATAGATGCGGTCCTGCGCATCGGGTTCGCCCTTGCCATAGGCGTCCCAATGCGCGCCATACATTACCGTTTCGTCAGGGCGTTTGGCCCCCGGAATGCGCGCGAGCACATTGGCGCGCTGCACCACATCCTGCGTTACCGGGAAGCTGGCTGAAAATGTCGCGCCGTTGAGTTCGACCGGCTTGAAAGCGGCGAATCGCGCCTGCCTGCGCAGCGCCGCCAGATCCTGACCCGCGCCGGCGAACAGCGCCTTGGCCGCATCCCCCGCGATCCAGCCCTGCAATTGAAGGCTTGTCAGCTTGTCGGCGGGGCGGACCAGATCGTAGTTTTCGCCGGCCGGGCTTTTTACCACATTCCAGCCATAGCCCGCACCGGGCGTATCATGCACGATCAACGCGCCGATCGCACCGCGCCGCGCGGCTTCCTCGAACTTGTAGGTCCAGCGGCCATAATAGGTCATGGTCTTGCCGCCGAACTTGCCGATTGCATCCTCCCCCTTCACCGCTTCGAAATCGGGGTCATTGACCAGGAAGACCGCGACCTTGCCTTTCAGGTCGACGCCCTTGAAATCGTCCCAGCCCCGTTCCGGCGCGGACACGCCATAGCCGACAAAGACCATCGGCGCCTTGTCGATGCTGACTTCATTCTTGGGTTGCAGCGTCGACACATAGACATTTTCGCCGAAGGTCCAGGGCGTCGTTTCGGTGCCTTGCGTCACGGCCAGCCGCGACGGCTTGCCCAGACGGGTGTGCAGCAACGGCACGGTCTGCACCCATTGGCCGTCAGGGCCGCCCGGCTCCAGACCCAGCGCCTCGAACCGGCCGATCAGATAGCCGATCGTCCGTTCCTCCCCGATCGTGCCGGGCGCACGGCCCTGAAACAGGTCCGACGCCAGCGTGCGGACGGACGATTCCAGCCGATCAGGCGTGATCGTCTGAGCCTGCACGATGGTGGGGAGGAGAGGGGCGGCGGACAGGCCTAGGGCCAGGATCAGTGTGCGAACAGTCATGGCCTTAGCCTTAACTGCCCAAAGACGAAGGCGAAAGGCCCTAGAACTCGGTTTCCAGCTCGATCATTTCGTCCGGTTCCTGGCGGGCGGCGTCGATCCATTCGCGCATCAGCGGCCATTCATTGACTGTCTCGCAATAAGCGGCCGACGTCGGATTGACGGCCACCGCATAGGTCAGGAACCGCTGCACAACCGGGGCGAACATGGCGTCGGCCACGGTGGGCGATGCGCCGAACAGCCAGGGGCCGCCATAGTCGCTCAGGCATTCCGCCCATATTGTTTCCACTCGCTCGATATCGGGGCGGGCGCCGGGGAAGATCGGGAAGCGGTCGTGCCGGACTTTCAGGTTCATCGGCAGCGCGGAGCGCAGATTGATGAAGCCCGAATGGATTTCGCCCGATACCGACCGGCAATGCGCGCGGGCGATACGGTCTGCGGGATACATGCCCCGGTCCGGATACAGTTCGTGCAGATATTCCGCGATCGCCAGCGTGTCCCACACGCTTGCGCCCTCATGCGTCAGGCGCGGCACAAGAACAGAGGGGGAGAGTAAGAGCAATTCCGCGCGATTGTCCGGATCGTCCAAAGCAACCATCTTTTCCCGGACCGTCAGCCCCGCGAGTCGACACAACAGCCAACCGCGCAGCGACCAGGATGAATAAGTGCGGCTGGAAAGAGTGAGTTGCGCATCGGCCATGGCTTTACCCCTCGCTATCGCCCATTAACTCCCATTTATGATGATGCAGTGCAACAGAAAATGCCTGTATAGCGTTTTAGGAAAGAACCGATTCGGGTCACAGGGTCAATATAAGGCAAAAGTGCGATCATGCGGATGCTCTACAGCGGCTATCAGGCCTGGAACGACATGCTGGCGCCCGCGCGTCTGGGCGCGGAATGGGCGCTCAGCCTGCGCAGGACCATGGGGCCGATGGCAGAATGGGCAATGCCGCGTCGTATGTTCGCGCTGATGGACGTGTTCCAGGGCGCGAAGCTGACGCACAAGCGCCCGGCCTATAATATCCACATGGTGCAAAGCGGCAATGCGGATGTCACCGTGCGAGAGGAAATCGCGCTCGACCTGCCCTTTGGCGACCTGCTGCATTTCGTGAAGGATGATGTCTCGGTCGAGCAGCCGCGCGTGCTGGTCGTCGCGCCCATGTCCGGCCATTTCTCCACCTTGCTGCGCAGCACGGTCGCAACATTGCTGCGCGATCATGACGTCTACATCACCGACTGGAAAAATGCGCGCGACGTGCCGCTGTCGGCCGGCCGTTTCGGCTTTGACGATTATGTCGACTATGTGGTCCGCTTCCTGCAGGAACTGGGGGAGGGCGCGCATCTTGTGTCCGTCTGCCAGCCTTGCGTGCCGGCGATGGCGGCTGTTGCGCTGATGTCGGAAGATCAGGACAAGGCGACTCCGCGATCCATGACGCTGATGGGCGGGCCGATCGACCCCAATGCCGCGCCCACGGTCGTCAACGACCTCGCCAACGAAAAGCCGATCAAATGGTTTGAGGAAAATCTGATTTCGGTCGTCCCGTTTCGCTATGCCGGGCGCGGGCGTGAAGTCTATCCAGGCTTTCTGCAATTGTCCGCCTTCATGTCCATGAACATGGACCGGCACGGGGCGCAGCATCGCGAACTCTACCAGTTGCTGGCTGACGGCAAGACGGAAGAAGCCGACAAGATCAAGACGTTCTACGAGGAATATTTCGCGGTCCTCGACATGACCAAGGAATTTTACCTCGAAACCGTCGACATGGTGTTCCAGCGCGCCCTGCTGGCCAAGGGGGAACTGACCGTGCGCGGCCGCAAAATCGATCCCGGCGCTATCCACAAGACGGCGTTGCTGACGGTGGAGGGGGAGCGCGATGACGTTTGCGCGGTTGGGCAGACATCCGCCGCGCATGCATTGTGCACCGGTCTGCGCCCGCATCTCAAGCGCCATCATCTTCAGCCCGGGGTCGGCCATTATGGTGTCTTTTCCGGCAGCAAATGGGAAAAGCAGGTCTATCCCCAGGTTCGGAACATGATCCTGGCGATGAATTGACGCCGATCGCTTTTGGCCTTCCCATCTCCAGATTGTCTTTATCCAGCGAGTGTTCGCTGAGCCTGCTTCATGGCTGATCCGCTGTTCATTGCCTGTGCGCTTGCTGCCGTCGTCCTGTCGGGACTGGCGAAAGGGGGCTTTGCAGGCGTCGGCGCGCTTGCCATGCCGGTGATGGCGCTCGCGATTGACCCGGTTCGCGGCGCGGCGATCCTGCTGCCGATCCTGATCTTGCAGGACGCTGTCGGCGTCTGGGCCTATCGCCGCAATTGGGATGGGCGCATCCTGGCCGTCATGCTGCCGGGCGCGGCCGTTGGCATCCTGCTGGGCTGGTTTTTTGCCGCTCAGGTGTCAGAGGTGGCGGTTCTGGGCGTATTGGGCGTCATTTCGGTTCTGTTCGGCCTGCAAAGACTATGGGTGGAACGCGGCGGGGCGATTACGCTGCCGTCCAACTCCCCTGCCTGGATGGGTTTTCTGTTTGGCATCGCCAGCGGCTTCACCAGTCAGATCGCCCATGCCGGTTCGCCGCCGTTCCAGATGTGGGTCCTGCCCAAGCGACTGACCCGCGACATGCTGGTTGGCACCACCGCCTTCGCCTTTGCCGCGATGAACTGGATGAAGGTGCCGGCCTATGCCGCGCTCGGCCAGTTCAGCCGCGACAATCTGATGGCCACCGCCATGCTGGCGCCGGTCGCGATCCTGTCGACATTTGCTGGCGTCACGCTGGTACGGCGGGTCGATCCGGCGCGTTTCTATACGCTCATCTATATTTTGATGATCCTGCTCGGCCTCAAGCTGATGGCCGACGCGTTGCTGGCATGAGCCAGAAAAAAGGCCGGCGCTGTGGCCGGCCTTTGCCTTATTCCTTTTCGCGCTTCTTGCGATGCGTGTCGAGGTCCAGGACAGTGGTGTCCAGCCCCTCTGGCAGCAGACCCAGCCGCCGCGCGACTTCCTGATAGGCTTCGACTTCGCCGCCCAGGTCGCGGCGGAACCGGTCTTTGTCCAGTTTCTCGTTGGTAGCCATGTCCCACAGGCGGCAACCGTCCGGGCTGATCTCGTCGGCCAGGATGATGCGGCTGTAATCGCCGTCGTAAAGCCGTCCGAACTCCAGCTTAAAGTCGATGAGGCGGATGCCGATGCCCGCAAACAGGCCGCACAGAAAATCATTCACGCGGATCGCCATGTCGGCAATGTCGTGCATTTCTTCCTGCGTCGCCCAGCCGAAGCAGGCGATATGTTCCTCGGACACGAGCGGATCGCCCAGCGCGTCGTCCTTGTAGCAATATTCGATCAATGTGCGCGGCAACTGGGTGCCTTCTTCGATCCCCAGCTTCTTGGAGAGCGACCCGGCGGCAACATTGCGCACGATCACCTCGATCGGCACGATTTCGACCTGGCGGATCAGCTGCTCGCGCATATTGAGGCGGCGGATGAAGTGGGTCGGCACGCCGATCTGGCCGAGCAGGGTGAAGACATGCTCGGAAATGCGGTTGTTCAGCACGCCCTTGCCGGAAATCGTGCCCTTTTTCTGCGCGTTGAAGGCAGTGGCGTCATCCTTGAAATATTGGATGATCGTGCCCGGCTCGGGGCCTTCATAAAGGATCTTTGCCTTGCCTTCGTAAATCTGGCGGCGACGGGCCATGCGCGTTCCTGACCTTTTTTCTCAAAAACACTGCGCCCCGGCAATCGCGAATCGAAAAGGATCAGCGGGTGCCGGGGCTGTTCGCGCAGGCCCATAGAGCAATCTCACCGCCGGTGCAATTGGCGGGCAGAAACGCTGTCCCTTGGCTAGAGCACATCGCCAAACATGAACCAGAGCAGCGCGACCCAAGCGACCAGTCCCACCGCGGCGATGATGACGCCCGAGCGCGCCTGAATGGCGGCCCACGGCCCGCCCGCCTCATTGTCATCATCCCGCTGCATCAACGCAGCCTAACGAGCGCTGCGAACGCGCTCAACCCTCGACGGGCGCGATGGCGGCCTCCTTGGGAATCGGTTCGGCGGCCGTCAGCCGTTCCGTGAAGGTCTGACGCCACCAACTGATATCCTGTGTTTCCACGCTGTCCATCATCGCGCGCCAGCGGCGCTTGCGTTCGCCCAGCGGCATGGCCAGCGCGCGGTTGATCGCGTCCGACATTTCCTCGCTGCTATAGGGGTTGATGAGCAGCGCGTCGCGCAGCTGGATCGCCGCGCCCGCAAAGCGCGACAGCACCAGCACGCCGGGATCTTCCGGGTCCTGCGCCGCGACATATTCCTTGGCGACCAGGTTCATGCCGTCGCGCAGCGGCGTCACCAGCCCGATCCGCGCCGCGCGGTAGATTCCCGCCAGCTTGTCGCGCGGATAACCCTGGTTGACGTAGCGGATCGGCGTCCAGTCGACATCGCTATATTCGCCATTGATCCGCCCGGCGAGCGAATCCAGCGTCGCGCGAATGTCGCGATAGCTTTCGACTTCCCCACGCGACGGCGGCGCGATCTGCGTCAGCACGACCTGACGATGATGTTCGGGATGGTCTTTTAGGAACCGCGCGTAACCGTTGAAGCGCTCCTCCAGACCCTTGCTGTAATCCAGCCGGTCGACGCCCACGATCAGCGACCGGTCCTGCAAGGACGCGCGGACCTGCCCGTACATATCCTTGGCGGCGTCGCTGACGGCGGCGTCGGCAAATTCCTGCGCGTTGATGCCGATGGGGCAGGCGATCGCCTGGATTGTCCGGTCGCCGACCGTGACGAAGTCGCCATCGACCTTGCCGCCCATTTCCTTCTCGACATAATGGCGGAAGGATTCGAGCCATTCCTCGGTATGAAATCCCACCACATCATAGGCGAAAAGCGAACTCACCAGCTTGGTGTGATGCGGCAGTGAAACCAGAAGGCGCGTCGGCGGCCAGGGGATGTGGAGGAAGAAACCCATCCGGTTTTTAAGGCCGCGGTCGCGCAGCATCTGGCCGAGCGGGATCATGTGATAATCATGGACCCAGATGATGTCGTCCGGTTCGATCAGCGGGCTGGTCGTCTCGGCAAAGCGCTTGTTGACGCGGTTATAGCCCCCTTCGAAATCGCGCGCATATTCGGCCAAGTCGATACGGAAGTGGAAAAGCGGCCACAGAGTCTTGTTCGCGTACCCATTATAATATTCGTCGACATCCTGTTCTTCCAGGTCGATTGTCGCGGTCTTGACGCCGTCATATTCGGCAAAGCCGATATGCCCGGTAAAATTGTTCGTCACCTCGCCCGACCAGCCGACCCATATGCCCCGGCTTTCGCGCAGCGCTTGCGACAAGGCGACGGCCAGCCCGCCCTGATTGCCGTTCTTGCTGGGGCGACTAACCCGGTTGGAGATGATAATCAGGCGGCTCATCGCATCGCGCTCCACGGTTTGCTCAGCAAGACGGCGCAATTGATGATGCCGACCAACGAGTAGGTTTGGGGATAATTGCCCCATAATTCCCCGGTCACGGGGTCGATATCCTCCGACAACAGGCCCGCGGCGGTGCGCCGCGACAGCATGACTTCAAACAATTCGCGCGCTTCTTCGGTGCGGCCGGTGCGATGCAGCGCCTCGATCAGCCAGAATGTGCAGACGTTGAACGCCGTCACCGGCTCGCCAAAATCATCGGGCGCGCTGTAGCGCAGCATGTCGTTGCCGCGCCGCAAATCGGCCTCCAGCGCCGCCAATGTACCGATGAATTTGGGATCATCGGCGCTCAGGAAGCGCAGGTCAAGCAGTTGCAGCAAGGACGCGTCGCGCGAATCATCCTCGAAATTGGCGGATATCGCGTTGCTGTCGCTGCGCCAGGCTGCGTCCAGGATACGCGTCCGCATCGTTTCCGCACGATTTTCCCAATAGGCTGCGCGCATGTCCAGGCCGATCGCCTTGGCGGCATGGGCCAGCCGATCGCACGCCGCCCAGCACATGACGGCGCTATAGCTGTGCACATGGGCGCGCGTGCGCAGTTCCCACAGGCCAGCATCCGGCTTGTCATAGACTTGCCAGGCGCGCTCGCCGACCGCCTCCAGCGCCTCGAAATCGGCGTGGCCCGCCATCCGCAGCAACCGCTGGTCGATAAAGCCCTGCACCGATGATAGGGCGATCTGCCCATAGGCGTCATGCTGTATCTGTTCATAGGCCGCATTGCCGACGCGCACTGGCCCCATGCCGCGATAGCCCGGCAGGCCATCGGCTTCCCATTCGGTCAGCGTGGCATTGCCGCGTACGTCATAAAGCGGCTGGATATGCCCGCCCTTGGCCCCATCGACGATGTTGCGCAGATAGACGAGGTAGGATTCCAGCACGTCCAGCGCGCCCAACCGGTTGAGCGCTTCGACCGTATAATAGGCGTCGCGTACCCAGCAGTAGCGATAATCCCAATTTCTGCCGCTATCGGCATGTTCGGGAATGGATGTGGTCAGCGCCGCGACGATCGCGCCGGTTTCCTCATGCTGGCAAAGTTTCAAGGTAATGGCGGAACGAATGACCGCCTCCTGCCACTCGGCCGGGATCGCCAGCCCGCGCACCCAGACCTGCCATTCCAGGATGGTGTCGTCCAGCATCCGCTCGATCGCGGGGCGCAGCGCGTCGGAAAAGCCTTCGTCCGGCCCCATGAAGAAATGCATGTCGGCTTCCAGCCGGAACCAGCTTTCCTGGCTGATGAGGCCTATGGGCGCATTGGTCGATACCCGCATCGCCATGTAGGACAGGACCATGCGGATGTGGTTGGAGCCGTAGCTGATCGGCACCTTTTCCGCGTTCCAGCTAGTCGTCGGGCGCAGCCGCACCCGGATGCGCGGGCTGCCCGCGACGGGGCGCACGATGCGCACGAAGGCAACCGGGCGGTACATGCGCCCTTTGTGTCGGTGGCGCGGGCAGAAATCATAGGTTTCGATCGCATTGCCCTGCGCGTCGCGCTGGCGCGTCACCAGGATCGGGGTGTTGCGGATATAATGTTGTTCGATCGCGACGACATTTTCCAGCTCGATCGCCCAGAAGCCGCGCGCGTCCGGCTCATCCCAGGACTGATTATCGAGCAGGGCGGAAAAGACCGGGTCGCCATCCACGCGAGGCACGCAGCCCCAGACCATGCGCCCGGCGCGATCGATCAGGGCCGATGCCTGGCAATTGCCGATGGGCCACAGGTCCAGCGTCTGTTCGTTCGCGTGCGTTTCGCCGTTGCTGTTGCTGATGTTTCTGCCCCCTTTGACTGCAACCCAAGCCGATAGGCCGCCGTTCAGCCGAGCCGGGCAGCCCCTTCCGCCAGATAATGCCTGACGGCGGCAACCTGTTCCAACCCGAAAGCAGCAAAAGTCGATCGCGGTGCGCCGACCAGGATGCCCGCGCCGCCTTGCTCGGCTGCGGCGGCAAAGCCTTCCTCATCCGTCACATCGTCGCCGATAAAGACAGGAACGCCACCCGCCATGGGCGGCTGCGTCATCAGCCGGCGCACCGCGCTGCCCTTGTCGGCTCCGCCCGGTCGCAATTCGAACAGCATCTTGCCCGGTTGCACCGCCAGGTCATGGTCGGCGGCCAGCGCCATGGCGAGCGCGCGGGCTTCATCGCCCCATTGCGGCGCACCGCGAAAATGCAGCCCGACGCTGATGGTCTTGCGTTCGACCAGCATGCCCGGCTTGTCCGCGACAAAAGCGTTGAATGCATCCTCAACCGCGTCGATCGCCGGCAAGCGCGCGGGCGCATCGACGTGCGCGCCAGGCGCGGCGAATTCCAGCCCATGCGTGCCGGCAATCAGGAAATCGGTAAAGCCAAAATCCCGCAGGGTCGCGACCGACCGGCCGCTGACGATCGCCAGCCGGCCGTCCAGCGCATCGCGCAGCCGGAGCAGCGTCGCGATCAGATCGTCGCCCACCTCAACGCCGCAGGGCGTATCGGCGATCGGCGCGAGCGTGCCGTCGAAATCCAGAAACAGCGACGCGCCGTCCAGCAGTCCGACGGACGGGGAGGGGAGCGGGGCGGGGTTTGGGGAGCAAGCAGAATCAGACACGGGGGCAAAGTGGCGCTTCCCGTTCAAACCGCAACCCCTCTTATGGTGCAGCGCACGCAAAAAATATCCTCAGGTCAGCATGGGGAACGCACGCCGATTTAGGCAACGGACTGCCATCTTTGCCAAAGCGGCGGGCGCTGCTATTCCGGAGGGAATGACAGACTTTCGCGACCCGTTCGACGCCATCAAGGACCATCCTTTCGACGAAGCGCTTTCCCAGCGCTATCTCGTCTATGCGCTCTCGACCATCACCGCGCGGTCGCTGCCGGACCTTCGCGATGGGTTGAAGCCCGTGCATCGGCGCCTGCTCTGGGCGATGCGGCTGTTGCGGATGGAGCCGGGCGGGGCCAGCGCCGACATACTCTCGGCCAATCCTGCCCGAAACACCACCGCCTACAAGAAATGCGCGCGTGTCGTGGGCGACGTGATCGGCAAATATCACCCCCATGGCGACGCGTCGGTCTATGACGCCATGGTGCGGCTGGCGCAGGATTTTTCCCTGCGCACGCCGCTGGTCGACGGGCAGGGGAATTTCGGCAATATCGACGGCGATAATGCCGCGGCCATGCGCTACACCGAAGCGCGACTGACCCAGGCGGCGGCCGACCTGATGGCGGGGCTGGACGAAGGCACGGTCGATTTCCGCCCGACCTATAATGGCGAGGATGAGGAGCCGGAGGTATTTCCCGGCCTTTTCCCCAATCTGCTCGCCAATGGCGCCAGCGGCATCGCGGTCGGCATGGCGACCAGCATCCCGCCGCATAATGTCGCTGAACTGATCGACGCCGCCAATCTGCTGATCGACGATCCCGATGCCGATCATGCAGCGTTGATGCAGATCGTTCGGGGGCCTGACTTTCCGACCGGCGGCGTGCTGGTGGACAGCCCGTCGATCATTGCCGAAGCCTATGCCACCGGACGAGGCGCCTTCCGCACGCGCGCGCGCTGGCACAAGGAGGATCATGGCCGCGGCACCTGGATCGCGGTCGTCACTGAGATTCCCTATCAGGTGCAGAAGTCGAAGCTGATCGAGCAGATCGCGGCGCTGATCAACGACAAGAAGCTGCCGATCCTGGCCGATGTGCGCGACGAATCCGACGCGGAGATTCGCATCGTCATCGAACCGCGCGCCCGCACGGTCGACGATCAGCTGCTGATGGACAGCCTGTTTCGCCTGACCGACCTGGAAAACCGCTTTCCGCTCAATCTGAACGTGCTCGACGCCACCCATACGCCGCGGGTGCTGGGCTTGAAGCCGTTGCTGGTCGAATGGCTGCAGCATCAGATCGACGTGCTGGTCCGGCGCGCGCGTCACCGGCTCGACAAGATCGCGGCCCGGGTCGAGCTGCTCGACGGCTATATCATCGCCTATCTGAACCTCGATCGGGTTATCGAGATCATCCGCACGGAGGATGAGCCAAAGGAGGTGATGATGGCCGAATTCGGCCTCACCGACCGCCAGGCCGAAGCGATTCTCAACATGCGGTTGCGCAGCTTGCGCAAGCTGGAGGAAATGGAGCTTCGCCGCGAACATGGCGAATTGTTGAAAGAGCGCGATGAGCTTGAAAAGCTGGTCGAAAGCCCGGCTCGGCAGCGTACCCGGCTCAAGAAGGACCTTGCCGCCCTGCGCAAGCGCTATGGTCCCGACACCGATCTGGGCCGCCGGCGCACCCTGGTCGAGGAAGCTGCGCCTGCGCGCGAAATCCCGCTGGAAGCGATGATCGAGCGTGAGCCGATCACCGTGATCCTGTCCGAGCGCGGCTGGATTCGCGCGATGAGCGGCCACCGCGACCTTGCCGCCGCCGATACGCTCAAGTTCAAGGAAGGCGACGGGCCGCAATTCGCCTTTCACGCCTATACGACCGACAAGCTGTTGCTGGCGACCTCCACCGGGCGCGTCTTCACCCTGTCGTCGGACAAATTGCCTGGTGGACGCGGCTTTGGCGATCCGGTGCGCTCGCTTGTCGACATGGATAATGAAGGGGCGATCGTGGCCCTGATGCCCGCACGACCCGGCGGAGAATTATTGCTCGCGTCGTCGGACGGGCGCGGGTTTATTGCCGCAACATCCGACATCATGGCTGAAACGCGCAAGGGCAAGCAGGTGGTGAATGTCCGCGCGGGCGCGCGGCTCGCCGTGGTCCATCCCGTGCCGGCCGAAGCCGACAGCGTCGCGGTCATTGGCGAGAACCGCAAATTGCTGGTCTTCGCCATCACCGAAATGCCCCGCATGGCGCGCGGGCAGGGGGTTCAGCTTCAGCGATATCGCGACGGTGGCCTGTCGGACGCCATCGCTTTCCGTCTCGCCGACGGGTTGACCTGGGCCATGGGGGGCGACTCCGGTCGAACCCGCAATGAAACCGACATGACGCCGTGGAAGGTTGCCAGGGGTGCTGCCGGCCGGATGCCCCCCAATGGATTTCCGCGCGATAATCGCTTCTAGATTGTTCTAAATCGGAATTTCGTTTTCGGAATATTTACCTAATCGCCCTAGCCCGGTGCCATGGAATCCGCGTCCGTGCGTCCTCGGCTGGCTCAGACGATCCGTAGCGAAGCTAGCTGCGGTGACGCGGGCCCTTGCGTTTGCTCGCTTGAAGATCCCGCCGAGTTCCTCATGGCGCTGCCGCAGGCCGCAGCGATCGTGGCCTATCGGGGGGCCGGGCTTTCGGTGATTGCGGGTAACGCCCGCTTCAATCAGGCGATGGAACAAGGACGGGTCAGTCCCGCCGATATTCTGCCCAATTCGGTCTGGGCCGAACGCATCCGCCACTTCATTGACTCGGGCAAGGATAATGTAATTTTCGAAACGCGGCGCGAAGGGAAGCTCGGGCCGGAATATCATATGTGCACCATCGGTCGGTTGCACAGCGATGACCCGGCGCAGCATTTGCTTTTGTTCACGGCGACGGACCGGACCAACGAACGGGCGATCGAAAAAAATTTGCGGCGCGAGCTGCTGGCCGACGGGCTGACCGCGCTCCCCAACCGCACCGGCTTTGGCGAGGAAATTGACGATCGCCTGAAAAATGGCGTCTGGCCCGACTCGGCGCAATTCGGCATCATCGCCATTGATCTCAGCCGCTTCAGCCGGGTCAATGAGTCGCTGGGGCCGATGGCCGGCGACGAATTGCTCATCACGGTGGCGAAGCGCCTGAAATCCTGCCTGCGCCAGGGTGACGTTCTGGCGCGGATCGGCGGCAATGATTTCGCGATTTTCGCTCGGCTCAACAATGGCTTGTCAGACGCTCTTCATATCGTTCGGAGAATTCAGGAAGCGATGGGATCACCCATCCGGTTGAGCGACCTGCAAATTCGCGTCGATTGCGCCATCGGCTGTGCGCTGTCGCTGGACCTCGAAGAAGACCCCGATGATGTCGTTCGCAAGGCGCAGGCTGCGGTCAAGATCGCCAAGCGGACGGGCAAGGTCGAAATCTATCGCAATGGCGTGCTCAAGGAGGCGCAACGTCGCTTCTCGATTGAAAGCCGCCTGCGCGACGCCTTGTCGCAGGGTGGATTGTCGCTCGCTTATCAGCCGCTCATTCACCTTCAGACCGGCGAAATCACGGGTTTCGAAGCTCTGGCGCGCTGGAACGACCCGGAACTGGGCAATGTGCCGCCGACCGAATTTATCGCGGTTGCCGAAGAAAGCGGGCTTATCACCTCCCTGGGGCGTTGGGCCGCCTATGAAGCGGCGCAGGCCCTGTCGCGCTGGGACGCGAAATATGGCCAGCCGATGCCCGTGGGGGTTAACGTCAATGTGTCGGCGATTCAGATTGCGCGTGATGACGTAGAGAGCATGTTTGAAGAAGCGGTCCGCTATGCCGGGATCGATGGTCGGCGCATGACCGCCGAACTGACCGAGAGCGCGATCGTCGCCGATCCTGACAAGGCGCGCAAATGGCTGGTCGCGCTGAAGGATCTCGACATGTCCATCGCGATGGATGATTTCGGCACGGGTTTTTCGAACCTGGCGAGCCTTCACAGCCTCCCGATCGATATCCTCAAGATCGACCGCAGCTTCGTGTCGTCCATGCTGGAGGATCATGACAAGATGGTGATCGTGCGAACCATCCTGTCGCTCGCGGAATCGCTTAATCTCAAGGTTACGGCGGAGGGCATCGAAACCCAGGCGCTCGCGCTCCAGCTTCAGAATATGGGCTGCTGGCAAGCGCAGGGCTATTATTTCGCCCGTCCGATGAACGAAGCCGACGCCTTCGACTATTGGCGCGCGCGCTGGAATTTCGAAACGATCTGATCGGCCAGTTGCTGCACCCGGTCCTCATCGGGAAAATCTTCCGCCACCCATTGCCGCTCAACCTGTTGCAGGGCCTTGGCCACATCCGGTCCCGGCGTCAGGCCGCGCTTGATCAGGGCGCCGCCGCTGATCGGCAGCCTGGGCGGCGTCCACCCCCGTAACTGCGCCAGCGCCTCGACCGGCTGGGCGCTCTCCAGCAGCAACCGGTCGATCGCGCCTTCCGTCCCGATGCGGAATGCCAGAGCCTTCATGCTCTCTCCCGCGCCATCCCGTGCCAGCGCCACTGCCAGCCGCTTGCGCGCCTTGTTTGACAGCTTCAACCGCGCTCCCACCTGATCGGCCACGGCTGCATCGGGCGGCAGCAGCGCGGCAAGCCGCCGCACGGCCGACGGGGGTAAACTGGCCTTGGCCTCCCGTGCGATCAGCGCCGCTACCCGATCGACGCCCTCCATCCCGACTTCCGGCAGCACCGGGCGCAATATGCCGCCTTCGACCATCAGGCGCAGGGCCGTGACCGGTGACGCTACTGCCAGAAGCTTCATCAATTCGTCGGCGATCCGTTCGCGTGACAACGCCATCAGGCTATTGGCCGCTGCCACGCACGCGGCATAGGCATCGCCGTCCACCTCATTGTCGCCATAGCGCGCCAGGAACCGGAAATAGCGCAGGATGCGCAGATGATCCTCCGCAATCCGCGCCTCCGCATCGCCGATGAAGCGCAACCGCCGCGCCTCCAGGTCCGCGATACCGCCGAAATAATCGCTGATCGCGCCTGTCATCGGGTCGGCGTACAGGGCGTTGATCGTGAAGTCGCGGCGCGCCGCGTCCTCGCGCCAGTCGTCGGTATAGGCGATGGTCGCGCGCCTGCCGTCGGTACTGACGTCGCGCCGCAATGTCGTGATCTCGACCGGGCCGTCGGCCAGCACGGCCGTAACCGTGCCATGGTCGATCCCGGTCGGCACCGCCTTGATCCCCGCATCCTTCAGGCGTTCCATGACCGCCGTCGGCGGCAGCGATGTGGCGAGGTCCAGATCATTGACCGACAGGCCCAGCAATCCGTCACGCACGGCCCCGCCGACATAGCGTGCCAGGCCGTCTCTTGCCCCCAGCGCGAACAGCAATGCGTCGAGGCCCGGCCGATGACGCCAGGGCGCGTCAGGCAGCAAGGCGGTCATGGCCAAGCCTGCGCGACAGATTGGCGAGAATGGCGGCGGTGATGCCCCATATGCGGCGACCTTCCCAATGGATTTCATAATAGGCCCGCATCGCGCCGGCATATTCGACCTCATGGCGGATGCGATTGGCGGGATCGAGCGCGAAGGCGAGCGGCACTTCAAACCAGGCAGCCACTTCGCTTTCCTGCGCGCGTAGCGGCAGGTCCGGCGGAATCACGCCCAACACGGGCACGATGTCGAAACCGGTAAAGGTCTGATAACGGTCGGAGATGCCGACAAGCTCGACCCGGTCGGGCGGCAGCGCGATCTCCTCCTGCGCCTCACGCAGCGCGCCGGCGATCGCATCGGCGTCCGACGGGTCGACGCGGCCGCCGGGAAAGGCGACCTGCCCGGCATGTTTGCGAAGCGCCGTGGATCGCTCCGTCAGGATCAATCCCGGCTCCGGCCGATCGGTGATCGCAACCAGCACGGCGGCCGGGGCCAATGCTATCTCGCCTTCTATCCGCGGATCGCGCACATCGGACAGCGGCAGCATGTCGGTTCGCCGATGTCCTTCCTCCAGCGCGGCGCGCAGCCGCAACGCCAGTGTCATCGGGCGCGGTCCAGCGGGAAGAAGGTGCCATGGCTCCAGAGGCCAACAGGCTCCCCGCCGTCCTCCAGCGCCAGGTTCATCAGTTCATAATAGACGCTGCGCGCAATCAGCGCCTCCAGCCCGCGACGCACATGCAGATAGGGGCGGGGGCCATCGTCCGTATCGCGCAGGATCAGGTCATGGTCAGGCCCCGCTGTCACCAGGTCGCCGGTGTTGAGCCGGAAGGCAAGCGCGCGATCGCGGCCTTCGCCTTCGCTTTTGAGTTCGACGGCAACGAAGGGCGCGTCCTCGACCGCAATGTCCAGCTTCTCGACCGGCGTCACCAATACATGGCTACCATCGTCCTCACGCCGCAAGATGGTGGAAAATAACCGTACCATCGCTTCGCGGCCGATCGGCGACCCCTGATGATACCAGGTGCCGTCCCGCGCGATCCGCATCTCGCTATCGCCGCAATGGTCGGGATTCCATTGCTCGACCGGCGGCAATTTCTTCTCGGCGAGCAGCCGGGCAATGTCGGACAGCGACAGGCTGGCAAGGTCGGGCAGGGGGTCCATAGGCATGGCTCCGAGATAGGTGCCCATCGTGCCGAAGGCAAAGGGGGAATCAGGCCGTGATTGTGATCCGGGGCGTCAACATGCCTTCGCCGTCCACCGGTCGCCCGTCGACCGACAGCGCGAGCAGGCGGCGCTTTTCAAATGGTCCGGGGGCGTCCCATCCGCTTGTGCCATCTGCGGAAAATCCCCAGAAGCGGCCATAATATTCCGGATCGCCGATCATCATCAGCGGTTCTGTGCCTAACGCGCGGGCCTTGCCGATCACGGCATCCATCATCGCCCGACCATGCCCGTCCTGCTGATGCGCGGGGGCGACCGCGACCGGCCCGATCATGATGAGCGGCATCTGCCGACCGTCGGACTGCGTCAGGGCGACCGGCCAGCTTTGCAATGTGCCGATCAGGTCATTGTCCGCACCGACGATGGAGACCGAAAGATCGGGAATGAACGTCATGCCTTCCCGGATACGATAGGCGGTCCGGCCATGGCGATCGGGCCCGAAGGCCGCGTCCAGCAGGGCTTCCACGAACTGCGGCGCGATGGCATCCAGAGGGATAATATCAGACACGACTTGCCGATCCGCGATCTATGGCGCATGGGGCAGCGCCGGAAGCGGGGGCTTTAGCGCCCGCGCCGCAAAAGGAAAGAAAATAGTCCCCGCCTGATGTCAGGCCGCGGGCGATGGTTGGCAGGCTATGCACACGGGTTTTGACGATTTTCTGACGCTGGAGGTCAATAACCTCCATGTCGACGTGCTCACCGGCATTTATTCGGAAGAAACGCATCTTCCCCAGCCGTTGCGCATCTCGATCCGCGCCCGGTTGCGAATCGCCGACCATTACGAGCCGGAAACGCCGCTCAGCCAGTCCAAAAACTATATGGACCTTAAACATGCGGCCTCGACCGCCTTGCCCGAAGGCGTGCATTTCACACTGATCGAGGCGGTCGCCGACCATATCATCGACACCATCTTCCTTCAGGACGACAAGGTCAGCCATGTGGAGGTGAAGATCGTCAAGCTGGCGCTTAGCGAGCGCGGCGAGGAAATCGGCATTACGCTCGGCCGCGGGCGCAGATAGGCGCTGGCCCGGCCGGCCGACACTTTCGGACCCGACCGGAACCAGCGCCATGGGCAATCACGCCTTGATCAGCCCGATCTCGATCAATCGCTCGGTCAGATAATCATGCGCGCTGATCGGCGGGTCGCGGCGCGGATTGTCGGCGCTCACGCACTGGGGCAGCGCGTCGATCATGAAGTCGGGTCGCAGATGCAGGAAGAAGGGCATCGAATAGCGCGAATGGCCGCGCCTTTCGGGCGGCGGATTGACGACGCGATGGCTGGTTGATGGCAGCACATGATTAGTCAGCCGCTGGAGCATGTCGCCGACATTGATCGCCAGCGCGCCGGGCGGCGGCACGACCGGCAGCCAGTTGCCATCGCGATCCTTGAGTTCCAGCCCGCCTTCCTCGGCGCCCAGCAACAGGGTGATGAGATTGATATCCTCATGCGCGCCCGCGCGGATGCCCGGCGCCTGCGGCGATACCGGCGGATAATGGAGCAACCGCAGGATCGAATTGCCATTTTCGATCGGCCCATCGAACCAGCGTTCGGGCAGGTCGAGATAAAGGGCGATGGCCGACAGGAGCTCCGCGCCGACCCGGTCGAACTCGCGATAAAGGCTGGCGAATAGCGGCTTGAATTCAGGCATTTCGGCCGGCCAGACATTGGGCGGCATACTTTGCGCCAAAGGGTCGCCTTCCGGCAGGTCGCGGCCCACATGCCAGAATTCCTTCAGGTCATTCTCGCTCGCGCCCTTAGCGATTTCCGTCCCGAACGCGGTATATCCGCGCTGCCCGCCATTATATTTGGCGTCATAGCGCCGCTTCACCTCCTCGGGCAGATCGAAAAAGCGCCGCGCCATGGACCAGCCTTCGTCGATCAATTTGGGGTCCATGCCATGGTCGCGCACCATCGCGAAGCCGAACCGCTGAAAGGATTGGCCGAAGGCCTGGGCGAAATCCGCCTTGGGCATGTCCGCCATGGACAGGACGGGCACCTGATCCAGCACCGTTTGCGACACTTTTCTATCTCCATAGTCTTTTGATGGCCCCCGTCCGCCATTGGGGCAGGGCCGTGCATGGCGGCATCCTTGATCGTCCCGGGCCGCTGTTGCAAGAAGGCATGATGCACTATTGGCTTATGAAATCGGAACCCGATGTCTTCTCCTATGACGATCTTGTCGCCAAGGGGCAGGCGGAGTGGGACGGCGTGCGCAATCACGCCGCGCAGGGGCATATGAAGGCCATGCGCAAGGGCGATCTGGCCCTGTTCTACCACAGCAATATCGGATTGGCGGCGGTCGGCATCATGACGATCGTTGGGGAAGCCGCGCCCGACAGTACCGATGATTCGGGCAAATGGATCGCCGTCCAGGTCGCGCCCAAGGAAAAGCTGGCCAATCCTGTGCCGCTCAAGGCGATGAAGGCGCAAGCCTCTCTGTCCGACATGGCGATCATCCGGCAGCCTCGCCTGTCCGTCAGCCCGCTCACCAAGGCGGAGTTCGACCAAATCGTCGCCATGTCAAAGGCTTGAGGCATCTAGCTCAAGCGATTGCATCCGACGCAACCGGAACGACATTTTTTGCGATTGTCCCTCTGCTGCGCCGCAGCATATCACGGGGGCAACCAGATAATAATATGTTCAAGAGGTGTTTGATCGGCATTCACAAGGAGAAACCCTATGCGAATGCTGTCCAAGTTCATTGTCGCCGGCGCCGTCAGCGCCATCGCCGCCACCGCTGCCCAGGCTGAAGGCACGGCCAAGCAGCGCTTCACGCACGAAGGCTATACCTACGTCTATGACGTTCAGGATACCGCTGCCGGCAAAAAGATTTCCGGCCGTCGCTACCCCGGCGCCGTCGCCTTCAACCTGTCGGTCAAGGACGGCAAGGTTTCGGGCGTATCGAACGGCCACCAGGTCAGCTTCCCCGTCGAGGAAGCCCGCGGCGCCGCTTCCAACTGACGCCTGCGTTCAAACAACAAAAAGGGACGGCATCCAATGAGGACGCCGTCCCTTTTTTTGTCTGTATTGTCGGGGTATCGCCCGGCAACCTCCGATCAGCGGCAACGACGCTTGCTGTCGATTTCCTTGCCCAGCAGCGCGCCGCCGGCTGCGCCTAGGATCGTTCCCGTCGCGCGATCACCGCGCGTGTCGATCGCCCGGCCCACCAGCGCGCCACCGACGCCGCCGATAATGAGGCCAGTGGTGCCATCGGACTTGCGGCAATAGGTGCGCCCGTCGCGGCCGCGCCATTCCTTGTAGCGATGATGCTTCCGCGCCTGCGCGCCATCGGTGGGCACGGTCATGGAAACGGGAACAGCCAGCGAGATGGCGGCAAGGGCCATAAGAGCTTTACGCATGAGTATCTCCTCCTTTAGCGTGATTTGAAGCTTGAACCCCCTTCTATTGATCGAGGTTGCATGAACCTGCGGCAACAGCGCAAGCCTCTGTTTCCACAGCCATAAAATTTGAGGTGAGAGGATGCGCAGCATCGATGAACAGGATGGAAAGGCGCTGATCACGGCGCTCGACCTGTCGCCCCATCCCGAGGGCGGCTGGTATAGGGAGACGTGGAGAGCGCCCAGTGAAGCGGGAGCGCGCGCTGCCGGCACCGCGATCCTGTTCCTGCTCGAAGCCCATCAGTGCTCCCATTGGCACCGGGTCGATGCCGACGAACAATGGTTCTGGCATGCCGGCGCGCCGCTCACCTTGTCCATCGCGCCTGCTGACGGTCCCGCGTCCGACACCATATTGGGGGCCGACGTCATCGGTGGCCAGACGCCGCAGATGCTGGTCCCCGCGCATCATTGGCAATCGGCCACCCCACTGGGCGGATGGACCCTGGTCAGTTGCACCGTCACGCCGGGCTTCGAATTTGCCGGTTTCACCCTCGCGCCGCCAGGTTGGTCGCCCGGCGGCTAGAGCGCGCTTGTTCGCCAGACGCCGCATCGGCATTTCGCCGTTGACCGCGATGCCGCCCGTCATTAGGGCACTCGCCATCCAGCCGGCTTAGCACAGCGGTAGTGCAGCGGTTTTGTAAACCGAAGGTCGGGGGTTCGATCCCCTCAGCCGGCACCATTTCCTTCTCAGGCAATGTCACACCACCCCGAAGGTCCACCCTTCGGTGCGCGCGACGTCGTTCGTCAACCCGGCCGGTGCCCAGAGCGCGGGGTTCGTCGCCGCTTGGCGCATCCAGGCGGCGGTGACGATCGCGTCCGCGCCATGGTCATCGGGCATGGGGCCGTCATGCAGCCTCGATCCAAGCGTCGCCAGCGCATCATTGAGCGCCAGGGCATCGCGCATCTTCGTCCGCCCCTTGGGCCGTCCGGCGGCGCGCGCGGCGATGCTGGTGTAGATTTCGACGATCAGCGATCCGGCGGCGGGCAAGGGGTCGAACGGCCAAACCGGCACCTCCGGCCGCACATGGTGCAGCATCCGCATGCCTGCGAAACTCGCCTTGGCCACCTGCGCCGCGCCAATGGCGTCATAGACGGTGGACGGCTTGCCGCCGCCGCCCGCATTATAGAGCGCCTCGCACACGCGATGATGCAGAAAGGCCGCCTTCTCTCCATCCGCCTTGCCGAAATAGAAGTGGCGGCGATGCGCCACTTCCAGCAGGCTCGCCGCCCCCAGATCCATGTCGTCGCAGATCGCATCGACATAGGCCCAGAAGGCCGGCCCGTCATCGGGCACATCGTCTCCGGGTAGATAGCCGCCACGGCGCACAAAAGGCGGGGCGAAGCTGAAATCGAACCCGAACAGCGTGTCCGCGCTCTGGGCTTCCATCATCACCCAGTCCGCCACCTGCCGGCGCGACCATGGGCCTCCCGGACCGCTCACCAGGTGCGGGACCGCGTCGCCCGCCTCGCAAAGCGCGACAGCTATCCCCTTGTGGCGCGCGCCTTTCGCACCGGACCAGTCGATGGCGGCAAACCGCGCGAACCGGGGCATCACCCCGCGTCTCGCTCCGAACGCAACCTGTCCCAATAGGCCATGCGTTCCGCCACGCGCGCCTCGAACCCGCGATCGGTGGGCGCGTAGAAAGTCTGCGCCTTCATCTCTTCTGGCCAGTAATTGGCGCCGGAAAAGCCTTCCGCCGCATCATGGTCATATTGATAATTTTTGCCATAGCCCACCTGCTTCATCAGCTTGGTGGGCGCATTGACGATGTTCATCGGCGGCATCAGCGATCCCGTCTCCCGCGCAGATCGGAACGACGCCTTCATCGCCATATAGGCCGCGTTGGATTTTGGCGCGGTCGCGCAATAGATGCACGCTTGCACGATCGCCAGTTCGCCTTCGGGACTGCCCAGAAAATCATAGGCGTCCTTGGCCGCAAGGCACTGCACCACCGCCTGCGGGTCGGCGAGGCCGATATCCTCCGTCGCGAACCGGACCAGCCGGCGCAGCACATAGAGCGGCTCCTCGCCCGCCGTCAGCATCCGCGCCAGATAATAAAGCGCGGCCTGTGGATCGGACCCGCGCAGCGACTTATGCAACGCGGAAATCAGATTATAATGCCCCTCTCGATCCTTGTCATAGACGGCGACCCGGCGATGGAGCAGCGCTGACAGCCCGGCGGGGTCGAGCGGTTCTGGAATGTCGATGGCGTACAGCGTTTCGACCTGGTTCAGCAGGAACCGCCCATCGCCATCGGCGCTCGCCAGCAACGCCTCCCGTGCGGCCGGATCGAGCGGCAGGGGCCGGCCCATCAGGCCTTCGGCGCGGTCCAGCAATTGTTCCAGCGCAGCCGCGTCCAGCCGGCGCAGGATCAGCACCTGCGCACGGGACAGGAGCGCCGCATTCAGTTCGAAACTGGGATTTTCCGTCGTCGCGCCGACCAGCGTCACCGTGCCATTTTCGACAAAGGGCAGGAAACTGTCCTGTTGCGCGCGATTGAACCGGTGAATCTCGTCCACGAACAACAGCGTTTTTTCCCCGTGGCGCGCATGCTCCTTGGCCGCCGCGAACACTTTCTTGAGGTCGGCAACGCCGGAAAACACTGCGGAGATCGGCTCGAACCGCATGCCGACCGCATCGGCCAGCAGGCGCGATATCGTCGTCTTGCCCGTGCCCGGCGGCCCCCAGAAGATGATGGACGATAATCGCCCCGCCGCCACCATCCGGCCGATCGCGCCATCCGGCCCGGTCAGATGCTCCTGACCCACGACATCGGCCAAAGTGCGGGGGCGCAGCCGGTCGGCCAGCGGAGCGGTATCGGCCGCGCCAGCGTCAGCGGCATCATCGTGGGAAGCGAAGAGGTCGGCCATCGCCAGCGATATAGGAACGCCCGCGCGGTCAGGGAACAGGGCTGGAGCGGGGAGCCAGTCCCTGGGCGCGCTGGCGGATGATGCGCAAATAGGTGTCGACCAATGCCTGATTGACCTGATCCCATCCGTTGCGTTCGGCCCGCTGCTGGGCTGCCTGACCCGCGGCCGCGCGCGCCGCGGGGTCCTCGCAATAGGCTTGCAGGGCATCAGCAAAATCGCTGATCGCGCCGGGCCGGATCAGTCGCCCGGTCACGCCCTGCGTAACCAGGCTTTCGCTGCCCGTCGCGCGCGCGGCGACCGTGGGCAAACCGCACGCCATCGCCTCCAGCGTCACATTGCCGAAGGTTTCCGTGACCGACGGATTGAACAGCATGTCCATGCTGGCGACCGCGCGGCCCAGGTCCGCGCCTTTCTGAAATCCGGTGAAGACCGCGCTGGGCAGGCGGTTTTCGAACCATTCGCGCGCCGGACCTTCGCCCACCACCAGCACCTTGTGCGCAACCTGCCGCTGCGCAAGCTGATCGACGGTGTCGGAAAACACGTCCAGCCCCTTTTCCATGACCAGCCGGCCGATAAAGCCGATCACCGGCACATCGTCGCCGATGCCAAGCGATCGCCGCCAGGCCATGTCGCGCCGCGCGGGGCAGAAAATCTCGCGATCAATTCCACGGGTCCAGATGCCCACATCATAGCTCATCCGCTGATCGCGCAGCAGCTGCGCCATGGATTCGGACGGCGCGACGATCGCGTCGCACCGCCGGTAGAACCGCCGCAGCATCGATTCGATCAGCGGCTCCAGAAAGGCGAGGCCATAATAGCGCGGATAGGTTTCGAACCGCGTGTGCACCGACGCGACCGTGGGCAAGCCCTGGGCGCGCGCCCAGCTGACCGCACGATGCCCCAGCGGATCGGGGCTCGACACATGCACTAGATTGGGGCGGAACGCTTTGAGGTCGCGGCGCAACGCCCCGGACAAACGATAGGGGACGCGATATTCCTTCCGCCCCGGCACCGCGAAGGACGGGGCGCTCACCAGGTCGCCGGCCGGCTCGAACGCGGGCGTCTCGACCGTTGGCGAATAAACGCGGACAGCGGCCCCCTGGCGCAGCAGATAGGATACGAACCGGTTGAGCGCCTGGTTCGCGCCATCACGCACATAGTTATAATTGCCGCTGAACAGGGCGACACGAAGGCCGGTAGCATCCATCGCAGCGCCTTAGCCGAACCAAAAAGAAAACCCAAGGGAACCGCGCAAGCCCTTGGGAATTTTGCTTTCGCACGATGATGAACCGGCCGGCGCGGCATGCGCCCGAAAATGGAGAGGATGCCCTTATGACCGACAGCTTCCGCAAGGGAAAAAGGGTCAAGTGGAACTGGGGGCAGGGCGTCGGCCGGGGGCGCGTGGAAGAACGGTTTGAGCGCCATGTCGAACGCACCATCGAAGGCTCCAAGATTCGCCGCAATGGCAGCAAGGACAATCCCGCCTATCTGATCAAGGTCGATGATGGCGGCGAAGTACTCAAGCTCGGATCGGAACTGAGCGCCAGCTAACAGCTGCTCGCAGAGGCCGATCCGCCCCGATCGGCCATGGCGTCCCGCCTGCCATCATGGCATCTGGACGGGATGACTGCGGACTTCATGACCATCGACGCGTTGCTCGTCGGCACGCCCGTGCCCTTTCGCGGCGAAGCCTATAGCGCCATCGCCAAACAGCCCGTGACGGGGCCGGTCCGCATCGGCTGGGGCGGGCTGGAAGGGGACGCCGTCGCCGACCGTGTCCATCATGGCGGCTGGGACAAGGCGATCCACCTTTACGCGCAGGATCATTATGCTTGGTGGCGTGCGCGTCTGCCAGGCCACCAGCTGCTCGATGCTCCTGGCGCCTTTGGCGAAAATATAGCGGCGCGGGGCCTCACCGAATCGCAACTCTGTCTGGGCGATCGCTTCACGCTCGGCAGCGCCGTGGTGGAAATCAGCCATGGCCGCCAGCCCTGCTGGAAACTCGACCATCGCTTCGGCGCTCGCGACGTCATGGCGACGATCGTCAAAACCGGCCGTTGCGGCATCTATTGCCGCGTCATCCAGGAAGGCGAGGTGGAAGCGGGGACCCGCATGACCCTGCTCGAACGACCCTTTCCGCAATGGCCCATCGACCGCCTGTTCCGCCTGCTGATCAGCGGCGGTCACAAGGGTGATCCCGCCGGCCTGCGCGCGCTCGCGGACATGCCGGTGCTGGCGGAAACATGGCGCGACCGCGCGCGCAAGCTGGCCCCCACCGGTTAGGCTGTCGGCATCTTACCAAACGCGCCTGATAGTGGCAGCGCCATGGCTTCTCTTGTAAGCGGAAGGCCATCATGCAGAAAGACGCCATCAACTCCATCGTCATCCTGACCGGCGCCGGCATCTCGGCCGAAAGCGGCCTCGCGACATTTCGCGGTCCTGATGGCTTGTGGGAGGGGCATCGGGTCGAAGACGTCTGCACGCCCGAGGCGCTGGCGCGGGACGCGGTGCTGGTCCACCGTTTCTATGACGAACGGCGCGCCAAGCTGGCGCAGGTGTCGCCCAACGCCGCGCATCAGGCGCTGGCGCGGCTGGATGCGCGATGGGCTGGCGATCTCTTGATCGTCACGCAGAATGTCGACGACCTGCATGAGCGGGCGGGGGCGAAGCGGTTGCTTCACATGCATGGAGAATTGAAGTCCGCCCTGTGCGCCGCCTGCGGGGAAGCTGCGCCCTGGTCGGACGCCCTGCCGCCCGCTTCGGCCTGCGCCAGATGTAACGAGCCGCGATTGCGTCCCGATATCGTCTTTTTCGGCGAGATGCCCTATCGGATGGATCGGATCTACGAGGCGCTCGAAAACGCGGACCTGTTCGTGTCGATCGGCACGTCGGGCGCGGTCTATCCTGCCGCCGGCTTCGTGCAGACCGCCCGCGCCGTTGGCGCGCGCACCATCGAGCTCAATCTGGAGCCTTCGGCAGGTAGCGCGCTGTTCGATGAAACCCGACTCGGCCCCGCGACGCGACTGGTGCCCGATCTGGTCGACGCGCTGCTGGCCTGAACGCACTACGGCAAGGGGTGTCGCTCCCGAACGGGCCTAGGCGAGCGGAGGGTGCTCACCCTCCGCGCCATTGTCGCGATACAACAACATCACCGATCCATCCTCGCCATCCACGACCCGGATCGGCAGCGTCAATTGCAGCGCCGACAGGAATTCCTGGCTATCGGTGGTGCGGAACCGACCGCCGATTCGCAGCGCAGACACGCGGGTATCGCCGATCAGGATGGGCGTCTTGCGATAGCGGTTGAACTCGTCCGCCGCCTGCTCGACGGTTTCGCCGTCCAGTTCGACCATCTGGTCGCGCCAGGCCGTGCGCTGCTCGACGATCTTGGATCCCAACCGGGTGAGCGAGATGCTGCGCGGCTGGATCACCGCGCCACTGCCAGCCGCCACCTTTTGCAAGGGGCTGTCGCCACAATGGACGCTCACTTGGCCATGCGTGACGGTCAGCTCCACCAACGATGGCCGCATCCGAACGTTGAAGGCGGTGCCGACCGCCCGGATGACCGCGGCGCGCGCTTCGACGTCGAACGGGCGCTCGGGGTCATGGCTGATTTCGAACGATGCCTCGCCCTTCATCAGGCGCACCTTGCGGCCATTGCTGGTGAATCGCGCCTCGACCTCGCTATCGCTGTTGAGGTGGAGGATGGACCCGTCCTCCAGCGCGATGTCGCGCATCTGGCCCACGCCCGTTTCGTATCGTTCCACCCCACTGAACGTGCGCACGGTCACGATCGCGGCGAAGACGAACAATAATATGGCGACACCGGCGGCGACCATGATGTTGCGCGACAGGCGGCGCTGGTCGGCTTCGCTGATGATCTGCTGTATCGGCGGCAGCGTGATGTCGGCGGCTGCGCTTTTCAGCCGTTCCGATGCCTCCCAGGCGGCTTCCGCGCGGGCAAAGGCGACGGCATGGCGGGGATCGGCCTCGATCCAGGCGCAGATGGCCGCTTCGTCGTCCGGGCTGGGGTCGCTGTTAAGCCTGGCCAGCAGGCGCGCGGCTTCCGCCTCGATCGCGTTCCTGTCCGCGTAGCTTGAACCTGGTTCCGACGCCTGCACGTTCGAAGTCCGTTTCCTCACGTTCCGCCCAGGCCCGCATAACTATTGCGATTGCTTTGGCCAGATGTTTTTCAACCGTTGAAACGGACAGGGACATTTCGTCCGCTATTTCCAGCATCGATTTTTCATGGATGCGTCGCAGGATGAAGACGCGGCGGCATTGCGGCGGCAGCGACTCGACGATGGCTTCCACTTGGCGCAGCGCCTCGCGGGCATGGAGTTGCGCCTCGATATTATTCTCGCCACCCAGCAGTTCCAGGTCGGCGATCGTCTCGAAACTCACCACCTTGTTACGGCGGGCGGTGTCGATGACCAAATTGCGGGCAATCGTGAACAGATAGGCCCGGCCCGTCGTCACATTTTCCCAATTTTCCGTGGCATAGGCGCGGGCCAGAACCTCGGCGACCATGTCTTCCAGTTCATGCGTGGACGGCAATATCCGCCGCAGACGGCCGCGAAGCGCAGCCTCCTGTGGCAATATGACCGTTTTGAACCATTCCAGTTTGGCGCGAACCCGTTGCACATGGACCCCCTGATCGTTGTCAGCCGCGCCTCTCCCGATTTCTTTTATCTGTCATAGTTCAATCATGGATGCAGGGGCCTGTCCACCCGATCGGAAGCCTATTTTTAACGATCGACCCAAAAGTTCCAAATCCGGGTAAATTTATTATTCCGATGTGGCATATGGCGCACAGTTGATGCGCCGGGCCTCAATCGGGCGGCGGCGGCAGCTCGGTCGGTGCCTGATCGGGCTGGTCATAATCGGGCGCGACCGGCGCGATTTCGTCCGGCTCCGTCATCGGCGTTTCGGCTGGCCGGTCGGGTACGGGCATTTCATCGGGCGACTGCGGTTCGATCCGGTCCGGCGGCGGGACGGCGGCGGGGTTCGGGTCGGGCTGGGTGGCCATGTCACTTTCCTTGTCGATAGCTGTCATCACCGTTACGCATGGCGCGTTCAGCCAGTTCCGCCGTCTGATCCACTATCCCTTGCCACTGCCCCCGCTTTTCTCTATGCCGCGCCGACCGGCGACCGATGCGGGCGTGGCGAAACTGGTAGACGCGCCAGATTTAGGTTCTGGTATCGCAAGATGTGGGGGTTCGAGTCCCTTCGCCCGCACCAGTGCGCCAGGCTTTCGGGCCATCGCAGGCGCCACCGAAATTCAGCTGAAGAAAGCGTTTGAGAGAAGAGATGCAGACTGTCGAGACGTTGAACGAGGGCCTGAAGCGCGCCTACACCGTGACCATCACGTCGAAGGATATCGACGCTCGCGTTGACAAGGAAGTGAAGGCGATCGCGCCGCAGGTGCGGATGCCCGGCTTTCGCCCCGGCAAGGTGCCGGCCAACCTGGTCAAGAAAATGCACGGGGAATCGCTGCAGCGCGATGCGCTCAACAACAGCATCCAGGACAGCATTCAGAAGCTGATCGCAGACCAGAAGCTGCGTCCCGCGATGCAGCCTTCGGTCGAGCTGGACGAGAATTTCGAATTCGGCAAGGACGCGCAGGTCAAGGTCGAACTGGAAGTGCTGCCCGAAATCGCGGCGCCCAGCATCGAAGGGCTGAAGCTGGAGCGGCTGACCGTGGACGTCGCCGACGACAAGGTCGCGGAAGCCGCCGCCCGTATCGCCAGCCAGCAGGGGGCTCTGGAAGAGCATGCTGACGACCATGCAGCAGCCGAAGGTGACACGCTGGTCATCGACTTCGTCGGCAAGGTCGACGGCGAAGCCTTTGAAGGCGGCAGCGCGGAAGATATCCGCCTGAAGCTGGGTTCGGGCCAGTTCATCCCCGGCTTCGAAGAGCAGCTGACCGGCGTCAAAAAGGGTGAGGAAAAGACGATCGACGTCACCTTCCCCGAAGATTATGGCGCTGAACATCTTGCCGGCAAGGCCGCGACCTTCGACGTGACGGTCAAGTCGGTGCTGAACGGCGACAAGCCCAAGGTGGACGAGGAATTCGCCAAGTCGCTCGGCCTGGAAAGCCTCGACAAGCTCAATGAACTGCTCAAGGGGCAGATCGAGCAGGAGCATAACGGCCTTACCCGCACGCATATGAAGCGCAAGCTGCTTGATCAGTTGGCCGCCAACCATGATTTCGACGTGCCGCCCAGCATGGTGGAAGCCGAATTCAACCAGATCTGGCAGCAGCTTCAGCATGAAGCCAGCCATGAGGAAGACACCGAAGCGGCGCTCAAGGAAATGGAAGCCGAAAAGGACGATTATCGCGCCATCGCCGTGCGCCGCGTCCGCCTTGGCCTTCTGCTTTCGGAAATCGGCCAGGCCAATGGCGTGACCGTGTCGGATCAGGAAATGAACCGCCTTATCATGCAGGCCGCGCAGCAGTACGGTCCGCAGGATCGCGAGCGCTTCGTCCAATATGTCCGCCAAGACCCGATGGCCGCCGCGCAGCTGCGCGCGCCGCTCTATGAGGACAAGGTCGTCGACTTCCTGTTCGAAAAGGCGGACATCACGGATCGCGCCGTGACCCGTGAGGAACTGGAAGCTGCGATCGAGGCGGAGGATGGCGACATCAAGCCGCATGTCCATGGCCCCGACTGCGGTCACGACCATGACCACGACGAAAAGCCTAAGGCGAAGAAGGCGGCGCCCAAGAAGAAGGCCGCCGAGCCTGCCAAGGCTGACGAAGACGCAGCGCCCGCCGCCGAAGAAGCGCCTGCCAAGAAGCCGGCCGCCAAAAAGGCTGCGGCCAAGAAGGACGAGGCCGTAGAGGCCGACGCCGCGGCGCAGGAAAAGCCGAAGAAAAAGGCTGCTCCCAAGAAAGCCGCTGCCAAGGCTGAATAAGGCTTTCGCATAGCAGCGGATGCTCAAGCGCCTGCGCTTCCTCCATGGAAGCGCGGGCGCTTTTCATTTCGGCACCGGCATGGCAGATGAAATCTTAAACATGATGCGCCATGGCTGTCGCACGCATCAGACAGGGCATGATCAGGCGATGAAGGAATTTCCCGCAGTGAACAGCGAAACGGGCGCGGCCGCCCCGCGCATCGCCGTGCTTCTGCCCTGCTATAATGAGGCTGGCGCGATCGTGCAGACGGTGGAGGATTTCCGCCGTGCCTTGCCGCATGCCGACATCTATGTGTTCGACAATAACAGCAGCGACGGCAGCCGCGAACTGGCGGCCGGGGCAGGGGCCATCGTCCGCCGCGTCGCGCAGCAGGGCAAGGGCCATGTCGTGCGCCGAATGTTCGCGGACGTCGACGCCGACATATATGTCATGGCCGATGGCGACGCGACATATGAGGCGGCCGCCGCGCCGCGCATGGTGGCGGCCATGCTGGAGGATAATCTCGACATGGTCGTGGGCAGCCGCCGGGACGAGGTGGAGGCGGCCTATCGCCGGGGCCATCGCTTTGGCAACTGGGCGCTCACCACCCTGCTCAAGCAGCTGTTCGGGCGCAGCTTCACCGACATCCTGTCGGGCTATCGCGTTTTTTCCCGCCGCTTCGTGAAAAGTTTCCCCGTTCTGTCAGCGGGCTTTGAAATTGAAACGGAAATGTCCGTCCATGCGCTGGAATTGGCCATGCCCGTCGCCGAAGTCGTCACCGCCTATGGCGCGCGCCCGGAAGGATCGGTCAGCAAGCTCAGCACCTATCGCGACGGCTTTCGCATCCTGCGCACGATCATCACGCTCTACCGGATCGAGCGGCCCATTCTCTTCTTCGGGATCATCGCCGCGCTGCTGGCCGTGCTGGGCCTGGCGCTCGCCGCGCCGCTCATCGTCACCTATCTGGAAACCGGCCTTGTCCCGCGCTTTCCGACGGCGATCCTGGTGACGGGCCTCATGATCCTCGCCACCCTGTCCGCCATGTGCGGCCTCATCCTCGATACTGTCGTGCGTGGCCGGCGGGAGGTGCGCCGGCTCTCCTATCTGGGCTTCCGTGCGCCGTCCGACTACGCCCGGCCCTGAACCGTCCTGCGCAGGCGAAAAGCCAGGACGATCAGCACCACGCCGGACAACAAGGCATAGGCGCCGATCGCCCATCCCAGCGACAGGATGCTGACGACCGGATTGAGCGTGAAGAGGATGATGATGCCGATGCCCAGCGCCAGCGTCAAAAGCCCGTTGAGCGCCAGCAGCCATTCGCCCTCGATCTCGTCGCGCAACCGGATCGCCGCGGCGATTTCCAGCATCCCCGCCAATATCGCCCAACCAGCGACGAAAAACAGCGTCAGCATCGCATAGCTGACCGTCGCGGCCAGTGGCATCACCACGAACAGCACGCCTAGCGCGATGCCCAGCAAGCCGCGCACCAGCATCGCGATCCAGTGCGCGCCTTCGCCCGCGCGCCGGATCGCGGCGATGGCCGAAAACACCCCGTCGACAAAGGCATAGACCGCAAACACCATGGTGAAGGCGACCAGCGCGGTGAAGGGATAGAGCATCGCGACAATGCCCAACAGCACGCCGATAACCCCGCGCGCCAGCAACGCCTTCCACCGGGACGAATAGGGCCAGCGTCCGCCGGCCATGGTGGCAAAGGGTGGGGACGGATCGGTCACGCGCTGTTCCTTCGACAATATGCTGGCCGATCAATAGATGGCGCGATGGTTGGTTCCCCCTTGAACCCGCCGCTTTTTGTGCCGATGTAGGGCTTGGGCAAAAGCAACTTCCCGGAAAAGAGAAAAATGACCGATATCATGTCCGACCCCATGGCCGCGCTGGTCCCCATCG
This sequence comes from Sphingobium abikonense NBRC 16140, assembly GCF_001598335.1. Lineage (GTDB taxonomy): Bacteria > Pseudomonadota > Alphaproteobacteria > Sphingomonadales > Sphingomonadaceae > Sphingobium > Sphingobium abikonense. The sequence continues at coordinate 161,941 of NZ_BCYT01000001.1, forward strand.
TCATCGAACAGTCGAATCGCGGCGAGCGCAGCTTCGACATTTATTCGCGGCTGCTGCGGGAACGGATCATCTTCGTGACGGGCCAGGTCGAAGATCATATGGCCTCGCTGATCGTCGCGCAGCTGCTGTTCCTGGAATCGGAAAATCCGAAGAAGGACATCTGGATGTATATCAACTCGCCTGGCGGGGTGGTGACGTCCGGCATGGCGATCCACGACACGATGAAATATATCCGGCCGCAGGTCGGCACGGTCTGCATCGGCCAGGCCGCATCCATGGGCAGCTTCCTGCTCGCCGCCGGCGAACCGGGCAAGCGCATCGCGCTCAGCAACGCGCGCATCATGGTGCACCAGCCTTCCGGCGGCGCGCAGGGCATGGCCTCGGACATCGAGATCCAGGCCAAGGAAATCCTGCGCATCCGCCGCCGCCTCAATGACCTGTATGTCAAATATACCGGACGGTCGCTGGAAGAGGTCGAGAAGGCGATGGACCGCGACACCTTCCTCGAAGCGGACGAGGCCAAGGCTTTTGGCCTGGTTGACGAGGTGTTTGATCGCCGCCCGCAAATGGCGGATCCCAACGAGGCCTAAAGACTATCTTTACCGCGGTGCGTCACTTTCCCCCCTTGTGAAACGGACGTGCCGCGGGCTAGAAAGGCCTTTGGACCAGAAAAATCCCCCGCCGGCGCGGATCTGGTGATTAACTTCCGGGGGGGATAGAGAGAATGGCGAATGACTAAGCTTACCGGTTCGGACTCGAAAAGCACGCTTTACTGCTCCTTCTGCGGCAAATCCCAGCATGAAGTGCGCAAGCTGATTGCCGGGCCGACCGTTTTCATCTGCGACGAATGCGTGGAATTGTGCAACGACATCATCCGCGAGGAGACCAAGGGCGGTCTTGTCGGCAAGAAGGATGGCGGCGTTCCGACCCCGCAGGAAATCTGCGATGTGCTCGACGACTATGTGATCGGCCAGAGCCGCGCGAAGCGCGTCCTCTCGGTCGCGGTCCACAACCACTATAAGCGGCTCAATCACGGTTCCAAGCCGGGCGAGGTGGAGCTTGCCAAATCCAACATTCTGCTCGTCGGTCCCACCGGCTGCGGCAAGACCCTGCTGGCGCAGACGCTCGCCAAGACGTTCGACGTGCCGTTCACCATGGCGGACGCGACGACGCTGACCGAAGCGGGCTATGTCGGCGAGGATGTGGAAAATATCATCCTCAAGCTGCTCCAGGCGTCCGACTATAATGTCGAAAAGGCGCAGCGCGGCATCGTCTATATCGACGAGATCGACAAGATCAGCCGCAAGGCCGAAAACCCCTCGATCACGCGCGACGTATCGGGCGAAGGCGTGCAGCAGGCGCTGCTCAAGCTGATGGAAGGCACCACTGCCAGCGTCCCGCCCCAGGGCGGCCGCAAGCATCCGCAGCAGGAGTTTCTCCAGGTCGACACGACCAACATCCTGTTTATCTGCGGCGGCGCCTTTGCAGGCCTCGAAAAGATCATCGGCGATCGTCTGGAAGCCAAGTCGATCGGCTTTGGCGCCCATGTCGCCGCGCCCGAGGAGCGCAAGACCGGCGAATTGCTGCGCCAGAGCGAACCGGAGGATCTGCTCAAATTCGGCCTGATCCCCGAATTTGTCGGCCGCCTGCCCGTCATCGCGACGCTGGAAGACCTTGACGTGTCCGCTCTGGTAAAGATTCTGGTCGAGCCCAAGAACGCGCTGGTAAAGCAATATGCCAAGCTGTTCGACATGGAAAATGTGGAACTCAGCTTCACCGATGACGCGCTGACCGCGATCGCGAAGAAGGCGATCGAGCGCAAGACCGGCGCGCGCGGTCTCCGCTCGATCCTCGAAGGGATCCTGCTCGATACCATGTTCGACCTGCCTTCGATGGAAGGCGTGGGCGAGGTTGTGGTGGACAAGGACGTGGTGGCCGGCACGAAGGAGCCGATTCGTGTCTTTAGCGAAACGAAGAAGCGGGCCGACGACGCCGCTTGATCGTTATCAGCGCTGACAAGCCATAAATTTACGGAAAGCCGGCAAGCGATTGCCGGCTTTTCTCATTTTGCTTCGCCCTCGCACAAATAATTCCGCTGCGTTGCAAAATTGCATCATACGCCTGATACTGCTCTCAGTTCCCATAATGTCACTAAATTTCAATATATTGGCGTAATAGGGGCGCTGCCGCTGATCCAGTCCGGGCGGGCGGCGGGGGGATTGTGACAATCCTGATGATGCGCTGTAACAAAACTGCAAAAGGAGCATCACAGGGGCGACGCCAGAAGCCGTAAAGAGCGGCGTCAGCTTGAGAGAGCAAAGCAGTTTGAAGCGTGGCGGACGCCACTCTTGCAAAGGAACAAGGGTCAAATGAAACAGTTTCTCATGGGCAGCGCGGCGGTTCTCGCCGTGGCCATTCCTGGCGCTGCGTTCGCGCAGTCGACCGGTTCGCAGGATTTCGAAGATACGATCGTCGTCACCGGCGCGACCGTCGACCAGGGTGTCGGCGGCGTGAAGATCCCCGACTCGCCCAAGGCGAAGGTCGTCCTGACGCAGGAAATCATCGAGCGTCAGCGCCCCGGCCAGTCGGTCAACGAAATCATCAACCTGGTTCCGGGCGTCAGCTTCACCAACAACGACCCCTGGGGTTCCTCGGGCGGCAACTTCACCATCCGCGGCTTCAACTCGGACCGTATCGCACAGATCCTTGACGGTATTCCGCTCAACGATTCGGGCAACTATGCGATCTACACCAACCAGCAGGTCGACCCCGAAATCGTCGAAAGCATCAACGTCAATCTCGGCGCGACCGATGTCGACAGCCCGACCGCCGCTGCGGTTGGCGGCACCGTCAACATCAACACCATGGTGCCCAAGGATGACTTCGGCGCGATGGGCAGCGTCAGCTACGGCAACATTGTCGCCGACGGCTCGGGTGATCGTCCCTTCCATCGCGTCTTCGGCATGATCCAGACCGGCGATTTCACCGGCCATGGCACCAAGGCATGGGTGTCCGCGTCGCGCGCGTATAACAAGGCGAGCTTCGCCGATTATGGCAAGATCGAAAAGGCCCAGTATAACGGCAAGATCTGGCAGGATATCGGTTCGAACGGCGACTTCATCTCGCTCGCCGGTCACTATAACGTCAACCGCAACAATTTCGGCGGTTCGCCCGCCTCGGCGGCAGCGTTCAGCGGCGACAAGAGCGCGCGCTTCTACAATGTCTCGGGCGGCATTCCGTGCGAAATCAACACCGAAGCCAATCCGGCGATCGCGGACCAGACCAACAGCTGCGGCACGCAGTTCGAACGTCGCTACAATCCGTCGAACACTGGCAACGCGCGTCTCAGCACGCGTCTGACCCTGACCGATCGCCTGATCTTCTCGGCGGACGCAGCCTATCAATATGTGAAGGCGAATGGCGGCGGCACGACGTCTGCCTATGAAGCGCCCTTCTATTCGGGCACGGACGCCCTCACCGGTTATTTCAACGGCAGCGCCTATTTCGGCCGGGATCTGAACGGTGACGGCACGCTCGGCGTCGACGCCAACGGCAATGGCCGGATCGATCCGGCGGAATCGGACCGCGTCCTCATCAACAACCCCAGCCAGACGCAGACGAAGCGTTATGTCGCGATCGCCAACCTCTCCTACGAGATTGACGACAATAATCGCGTCCGCCTCTCCTACAGCTTCGACCGTGCCCGTCACCGTCAGACCGGCGAAGGCGCGCGCGTGCTGTTCAACGGTGAGCCGACCGACGTCTTCCCGGTCAATGATCCGCTGACCGATGCCGACGGCAATGTCCTGCAAAAGCGTGACCGCAAATCCTATGCTACACTGAACCAGGTCGCGGGCGAATATCGCGGCACCTTCTTCGACGACCTTCTGACCGTCAACCTTGGTGTCCGTGCGCCCTTCTTCAAGCGCGAGCTGAACCAATATTGCTTCACCTCCGCTCCCAATGGCAACGTCAACTGCGTCGCTGGTGGCGATGTGGCGGCCTATGCCGCGGCCAACCCGACCTTTGCCGCGCCGCAGTCGCGCAACTATAAATATGACAAGCTGCTGCCGAACGTCGGTGCGATCTTCAAGATCACGCCGGAAGTCAGCATCGCGGGCAGCTATGCCGCGAACATCTCGGTTCCCGGCACCGACACGCTCTACAACTCGGTCTATCTGCCGGCCGACAACGCCGCGTCGAAGCCGGTTGCCGAAACCTCGGACAGCTTCGACCTCGCCCTGCGCTATCAGAACAACATCGTGCAGGCGGCCGTCACCGGCTGGTATGCCAAGTATAAGAACCGCATTGCGTCGGCCTACAGCATCGAATGCGATTGCTCGATCGACACCAATCTGGGCGGGGTGAAGAAATACGGTATCGACGCCAATGTGTCGGTCCGTCCGACCCCCGGCCTGCTGGTCTACGCATTCGGTTCGTGGATCGAATCGGAAATCGGTTCGGACGTTCAGACCGGTGCGGACACCTTCGCCGCGACCAAGGGCAATCGTGAGCGCGGCGCCCCGTCCTATCTGGTGGGCGGCCGCATTCAGGGTACGCTGGGTCCGGTGGACCTTGGCGCCCAGATCAAGCGCACCGGTTCGCGCTACCTGAATGATATCAACACGTTCAAGGTCGCTGGCTACACGGTCGTCGATCTCGACCTGCGCTACAATCTGGCGAACCTGGGCCTGGAAAAGTCCTTCGTTCAGTTCAACGTGTCGAACCTGTTTGATAAATTCTACATCGGTTCGTTCAGCGGCGGCCTGACGACGGCGTCCAGCACCTTCGTCAACTATGGCGCCCCGCGCGCCATCAGCGGCTCGCTGGTCGTCGCTTTCTGATCGATCAGAACACTAGAAAAGACAGGGGCGGGGAGAAATCTCCGCCCTTTTTCTTTGGCCATCCGACCCGGCCGTTCGCGCGCAATTCGTTCCCTTTTCCTATTCGCTGGAAATGTAGGAGATTTTGCGATCTATCCTGTCGGATGCGCCATCCCGCGATCACTTTCACCCCTGTCAACGGGGCCAAAAGCGCCCGCCGCGGCAGTCGCCTGCCGGTCGCTTCGGTGGCGCTTCGCAGTCGCCTCATGGTCGCTTCGGGCCTCAAAACCCCCGATGACACTGTGAACTTTGACAGGTCGATCCCGCTACCGGACGCAGCGGTCCAGCCCGTCGCGTTGCACCACGCCGATTCGCGCGGCGATCGTGTTGCCGTAGCGCCGGGTGAAGCCGCTTGGCGCCACCGCCGCGCGCTTCTTGGGCAAGGGCAGCACGGCCGCGATCCGCGCCGCTTCCGCGCGGGTCAGTCGTTCGGCGCCATGGCGGAAATAGCGGATCGCCCCGGCCTGTACGCCATAGGTGCCGATACCCGTTTCCGCGACGTTCAGATACACCTCCATGATCCGCCGCTTGCCCCAGATCGCCTCGATCAGCACGGTGAACCAGGCTTCCAGTCCCTTGCGAACGAAGCCGCCCCCCTGCCACAGGAACACATTTTTCGCCGTCTGCTGGCTGATCGTCGATCCGCCGCGAATGCGACCGCCGCTGGCATTGTGCATCGCCGCCTTGGCGATGGCGTCGACGTCGAAGCCGTGATGGCTACAGAATTTGCCATCCTCGGCCGCGATCGCGGCGCGCGCCATGTCGGGGTCGATCTCGCCCAAACTCGTCCAGTCCTTGGTGATGCCCTTGGGGTCGAGCAGCATCGTCATCGTGACCGGCGGCGGTACGAAGCGATAGATCGTCACCAGCAGCAAGGACAGCAGGACGAAGCCCAGCATGATCCGCAGGGGGATGGTGATCCAGCGGGATCGGCGGCGATGGGCGGCGGCGGGCTTGGCGGTCATGCCCCTATCGTTAGCGCGCCCTTCGCACGCTTCAAGTGCAAGGCGCGCGGCCATGCTTGATCGCCTCCGCGCCCACGCCTACACCCTGGCCATGACCTATGCCCCCTATCCGGCGCTGCGCCTGCGCCGCACCCGCGCAACGGCGTGGAGCCGCGCGATGCACGCGGAAAATCGCCTCTCCGCCAGCGACTTCATCTGGCCGCTTTTTGTGACGGACGGGGAAGGGGTGGAACAGCCGATCGCCACGCTGCCCGGCGTATCGCGCTGGTCGGTCGACGGGATCGTGGCGCGCGCGCGGGAAGCTCGCGATGCCGGCATCCCGTGCCTCGCCCTTTTCCCCAATACCCAGGCGGACCGGCGCAGCGACGATGGCGCCGAAGCGCTCAATCCCGACAATCTCATGTGCCGCGCCATCCGCGCGATCAAGGATGCCGTGCCCGACATCGGCGTGCTGACCGATGTCGCGCTCGATCCCTATACCGTCCACGGGCAGGACGGCCTGCTCGACCCCACCGGCTATGTCGTTAATGACGCGACGGTGGACGTGCTGATCGGCCAGTCGCTGAACCAGGCGGCAGCGGGCGCGGACATCATCGCGCCCAGCGACATGATGGACGGCCGGGTAGGGGCGATCCGCGAGGCGCTGGAGGAAACCGGCCACGCCAATGTCCAGATCATGGCCTATGCCGCCAAATATGCGAGCGCCTTTTATGGCCCGTTCCGCGACGCGGTGGGATCGCGCGGACTGCTCAAGGGCGACAAGAAAAACTACCAGATGGACCCCGCCAATGGGGAAGAGGCCCTGCGCGAAGTCGCGCTGGACCTGGCCGAGGGCGCGGACAGCGTGATGGTGAAGCCGGGCCTGCCCTATCTCGACATTGTCGCGCGCGTGCGGGACCGTTTCTCTGTCCCCGTCTTCGCCTATCAGGTGTCGGGCGAATATGCGATGATCGAACATGCCGCCGCGGCTGAAGCAGGCGATCGCGACGCGCTGATCCTCGAAACGCTGATGGCGTTCAAGCGGGCGGGCTGTTCGGGCGTGCTGACCTACCATGCGCTGCACGCGGCGCGGTTGCTGGAGGGCTGACATGACCAACCATCCAGATACCAGCAACATCCCCTTCAACGGCAAGACGCCGGTCATCCATCCCAGCGCCTTCATTGCGCCGGGGTGTCGGATCATCGGCGACGTGGAAATCGGGGAGGATGCCAGCATCTGGTATAATTGCGTCATTCGTGCGGACGTGAACCGCATCCGGATCGGCGCGCGAACGAATATTCAGGATGGAACGGTCATTCATTGCGACAGCGCCGGGGATCGGGCGGATGGGCGGCCGCTCGATGGCTGGCCCACGATCATCGGCGATGATGTGCTGATCGGCCATATGGCGATGGTGCATGGCTGTGTGCTGGAGGACCGCGCCTTTGTCGGGCTGGGCGCGATCGTCATGAGCGGCTGCACGGTGCAAAGCGACGCCATGCTGGCGGCGGGTGCGATGCTGACCTCGGGCAAGACAGTGGGGCACCGGCAGCTATGGGCGGGCCGCCCGGCCAAATATATGCGTGATCTCAGTGATGAAGCACTGATCGACATGCGCGAAGGCGTCGATCATTATGTTCATAATGGAAAGGCGCACAAGGGCGCGGCCAAGGCGGCCTTCGATGAGGCGATCAGGGTTGCGGCAGGCGCGCCTTGAGCGCATCGATCCGGTCATTCTGCTGATCGACCAGCGCCAGCGCGGCGCTGCGGGCCGCGTCGATATCTTCGACGCCGCCTGCGGCCTTCCCATCGGCCACGGCGTTGCTTTGCTGGACATAGAGCGTGTCCAGGCTGGCGAGCGCCGACACGCTGTCATTGCGCGCCGATTCGAGCTCGCTGATCGCGACTTGCGCGCTGACCCAGGCATCGCTCGACACGCCGGCATTGCGCGCCGCGCCGACCAGACGATCCGCCTTGGCATAAGCCGCGTCGAACGCCGACGCGCCCCTGTCGGCCTGTTCGACATAGCGGGCGATCTCAGCCGACAGGGCAGCATCTGCGGGCTGCGGCGTCGGGGGCGGCGCGACCTCCGCCACTGGCGCGCTTTCGATCGGCCTTTTGGCGAGCGAGGGATAGCTTTGCGGCGCGCTGGCGCAGCCCGACAGCATCAGGGCGAGGGCAGCAAGCAGGCGTCTGGGTGTCATGCTCTGCATCTAGGACGCGCCGGGCACCATGGCAACCGCCTCAGCGCGGCAGCGCCGCCGCCTCCCGCGCCAGCGTCTCGATCGTCTGCGGGTCGACCGGTCCCTTGGGCACGACCCAGCTGCCGCCGACGCATTTTATGAAGGGCTGCGCCAGCCATTCGGGCGCGCTTTGGGGCGTGATTCCTCCGGTCGGGCAGAAGCGGGCGCTATGGAGAGGCGCGGCCAGGGCCTTGAGCGCCGGCAACCCACCGGACGTTTCGGCGGGGAAGAATTTGAAATGCGACAGTCCCATGTCCATGCCGCGCATGATATCTCCGGCCGTGGCGGTGCCCGGCAGGAACGGCACGTCCGCCGCGATCGCCGCCTTGCCCAACGGCTCGGTCAGGCCGGGACTGACGATGAAGCGCGCGCCTGCCTCCATCGCCGCGTCGAGTTGCGCTGGGTTGAGCACGGTGCCAGCGCCCACCACCGCGCCTTCCACCTGCGCCATCGCGCGGATGACATCCAGCGCAGCGGGCGTGCGCAGCGTGACTTCCAAAGCGGGAAGGCCGCCCTTGACCAGCGCCTGCGCAATCGGCAGCGCGTCCTCGACCCGATCGACCACCAGCACCGGAATGACCGGGGCAAGCTCCATCACCTGCTCTACCGTCAGCTTGCTCATTCTCATTTCTCCCTGAAGGCCGCGGCAGCGCCGAACAGCCCGATTTCGTCATGGACGGCGCAGCGGATCGGCACCGTCGCCATCAGGCTCTCGAACCGGCCCTTGGCCTTGAACCGCGTATGGAAACCGCTCTGCGGCAGGAAATCGCGCATCCGCTGGGTGAGGCCACCAGCCAGAACAACGCCATGCGGTCCATGCGCCAAGGCCAGATCGCCCGCGACCGACCCATAGCAAAGACAGAAGCGCTCCAGCGCGCGCCGGGCAAAATCATCCGTCCCGTCGAGCGCCGCCTGCCACAATTCAGGGTCTTCCATCAGCACGACACGTTCATGCCCGATGGTCGCCATCGCCTTGTAGATGTTGTTGAGGCCCGGCCCGGACACCATACGCTCGGTCGACACACGCAGAAATTTGTCGCGCAGATAGGACAGGATGCGTTCTTCCATATGGTCGAGCGGCGCGAAATCCAGATGGCCGCCTTCGGTCGCGACCACATGGGGATGGCCGTTGTCGAACGCGATCATCGCCACGCCAAGGCCAGTGCCTGGTCCCATCACGGTAACGCCACCGTCAAAGGGGAAAGGCTTGTCCTCGCCAAAGAGCAGCGGCAGATTTTCCCGCGGCAGGCGCGAGACGGCAAAGGCCACGGCCTCGAAATCATTCACCAGGCGCACGGTGCGCACGCCGAGATCGGAGGCCAGCGTGTCGGCGCGGATCACCCAGTTGCTGTTGGTCAACTTGATGACGTCGCGGCCGATGGCGGTCGCAAAGGCAATGGAGGCGGCGTCGGGCAGATCGCCTGCGCCCTCTTTGCGCTCATCGGCCGCAAAAGCCGCCCAGCAGGCGGTCAAGGTGGGATAATCCTCCACCTTATATTTGCGCACGGTGCCAAGCGTGGGCACGCCCTTTTCGTCCAGGGTGGCGCGGGCGAAGCGGGCATTGGTGCCACCAATGTCGGCGGCGATGATATCGGTCATGTCACTCTCCCTCCGTTCACCCCGAATATTGTCGAAGGGCCCTGCTTCTCTTCAAAGCGAGAAGGGCATCGAGGGGTCGTGGCGAACGGAATCAAATCAAACTTCGCTGTCCATTGCCGCCAGGATCGGCGACGCACCCTGTTCGGCAAGGTCGCTATGATGGCGGAACAGGGCGAACAGCTCGCGACCCGTGTCATAAGGCGGGGGCGGGGCTTCGGGGTGGTCGCGCCGCTCCCATTCCGCTTCATCCACCAAGGCCTCGACCGATCCGGTCCTGGCGCAGACGCGCACCATGTCGCCATCGCGCAGCTTGCCAATGGGACCGCCGCCCAATGCCTCGGGGGACAAATGAATGGCGGCAGGCACCTTGCCGGACGCGCCGGACATGCGACCGTCGGTCAGCAGCGCGACCTTGAACCCGCGATCCTGGAGCACGCCAAGCGCCGGCGTCAGTTTATGGAGTTCCGGCATGCCATTGGCGCGTGGCCCCTGAAAGCGCGCGACCACGACCACATCGCGCTCCAGCTCGCCCGCCTTGAACGCGCGCAGCACATCGTCCTGATCATGGAACAGCGCGGCCGGCGCTTCGATCGTCCAGCGTTCGGGATCGACCGCGCTTGTCTTCATGACGCAGCGACCCAGATTGCCTTGCAACAGCTTCATGCCGCCGTCGGGCTGAAACGGATTGGACACCGGCCGCAGCATCGCTTCATCGCGTGACGACGGCACCTCCTTCCACGTCAGCGCCTCATTTTCCAGCACCGGTTCCTTGCCATAGTCGGTCAGGTCCTGCCGCGCGACGGTCCGGATGTCCCGGTGCAGCAATCCGGCATCCAGCAATTCGCGAATGACAAAGCTGATGCCGCCGGCCGCATGAAAATGGTTCACGTCTCCTGATCCGTTGGGATAGACGCGGGCCAGCAACGGCACGGCATCGGAAATCTCGGCAAAATCGGTCCAGTCGATGTGAATACCGGCCGCGCGCGCGATGGCGGGCAGGTGGATCGCATGGTTGGTCGATCCGCCCGTGGCCATCAGCCCGATCATCGCATTGACGATTGCCTTTTCATCGACGCAATGGCCGAGCGGCCGATAATCATCACCGTCCCATCCGATCTGCGCCACCCTGTGCGTCGCCGCGCGAGTAAGTTCGGTCCGCAGCTTGGTGCCCGGATTGACGAAGGAGGCGGCGGGCATGTGCAGGCCCATCATCTCCATCATCATCTGGTTGCTGTTGGCGGTGCCATAGAAGGTGCAGGTGCCTGCGCCATGGTAGGAGGCACTCTCCGATTCCAGCAACTCGTCGCGCCCGACTTTCCCTTCCGCATAGAGCTGGCGGATGCGGACCTTCTCCTTGTTGGCCAAGCCCGACGGCATCGGCCCCGCGGGAATGAGGATGGTGGGCAAATGACCAAAGCGCAGCGCGCCGATCAGCAGCCCCGGCACGATCTTGTCGCAAATGCCGAGCAGCAGCGCGCCCTCGAACATCGCATGGCTGAGCGCAACGGCGGTGCCCAGCGCGATCGTGTCGCGGCTGAACAAGGACAGGTCCATGCCTGCCTGCCCTTGGGTCACGCCATCGCACATCGCCGGCACGCCGCCGGCCACCTGCGCCGTCGCGCCGACTTCGCGGGCGGCGATCTTGATCTGTTCAGGATAGCGGCCATAGGGCTGATGGGCCGACAGCATGTCATTATAGGCTGTGACGATGCCGATATTCATGGCGTTGCCGGTGCGGATCACCGGCTTGTCCTCACCACTGGCGGCAAAGCCGTGGGCCAGATTGCCGCAGGACAGCTGATCACGATTGGTGCCCGCGTCACGGCCCCGTTCGATGAGGTCGAGATATTTGCGTCGGCTCGCAGCGCTCCGCCGAACGATGCGCTCAGTCACCTTGGCTATTGTGGGGTGCAGATCAGTCATGCCAGCTTGCTCCGTCGCGTTCGATCAGGGCAATGGCCGAGGACGGACCCCAGTTCCCCGAACTATAGGGGGCGACCTTCATATTCGCCTCTTTCCAGCCATCTATGATGCTGTCGATCCAAGTCCACTGCGCCTCCACCTCGTCGCGGCGGACGAACAGCGTCTGGTCGCCTGCCAGCAGGTCCAGGATCAGCCGTTCATAGGCGATACGACGTCGCTGCCCGGCGAAGGCCGCGGTGAGGGACACGTCGAGCGTCACTTCCTCCAGATGGACCTGCCGTTCCAGCCCCGGCCTTTTGCTCATGATGAGCAGGCGGATATATTCCTCGGGCTGCAAGCGAATGATCAGCGTATTGGGCTCCAGGCCGGTGCCATGCCCCGCGCGCCAGAAGATGGAGTGGCGTACCGGCTTGAACTGGATCAGGATTTCGGACTGGCGCGCCGGCATGCGCTTTCCGGTACGCAGATAGAAAGGCACGCCCTGCCAGCGCCAATTGTCGATATAGGCCTTGAGCGCGACGAAGGTTTCCGTGTCGGACGGCTGGCCCAATTCATCGGCATAGCCGGTAACGATTTCGCCCTGCACGGCGCCGGGCGTATATTGGCCGCGCACGCTGTTGGTCTTGACCGTTTCCGCCGTCATCGGCCGCAGCGACCGCAGCACTTTCACCTTTTCATCGCGCACCGCCGTCGGGTCCATGCGCGCGGGTGGCTCCATGGTGATGATCGAGAGGATCTGGAGGATATGGTTCTGCACCATGTCGCGCAGCGCGCCGACGCCGTCGTAATAGGACACGCGGCCCTCCAGACCGACGGTTTCCCCCACAGTGATCTGAACATGATCAATCGCCCCGGTATTCCAGAGCGGCTCGAACATTACATTGCCAAAGCGCAGCGCCAGCAGGTTCTGCACCGTTTCCTTGCCCAGATAATGATCGACGCGGAAAATTTGGTCTTCGGCGAACAGGGCGCCAATCCCGTCGTTCACCTGCTTCGACGACGCCAGATCCTTGCCTATGGGCTTTTCCATCGCAATGCGCGTATTGGCTGCGATCAGACCGGCGTCGGCAAGCCCCTGGGCCGTCGGGGCAAACAGCGAAGGGGGCGTGGACAGATAGACCGACAGGCCACGCTCCAGCCGTCCATCGATACGTTGCGCCAGTGCCGCAAACTGATCAGGCTTGGCAGCATCCACCGGCTGATAGCCGATCATGGTGCGGAACTGTGACGCGACTTCGTCGTCATAGCGATCCGCGGGCAGAAACTGCCGCAATGCCGCGCAAACTTCTTCGCGGAAGGCATCGTCCGACATTTCGGACCGGCCGGACGCGAGGATCAGAAAATCGTCGGGCAGCAGGCCATCGGCCAGCAGATTGTAGAGCGAAGGAAAGATCATGCGCCGGGCAAGGTCGCCGGTGGCGCCGAACAACAGGAATGTGGCAGACGGTTCGGTCAAAGGATGATCCTTCTCCGTTTGGTGTTTGTCATGTCTGCACGATGGCGCCCTTATACCGAGCGCGGATCGTTACGCAAGCAGGCTATCGCCCGAAGGGCAGTGTCGCAACATTACGTCTGATGGCAGGCTTTGGTTGCCCGGGAACTTACCCAGTCGCGCTGCGCTTGGTCCCAGACATAGGAGATTAGGATGCTGAAAGCCCAGCCGCTAAACTGCACACTCAAGCGGGATACCTCCGCGCCAAGTTCCACCGATGCGATGATCGCCGTCTTGGCACGGGAACTCACAGCATTGGGCGTGGAGGTGGCGGACACGATCCGCCTGGCCGCGCACAATGTTCCGCCTGGCGTTTCCTCGGACGAAGGCGACGGTGACGAATGGCCGGCCATCCGGGAAAAGATATTGGATGCGGACATCCTGATCTTTGGCACGCCAATCTGGATGGGGCAGGCTTGCAGCGTCGCCAAACGGGCGTTGGAACGCATGGATGCCTTTCTGTCGGAAACAGATGATCAGGGGCGTATGCCAAGCTATTCCAAAGTAGCAGTCGCGGCGATCGTCGGGAATGAGGATGGCGCCCATTTCGCATCGGCCCAGATTTTCCAGTCGCTCAACGATGTAGGATGGACTATCCCCGGAGTCGCCGCCTGTTACTGGGTAGGGGAGGCAATGGGGTCGACCGACTTCAAGGATTTGGACCGCACGCCCGATACTGTCACCAAAACGGCCAAGATGGTTGCCGGCAATGCCGCGCATCTGGCTCGCCTGCTGGCCGCCGATCCTTTCCCCGGACAGAAGCAGGAATAGATTATAAATTCCGCCACTGATGTCCGGTTGGCCTGCCGAGCCAAGCGCTGCGCCTGCGGCCATCTGCATATCCTTGTCGTACAGGATGTTTTTCGGCTGGACGGCGGGACCGGATTTTGCCATCTGGCGGACCCGGCATAGTCCTGCGGCCTTTACAAGGCTCTGGATGACGCCGATTGCACCGCGAATGGTCTTGCCATCGCTGTGTGCAGATGATGCGGGTGTGGTGAAATTGGTAGACGCGCCGGACTCAAAATCCGGTTCCGAAAGGAGTGTCGGTTCGAGCCCGACCACCCGCACCATCCGGTCCGTTTGTGACCATTTTCCTGTTGATGACAAAGTCTGTTCATGCTCACGGCCCGCATTGCGCAGGCTTTTGAATTAGGGCATATTTGCGTCGGTCGCACTTTCACAGAATCCCTATTGAATAAGGGGCCTGTGGAAGCGGGGAATTGTTGCGACTTTTGGGGTGCCAGGCATTTTGTTCAGGAAGTTTCGGCCTTGGGGAAGGCCGGCCGTCCATGCCGGTTGGGCGCAGCGGGTGACCGCGACGCTCGCCCTTCTTCTGGTGCCTGACGGCAGCGCCATGGCCGCGGGGGAGCAAGGCCTGCTTCTGCCACCCAATCCCGTACCCTTTTCGCAACCGGTGCAATCCGACCCGCTGCTGCAAATGTCGCAAAAGACCGGGCCGATGGCGTTGTTCCGCAGCGAGGTGGAAGCGGCCGTTCAAACCAATATGTTGACGCAGGAAGCGCGCGCCGGCGAGCGGGAAGCCGAAGCTGCGCGCGTACAATCGCGCGCTGCGCTCTTTCCCTCATTGGACCTGACGGTCGACGCCAATCGGTCGCTCGCACGGAATTTCTCGAACGATCCCGGCAACATTATCGAGCGATCGCGACCCGAAGGCCGCACCGACGCGACCGCATCGGTCCGCCAGCGTTTGCTGGATTTTGGCGCGACGTCGAGCCGGATCAATGCCGGCAATGCGCGCGTGGGCGCAGCGCGCGCCGCAACGTTCGCGTCGGGAACCGATGTGGCGCTGCGCCTCGTGACGGCCTGGTACAGCATTCTGGCGCAGCGTCTGATGGAGCAGGCGGCGGTCGACTATGGAGCGCGGCAGACTGAACTGCGATCTGCGGTCGAACGGCGCATCGCACAGGGATTTTCCGCAACCGGCGACCTGCCGCGCGTTGACAGCGCGATTGCCAATGTCCGCACCCGGCTGGCGATGTTCCGTCGCGATCGGGCCAGCGCCGAGGCGCAATATCGCGCACTTTCCGGGCATGACGCGCCGGACATTGTCTACCGTGTTCCGCTGGCGCTGACCGATCAGATCAGTCAGGACGTTGTGGAGGCTATGGCCCTGCGCGCGCCGATCGTTCAGAAGGCCGAGTCGGAAGCCCGCGCCGCCCGGCAGGATGCGCGCGCCGCCCGGTCCGAACGGCTCCCCACCATTGCCGCCGGAGTCGATGCAGGGCGGTACGGTGTATTTGAAAATTCCGGCGACTATGACGTGCGCGGGCGTGTGATCGTACGCGCGCAGATCGGCGCCGGCTTCAACGCGCGCGCAGACCAGGCGTCCGCGCGCGCAGACGCGGCGGACGCCTACGCTTCGCGCATCCGGCAGGAGGCGCTGCGGGACGTGCAAATGGCATGGAGCGATGTGGAGGGACTGGAGGCGCAGTTGGCGGCTGCCGAGGCCGCTTATGTGGCCAGCCGAAACAATCGCGACGTCTATGCCACGCGGTTCGAAACCTCGGGCGGCACGCTGTTCGACCTCGTTACATCCGAAGATAATTATTTCTATGCGATCGCAACCTATGTGCAGACGCTGGCCGAGCGCGACCTGTCCCGCTTCGTGCTGCTAGCCAAGGCAGGGGCCTTGCTGGACGAATTGCACATTCAGGTGAACCCGGCGGACGAGCGGCAGGACGAAAGGCGCATGCCATGAGGGAAGACAGCTTGCTCGCGGCGCATAAGGCGCGTTTCGCCCCATGGCTGGTCCAACCGATGCTGCGCAATCGCGCGACCTATATGAAGGTCGCCGTAGCGGCGGCGCTGATCAATATTTTCGCGCTCGTCTCCTCGCTGTTCACGATGACGGTCTATGACCGGATCGTGCCGAACGAAGGATCATCCTCGCTCATTGGCCTCAGCATCGGGCTCGTCTTCGTCATTATCTTCGATTTTGTCCTGCGCCTTCTGCGCGTCTATTTCGTCGATATCGCCGGCGCCAATATCGACCATGATGTCGGCGAAACCTTGTTCTCGCAATTGCTGGCGCTGCGATTGGACCAGAAGCGCGGCTCCACCGGGACATTGACCGGACTGATGCGGGAGCTGGAAACGCTGCGCGACTTTTTTGCGTCGGTGACGCTGACGGCCATCATCGACGTGCCGTTCATCATCGTCACATTGGCCGTGATCGCCATGCTGGGCGGCGTTCTGGTGGCGCTGCCGCTGGCGATGATCCCGGTCGTCATTGGCGCCGGGCTGCTGGCCACCCCATCGCTTGATCGCCTGTCCTCGCGCAGCCTGGGTGATGGCCTCGTCAAGCAATCGGTGCTGGTCGAAGCAATCGGCAGCCTTGAAACGGTCAAGGCGATCGGCGCTGGCCCGATGCTTAGCCGTCGCTGGCAATCGGCGTTGGTCAGCCATTCGGAAAGTTCGCTGGGTCAGCGCCTTGCCGCCGCCATCCCCATGACGGTTGCAAACAGCGCGTCGACCATCGCCTATTGCGGGATCATCATCGTGGGTGTCGGCCTGTTGCGCAGCAACACGATCACCACGGGCGCGTTGCTGGCCTGCTCGATCCTGTGTGGACGGGCATTGGCGCCGCTTGCGCAGATCGCGACCTTGCTCTCCCGCCTGTCCGCTACGCGCGTGGCCTACCGGCAGATCAGCGCGCTGATGGAGACGCCGACGGAAGGGCCAGCGGGCGACGCGCTGCATCCCGCACGCCTTGAAGGGGCCATCGAGCTTCGCAACGTCGGATTTCGCTATCCCGGCGCCCCCGAACGCGCGCTCGATGGCGTCACTCTTGCCATCAAGCCTGGTGAGCGGGTCGGCTTTCTTGGCCGGGTCGGCTCTGGCAAGTCGACGCTCGCTCGTCTCGTGCTTGGCCTCTACGAACCCGAAGAAGGCGTGGTCATGATCGACGGGATCGACGTGCGCCAATATGCGCCGGCACAGCTTCGCGCGCTGATCGGATCTGCGATGCAGGATAATGTCCTGATTGCCGGATCAGTGCGGCAGAATATCTGCCTGGACAGGGCGGCCGTCGACCAGGACGAGATGATACGCGCCTGTGAAATCAGCGGTACGCATCGCTTCATGGGGCAAATCGCCAACGGCTATGATTTGCGCCTGGCCGACAGGGGCGACGGCCTGTCTGGTGGGCAGCGCCAGTCGATCGCGATCGCGCGCGCATTGGCAGGCGGCCCGCAGGTGCTGATCTTCGACGAACCCAGCAGCGCCATGGACGCGCAGACCGAAGCGGATCTGATCGCCCGGCTCAAGCCGGAAGTCGCCGGCAAGACGATGATCCTGATCACGCATCGTACCTCTTTGCTCGCGCTGGTGGATCGCATCGTCATCCTGGACGGCGGGAAGATCGTGGCGGACGGGCCGCGCGATGCGGTCCTGCAACGCCTTGCACGGGGGAAGGCGGCATGACCGCACAGATCGGCTTTCGCCATCCCATGACCATCAAGCCGAAGGTGCCGGCCAACATCATCCTGTGGATCATCCTGGCGTTCGTGGTGGTCGCGATAGGGTGGGCCGCGTTGACGGAAATCGACCGCACGGTCCGCGCCAACGGCCGCGTCATCCCCAGTTCGCAATTGCAGGTCGTGTCGAACCTGGAAGGCGGCGTGGTCGATCAGATCATGGTGAAGGTCGGTCAAGACGTAAAGGCAGGCACGCCGCTTATCCGGCTCAGCCCGGTTCAGCCGGGCGCCGAACTGGAAAGCAATCTTGCCAGCAGCGATGCGCTGAATTTCAAGATCATCCGCCTGACAGCGGAGATTGCCGGCAAGGCGCCTGTCTTTCCGCAATCGCGCAACGCCCTGATGGCCGGCCAGATCGCAGTCGAGCAAGGTCTGTACCGGTCGCGAATGGCCGAATTGGCTAGCATCTCCAATGTCGCGTCGGCCCGCGTCGATCAGGCCCGACGTGCGATAGCCGAAGCGAGCGCGGCCGAGGAGGCGCGTATTGCCGCGCGCGATGCCGCCAAAGCCGATCTCGCCCTCCTTCAGCCTCTGGTGCAGGAGGGTATTGAGCCACGCCGTTCCCTTCTCCAGGCGCAAAGCGCCTATGCCGTGTCGGCGAGCGAGGCAGCGGGCGCGGCGGCGGCTCTTGGTCGGGCGCGATCGGTATTGGCCGAAGCGCAGGCGAGCGCACAACAGCAAAAGCGGGACTGGCTCGCCCGCGCGGCGGATGAACTCACCGCCGCGCGCGCCGAGTTGTCCGTGCGGCAGGCGACGATGCCGGCCTATGAATATAAGCTACGGCGAACGGTCGTTCGCGCGCCGCTCGACGGCCGGATCAATCGGGTTTTCGTAACCACGGTCGGCGGTAGCGTCCGTCCCGGTGATCCCTTGCTGGAAATGGTCGCGGTCAACGACACTTTGCTGATCGAAGCCGCTGTGGCGGCAAAGGATATCGCGTCGGTCAAGCTGGGTCAGCAGGCCAAGGTTCAGATTTCCGCTTATGACAGCGCCGTCTACGGGTCGATGAAGGGCAGGGTGGTGGCTGTGTCGCCTGACGCGGTGCTCAACGAACGGACCGGGGAAAGCCATTATCTCGTCAGGGTCCGCACCGATACGAACGCCATCACGGACGACGCCGGGCGTCGGCTGCCGATCGGTCCTGGCATGGGTGCCGAAGTCAATCTTCTGGGCGACAAGCGGACCGTGCTGGCCTATATTTTGACACCGTTGACGCGCCTCAACGAAACGGCATTCCGCGAATAAAGCCCGCGGCCGGCTTTGAGTCGAGTTGCGCGCATCAGCGCTGATATGATCAAGTGGAGAGGGACGCGCCATGCCTGTCCATAATGCCATTCCGGTCTTGATGATCCTCGCCGCGATGAGCGGTTGTGCGGGCAACGCCGCCTCTTCCGCCTCCACCCGTGATGCCGGTCCTGCGACCACGCTGCATGCACCCCCGGGAACAAGCGGCGTGATGCCACCCCCAGGCGATGCTGAAAAGGCGATCCGCGATCAATATGCAGAGGCGGTAAGGCAAAACACAGCATCCGCTTATCGGCTGTTCATGTCCCGCTATCCCGACCATCCGCTGGCACGGGACGCCGCAGAGAGGCTCGACTCATTGGTCAATTCGCAGCGCTGACCAAAGGAAAAATCCTGCTCGTCGCAACTATCACCAAAGCGCCGAAAATAAAACGCTAACATCTTGATATATGGAGGCAATTTAATTGGCGACAAAGACGAAAATAAGTTAAACCATTTCAATATCTTGGCTTCTACTAAACGCTATAACAATGAAAAATCAGTAAAAACTAATGATTGGAAATAAATTGAAATAAAGATTATATCGACTTGGGTAAGGGGTCGCCAACGGGCACAGTGAACGTGTCATCCAACTCATCTTGCAGGAGGATGTATGCTCAAGCTCTCGGGGGCCGGGCCGGCCAAGGTCATATTCAACGAAGACGACAATAGCGCGTCTGTTTCTCCTACGTCCTATTCCATCAGCAGCACCGCCGATCTTTGGTCGATGTTGGGCAACGAAACCGTGCGCAGCGACATTCTGTTGCTATATCCCCAGGATGTCATGGAAGATCCCGGCGATCCGGTCGGACAACCAGGCAGTTTGGACGATCCGCAATTCAACGGGAACGGCAATACCACGCTGGCGCAGGCGGCCACCGGCAATCAATTGATCGATGGCATTTTGAGCGGGATCAAATGGGACCCGTCGCAAACCGTCTATTATAGCGACACGGATTCACCGGCGGATTATCAGTCCGGCTATGTTTCGGATTCCGATGGCGACGGCATCAGCGCGCAGAATGAAGGCTTTTCTCAGTTCACCGCGATGCAGATGGTGGCTTTCCACACGGCGCTCAACTCAGTCGCCTATACCCAGACCAGCGCGGCTACTGCTTTCGGCGTCGAATCCTTCACGGGATTGAGCCTGTCCTACGATGGAGCAGGCTCGTCGATCGCTACGATCCGCGGCGCAAATTCCAGCGATCCGGGCACAGCCTATGCCTATTATCCCAGCAGCAGCATCTATGGCGGGGATACATTCTTCGGCAATGGCTATGACGGGACCATCTATTCCTACAAGACGCCCGTCGCCGGCAATTATGCCTGGCACACGATGTTCCATGAATTGGGCCATTCGCTGGGCCTAGCACATGGCCAGACGGGCGGCGCCTATGGCGCATTGCCGACCGCATGGGATTCGATCGAATTCACGGTCATGACCTATCGCAGCTATGTGGGCGCGCCGCTCAGCGGCTATTCCTATGAACAATGGGGCGCGCCGCAGACCTATATGATGCTCGACATTGCCGCATTGCAGGCGATGTACGGCGCGGATTTCACCGTCAACTCGGGCAACACCACCTATTCCTGGAATCCGACAACCGGTGAAACCTACATCAACGGGGAAGTCGCGATCGATCCGGGTGGCAATCGCATCTTCGCGACAATCTGGGACGGCGGCGGCGTCGATACCTATGACCTGTCCAATTACTCCAGCAACCTGACGCTGGACTTGAACCCTGGCGGCTATTCCGTATTCAGCCAGGCGCAACTCGCTTATCTGGGCAACAATGGCAGCAGCGTCTATGCTCGCGGCAATATCTTCAATGCGATGCTCTATCAGGGCAATACCGCATCGATGATCGAAAATGCCAATGGCGGGTCGGGCAATGACGTCATCAGCGGCAACAGCATCGACAATGTGCTGCGCGGCAATGGCGGCAATGACAGCCTCTATGGCAATAATGGCAATGACACGCTCTATGGCGATGCTGGCAATGATTATCTGGCCGGCGGCGAGGGCGATGACACGCTCTATGGCGGCGATGGCGACGACATATTGGATGGCGCGGGCGGATCCGACGTCATTTACGGCGGCGCCGGTAACGATTTTATCTATGGCGGTTTCGTCACGGACACCGTTTACGGTGAAGCGGGGAACGACTGGTTCATCCAGCGCCAGATCGGCGGAGTCGCGGAATTTGGCGACAACATCAATGGCGGGATCGGTGTCGATTCGCTCGATCTCGGACAGATCGACCTATATGGAGCGATTGTCGATCTTGCCGGCGGCACCTGGCAATATAATCCGCTCTATGGTGGCCCCTGGACGATCACGGGGGTCGAAAATGTCTACGGCACTCAGTTGGCCGATACGATTACTGGGAATGCCTCCCGCAATCTCATTGATGGCGGTGCTGGTAATGACTGGATCGACGGCGGCACTGGGGACGATACCATTTATGGCGGCACCGGTGTCGACACGCTTTATGGCGGAGATGGCAACGACCTGGTCGATGGGGGAAGCGACAACGACACGATCTATGGTGGCGCCGGGAACGACATCATCAATGGCGGCGACGGGGATGACCTGCTGATCGGGGGCGACGGAAACGACATCTTCGATGGAGGCAGCGGCCGTGACCTTATCTACGGTGAAGCAGGCGACGATCTTTTCCGCCTGTTTGATGGATGGAACGGCAGCTACGGGGAAATATTCGTCGGCGGTCAAGGTTCGGACACCTTCGATATTTCCGGAACATCCGTCGCTACCTCGACCATCAATTTGGCCGACGGGACTTTCACTTATACGCCCGGCGGTGCCGGCGCGATCAGCCTGTCCAGTATCGAAAACGCGATCGGCAACGGCGGCGCGGATGCGATTACAGGATCCGGCGAAATCAACTCGCTCTGGGGACGAGGCGGCAATGACATCTTGCTCGGCCTGGGCGGTAATGATTTCCTGTACGGCGAAGACGGCAATGATATTCTCGATGGTGGCGAGGGTATCGACACGATGGTCGGCGGCGCCGGAGACGACATCTACTATGTCGACAATGTCAACGACGTCGTG
This sequence comes from Sphingobium abikonense NBRC 16140, assembly GCF_001598335.1. Lineage (GTDB taxonomy): Bacteria > Pseudomonadota > Alphaproteobacteria > Sphingomonadales > Sphingomonadaceae > Sphingobium > Sphingobium abikonense. Next base: position 183,885 of record NZ_BCYT01000001.1, read on the forward strand.
ACTGAAGCAAGCGGCGGGGGGACCGATCTGGTCTACACCTCAGTGACCTACTCCATGCAAAGCACAAATGTTGAAAACGTAACTTTGCTTGGATCAATGAATTCCAGCCTCACCGGCAACGGGCTGAACAATATTCTCACCGGCAATGGCGGAAACAACAAGCTCGTCGGCGGCGGTGGCAATGACACGCTCGTCGGAAATAACGGCGATGACATTCTCGACGGCGGCGCTGGCAATGATGCTCTGGATGGCGGCGATGGCATCGACACTGCGGATTACCGCTCTGCTACGACAGGTGTAACTGTAAGTCTCGCTATCGCCGGGGCACAGAACACAGTGGGTGCCGGGACAGACACTTTGGTCAGTATCGAAAAGATTCTGGGCTCCGCATATGCGGATACGCTCACCGGTAACTCCGGTGTCAATATCTTGATATCGGGTGCCGGTAACGATTCCTTGAGCGGGGGTGGCGGCGACGATGAACTCGACGGCGGGGGTGGTAACGACTACCTCAACGGCGGGTCGGGCAGTGACATGCTGACCGGCGGCGGCGGCAATGATGTCTTTGCCTTCCTCAACGGCTTTGGTCCGACCAATGTTGACACGATAACTGATTACAGTGTCGCGAACGATACGATCAACATCCTGTCGGCGGCAGTCGGCGGATTGCCCACGGGTACGCTGGCGGCAAACGCCTTCCATATCGGTGCGGCGGCCGCGGATGCCAATGACCGGATCATCTACAACAGCGCGACCGGCGATCTCTTTTACGATGCCGATGGCAGCGGCGCAGGAGCAGCGGTGCTGTTCGCGCATCTGTCCGCTGGTCTGGCGATGACCAACGCGGAATTCGTCATCGTCTAAGTAAAAGTTAGGTCATAGCAATATCACAGCGCCCGGGCGACCGGGCGCTGTCTTCATGCCTGGCGCAATGCCACTTCGTTCATGAAACGCGCGTCGTCGCCTGCGGCGAGCCAGGGCGCTTCCGCACCGATCGCGCCCAGCATGTCGGCGAGCGCGTCCATCTCGCTCTTGGCGTAATTGCCCAGCACATAGCCGTGGACCCTATCCTTATGTCCCGGATGGCCGATGCCTATGCGCACGCGGCGGAAATCATTGCCGATATGCGCGTCGGTCGACCGCAGGCCATTATGCCCGGCATTGCCTCCGCCGCGCTTCACCTTCACCTTCATCGGCACCAGATCCAGCTCGTCATGAAAGACCGTAACGTCCTGGGGCGTCAGCTTGTAGAAGCGCATCGCCTCACCGATCGACCGGCCGCTTTCGTTCATGAATGTTGCCGGTTTCAGCAACAGGACTTTCTCGTCGCCGATCCTACCGTCCTGAACCCAGCCCTGGAACTGCTTCTTCGGCGCGGAAAAGCGGTGCATGTCGGCGATCAGGTCGATGGCCATGAAGCCGACATTATGCCGGTGCATCGCATATTGCGTGCCCGGATTGCCGAGGCCCACCCAAAGCTGCATATCCCGCGCTCCCATGAAAAATCCCGCCCGCCGGGTAGGCGGACGGGATGATCTTTTCCAGCCGAAAGGCCGGCAAGGGCCTTATTCGGCCTCTGCCTCGCCTTCGCCTTCCTTGGTCGTGTCGCCTTCCGAGCTCTTGAGAGCGGACGGCGCGACGATGGTGGCGATGGTGAAATCGCGGTCGTCGATCGCGGTCTTGGCGCCCTTGGGCAGCGTCACCGAACTGATGTGGATCGAATCGCCCACTTCAAAGCCCTTGAGGTCGACGACGACGTCTTCGGGGATGTTGGCGGCATCGACGATCAGTTCGACGTCATGACGCACCACGTTGAGCACGCCGCCCTTCTTGAGGCCGGGCGCCGCGTCTTCATTCTCGAAGCGCACCGGCACGTTCACGTTGACGGTGGCATGTTCCGAAACGCGCAGGAAGTCGGCGTGCAGCGGACGGTCGGTCACGGGATGGAAAGCGACATCCTTGGGCAGGGTGCGCACGGCCTTGCCGTTGACCTCGACCATGACGACCGAATTGAAGAAGTGTCCGGTGCCGAGCAGCTTGCTCAGCAGCTTTTCCTCGACATGGATGGACTGGGGTTCTTCATTGTTACCATAGATGACGGCGGGTACGCGGCCCTCACGGCGGAGAGCGCGGGAGGCTCCCTTGCCTGCCCGATCGCGTGCCTCGGCCGACAGCGTAAGCTGCTCGCTCATTGCGTGTCTCCAAAAGCTTGATTGCACAAATTCCCGCCACGCCTCCAGGGATGACCATCGCGGGAAGGCGCGCCATTAGCAGAACAGGGGCAGAAAGCAAGTGCAGCGGCGGCAATGGTCTGAAAATGACTGGCAGGAAAATGTGCCGTTCGGCCATAACAACGGATGCTATGCCAACGCAGCTTTTTGCAGACATGAGTAACCGTCGAAATGTCTTGGAAAAATTGCCAATGCCCCCCTGCACGGGCCATTTCCCTGCCCGACGGCCGAGAGATATCTGCCTGAGCTGCAATAGGTGACGGCCGCGCCCATGCATAGCAACGTCATCGAAAAATGGTGGACGCACTAGGGCTCGAACCTAGGACCCGCTGATTAAGAGTCAGCTGCTCTACCAACTGAGCTATGCGTCCATCCGGAGGACGCCGATCATGCCAGCGTTCCGAAGTGGCCGGACTGCTAGCAGCGACGGCATGTTTTGCAAACCCTTATTTACAGCTTGTCGCGTTTTTTAGCGAAATTGCGATCAGGCCCAGTTACCGGGCCGCCGCTGTCGTCTGCCCGACCGGTCGATGGCCATGATGATGCCGATGCACAGCATCACGGTCAGCATGGACGATCCGCCATAGGACATGAAGGGAAGGGGAATGCCGACAACGGGCGCCAAGCCCATTACCATCATGAGATTGATCGCGACGTAAAAGAAAATCGTCGTGGTGAGGCCGGCGGCGGCCATCCGTGCGAACTTGTCCTGCGTGCGCATGGATACGCGCAGGCCCCAGCGGAACAGGAGCAGGAAGGCCCCGATCATCAGCACGCCGCCCAGCAGGCCCCATTCTTCCGCCATCGTGGCGAACACGAAATCGGTGTGGCCCTCCGGTAGATAATCCAAGTGGCTCTGTGTTCCTTGCAGGAACCCCTTGCCCCATATGCCGCCAGAGCCAATCGCTATTTTCGACTGGCTGATATGATAGCCGGCGCCTAGCGGGTCGCTTTCCGGGTCGAGGAAAATCAGAACTCGTTTTTGTTGATAATCGTGCAGAAAACTGAAGGCGATTGGGATGGCGGCAGCGACGGTGAGGCCCGACCCGATGAAGAGGCGCAATGGCAGGCCTGCCAGGAACATGACAGTGACGCCGCCCGCTGCAATCATCGTCGCGGTGCCAAGATCAGGTTGCACCAGCACGAGCGCCCATGGCAAGCCGATCAGCACCAGCGCCGGCCAGATCGCATTCCATCGCCGGATTTCGCCGACTGGTAGCAGCGCATAGAAGCGCGCCACCGTCAGCACGATGATCGGTTTCATGAATTCGGACGGCTGGAGCTGCATGAAGCCCAGATTGATCCATCGCTGGCTCCCGCCCCTGACCCCACCGATCAGCTCAACCAGCACTAGTGCGACGAGCACCGCGCCATAGGCCGGAAAGGTATAGCGGGCGAAGACTTCGACGGGGATGCGGCTGAGCACCAGCGCCATGACCGTGAAGATGCAGAAGCGAACTGCCTGATTGGCGGCCCAAGGAAAAATGCTGCCGCCAGCAGAGCTGTACAGCACAATTGTCCCGAATCCAGCGATTGCCAGCAACAAGGCCAGCACGCGCCAGGGGAATTGAGTAAGGGGTTGCGGAACGATGCTCATGGGGCGTCGGCCGCGTCGTTGCCATCTTCTGGCAGGGGGACAGAGGCGTTGGCGGCTTCGGTCGCGTTGGCCGCATTGGACGCGTCGGCTGCCTCGGGCGGCGGAACCTCGCCCTTCCGGATCGCTTCCGCCATGCGAAAGGCCGCCATCTGCCTATTTTGCCGCTCGGCCGGCGTTCCGCCCCATCCTTTTTCCAGCGTGACCAGCTTTTCCATCGCCCGTTCGGGGTCGAACAAATAGGATAGCGTATCGCTGGCGATCATGGGCGCATCCTCATTGCGGATCAGGTGGCCGCCATGTTCGATGATGCATCCCACTGCATAACGCGGCTTGTCGAAGGGCGCGAAGCCCTGAAACAGGGCATGATCGCGCAGCTTGAAGGCGAGCGAGCTGTTGCCACGCACTCCGCCGGCGCGTTCCGCCATGGTGATGCGCCGGACCTGCGCCGTGCCGGTCTTGCCCGCGATCAGGACGTTCGGGATATTCATGCGCGCAGCGCCACCGGTGCCGCCGCCATTGACGACTGCGCTCATCGCGTCACGTATGATGACCAGATGGTCCTCGCTCGCGCCGACCAGCGCAGGGTCCGGGCGGGGTGCACCGAAAAGGAAATTGGGCATCAATTGACGACCGGTGGCAAGGCGAGCCGCCATCACCGCCATTTGCAGCGGGTTGATCAGCATATAGCCCTGACCGATGGTGGCATTCACCGTGTCATAGACCTGCCATTTCTGGTTATATTTCCGTTCTTTCCAGGCGGGGTCTGGCACCGTGCCGTAACTCTGGCTGGGGAAGGGCAGATCGAAGCGCTGCCCCATGCCGACGCGATGGGCCATGTTGGCGATGCGGTCCATCCCGATCCGCTGCGCCATCTGATAGAAATAAATGTCGCAGCTCTGGGCGATTGCCCCGCGCATGTTGAGCGGGCCATGGCCGCGCCTTTTGTGGCAGTGGAACAGCGTGTTGCCGACCCGGATCGCGCCGCCGCAGCTGATCGTTTCCTGCGGCCCGACGCCCGCCTCCAGCAGCGCCAGCGCGACCATCGGCTTGACGGTGGAGCCGGGCGGATACAGCCCCTGCAACGTCTTGTTGCGCAGTGGAACATGATCGTCCTGGGACAGCATGTTCCATTCCAGATGGCTGATCCCGTCGGAAAAACTGTTGGGGTCAAAACTGGGCATGGAGGCCATGGCCAACACGTCGCCATTCTGACAATCCAGCACGACGACGGCGCCGCTTTGCGTCGCCAGGCGCCGGCCGGCATATTCCTGCAAACCAGCGTCGATGGTCAGCTTGATCGAACGGCCAGGGGTGTCTGGCCGGGTTGTCAGTTCACGCACGATCTTGCCGCGCGCCGTGACTTCGACGCGCTTTGCCCCGGGTTTGCCGGTGAGATGCCGATCGAATGCCTTTTCCAGCCCGTCCTTGCCGACCTTGAAGCCCGGGGTGATGAGCAGCGGGTCCTTGCGCTCCTTATATTCTTCGGCCGTGGCGGCGCCGACATAGCCCAACAGATGACCGACCGTCGCTCCGGCCGGGTAATAGCGGGAGAATCCCTGGCTAGGCGCGACGCCGGGCAAGTCGGGCAGGCGCACGCTCACCGCCGCGAACTGGTCATAGGTCAGCTTGTCGGCGACCTGTACCGGGCGGAAGCCGGCGGACTTTTCCAGTTCATCGCGGATGCGGTCGACTTCATCCGACTCCAGGCTGAGCAATTGTGCGAGGTGGCGAATCGTGCCGTCGGCATCGACCATCCGCTGGGGGATGAGGTCGACGCGAAAATCGGTGCGATTGTTCGCCAGCGGCCTGCCATGCCGGTCGAGAATCCAACCACGCCTTGGTGGAATCAACGTGAGGTTCACGCGGTTGCTTTCGGACAGGGCGGTATAATGTTCGTTTTCCGCCACGCTGATCCAGCCCATTCGTCCGATCAGCATGGCGCCGATAGCGCCTTGCAATCCACCTACCACCATCGCGCGGCGGGTGAAGGTGAAGGTCTGGCTGGCTTCGGTGACGGGCTTGCGCTTGGACGGAAACTTCATGCCATGACGCGCCAGCGATCGATCCGCGCGCACTGCCGGACTATGAAGGGAAAAAGCAGCATCGACCAGAGCATTTGCGGGGCGACCAAAAGCAATTCTACGCGGCCCCCGCCCGTGATCCGGGCGAAGAACCATCCACCAATGAGGCAGAAGATAATGGCAAGACAGGCAATTAGCCAGTCTTGCCGATAACTGCGCCAGACCAGCCGATGCTCAAACGCATCGACGCCGATCAGGGTTACGGTCCACAGGAACATGGCCGATCCGACAGGCTGACCGCTCATCAGGTCATCGAACAGGCCGAGCGGCAGGCCGATCCACGCCCGCCACAGTTCCGGACGTAACAGACGCCAGGCCAGCAGCAACAGCAGGCCAAAAGGCGGCAGGACGGGGGACTGGGCGATAAGGGGCAGCGCCGTCAGGGAAGAACCCAGCATGACCGCGATCACCGGCGTTCCGGCAAGGCGAAAGCGGCCCGGGTGACGCCCGAGCCGCGGCACATGGTGGAGATGCGGGTCGATCACGGCGCGCTCGCATTGCCAGACGGCGTATCCCCCGCTGGCGCGACGGCCGGGTCCTGCCGCGTAACCACCTCTTCGAAGGCGCGTTCGACCACGACCGCGTCGATGCGCGAGGGGTTTGCGAGCGGGAAGCCCCAGGCGATTTCGCCCTGGACGCGGACAACGACCGCGACAGGAATATTGGGTTGGTAAATGCCGCCGATGCCGGATGTCACCAGCAGGTCGCCGGGCTTGAACGGGTTGCGACCAGCCGACAGCGCGCGGATTTCCAGCGACCCGTCGCCCGCACCGGTGGAAATGGCCGGCACGCTGTCATTGGCGCGGCGAACGGGGACTATGTTCCCTGTGTCCGTCAGCAGCAATACTTCGGATGTGTTGGGTGTCGTGCTGTCGATCCGCCCCACCAGCCCTTCGGCCGCGCGCACGGGCATGCCGGGTCGAACGCCCTGCCAGCGTCCGGCGTTGAGGCGGGCGAAACGACGGGTGCTGCCGGAACTGGAGCTGATGAGCCGCGCCGTCAGCAGGTCGCTCTGATCCTCGTCCACCAACTTCAGTAGCCGTTTCAACCGCGCATTTTCCTGAGCGATGGCGCGCGCTTCGATGATGCGGTTGCGATTTGTTTCTACCTGCCGGCGCAACGCGACATTTTGCGAGCCCGCACGCCAATAGGCGGCCAGCACCTCGTCAACGGAGCTGATGCCGCTCACCATATTTTTGAGCCCGACCGATATCGGCCGGGTCGTTTCGGCCGTCACCGTGCGCAGGCCAGCGAAGCCGGTCGGATCGAAAATCGCGATCACAACCAGCAGCAGGCCCGCTACCGCGCCGACGACCGCGACGACATAGCTTGCAAACAGGCTATATTGCGCCTTCCGGTTGATGCCGGGGCGGCGGCTGGGTGGCCGCGCCATGTGCGGTCCCCTTCAATCAGGCGGTCTGAAGCACGCCCCGGAAGATCGGATCCTCCATCGCGCGGCCGGTGCCGATCGCAACGCAGGTCAGTGGATCTTCCGCGATGGTGACGGGCAGGCCGGTTTCATCGCGCAATTCATCGTCCAGTCCCTGGAGCAGCGCGCCGCCGCCGGTCAGAACGATGCCCTGGTCGACAATGTCGGCGGCCAGTTCCGGCGCGGTATTTTCCAAGGCGATGCGCACGCCTTCGACGATGGTGCTGATGGGTTCGGCCAACGCGTCCGCAATCTGCCCTTGGTTGATCGAGATTTCCTTGGGCACGCCGTTGACGAGGTCGCGGCCCTTGATGTGGATGGTTTCGCCAACGCCATCTTCGGGCGGCTGAGCGACACCAAACTGCTTCTTGATCCGTTCCGCCGTCGCCTCACCGATCAGCAGATTGTGGTGGCGGCGCACGAAGGAGACGATCGCTTCGTCCATCTTGTCGCCGCCGACGCGGACCGACGTGGTGTAAGCCAGGCCACGAAGCGAAAGCACGGCAACCTCGGTCGTGCCGCCGCCAATGTCGACCACCATGGAGCCGATCGGTTCGGTGACGGGCATGTCGGCGCCGATCGCGGCGGCCATCGGTTCCTCGATCAGGAAGACTTGGCTGGCGCCCGCGTTGCTGGCCGCATCACGGATGGCGCGGCGTTCGACGCTGGTCGATCCCGATGGCACGCAGATCACGATTTCGGGCGCGCGCCAGGGGCTGTGCTTGCCGCCATGCACCTTGGTGATGAAATGCTTGATCATCTGTTCGGCGACGTCGATGTCGGCGATGACGCCATCGCGCAGGGGGCGGATGGCCTCGATCGAATCCGGGGTCTTGCCCATCATCAGCTTTGCATCTTCGCCCACGGCCTTCACCCGCTTGACGCCATTGAGCGTTTCCACCGCGACGACCGACGGTTCATTGAGCACGATACCACGGCCGCGCACATAGACGACCGTGTTCGCGGTGCCGAGGTCGATGGCCATATCCTGAGAGGAGAATTTCAAGAGACGCGAAAAGATCGACATGCCTTATCCTGTTTCGCCCGCCGTCCCCGCGAGGCAAAAGGGGCCGGTCGGATTACGGTTCGCTTGGCCACTTGCCCGGCGTCCTTGCGCCTTGCGGTGCAAAAAAACTTTGAGTTCGCGGCTCGCGGAGAGCGCTCGCTTGGGCTAGTCACTAATCAATGTCAATACGCCGTCTGCCCGAACATCTGGTCAATCGTATCGCTGCCGGTGAAGTGGTCGAAAGACCCGCCAGCGCGCTGAAGGAAATCGTCGAAAATGCGCTGGATGCGGGCGCGCGCCGCATTGCGGTGCGGCTGGCCAATGGCGGATTGGACCGGATCGAAGTGACCGACGATGGCTGCGGCATGGATTCGGCCGAAATGGCGCTGGCGCTCGAGCGCCATGCGACATCGAAGCTACCCGACGATGCGATCGAGAATGTGGCGACGCTGGGTTTTCGCGGCGAAGCGCTACCGTCCATCGCCAGCGTGGCGCGGCTGTCGATCGACAGCCGCCGACGCGGCGCGGATGGATGGAACCGGACGGTCGATAACGGGCAATTGGTGGCGGAAGGCCCGGCCGCGCTGCCGCCCGGCACGCGCATCACCGTCGAGCAGCTTTTCGCCAAGGTGCCGGCGCGCCGGAAATTCCTGCGTTCACCCAAGGCCGAATATGCCGCCTGCCTCGATTGCATTCGGCGGTTGGCCATGGCGCATCCCGCCGTCGCCTTTTCCGTCGAGCATGACGGCCGCCGGGTACTGGGTGTCCAGGAGGGAGAGGCGCGCGAAGACAGGGTCGCGGCGCTGACCGATCGCCAGCTGGCCGACAATCATGTCATCGTCAGCCTGGAGCGGGAGGGCGTTCGCCTGTCCGGTGTGGCGTCCCTGCCCACCTACAATCGTGGGGTGGGCGATCATCAATATCTGTTCGTCAACGGCCGACCGGTGAAGGACAGGCTGCTGATCGGGGCGCTGCGGGGCGCCTATGCCGACATGCTGGCGCGCGACCGGCATCCCGTGGTCGCCCTGTTCCTGGACGTCCCGGCGCAGGAGGTGGACGTCAATGTCCATCCGGCCAAGACCGAAGTGCGCTTCCGCGATCCGGCGTTGATCCGCGGTATGATCGTGTCCGGCTTGCGGCGCGCGCTGGATGCGGAGGGGTTTCGCGCGGTGCAGCATGCCGATCCGGCAGGACTTTCGGCCTGGCGGCCCGAGCCGGTATCGCCGACACCGATCGGCGCGATGCCGATATTCGAGGCGGCCGGGCAGCCCGTCAGCTACAATCCGTCGTTCCAGACGGTCGCCGATCGCCGCGCGGCTTTTCAGGCGCCGTTGCCGCAGGCCCGCGCGGAACCGGCCGCCGCGCCTGCACCTGAAGGCGCGACTTTTCCCCTGGGGGTGGCGCGGGGTCAGGTGGCGCGGACCTATATCGTGGCCGAGGCGGAGGATGGGCTTGTCATCGTCGATCAGCATGCCGCGCATGAACGGCTGACGCTGGAGCGGATGCGGCGCGCCATGGAGGGGCAGGGCGTCGCCGCCCAAGCGCTGTTGCTGCCCGAAGTCGTGGAATTGGACGAACCGGCCTGCGATCGGCTGGAGGCGCGCGCCAACGAGTTGCGGGAATTCGGGCTGGAACTGGAGCGCTTCGGCCCGTCAGCGATGCTGGTGCGCGCAGCGCCCGCGATGCTCGGACAATCGGACGTGCATGGGTTGGTCACGGATCTGGCCGATGATCTGGCGGCCTATGACAGCGCCTTGTCGCTGAAAGAGCGGCTGGATCTGGTCGCGGCGACGATGGCCTGCCACGGATCCGTCCGCGCCGGCAGGGTGCTGAGCGTAGCCGAGATGAATGGGCTGCTGCGCGAGATGGAAGTTACGCCCCGATCCGGCCAGTGCAATCATGGCCGACCGACCTGGGTCAAGCTGGGCCATGGCGACATCGACAAACTGTTCGGGCGAAAATAGCAGCGGGTTCAGGCCGGGCGGGTGCGCCACATGGCGATGGGGATCATCGTCATCACCGGTTCGTCATGCTGGTTGAAGATCGTCACTTTGTTGCGGACGATGCCCATTTCCGGGCGTGTCAGCGATGCCTTCTTGTCGATTACTTCCGTGTGGCCGCGCAGCGTGTCGCCGGGGCGCACGGGACGCAGCCAGCGCAATTCATCGACGCCCATGGCGCCAAGGCTGGCCGCCTGCCGTTCAGGGTTGGCCTGCATGTCGGCGACGAACATCTTCATGAACAGGGCGGTGGTGTGCCAGCCGCTGGCGGACAGGGTGCCGAAATGGGTCTGCGCCGCCGCCTCGTCGGACAGGTGAAAAGGCTGTGGGTCGAATTCCGACGCGAATGCGATCACCTCCTCACGGGAAATGGTGAGCGGGCCAAATTCGAAACTGTCGCCAATTTCCAGGTCTTCGAAATAATGCGGGTCCTGCGCCATCGTCCGTCTCCTTGTCGGCAATGGCGTAGGAGGAGTTTCCGTTTACGTCAATGTCAGGCGATCGTCAGCGATGGCTGTCCGTGCGGCACCGTGATGCTGGCGCGCGTCGCAATATCGCCGCCCGGCGAGGACACGCGATCCATCACGCGGAACTGCGTGGTCCAGGCGTCGGGCGTCACGTCGCAAATCAGATAGCCGCGCTGGTCATTGATGAATTTGAGCTGCGAATTATCGCGCAGCATCATGTCGCTGCCAGCGCGCAGATCCGATCCGTCGCCGCCCGACGAAATGGAGGTCGACACAAACTCCACCGCCACCGGCTTATTATTGCTTTCCAGCACACCGGCGTAATTCTGATGCTCGTCCCCGGTCAGCACCACCACATTATCAAGGCCGCGCATCTTCGCCAGCAGCCGGTCGCGTGGCACGCGATAGGCCGCCCATGTGTCCATATTATAGATGGGTTCCTTTTCGTCGGCATAGCGCCGGCGATCGAGCGACATCATCATCACCTGCTGCGCCAGGCAGTTCCATCGCGTCTTGCCGCGGGTCAGGTTGCGAGTCAGCCAGCCTTCTTCTTCGGGCGACAGCACTTGCGCCCTGCCATCGTCCATGGCGGGGCAAAAGGGCTTGAAGCCGTCGCCGCAGGGCTGGTCGCTGCGGAAGGAGCGGGTGTCGAGAAAGTCGATGGAGAGCAGGTCGCCTGCGCGCGCTTCCCGATACATGTCGGTGATGATGCCATTGCGGGGCAGCATCGCGGCGCGGACGGGCATATATTCATACCAGGCTTGCAGCCCGGCCTGCCGGCGCAAACGGAATATTTCGGCGGGTGACTGATCGCGGCCGTCAATGTCACCGACCCAGTTATTCTGGACTTCATGGTCATCGAAAGTCGGAAACCAGCTGTGCATGGCGCGCGCGGACTGGAGGTCATAGTCGCTCAGATATTGGGCGTAGCGCAGCCGATAGTCGGCCAGGTCGAAACAATCCTGGCCAATATGATGGCGCACCTGATCGACGGGCAGGCCATCCTTGCCATAATCCGGTCCGCGCTGCTTATATTCGTAGATGAAGTCTCCATAATGATAGACGAAGGCGAGGTCATCCTCCTTGGCCAGATGGCGGAAGGCGGTGAAATAGCCGTCCTCGTAATTCTGGCATCCAGCAACGCCGAATTTGAGGCGGGCGGGGCTGGCGGACGCAAGTGGCAAAGTCCGCGCGCGGCCGCGCATCGATCGGTCGCCCCCCAGCGTGAAGCGATACCAATAGGGCCGATCGGGCTGGAGGCCTGCGACTTCGACATGGACGCTGTGGCCAAGTTCCGGTCGCGCGATCGCCTCACCCTTGGCGATGATGGTCTTGAACCGATCATCGCCCGCGACTTCCCATGACACCGGCAACGCCACCATCGGCATGCCGCCATGCGCTTCGAATGGCTTGGGCGCGAGCTTTGTCCAGATGACAAAGCCGTCGGGCGACGGATCGCCGGATGTGACGCCCAGCGCGAAGGGATAGCCGGCGAACCAGCTTTGCGCACGGACGATGGCCGGCGCGCCGATCAGCGGCGTCGAAGAAGCGATGGTGAGAAGCTGGCGGCGCGTGAACATGATCGATCCCTTATTGCGCGACGATGCTGGAAAGCGCGGCGGGGTTACCATCGGAGGGGCGGGGCGTGACCCCGATCAACCGCGCGAGCATTGGATAGACATCGACATTGGTGAAGTCAGGCGCGGGCTTTGCGCCTTTCACGAAGGCGGGGCCGTTGGCGATAAACAGCGCCTGCATTTCGGGCGCCCTATCGTCCCAGCCATGGCTTCCGCCCGATCTGGGCTTTGTGGGGGTCGTCGCCTGGACTTCCCAGCCGGTTTGCCCAAGACAGAAATAGGGCGGAATGCGCCGATGGGTGCCGTAATGAAAGCGAGCCGGAATCTCGCTCTTTCGCCAGCATTGCATATGGGGGTGGGGCTTCAAGAGCGCGGCCTCGAGGGCCTTTTCACGGCCGGGCACGGCAGCCAGGGTCGCGTAAGGCCCGCTTTCGACAACCCGATAATCCGCAGGGTTGGCGACCTTGTCGAGCGCCACGACGCGCTCGCTGGAACTGGCTGCCATGCCGTGATCGGCGAGGATGATGAGGTTTGCCGGCTGGCCCATTGCTTTGAGGCCGTCGACCAGGTCGCCCACGCGGGAATCGACCTCTGCCAGAGCGCGCGTCGTTTCCGGTGCATCCGGGCCGTAGACATGCCCGGCCGTATCGACGGTATCGAAATAGAGCGTCACGAATTTGGGGCGGATATCGGCGGGACGACGCAGCACGTCGAGCACCATGTTGACCCGCTGCGTCCCGTCGATCGCCTGATTGAACTGCGCCCAGTCGCTGGGGCGCGTGGCCCCGCTGATGGTGTAGGGCCAGGCCTGTTCCTTGGTGCCTCCCCAGGGCACGTTGGAACCAGGCCAGAACATCGTGGCCGTGCGCACGCCAGCTTTTTCCGCCGTCACCCAGATCGGTTCGGCCTCGCTCCACCAATAGGGGTCATCGCTCGCCATGGTGAACTTGTCGTCCGGGCGGCTGACGTCCTCCATGCTGTTGGCAACGATGCCGTTTCGGTCGGGCCTGTCCCCCGTCACGATGGCCCAATGATTGGGGAAGGTCTTTGTTGGGAAGGAGGGCCGCATGGATGCCTGGACGCCATTACCGGCAAGCGCGGCCAGATGCGGCGTCACCCCGCGTGCAAGATAGTCGGACCGGAAGCCGTCGATCGACACCAATATGGTGACGGGAGCGCGTTGTTCCGCCGCTGCTGACGTGGCGACAGGCTGAGCGGGCAGCGTGGCGCAGGCGCCAAGGCACAAAAGAGCAGGAGCAAGAAAGGACAGGCGAAACATGGCGACTCTATTTTTTGTCGAGAGATATGCCCCGCGCTTAGCAGCAAGGATGTGACGGTAAAGTGACCGATTGTCCCAACCCTGTCAGATCAGATGGTCGCGCAGGGCCAGCCATCGGTTCCGCTTCGCTTCCCGCGAGAGGCTGGCATAGGCGCCCGAGGTCGAGGGAAGGTCAAGCAGCGCAATGCCGGGGCGCTCGGCCAATTGCCTGCGACCATGCAGGGCGGCCGTCTTCCCATTGAAGGCGATGGCGCGAAGATCGGGAAGGCGGTCCACAAAATCGACCAGATTGCGCAGATCAGCCTGGCGAATACGGCTGTCGAGACTGCCATCCCGCTGCGCGCTTTCCATCACATCCCAAAGGCCGACGCCATGCGCGCGCAGCCGTTTAAGGCGCATGGCATAGGGCTGTGCCCGCAGATCTTCGCCGACGACATCGCCGATCAAATGCCAGAAGGCGTTGCCGCGATGGGCATAATATTCGCCCTGCCGGATGGACGCATCACCCGGCAGGCTGCCCAGGACCAGCACGCGGGTCGTGGCATCGACACTGGGCGGGAAGGCGAATTTGAGGGGCATCTTCTAGCTCGTCACCCCAGCTTCCGCTGGCATGACGGGAAATATTCAAACATTGAAGCGGAACAGCATGATATCGCCGTCCTGGGTGACATAATCCTTGCCTTCGGAGCGCCACTTGCCCGCTTCCTTGGCCCCGGCTTCGCCATTATACTGGACATAATCGGCATAGGCCATGGTTTCAGCGCGGATGAAGCCCTTTTCGAAATCGGTGTGGATCGCGCCGGCGGCCTGAGGCGCCTTGCTCCCCTTGGCCACAGTCCAGGCGCGGGCTTCCTTTGGCCCCACGGTGAAGAAGGTGATGAGGCCGAGCAACTCGTATCCTGCGCGGATGATGCGGGCGAGGCCGGCTTCCGTTAGGCCGAGCGCTTCGAGATATTCGGCGCGTTCTTCGACCGGCATGGTGACCAGTTCGGCCTCGATCGCGGCGGATACGATCACCGCCTTGGCATTTTCGGCTGCTGCCTTTTCAAACACGCGGGCCGAATGGGCGTTGCCGGTAGCCGCGCTTTCTTCCTCGACATTGCAGACATAGAGGACGGGCTTGGACGTCAGCAATTGCGCCTGCGCGAACAGACGGTCTTCCTCCGGGTCGCGCGGAACGGTGAGGCGCGCGGGCTTGCCGTCGCGCAGCAGGTCGAGCGCCTGGCCCAGAACCGAGGCCGCGGCTTTCGCTTCCTTGTCGCCCTGCGCCGCCTTCTTGGCGAGATTGGGCACGCGCTTTTCCAGGCTTTCAAGGTCGGCGAGCATCAGTTCGGTTTCGACCGTGTCGGCGTCAGCTATCGGATCGACCTTGCCCTCGACGTGGGTGATGTCGTCATCCTCGAAACAGCGCAGAACATGCACGATAGCGTCGACTTCGCGGATATTGGCAAGGAACTGGTTGCCGAGGCCTTCGCCCTTGGACGCGCCGCGCACCAGGCCCGCGATATCAACGAAGCTGAGCTGCGTTTCGATGATCTTGGCGCTGCCGCCGATCTTGGCGATGGTCTGAAGCCGATCGTCGGGCACCGCGACGCGGCCTTCATTGGGTTCGATGGTGCAAAAGGGATAATTCGCCGCCTGCGCCGCCTGTGTTTCGGTGAGCGCATTGAACAGGGTGGACTTGCCCACATTGGGAAGACCGACGATACCGCAACGAAAACCCATTTGACTGCCTTATTAGATCGGTGTGATGGACGCGCCGATAGCGCCTTGCGCGCGCAAAGGCCAGCCTTGGACAAATGGCGCCATCGACAGAAGCGCCGGCGCGCGCGATAAGAGGATCATGGCACAGCAGGACATCGAACAGGACGACGCGTTCTGGACCGACGCGCATGGCGGACGGTGGAAGAAACGGCCGGCGCTGGAAACCGGCGCGCTCGGTCGTTGTCCGCGCTGCGGCGATGGGCATATTTTCCGGGGTTTCCTGACGATCCGCGATCATTGCGAAGTGTGCGGCCTCGATTATAGTTTCGCCGACCCGGCGGATGGGCCAGCCGTTTTCGTGCAATTGTTCGCCTGTGTGCCTGGCGTCATCTTCATCCTGATGCTGGAGATCATGGCACGGCCGCCATGGTGGGTGCATCTGGCCGTGGGCCTGCCCGTGGTGATCCTGACGACCGTCCTGCCTCTGCGTCCTATCAAGGGCTGGCTGGTCGCCGCTCAGTTCACGACGCGGGCGCAGGAAGCGGGGACGGCCGAGCTGTGGGCGAAATTGCGCAAGGACGGACGTGAGGGCTGATCGCGCGCTTCAGCCGATCCAGTAGGGCACGATTTGGCGGTTGTCTGGATCGACATGGATCGGCCGGTCGGCCGGTGGAAAGGCGCGCTGGTCGCAGCTTTGTCGCGGGCACAGGCGGCAGGTGATGCCGATCGGGGTCGCCGCACCTTCCTCCTGCAAATGGAGGCCATCGGCATAGACGAAATTGGCGGCATGGGCGACTTCGCAGCCCAGCACCACGGCGTAGCGACGCGGCGTCCGCTTGTAGCTGCCCGATGGTTTGACCAGCCCTTTGGCCATCGACACGTAGCGAACGCCATCGGGGGTTTCGCCCAGCTGCACGTTGATGCGGTCGGGGACCGCCACCGCCTCATGGACGTTCCAGAGCGGACAGGCACCGCCAAAGCGGGCGAATTGCAGGCGCGTGGCGCTGTGTCGCTTGGTGATGTTCCCGGCCATGTCAACGCGGCAGAAAAAGAAGGGAATGCCGCGCAGGCCCGGCCGTTGCAGCGTCGACAAGCGGTGGCAGGCCTGTTCGAAACTGACGCCAAAGGTGCGGGCGAGCCGGTCGATATCATGCCGCATCGTCCGCGCCGCTTCGCGAAAAGCAGCATAGGGCATCAGCAGCGCGCCGGCGGCGTAATTGCCAAGGCCGATCGCCAACAGCCGGTCAGCACCCGGGACGGGCAAGGCCGCCTTTTCAACGACATCGGCAATCACCGCCTGCCCCTCCAGCAGCATCAATTGATGGGCCAGCATGAACTTGCGGCTTTCGGTCGGCAGCGCGGCGTTGATGAACAGCCGACGATCGGCGGCGCGATAGGCGCGCAACGCACTGTCGGGCGTTTCGGCGATCAATGTTTCGATACCGTGGCGACGGGCCAACGCTTCGACCAGCATCCCTTCGTCCAGCACCTGGCCCGCCGAGAAGCTGTCCGCCATGTCCTCCGCCAGGCAGTCGAGCGCATGGACATAATTGCCGGATTCATGAAACCAGTCTCGTGCTGCTTCCCAAGGAAGGCGTGCCTGAACCTCATGATCATTGGCGATTGCCTCCTCGATCATGTTGATCCGTTCATTGGCGCGCATGTGGGCGTTGTAGAGATCGACATAGCGGGCGGCGAATTCGGGGAATTGCAGGTGCAGCTTTTCGATGCGCTCCGGCTCCATCAGCGTACCGGGCAGCTCGGGATGGGCCAGCGCATAGGTGAAGGCGCCCAGCAATTGCTCCTCCTCCCGACTGTCGAAGCTTGCCCAGTCGGTGGGGAAGGCGCTGGCCACCGCAGCCTTGACCTTTGCCGTCAATGGCCGGTCGTCATTCTCAAGCTGGCTGAGATAGGATACGGATATGCCCAGCGCCTGCGCCATCGTCGCCTGGTCCATGCGGTGGTCCAGGCGGAGCTGGCGCAGACGAGGACCTGCGAAGATACGGTTGCCACGTGCCATCTGACGGCCATAATTTGCAAAGTCGTGATTTGCAAATTGGCAAATTCGCATTTGCGAAGAGGCGCATGCGCTGGCTAGGAGAGACGCCAACCGGTCTGAGCCGCTTTTGGAGAGATGCCCTTTATGTCGAAGCTCGCCATCATCGAACAGTTGGAAGCCAAGCGTGACGCTGCGCGTCTGGGCGGCGGACAGCGCCGCATCGACGCCCAGCACGCCAAGGGCAAGCTGACCGCGCGCGAGCGGATCGAAGTGCTGATGGATGAGGGCAGCTTCGAAGAGATCGACATGTATGTCGAACATAATTGCGTCGATTTCGGGATGGACGAAGCGCATGTGCCCGGCGATGGCGTCGTCACGGGGTCGGGAACGATCAACGGCCGCCTCGTCTTCGTCTTCAGCCAGGATTTCACCGTCTATGGCGGCGCGGTGTCCGAACGACATGCGATGAAAATCTGCAAGATCATGGACATGGCGATGAAGGTCGGCGCGCCCGTCATCGGCCTCAACGACAGCGGCGGCGCGCGTATCCAGGAAGGCGTGGCGTCGCTGGGTGGCTATGCCGAAATTTTCCAACGCAACGTGCTGGCATCGGGCGTCGTGCCGCAGATCAGCGTCATCATGGGGCCTTGCGCGGGCGGCGCGGTCTATTCCCCGGCCATGACCGACTTCATCTTCATGGTGAAGGACAGCAGTTTCATGTTCGTCACAGGCCCCGACGTCGTCAAGACGGTCACGAACGAAGTGGTGACACAGGAAGAATTGGGCGGCGCGGTGACGCACACCACCAAGTCAGGGGTCGCCGACGTGGCGTTCGAGAATGATATCGAGGCGTTGCTGGCGGTCCGCGATTTCGTGGACTTCCTGCCTGCGTCCAACCGCGATCCGGTGCCTGAACGGCCGAGCGCGGACCCATGGGACCGGATCGAGCCCAGCCTCGACACGCTGATCCCGGCCAACGCCAATCAACCTTACGACATGCACGAACTGATCCGCAAAGTCGTGGACGAAGGCGAGTTTTTCGAAGTCCAGCCGGCTCATGCCGGCAATATCCTGTGCGGCTTCGGCCGCATCGAGGGAAAGACCGTGGGCATTATCGCCAACCAGCCGATTGTGCTGGCGGGTGTGCTGGACATTAATTCTTCAAAGAAGGCGGGGCGTTTCGTGCGTTTCTGCGATGCCTTCGAAATTCCGATCGTGACGTTTGTGGACGTGCCGGGCTTCCTGCCTGGCACCGCGCAGGAATTGAACGGCATCATCAAGCACGGCGCGAAGCTGCTGTTCGCCTATGCCGAAGCGACAGTGCCCAAGATTACCGTCATCACGCGCAAGGCCTATGGCGGCGCTTATGACGTCATGAGTTCCAAGCATTTGCGCGGCGACCTCAACTATGCCTGGCCGACAGCCGAGATTGCGGTGATGGGCGCGAAGGGCGCGGTGGAAATCATCTTCCGCGGCAAGACAACCGAAGAGATTGCGGAAAAGACCGCCGAATATGAAGCGCGCTTCGCCAACCCCTTTGTGGCAGCCAGTAAGGGCTTCATCGACGAGGTGATTCAGCCGCATTCGACTCGCAAGCGCATCGCCCTTGGCCTGCGCAAGCTGCGGAATAAGCAGTTGGAAAACCCGTGGAAGAAGCATGACAATATTCCGCTGTAAGCGGCTTGGTCATCAGCGGAGTGAATTTCATGAGTGAAGCACAGGACATCTTCATCGTCGCGGGTGCGCGGACCGCGATTGGGACATTTGGCGGCTCGCTGGCATCATTCCGGCCAGCCGAACTCGGCACGATCGTCATCAAGGAAGCGATCGAGAGAGCGGGTATCAGCGGCGCGGACGTGCAGAATGTCGTCATTGGCACCGTGGTCCCGACCCAGCCCAAGGATGCCTATGTCAGCCGGGTTGCGGCGGTCAATGCTGGGGTGCCGATCGACGCACCGGCAATGAACGTCAACAGGCTCTGCGGTTCGGGGCTTCAGGCGATCGTGTCGGCTGCGCAGGCGATTGCGCTGGGCGAGCATGATATCGCGGTGGCAGGCGGAGCGGAGTCCATGTCCAACGCCCCCCATATGGTCCTGTCTGCGCGCAACGGGCAGAAGATGGGTAATATCGAGATGGTCGACGCCATGCTTGGCGCGCTGCACGACCCCTTTGAGAATATTCATATGGGCGTGACGGCGGAAAATGTCGCCGAACGCTGCGGCATAAGCCGGGAGGAACAGGATGCCGTGGCGGTCGAAAGCCATAGGCGCGCGGCAGCCGCCATCGCGGCAGGCTATTTCAAAGAGCAGATCATTCCTGTCGAGATAAAGACGCGCAAGGGCGTCACCATCTTTGACACCGACGAGCATGTCCGCGCCGACGCATCGCTCGAGGGAATGGGCGGCCTTCGTCCAGTGTTCAAGAAAGATGGCACGGTGACGGCGGGCAACGCGTCAGGCATCAACGACGGCGCGGGCGCTGTCGTGCTGGCCAGCGGCAAGGCCGTCGCGGAGAAGGGCCTGAAGCCGCTCGCCCGGATCATCGCCTGGGGCCATGCCGGCGTTGAGCCCAACGTGATGGGGCTGGGTCCGGTGAAAGCGGTTCCGGTCGCGCTTGCCCGCGCGGGTTTGACGCTCGACCAGATGGACGTGATCGAAAGCAACGAAGCCTTTGCCGCCCAGGCGTGCGGCGTCGCCAAGGAACTGGGGTTTGATCCGGCCAAGACCAATCCCAACGGGTCGGGCATTTCGCTTGGCCATCCCATTGGTGCGACGGGCGCGATCCTGACGATCAAGGCGGCCTATGAACTGAAACGCACCGGCGGGCGCTACGCGCTGATCACCATGTGCATCGGCGGCGGCCAGGGTATCGCGATGGTGATCGAGGCGGTGGCATGAAGCTGGGGCGGCTCAATCATATTGGGGTGGCGACGCCGTCGCTGGAGGCAAGCCTTGCCTATTATCGCGACGTCATGGGCGCGACGCTTGCGCACGAGCCGTTCGACCTGCCGGCGCAGGGGGTTAAGGTCTGCTTCGTCGATACGCCTGGCGAGAACGGCACGGCGGGAACGCAGATCGAATTGATCGAACCCTTGGGCGAGGCCAGCCCGATCCATGGGTTTCTGGCCAAGAACCCGGCCGGCGGGCAGCATCATATGTGCTATGAAGTGGCCGATATCATGGAAGCCAAGGCCTGGTTCGAAGGGTTGGGGAAGAAGATACTGGGCGAGCCGCGCATCGGCGCACATGGCACGCCGATCTTCTTCGTGCACCCAAAGGACATGAACGGGGTGCTGACCGAAATCATGGAGACGCCCAAGGCTGGTGCCGGGCACTAACATCACCGTTCGTCCTGAGTAGCCACTGAGCGTGTCGAAGTGGCGTATCGAAGGACAGCGACGGCAAGACCCTTCGATACGAGGCTTCGACAGGCTCAGCCTCTACTCAGGGCGAACGGATCAAGTTTGGATTGGGCTGAAACTAATGACCGAAAAGCCGACACTGGATCAATGGGCCGCCGCTGCCGCCAAGGAGGTGAAGGGCAAGGATCTGACCTGGGAAACCCCGGAAGGGATCACGGTCAAGCCGCTCTACACGTCGGAGGATGTGACGGTCGATCCGGGGCTGCCGGGCTTCGCGCCGTTCACGCGCGGCGTGCGCGCGTCCATGTATGCGGGGCGTCCCTGGACCATCCGTCAATATGCGGGCTTCTCCACCGCCGAGGAATCCAATGCCTTCTACCGCCGCAACCTGGCGGCCGGACAGAAAGGGTTATCGGTCGCTTTCGATCTCGCGACGCATCGCGGCTATGACAGCGATCATCCGCGTGTGACCGGCGATGTCGGCAAGGCCGGCGTGGCGATCGACAGTGTCGAGGACATGAAGATCCTGTTCGACGGCATCCCGCTCGACAAGATGTCGGTCAGCATGACGATGAACGGCGCGGTGATCCCCATCCTTGCTTTCTTCATTGTCGCGGGTGAAGAGCAGGGCGTCGATCGCGCGCTGCTCGACGGGACCATCCAGAACGACATCCTCAAGGAGTTCATGGTCCGCAACACCTATATCTATCCCCCCGAACCCTCGATGCGGATCATCAGCGACATTTTCGGCTATACGTCGCGCGAGATGCCCAAGTTCAACAGCATCTCCATTTCCGGCTATCATATGCAGGAAGCCGGTGCGACGCAGGTTCAGGAACTGGCCTTCACGATCGCGGACGGCATCGAATATGTGAAATACGGCGTGGCTTCGGGCCTCGACATCGACAAATTTGCCGGGCGTCTGTCCTTCTTCTTCGCCATCGGCATGAATTTCTTCATGGAGATCGCCAAGTTGCGCGCGGCGCGCGTGCTGTGGCATCGGGCGATGACGCAGCTTGGCGCGCAGCAGGAACGGTCCAAGATGCTGCGCACTCATTGCCAGACATCGGGCGTCTCTCTGACCGAGCAAGACCCCTATAACAATGTCATGCGCACCACGATCGAGGCGATGGCCGCGATGCTGGGCGGCACCCAGTCCTTGCACACCAACGCGCTGGACGAGGCGATTGCCCTCCCCACCGACTTTTCCGCACGCATCGCCCGCAATACCCAGTTGGTGATCCAGGAAGAAACCGGCATGTGCAATGTCGTCGATCCGCTGGGCGGCAGCTATTATGTAGAGGCGCTGACCCAGCAACTGGTCGACGCCGCGCAGGAGATTATCGACCGGGTCGAGGCGGAAGGCGGCATGGCGAAGGCGGTTGCGGCGGGCTGGCCCAAGGCGATGATCGAAACCGCTGCGGCCGCCCGTCAGGCGCGGGTCGACCGGGGCGAGGACGTGATCGTCGGCGTCAACAAATATCGCCTCGCCAATGAAGACCTGCTCGAAACGCTGGAGGTCGACAATACGAAGGTGCGCGAGGCGCAGATCGCCCGGATCAATCGGGTCAAGGCAGAGCGGGACGAGGCGGCCTGCGAGGCGGCGCTTGAGGCGCTGCGGCTGGCTGCGGCAGGGCCGCAAGGCATCGAGAATAATTTGCTCGCCCATGCAGTGGAAGCGGCTCGCGCCCGTGCAACGCTGGGTGAAATCTCTTCCGCTATGGAGGACAGCTTCCAGCGTTATGGCACGCAGCCGACCCCGGTGAAGGGCGTCTATGCCGCGCCTTACAAGGATGACAGTCGCTGGAAACAGGTTCTCGACGGCGTGCAGGCCGTCGAACGGCGCCTCGGTCGAAAGCCCAAGCTTCTCGTTGCGAAGATGGGCCAGGATGGACACGACCGGGGCGCCAACATCATCGCATCGGCCTTTGGCGATATGGGTTTTGACGTGGTGTCAGGACCGCTGTTCCAGACGCCGGAGGAAACGGTCGTGCTGGCGCTCGACAGCAATGCCGATGTGGTCGGCGCGTCCAGCCTGGCGGCAGGGCACAAGACGCTGATCCCCGAACTGATCCAGAAACTGCGCGAGCAGGGCCGCGGCGACATCAAGGTGATCGCGGGCGGGGTGATCCCGCCGCAGGATTATGACTTCCTCCGTGACGCGGGCGTTCAGGGCATTTATGGGCCGGGTTCCAATGTCGTGGAATGCGCCGCCGACGTGCTGCGCCTCCTCGGCCACAACATGCCCCCCGCCGGGCTGGAGGAAGCCGCGTAATGCTAACTTATTATCCGTTCGCTTCGAGCGCAGTCGAGAAGCGTAGAGTGCAGGGTTATGGTTTCTCGACTTCGCTCGAAACGAACGGAGCTTTCGCATGACCACTGCCAACGCCCGCACCGACTGGACGCGCGAGGAAATCGCCGCGCTGTTTGACCTGCCGTTCAACGACCTGATGTTCGAGGCGCAGTCGATCCATCGCGCCAACTTCCCGCGCAACGAAGTGCAACTGTCCACTTTGCTTTCGATCAAGACCGGCGGCTGCCCAGAGGATTGCGGTTATTGCAACCAGTCCGCCCATGCCGAAAGCGGCCTGAAGGCGCAAAAGCTGATGAGCGTGCAGGCCGTGATGCAGGCGGCGGCGCAGGCGAAGGATGCGGGCAGCTCGCGCTTCTGCATGGGCGCGGCCTGGCGCAACCCCAAGGATCGCGACATGCCCGCCATCGTCGAGATGGTAAAGGGCGTGCGCCAGATGGGCATGGAAACCTGCATGACGCTGGGGATGCTCAGCGAAAGCCAGGCGGCCATGCTCGCAGAGGCGGGCCTCGACTATTACAACCACAATATCGACACCTCGCCCGAACATTATGAGAAGGTCATCACGACGCGGACCTTTGACGACCGGCTGATGACGCTGGAAAATGTCCGCAATTCCGGCATCAATGTGTGCAGCGGCGGCATCGTGGGCATGGGTGAGACGCGCGAGGATCGCGTCGGCTTTCTGCACGCGCTCGCCGTTCTGCCGCGCCATCCCGAAAGTGTGCCGATCAACGCACTGGTGCCGGTCAAGGGCACGGTGCTGGGCAATATGCTGGCCGACACGCCGCTCGCCAAGATCGACGAGATCGAGTTCGTGCGGACGGTGGCGGTCGCGCGGATCGTGATGCCGCAGAGCATGGTGCGGCTGAGCGCGGGCCGCGAGAGCATGAGCGAGGCGTGCCAGGCGCTCTGCTTCATGGCGGGCGCGAACAGCATCTTCACCGGCGACAAGCTGCTGACCACCGCCAATGCAGGCGACGACAAGGACGCGGCACTGTTTGCGAAGCTCGGCGTCGTGCCGATGCAGGCGGAGGTGAAGCTCGAGCTGGAGGCGGCGGAGTGACATTCGCGCCCAGCTTCGTCACCCCGGATTTAATCCGGGGTCCCGCTTCTTCTTCGGCGCTGCCAGGCAAGAAAGCGGGATACCGGATCAAGTCCGGCATGACAAGCATCAAGATGTCGAAGTTTTGAAATGAAGGGTGTCACACCGCTCGGCTACGCGATCGTGACGTTAGCCTACTGGTGGTGTGCACTGACAATTTTGGGGCTGATCTCCGTCACGTTCCATTGCAGAAGTTATGGGGATGACGCCTGTTGGGAGGCCTCAAGGCCAATCCTCTGGGGTGGGTTATGTTTAGGAGCGGTGGGGTACGTCTTCGTAATTCGCCGGTTAAAGAATAAGGGCAAGGATTAGAACGATATGCCAATCACCAAGATCCTGATCGCGAACCGTGGCGAGATCGCGTGCCGTGTCATGCGCACGGCCAAGAAGATGGGCATCGCGACCGTCGCGGTCTATTCTGATGCTGATGCGCGCGCGCCGCATGTGCTGATGGCGGACGAGGCCGTGCATATCGGCCCTTCACCCGCCGCCCAGTCATACCTGATCGCCGACAAGATCATCGCGGCCTGCAAGCAGACCGGCGCGGACGCGGTGCATCCGGGGTATGGTTTTCTGTCCGAGCGCGAGAGCTTCCGCAAGGCGCTCGACGCCGAGGGCATCATCTTCATCGGCCCCCCCGCCAACGCCATCGCCGCGATGGGCGACAAGATCGAGTCCAAGAAGCTCGCCAAGCAGGCCGGCGTCAATGTCGTCCCCGGCTTCGTCGGGGAGATCGAGGACACCGACCACGCCGTCCGTATCTCCAACGAGATCGGCTATCCGGTGATGATGAAGGCGTCGGCCGGCGGCGGCGGCAAGGGGATGCGCCTTGCTTACTCCGAGCAGGATGTGCGCGAAGGGTTCGAGGCGACCAAGCGCGAGGGCCTTGCCAGCTTCGGCGACGACCGCGTGTTCATCGAGAAGTTCATCGAAAGCCCGCGCCATATCGAAATCCAGGTGCTGGGCGATCAGCATGGCAACATCGTCTATCTGAACGAGCGCGAATGTTCGATCCAGCGCCGCCACCAGAAGGTGGTCGAAGAAGCGCCCTCGCCCTTCGTGTCCCCTGAAATGCGCAAGAAGATGGGCGAGCAGTGCGTCGCGCTGGCCCGGGCGGTCGGCTATTTCAGCGCCGGCACGGTCGAACTGATCGTAAGCGGCGCGGACACGACCGGCGACAGCTTCTACTTCTTGGAAATGAACACCCGGCTTCAAGTGGAGCATTGCGTCACCGAAGAAATTACCGGCGTCGATCTGGTCGAGCAGATGATCCGCGTCGCCAATGGCGAAAAACTGGCCTTCACCCAGGATGAGGTCAAGCTCAACGGCTGGGCGGTCGAGACCCGTGTTTATGCCGAGGACCCCTATCGCGGCTTCCTGCCCTCAACCGGCCGCCTCGTCCGCTACAATCCGCCCGAGGAGGGGGGCGACGAGACCGGCGCGAAGGTCCGCGTGGACGATGGCGTGGCCGAGGGCGGCGACGTGTCCATGTTCTACGACCCGATGATCGCGAAGCTGGTGACATGGGCGCCCACGCGTCTCGAAGCCATCGACAAACAGATCGAGGCGCTTGATCGGTTCGAGATCGAAGGGCCGGGGCATAATATCGATTTCCTGTCGGCGCTGATGCAGCACGAGCGGTTCCGTTCCGGCAACATCACCACCGGCTTCATCGCCGAGGAATATCCCGAAGGGTTCAAGGGCGCGCCCGCGTCACCGGAACTGCTGAAGCGGCTGTCAGCCATCGGCGCATTTGCCGCGATGGCGCAGGCCGATCGCGCACGTCGTATCGAAGGACAGTTGGGCAAGCGGCTGTCTCCGCCCACTGGCTGGCAGGTGAAGATCGGCGACGCGCTGCATGATGTCGTGATTGATGGCGATGACGTCACCGTGGACGGCGAGAGCGTCGATATGGCGCTGGAATATACGCCCGGCGATCGGCTGATCGAGGCGGAATTTGGCGATGACATGCTGGCTGTGCGGATTGCGGCGGCACGGTCGGGTTTTGTCTTGACCGCCCATGGCGCAAGCCACCGCCTGCGCATCCTGCCTGCCCATGCTGCGCCCTATGCTGCGCACATGCTGGAAAAGGTCGCACCAGACCTGTCCAAATATCTGATCTGCCCGATGCCCGGCCTGCTGGTCGCGCTCAATGTCAAGGAAGGCGACAAGGTCGAGGTTGGCCAGCCGCTTGCCGTAATCGAAGCCATGAAAATGGAGAATATCCTGCGCGCGGGCAAGGCCGGGACGGTCAAGAGCGTGTCGGCTGCGCAGGGCGAGAGCCTGCCGGTCGACGCCGTGATCCTGGAACTGGAATAGGCGGGGTTCCGCAGAGGGCTTGTCGAGCAAGTCGTCTGCGATGGCTCGGATCGCTCTGCCTTCCCCCTCGACGGCGGGGGCGTGGGCCGCTATCCGCGACGCGATGCACGGCTATATCGCTCCGCTTCGGCTGCGCCTGGATGGCGAAGCGCTGGTGTCCAACTGGCGCTGGCTTGCACAGATGAGCGGCTCTGCGGCCTGCGGCGCTGCGATCAAGGCCAATGGCTATGGTCTTGGCGCGGAGGCCGTCATGCGACACCTGATCCGCGCAGGGTGCCGCGATTTTTTCGTCTCCAACTGGGGGGAGGCTCAAGCGCTCGAGCCACTGGTGACGGATGACGTTCGCCTGTCCGTTCTGCATGGCGTGCGGAGCGAGGATATGGCGATCGCTACCGAGTCGCGCGCTAAGCCGGTTTTGTCGACGCCGGCCCAGATTGCGCGATGGCGCGATGCGGGCGGTAAGCCGTGCGATGTCATGATCGATACCGGGATGAACCGGCTGGGACTGGACTGGCGGAGCGAGACTCTGGTCGCGCTTAATGGGCTGACTGTCGAAACGGTCATGAGCCATCTCGCTTCAGCCGATGAAGAGGTGGCCCTTAATAGGGTGCAGCAGGACCGCTTCGCCGACATTGCTCGTCGCGTGCCCGGGGAGCGCCACAGCCTGGCGAACAGTGCGGGCATTTGCCGTGGAGCAAACTATCACTTCGATCTGACACGGCCGGGAATTGCGCTTTACGGCGGCGTGCCTCATGCCAGGGCAGCCGGGCATATCCGCCAGGTCGTGCAACCGCAGGCGCAGATATTGCAACGGCGCCGGCTGATCGCCGGGGACAGCATCGGCTATAATGCGACCTTCACCGCGGTGGATGATCATGAGGTGGCCATTTTGAACCTTGGCTATGCGGATGGCTATCTGCGTGGTTTTTCCGGCACGGGTGCGGCAAGCGTGGCGGGCATTCGCCTGCCGGTGCTCGGACGGGTGTCAATGGACCTGGCGGCGATCGACGTCAGCGCCGTGGCGGACCTGTCTGAAGGAGACTGGATCGACATCGACTATGACCTGCGCCGCGCCTCCGCCGCATCGGGTCTGTCGCAATATGAACTGCTGACAGGACTTGGCGCGCGTTATGACCGGGTATGGGCTTGATGCCGCGGGGCGTCGCCAAGGCCGATTTGCCGACCAAGACATGCCCGGTGTGTCAGCGTCCCTTCGCCTGGCGCAAGAAATGGGCGCGCGATTGGGATCAGGTCATCTATTGTTCGGAACGCTGCCGGCGGTCGAAACCGACATGAAAAGGCAGCCGGCTATCGACCGGCGGCCTTTTTCTGATCATGCAGTGCGGATCAGCGTTCGATGCACATAGCAACGCCCATGCCGCCGCCGATGCACAGCGTGGCCAATCCCTTCTTCGCATCGCGCTTGCCCATCTCGTAGAGCAAGGTCGTCAGCACGCGCGCGCCCGATGCGCCGATGGGGTGGCCGATCGCGATCGCACCGCCATTCACATTGACCTTTTCAGGGTCGAATCCCAGTTCCTGGCTGACCGACAGGGCCTGCGCGGCGAAGGCCTCATTGGCTTCGATCAGGTCAAGATCGGCGACCGACCATCCCGCCTTGGCCAAGGCCTTGCGGCTCGCGGGAGCCGGGCCGATGCCCATGATCGACGGGTCAACGCCGCACGTGCCGAAGCCCGCGATACGACCCAGGATCGTCGCGCCGCGCTTTGCGGCTTCATCGGCCGTCATCAGCACCAGCGCGGCGGCGCCATCGTTCAGTCCGCTGGCATTGCCAGCCGTGACCGTACCATCCTTCTTGAAAGCGGGCTTAAGCCCACTCATCGCCTCGACTGTCGCGCCGTCGCGTATATATTCGTCTGTGTCGACAATCGTGTCGCCCTTGCGTCCCTTCACCGTCACCGGCGCGATTTCATCCTTGAAGCGACCGGAGGATCGCGCCGCCGATGCCTTCTTCTGGCTCGAAACGGCGAATGCGTCCTGCGCTTCCCGGCTGATCTGATATTTTTCAGCCAGGTTTTCGGCGGTGATGCCCATATGATAGGCGTTGAAGGCGTCGGTCAGGCCGTCAACGATCATCGTATCGACCAAGCTGACATTGCCCATTTTCTGGCCGGCGCGCAGGAACTGGGCATGCGGCGCAAGCGACATATTTTCCTGCCCACCCGCGACCATGATGCGCGCGTCGCCGAGCGCGATGGCCTGCGCTGCGAGCGCGACTGCGCGAAGGCCCGATCCGCACACCTGATTGATCGCAAAGGCGGTGCGATCCACCGGGATGCCGGCGGCGACCGCCGCCTGCCGGGCGGGGTTCTGGCCCAGGCCCGCGGTCAGCACATGGCCCAATATCACCTCATCTACTTCGTCGGCCGAAACCCGTGCCTGCTCCAGCGCGGCCCGGATCGCGGTCTGGCCCAGGACATGCGCCGGCGTGGTGCTGAAGGCGCCAAGGAAACTGCCCACGGGGGTACGCTTCGCGGCGGTGATGACGATGTCTAACAAGGCCTCTATCCTCTTCGATGGTGCATGGGATTTCGCAGGCGCAATAGCATCAGCCGCCATGACTGGAAAGCCAATGGGACAAAGGTACCCATAACAGGTCGCGCGCGCGACCACCCACGACCATGCCGACATGGCCAAGAGACAGGTTGCGCACGTCACGCAGGTTCGGGCTGGCGGCAGCGGGGACGATACGGTCGGTGGTCGAGCGGATCGACAAGGTAGGGCAGTCGAGGTCTTCGGGGGCGACCACTTTGTCGTCAATGCGCCATTGCCCCCGGCCAGGCGTGTCCGCCGCGTAAAAATGTTCAAACAGATCGCGGCCCGCCGCATAACTGAGCGGCGCACCTTCATTCGCCCAATCCTCGACCGCCAGAAATGCCTGTTCGGCGTCCGATCCCGGTTCGGCGTCGGCGAAGGCGGCGAATTTGCGGATGGTGCGCGCAGGGTCCATCGCCCAGAAACCGGATTGCAGCACTTCCATGGGAACATAGCCGATCCGCTGGCACATCGGCTTCGCGCCACGCCACAGCCCGGCGATCAAATCCAGATCGGCGCCAGGAAAACGACTGAAGCGCCAGGGGGCGGCTATGGTCGCAACGGCTGTCGCTGGGATGAGCGCCGCCACACCCAGCGCCAGACTGCCGCCCAGGCAGTAGCCGACAAGGATGGGCGGGCGGGGAAGGGCGGCGAGCAGCGGCAGCAGCCTTTCCGTCACATGCCGGTCCAGGCCGAGCGCCGCATCCGAAGCGCCCGGCGCGCCCCAATCGACCAGATAGGCGTCATGCCCTGCTGCGGCCATGTGGCGCAGCAAGGACCGCCGCTCGGACAGATCAAGCACGCGCGGCGGATTGATGAGCGAGGGAATGAAAACGACCGGAACGCCTTCCGTTCCCGCGCCATATTGCAGCAACCGGGCCGGTCCTGCCTTGGCGATACAGCGGCCCGCCTCATGTGGCGGCGGACGATCAGCGATTTGATATTTCCGCAGCCCCGCAAGCGCGCGCTTGCGCAAGTCTGGATCGCCCTCCGTTTCGCGCCATAAAATATTGAGAAAAAGGGGCAAAGGCCGGGGGCCATGTTGCGGTGCGGCAACGCCCTGTGCTAATGCGGCATCTGCAGGTGTGGGAGAGGTATCCATGTCCAAATCAAAGGCCGCCAATAGTTCGGAACCGGTCGTCATCAAGAAGTACGCCAACAGGCGGCTCTATAACACCGAAACATCCAGTTACATTACCCTGGACCTGCTGTCGCAAATGACGCGGGAGGGGCGGGAATTTGTGGTCGTCGATGCCAAGACTGGCGAGGACATCACCCATAATGTGCTGACGCAGATCATCATGGAAGAGGAACAGCGCGGCAAGAATATGCTGCCTGTCAACTTCCTGCGGCAGCTGATCGCCATGTACGGCGATTCGATGCAATCCATGGTGCCGCAATATCTCGAAGCGTCGATGGATGCATTCCGCAAGAATCAGCAGCAATTTCAGGAAGCGATGAAAGGGGCGTTCGGCGGCGGCCCGCTCGCCGAGATCGCCAAGCGCAACATGCAGATGTTCGAAGCGGCCGCCAGCGCCTTTGGTAACGGCGTGCCGGGAATGCCAGGCATGCCGGGCGCCCAACCGGCGGCGGCTAGCGCATCGGAAGGCGCGAAGGATGACGAGATCGCTGAACTCAAGGCGCAATTGGCCGCGCTTAACGCCAAGATCGACAAGCTGAGCTGACCGCTTCGGCAAAGGGTCGACAGGGATGGCGCGTCTGGCCTATGGCGCGCCATCTTCCTCAATCGATCAGCCAAGGTCAGCCCTCTGTGAAGCACGCTCTTTCCGTCACCCGCGAACAGGATTTCGCCGCTTGGTATCAGGCCGTCATCGCCGAAGCCGACATGGCGGAGGAAAGCGGCGTGCGCGGCTGCATGGTGATCCGTCCCTGGGGCTATGGCATCTGGGAGAGGATGCAAAAGCTGCTGGACGAGCAGATCAAGGCGACCGGCCACGAAAATTGCTATTTCCCGCTATTCATCCCGCTTTCCTATTTTGAAAAGGAAGCCGAGCATGTCGACGGCTTCGCCAAGGAAATGGCGGTCGTCACCCATCACCGGCTGATTCAGCAGGACGGCAAGCTGGTCCCCGATCCCGAAGCGAAGCTGGAGGAGCCGCTGGTCGTGCGCCCGACATCGGAGACGGTGATCGGCGCGGCGTTCAGCCGCTGGGTGCAAAGCTGGCGCGATCTTCCCGTGCTCATCAACCAATGGGCCAATGTCGTGCGGTGGGAAATGCGCACCCGCATGTTTCTGCGCACTGCCGAATTTCTGTGGCAGGAAGGGCATACCGCGCACGCCACGGTTGACGAGGCGATGGACGAAACGCTCAAGATGCTGGAAGTCTATCGTGCCTTTGCCGAGGATTGCGTGGCAATGCCGGTGATCGCGGGTGAGAAGCCGGAAAATGAGCGCTTTCCCGGTGCTGTCGCCACCTATTCGATCGAGGCGATGATGCAGGATGGCAAGGCGCTGCAGGCCGGCACTTCGCACTTTCTGGGCACGACCTTCAGCCAGGCGCAGAATATCAAATTCCAGAATGCCGAAGGGCAGCAGGAACTTGCGCAAACGACCAGCTGGGGCGTGTCGACGCGGATGATCGGCGGCCTCATCATGACGCATGGCGATGACGATGGTCTGCGCGTGCCGCCGCGCGTCGCGCCCTATCAGATCGTTATCGTGCCGATGCTGCGCGATACGGACGAGGACGCGACGATCGTCGAATATTGTGCGGATCTGGTTCATCGACTGAACCAGCTGGACGCGTTCCGGGAACCGGTGCGCGCATTGCTCGACAAGCGCCCGGCCAAAGCCGCGACGAAACGCTGGGGGTGGGTCAAGAAGGGCGCGCCGATCGTCATTGAGGTGGGGAGCCGTGACGTCGCGGGCGGCAATGTATCGGTCATTCGCCGCGACCGGCTGTATCGGGCGGATGGCAAGCTCGACAGCCAGATCGTCGCGAAGGATGATCTGGTTAAAAACGCGGTTGCGATGCTGGAAGAGGTCCAAGCCGCCCTGTTCGCCGATGCCAAGGCCAAGCTAGATGGTGCGATCGACGATTCGATTACCGACCTGGACGCGCTGAAAGCCTATTTCGGGGCGAGCAAAAAGCCGGGCTGGGCGCTGGTGCAATGGGCCAAGCCCACGGGGGCGGACCTGGAAAAAGTCGTGCAATGGCTCAAGGGTGAGAAGCTGACGTTGCGCAATGTGCCGAGCGATGCGGCGCCGGCCGACGGTGCCTGCATCTTCACCGGTGGCGCAGCGGTTGAGCGGGTGCTGGTTGGCCGTAGCTACTGACTTTTACTCATAGGTCGCTTGCCGCGAGCAAAGAGGGAAATCATCTCCACTTTGCTCGCGGCGAGCGGTTCAGAGTACGTATTTGCTAAGGTCCGTGTCGCGCGCCACGGCGCTCAGTTGCTTTTCAACATAGGCGGCGTTGATCACGAGGGTTTCGCCGCGCCTGTCCTCCGCATCAAAGCTGACATCTTCCAGCAGCTTTTCCATAACCGTCTGTAGGCGGCGTGCGCCGATATTCTCGACCTCGCTATTGACCTCCGCGGCGATCTTGGCGACGGCGCGAATGCCCTCGGGCGTCAGGTCGATCGTCACCTCCTCGGTTGCCAGGAGCGCCCGATATTGCGTGACAAGGCTTGCCTTGGTGTCGGACAGGATCGCCACGAAATCCTCTTCGGTAAGCGCCTTCAACTCGACACGGATCGGCAGGCGGCCCTGCAATTCGGGCAACAGATCACTGGGTTTGGCGACATGGAATGCGCCCGACGCGATGAAGAGGATATGATCGGTCTTGAGCGGGCCATATTTGGTCGCCACGGTCGTCCCCTCGATCAGTGGCAGCAGGTCGCGCTGTACGCCTTCGCGGCTTACCGAACCGCCACGCACATCGCTGACCGCGATCTTGTCGATTTCATCGAGGAACACGATGCCATTTTGTTCGGCGCTGGTGATGGCGACGCGGGCGACGTCATCCTGGTCCAGCCGCTTGTCCTGCTCTTCCTCGACAAGCTTGTCCCAAGCATCGGCGACGCGCATCTTGCGCCGCTTTTTTTGGGTCTGGCCAAATGCCTTGGACATCATGTCGGACAGGTTGATCATGCCGACCTGACCGCCCATTCCGGGGATCTCCATCGGCATGGAGGGGCTGTCGGCGACGTCGACCTCCACCTCGACATCGTTCATCTGGTCATTCTCGATCTTCTGGCGGAACGACAGGCGCGTGGCCTCACTCGCTTCCTTGCCGGTGAGCGCATCGAGCAGACGCGCCATGGCGGCCTCTGACGCGGCTTCACGCACCGCCTCGCGGCGACGATCCTTTTCCAGCCGCACCGCTTCCTCGACCAGATCGCGGACGATCTGCTCGACGTCCCGGCCGACATAGCCCACCTCGGTGAATTTGGTCGCTTCCACTTTCACGAACGGCGCGTCGGCCAGCTTGGCGAGGCGACGGCTGATCTCCGTCTTGCCGCACCCCGTCGGGCCGATCATCAGGATGTTCTTGGGCGTCACTTCGTCGCGCAGATCGGCGGACAGATGCTGCCGCCGCCAGCGGTTGCGCAGCGCGACCGCGACGGCGCGCTTGGCGTCCTGCTGTCCGATGATATGCGCGTCCAACGCAGCGACGATGGCTTTGGGCGTAAGATTGTCGTTCATGATCTCTTCTTGGGAAACTGGAGGTCAGGCAACGCTGTCGAGCGCTTCGATCGTCAATTGATCATTGGTGTAGACGCAAATGTCGGCAGCAACGGCCATCGCCTTGTGCGCCAGTGTTTCAGCGTCCTGCTCATAGTCGATAAGCGCCCGGGCCGCGGCGAGCGCGAAGTTGCCGCCCGACCCGATCGCTGCGACGCCGTTCAATGGCTCAAGGACATCGCCATTACCGGTCAAAATCAACGTCACGTCCTTGTCGGCGACGATCATCATCGCCTCCAGATTGCGCAGATATTTGTCGGTGCGCCAATCCTTTGCCAGTTCCACGGCGGCGCGCATGAGCTGACCATTGTGGCGTTCCAGCTTTGCTTCCAGCCGTTCGAACAGCGTGAAAGCATCGGCGGTCGCGCCGGCAAAGCCGCCAATCACGCTGCCATCATGGAGGCGGCGGACCTTGCGGGCGTTGGGCTTCATCACGGTCTGCCCCATGGACACCTGGCCGTCGCCGGCCACGATGACTTTTCCATTTTTTCGGACGGACATGATGGTGGTGCCATGCCAGACGGGCATGGAGGATGCGCGAGATTGATCGGTCATGCCGCGCGATATGGGACGCCGTGCGGAGGCGCGCAAGAGTCGGCATTCCCACCGTCACCTGTGTCGTTAATGCGACAGATATATTTCAAAGCTGTGCCGGAACCAATGTGGGTCAATTGACATTGTGCAGCGCACAACGAATGATCAGCTATCGGTTTCGACAGGAGCGAGTAGGATGACTCTCAAGGCCAGGGCCATGGAAAAGGTCGAGCGGGCGGGGATATCCAATTACAGCTTTGACGAAGACGTGCTTGTCATGTGCGGCGTGCGCTACACGATTGATGTGTGTGACTGTGGCGAGGCGGATTGCGACGGCGTCAAATTGACCCGCCACTTGGCCGCCATCAATCTCAACCTGCAATAGGCCTGTATACCCTTGTGCTGTCCCAGCATGACGATAATCCAGGATCGGGCAGGAGCATTTTTGCGTGCGATTGCGCGAAGCGGTTGACAGTCTACTTCGCCAATGTCAAAGGCCGCCTCCTCCTTACAGGGGGCGCGTAGCTCAGCGGTAGAGCACACCCTTCACACGGGTGGGGTCACAGGTTCAATCCCTGTCGCGCCCACCATCATCCTCGGTGGTGATGGCTGGACAGTATATTTCCCGGCATTGATCTTTTCTTGTCCATGACGCTAAGCCAGCGCCATCAAAGGGTGCGGCAGCGCGCCCAGTGGAAAGGACGATCATGCCCCCTTATCTGAAATTCGGCGCGGCTCTTGGCGCCTTGCTGGCCATCCACAGCGTGCCCAGCCATGCCGACGAGAATGGCCCGCTGACACTCGAACGGGTTTTCGCCAGTCCAGATCTCGCCGGCCCGCAACCGCGTGCGCTCAAACTCTCGCCCGACGGCACGCTCGTCACCTTACTGAAGCCGCGCGCTGACGAAAAGGAGCGGCTCGACCTGTGGGCCATCGATACGCGCTCCGGGGCGGAGCGGATGCTGGTCGACTCGAAGAAGACGGGCAGCGGTGCTGCGTTGAGCGAAGCCGAAAAGATGCAGCGTGAGCGTGACCGATCGGTTGCCGGCAGCACGGGCATCACCAGCTATGACTGGTCGCCCGACGGCAAAACGATATTGGTGCCTGTTGACGGCGACCTGTATCTGGCGGCGCTTGATGGCAAGGTCACGCGGCTGACCGATACGCCGGGAGGAGAGCTCAATGGCGTGGTGAGTCCGAAGGGCGGTTTCGTCTCTTTCGTGCGCGATGGCAATCTGTTCGTCCAGCCCATCGGCAGCGCTGAACGTCAAGTCACGCAGGGCGCCAGCGACACCCTGAACTGGGGTGTGGCCGAATTTGTCGCGCAGGAGGAAATGGATCGCCGCACCGGCTATTGGTGGTCGCCCGATGACCGGATGATCGCCGTCGCGCGCGTGGACGAAAGCCCCGTCGGCATCGTCACCCGCACGGCCATCGGCGGCGAGGGCACGAAGGTCTATCAGCAGCGCTATCCTGCGGCCGGCACGCCCAACGCCATGGTCGACCTGTTCGTGATGAAGCCTGACGGGTCAGGGCAGGTCCAGGTCGATCTTGGCTCGGATAAGGATATTTACCTGGCGCGCGTGGACTGGTCGAAGGACGGTCGCACGCTCTTTGTACAGAGGGAAAGCCGCGACCAGAAGCGCCTCGATCTGCTGGCCGTTGACCCGATGACCGGTAATGCGCGGATCGTGCTGACTGAAACGGCGAAAAGCTGGATCAACCTGTCCAACAATTTCCATCCCTTGCGTGACGACAGCTTTTTGTGGTGGTCGGAGCGTTCGGGCCATGGCCATCTGTATCGCGTTGACGGAAAAAAATGGACCGCACTGACCAACGGCGATTGGGAAGTGCGTGACATTGTCGGCGTGGACGAGGACAAGGGCCTTGTTTACTTCACCGGCAATCGCGAAACCCCGCTTGAGCAACAGCTGTACGTCACATCTTTCGCCACGCCGGGCCCAGCGCGACTGTTGACCAGTGCGGGGTGGTGGAATGACGCCGTCATGGACGATGCGGCAAGCCGGGTCGTCGTGTCGCGTCAAAATACGGACCAGCCCAAGCAGGTCTATCTGGCCGATAGCGACGGCAAGCAATTGCAATGGTTGTCGCAGAACGCGCTGACTGGCGATCATCCCTACGCGCCCTATGTCGCAAGTCACGTCAAGACACGCTTTGGCACGGTGAAAGCGAAAGACGGCACGACGCTCTACACCAAGATGCTGACACCGCCGCTGGAGCCGGGCAAGCGCTACCCGGTCTTCATGATCCATTATGGCGGCCCCGGCGGCGGCCGGCAGGTGACGAACAGCTGGTCGGGCGCGCTCAATCAATATCTGGTCGACCGGGGCTGGATCGTCTTTGCGATCGACAATCGCGGCACGCCTGATCGCGGCAAGGCGTTTGAGGACCATCTGTACCGGGCGATGGGCACGGTCGAGGTCGAGGACCAACTGACCGGCGTCGAATGGCTCAAAAATCAGCCTTTCGTCGATTCCGACCGGATCGCCACCTATGGCTGGTCCTATGGCGGTTATATGTCGCTTAAATTGCTGGAAAAGGCGCCAGGGACGTTCGCAGCTGCGGTCGCGGGCGCACCGGTGACGAAATGGGAACTGTACGACACCCATTATACCGAACGCTATCTGGGCCAGCCGCAGGACAAGCCGAGTGCCTATCCGGCTGCCGGCGCGGTCGAAGATTCGGTCAAGATCAGCGATCCGATGCTTCTGATCCACGGCATGTCGGATGATAATGTCGTTTTCGACAATGCGACGGCACTGATGGCGAAGATGCAGAGCGGGGCGGTGCCGTTCGAGATGATGGCCTATCCGGGGCAAACACACCGCGTCGGCGGGCCGGGCATCAGCGTGCATCTGTGGCGCACGATCGAGAATTTCCTGGCCGACCATGCTGGTGGCCCGGCAACACGATAAGTGATTGCGCTATCGCCAGGCGTGGAACACCGCCCGGCGATAGCGGTCCTTGCGGCGGAAGGGCATGGCCCATTTGCGCCACCCCTTGTTATCGAGCGCTCCGGGCAAAACGGCAAAGCGCGTATAGCCAAAACGCCGGCACATCTCGCGCAGGGCCAGGATATTGGGCGCCCAGAAATTGGTCGGATCGCGGTCCAGTTCCAGTTCCGTGAACAGACGCATTGCAGGCACCGGTTCGTGGCGCAGCGCCGTCACCGTCTCCAGCACCAAATGATCCCGGCTCATTGCGGCGG
Source organism: Sphingobium abikonense NBRC 16140 (assembly GCF_001598335.1). Lineage (GTDB taxonomy): Bacteria > Pseudomonadota > Alphaproteobacteria > Sphingomonadales > Sphingomonadaceae > Sphingobium > Sphingobium abikonense. Next base: position 221,378 of record NZ_BCYT01000001.1, read on the forward strand.
CGGCTTCCAAAATGCGATAGGGGTCGGTGACGTGATAGAGAACGCCGAGCAGCAGAACGGTGTCGAACTGGCCCAATTCCTCTACCCGATGCTGGGCAACGTCCAAGTCAAGCGATCGAACCTTTGATCCAAATCGGGCATGCGCATGATCGAACCCGCTTTTGTCGCCCCATCCCTGACCCGACCAGCAGAAATGATCCGTCGCCAGGACTTCGGCCGCGCCGCGTCTTTCGGCTTCAAAGGAAAAAAATCCGTCCCACGCACCGATGTCGAGCACGCGCCTACCGGCCAGCGGCTGATTAAAAATCTGGTCGGCCTCCTCGCGCAGCGATGCGAGCGGCTTGATGCCCTCCACCTGCTCACCATCGGGAAATTCGAAACTGTGAAACCATTGCTGGGGCAGAGGGGGCAACGAACGGGACGACATCAATGGATTTTCCGATGACAGGAGGAAGAGGAAAGGCGCGATCGATTAAGGCTGTGGCAGTGGCACGCTATGGGATCGAAAAGCCCTTCTTTCTGGACAAACGCCCCAGTATCGCTATGCCGCCCCCTCCGCAATATGTGCATCGGAGTGGAGTTTTCAGTCATGGGTTACAAGGTCGTCGTCGTCGGAGCCACCGGGAATGTGGGCCGCGAAATGCTGACCATTCTCGCCGAGCGCGAGTTCCCGATTGACGAGATCGCGGCGGTCGCATCGCCGCGGTCGCAGGGCACCGAAATTGAATTCGGTGAAACCGGCAAGATGCTCAAATGCAAGAATATCGAACATTTCAACTTTACCGGCTGGGATATCGCCCTGTTCGCCGCCGGGTCCGGCCCGACGGCCGAATATGCGCCCAAGGCGGCGGCGGCCGGCTGCGTCGTGATCGACAATAGCTCGCTTTATCGCATGGACCCGGACGTTCCGCTGGTTGTGCCGGAGGTGAACCCGGAAGCGGTCGATGGCTATACGAAGAAAAATATCATCGCCAATCCCAACTGCTCGACCGCGCAGATGGTCGTGGCCCTGAAGCCTCTGCATGACGCCGCGACGATCAAGCGTGTCGTCGTTGCTACCTACCAGTCGGTTTCCGGCGCGGGGAAGGCTGGCATGGACGAATTGTTCGAGCAGAGCCGCAATATCTTCGTCGGTGATCAGGCCGAGCCCAAGAAGTTCACCAAGCAGATCGCCTTCAACGTGATCCCGCATATCGACGTTTTCCTGGACGATGGGTCGACCAAGGAAGAATGGAAGATGGTGGCGGAGACGAAGAAAATCCTCGACCCGAAGGTCAAGGTCACGGCGACATGCGTGCGCGTGCCAGTCTTTGTCGGCCATAGCGAAGCGCTCAATATCGAGTTTGAGAAGGAGATTTCGGCGAAGGAAGCGCAGGATATCCTGCGCGAGGCGCCGGGCATCATGCTGGTGGATAAGCGGGAGGATGGCGGTTACGTCACCCCGGTCGAGTGCGTCGGTGATTATGCGACCTTCATCAGCCGGGTGCGGGAAGATTCGACTGTCGAAAACGGCCTCAACATCTGGTGCGTCAGCGATAATTTGCGCAAGGGCGCGGCTCTGAACGCGGTGCAGATCGCGGAACTGCTGGGACGCCGTCACCTCAAAAAGGGCTGATCGCCCGATGGTATCCGGCGTTGGCGGGGCGTGGCGTTCTCTGCCGCGCCCGCAACGCCGGATGATCCTGCTGCTGCTGGCGGCCATTGTGTTGGCCAATGTCGCCCAGCCTTTTCCCGATCTAGCGCCGCTTCAACATGGCCCCACCCTTGTTCTCGCGCTAGTCGCCCCCTGGTTGCTGCAGAGCTGGCCCTTGTCCGATCGGGCGGTGGGCTGCGTCTGGCTGTTTCTGTTGCTCCACAGTTTCGCCGCCAGGTGGATTTACAGCTATGTGCCTTATGACGATTGGGCGCGACTGCTGACCGGTCATGATATCTCCGGGCTTCTGGGCCTGCGCCGCAATGGCTTTGACCGTCTCGTCCATTTTGCATTCGGCGCGCTGTTGATGACGCCCTTGGCGGAAGTCGCGCAGAGGTATGGCAGGATGGCGCATCGCTGGAGCCTCGCCTTCGCCTTTGCCGCCATCGGGCTTGGCAGCGCACTTTATGAAATCTTCGAATGGCTGTTGACCATTGTCGCGGCAGGCGGGACGGCCGATTACTATAATGGTCAGCAGGGCGATCTGTGGGATGCACAAAAGGATATGGCGATCGCGCATGCTGGCGCCGCGCTGATATTCATACGCCTGTTGCGCCAAGGCGGGCGACCCCATATCGGCAAGCTGCATTTGCCGCAAAAGGAACAGCATTGATGACCGACCTGCCGATCGAACGTCATGATATCGAGGGGTTCGACGGCCTGCCAATCGCCGTGCATATGGTCGGGCAGGGGCGGGACCTGGTGCTGATCCATGGGTATTTCTCCAACGCATGGACCAACTGGATCCGTTATGGCCATGCTGCAAAGCTGGTGGAGGCGGGGTTTCGACTGATCCTGCCGGACCTGCGCGGTCACGGGGAGAGTGCAAAGCCGCATGACGCCGCCGCCTATCCACCAGACGCACTGACCGATGACAATCTCGGACTTATCGAGCAGCTGGGCCTGACCGATTATGACCTTGGCGGTTATTCCCTCGGCGCGCGCACAACTGTGCGGATGCTCGCGCGCGGCGCGACCCCCCGCCGCGTGATACTGAGCGGCATGGGTTTGCGCGGCCTTACCCAGACGCTCGACAATGGCGGCTATTACACCAATGTCCTCACCAATCTCGGCACCTTCGCGCGCGGCACGTCGGAATGGATGACCGAAGCTTTTTTGAAGACGACCAAGGGCGATCCGGTCGCGCTGCTGCATATTCTCAAGACCTTTGTCGACACGCCCGCTGACGTCATCGCCAGTTTCCCGCAGCGCACGGCTGTCATCTGCGGGGCGGACGACGACAGCAACGGCAGCGCGCATGAGCTGGCGGACATTTTGCGCGACGGCCGCTATTTTGAAGTGCCCGGCAATCATATGAATGCTGTGACGCGCAAGGAGCTCGGGCAGGCGATGGTGGATTTCCTCACCGCTTGACTGTGTCGGTCGAGCAAGCCAGTCTCCCGGCATAACGTTCAGGGGACTATCCATGAAAATCGCGATTTCGCTGGCCGCACTTGCGGCCGCCCTTGTTGCCACGCCGGCGCTCGCGCAGGCTGCACCGCCCGCTGCGCCGACCGCGACGGAAGCGGAAGCCTTCCTGACCAAGGCGGAAAAGGCGCTGTTCGACCAGTCGATCATCAGCGGCCGGGCGGCATGGATCAACGCAACCTATATCACCGACGACACGGACGCGATCGCATCCTATTTCGGGGCCATCGATACGAAGCAGCGGGTCGACTTTGCGCTGGAGGCGGCGAAATATGCCGCTGCGCCGGCCCTGTCCGCTGAAACCAAGCGACGGCTCAACCTGTTGCAGACCGCTTTGACGCTACCCGCGCCGACAACGCCCGGTGCCGCTGAGGAACTGAACGAACTCGCGACAAAGCTTCAATCGGCCTATGGCAAGGGCAAGGGAACGCTCAAGGGCCAGCCGATCAACGGCAGCGACATTGAAGAGCAGATGGGGATCAACCGCAATCCCGATGAGCTAAAGGAAATGTGGGTCAGTTGGCACGACAATGTCGGCGCGCCCATGCGCGACGATTATGTCAAACTTGTCGGCATTGCAAACGCCGGGTCCAAGGAACTGGGCTTTACCGATACAGGCGCCATGTGGCGTTCCAAATATGACATGCCCGCCGACGACTTCGCCAAGCTGACCGACAAGATCTGGGCCGAGGTCAAGCCGCTCTATGACGAATTGCACTGCTACACGCGCACCAAGCTGAACGAAAAATATGGCGATGCGGTGCAGCCAGCGACCGGGCCGATCCGCGCTGACCTGCTGGGCAATATGTGGGCACAGGAATGGGGCAATATCTATGATGTTGTCGCGCCCGCAGGCGCCGGCGACCTTGGCTATGACGTCACCGAATTGCTCACCGCCAAGGGCTATGACCCGGTCAAGATGGTCAAGGCAGGAGAGGGTTTCTACAGCTCGCTCGGCTTCGATCCGTTGCCGCAGACATTCTGGGAACGCTCACAGATCGTAAAGCCCCGCGACCGTGAAGTCGTCTGCCATGCGTCGGCCTGGGACCTCGACAACAAGGACGATATCCGCATCAAGATGTGCACCAAGGTGAATGGCGACGACTTCGTCACCATTCATCACGAATTGGGGCATAATTATTATCAGCGTGCCTACCAGATTCAAAAGCCGCTCTATCTCGACGGGGCCAATGACGGCTTCCACGAAGCGATCGGTGATTTCATCGCCTTGTCCATCACCCCTGATTATCTGGTGAAGATCGGCCTCCTCGATCCTGCCAAGGTGCCCGGCGCGGACAAGGATCTGGGGCTGCTGCTGCGTCAGGCCATGGACAAGGTCGCGTTCCTGCCCTTTGGCCTGCTGATCGACAAATGGCGCTGGGGCGTGTTCGACGGGTCCATCCCGCAGGGCCAGTATGAAAAGGGCTGGAACGACCTGCGCCTGCAATATCAGGGTATCGTGCCGCCAGTCCCTCGTGACGAGACGAAGTTCGATCCGGGCGGCAAATATCATATTCCGGGGAATACGCCCTATACCCGCTATTTCCTGGCCCGCGTCCTGCAATTCCAGTTTTACGAAGCCGCCTGCCGCCAGGCTGGATGGAAAGGCCCGCTGCACCGCTGTTCCTTCTACGGGAACAAGCAAGTGGGAGAAAAGCTCAACGCCATGCTGGAAATGGGCGCGTCGAAACCATGGCCCGACGCGTTGCAGGCTTTCACGGGCAAGCGCGAAATGTCGGGCAAGGCGCTGGTGAATTATTTCGCGCCATTGCAGAAGTGGTTGATCGAACAGAATAAAGGCAAGTCTTGTGGCTGGTAAGCCGCAGTAAAAGTTGGTAAACGACCCCTTAATGAGTGGGCCGGCTATCCTTCTTTCGCTGCTTTTTGGAACTGCCGTTGTGACGACGATCGCCCTGGCGATCGCCTTCGCACATTTTGGCAGGCAAAGGCATGTCCTGACATGGACCGCATCCTATGGTGCCGGCATCCTGCAGTGGCTGGCCAATGCCGCCGGCTTTTTTCTGCAAAGCGCCGCAATGTTCATCGTCACCGGAATCACGCTGATCGTCAGTGCGTCGCTGCTGGCGATCGGCATACGGCAACGGTCTGGTCGACGCGTGCACATCATGGCCTTTGCCGTCCCGGCGACTGTCGTATGTGTCGCGATTGCGGTCGCGATTGGCGTTTTTGGCAACCAGATCATGCAGGGCATGATCATTCCGGCCTATGTCGGGCTGTTGCTGCTCGTCAGCGCAGCGTCGCTCTGGCCACTCGACCGGGCGATGACGCCTCCAGAAAAGGCGCTTTTCGCCTGCCTCATCCTCTTTGCGCTATGTCAGTTGGCGCTGGCTGTTTCGGCGACCTTCATTCGCAGTGCGACTGAAGGGAAGGATCTCTACCGCAATATTTTGAGCCTGGGCATGCCGACAATCTATGTCGGTACGGCCATTTCAGCTGTGCTGGTGGTCGCGGGCGACCTTGCCCAGCAATTGCGCAGCCAGATGCGCCATGATTCGCTGACCGAAGTGCTCAATCGTCGCGGGCTGGAAGAAGCTGCGGCTCAGGCCATCGCCCAGGCGCGCCGCCATGACCGCCCCCTGTCCCTCGTCATTTGCGACCTTGATGGGTTCAAGGCGCTTAATGATACGTACGGGCATATTGCCGGGGATCATGCGCTCAAGGGCTTTGCGCGATTGCTGACGCTGGCGGTGCGTCGCGGCGACATCGTCGGGCGGATGGGCGGCGACGAGTTCGGCCTGTTGCTGCAGGATAGCGATGCGCAGGCGGCGGCCGACGTGATGGAGCGGGTGCGGCTGGAGGTCGCTCATCTGTCTTTGCCGCGTGTGTCCGACGGCACGTTGCGCGCCAGCTTTGGCGTTGCCGCCTTGCTTGCCGACGATCGGACCTTGGAAGACATGGTCCATCGCGCCGACGCGGCGCTCTACACCGCCAAAAAGCTGGGCAAGAACCGCGTCAGCATTGCCAGCGCCGCCTGACCTGTCCTGTCAGCGGAATGGCGGTTCGTTGAAGGCGCGCAGCTTGCGACTGTGCAGTTTCGCGCCCTGCTGGCGCAGCAATTCGCACGTCATGATGCCGACGCGCAAATGCCCGGCTATCGCCTCCTCATAGAAGCGGTTGGCCTGACCAGGCAGCTTGAGTTCGCCATGAATGGGCTTGTCCGACACGCATAAAAGTGTTCCGTATGGCACGCGAAAGCGATAGCCCTGCGCCGCAATCGTTGCTGATTCCATGTCGATCCCAACGGCGCGCGATAGGCTGAAGCGCAGCGCGGAATGCGAATAGCGCAATTCCCAGTTGCGATCATCGGTCGTCACCACGGTCCCGGTGCGCAGGCGTCGCTTGAAATCCTCGGCATCGTTGCCGCCCAGCACAGTTTCCGCCGCGCTCGCCATCGCAACCTGCACTTCCGCGATCGCCGGCACGGGAATTTCCGGCGGCAGCATCGCATCCAGCACCTTGTCGTCGCGCAGATAGGCATGAGCCAGCACATAGTCACCGATGCGCTGACTGGGGCGCAGTCCGCCGCAATGTCCGATCATCAGCCAGGCTTCGGGACGCACCACGGCCAGATGGTCGCAGATCGTCTTGGCATTGGCCGGTCCGACGCCGATGTTGACCAGTGTGATTCCACTACGATCGGGCGCCATCAGGTGATAGGCCGGCATCTGATGCTTGCGCCAAGCGCCTTCCGCAATGGCGGCATGGGGATCAGCGGTGTCTTTCGTGACATAGACGCCGCCCGCGCCCGACAGGCCCGTGAACCGGCTCCCTTTACCTTGCAGTTCGCCGCACGCCCAGGCGACGAATTCATCGACATAGCGATGATAGTTGGTGAAAAGGATGTAGCGCTGAACATGCTCGGCCGGTGTGCCGGTATAATGTTTCAGCCGCGCCAGGGAGAAATCGGTTCGCAAGCCATCGAACAGGGCGAGGGGCCTGTCCCCATCCGCGTCCGGCATGAACAGCCCGTCGGCAATTTCATCGCCAATCTCCGCCAATTCGGTCGCCGGGAAATAGCGCGCCAGTTCCGTCGGCGGCGTTCCGTCCAGCGCATTGATATCCAGTCCATCAAGAACATAGGGGAACGGGATTTGCTGCTCGCTCGGGCCGACTTCGACCTCCACGCCATAGTCGCGCACCAGCAGGTCGATCTGTTCTGCGAGATATTCCGCGAACATGGCGGGCCGCGTGATCGTGGTCACGTAGCGCCCCGGTTTGGACAGGCGCGCAAAAGAGCGGCCCAGCGGAGGCACATCGCTGTCGCGCCGATAAGTGATGCGCAGTTCGGGATAGCAAAAGCGGCGGTCGCTGCGGGCTTGCGGGGGGGGCACGCTGCCATCGCGCGCATAAGCGCGCATCGCCTCGCGCAACGTTTCAATGGCGGTCTGATAAATCTGGTCGAGTTGCCCGACCGTGGCTTTGCCGATGCTTTGAGTCATCGCCTCCCGTTACCGCCTTTCGATGACGGAAGGAAGACCGCGCGCCAGTTGTAGGAAACCTGGCGCGCGGTGTAGGGGATCAAAGCTTTTCGAGCATATATTCCGCCGAGGAAACCTTGAAATCGCCCGGCTCTTCGACATTGAGATCTTCGACGACGCCGTCCTTGACAATCATCGAGAAGCGCTGGCCCCGCGTTCCCAGACCAAATTTGCTGCCGTCCATGGTCAGGCCCACTGCCTTGGCAAAATCGCCATTGCCGTCGGCGAGCATGGTCACCTTTTCATCGGCGCCGGTAGACTTGCCCCAGGCGCCCATTACGAAAGCGTCATTGACTGCGGTGCATGCGATTTCGTCCACGCCCTTCGCCTTGAGTGCATCGGCCTTTTCGATGAAGCCGGGCAGATGTTTGGCCGAGCAGGTGGGTGTGAAGGCGCCCGGCACCGAGAAGATCGCGACCGTCTTGCCGCCGAAAAAGTCATCCGACGATACCGGCTCCGGGCCGTTTTCCGTCATCTTGGTAAAGGTGGTGCTTGGAATGCGGTCGCCCTTGGAAATCGTCATGCTGTATCTCCTGCCTATTTACGCGGCGGGAGGTCGGTTGCGAGCGGCGGGATGTCAAGGCACGGGTGCACGAATATGGCAGGGCGCTCTACGCACCGGGCCGGCCGTCCTTGGCAAGCACGGCGAGCCTTCTATATTTGGATCATGGACCAGGCCCAATTTTATGGCGGTAATTTTTTGCTCGCCCTTCCCGGCATGCAGGATCAGCGTTTCGATCATTCGGTGCTGGCGCTCTGCGTGCATGATGCGGATGGGGCGCTGGGGATCGCGGTGAGCGAGGAAATGGAGGGGCTGGGCCTGCGAGAATTGCTGGAGAGTTTCGATATCGACGCCAGCAAAGTGCCCGATACGCCGGTGCTGCGCGGCGGTCCGGTGGAGCCGCGACGGGGCTTTGTGCTTCATTCGCTCGATTGGGCCGGACAGGATATGATGCAGGTCAATGACCAATGGGGCCTGTCGGGTTCGCTGGATATATTGAAGGCGATTGCCGAATTGCGTGGCCCCAGCCGCTATCTGGTGGCGCTGGGCTATGCTGGTTGGGGCGCTGGGCAGCTTGAGGAGGAGATGACCGGAGAAAGCTGGTTCCTGGCCCCAGGTAACGCTGACCTGCTGTTCGATACACCGACACGACGCAAATGGTCCGCTATCTTTGCTGCATCGGGCGTCGACTCAACGCATCTGGTCGGCGGAGCCGGATTGGCATGATGCGCTGGCATTACGCTACATAAAGAAAACTTTATATTGAGTTGCCTTGGTTGGCGCCGGTTGGTAAAGCGCTGCTCATCCCGCCGCCGGATCGTCCGCCGGCGCGCATCTGATATTTCAAGAATGGAGACGCCCGTGGCCACCGCCCCCGCTGCCCAGACCCAGGATTATGTGATTGCCGACATCGGCCTTGCCGGCTTTGGCCGCAAGGAAATCGAGATTGCAGAAACCGAAATGCCAGGCCTCATGGCCCTGCGCCAGGAATTCGGCGCGACCAAGCCGCTGAAGGGCGCGCGGATCACCGGTTCGCTGCACATGACGATCCAGACCGCCGTGCTGATCGAGACGCTGGCGGATTTGGGCGCGGAACTGCGCTGGGCCTCGTGCAACATCTTTTCGACCCAGGACCACGCCGCCGCGGCCATCGCGCAGCGCGGTATTCCCGTGTTCGCCGTCAAGGGCGAAACGCTGGAGGAATATTGGGATTATGTCGTCAAGATTTTCGACTGGGGTCAGGATACGACCTGCAACATGATCCTGGACGATGGCGGCGACGCCACCATGTTCGCGCTGTGGGGCGCACGGGTCGAGGCTGGCGAGGAACTATTCACCCCGACGAATGAGGAAGAGGAAATCTTCGTCGCGACGCTGAAGCGTTTTCTGGCTGAACGGCCCGGCTACCTCACCAAGACCGTTCAGGCGATCAAGGGTGTGTCGGAGGAAACCACCACCGGCGTCCATCGCCTGTATGAACTGGCCAAGAAGGGCAAGCTGCCGTTCCCGGCGATCAACGTGAACGATAGCGTCACCAAGTCAAAGTTCGACAATCTCTATGGCTGCAAGGAAAGCCTCGTTGACGCGATCCGTCGTGCCACTGACGTCATGCTGGCTGGCAAGGTCGCGGTCGTCGCGGGCTTTGGGGATGTGGGCAAAGGCAGCGCGGCCTCGCTGCGCAACGGCGGCGCACGCGTTCTCGTGACCGAAGTCGATCCGATCTGCGCATTGCAGGCCGCGATGGAAGGCTATGAGGTCGTGACGATGGAGGAAGCCGCTCCCCGCGCCGACATCTTCGTCACCGCGACCGGAAACGCCGACGTCATCACCGTCGACCATATGCGCGCGATGAAGAATATGGCGATCGTCTGCAACATCGGCCACTTCGACAGCGAGATCCAGATTGCGGGCCTCAACAATATGAAGTGGACCGAGATCAAGCCGCAGGTCGACGAGGTCGAATTCGCCGATGGCAAGAAGATCATCGTGCTGGCAAAGGGGCGCCTGGTCAATCTGGGCTGCGCCACCGGCCACCCCAGCTTCGTGATGTCGTCCAGCTTCACTAACCAGGTGTTGGCCCAGATCGAACTGTGGACCAAGGCGGACGAGTATAAGAACGAGGTCTATGTTCTTCCCAAGCATCTGGATGAGAAGGTCGCCGCGCTTCATCTTGAGAAGCTGGGCGTCAAATTGTCCACGCTGAGCCAGAAGCAGGCCGACTATATCGGCGTTCCGGTCGAAGGCCCCTTCAAGCCCGACCATTATCGCTACTAAGCGCGACACCCGAAAAGGGGAGGCGAAATGCCTCCCCTTTTTTTTACGCCCAGTGCCCCCATCTCGCGCATGAATCTTTGAGTCCACCGCTTCCCGCTCCGCGCGTTCTGCGTTAGGTCGGTCGCAGATATGACGAGCAACGGGCAGGTAGCGCAGATGGGGGCCAATCGCCGATGACGGCGCTGTCGCCTGTAGCCGCGATGATTTTGGGCATTGTACTCGCCCTCTGGCTGGGTGCGGCCATCTGGGCGGTGATGAGCGGCCAGCGCATGCGTCGGGACGGCACGCAGTCGCAGGGCAAGATCGACCGTCTGACCATGTTGCTGGCGTCCGCGCCGGCGGCGCCGGTAATCGTTCATCCCGATGGACGACTGGAGGCGGCGGACAGGCTCGCCAAATGGCTTGGCCGCACCCGCGCGCCCAATTTTCTCTCAGAATTGACCGCCGAAGATGGCGGGATCGAGCCGGAAGACGCCGGGGCGCTTGCGCAGGATATTGCGGCGGCCCAGCGCGCCGGCAAAAGCTTCGCGCGTGCCGTCCGGGGCATCAATTCCACCCGGCTGCTGCTCGTTCGCGGGGCGCCCGCTGGCCCGGAACTGGCTGATAGCGGCGGGGTTCTGCTATGGGTTTTTGACGCTACTGACAGCCAGGCCGAAATCCAGTCGCTGCGAAGTCAGGTCGCGCAATTGCGGGAGGCACTGGAGGCGCTTGCCGGCTTGGTGGAAGCGGCGCCCTTCCCGATGTGGCATCGCACCTCCGACCTTCGGCTCAGTCTGGTCAACAGCGCCTATGTCCGCGCTGTTGATGCTGAGGACGCTGCCGATGTCATCGCTCAGGGCATCGAGCTCGTCGAGTCGGTGGGCGGCGTCCCGCCGGAAGCCGCTGCAGCGGATGCGATGGCGCGCGATCAATTGGTGGAACGCATGGTGCCTGCCACGATCGACGGCGAACGGCGGATGATGCGCGTCGTCGACGTGCCATTAGGGGAGGCTGGCATCGCTGGTTACGCGGTCGATCAGCACGAACTGGAGCAAGCGCGGGTAGAGGGGCGGCGCATCGAAGCGGCGCAACGCGACCTGCTCGACCGTTTGTCCGCAGGCGTCGCCCGCTTCGGCTCCGATCGCACGCTGCGCTTCTGGAACCAGCCTTTCATGAGCCTATTTGGCCTGCGGCAGGAGGCTCTGGCGGACGCACCCGTTTTCGAGCGTGTCCTGGACCAGATGCGCGACGCCCGTCGCCTGCCCGAGCATCGCGATTTCCCGGCCTGGCGGTCCGAGCGGCGCGACTGGTTCCTGTCGCCTGAACCTCTGGAAGAGAATTGGCTGCTGCAGGACGGCACCCATTTGCGCGTCTACGCCCAGCCGCTCCCCGATGGCGGGTTGCTGCTGATTTTCGAGGACCGGACGGAACAGGTGCAACTTTCGAGCGCGCGGGACACGCTGCTGCGCGTTCGAACAGCTACATTTGATAATCTGTTCGAATCGATCGGCGTCTTTGCCGCGGATGGTCGCCTGCAAATGTGGAACAGCCGGTTCCGTATGATCTGGGGCGCGAGCGAGGAACTGCTGGCCACCCATCCGCGCATCGACGACCTCATGCGCGACGTGCAATCCTGCCTCGCCAAGCCCGAGCAAGGCAATCTGGTCCGCGAACTGGTGCGCGCCGCCACGGTGGAGCGCAAGCAGCGCATGGGGCATGTCGGCTTTGCCGATGGCCGCATTTTCGAATTCGCCGCCATTCCGCTACCCGACGGCAATGCGCTTTTCACTATGCTGGATGTGACGGACAGCCGCCGGGTCGAGCAGGTGCTGCGCGATCGCAATGAAGCGCTGGAGCAGGCGGACAAGATCAAGACCGCCTTCGTCACCAATATGAGCTATGAATTGCGCACGCCGCTGACGACCATAGCGGGGTTCGCCGAAATGATGAGTGCCGGCTATGCAGGCGAACTGCCTGAACCGGCCCAGGACTATGTCGCCGGTATCCTTCAAAGCACGGGCCGTCTGTCGATGCTGATCGACAATGTGCTGGACCTGACGCAGAGCGAGGCAGGCACCTTGCCGATTGAGCGACTTCCCGTCGATCTTGGCGCGCTGGCCAGCGCGCGCGTCGAGCGATTGCGGGGGGAAGCTGCGTCCAAGGGCATGGACCTGGCGCTTGACCTCACGCCTGCTATGGGCGTGGTGCGCGGGGACGAGCGGCGGATCAGCCAATGTATCGACCATCTGTTGGAAAACGCCTTGACCTATTGCAGCCGGGGCGCCCGCATCCTGCTGCATGGCGATGGCACGGCCGACCGGGCGCGCATCGTCATTTCGGACAATGGGCCTGGCATTCCAACCGAGCGGCAGCAGGCCATTTTCGAGCCGCTGGTGCGGGCAGAACAAGCGCGCAGCGGCGCCAAGGCGGGCATGGGTCTGCCCCTGGCCCGCCAGTTTGTGCAGGCGCATGGCGGCACGCTGGAGCTTGTGTCCCAGAAAGGGCAGGGGACAATGATCCTAATCGAACTACCCCGTGGCTGATCTGGTTGTCGATCTGCCCGACGAATCGACCATGGTGGCGTTCGGCCGACGCCTTGCCCAGCACGTGCGAATCGGCGACGTGATCGCGCTGGAGGGCGGGCTTGGCGCGGGGAAAACCACGCTGGCGCGCGGTTTGCTGGAAGCGCTCGGCCTGCAAGGCGAAGCGCCCAGCCCCAGCTTCGCCATCGTCCAGCCCTATGATGTGCCGGAAGTCCGGCTACCTGTTACGCATGTCGATCTGTATCGGCTGGACGACGTCGCGGAAACGGAAGAATTGGCGCTGGGCGACTATCTGATGGACGCAATGCTGTTGATCGAATGGCCCGATCGGCTGGGGGCTTCGCTTTGGCCGCACAGCCTGCGCCTTACCATAGAGATATTGGAGGACGGCGCGCGACGCTTGACAGCGGACGTGCCGGGCGCTTGGACGGACCGATGGTCCCAGATTTGATCCCGCCCGTTGCCGCCCCTGCTTTTCTCGCTCAGGCGGGCTGGGGTGATGCCGCAATCCTGCCGCTGGCATGTGACGCATCCTTCCGCCGCTATTTTCGTGTGGTCCGGTCCCACGGGCAGGCCGTGTTGATGGACGCGCCCCCGCCACAGGAAGATCCGCGTCCCTTCATCGCGATCGCCGAACGCTTGCGACAGGACGGCTTTGCAGCGCCGCGCATCTTGGCGCGCGATCTGGAACGGGGATTGGTGCTGATCGAGGATTTTGGCGACCTGCGCGTCAAGGAACATCTGGACGTGCATCCAGGCGACGAATTGTCGGTCTATACGCGCGCTGTCGACCTGCTTGCAGAATTGCATCGGTTGCCGCCCGCCGATTTGCCCCCCTATGATCGCGCTGTCTACCAGCGGGAAACCGGCTTGCTGACGGAATATTTCTGCCCCGCTGTTGGCGTCTCGGTCGATGTCGATGCCTATGTTGGCGCGTGGGATCAGGTGCTGCCTCTGGTCGAGCAATCGGTCAGCGCGCCGGTCACAGTGCTGCGCGACTATCATGCCGAAAATATCATGCTGATCGACGATCCGACGTCGCATGGCCTGGGGCTGCTCGATTTCCAGGACGCTTTGGTCGGCCACCCAGCCTATGATCTTGTGTCCTTGTTGCAGGATGCGCGGCGCGACGTTCCTCTGGCGGTGGAGGCAGCGATGCTGGATCATTATCGCGCCATCGCGTCGCCGCCCGCGGACTTCGACGCGGCCTATGCCGTGTTGGGCGCTCAGCGCAACGCCAAGATCATCGGCATCTTCACGCGCCTGTGGAAGCGCGATGGCAAGCCGCGTTATCTGTCCTATCTGCCGCGCATGTGGGGCCTGCTGGAGCGCGATCTGGCCCATCCCGCGTTGGCGCCGGTCGCGTCGTGGTTTGCGCAGAATATCCCGGCGGAAAAGCGGCATCGCGCGCTTGAAGCCCACGCGCTGGCATAAGGCGGCGATGATGATCGATACGGCGATGCTGATGGCGGCGGGGCTGGGCAAACGGATGCGTCCGCTTACCGCCACGCGCCCAAAACCCCTGGTCAAGGTGGCGGGCAAGCCCCTGATGGACCATGCGCTCGATCGGCTGGAGGCCGGGGGCGTGCGCAAGGTAGTGGTGAACGTCCATTATCTCGCCGACACGGTCGAAGCCCATCTGAAGGCGCGGAAGTGCGGGCTAGAATTCATCGTTTCCGACGAGCGTGCCAAGCTGCTGGAAACAGGCGGCGGCCTCATGCAGGCCAAGCCCTTGCTCGGGGACCAGCCCTTCTTCTGCGTCAATAGCGACAATTTCTGGGTGGATGGTCCAACGGAAACCTTCGCCATGATGCGCCGGGTCTGGGATCCCGCGCGCATGGATGCGTTGCTGCTGCTCGTGCCGCAGGCGCGCGCCTATTGCCACAGCGGAATGGGCGACTTTCGGATGGACGCCGATGGCCGGTTGACCCGGCGCCGGGAAGGGCATGTCGCGCCTTTCGTCTATATCGGCATTCAGATATTGTCGCCAGCGCTGCTGGTCGACCCGCCGGGTGACGTTTTTTCCACTAATATCTTCTGGAATCGGGCGATCGAGGCGGGGCGGCTATTCGGCGTATCGCACCAGGGATTATGGTTTGATGTCGGGACGCCGGCGGCGATCCCGGCGGTGGAATCCACGCTCGCTCATGGGTGAACGCGGTCGGCCTGCCCTGTTCACCATTCCGGCGCACCGGGCCTTCGCCGACGCGCTGGTGACGGGGCTGTTGGCACAGCATCGCGGCGACGTGATGGCGCTGGCGCAGGCCATGGTCCTGTTGCCAAACAATCGCGCCATTCGTGCGGTTCGCGACGCCTTCGTGCGGCAATCGGGTGGCGGACTACTGCTTCCCCGCCTGATAGCGATTGGCGATCCCGATCTGGGTGAACAAGTTGGGGGCGCGCTCGACCCGCTGGGCGAAGAGGAGCCGATCCCACCTGCTATCTCGCCGATGCGGCGGCACATGATGCTGGCGCGCATGGTGCAGGATGTTCGGCCCGACGTCGACGCGGGTCAGGCTCTCCAACTTGGTCAGGCCCTTGGCGCGGTGCTCGACCAGATGCAGGTTGAACGAGTGGAGCCCCGCGCGCTGCGCGATCTGGATCTTTCGGCCGACCTGTCGCGGCACTGGCAAGCATCGCTGACGCTGTTCGAGATATTGATCACGCGCTGGCCCGCCGAACTGGCCCGGATCGGCTGCATCGACCTTGCCGACCGGCGCAATTGTCTGTTCGATCGGCTTGCGACCCGATGGGCGCTGCATCCACCCTCCGGTTTCGTGGTTGCCGCCGGCATTTCGACCACGGCTCCAGCGGTTGCCCGACTGCTCCGCTGCATCGCCGAGATGCCCGGCGGCATGGTGGTATTTGCCGGGTTGGACCAGCATATGGATGCCGATGCCTGGGGTGCGATCGGTCCGTTCGATCCCGACCCCGCCACCAAGCAGCGCGCGCCCGGCCACGAAAGCCACCCGCAATATGCGCTCAAGCAATTGCTCGACCGCATGAGCGCGACCCGCGACGATGTCGCGCAATGGCGGTGGGGCAGCGAGCATGATGCCCGCGCGGTGCGGGGGCGCAATATTTCCAACGCGATGCTGCCGCCCCGCTTAACAAGCCGCTGGCGCGACCTCAAGACGGCGGATCGATCGCTGTCAGGGGTCGAGGCATTGGAAGTCGCCACGCCGGGTGAGGAGGCGCAGGCGATCGCCATTGCCCTTCGGGAAGCCCTGGAAACGCCGGGTCGCACCGCAGCGCTCGTGACCCCAGACCGGCAACTGGCGACGCGCGTGTCGGCGCATTTACGCCGCTGGGGCATCGAAGCAGACGATAGCGCCGGGCAGCCGCTCTCGCGCCTCCCTCCCGGAACCTTGCTGATCGCGATCGCCCAGGCAGTGGCCGAACGGTTTGCGCCGGTGCCGCTGCTGACATTGCTCAAGCATCCGCTGGTAATGCGCGGTGAGGGGCGGATCGCCTGGCTAGAAGGGGTGCGCGGGCTCGACCTGTTACTCCGTGGGCCGCGTCCGCAGGCCGGGCTTTTGGGCATAGACCTTCTGCTGCGGCCCCGCGATGACGATCGGCAGCGCGCGCTACGCGAACAGGTGCGCGCCTGGTGGCCAGCGGCCCGCGTCTTGCTGGAGCCGCTTGAAAACGCGTTCGTCGCGCCAACGGGCCTCGCCGGCCAGCTAGCCGCGCTGCGGGAGAGCGCGAGCACCTT
Organism: Sphingobium abikonense NBRC 16140; assembly: GCF_001598335.1. Lineage (GTDB taxonomy): Bacteria > Pseudomonadota > Alphaproteobacteria > Sphingomonadales > Sphingomonadaceae > Sphingobium > Sphingobium abikonense. The sequence continues at coordinate 238,011 of NZ_BCYT01000001.1, forward strand.
GTCAGCGGATGCGATCTGGGCGGGGCATCATGGTCACGCCGCCGCCGACCTGTTCGCGGAGATGGAGGCCGCCGCGCTGGAAGGGCCACGGCAGGCTGATGTCCGCGCCTTGCCCGCGCTGCTGGATGACATGATGAGCGGCCAGTCGGTTCGCCCGCCACAGGGCGGCCATCCTCGGCTGGCCATTCTAGGCTTGATCGAAGCGCGCCTCACTCAAGCCGATCTGATGATTCTGGGCGGCCTCAATGAGGGGATCTGGCCCGGCCTGCCAGCGCCTGACCCCTGGCTCGCACCGCGCATCCGGCGCGACCTGGGCCTGCCAGGATTGGAGACGCGCATCGGGCTGGCCGCGCATGATTTTGCCGGCGCGTTGGGTGCACCCCGCGTGCTCATCACTCGCGCGCGGCGCAGTAGCGGCGGCCCGGCCGTGGCATCGCGCCTGTGGCTGCGCCTGAAAGCGATGGCTGGACCACAATGGAAGACCGCCGATCGCTATGCAGCAATGGCTCGCGGCATGGATGCGCCATCGGCTTATGCTCCAGCCAGACGTCCTGCGCCGTCGCCTCCTCTGACTGCCCGGCCGCGCGTCATTCCCGTCACTGATGTTGATCGGTTGAAGGCCGACCCGTTCGCCTTTTACGCCCGCCGCATACTGCGCCTTTCGCGGCTCGACACTGTAGATGCCGACGCCGGCCCGGCCTGGCGCGGGACGGCGGTTCATGACGTGCTGCAACGCTGGGCGGAAGCAGGCACGCTCGACCCTGCCGACCTGGAAGCACGTGCCCGCGCCATGTTCGACCAGCCCGAAGTCCACCCGCTGCTCAAGGCCCTGTGGCAACCGCGCCTCATCCAATCCATCCGCTGGATCGCCGAAGAAGTCGCGCGTGACAAGGCCGAAGGCCGCGTGATCCTGTCGGTCGAACAGGAAGGCCGGGCGGAGGTCGCGGGAGTCACGCTGATGGGGAAAGCCGACAGGCTCGACCGACTGGCGGACGGGCGGATTGGCATCATCGATTACAAGACCGGCAAACCGCCCAGCGCGCGGCAGGTGAAGGCGGGCTTTTCCCTGCAACTAGGCCTTCTTGGCGTGATCGCGGAAATGGGCGGCTTTGAGGGGTTGGAGCCTATGCCAAAGGCCGGCGATTTCGAATATTGGTCACTCGCGAAGAAGGGGGACCAGTTCGGCTACCGTGAACGGCCGGTCGACCCGATGGGCAAGCGCGACAAGATCGTGACCGAGGAGTTCACAGCCCACGCTCATGCGCATTTTGAAACGTTGGCGAACGACTATCTGCTGGGCAGCGCGCCTTTCGTCGCGCAGCTCAATCCCGAGATCGCCAACTATGGCGATTATGACCAGCTGATGCGGCTGGAAGAATGGTATGGCCGTGAAGATGGCTAAGGCGGGCGCGCTTCAGAAACTGCTCGGCGATCAGGCGCGGGCCGCCGCGCCCGACGCCCATGTGTGGCTTTCGGCATCGGCAGGCACGGGCAAGACCCATGTCCTTACCGCGCGTGTTTTTCGCCTTCTGCTCCAAGGGGTGCGGCCGGAAAATATCCTGTGCCTGACCTTCACGAAAGCAGGCGCGGCCGAAATGGCCGACCGCATCCATGACCGGCTGGCGGCTTGGGTGCAGATGGATGGCCCGGCGCTGGCTGGCGACCTGATGGCGCTGGGCGAGGATCATGGACCGGAAATGCAGGATCATGCCCGGCGCTTGTTCGCCGAAGTGCTGGAGTCTATTGGCGGCCTGCGCATTCAGACCATCCATGGTTTTTGCCAGCAATTGCTGGCGGCCTTTCCATTGGAGGCCGAATTGGCACCGGGGTTCCGCCCGTTGGACCAGCGCGAGCAATCCGCCTTGGCGCGGCAGACTTTGGCGGACCTGGTGGTGCGCGCCCAGGAAGAGGGCGACGACGCGTTGATGACCGCGCTGCAGGCGCTCAGCCTGCGATTGGGCGAGGGAGGCGCGGAAGCTTTCTTGCTGCGCTGCGCGGCACGGGGTGAGGCGATGGACAGCTTGCCGCCTGACATTGCTCCGTGGGTCGCTGCCGAACTGGGTCTGCCGGACGGTGACGTGGACCGGTGGTTGGCAGATCAGTGCCACGACGACGTGTTCGACATGCGCGCGCTCGACTGGATCGTGCGCGCCAATGTCGCTTGGGGCAAGGGTCGGGGGCTGGAGCGGTGCGACCGTATCGCCGCCTGGCGCGCACTCGATACGCCGGGCCGCGCGGCGAATTTGGCCGATTTGCATCGCGCCTGGGCCAAGGCGGATGGCGACATCATCGATGCCAAGGGTTGGGTGCCACCGATCGACGGCTATGGCGACATGGCGGCGCGTTTGCACAGTCGCTGCGGCGAACTGATCGCCCTCAAGCTGCGCGCAGACTATGCCGCGCTGCTCGCGCAGGCCCTCTATGCCGGGCGGGCCTATGCGCGCGATTATGCGAGGGCCAAACATATGGCCGGCGCGGTCGATTTCGACGATCTGATCGCGCGCGCGGCCGCGCTGCTGGAGCAACCCGGCATCGCAGAATGGATTCGTTACAAGTTGGACCAGCGAATCGATCATATCCTGGTCGATGAGGCGCAGGACACCAATGCTGCGCAATGGCGGATTGTCCGGACGCTGGCGGAGGAATTTTTCAGCGGCGCAGGCGCTAAGGGCGACAAGGTTCGCACCATCTTCACCGTCGGCGATTTCAAGCAGGCGATTTTCGGCTTTCAAGGCACCAGTCCCCAGAATTTTGCTGCCGCGCAATTATTGTTCCAGCGCGATGCAATGGGCGCAGGCCATGATTTTCACAGCCTGTCGCTTGACCGGAGTTTCCGATCCACACCGGCCGTTCTGGACGTGGTGGATCGCACTATTGCCACGCTGCGTGCCGAACGGCTTGGGCTGGAGGCGGGCGATGTGCGACATGACAGCGCCAATCGCCATCCGGGTGAAGTGATCCTGTGGAAGCCGGTCATTGCCAAGCTGACGGAGGATGCTGAAGGCGAAGAGGATTGGGCCGACGATCAGGATCGCGTGCTGGCGCAGCGCATCGCGCGGCAGATAAGGCAGTGGATCGACGATGGCGTGATGCTGGAAAGCCGCGGGCGGCCAGTGCGCGCGGGCGACATCATGATCCTGGTGCGCCGACGCAGCGAACTGGCGCGGCTCATCGTCGCGCGCCTGTATGAGGAACAGGTGGCGGTCGCGGGCATCGACCGGTTGCGCCTCAACGCCCCACTCGCGGTGCGCGATCTGCTTGCCGCCTTGCGGTTCGCGGTTCAGCCCGAGGACGAACTCAACCTGGCGTCCTTGCTCGTTTCGCCGCTGATCGGTTGGACGCAGGAAGAACTGATGCAGCGGCTGGTCGGGCGTCGGACGGGTCTATGGCGGCATCTGACCCAGACGCTGGATGACGGAACACTACAGCCCTTGCGCGATCTGCTGGCGGTCGCGGATTTTTCGACGCCTTACCGCTATCTGGAGGCGATATTGTCCGGGCCGATGGACGGCCGCCGCAAGCTGATCTCGCGTCTGGGGGCGGAAGCCGCCGATCCGATCGAGGAACTGCTGAACGCTGCGCTCGCCTTCGAACAGGACGACCATCCCTCGCTCCAGCGCTTCATCGACTGGTTCGACCGGGGTGAGGTGGAAATAGTGCGCGATGCGGCAGGGCAGGGGAATATGCTGCGGCTGTTGACGGTGCATGGCGCAAAGGGGTTGCAGGCGCCGATCGTCATCCTGGCCGACGCCTGCCTGGACCCGGATGCGGGCAATCGCGCCGACATGCTGGAATGGCAGGGTTTGCCGATTCTTCCCCCGCGCAAGGCGGAGCGGCAGGGGCCGATCGGCGAGGTTGCGGAAGAGGCGGCCGCGATCGAGCGGGAGGAGCATTGGCGCCTGCTTTATGTGGCGCTGACCCGGGCCGAGGAAAAGCTGGTGGTTGCCGGATCATTGGGGCCACGGGCAAAGGGCGAAGTGAAGCCGGAAAGCTGGTTTGCCGCCGTCGAAGGCGCGATGGCGTCGCTCGGCGCGGAATGGGAGGCGGACCCGCTATGGGTCGCAGCGCGGCGCTGGTGCGGCACGGAGCCATTGCCTTCCAAAGAGGCAGTGGTCGAGGAAGCGTCTGCCGAACCGGCAATCGACATGCCGTCCTGGCTGCGACAGGCCGCACCCGCCGAAGCGCGGCCGCCGCGACCGCTGGCGCCGTCGGCTCAGGTGGAGGATGATGTTCCCTATCCGCCGCCCACGCCCGCGATGCGAGCGGCGGCAGAGCGCGGACGCTGGTTGCATGCCCTGTTCGAACGGTTGCCTGCCCTTGCATCGGATCAGCGCGCCCAGGCTGCCGACCGCTGGCTGACGCAACAGGGGCTTGCCGACGCAGCCGCGCGACAGATGCTGGTCGAACAGGCGTTGCGCGTGATCGGCGCGCCGGACTTCAAGGACCTGTTTGGACCGGACGCTCTCGCCGAAGCGCCGATAGCGGCGGTGGTGGGCGAAGCGGTGATCGCCGGCACGGTGGATCGCCTGTGCATCGGGCCGGATCGGGTCCAGTTCGTCGATTTCAAGACGGGCAGGATCGCACCGGCGACGCTGGACGACGTTCCGACCTCCCACCTGCGCCAGATGGCGGCCTATGCGTCGGCGCTGGGCGTCATCTTTCCCGGCCGTCGGATCGAGGCCGGCTTGCTCTATACCAGCGTCCCGCGCCTTATCGCGTTGCCACCAGAGCTACTGGCGGCGCACAAGCCCGGCTTTGTCGAGGCGCAGGGAAATTTGCCGCTCCCGCCCGTTGAGCCGGCGGCTCCGTCATCCTAGATATTGCGCCAAGCAAAGGAGATTTACTCATGGCCACCAAGGCAGTTACCGATGTCAGCTTCCAACAGGACGTGATCGCCGCCGACAAGCCGGTGCTCGTCGATTTCTGGGCGGAATGGTGCGGTCCGTGCAAGATGATCGGTCCGGCTCTGGAGGAAATCTCCGAGGAACTGGGCGACAAGGTCACGATCGCCAAGATCAACATCGACGAAAACCCCGACGCGCCGGGTAAATATGGCGTGCGCGGTATCCCGACGATGATCTTGTTCAAGAATGGCGAAGTCAGCGCGACCAAGGTCGGCGCTGCGCCCAAGAGCGCGCTCAAGGGCTGGATCGAGAGCGTCCTGTAATGCGCTGACGCCCGCCGGGTGAATGGGAAGCCGCGCCGTCAAGCTTTTGACGGCGCGGCTTTTTTTATAGCCAAGGACAGCGACTGCGACAGCTGCACGCGGTTTTTCTGTTCGACCGGCCTGTCGTGGCAGCTGTCGCGATCGTTGTCGGGGTTCAGCCGAAGAGCTGCCGCGCCGCTTGATCCCAGAGACGGGGCGACGACGCGCCCAGCAGGCCGCGGCGCATATCGCCCACGACATAGGGCGTGCCGTCCAGCCGCCGGCAACATCCACCCGCTTCGTTGACGAACAGGGTGCCGGCGGCGTGATCCCAGGGCAGGGTGCGGGCGAAGACCGAGACGTCATTCTGACCGAGCACCAGACGGGGATATTGTTCGGCGGCGCAGCGCGGAATGTCGACGACGGCAAAGGCGCCATCGGCGCGGCGCTGGATGTCCGCGCGCTCCTCGTCCGTCATGAAGTAGACCGCGAGTGCCGCGATCGGCAGATCGCCGTCGCTTTCCCTGGCGCGAACAATTTGCCCATCAATATGACTGCCGCCACCACGCAGCGCGTGACACAGTCGGCCGGTCAGGGGGTCGAGAATCCATCCCGCCAGCGTCGTTCCCGCATCGGCCAGCGCAACCATAATCCCGAAGGGCGGATTGCCGGCCGCGAAATTGCCGGTGCCGTCGATCGGGTCGATGATCCAGTTCAGACCATCGCCCGCGCGCTCCAGTATGGCGGGATCGGCGGCGCAGGCTTCCTCGCCGATGATGCCGGCCTCCGGCAGGATTGCGCTCAATCCCTCGGACAGGCGCAATTCGCTTTCCCTGTCTGCGACGGTGACGAAATCATTCGCCGCCTTTTCGGCGATCTCATCGGCCGCCAGATTGCGGAAGCGCGGCATGACGATGTCACGGGCGACCTGCCGCATCAGCGCCGCGACGGGTTCGTTCAGGTCAAACGACATCAGCTGCGATAGTCCGCGTTGATCGAGATATAGCCATGCGTCAGGTCGCAGGTCCAGATAGTCGCCCGGCCTTCGCCCAGCCCCAGATCGACGCCGATTTCGATGTCCTGCCCCTTGAGGTGAGCGGCGACCGGAGCTTCGTCATAACCCTCCACTGCCAGACCATGGGTGGCGACCTGGGTTGCGCCGAACCGAATGGACAGTCGGTCGCGATCGGCTGGCTCGCCTGCCTTGCCGATGGCTGCGACCACGCGGCCCCAATTGGCATCTTCGCCGGCGATGGCTGTCTTCACCAGCGGAGAATTGGCGATCGACAGGCCAATGCGATGGGCGCTGTCGTCGCTGGTCGCGCCTTCCACCCGGATTTCGATGAATTTGGTCGCGCCTTCGCCATCGCGCACCACTAGATGCGCCAGCTGGCGGCAGAGGTCGGCCAGCGCCGCGGCAAAGGCATCTGCGCCCGGATCATCCATCGACCGGAGCCGCGCATTGTGCGCCTTCCCAGTAGCAAAGGCAAGGACCGTGTCGCTGGTCGAGGTATCGCTGTCCACGGTGATGCAGGAAAAGCTACGCTTGTTCGCCGCAGCGAGCATCTGTTGCAGCAGCCCGGAGTCGATAGCGGCATCGGTGAAGATATAGCCCAGCATGGTCGCCATATCCGGCGCGATCATGCCCGATCCCTTGATGATGCCGACCAGATCCACCCGGGTTTCGCCGATCAGCGCGCTGGCCTTCGCGCCCTTGGGGTAGGTGTCGGTGGTGCCGATCGTGATCGCGGCCTGCTCCCAATCGCAGGGGGCGGCGGCGAAGGCGGCGTCCAGCCCGGCCTCTGCCTTGTCGACCGGCAGCGGCACGCCGATCACGCCGGTGGAGGAAATGAATATGTCCGACGGCAGACACGCCAGATGGTTGGCGACCTTGGCGGCGATCGCCTCCACGGCTGCGCGGCCGCGGCTGCCGGTAAAGGCATTGGCGTTGCCGGCGTTCACGACCAGCGCGCGGGCGGCGCCCAGGGGAATGGCGTCGCGGCACCATTCGACTTCCGGAGATGGGCATTTGCTCTGGGTCGTGACACCGGCGACCGCCGTTCCCGCCTCCAATTCGACATAGGTCAAATCATCCCGTTCCCATGCCTTGTAGCCAGCGCGCGCGGTGCGTAGCGTGACCCCGGCAATGGCGGGAAGGGACGGGAAGGCGGCGGGGGCGAGGGGCGATCTGTCCATAGCGTCGCCATAGAATGCGTGCTGCCCGAAAGCCAGCCCGCGCCGTCGCTAAATGGCGATGGGACTGCGGACTTGCGTCAACGGCGGCGTCATGCTGGTCAGAGTTGATAGATGATAGGGTCGCACTGGGTATGACGCATGTCGGCGGGGGTCGGTTCGCCTTTTATGCCAAGCGCTTTTCGCCGCGCAAGGCGAGCATCAGGCTGCGCGTGCTGGAACCTCTGGCGGCGCTGGGCGAGGCAGGGCTGGGCGTTGCGCGCTACCCACGGATTCGTCGAGCGATGGGCTATGATGTGGTGGTCATTTCCAAAGCCTTTGGCCGGGGCGCGATGCGTGTCGCCAAAGCGGCCGCCGCCGCACGATCCAGCCTGATCTTTGATATTTGTGACAACCGCTTTGCCAACAACCGCTGCAAAGGCTCTGCGCGCCACAGCGCACGCACCAATGACCTGCTCTGCCGCGCGGACATAGTGACGGTTCCGACGGAGCGGATGGGGCGGCTGTTAATCCAATCGGCGCCGGAAATCCGCGATCGTGTGCGGGTTGTCCCCGACATGCTGGACGACCTGTCCGACCGGGCGACGCGGTTGCCGTTGATCGATGGGTGGCGCTTGACTCAATTGGACACGTTTCTCGCCCGGCATCCGGATGCGCTACACTGTGTCTGGTTTGGCAATACGATGCCCGGCATCGCCGGCCTGTGCCAGCTTCGCAACCGGATTGTCGAGCTCGAGCGCTTCGCGAGACGCCATCCGGTTACGCTGACCATCATCAGCAACAAGCCCGGCCTGTACCGCAAGGCATCGGCCGACTGGGGTATCCCGCATCATTACACCCCTTGGACGCTCGCCAGTTTTCCGAACGCGCTGCGCCGGCATCGCGTCGCCATCATCCCGGTGCCGCAGAATGAGTATACGGTCGGCAAGTCCATCAATCGCCCTGCCACAGCCATCATGGCTGGGCTTGGCGTTATCGCGGACTCGATAGACTCCTATGAGGAATTGCGTCCTTTCATCGTGCTGGATGACTGGCAGGCGGGCCTTGGGCGTTACGCGTTCGGCTGGGACGGGGAACAGGAGCGGTTGGCGGCAGGCAGAGAGCATCTCCACGCGCATTATGGGCGAGCGCGGATCGCCGAACGCTGGGCCGAAGTGCTGCGCGAGGCGGATGCGCGCAGAAACGTGAAGGGCTGACCGCCTTTTAGCATCCCGCTACTCCAGCTTGAATTGACGCGCGCCCGGCCGATGCCTATTTGCCGCTCAATTGTTTGCGGCGTGGCTTGTTGCGCCCTTTTTGTCTTTTCGCTCAGGGAGAGCTCATGTTCGGCGCACTCGCCAAATCCATTTTCGGATCGTCCAACGAACGCTATGTCAAGTCGCTGGGCAAGATCGTCGATCGGATCGCTTCCTTTGAGCCTTCGATCCAGGCGTTGAGCGACGAGGAGCTGGTAGCGCAAACGGTTCGATTCCGCGAACGGCTGTCGGCGGGAGAGACGCTGGACGATCTGCTGCCGGAAGCCTTCGCGACGGTGCGCGAAGCGTCCAAGCGCGTTCTGGGCATGCGGCATTTCGACGTGCAGATGGTGGGCGGCATCGTCCTGCATCGCGGCGAGATCGCCGAAATGCGGACGGGCGAGGGCAAGACCTTGGTGGCGACGCTGGCCACCTATCTCAACGCGCTGGAAGGCAAGGGCGTCCACGTTGTCACGGTGAACGACTATCTTGCTAGCCGCGACTGCGACTGGATGGGGCAGGTCTATCGCTTCCTTGGATTGACTACGGGCGTCATCGTGCCCAACCTGTCCGAGGACCAGCGGCGCGCGGCTTATGAGGCCGACATCACCTATGCGACCAATAATGAACTCGGCTTCGATTATCTGCGCGACAATATGAAGTTCGATCGCGGGTCGATGGTCCAGCGCCCGTTCAACTACGCAATCGTCGACGAGGTGGATTCGATCCTGATCGACGAAGCGCGCACGCCGCTGATCATCTCCGGGCCGACGGACGACAAGTCCGAACTCTATGTAGCGGTCGACGCGATCGTGAAGCAGGTGACGGAAGCTGATTACGAAAAGGATGAAAAGCAGCGCAGCGTCACGCTGACCGAGGATGGCACGGAGAAGATTGAACGTCTGCTGGAACAAGCGGGTCTGTTGCAGGGCGCCAATCTCTATGACTTCGAAAATACCGCGGTTGTCCATCATGTGAACCAGGCGCTGCGCGCGAACGTCATGTTCCGCCGCGACATCGACTATATCGTCAAGGACGGCAAGGTCGTCATCATCGACGAATTTACCGGCCGCATGATGGATGGGCGCCGCTGGTCCGATGGCCTGCACCAGGCGGTGGAGGCCAAGGAAGGCGTCAATATCGAGCCGGAAAACCAGACGCTCGCGTCCATCACCTTCCAGAATTACTTCCGCATGTATCCCAAACTCTCGGGCATGACCGGCACCGCCGCGACCGAAGCGACGGAATTCTACGAAATCTACAAGATGAACGTGGTGACGATCCCGACCAACCGGCCGATCCAGCGCGTTGACGAGGAAGATACTTTCTACAAGAATCTGGAAGACAAATTCCGTGGGATCGCCAAGACCATCAAGGTCCATGCCGAAAAGGGGCAGCCTGTTTTGGTCGGTACGGTGTCGATCGAAAAATCGGAAATGCTCTCGGAATTTCTCAACCAGGAAGGCGTCAAACATGCGGTGCTGAACGCCCGTTTTCACGAAAGCGAAGCCCATATCGTGGCGCAGGCGGGTCGCAAGGGCGCGGTTACAATCGCGACCAACATGGCCGGTCGCGGCACCGACATCAAATTGGGCGGCAATCTGGAGATGCGTGTCGAGGACGAACTGCGCGACATGCCCGAAGGCCCGGACCGCGATGCAGCCATCGCCCGGATCGAAGCGGAGATTGAGGTCGAGAAGCAGGAAGTGCTGGCCGCAGGCGGCCTCTTCGTGCTGGCGACCGAGCGGCATGAAAGCCGCCGCATCGACAACCAGCTGCGCGGCCGTTCGGGCCGTCAGGGAGACCCTGGCCTGTCGCGCTTTTACCTCAGCCTCGACGATGACCTGATGCGCATCTTTGGTCCGGACACCATGTTCGCCAAGATGATCCGCTCCAATCTGGAGGACGGGGAGGCCCTGCCGCCATCAAAATGGCTGAGCAAGGCGATCGAGACCGCGCAGAAAAAGGTCGAGGCGCGCAATTACGACATTCGCAAGCAGGTCGTCGAATATGACGATGTGATGAACGATCAGCGCAAGGTCATCTACGAGCAACGCAGCGACATCATGGACGCCGACACGGTGGACGATGTCGTGACAGACATGCGGCACGAAACGGTCAATGACCTGGTCGGTGCATCTTGCCCGCCGGGCACCTATCCCGAACAATGGAATATGGACGGATTGAAGGCGCGCACGGCCGAGATATTGGGCCTCGAACCGGACTTCGACGCATGGCTTGCCGAGGACGCCGTTGACCCCGAGATGATCGAGGAGCGGCTGGTCGCAATGGCGGACGCCGCCGTTGCAGAGAAGGTCAAGGAGATCGATGCCGCCGATTGGCACATGATCGAGAAGTCGATCCTGCTCCAGAGCCTCGACCATCACTGGAAAGAGCATCTCTCGACGCTCGACGCGCTGCGCCAGGTCGTCCATCTGCGCGCCTATGCGCAGAAAACGCCGATCAATGAATATAAGCAGGAAGCCTTTGCCCTGTTCGAGCGGATGCTCGAAAATATCCGCGAAGATGTGACCGGGTCGATTGCGCGCGTGCAGTTCCGGATGGAGCAGCCAGCGATGGAGGATTATGCGCTTCCCGTGCTGCCCGACTTTATCACGACGCATATCGATCCGTTTTCGGGCGAGGACAACAGCGCAGACATCGACGCGGGGCAACTGGGCAGCATCACCACGACCATTCCGCGCGCACCCGCCCCGACTGTCGAAGGGGAGGACTTCTCCAATCTGGATATCAGCCGCAACGCGCCTTGCCCCTGTGGGTCAGGGCAGAAATACAAGCATTGCCACGGGGCGTTAGCCTGATCCTGCCATAACGGCGCGGTCATGCCGCGCCGTTAACCATGTGGCGTAAGCAGTTGGCAAGAAGCGACAGCGACTCTGTTCTCATTCCGGGGGGCGAACCGGGAGTGAAACATGGAACAGAGTATTTGTCGGGCGCGAGCAGAACGCAGGCGTGAACATCGTATCGCCGCGCATGTGCCTGCGACGCTCAATTGGGAAGGCACGAGCCAGCCTGTCCGCATTTGCAATATTTCCGTCTATGGTGCGCTGGTAAGCGGCGCCTGGCTCCCGGTAGTGGGCGAGCGGGTGACGCTGATTGCCGATCATCTGGAGGTGTGCGGGACGGTGATCTGGAATGGCCCGGACCGATGCGGTCTGTTGTTGAGCCATGCGATCGATCCGCGTGCGATCATAAGTCAGGCCGACAACCATGCGCCCGAGGCCAGCACAGTCCTCACTTTGCAGGAAGTGAGGCCCGGGCATTATATTTGAAAACACGATAATCGGCGGAATCCGGCGGACAGGGTGGGATTCGAACCCACGGTGGGCGTAAACCCACGGCGGTTTTCAAGACCGCTGCCTTAAACCACTCGGCCACCTGTCCCTGGCGCGCTTCCTAGCGTGGAATGCGCGGTTGCCAAGTGTAAAATCTCGTCGCTCGGTTCGTCGCCTTCCGGGAATGCTAGTGCGATAGGGGGTTTCGCGCGCGCACCAGCCTGTGCAACAACAGCGGCATGCGAGATTCTTTGCGTTCAGTCCTTTCGGTAATGTGGGTCGCCGTTGCGACGGCTTCGGTCGGGGCGGCCGCGCCTGTGCCAGCCGTTGCCCAGACGAACAGCGACTTTCGTTCCTATCTGGAAAGCCTGCGTCCGCAGGCTCGGGCGATGGGGATCAGCGACGCCACGCTCAATAGCGTCTTTGCGGACCTGACACCCAACCCGCGCGTCATCGAACTTGACCAGAACCAGCCGGGCGGCGGCGCTTATGCGCCAATCCCGAATTTCCAGCCCTATCGCCTCAAGCATGTGGATGCCGCGCGGATCAGTCGCGGTCGCACCGCCTATCAGGCCAATCGCGCCCATCTGGCGCGCATCGAGGCGGAAACTGGCGTGCCTGAGGAGATCATGGTCGCCATTTTCGGGCATGAAACCAATTATGGCTCCTATACGGGGGACTTTGACCTGATCCGCTCGCTGGCCACCCTGGCCTGGGAGGGGCGCAGGCGGACCTTGTTCGAGCCGGAGCTGCTGGCCACGCTCAAGATGCTCGACAATGGCGTGCCGCGCAGCCGGCTGGTGGGCAGCTGGGCCGGGGCGACCGGCTATCCGCAATTCCTCCCGAGCGTCTATCTGCGCCTGGCCAAAGATGGTGACGGCGACGGCAAGGCCGACATCTGGACCAGCGAGGCCGATGCGCTGGCGTCGATCGCCAATTATTTCGTGCAATCGGGCTGGCGTCGCGGGGAGCCATGGGGTGTCGCAGTATCCGTACCAACTGGCCTCAATCGCGGCTCGCTCACCGCCCGCACCAATCCGCCACGGTGTCCCCGCGTATTCAATCGTCACAGCCGCTGGATGACCATGGCCGAATGGCGCCGGCTGGGACTGGTGCCGGAAAGCGGACGCTGGCCCGCTGACACGATGATGGCGACCCTGCTGGAACCCGATGGTCCCGGCAAGACCGCCTATTTGCTGACCAGCAATTATCGGGCGATCCTGGATTATAATTGCTCGAACTTTTACGCTCTGTCGGTGGGATTGCTGGCGGATGCGGTCAAGCAATAAGGCGTTCGCCGCCCTGTGCGCGGCGGCAATCGGCATGATGTCTGGTGCTGGCGAGGCGCAGCCCAGCGCGATGGTCGAGGATCAACCCGTTTTATTGGGTGAACCCTATAGCTTGGCTGGGGTGCTCTACCGCCCCGCCGATCCCGCCGCTTATGATGAGGTGGGCTATGCGATGCCGATGGAGGCCGGGAGCAAGGGTGAAGTAACGGCCAATGGCGAGGCCTTCGTGGTGGATGCCATCACGGGGGCGCACAAGACGCTGCCGCTGCCAAGCTATGTCGAGGTGACGGCGCTGGACAGCGGGCGGACGATCCTGGTTCGCGTCAATGATCGCGGGCCGATGCGCAATGATCGCCTGATCGGCCTGTCTCCGGGCGCGATGGCGCAATTGGGACTGTCCGGTCCGTCCGCTGCGGTTCGCGTGCGGCGCGTCAATCCTCCCGGTCAGGATCAGGTCGCCCTTCGTTCGCATCAGCGGGCGGCCGAACGGCTGGAAAGCCCCCCGGCATTGCTCAAGGTGTTGCGCGAGAAATTGCAGCAAACACTTCCGCCCGCACCGCTAGCACAGGCCCCTATGACCGCAGCGCCCGCTCGGGCCGGCGCGACGTTCGACCGGCCACAGCCCGGGCCCATCACAACCAAGCCGACGGCAGCCTCACCTGAGGCCAAGGAGCAGGCAGCGTCAGGACGCTATTTCGTCCAGGTCGGTGCTTTTTCCTCCCGTGCCAATGCTGAAGCGCTCGCGAAACGGATAGGCGCACAGGTGGAGCAAGGAGGCAATTTGTGGCGTGTGCGCTTTGGTCCCTATGCAACCCGGCAGGCAGCGCAGGCCGGCGTTCGTGCAGCTGCCGCGCAGGGCTTTGCGAACATGCCCGTCATGGCTAAGGACGGGCAATAGTTTTAGGCCGCTCCAAGCGAATCCATCCAGTCGAAGGCAATTGTTCTCATGAAGAAATCCCTCGCAATGCTTCTGGCCGCTGGCCTGGTCGCCCAGCCGGTGATCGCGGCCGCGCCGCCCTACACGACCGAAGCGCCGATTGCCTATATGAAGGACCTGTCGTCGGGCGCCGTTCTGTACGACAAGGGCGGGGAGACGCGTATTCCGCCCGCGTCCATGGCGAAGATGATGACGGCGCATGTCGCCTTTCGCCTGATCCAGAAGGGCGACCTCAAACTGGATACGAAATTCACCGTCCGCCCCGAAACCTGGCAGCAATGGCATGGCCCAAAAGCGGGTTCGACCATGTTCCTTTCCGCCGGCGAGCAGGTGTCGGTCGAAAATCTGCTGCATGGCATCGTCACCCTGTCGGGCAATGATGCCTGCGTCGTGCTGGCGGAGGGTATTGCGGGAACGGAGCAGGCCTTTGTCGCGCTGATGAACGAGGAGGCCAAGCGCCTGGGCCTTAAAAACAGCCATTTCGGCACCAGCAATGGCTGGCCGGATGAGGGCGTGACCTATGTGACCGCGGAGGATCTGGCCAAGCTCGCCCAGGCGACGATCGAGGAGACGCCCGAGCTCTACAAGCGTTTCTATGCCACCAAGTCCTTCACCTGGGGGCAGACGATGGGCGGTTCGGCGATCGAGCAGGCCAATCGCAATCCGATCCTGGGCAAGATCGCGGGCGCCGACGGCCTGAAAACCGGTCATACGGAGGAAGCTGGCTATGGCTTTACCGGATCGGCTGAGCAGGATGGCCGCCGACTGGTGATGGTGGTGGCGGGGCTCAACAGCTTTAACGGCCGCATCAAGGAATCCGTCCGCTTCATGGACTGGGGGTTCAAGGCGTGGAAGGCGCAGCCGCTGTTCAAGAAAGGGCAGACGGTCGAAACCGCCGAAGTGCAGTTGGGCAGCGCGACGAGCGTGCCCTTGGTCGCTCCGCAAAATCTGGCGGTCACGCTGCCGCGCACGGCGTCGGCGGACGTGAAGGTCAAGGTGGTCTATACCGGCCCGATCAAGGCGCCGATCGCCAAGGGGCAGCAGATCGCGCAATTGATCGTCCAGACCCATGACACCGCGCCGCAGGTCATGCCGCTGGTGGCTGGCGAAGATGTCGCGGAGGCAGGCGTTTTCGGTCGGCTCTGGAACGGCCTGAAGTCGCTCTTCGGGTGACGATCGGCCGGTTCATCTCGCTGGAAGGCGGGGAGGGGGCGGGCAAATCGACACAGCTCCGTGCGCTGGCCCGTATCCTGCGAGAGCGCGGACTGGACGTTGTCGAAACGCGCGAGCCGGGCGGCAGCGACGGGGCGGAGGCCATCCGAACCTTGCTGCTAACCGGCGGCGCGGATCGCTGGAGTCCGCGCGCTGAAGCGCTGCTGTTCGCGGCGGCACGTGCGGATCATGTGGAAAAGACCATCCGCCCGGCGCTGGCGCGCGGCGCGTGGGTGCTGTCCGATCGTTTTTTGGATTCGAGCCGCGCCTATCAGGGGCAGGGCGAATTAAGCGACAGCGACATATTGGCGCTACACCGCATCGGTAGCGCTGACTTCCTGCCGGACCGGACTTTGCTGCTGACCCTGCCCGATACGGTGGCCGCCGAGCGCGCGCGCGCGCGCGATGGCGACCATGCCGACCGGATCGGCGGTCGCGACAGCAGCTTCCATCAGGCTGTTGCGGATGCCTTCGCCCGGTTCGCGGGTCTGGAGAGCGACCGGATTCGCGCCGTCGATGCCAGTGGATCAGCCGACGCCGTGACCGAGCGTCTGATCCACGCCCTGGCCGACCTGCTGCCGTGATCCTGCCCACCGGTCATGATGCGCAGGCGCGCATGCTGCTGGCCCAGGACCAGAGCGGACGGATGCATCATGGATGGATTTTCGCCGGTCCCAAAGGGATTGGGAAGGCCAGCTTCGCGCGTTCCTTGGCGCTGCGCTTGCTGGCAGAGGCGGCAGGACCGGCTGTCGAAGGCCACGGACTGGCCGTGCCCGACGATCATCCGATCCGCCGCCTGATCGAGGCGACGGCCCATCCCGATTATGCCGAACTGTCGCCGATCGAGAAGGATGGCGTTGCCGCACGCAACATCAGCGTCGATCAGGTGCGTGGTTTGCAACGGTTGATCCAGTCGGCGCCATCGCTCTCGCCCCGGCGGATCGTGATTGTCGACAGCGCCGATGACCTGGAGCGCGGCGCGGCCAACGCGCTGCTCAAGACGCTGGAGGAGCCGCCGGCCGATATGCTGTTCCTGCTGGTCAGCCATGCGCCGGGACGGCTGCTGCCCACGATCCGGTCGCGCTGCCGCACGTTGCGCTTCGACGCCTTGGACGAGCCGGCGATGCGGCGCGTGCTGACCAGCGCGCAGCCCGGTCTGGCAGACGCGGAACTGGAGGCGCTGGTTCGAGCCGGTGAAGGTTCGCCGGGCCAGGCGATGCGCTTTGCCGGCCTGAACCTCGCCGAGATCGAGCAGGCGCTTGGTGAGCTGGCGGCGGGAATGGACGAGGGTAATGGCAAAAGGCTGGCGCTAGTCAAGGCGCTGGCGGCGAAATCCGCCAAGCCGCGCTACGAGGCCTTTTTGGAACGCGCGCCTGCTTTCATTGCGCAGGCGGCACGCCAGCGGCAGGGAGCTGCTCTTGGTGAGGCGCTCGATCATTGGGAACGGGCGCGCCATCTGGCGGGAGGCGCAGTGATCCTGTCGCTCGACCCGGCGGCCGTGGTGTTCGAACTTGCCGGGCATGTCGCGGCGCTCGCGCCTCGGCGCTGAAAAGCGGCTTTGCGCCAGCGCGTTCAGCGGTTAGGGAGACGCCATGTCGAAGCCCTTCACCATTACGACCGCCATATCCTATCCCAACGGCCGCCCCCATATCGGCCATGCCTATGAAGTGATCGCCACCGATGCGATCGCGCGGTTTCAGCGGATGATGGGACGCGATGTGTTCTTCCAGACCGGCACGGATGAGCATGGGCTGAAGATGGCGCAAACGGCGCGCGCCCGCGGCATGGAACCGCGCCAGTTAGCCGATGAAATGTCGTCCTATTTCAAGGCGATGAATGAAGGCTTGAATATCAGTCATGATCGTTTCATCCGCACCAGCGAGGACGATCATCATCGCGCCAGCCAAGCGATCTGGCGCGCGATGGAGGCTAATGGCGACCTGTATCTCGGGCGCTACGAAGGCTGGTATTCAGTCCGGGACGAGGCCTTCTATGATGAAAAGGAAATCGTCGAGGGGGAAGGGGGCGCAAAGCTGTCGCCTCAGGGCACGCCTGTCGAATGGACCATCGAGGAAAGCTGGTTCTTCCGCCTGTCCGCCTATCAGGAAAAGCTACTGGCGCTCTACGAGAGCCAGCCCGACTTCATCCAGCCTGATAGCCGCCGCAACGAGATCATGCGCTTCGTCGAAGGTGGGCTTTCCGACCTGAGCATTTCGCGCACCAGCTTCGACTGGGGTGTCCGGGTACCAAATGCGGAAGGGCATGTGATGTATGTCTGGGTCGATGCGCTGACCAATTATCTGACCGGCTGCGGCTATCCAGACGATGCACAGCGCATGGCGCGTTATTGGTCCGAGGGCGGCGACATCACCCATGTCATCGGCAAGGATATCGTGCGTTTCCATGCGGTTTACTGGCCGGCGTTCCTAATGAGTGCGAAGCTGCCCTTGCCGAAGCGGATATTCGGCCATGGTTTCCTGCTCAATCGCGGGGAAAAAATGTCCAAGTCGCTGGGCAATGTCGCCGATCCGATGGAACTGGCAGACCGGTTTGGCGTCGATCAGTTGCGCCATTTCCTGCTGTCCGAAGTGACGTTCGGCAATGATGGCAGCTATAGCGCGGAGGCGATCGTGGCGCGATCCAACAGCGATCTGGCCAACAGTTTCGGCAACCTGGCGCAGCGGACTTTGAGCTTCATCGCGAAGAATCTCGACGGGCGCCTGCCTGAACCCGCGCCGCAGGATGTCGATAGCGAGTTGCTGCGCAACATTGCCGACGCTTGCCGGGCTTTTCAGGAGGCGATGCAAAATCTGAGCCCTTCGGTAGCCATCGAAGCCTGGATGCGCGCGGTCTTTGCCTGCAATGCCTATATCGATGCGCAGGCCCCATGGGCTTTGCGCAAGACGGACCCTGCGCGAATGGAAGCCGTGCTGGCGACGCTGTATGAAGCCATTGCGAGCCTGGCTGTGATGATCCAGCCGGTCATTCCGGCGAGCGCAACCGCGTTGCTGGACCAGATGGGCATCGATATGGACGCGCCTGGCTATGACCTGATCGGGTCCGATTTCTACGCCTCGCTGCGGGCTTCGGGCTTTATATTAAGTCCGCCAAAACCGCTATTTCCGCGCCTTGACCTTGCCGAAGCGGAGGCGTGAGCGATGCTGATCGACAGCCATTGCCACCTCAATTATAAGGGCTTGATCGAGGATCAGGTCAATGTGCTGGAACGGTCACGCGCCGCTGGGGTGGGCCTGATGCTCAACATCGCGACGCGCGAAAGCGAATGGGACGCGGTTCTCGATACGGCAATACGCGAACCCGATGTCTGGGCAACGGTCGGCATCCACCCGCATGAAGCGGACGAGCACCCGCATGTCGATACGGCCAAATTGGTCGAACGCGCCGCGCATCCACGCGTGGTCGGAATCGGGGAAACGGGTCTCGACTATTATTATGACCATAGCGACAGGGAGCGGCAGCAGAGGAGCTTCCGGGCCCACATCGCCGCCTGCCGCCAGACGGGCCTGCCGCTGATCGTCCACACACGCGATGCCGAAGATGACACGCTGGCCATCATGCGGGAGGAAATGGAGCAGGGGGCCTATAGCGGCGTCATTCACTGCTTTACCGCCAGCGGCGCTTTCGCTGACGCCGCCATGGCGTTGGGCTTCTACATCAGCATTTCGGGCATCGTGACGTTCAAAAGCGCCAAGGATTTGCAGGAAACGGCGGCCCGGCTGCCGTTGGACCGTCTGCTCATCGAAACCGACTCGCCCTTCCTCGCTCCGGTGCCGCATCGCGGAAAGCCGTGCGAACCCGCCTATGTTGCTGACACCGCCCGCTTTCTCGCAACATTGCGGGGGGAAAGCGTCGAACAGCTCGCGGCGGCAACATCAGCCAATTTCCATACGCTTTTCTCGAAAGTGGCATGAGCCTGAAGCTGACCATGCTGGGTAGCGGCACCTCTTCGGGAGTGCCGCGCATCGGCAATGACTGGGGCGCCTGCGATCCGAATGAGCCGAAGAACCGGCGGACACGTGTATCCATTCTGGTCGAAAGCGCGACGACGCGCATTCTGGTCGACACCTCGCCCGATATGCGGGCGCAGTTGCTTGATGCGGATGTCGTTCATATCGACGCGATCCTGTGGACACATGATCATGCCGATCATTGTCACGGGCTGGACGATGTGCGGCAACTTTTTCACCATCGCGGGACGCCCGTGCCCGGCTATGCCCGCGCGCAAACCCTCTCTTTGCTCAAGCAGCGGTTCGGCTATGCGTTCGAAGGCCGGCAGGGCTATCATCCAATCATCGCCGAGCATCCACTCAAAGACACCGTGCGGATCGGCGACATTGAGATTGCCTGCGTCGACCAGCCTCACGGCGCCATTTATTCGACCGGGTTCCGCTTCAGCCATGGCGGCAAGTCCATCGGCTATGCAACGGACTTCCATGTCATAACGCCCGACATGCTGGCCCTGTATGACCAGATGGACATATGGGTCGTCGATGCCTTGCGGGAAAAGCCGCACCCCACCCACCCGCATTTGGCGCTGACGCTGGATGGCATCGCGACGGCGCGACCGGCACGGGCTATCCTGACGCATATGGATCAAAGCATGGACTATGCTACGCTATGCGATACTCTGCCCAACGGTGTGGAACCGGGCTATGACGGGCTGGTCGTGGACTTGGGCATGGGCGCGTAGGGGAATTGATGAGCGGAACGGATCAGGCGGCGTCCGGCATCTGGTTTCTCCTGGCCCTGGTGCTTGTCGGTTCCGCCTTGGTCGGACGACGGCTTGCCTGGAGCAGCCTTTGGCGCATGGCATTGTTGTGGGTTGCGATTTTCGCGGCCCTGCTGGGGTTGTTCAAGTTTGCGCAGGATAGAGGCGTTCTAACCGGACGCTGGGCGGAGGAGGGGGGCGTCGCCATATCGGCGGACGCGCCACCAGCCTTGCCGCAGACGCAAACCGAGGGGCAAAGCCTGCGGATACCGGTGGCTGACGACGGGCATTATTGGGTGGAAGGCCGGATCAACGGCGCGCCCGCCCGCTTTCTGATCGACAGCGGCGCGACGATCACGGCATTGTCCGAAACCACCGCGCGCGCGTCCGGATTGAACTATGACGTCGGCGCGCCAGGTGTGGTCATGAACACCGCCAATGGCCGAGTGGAGGCCAGGCGATCGAGCATCCCGACCCTTGCCATCGGTCCAATCCGCGCGAGCGATCTGCCGGTCGTCGTGTCGCCAGCATTTGGAGAGGTCAATGTGATCGGCATGAACATGCTCTCGCGCCTGAAAAGCTGGGGCGTTCAGAATGGTGAGATGGTGCTGACGCCATGACCGCAGGCCCATCAGCGCCAACCCAGCGCCAGCGGCTGAAGGCGATTATTGGCGGATCGACCGGCAATCTGGTCGAATGGTATGACTGGTATGCCTATTCGGCGTTTACGCTCTATTTCGCGCCGCATTTCTTCCCCAGCGAAGATCGCACGGCGCAGTTGCTGAGCGCAGCGGGCATTTTCGCCGTCGGCTTTCTCATGCGGCCGATCGGCGCCTGGCTGATGGGCGTCTATGCCGATCGCCATGGGCGAAAGAGCGGGCTGACATTGTCTGTGGCGCTGATGTGCGCCGGGTCGCTGTTGATCGGAGTGACGCCTGGCTACGAAACGATTGGCGTCGCCGCGCCGATGCTGCTTGTACTGGCCCGGCTGATGCAGGGGCTTTCGATTGGCGGCGAATATGGCGCCAGCGCGACCTATTTGTCGGAAATGGCCGGCCGCAACCGACGCGGCTTCTTTTCCAGCTTTCAATATGTGACGTTGATTGCCGGGCAGCTGGTAGCGATCTGCGTGTTGCTGATCCTCCAGGCTTCGCTGTCCGTCGATCAGCTCGACAGCTGGGGCTGGCGAATTCCCTTTTTCATCGGCGGCGCGCTTGCGATTATCGTCTTCTGGCTAAGGCGGGGTCTGGCGGAGACGCAGAGCTTTGCCAAGGCCAAGGCGGAAGGCGCTCCCAAATCGGGCTTTGTCGAATTGATCACGCGCCATCCGCGTGAGACGATGACTGTGATGATGCTGACGGCTGGCGGGACCATCGCCTTTTACGCCTACAGCATCTACATGCAGAAGTTTCTGGTGAACACCAGCGGACTGAGCCGCGAAACAGCATCGCAGATCAACGCGATAACCCTGTTCCTGTTCATGCTGCTCCAGCCAGTCGCAGGCGCGTTGTCCGATCGGATCGGGCGCAGACCCTTGATGATAAGCTTTGGGGTCTTGGGCGTTATCTGCACCTATCCCATTTTCTCAACACTCGCGCGGACAACCGATCCGACGGTCGCAGGTTTGCTGGTGATGGCCGGTCTGTTGATCGTGACTGGATATACCTCGATCAACGCGGTGGTGAAGGCCGAGCTTTTTCCTGCGCATATCCGCGCATTGGGCGTAGCGTTGCCTTATGCGCTGGCGAATACCTTGTTCGGGGGAACGGCAGAATTCGTGGCCTTGTGGTT
The DNA here is from genome assembly GCF_001598335.1 of Sphingobium abikonense NBRC 16140. Classification (GTDB taxonomy): domain Bacteria; phylum Pseudomonadota; class Alphaproteobacteria; order Sphingomonadales; family Sphingomonadaceae; genus Sphingobium; species Sphingobium abikonense. The sequence continues at coordinate 259,839 of NZ_BCYT01000001.1, forward strand.
CAAGCAGGCCGGGATGGAGCAGGCGTTCTATATCTATGTCAGCATCATGATCGCCATATCGCTCGCCGTGTATGTTCGCATGCGGGAGACGGCACAGCATAGTCGAATATTGGAGGATTGAGGCTTGAACCGACAGCAAAAGCGACAGATGACCGAGCGAGTACAAGTGCATACATATTTTACATAATATGTATTATCGATCAAGACTGGTACTGACAGCGAGTGGAGTTGTAGTATCGCCCCACCTCATCATCGTGCCCCTCTGACCGGAGACTTTCCATGACGTCATCAAGCGCAGCGCCTAGTCCGGCCGACATCATGCCATTGGCGACCGTCATGGCGCGGTTGCGCGATCCCGCATCCGGATGCCCTTGGGATATTGCCCAAGACTTCGCGTCGATCGTGCCTTATACGATTGAGGAAGCCTACGAGGTCGCAGATGCGATTGAGCGTGGCGATATGGCGAGCCTTCGCGATGAGTTGGGGGATTTGTTGCTCCAAGTCGCTTTTCATAGCCGAATGGCCGAGCAAGCCGGACATTTCTCCCTTCAGGATGTGATAAACGGCATAACGCAAAAGATGATCCGCCGGCATCCACACGTCTTTGGCGACGATGTGAGACGCGAAGACGGGCATGCTCAGTGGGAGACGATAAAGGCTGCCGAGCGCGCCGAAAAGGATATTGATACGAGTGCCCTAGCCGGCGTCGCTACCACCCTCCCCGCGTTGTTGCGTGCTGAAAAATTGCAGAGACGGGCCGCTCGCACCGGTTTCGATTGGCCCGACCTGCAAGGCGTCTATGATAAGATTGAGGAAGAACTGGAAGAGGTGGCCGCTGCCCAAACCCATTCGGAAAGCGAAGAGGAAGTCGGTGACCTTCTTTTCTCCGTGGTGAATCTGGCACGCCACTTAAGTGTCGATCCTGAAACAGCCTTGCGCCGAACCAACGCAAAGTTCGAACGGCGCTTCCGATCCGCAGAAGCGCAGGGCGGCGCGGCGTTCGCGACCATGCCGCTCGAAGAGAAAGAGGCCCTCTGGCAACGCGCAAAAGCGCAGGAGCGCGGGAGTAAACCATTGCACGTTGCAACCGATATTGACGGCATCTAGGATTGCGCATAGCTTAGCCATTCAGATCAAAGGAGAATGCTATGCGCTTGAGACTCCTTCTGCCGATCTTTGTGGCAATTTCCGGCCCTGTGTTCGCTCAGGGGGGACATGCCGTTACTGGGATAACCGGCATAAACTTCAACGCCGGTTATGACTTTGGCACTCTTTCCTCCAGTAGCACCGCATATTCCGGTGACGGGGCTTTTAGTGGTCCACCTGACCGGAAGCCGGTTGGCGCCTTGCAACATGCCCGCGAATTGGTTGCGCAGGGAAAATATGCCGAGGCTGATCCTATTCTGAACCGCTTGATGGGGCGCACACCGAGCAAGGACGTGCGCTTTTTACGTGGCGTGACCAAGCTTGGTCTCGGCGACGCCGATGCCGCACGCCGATATTTCGAACGCAGCGTGCATCGCGGTTTCCACTATCATCCAGGGTCCTTGAGCGGATTGGTGCTTGCGGAAACAAAATTGGGGAATGTCGATGCTGCCAACGACATTCTTGCCCGATTGCGAAAGCAACAGGCGGCGTGTGACAATCGCTGCGAGCGTGCTCCAAGGCTTGACGCAGCTATCACCGTCGTCGAGAAAAATTTGACATAAGATACTGGTGGGCAGTTCATCTGCCCTACCCGTCAAATATTCGCTTTTGCAAAACGCGCGAATGTCGCGTCCGAAAGCCGCACTTCGACATTCATGACGTCGGCGCTGATGGTCGAGTGTAGCACTTCGCCATGTTCATGCAGCCAAGCCAGCGCTGCGCCGTCGGATACGGGAATGCGGAGGTCATACACTTTCGCCCCGCGCGTCATGTGATCGCTGATCATGCGCTGTAGTCTATCGACCCCCTCGCCGGTCAGCGCGGAAAGGATGACGACGTTCTCGCGCCGCGCCGCCTGCTCCTGGATCAATTCTGCGGCGTCTTCGTCCAGGAGATCCAGCTTGTTCCATGCCTCGATCATTGGGGGCGGTGCCGGGTCCCCCTCCCCGCGATCAAGCGCGCCTTCGCCGGCGACGCCCAATTCGCCAAGAACTTCGAGCACGTCGTCACGCTGGGCTTCACTGTCAGGGTGCGCGATATCGCGCACATGGACGATGAGGTCTGCCGACAGGACTTCTTCCAGCGTTGCGCGAAAAGCCGCGATCAACTGGGTGGGCAGGTCCGACACGAAACCCACGGTGTCGGACAGGATCGCCTTGTCCAAGCCGGGCAACGCTATCTGCCGCATCGTCGGATCAAGCGTGGCAAAGAGCAAATCCTCCGCCATGACGTCAGCGCCAGTCAGCCGATTGAAAAGCGTCGATTTTCCAGCATTGGTATAACCGACGAGCGCAATGACCGGCCAAGGCGCGCGCTGCCGACGCGCACGATGAAGCCCCCGCGTGCGTGTCACCTGGTCCAGTTCGCGCCGGATCTTAGCCATGCGATCGCGGATCATCCGGCGGTCGGCCTCAATCTGCGTTTCGCCCGGGCCGCCCAGAAACCCAAAGCCGCCGCGCTGCCGCTCAAGGTGCGTCCAGCTGCGCACCAAACGGCCAGCCTGATAGTCAAGATGGGCCAATTCTACCTGCAACCGCCCCTCATTGGTCGCGGCACGTTCGCCGAAAATTTCAAGAATGAGGCCAGTACGGTCTATGACCTTGGCTTCGCATGCCTTTTCCAGATTGCTTTGTTGAACCGGCGACAGGCTGTTGTCGACGATAATCAGTTCGGCCTCCTCCTGCCGCGCCAACGTCGCAATCTGGTCCACCTGGCCGCTGCCGAACAGGGTTGCGGGCTTGAGGTCGCGCACGCGAAATGCCTGTGCGGCGCGCACGTCGATGCCGATGGCAAGCGCCAGACCCCGCGCTTCTTCCAGCCGGGCATCGCTGTCCCGGCGATCCAATCCGCGGGTTTCTGCATGGACGACGATCGCGCGCGCGCCACGCGATACCTCGTCCTGCGAATCCCGATTAAAGACTGCCATGCTGGATCTAACGCTCTAGAATGCGAGATGCTCCCGTCCGTGCAGCAACCAGCATGAGGGACTGGAGCGCCGGTCGAACGGGAGCATTGTCAATGAAAGGCAGATAGCGTGACGATCAGTCATCCTGCTCATTTTCGCCGGTAAGGTCGAGCGCATGGAGTGGCTGGACCGTCGAAATAGCGTGCTTGTAGACCAATTGAACCATGCCGTCGCGCTCCAGCAGCATGCAAAACAGGTCGAAAGCGGCAATCTCACCCTGCAGCATCACGCCGTTGACGAGGAACATCGTCACCGGGCTGCCGGATTTACGAACGGCCGACAGGAAGATTTCCTGCAACAGCTTCGGCTTGCCGTTGCCATCGCTGGACTTGCGCAGGTCGGTCAGGTCCATCGGCTGGGCAGGCATGACCGTCGAAATGGCATGCTTATACACCAATTGCGACTGCCCATCACGGCGCAGGAGCACGGAAAAATTGTCGAACCAGGTGATGATGCCTTGCAGCTTTACGCCCTTGACCAGGAACATGGTCACCGGGGTCTTGCTCTTGCGCAGGCTGTTCAGGAAAATATCCTGCAGATTGTTCACTTTGTCGGCCATGGTCGTCGCCAGTCCTATATTCTTGGCGGGACGTTACCCGCTCGTCGCGCCCTTAAGCAGGGCATCTTGCCTGCCTCCGCGGACCGGAGACCTATTAGTTTTACCGCAATTGCGAAGAGCCGTCCACCGGCAATCCCGCTCGCTAGTCCTTCTCTTCGGTAATGCCCAGCAACTTGAGCTTGCGATGCAGCGCTGATCTTTCCATGCCGATAAACGTCGCGGTTCGTGAGATGTTGCCGGAAAAGCGGCGGATCTGGATGCGCAGATATTCGCGCTCGAAACTTTCACGCGCCTCGCGGAGCGGTGCGCCCATGATCGCCGATTGGCCGATCCCCTCGCCTCCACCGTCACTTGTCAATTCGGACGGCAGCATATCAAGTTCTATCCGCCCGATCCGGTCCCCTGGCGCCAGGATCATCGTGCGTTCGATGACATTGCGCAGCTGGCGAACGTTGCCGGGCCATTCATTGGCCTGCAGCGCTGCCATGGCGTCACTGGCGATTTCGGGTGGAGGAACGCGACGGTCTGCCGCGAAGCGCGCGAGATAATGTTCGACCAGCGGCGGAATATCGTCGCGACGCTCTGACAATGGCGGGATCGCGAGCGGGACTACGTTGAGGCGATAAAATAGATCCTCGCGAAACCGCCGTTCCTCGATCTCGCTCGCCAGGTTGAGCGCCGTGGACGATATGACGCGCACGTCGACCTTGACCTGACGCTGGCCACCCACACGGGTGAAGCTCTGGTCCGTCAACACGCGCAATATCTTGCCCTGCGTGGTGAGCGGCATATCAGCGATTTCGTCGAGATAGAGCGTGCCGCCATGCGCCTGTTCCAGGAAACCGGGGCGCACCAAGCCGCTCGGATCCTCAATGCCGAACAGTTCTTCCTCGACCCGGTCCGGATCCATGCGCGCGGCGGCAACGATGATGAAGGGTGAATCGGCGCGTCCGCTCCAGCTGTGCAGCATGCGCGCGGCCACTTCCTTGCCGACGCCGGCCGGGCCGGAAATCAGCACGCGGCTACCCGTCCCGGCAACCTTCTTGATGGTGGCGCGCACGCCATTGATGGCGGCGGACGTCCCGGTCAGTTCATCATCCTGCCCGAAACGCGCGCGCAAGACCTGATTCTCGCGGCGCAGCCGTTCCGTCTCCGTAGCGCGCGCGACGAGGTGGAGCAGGCGATCGGCCTCGAACGGCTTTTCAATAAAGTCCGCCGCGCCCTTGCGGATGGCGGCGACGGCGGTGTCGATATTGCCATGGCCCGAAATCATCAACACCGGGACCGTCGGGTCGCGTCGCTTGATCTCATCGAGCAGTTCCAGACCATCCATGCGCGATCCCTGGAGCCAGACGTCGAGCAGCACCAGCGAAGGACGGCGGGAATCCAGCGCGTCGATCGCGCTGTCGCTGTTCGCGGCTGTGCGCGTGGTAAAGCCCTCATCTTCAAGCACACCCGCGACGAGGTCGCGAATATCCTCTTCATCGTCGACAATCAGAATATCAAGCGCCATGGGCCGTCACTTTTCCTTTTGGCAGCGCTGACGGCTGCCCCTCTTCCAATTTTTCCAGTGCCCCTGCGGCAAATCGCAGGGTCACGCATGCGCCGCCGCCTTCGGCATCGTCAAAGCGGATTTCACCAAGATGTTCTTCAACAATCTTCTTGACGATGGCGAGGCCCAGACCCGTGCCTTTGGTTCGCGTCGTCATATAGGGCTCCAGGATGCGATCCCGTTCGGGCGGCAGGCCAATGCCATCATCGCGAACCGTGATGACAATGTCCTCCCCGTCTTGGGAAAGCGCCATGCAGACATGCCCTCGCGGACCGCCCGTTTCAGATGCGGATTTAGGTTCAATGGCTTCAACGGCATTCTTTACTATATTCGTGAGCGCCTGCCCTAGCTGGCGGCGATCACAGACCAGTTCCAAGTCGCTATCGTCCGCCACATATTCAAATCGAATGTCGGGATGGGCCACTTCGTGGAGGAACAAGGCGTGGCGGGCGATGTCGCCAATCGCCTCGCGACGAAAGACGGGCTTTGGCATCCGCGCGAAAGAGGAAAATTCGTCCACGATCCGCCGAAGATCGCCAACCTGGCGCACGATGGTGCCGGTCAGACGGCTGAACGTCGCCTTGTCGCTGGTCACCTCATCGGCATAGCGCCGCTGGAGTCGTTCGGCGGCCAGCTGAATGGGGGTCAGGGGGTTCTTGATTTCGTGGGCGATCCGGCGGGCGACGTCGGACCAGGCGGCACGGCGTTGGTCCGACAGTTGCTGAGTAATATCATCAAAGGTGAGGATGTGGCGCGACGCATCGGCGGCCAGCTTCACGGCAAGGGTTCGAACATCCCCATGGGCGCGCACCTGCACGATGCCGGCGTCCTCACCCGACTCCACGAAATCCGCCAGTTCGGGAGAAATATCCGCCAGCCTCCGGCCGACCGGATCATCCTCCTCACCGACCAAAATGGCCGCTGCCGAACTGTTGAGGAGCAGGATCACGCCCTCCAGGTCGACTGACAGGACGCCTGCACTGACGCCCGACAGGATGGCCTCAATGAAGGCGCGGCGTTCGTCCAACTGACTATTGGCTGCCACCAAGGCACCGGTTTGCGCTTCCAGGCGCTGCGTCATCCGGTTGAAGGCCGACGCAAGCGTGCCGATTTCGTCGCGGCTGAGCGGACTGGTGACGCGGGCCGACAAATCACCTGCGGTAATGCGCCGCGCAGCCGTCACCAACTCATTGACCGGGCGCACCATCCAGTCGGCCACCGCCAGGGCGATATAGACGGCGATCCCGACCAGCAGCAATGAGCCGACGAACAAGGCCACGTTAAAGCGCAACTGAAGCGCGCGCGATTGCGCCGCGAACAGATCATAGTCGGCAATCACCTTTTGCGCCCGCTCCACATTGGAGAAGGATGACGTGCCGGCGTTGCGCGTGGCGTAGAGATAGACCTTGCTGTTGGGATAGAGCAGGGTCACGGCCTCGACCTGATTGGGGCGCGCCTGCACCACAATATCCTCCCCGGCCGCCAGTCGCCGCACAACGCTGGCTGGCAGCATTTCCGACACCGGGCGATTTTCCGGATCGACCGTCGCGGCGGTGCGGGCGATCCCGTCCTTCCCCACCTCGATAATGGCCGACCGGTTCAGCTTTCGCGTGACGACCTGGTAGATATAGCCTTCCGCAAACCGCGGGCTGGAGACGTCTGTCTGGCTCAGATAATCGCGAAGATCGCCGGCCATGGTCAGCGTCTCGTCGCGTACCTCGCGCAGATTCTGTTCATAATAGCCGCGCGCCAGGTCGCTCGCATTTTGCAGCATCCCCCTTGCGCTATCGGAAAACCAGAATTGCACACCATATTGGAACAACAGCGACGCGAAGATGACGACCAGCAACATCGGCACGCTCGCGACAATCGAGAATATTGCGACCAGCCGCACATGCAGTTGCCCGTCGCTCCCGATCGCCGACGCGCTGGCCCGGCGTTTGGCAACGCGGCGCCCGAGCAGAACCAGCAAGGCGATTGCAGGCACCAGGTTCGCGACGAGTAAAAGCGCGACGATCGGGGGCGTCAGCAAGGTGTAGGATTGACCGTTGCCCGAAAGCAAATGGTAGGTCAGCCCCGCCATGCCCAGAAATAGCGCGAGTGTGACCCCTTCCACCAACGCTGCCAGACGCCCGCCGCGCAGGAAGGCCGGCATCAGCCTCCGCCACGCTGCGGCCCGCCTGGGGAGGATATTCGCGCCGTTCATAGTGGCTTTGTTACAACAAGCCCGTGCCCGTTCAAACACAGTATTTCATCGGAGCGCCGTCGCTGGTCGATGCCACCCGTCACTTCGTCCTGCCAAGGGATCTGATCAGAGTCAGTCGCCCATGCGAAGCTGCAGGGGATCAAGGCCGTAATCGGTCAGCTTCTTGCGCAAGGTATTGCGATTGATACCGAGCAAGCCGGCAGCCCGGATCTGGTTGCCATCCACGCTGGACAGCACCTCTTCCAGCAGGACCGGCTCTACCACTGCGAGCAGATCATCATGTAGCGCCCGTTGCGGCCGGGTTATGCCGATACCCAATTGCCGCTTGGCCCAGTCCCGGACCGCATGCACCAGTTGATCGGCCGGCGCGATAGTGTCGGCGGGCCCATGTTCGATCGGCAGCATATGCCGTAACATGTCGGCAGTGATCACATTTTCCCGGCTCAGCACGGACAGTCGCTGCATCATATTCTGTAGTTCGCGGACATTGCCGGGCCAATGCCATGCCATCAGCAATTGCGCTGCGTCATCGGCCAGCGCCTTGCGGGGAAGGCCATCCTGCGCGGCGCGGTCCAGAAAATGGCGCGCCAGAAGCATTACATCCTCTCGCCGTTCACGCAGAGGCGGGAGCGCGATCGGGACGACATTCAGCCGGTAGTAAAGGTCCTGCCGAAAACGCCCATCTTCAATCAGTTGCGGCAGATGCTTGTTGGTCGCCGCGATGATTCGGACGTTCACTCTGACCGGCTTTGAGCCACCCACGGTCGTCACTTCACCCGATTGCAATACGCGCAGCAGGCGCGTTTGCGCTTCCATCGGCATGTCGCCAATCTCGTCGAGAAACAGTGTGCCACCCTGCGCCTGTTCAAATTTGCCGGCAGTCCTGGCATGCGCCCCGGTAAAGGCGCCCTTTTCATAGCCGAACAGCTCCGCCTCGATCAGCTCGCGCGGGATTGCGGCCATGTTGATCGCAATGAAGGGCTTGGTCCGGCGCTTCCCCAGGCTGTGAATCGCTTCAGCGACCAGTTCCTTTCCGGTTCCCGATTCCCCCAGCACCAGGATCGACAGGTCGTTGGACAAAACGCGCGCGATAGTGCGATAAACCTCCTGCATCGCGGGCGAACGGCCTACGAGCGGCAATCCATCATGGGGCAGGTCACCCTGATCGTCCGCTCCTTCTGCGGCAGCGCGCGTGCCCAGCGCGTCGGAAACGGCGCGCGTGAGTTCGTTCAAGTCGAACGGCTTGGGCAGATATTCGAAGGCGCCCTTTTCGGTCGCGCGGATCGCGGTGTTGAGCGTGTTCTGTGCTGAAAGAATGATGACATTGAGGTCAGGGTTGCGTTCTAGAATATCGGCTACGGAGTCCAGTCCGTCGCCATCAGGCAGCATGACGTCAGTGATGAGGACGTCGGGCGAAAAACTGTCCATCAGGGCGGCGCGTTCGCGAATGGACGCGGCGGTCTTCACCTTATGCCCCTGCCGCCGCAGCGCTTCGCCGACGACGACGCAGATCGCGGGATCGTCATCGACGACCAGGATGGCGCCCGACGCCCTCATTATGCCATTCCCATCGGGAGCAATATCCTGAAGCTGGACTCTCCAGCTTCGGTATCGCGCGCATATTGGACGAAGCCGTTCATGTCGCGCACCAGCTTGTCGACCAGTGCTAGGCCGAGCCCCTGCCCGTCCCGCTTCCCGGTGATGAACGGGTTGAAGAGATGGTCGAGGATATGCTCAGGTACGCCCGGACCATTGTCGATGACTAGGATTTCGATCGGCAGCACCGCGCTGCCCCTGCCACTACCAGTCACGACCGAAACGCCATGGCGGAAAGCCGTTTCGACCCGGATGACTGGCTTTGCCACATGATCCAGGGCTTCGGCTGCATTTTTTAGCAGGTTGATCATGACCTGCACCAGCGCATCGTCATTGATCGTGGCAAATGGCAAAGATGGATCATAATGTTTTATGATATTGATATTTTTGGCAAATCCTGCGGCCGCAATTCCAGCGGCGCGATCAATCAGCGGGTAGATGTTACCGGGGCGGCATTCCAGGGTACGATCGGTGGTGAAATCCTGCATCCGGTCGATCAATGCCGCGATCCGATCCACTTCGTTGCAGATGAGCTGCGTCAGCGCCGCATCGCGCCCGTCCTGCCCGGATTCCAGCAGTTGCGCCGCGCCGCGAATACCTGACAGGGGATTTTTGATCTCATGCGCCAGGATGGCGGCCGCCCCCATGGCGGACCGCGCGCCACCGGCCGACCCGCGATGGCCGATCTTGCGCGCCTGGCTTTGCGCGTGGATCGACACCACGCGCCAGCCGTCATGATCCACGATCGGAGAGATCAGCAGGTCGACTTCCATTTCCGCCGTACGGCCGGCATGAACCTTGATGTCATAGGCCGCGACTGCCTTGCTGCTATGCCAAATATCGAAACGCGCGCCGGCTTCGGCGATCCGAATGGTGCGCGCCACGTCGCTGCCGATGATCGCGGAGCGCGCCATGTTGAGCAGCGTCTCGGCGCGGACATTGGCGTCCGCGATGCTGTTGTCCGGTCTGACGATCAGGGTCGCGACCGGCAACGCGGTCATCTGCTCCGCCAGCGATGGTCCGTCCTGCGCGACGCGGAGCGGCGGGACCGACGTCAGGGCGCTGGTCATGCCGCCTTGCGCAGATCCGTCGGACCCAGACCGCTGGCGATGAGCGGTTCATAGAAGCGGGCGAGCATATCGAGCACGTTGTCGGCATCGGGCTCTTTGTTGACGGCGTTGCGGAATTCCGCCGATCCCGTCAGGCCCTTAGTATACCAGCCGATATGCTTACGCGCCATATTAACGCCGGTATGCCTGTCATAATGATCCAGCATTGCGAGATAATGCTCTACGATTACGCGATATTGTTCCTCGAGCGACGGATCGGGCAAACGCGTTCCGTCCGTCAGCCAGGCCATGACCTGACCGATCAGCCATGGACGGCCATAGGCGCCACGCCCGATCATCACGCCATCGGCACCGCTCTGCTCCAGCGCCGTGTCGGCGTCATCGACTGAACAGATATCGCCGTTGACGATGACGGGCAGCTTCACCGCATCCTTGACCTTGCGGACAAAGGCCCAGTCGGCCGACCCCTTGTACATCTGGTTGCGGGTGCGGCCATGCACCGTGATCAGCTTTGCGCCCAGATCCTCGGCGATATGCGCCAGTTCCGGCGCATTGAGGCTGGAATGATCCCAGCCCATGCGCATTTTGACGGTCACCGGCACATCCACCGCCTCAACCGTCGCCTTGATAAGCGACGCCGCGAGCGGGAGGTCGCGCATCAGGGCGCTGCCGGCGTCACCATTGACGACCTTCTTGACCGGGCACCCCATGTTGATGTCGATAATGGCCGCGCCGCGATCGGCATTGAGCTTGGCGGCTTCGGCCATTTCCTTGGGTGAACAGCCGGCCAATTGCATGGACACCGGTTCCTCCAGCGGGTGCCAGGCGGCCTTTTGCAGCGACTGGCGGGTTTCACGGATCATTGCCGCCGATGCGATCATCTCCGTGACGTTGAGGCCCGATCCGTAGCGGCGCACCAATGTCCGGAACGGCATGTCGGTGACGCCGGTCATCGGCGCCAGAACGACGGGCATGTCGATGGTCACCGGACCGATGGAGATGGGAGAGAGCCTGCGCATGATCTTTACTTCATAATGTGCCTAAAAAACAGGCAGCCTGTAGCGGAATTGGCAGGGTCCGACAAGCGCCGTGGCCTGTCCCCCTTCCGAACGCTCGCCGGACCGGCTATGCGCCGCGCATGAGCTTATCCCCCAAAGTCGCGGCCCTGATCGTCGCTGCTGGTCAAGGCAGCCGCATCGGCGGACCTTTGCCGAAGCAATATCGCGCCATTGCGGGCAAGCCCGTCCTGGTGCACGCCCATGATGCGCTTGCCAGTCACAAGGCGGTCGACGCGATTTTCGTTGTCGTCGCAACGGGTCGGAAGGATGCTGCGCAGGCGATGCTCGGCGCGGATGTTCAATTGGTCACGGGCGCGGACAGCCGCCAAGGGTCGGTATATGCCGGGCTGGAGGCAATAGCCGTGGCGGGCGGCGCGGACGTCGTCCTGATCCATGATGCGGCCCGCCCCTTTCTTCCCCAGTCGGTGATCGATCGGCTTTTGGATGCGCTGACGGAAAAGCACGGTGCGATTCCGGTCCTGCCTGTCTCCGACACGCTGGTGCGCGGAGCAAGCGATGTCATGGCCGATACGGTGGATCGCGCGCAATTATATCGGGTCCAGACGCCGCAAGCCTTTCGCTTTGCGGCCATATTTGACGCGCATCGCGCTTGGGACGGAGCGCGCGAAGCGACCGACGATGCCCAGATCCTGCGCGCCCATGGTCATGACGTCATGTTGGTGCGAGGCGATGAAAGGCTTGGGAAATTGACCTACGAACCGGATTTTGCCCGTGCCGAAGCCATGCTCGCGCCCGCAGGGGTCACGCGCGTGGGTATGGGATATGACGTGCATCGGCTTGCCGAGGGCGAGCCCCTGTGGCTGGGTGGTGTTCTTGTTCCCCATGATCGCGGTCTGGCCGGCCACAGCGATGCGGACGTCGCCCTCCATGCGATCGTCGACGCGGTGCTGGGCGCGCTGGGGGATGGCGATATTGGCAGCCATTTTCCGCCATCCGATCCGCAATGGCGCGGCGTATCCTCCGATCGCTTCCTTGCCCACGCGCGCGACCGGGTGGCGGCGCGTCGCGGCCGGATTGACCATGTCGACCTGACCATCATCTGCGAAGCGCCCAAGATCGGTCCGCACCGCGACGCCATGCGTCAGCGGATTGCGGACATTCTGGCCGTGCCGCTCGACCGGGTCAGCGTGAAGGCCACGACAACCGAGCAACTGGGTTTTGCGGGCCGGCGCGAAGGCATCGCCGCACAGGCGGTTGCCACCCTCTCCCTCCCCGCGCTATCCTGACGCCATGCCCGATACCGTCCTCCCGGCCCAATTGGTCGAACTCGCCGAAAAGGTCATCATTGCCAACCGCCGCGCCGGACGCACGGTGGCCGTAGCCGAAAGCTGCACGGGCGGCCTTGTGTCCGCAGCACTGACCGAGATCGCGGGTTCATCCGACGTGTTTGAGGCAGGATTTGTCACCTATTCCAACGACATGAAGGCGGAACTTCTCAAGGTCTCGCATGATGTGCTGGATACGTTCGGCGCTGTGTCGATCGCCACCGCCTGGGCGATGGCGCAGGGCGCGCTGAAACAAAGCCATGCCGATGTCGCCGTCGCGATCACAGGAATCGCGGGACCAGGAGGCGGCACCGAGCAGAAGCCGGTCGGCACGGTCGTCTTCGCGCGCGCCGAACGCGGCGCCAGCCCGGAAAAGGTCGTCGCCGACATGCGGCATTTCGATAATGACGGCCGGGGCGGCGTCCGCCTTCAGGCGGCGCTGTGCGCGCTGGAACTGCTGCTGCCGGGCGAGCCGTAAAGCGCGGCAGCGCGCTCTTCGAACGCGCCGATCATCTTGCGCAGCGCTTTGTCGAAAAACTGCCCGGCCAGCATTTCGAAGATGCGGTTCTTGAATTCGAACTCCACCTCGAAATCGACCAGCACGCCGCCCTGCCCGTCATCGCGAAATTGCCATTCATTGTGCAGATGCTTGAGCGGACCGTCGAGATAATCCACTCGCACATGATCGGGCCGCTCCTTGAGCACCCGCGAGGTGAAGCTTTCCTTGATCCCCTTGAAGCCGACGATCATGTCGGCGACCATTTCCGTCTCCCCGTCCTTGCGCACGCGGATCGCGCTCACCCAAGGCAGGAATTCGGGATAGGCCGCCACGTTAGACACCAGGTCGAACATCTGGGCAGGCGTGTAAGGAAGATGACGCGTTTCGTTGTGACGGGGCATGGCGCAGTCAGGCTTTCGCCGCAGCCTTGGCAAGCTGCGCCTCACGCGCCGCCTTCATCTCGGCGAAATCCTTGCCGGCATGATAGCTGGACCGGGTGAGCGGGCTGGACGCGACTTGCAGGAACCCCTTGGCGCGCGCGATGCCGGCATAGGCGTTGAATGCGGCAGGCGTCACAAACTCCATTACCTTGGCATGTTTTGGGGTAGGCTGGAGATATTGGCCCATGGTCAGGAAATCGATGTCGGCCGAACGCATGTCGTCCATCACCTGATGCACCTCCAGCCGCTCCTCGCCCAGTCCCAGCATGATGCCGGACTTGGTGAAGATAGACGGATCGAGTTTCTTGACCGTCTCCAGCAGGCGCAGCGATGCATAATAGCGCGCGCCCGGCCGGATGGTCGGATAGAGGCGCGGCACGGTTTCCAGATTATGGTTATAGACGTCCGGCCGGGCAGCGACGATCATTTCCACCGCCCGCTCATGCTTGTTGCGAAAATCGGGCGTCAATATCTCGATGGTCGTGTTCGGCGTCGTACGGCGCAGGGCCTCGATCACCTTCACGAACTGGCTCGCACCACCATCGGGCAGATCGTCGCGATCGACCGACGTGATGACAATATGCTCCAGTCCCATCTCTGCGCAGGCATCCGCTAGATTTTGCGGTTCGTTGGGATCGACCTTGCGCGGCATGCCAGTCTTGACGTTGCAGAAGGCGCAGGCGCGGGTGCACACGTCCCCCAATATCATGACCGTCGCATGCTTCTTGGTCCAGCACTCGCCGATATTGGGACAGGCCGCTTCCTCGCACACGGTTGCCAACTTCTTGTCCCGCATCAACTGGCGCGTCTCATTGTAGCCCTTGCTGGTCGGGGCCTTGACGCGAATCCAGTCGGGCTTGCGGGCGCGCTCGGGCTGGGCCGGCGCCGTCATGGGGGAAAGCTCGTTCATGGGCACCAGATAGCGATGCGGGCCCGCTCTTGCCAGTGCAGAGTTTGTCAGGCACATCGTCGCCATGATCGACTTTGCCGAAATGCTGGCGGGCTACCGCCGTTTCCGCGAAACCGGCTGGGCGCAGCAGCGCGAACGCTGGGATGAACTCAATGAAGGGCAGAGCCCCCGGGTGATGGTGATCGCCTGCTCCGACAGCCGGGTCGACCCCGCACAGATTTTCGACACAAGTCCCGGCGAAATCTTTGTCGTGCGCAATGTCGCCGCGCTCGTCCCGCCCTTCGAAACGACGCCCGGACGCCATGGCGTATCGGCCGCGCTGGAATTTGCGGTACAGGTGCTCAAAGTTGGCGAGATCGTGGTCATGGGCCATGGCAAATGCGGTGGTTGCAAGGCCGCGCTGAGCGGTGATCTGAAAGGCGCCCCCCCGGGCGAGGGCGGCTTCATCCACAACTGGATCGAACTGCTGGATGACGCTCGCGAGACGGTCTTGGACCATTATGGCGAGCGCCGCGACCGGGAGGTTGAACGGGCGATGGAGCAGCAAGGCGTAAAGGTGAGCCTCGCCAATCTGCGCAGCTTCCCCTGCGTGCGAGAAAAGGAAAAGGCGGGAGAGCTAAAGCTCATTGGCAGTTTCTTTGCAATTGCAGACGGGCAGCTTCACATATTGGACGAGGCAAGCGGCGCCTTCACCCCGGCTGCCTGACACAAGGATATGGCCATGGCAACGCGGCAGGAAGGGCGCGGCAACATCGCGCTGCTGATCGATTCCGATAATGCGTCGGCGGCCCATTTCGATTCGGTGATGACCGTTCTCGCCGAACTGGGGACCGTGAATATTCGCCGTGCCTACGGCAATTGGAGCAAGACCACGCTGAAGGCATGGGCCGCGCTGTCGATCACGCAGGCGATCGAACCACAGCAGCAGTTCGACTTGACCAAAGGCAAGAATGCCACCGACATGAAAATGACCATCGACGCGATGGACCTGCTGGCCAGCGGGCGGGTGGATGGCTTCGGGCTGATGTCCAGCGATAGCGATTTCACGCCGCTGGTGACGCGCATCCGGCAAGATGGCATTCCCGTCTATGGTTTTGGCAATGCCAACACGCCTGAAGGGTTTCGCCGCGCCTGCACCCGTTTCATCGACGTCGCTGCGCTGGAACCGGCTGAGGTCCCGGCGGCCAAATCGCCACGCAAGAAAGAAACAAAGCCGGTGGCGGCCAAGACAAAGGCTGCGACCGCTTCCGAAACCAAGGCCAAGCCGATTGACGAAGAGGTCGTCAAGCTGCTGATCGATGCCTATGACGCGGTCAAGCGTGACGAACATGGGTTTGCGGCGTTGGGAAGTGTGGGGCAGCTCGCCGGCAACCGTTCGAGCTTCGATACGCGCAACTATGGCTATAAGCGCCTGTCTGATCTCATCCGCGACGTGCCCAATTTTACGGTCGAGGTGCGCGAAGGCGGCCAGACCTGGATCAAGCGAGTCCATTGATGGCCCGCGTCGCGCGCCGCCTGACGATCACGGGACAGGTGCAGGGTGTCTGGTATCGTGCATGGGCCGTCGAAACGGCACGGGACCTTGGCTTGACCGGATGGGTACGCAACCGCTCCGACGGCAGCGTGGAAGCCGTGGTCGAAGGGGACGAAACCGTGATTGAGCGGTTTATCAGCTTGGCACACATCGGATCGCCCGCCGCGCGGGTGGACAGGGTTGCGATCGACGATGTTGCCGATGGCGGTCATCAGGACTTCACCAAACGCACGACTGTTTAGGGTCGTCTCGCCTCAGGCTGCGTGCTCCAGCAAGCGCGTTAACCTCGCTCGCATATCGTGACGTTGCATTTGGTCCTGCCGATCGTTTAGCCCTTGATCGATCACATGACGGATGGCTGCCTCAAGCTCCGCGATGCGCGCGTCACGCAGGGCGAGCCCAATTTCATCGTCTGATTGATTGGCGACCACGCGCTCCTCGACGAACCGTTCCATCGTGTCCCATGTCTCGAAAAGCGAGCCTTCCGAAGAGGAGGCAGGTCTTTCAGCGGGGAGCGAGGCGGGCGAATATGTCATGGCTACCGCTGTAGCTACATAATACGGTCGCCATATGACAGCACATAAATCAACAATTTAGCCGATTAATGACACGCATTTAGCGCTCGAACAATCGATGCCGCGCCCGTCTACTCGGCGGTCAGCATAACGACAAAAAAAGGGCCGGTCATGTGACCGGCCCGAAAGTTTTTAGGAGAGGATGCCTGAAAGGCAGTCGAGATATGCGATGGTAGCGTCACCATCGCAAGTGCGAAAGAGTGAGGAGCGATTGCAAAATATGCAATCGCTCCTCGATGGCGAAAAATCAGCGCGTCAGTTTCTTGTAGGCTAGGCGCGTGGGACGATCGGCCGCGTCGCCCAGGCGACGGCGCTTATCCTCTTCATATGCCTCGAAATTGCCCTCGAACCATTCGACATGGCTGTCGCCTTCAAATGCAAGAATGTGCGTGGCGAGGCGATCGAGAAAGAAACGATCGTGGCTGATCACCACGGCGCAACCGGCAAAATTCTCGATCGCTTCTTCCAGCGCGGCCAGCGTTTCGACGTCCAGGTCATTGGTCGGTTCGTCGAGCAGCAACACATTGCCGCCTTTCTTCAGCATCTTGGCGATATGAACGCGGTTGCGTTCACCGCCCGAAAGCTTCCCGACATTCTTCTGCTGGTCCTGCCCCTTGAAGTTGAAGGCGCCGACATAGGCACGGGTCGACATATCGTGGCCGTTGACCTTCACATAATCGAGTCCGTCCGACACTTCCTCCCAGACATTCTTGCTGGCATCCAGATGGTCGCGACTCTGGTCGACATAGCCCAGGCGCACGGTCGATCCGACGTCGATTTCCCCTGAATCCGGCTGCTCCTGGCCCGTGATGAGCTTGAACAGCGTGGATTTGCCCGCGCCGTTCGGACCGATAACGCCGACGATCCCGCCAGGGGGCAGCATGAAGGACAGGTCTTCGAACAAGAGCTTGTCGCCATAGGCCTTGGAAATACCCTTGGCCTCGATCACCTTGCCGCCCAGACGCTCGGGCACCTGGATAACGATCTGCGCCTTGCCGGGCGCGCGATTTTCCTGCGACGCGACGAGTTGCTCGAACTTGGCGATACGCGCCTTGGACTTGGCCTGGCGGCCCTTTGGCCCCTGCCGGATCCATTCCAGCTCGTCGTTGATCGCCTTCTGCCGGCCGGTTGCCTCCCGGTCTTCCTGCTCCAGACGCTTGGCCTTCTTCTCCAGATAGGTGGAGTAATTGCCTTCGTAGGGGAAATATTTTCCGCGATCGAGTTCCAGAATCCAACCGACGACATTGTCCAGGAAATAACGGTCGTGGGTGATCATCAGCACCGCGCCGGCATATTCCTTGAGGTGGTTTTCCAGCCAGGTGACGCTTTCGGCGTCGAGGTGGTTGGTCGGCTCGTCAAGCAGCAGGATGTCAGGCTTCTGGATCAGCAGGCGGGTCAGCGCGATCCGGCGCTTTTCACCGCCCGACAGGCTTTCCACGCCCCAATCCGACGGGGGGCACCGCAATGCTTCCATCGCGATTTCGAGCTGATTGTCGAGCGTCCAGCCATCGGCCGCGTCGATCTGCTCCTGCAATGTGCCCATTTCTTCCATGAGCGCATCGAAATCCGCGTCCTCCGGCGGATCGGCCATGATCATGCTGATCTCGTTGAAGCGATCCAGCTTGTCCGCCATCTCGCGCGCGCCGTCCTTGACGTTCTCCAGGACCGTCTTGTTCGGGTCGAGCTGCGGCTCCTGCGGCAGATAGCCGACGGTGATATTCTCACCCGGCCAGGCTTCACCCGAAAAATCGGTGTCGATGCCGGCCATGATCTTCATCAGGGTCGATTTGCCCGCGCCGTTGGGACCGACGATGCCGATCTTGGCGCCGCGATAAAATTGCAGGTTGATCTGGTTGAGAACGGGCTTCGCCGCGCCGGGGAAGCTTTTGGTCATGCTCTTCATGACATAGGCATATTGCGATGAGGCGGACATGGGTGCGCGCTGCTCCGAAAGTCTAAGGTAGAGAAAAAGCGGATCGGAAAATTTGCGCCGGGTTAGCGGACGCGGAACATATTGGCAAATAGGGGAAGGCCGGTTACGCCCTCACTTATGCAGAAAATCCGATCGGGCACGCTGGCCGCCCTGCTCCTTGGCAGCATCTTCACCCCTTCCCTGTCTCTCGCTGCGCCTGCGGACAGCGACGCGATTCGGGATGCGGCGTTGAAGGACGATGTGGCGTGGAACTTTACCGAGGGGCTGACGACGGAAGTCGGCCCCCGCCCCGCAGGCACGCCGCAGGAAGCGCGTGCGCGCGACTGGGCAGTGGCAAAGCTCAAAGCGTTGGGTTTTTCCAATGTCCGCGCCGAACCATACACCATGCCGGTCTGGCTGCGCGGGCGGGACGAAGCACGCATTCTGTCGCCCTTCCCGCAAAATCTGGTGCTGGCTGCTCTGGGCAATAGCGGATCGACCTCGGACAAGGGCATCGAGGGCGACATCGTCTATTTCCCCAGCATCGACGCTCTGGAAGCTGCCCCCGCCGCCAGCCTGAAGGGCAAGATTGCCTTTGTCGACCATGGCATGGGCGCGACGCAGGATGGCTCTTCCTATGGCTATTATGGCGCCGCGCGGCGCCAGGGTCCGAGCATTGCGTCGAAAAAGGGCGCGATCGCCATCCTGATCCGGTCGATCGGCACGGATCATCATCGCGTCCCGCATACCGGCGTGCAAATGTGGGCGGATGGAGCTACGCCGATCCCGGCCGCAGCCCTCTCCGTGCCGGACGCGGAACAGCTGGTGCGGATCGTCAAGCGGAGCCAGCCGGTGAAGGTGCATCTGACACTGACGTCCAGAATGTTGAGGGATCAGCCATCGGGCAACGTCATCGCCGAGATTCCGGGCAGCGATCCGGCCGCCGGCGTGGTGGTGGCCGCGTGCCATCTCGACAGTTGGGATCAGGGCACCGGTGCGATCGACGATGCGACCGGCTGCGGCATCGCCGCCGCCTCCGCGCTTCAGGTCGCAAAAGTGGGCCAGCCACGCCGCACGATCCGCATTCTGATGGCGGGCGCGGAGGAGGTCGGTGGCGACGGCGCCCGCGCCTATTTCAAGGCACATGGCGCCGAGCCTCACGCCCTCGCCATGGAATCGGACTTTGGCGCTGACCGTGTCTGGCGCGTCGATTTCAAACTGCCGCAGGGACATGACGATCTGGCCAAGCGGATTGCGGTGGCGCTCGCGCCTCTTGGGATTGGCGCCGGCCGGCAGGAAGCGGGCGGCGGCGCAGACATAGCGCCGCTGGTGAAGGCGGGCGTGCCCGTGATCGATTTGCAGCAGGACGGCACCCGCTATTTCGATCTGCACCACACCCCGGACGATACGCTGGACAAGGTCGACCCGGAACAGTTGAGGCAGAATGTCGCCGCTTGGGCAGTAACGCTGAACCTGGTCGCCAATGCATCAGAAAGCATGAGCGCTAACTGAACTTTTATAGTAGACAACACCCCGTCGCGTGATTCTGCCACTTCACCGACTTAGAAAAGCATTGATTTGTGCAGCGCACACGTTAATGCGGGTCGCTCGCGTAGGGTCACTCTGTAACGTGCCAGACGCGGCATAATGCTATGGGAGCCGTACACAATGAAGAAGATCGCTGTTGTTTTCGCTTCGGCCAGCCTGATGGCCCTCGCCGCTTGCGGTGAGAAGCCGGCCAACGAGACCGCGAACGCTTCGAACGCTGTCGTCGAAAACGTTGTCGAGAACGCCATGAACGCTTCGGACAACGCTATGGACGCCGCGAATGTCGCCGACAACGCCGCGATGAACGCGATGAACGCTTCGAACGCGATGTAATCTTCGCATTAGCGAGATTTCAGAAAGGGCGGGTCCTTCGGGGCCCGCCCTTTTTCGTGGTGCGGGACGGCAGATGTCGGAAGGGCTTTGGGTGTTTACGGACGCGGCCCCAGGCCCCCCGTCGAATTTTCCTCAATCCACGATCTTTCAGTGAAGACTGATTGACGGCTCGCCTGTTTCCCAGCTAGGGGCCACGCAGTCGGGGAGTGGCGCAGTCCGGTAGCGCGCCTGCTTTGGGAGCAGGATGTCGCAGGTTCGAATCCTGTCTCCCCGACCATTTTAGACGCCAACGGCCAATCTTCAGCGCGTCTGCTCTTTTTCAGATTGCCTATATTCTAGTAGCCGGTCCCCTGAACGGAAACGCTGCGCGCCTTAGAGAGGCAACCCAACATAATTTTCCGCAATGGCGGTCTGAGCAGCAATAGAGTTCGCAATATAGTCGAGCTCAGCGATCTGCATCCGCCGATCAAAGGAGTCATCGTCGGGGAAGCGATGCATCAGCTTAGTCAATTGCCATGAGAACCGCTCGGCTTTCCAGACCCTAGCCAGCGCCTTGTTGGAATAGTTCGCTACAGCATCAGCATCACGCCGAGTGAACCAAGCGATGAGCGACTGGGAAAGATAATGCACGTCCGACATGGCGAGGTTCAGCCCCTTTGCGCCAGTGGGCGGCACGATATGCGCACTGTCGCCGGCAAGCATCAATCGCCCGTGGCGCATACGCTCGAACACGAAGGAACGAAGCGGGGCAATCGACTTTTCGAGTGCTGGCCCGCGTGTCATATGGGCGGCTGCCTCCGGCCCCAAGCGAATGGCCAATTCATCCCACAAGCGATCGTCTGACCATCGTTCCACAGCCTCATCCGACGGCACCTGGATATAATAGCGGCTGCGCTTTTCAGACCGCATCGAGGCCAAAGCAAAGCCGCGTTCATGATTGGCGTAGATTAACTCATGGTTGCATGGCGGTACGTCTGCGAGAATTCCGAGCCAACCAAAAGGGTAGATTTTTTCATAAGCCTTTGCCGCCGATGCGGGGATCGCGCGGCGGGAGGCACCGTGATAGCCGTCACATCCGCATAAAAACTGGGCATCGATCCGATGGGCCACGCCGTCCCTGTTATAGGTGAGATAAGGCGCGTCAGTTTCCACATCATGCAGCGCCACGTCGGAGGCTTCGTAAATGATCTCCAGCCCGCGATCAGGCGCGGCGTCCATCAGGTCCCGAGTGATTTCCGTCTGGCCATATACCATGACTGGCCGACCGGTCAGCGCGCCAATATCTATGCGGATCAGCCTTTCGCCATCGGCCAGATTGAACCCGTCATGCAGCAGTCCTTCGGCATGCATCCGGGCACTCAAACCCAATTGGTCCATAAGGTCGGTGGTCGTGCGTTCCAAGACGCCCGCGCGAATACGGCCGAGCACATAGTCAGCTGTGGCCCGTTCAACAATGACGACTTCAATGCCCTGCGCACGTAACAGATGGCCCAGCATCAATCCCGCAGGCCCAGCGCCGATAATCGCTACTTGCGTTTTCATGATGCTTCTCTCCCGCCAAATTTTGATGGTCGGAAGATTGCCGTGCAGCTGGTTTCGACGACATGGTCAGATCAGCAAAATATATGGACGATTAGTCAGGCCGTGTCGTGTCAGCAAACGACCACCCAAACAGGCAACAGTTGCGGATATCGCGATGAAAAACTAGACTATTTCATAGGGATTAGCAAATTTGTTGGGTCATTTTTTGCCAATCAAGGGCTCTTGCGGGGAACAGACGGCAGGTCCATAGATGGACTATCGCTCATGTCGACCGCGTCTGTCCCCAGCTTCTATCTTTACGGCGAACCGCAGCGGGATGTGGCCGAAGGTTTTGTGCATGTGGAAAGCCTGGATGATCGTTCAAGGCCGAGCGAATGGACGATCCGGCCGCATATCCATCGTGATCTCAACCACTTCATCCTCATCGCGCAAGGCGGTGGCGTCATGCACGCTGAAGCGGCGGAGTTGCGGTTTGAAGCACCCTGCCTGTTGATAATTCCAGCTGGCATTATCCATGGTTTCAGCTGGCATCGGGAATCACGAGGGCATGTGTCCACGATTGCCGAGCCCTATTTGCGCCATCTTGTTTCGCGTGATCGTGACCTGGCACCGCTTTTTGCCCAGCCGCATGCCGTGATTCTCCCGTCTGAGGAGGCGACTGCAGCCGAACACATCATGGAGGTGATGGCGAAGGAGACAAGCTGGTCCGGCTCTGGTCAGAGGGCAGCGGTTGAATCTGCGCTGCTTGCCCTGATGGTCATCGCGCTTCGCCAGGGTCATCTGCGTGTGGCGCAGTTGCCAAGAACGAACCGCCAGGCAGAGCTCGTAGCACGCTTGCGGGAACGAATTGAGGAGCGGTTTCGCCTTCGTGAACAAGTGAAACTGCATGCCAAGGCGCTTGGGACCAGCGTAAATGCGCTGCGTCAGGCATGCGCCACAGTGGTCAATATGTCGCCGGCGAAAATGCAGGACGATAGAGCGCTGCTGGAAGCCCGCCGTCTATTGCTCTATTCCGAATTGTCTGTGGCCGAAGTCGCATACGCGATCGGTTTTGACGATCCGGCCTATTTTTCGCGCTTCTTCGCTCGCCATGTGGGCCAGCCTCCGCGCGCATGGCGGTTGGCTCGCTTGCGATAGCGGCGGTCACATGTACAAGAGTTAGTTCACCTATCGCGTGTACACGCCATCGCGGAGGTTATCTGGAGGAGATGTTGGTGGGCCCGGCATCTCCTTAAAATAACAAATAACCATTTAAAAATATTACATATTATTCATCCCCTTGCCGACGGTACCCCAATGGATACCCCTATCACCACGTGACTGGCTTTAATGCTTTTTTTCATTATGCTTCACTCTTCTCCATTCAGTAAGTACAGCATGGCCAACAAATGGACGTTATACAGGGTGAAGCAATTGAGCATGAGGGTGATGAAGGCCGATTAGTTACGAGCAAAGGCACGGAGGAAAATATCCCGTACCTCATTCACATCAGAATCAATAACTTCATCGCGATAGATTTCGGTTGACCCAGACAGCAAGAAATCCTCGACTTTTGATATGCAAAGACCTCTCAATGCCTGGGCTAATCTTAGCGGGTTGCCTTCGCGTAATGAACCACAGCTCATGGCTTTGGCGAAATAATTGGCGAGTATCTTGTTGGTAACTGACTGTACTCGGGCATGATAAATTTGACCAATCTCCGGAAATCGGGCTCCCTCGCCTACGACCAATCGGTATAAGGATAAGGCATCTGCCGACGTTACCGTTTTCAGGAAATTAAAGCAAAAGCGTTCGACCGCCGTGGCGACATCCTCAGAGGGATCAAGTATCAAGCAAAGCCGTTTGTGATACTCGGAGGTTGCTTGGTCAAGGACGGCGGTAAACAGCTCTTCTTTCGAAGGAAAATAACGCCACAAGGTGCTCTTTGAGCCACCGAGCGTTGCAGCTATTCCTGACATGGTAGTCTGGGCATAGCCATCCTGCAGAAAGGATCGGCGAGCCACGGCAATGATGAACTGCCGTCGATCGGACTGACGCTCTTCCCTTCGAGAAGGCACTCCCTTAATCTTGGACGGCATAACCACAACTACAAGTTCGCCCTGGGATCAGAAAGGATAGGTCGCGGGTAGTAGGATAATCAATACAAAATCGCGCTCGTAAAGCTTTGTCCTCGAAACCTTATTTTCTGCGAATTTTTGACAATCTAGCTCTCACAGATTGCGAGCAGCGTTTTCTTGATCAGCGTCTTGGTATGGCTGGTGATTGGCGACGGGGCATCGGCAACAGCCGCCAGCTCTTCGGCCAGCGCAAGGTCCTTTTCGCCGATGCCGGCCTGGCTGGCGAAAAAGGCGCGACGGGCGGCGTCTCCCGGATTATTGCGAAAATCGATGAAACCCGCCATGGGCGGGGTGAGATTGCCGTTGCGCTTCATCACGGTCAGCAGCTTGTCCATCGGCACGCCGGACGCCTCCGCCACATTGGCGACTTCGACACCTAGCATGATACCACACCAAGATACGAGATTGTTGCAGATCTTGAGGGCCATCGCCGATCCGAGCGGGCCGATATGCATCGTGTTCGTCGAAAAGGCGTCCAGTACAATCTGGACGCGCGCGGCGACGGATTCATCGCCACCCGTCATGCAAAAGACGAACGGGCCGTTCTTGGTCATTTCAGTGCGCGTAACTGGCGCATCGATGACATCGACACCCACGGTGGCAGATCGTTCGGCTATCTGCTGTGCAGTTTTGGGCTTGATCGTGCTGTGGATGAGCAGGCTCGCCCCCCGCTTCATTACAGGCAGCAGCGCATCAACACATTCCAGCACCTGCGTGTCGTCCCGGACACAAATGCCGACGGCGTCGGCGTCCTTGCCTACCTCCGCTATGGAGGCGGCGAGCTTCGCGCGGCCCTCGAATTTCGCCAGCGCATCGGGAAATACATCGTAAACAGTCAGGTCGAGCGGCAATTTGGCCAACTCCCGCGCCTGATCGCCGCCCATGCTGCCGAGGCCGATGAACCCAATTTTCCTGATACTATCTGTCATGAAATATCCCTCAGGCTTCGTCCAAGTTCGCGAATGAGCTAATCACTCCGAACGTCTTTCGTAAATCCCCGACGGGGTCCGCCTGACCGCCAAACCATTGCGGGAGCGCCAAGGCCGACAGGTCACGCCTAGCTTTTCGGCCCGAAACGAAAGGTGGCGCCGATGCCCCATGTGAAGGGATCGCCGATATAGTCGATCGCCGTGCCCAGTGTCGGCAACTGATCGGCGAATGCGCGGGTCACATATTTCTTGCCGCCGATGTTGCGGCCGAATACCGACAACTCAAGATTGGGATCTTCGATCTGCAGCGCGATACGCCCATTAAAGAGCCCGTATCCCGAAATGGTGTTGATCCGGTTGGCGATGGCGACCGCATCACGATAAGCCTGCGGACGACGCGGATCGGCGGTGAACAGACCGAAATTCTGTCGACCGATATAGGCGTAGTTCACGTGGATCGAGAGTTCCCCGACCGAAGTGGCGAGTTTCTGGGTCACCGAGATGCCGAACTGCTTTTTGGGCATCTGCGGCAGAGCCTCGCCGCTGCGGACGACCGAACAGCGGACTGAACCCGCAGCGGTGCCAGCGACGCAATCGGACACATTGGCGCCGGCGACGGGGACGAACTGCTGCTGCTCAACGAAGGTACCGGCGACATATTTGCCGTCGAGCAAGGCAAGATTGCCGGAGACCAGCATTCCTCCCCAAGGAACAGCGCTTATTTCGAGTTCGCCGCCATAGACACGCGCGTTACCCGAGTTGCGGAGGAATTGCGTGGTTGTACAAGCGAGCGCGCCCGGTGGAGTGATGCAATCGGAAGCATTGCGCTGCACCTCAGACTGCCAGGAATGGAAAGCCGCGGCATTGATACGCAAACGGTTATCCGATGTACTGAACTTGACGCCGAGTTCAACGTCCCTGACCTTCTCCGGCTTGAACGGCGGCGTCGCGGCCGAACCATTACGCATGTTGAAGCCGCCGGCCTTCGATGCGGCGCTCGTTTTCACATAAGCAAACAGGCCGTCGGTGATCTCCACATCGATGCCTGCCGTCCAGGCGGGATAATCATATTTGACCGAACGCGGTAGGCTGCAAGGCGCAATGAAATCCGGATTTGAGAGCAGTTCAGGCGCGCAGCTATTAGCGGCCAGATTCGTTCTGTTCAGCAGAACAACCTCTCGCTTATCCCATGTCCAACGGACGCCTCCTGTAAGACGGATCGTATCGGTCAGACGGTAATAGCCCTGGCCGAACAGGCCGACCGAGATATTCTTCACTTTGCCGTAATTCAGGCTGAAACCGAAATTGGGTGCCGGGGCTGCGGGGGTAAAGGAGCCGAACGTCTGCGCCACCGACGATTCACGGCCGCTTTCTGTCGAATAATAGCTGCCGAGAATATAACTGAACCGATCGCCAAGCTCTCCGGACAACTGAAGTTCCTGGGAGTATTGATCGGACTTGTAGGCACTTTCGGCCGCCAGAATCTGAGCAGGCGTACCATCGAGTTCGTTCAGACCTATTGCGTTGCTGTAGCGATAGGCAGAGATGGATTTCACCGTAACAGAACCGATTTCGCCATCTATCGTGAGATTGCCGCCATAAGCTTCCAGCCTGTTATAGGCACTCCGGCTGCCCGCGGTCAGAAACCCATAATTGGACCCGACCGGCGGATTGGTGCTGAATGGAATGCCATAGGCATTATACCAATAGGCTTTGTTGTGCAGATATGCCGCAAGAGGGGTTGCGGCGTTGATCGCGCCGATTGCCGCGCTGGCGCCCGGATTGACCGCTGCGAGGCCGACGAACTGACCATGATCCTTGATGATATTGTAGTCGCCGCTGAGCGTCGCGGACCAGTTGCTGCCGGCGGGCGCCCAACGCAATTTAGCACGGGCATAATGGCTGTTACGGTCCTTCAATTCGCTGTTCGAGGTCACATTGCGGGCGTAGCCGTCGTGATCCACGAAATCATAGACGAAGCGCGCCGCCAATTCATCGCCCACCAATGGTACGTTGAGCACCGCGTCGATATTGCGATAATCATAGTTGCCGCCTTGAATGCGGAACTGTCCTTCGAAATCGCCCGTAGGATTGACCGTGACGATGTTGAGCGCGCCGCCGGTGGTGTTGCGACCGAACAACGTGCCCTGGGGGCCGCGCAGGACCTCGACCCGCTGGAGGTCGATGAGATCGGCCGAACCCTGCGAAGGACGCGGAATATAAACCCCGTCAACATAGGTCGCGACCGAAGGGTCGTTGGCGACGCCCGGGTTCAATGCCGGCATGCCGCGAATGGAGATATAGACGAAACCCGAACCGCCCGGGGCGCCGGTCGCGATCGACAGGCTGGGCGCGGTGCGCTGCAGACCAGCCACATCGCCGACCTGCGCCTGTTTGATCATTTCAGTCGAAAGAGCGGTGACGGCGACCGGCGTCGTCTGGATATTTTCCTCGGTCCGCCGGGCGGTGACCACGATGTCCTCTATTCCCACAGAACCGATCTGATCCGCCGCCACCGCCGGCGCAGCGGCCGTGACAAAAACCGACAAGCTCGCCAAGGCGCTTGTCCGAAACCATTTCTCTGAAGCCATATTATCCCCTCCCAGAGCCATTGCATACGGGCAGGACGTTTTTCTATCTCTACCCATCCCCATCGACGGCTAGCATTGGCAAGGAGCCCGGAAAACCGGCTTCCGCGCCATGTCCTGTCTGCGATCAAACCAATGTCCGCTTCGCGATGCTTTGGAATTTTTCGACCGTCGGGCCATGAACATGATGACGGTTTCGCGATGGGATGTCCGGTTTGCGCAATATGATTGAGCATCGACCTGTTTTGGATGAGGCCCCATAACATCGCTTATAAAAAGGGTCGACAGTAGGCTTTGAAAAGGGGGAGCGGACCCAATGGCGATGGCGAGCGAACGATCCAAAATTCAGCCGACTGGCACCATTCTCCCATGCCAACCGCTCACAACCGCCTATTTCCACGTCGAGGACAGCATCATTGCCAACGGCATTCGGGCCGACATCCGACATTTTGCCTGGGATCGCAGTTGTGACGCCATATTCGAGCCGAACAGTCACTATCTCGACTATTCGCTTGGCCCACGCGCGCGCGGCTCACGCCTGTTCCCCGACGGCCGTCGTCATGCGCCGCCCTTTGGCGAGGTGTCCTATCTGCCCAAGGGGAGCCAATTTGCGGCGCGCTGCGAACCCAGCGAATATCGCATTTTCTGTTTGACGTTTGAAAGCCACGCAGCAGATCAACTCTTCGAGAATGACACGCTACCTTCCTCATTGCCCCCCTGTTTCGATGTGAAGGCACCGTGGATACTGAACGGTATGTCCCGGCTTGCACACGAGGTGCGCCATCCCGGCTTCGCTCCCGCCATCATGGTCGAGACCATTGCGTTGTCACTGGTCATCGACCTCTGTCGACACCTTCAAATTCCACACAAATCCGATGTTGAAACCGATCAACGCATGGCGGACTGGCGCCTGCGCCGTCTTCAGGAACGGATCGAGGCGGAACTGGCGGGACCATTGTCGGTCGTCGACCTTGCGATAGAATGCGGTGTCAGCTCACGGCATCTGGCGCGGATCTTCAAGAACATGGTCGGAAAGACGCTCGGCAGCTACATTGCCGATGCGCGGATTGCGCGGGCCAAACGGGAATTGATGCAGGATGGCGCTCTCATCAAGGTCATCGCGGGCAATTGCGGCTTCCAAAGCGCTGCAGCCTTCAGTGCCGCCTTCCGGAAGGCGACAGGCCTCAGCCCAGGGGCATTCCGGAAGGATATACTATACAGCTAGACCGCACCAGAGCAGGGGCCGACGCCATCGACCCCGCTCCAGATTGCCGTTTCAGGCGCTCACTCCCCATATCGGTGGGCGTGAGAGCCTTGGGAATATTCAGCCCCATTGCAGGTGGAGGTCCGGCACATGCAGGATATTGCCCACATAATATGGCACCCGGAAACCGTCTTTGATCCGGAATTCCGGTATGGCCTTGACGAATTCCTCGACCGCGATCTGCAGTTCCAGCCGTGCCAGGTGCATCCCCAGGCATTTGTGGATGCCACTGCCCAGCGACATGTGCGGCGCCTTGCGATCGAAGCGGATCGCTTGGGGATCTTCATAGAAAGCCGGGTCGCGTCCCACCACGGGGGAACTAAACGCCACATAATCGCCGGGCATTATTTTCTGCCCATGAATCTCGATGACCTTGGTTGCGATACGGAAGGCCGTAACCGGCGCGAAGGCGCGCAGGAATTCTTCGACTGCCAGGACGATCAGCGATGGATCAGCGCGCAGCTCGTTCTGTTTGTCCGGATGCGACGCCAGATAGTTGAAGATGTTGCCGAGCAGGGACGTAACCGTGTCGAGGCCACCAATGTACAGATTGAAGCAATGGCCGAACACCTCGTCATCATTCCACAAACGGCCATCGACCTCGAAGGTCAGCACCTTGCTGATATAGTCGTCGCGCGGCTGCTGGCGACGTGCCTCAATCTCTTCCAGCAGATAATCCTTCACGCAGCGTACGGCGTTACCGCGCACTTGCCAGTCGTTGGAATGGAGCATTTCCTTTTCCCATTTAAGGAATTGCGTCATTCTTTCCTGCGGAAGGCCCAGCAGATCGAGGACGATGAAGATCGGGAATTTTTCCGAAAACTCATCGATGAAATCGCATTGTCCGCGATCCTTGAAGGCATCGATCAAGGCCTGCGCTCGCTCGCGCACCTGTTCCTTCATCGCGAACATCTTCTGGGGTGCGAAATGACTGTTCAGCGCCTTGCGATAGCCGGTGTGGATTGGCGGGTCGGCCTCGGTTGGAATGACCAGCCAGTTCTCGCCGATATTCTGCGCCCATTTGCCCATGCCATTCTTGGTGAAATTGTCGGCATCGCGCAGCATCGCCTGTACATCCTCGGCATTTTTGAGCAGCCAGCCAGGTTGATCGCCCGGGAAGATGTTGGTGACATAGGTGATCGGCGGCAGCTCCGCATGCATCGCGGGGATCAGCACTTCCTGTGGGTTGTCATAGATCACCGTCCGCGAAAAGAGCGGCAGCGCCATCGCCAGTTCGGGCGGCACGTGATCCGGCAGGGGCTGTTGTGCGACTTGGGTCATCATAGTCTCCGAAGCAAAAAGAGATAAATTCCACCCCTGCCAAAGACAGGTGCGATCGTTGGCGTCCGTCTGTGACTGGTGAGCATGCGGACGATCCGCAATGACAGGAGGCGATGCACATGAGTGAGGCAGACGTGCTGGATCTGGAACAGGCGATCCGGGACAATTACCGGCTGTGGAACGAAGGGAAGCGCGACGAACTCGATCGCCTTTTCCGGGCGTTGGGGCCAGAGGGGTTTACGATCGAATATGTCGGATCGCCCGCCGTGGACGGCGACGCCGCGATGGCCGACATGTGGGCGGAATATGGCGGAAAATGCACGACGGAACCGCTCGAAGTGATCGTCAACGGCGCCGAGGGCGCCGCTTATGTTGCCAACCGCCTGCAAACCAAAGATGGCATTGTCACTCTGCCCAGCCTCGAAACCTACAAGGTCGCCGATGGCCGGCTGACGATCCGCTATTTTCATCGAACCGGTCATTAACCTTGCATGTTCCGACGTGCAGGCGCTGGACACGGCTCAGTCCTTCGCCTGCATGAAGGCCAGCAGGTCGGCATAATGGGGTTGGTGGACGAGGCCGCCGCCCGAAATCGAGATATTCTCGCCCGTGATGTAGCGCGCTTCGTCCGAAGCCAGGAACGCGACCAGCGCCGCGATATCATCCGGCGTTCCGAATTCCGGCGTCAATATGTGCCGATGGATGATTTCCTTCAGCCCCGGCACGGTCTTTTCAAGGGCTTCGGTCAGCACGACACCCGGCGCGATACTATTGCAGCGGATATTCTCCCGCCCATGCTGGGTCGCCACATATTTGGTGAGCCCGATGATCGCCGCCTTGGACGAACCATAGGCGATGCGCGCCAGATCCCCTGCACTGCCCGAATTGGATGCGGTGTTGATGATCGAACCGCCGCCGCCCGCGACCATATGCGGGATGGCATATTTGCATCCGAGCAGATAGCCGGTGAGATTGACGTCGAGAATTTCGCGCCAGATGCCGATCGGGATATCGACGGCTGTGGTATCCTGCGGGCTTTTGTCCGGATCGGTCATTGCCGCGTTGTTGTGCAATATGTCCAGCCTGCCGAAATGGTCTACGGTGCGATCGACCATCGCCTTTACCGATTGCGGATCGGCAGCATCGAACTGTACCGGCAGTGCGTTGTCGCCCAGCGGTTCCGCCGCGCAAACGGCGGCAGCCTCGAACAGGTCGGCGATCACGACGCGCGCGCCCTCCGCGACCAGACGTCGGGCGACCGCGGTACCGATACCGCCGCCGCCGCCCGTGACGATCCCTACCCTGTCTACCAACCTCGTCATCATGCGCCCGTCCCCGGTGATGGCTGGCGAGAGAAAGCTGCATCGATTGCAGATTGTCCCGCCAGCCACTTATCCGATCAGAATTTAAACGTTGTTTCAACGCCATAGGTAGCCGGCTGGCCAACATAGGCGGCTGCAATTCCCAATGTCCGATAGAGATCGGGGAAGCGGCGCAGCAGATATTTCTTGTTTGTGATGTTGCGGCCATAGACCGCCACTTCGACATTGGGATTTTCAAGCTGGAACGCGATACGCCCGTTGAAAATGCCATAGCCAGGTACGAAGCCGAGGCGGTTTTCCGTCTCGTAGGCCGCCTTTGTCGCCGCCGACGCCTGATCCGCCGCCCGGACCGCATCGAAATGCTGACCCCCGACATAGGAATAGGCGCCAGTGACGGCGAGCGTGCCGCCGCCGACAGGAATCTTCTGCGTGGCGCTGACGTTAAGCTGCTTCTTGGGCAATTGCAGCAGCGGCAAGCCGCTCAGATCGACGACGCAGCCGTTGGCGACCCCGGCGCTGTTGGTGCAGCCGCTGCCGGCCACCACCTGGATTTCGCTGAAGCTGCCCTTCGCATATTTGCCATCCTGCAGCGAGCCGTTGACGCTGAGCGTCATGCCTTCCCAGGGCACGGCGGTGATTTCATTTTCTATGCCCCAGATGCGGACCTTGCCGTTGTTCTGGATATATTGGGTAACACCGATACCGGTCACGAAGCTGTTGACGATCGCCTGATTGTCATCCTTCCAGGTATGGAAGACCGCCGAGTTGAAGCGCAGGCGTCGGTCGAAGAGATCGACCTTCAGACCGGCCTCCACATCCTTCACCTTTTCAGGAGAGAAGGCAGGCAGGCCGCCTGCACGCAGGTTCCAGCCGCCGGCCTTCGCCGCGCCGCGGGTCGCAGCATAGAGGAAGATATTGTCGCTAGCCTGCCAGTCGATGCCCAGGTTCCAGGCCGGATAATTGAATTTGGCATTCTGCTCCTGATTGCAGGTGGTCGCCGTCACGGGGCTGGTTGGCGTCACGGTGCAGTTGATGCCAGTCGGCGTACCCGCCACGGCGACGTTATAGGGCAAACCATATACCTGCGCATTATGCAGCACGCTGTCGCGGGTGTCCCATGTATAACGGAAGCCGCCGACCGCACGCAGCTTCGGGGTCAGTTCATAATAGGCCTGCGCGAACAAACCGAAGGTCTTGTTGGTGACGTCGGCGTTGGAATCGCGGATGAGTCCGCCAAAAATCTGCGAGCGGCTGAATTCATAGCCGCTTTCCTTGCCGGCATAAGCGCCCGTGATGAAGCTGAGGCTGTCGGTAATATTGCCGGAAAGCTGGAATTCCTGAGAAATATAATAGGATCCAGACCCTGCAAAAGTCGCCAGCAACGGGACGGCCGTACCGTCCGTATCATTCTGGCCATAGTTCATCGAATGGCGATAGCCCGTGATCGACTTGAAGTTCAGGCCACCCAGTTCGACGTTGAGCGTACCGGAAAACCCATATACTTCGAGCGTATTGAATGGCTTCACACCGTAGAGAGCCTGCGCTTCCGGGGTCAGCGCACCGATCGTGGCCGGGGTCGATGTCCCGGTCGCGGTGTTGCCCCACCAATGATCCTTGGTCAGCAGACCGGCCGTGAGGCCCGGCTGGAAGGCGGCGGGGACGATCGCCGGATTGAAGGCCCAGAGCGCGATCTGCTGACCATGGTTGGACTGGCGGTTCCAGTCGGCCGAAAGCGTCAGGTCCCAGCCATTGCCTTCATATTTGAGCTTGCCGCGTAAGAATTTGCTGTTGTTATCGGAAAAGTCGCGATTGGTGGCGAGATTGTCGCCATAGCCGTCCCGCTCGTTGATCGCGCCGCTCAGGCGGATCGCGAGCCCCTCTGCGAGCGGTACATTGATATTGGCCTGCGCACCCAACGTGCTGTAATTGCCAAACTCCGCCTTGAAGGTGCCGCTGAGCTCGTCGTTCGGATCGTTGGTGACGATGTTGATCGCGCCACCGGTCGTGTTGCGACCAAAGAGCGTACCCTGCGGCCCGCGCAGAACCTCCAGCCGCTGAACGTCCTGAATATCGGTCATGCCCGTTGAGGGACGAGGGATATATATCCCGTCAATATAGGTGGCCACGGCCGGATCGTTGGCAAGGATCGGCTGGAGATTGCCCTGGCCACGAATGGCCACGAAGACGATGCCGTCGCCCCCCGCCGAACCGCGGCCGATGACCAGGCCCGGCGCGGTGCGCTGAAGATCGACGACATTTTCCACCTTGGCCGTCGCCAATGCTTCGGGCGTGAGCGCCGTGACAGCGATCGGGGTCGTCTGAAGACTTTCTTCAGTGCGGCGCGCAGTGACGACAATATCCTGAATGCCTTCGCTTGCACCCGATTGCGCCTGCTGCGCAAAAGCGGGCTGCGCCAGAGCGACGACGAGCGCGCCCATGCCGATCGCGCCCATGGTGACGGCCTTATCCATGTCTTCCTCCCCTAGATTTAATCATATGTCGATTTGACGTATGGAATATGTTTAGCTTGGAGCCGATTTGCGCCATAGTGGCCGAGCCCGGATTGACTGCGCGGCGATAGAATTTGGCCGCTCACCGACAGTTTCCTGCTGCCGCGGTCAGTGGACCTGCGTCGGATGGCAACGGAAATCCTTCGGCGTCTGGCCGGTCGCTGATCGGAAGGCGGCGGAGAAGGCGGACGTGCTGTTGAAGCCACATCGCCAGCTGATTTCCTTTATGCGGGAGTTGTCGCTGCGTAGCAATTCCTTTGCCAGGGCGATCCGGCTGCGCGCGACGAATTCACCCAGGCTGCAGCCCGTTCCCTCCTTGAAGACGCGTGCGACATGCCGCACGCTCATGTTGCAGTCGCGTGCGATATCGGCGACGCCGAGCGGCGCGGAGAGATTCTCCATCACATAATCAATGATGTTCTGGACCTGTCGCGTGCTGCGCGAGTGCAGGCCGCGCCGTTCGCAAGGGCCCATGTGCCGGGTGAGTTCGACCGCAAGACCCATCAGCATCGATTCGACGAGCGTCTGGCTGGCAAATCCGGGCGTCCGCAGTTCCGCAGCCAGTCCCGCAAAGAGCCGGCGCATGGAAATATTCTGGACGTCGGCGCAAGGCTCCACCTTGTTCAGCGGCTGCTCTCCGTCGAACAACTCCTCCAAAAATTCGTCTCCGAGCGCCACGCAGACGAGATGGCGCTCCTGGAGCGCAGGCTCGCCGAAATATTGGCGATGCGGCGGCATGTAGAGGATGTCCCCCGACGCGGCGCGCCGGTCCGGGCGGCCCATGCTGACCATGCTGACCATGCTGCGCCGCGGCTGACCATCGAGCGAATAGTCGAGATAGTGTTTCTCGGGACTGAAAACGCCGCTGCTGGGCTGGACCCAGTCGAAATGCCGCACGTCCACATGTGCGTCGCGAACGGTGGCCGCCGCTTCGATGTAGAAATTCTGGACGCCAAGCCTTCCTTGGCCGGTCCAATCGCTCTCCGGACGAAACATCTCTACCTCTGCCATTTTATATTTGTCTGCGAGCCAGATAGGCGCGCCACCCGCTTTTTACCTCTATCTTCGGATAGGTGGTCAAGACCCCGCCTACAGGCACATCCATGGCGCGTGCCCGATCGAGGCGCGGCATGGGAGCATGGGCGATATACTTGTCGTGCCCCCGTTTCTATGTTCAAACAGGAGGCGCTCAATGTCCATCGCACCGCTCTTGCAGCAGCGGACGCCATGAGAGCGCCATCGGACAAACCTGCCGCCGCCAGCCATTATCCCTGGTATGTACTGGGCATATTGACGCTGGCACAGACCTGCCATGGCATAGACCGCGCCATCATCGGGCTGGTGTTGGCGCCGGTCGGACATGAATTTGCGCTCTCCGACGGACAGTTGGGGATATTGGCGGGTTTCGCCTATGGCATATTCTTCGCGCTCGCCGCCCTGCCCTTCGGCGTGGCCGTGGATAGCTGGAACCGGCGCAACCTGATGACCGCGGCGCTGACATTGTGGAGCGGCGCGACCGCCTTGTGCAGCCTCGCGACAGGATTCTGGACGTTGCTCATCGGCCGGGCCGCGGTAGGGACCGCCGAAGCGGGGGGATCGCCGACCGGCATGTCGCTGCTGAGCGATTATTTCGGCGAAGACCGGCGCGCAACCGCCATCGGCATCTGGTATCTGAGTTCGGGAATCGGGCTCGCCATCGCCTTCATCGTGGGCGGCGCAATCGTGCAGAGCGCCGGATGGCGCTGGGCGTTTGTGGCCGCCGGCGTGCCGGGACTGGTGCTGGCGCCGCTGCTGCTGCTCACGGTCAGGGAACCCGTGCGCGGGGCACATGACGGGCCGGCCCCGCAGCAGGAGGAAACGCTGAGGCTGGTGCAACGCATCCGCTTGCTCGCGGCGCGGCCGGGACTGCTGTACTGCATCTTTGCCATCGTCCTGATCGCGGCCGGCATCTACGGCATGAGCACATGGCTCACCACTTTCCTGATCCGGGTCCATGGCATGCCCATTGCGAAGGCGGGCATCCTCATCGCCATTGCCTATGGCGGTCTCGGTTCGCTGGGCGGATTCCTCGCGGGCTGGGTGATCGACCGCGTCAATCGGCGGCGGGGTGGCTTCGATCCGGCAAGGACATCCCTGTTCGGCGCGGTGATACCCTTGCTGACGGCCGTGACCGGGGTCGGTACGGTCCTGTTCCACGACGTCGATCTAATGCTGGCGCTGCTGATGGCCTGCGGCTTCCTCAGCGCGTCCTATAATGGTCCGATCTACGCCGTCATCGTGACAATCGCCGGACCGCGCCTGCGGGGCCTTGCGGTATCGCTGGTGCAGTTGGGCGCGAACCTGATCGGCGTGGGCGCGGGCACCTATCTGATCGGCGCGGTCAGCGACTTTGTCGGGGGAACGGCCGGTGTCGCCTGGGGAATCGGCACCGCCATGCTGTTCACATTCGCCGGGGGCATAATGCTGCTGCTGGCGTCGCGCGCGATCCGCCGCGCCAAGGCTAGCGGCGACGCATAAGAAAAGGGCGGCCTGATCTTTCAACCAGGCCGCCCTTCATCCTGCACGTCCCATCACTTCGCGGCGTTGCGTTCCTTGCGCCGTGCCTTGGCGGCTTCGATCCCCCGGAATACGGTGGTCGTATTGCCCGCCCCGGCATAGAAGAGCACGAAGAGCGGCAGGAAATCCAGCTCCTCATCGGTGAATTCTTCGTTGATGAGGGCGCCGTTCATCTGGATCTCGACCAGATCGGCGCGGCCCAGCATGGCCGTGGCGCCCAGCACCAGCAAGCGCTTCTCTCGCATCGAGAAAATGTCGCTCGCCCACAGATTGGCGAACTGATTACCGACGATTTCCTGGTTGAAGGACGATTCCCGATACGGGAGCGTCATTTCCGACGATCCCGGTCCGTAGACCTTGTCGAAGACTTCCAGCCCCTTCTGCCACTGCGCTTCGTCGATGCTCATGCCTTTTCTCCCATTACATTTTCCAAGCCCACGACCGTCTGATCGGTTCGGCGCGTCAATTCGACCAAGGGCAGCGCGATGCCGTAGCTGCGCGCCAGATCGATGGCGGCATCCAGATCCTTGACCATCAGGCTGCGGGTATATTCGCGCACTGCCGCTTCCTGCTCGCTGGACGACGGATCGTCGCGCACCGCCAACATCAACGGTCCGCCGACGCTGTCCGAACTGGCGTCGATCACTTCCGCGAGCTGGCGGATATCCACACCGGCATTGCGACACAGGACGGACGCTTCATAACCGGCGCGAAGGCAGCCGAAGACGATGACGTTGCGGGCGATCTTCGCGGCCATGCCCGCGCCGGGGCCACCCATATGCGCCACCAGCTTGGCAAAGCCGTCCAGCACCGGACGCACCTTTGCGATTGTTTCATCCGTACCGCCGACGAGGCAAACGAGGCCATGCTCGCGGGATTTAGGGCCGCCCGTCACGCCGCAATCGACCAGTTCCACGCCTGCCGCGTCGGTCAGGGCGCGAATGGCGTCCAGATCCTCGATCGAGACGGTCGCGACCAGCACCACGATCATGCCCGGTCGCGCGCGCGACAGCACGCCGTCGGGGCCTGACAGCACATCAATCGTCTGCTTTGCGTTGACGACGGCGATGATTACGACATCGGACTGCGCGGCCAGTTCCGCTGGACTGGCGACGACGGACGGCACGCCTTCCAGCATGTCGGCAGCGTCCGCGCGAATGTCGTAAACCGCAGCCAACTGCTGCGTCCGCGCAAGGCATATGGCGACGCCCGCGCCGATCTGCCCCAAGCCGATAACGCCTGCTCTTTCTTCCATCCTCACGATCCTTTCCGCCGCTTGGTTCGCGGTCCTGTCATATCCAGACCGCAAGGGTGGCATAGCCGGGGATGCGCCGTCATCCCGTCAACTGCTGCGTGGCCGAACCTCGACAGATTCACCGTCTTTCACGACGCATTTGTTTCCAGCGGCAGATTTTTTGCGGCCAGGCAATAATGGAGAACCGCGATCAGGAGCACGGATGCCGACAATTGCATACTCAGTTGCAGGCCGCTTGCCGATGCCGAGAGACAGGCGGGTGGCAGCGATGCCTTGCCCGAAACGAGGCAGTCGGCGGCATAATTGCCCTTATAGAGAAAGACAGCGAGGCGATCGCTGAGATAGCCCAACACCACCGATCCCAACCCCAGCCCGGCGACGGTCTGGCCGAAGGCATGAAGCGCCGCAGCCGACGCCCGCATGCGCGGTTCGACCAGCGATTGGGTGATGGTCATGATCGCAGGCGTGAAGGCGTAAAGCAGGGTGGTGGCGACAAAGAGAAAGGCGACCAGCAACCGCCAGTCCGATTGATGGATCGCCAGCAGATAGAAGGGCAGGGCCAGCCCCACCGCGATGGCAGGCGCCCACCCGCCCCAGCGTATGTCCCGCTGGATAAGCCGTCCGATCAGATAGCCGCCACTGACCTGTCCGACCATCGTCGCCAAACTGAACGACAGCGCGAACACGAGGCCCGCATGCGCCAGCGGGAGATCGAACCGGCGAACCAGCAAGGGGATTAGGAACAGATTGGTGCCGAACCCCACCAGCCCGACGAAGCCGCTGCCAAAGGTCAGGTGCAGGAAGGCAGGCGAACGGGCGAGCCGCCGAAGCACCATGGCGAAGGGGGGCGTATCCGCACTCTGCCCGGCATCCTTCCGTTCAGGTTCGGGAATGGTCGCAACCAGTAGCAGCGCCAGCAGCAGGCCGGGCGCACCAACCGCCACGAGCGCAAGACGCCAGCCGAACGCCTGCGCCACTGCGCCGCCCGCGATCGCGGCGACGGCGCCGCCCAGTGGTACGCCTATCGCGATCAGCGAAAAGACGACCGCGCGGCGCCCGGCATCGAACCGGTCGGAAATCATGGAAACGAGCGCTGGCGTGAAGCCCGCTTCGCCTATGCCGACGCCCATGCGGCAGAGCAGCAGCTGGACATAGCTCCCCGCCGCGCCGGACAACGCGGTCATCAGCGACCAGAGCATGGTCACCACGGCAATGATCCGAACCCGGCTGTAGCGTTCGGCCAGCCGCGCCAGCGGGATGCCGAGCACGGCATAGAAGATGGAGAAGGCCAGCCCACCCAGCATGCCAAGCTGAAGATCGCTCAGGCGCAGGTCGTGGCGAATCGATTCGCCGACCACGGCGATGATCGTGCGATCGATGAAATTGAACATGTAGATCGCGCCCAGCAGCAGCAGGAACCATCTGTCGTGCGGCCGAAACCCGCCTGCGTCCTTCATTCTCTCTCCCTCGCATCTGGCGGCTTTCATTCCATATGTGGGACAGATAGAACAGATTCTTTTCGATATGTATCGGTTTTCTCTTGAAACCATAGTGGTACTGCGCCAACAGATCGCCATCTTCGATAAGGGAGTTTCAGCATATGAAGACGATCATCATTGCGCTGGCCGGCCTGGGCCTGACCGCCCCTGCATTTGCCCAAGCGCCTGCGGTGAATCGCAACGAAGCGATCTACTCCGCCGACGGCACCAAAATCGGCAAGGTGGATCGCGTGCTGACGGCTGCCGACGGCGCCGTATCCGCCGTTCGCGTCATCTATCGTGGCAAGTTCATCTCGATCCCCGCCACCACATTGACCGCAGGCGAGAAGGGCGTGACGACCAGCCTGTCGAATGCCGAGCTGAAGAAGCTGTGACTCCTTTCCCTGCGGTCTTGACGGGCCGCGGGGCATGGACCCAAGACGCGCCTCCGCTTAAAGCGGAGGCATGAGCGCAAACCAGCAACAGCCTGCACGGACTTCACGGCGGGGTCGGCCACCACGATCCGAAGGCCCCGCGCTTGACCGCGCGCGGCTGATCGCAACGCTGCTGGATATGGCGCGGTCCGACGGGATCGAGGCGCTCAACATCCGACCTGTCGCGCAGCGGCTGGGTGTGTCCCCGCGCCTGCTCTACCATCATGTCCGCGACAAGGAGGCGATGCTCGCCCTGCTGACAGACGAGATATTGCGCGGCCGGATGCCTGACCTGTCGGCGCCCGACTGGGAAAGCCGCCTGCGCAGCATCGCCCGTGCGGTGCACATGGCCTATCGGGATTTTCCGGGCTCCGCCGCCTTCATCCTGTCACGCAGCGCGAACCGGCTGGAGCAGCCCAATGCGCTGACGATCCGCCGCGCCATATTCGAGGCGCTGGCCGAGGCCGGGCTGACGCAACAGCAAAGCGACGAGATGCTGGTGATCTTCTCCGTCATCGTGCTGGGGAACGTCGTCGTGTCGGAAAGCCTGGATGACAATGACGACCGGCTGGCGATGCAGCGCAATGTCGTGGAAGCCGCCCTCACCCGCGCGACCGACATGCTGCTCACCGCGATCCGTACCGTCGCGGGAGCAGCCTGAGCTCCAGCCCCAGATTCAGCCCCAGATTCAGCCGAGGTCGGCGATGGACCGGACGGGGCGATCGATCCCGTCCCACGCGCAATGAGCGGCGTGCATCCGGTCGAGCGATGCCTCCATTGCGGTAGAAATCTCCATCAGTTCGACATAGCCGCCATTGCCTTCGCGGGTATCGAACAACGCGAAACGCTCGCCCGACGGCATCCGGCCGCTGAAGGCCATGGCATAGCCCTCGCCGGACAGCCGCGCCACGCCGTCGTCATAGGGAATGCGCAGCATGACATGATGATAGCCCTCACCATAACGGTCGAGCATTTCGGTGAAGACCGAAGGTCCGTCATTGGTCTGCTGGAGCAGTTCGATCAGCAATCCGCCGGAAAAGCCGAACGCGACCTTCATCGCCACCTGCGTTGGCGCGCCGCGATAGATCTGGCCCGGCAGCACGGGCACGTCGAACACGAAAAACGGCCCCGCGCCCATGACCCGCGTCCAGTGATCCAAGGCAAGCTCCATGTCGCGCACCACCTGGCACAATTCCAGTATAGAGCCCTTGGGCTGCATCATGCATCTCCCCAGCTCGCGCCATGGGTTCGCAGGCCATGCTGGCGCGCGCGGTCCCGCAACTGCTGTCCCCGCGCGGCGATGTCGACCCGGGGCACCCTTGCGTCCAAGTCGCGATCAATGGCCACAAGATCGATGACGCGCACGTCGCGGATGAAGCGGGCGGGATCGGCGCCGTCGGGTACGCCCTGCCAGCGCAGAAGCACCCAACCTTCTTCAAGGCCTGCCGTATCGATCCAGTTGGCGATGCCTGGATCGACGCCCGCCACCACATAGCTGATCATGCCATCGGTCGCTGGCGTGACCTGAGCGCTGTTGAGGCTGACCAGGCGCAGCATCGGATCGGGGGAGATGGTCCACGGATCGGCAATCTGGATGCCGGTATAATAGCTGCCCGCCGGATCGATCGTCACCAGCAACCCCTGCCCTTCCCCAAGGGCGAAACGCCCGCCAGCCAGATAGCCCCAGCCCCCGTCGCGGCCATTGGGTCCGATCAGCCGGTTGGGTTCGGGATGACCGAGAAAATCATTCTTGAACCCCGACCAGAAGGCGACCCAGGCTGGCAGGTCGGCGACGACGGTCCGGGCGATCTCCTCCTCGTCGCGCGGACGCATGTCGGCTGGCGGATCGAGGCGACGGACGCTGACCTGCGCCGGCACCTGCCGCCAGTCGCGCTGACTGTCGCGAGTATAGACCTGGATTCGTGCGCCCGGCTCGGTCCGTAAATGAGTCGCGCCGCCCTCCTGCGGGCCGACCGTCACAGTCACCTGCCCGTCGGCATCGCAGAAGGGCTTGAGTTGCTGGAGCGTCAGCGCGCCCAGATTGCGTCCCAGTCCCGCATGATGCGCCGGTTCGACCTCGGCCACGATGCTGAACTGCGGTGGATCGGCGGAAAAGCGGATGTCGACGGCATAGCGCCCGTCGCCGTCGATTGGAATCTCGCGGTTGAAATTGTCGGGATTGTCGATCGCCACCGCCGCGCCCGGATAGATATGGCCGAACCAGCGCCGCGGGGCATTGCTGATATTCCACACGACCCTGGGATCGGCGGGATCGCCATTGGCTTCGCGCATGGCCAGTCCCAGCACCCACTGATCAAGCGCCCGATCCAGCCCCAACCGTCCGTCGAGCGCGCCTGCGAGCGGGTCCGCGAGCAGCATGAGGCGCGCTTCTTCGCGCGCGGCACGGATGTCAGGCCGTTCGATGAGGCGCAGCGCCAGCTTTTCCGCCGCTGCCTGATCGTCGGTCCAGAGAGGGTTCGCGGTCATGAAATGGTCCCCACCCGGCCGCCTTCGGTGAAGATGGTGCTGCCGGTCGTGTAGCTGGAACCATCCCCCGCCAGCAAGATCGCTGCGCCGACCGCCTCGTCCGCCGCGCCGAAACGCTTGATCGCGTTGCGCTCGGCAAGGCCCAGCCCTTTGTGGATCGCGGCCTCTTGCCCGTCCGGGCTCATCGATCCGACGCACAGGCAATTGATCCTGGTGTGCGGCGCCTGCGTCTTAGCCAACTCGCGCACCAGGAAAAGCAGCGCCGCCTTCGACACGCCATAGGCGACGGCGGGCGGGATCGGCGTGAAGCCGCCGCAGCTCTGGACCGAAATGATGCTGCCCTTGCCATGCGCCTTCATATCGGCCTCCGTCAGTTCGGTCAGACGCCAGGTCGCCATGACGTTGACGTCCATCGCTGTCTTCCAGACTTCATCCGTGTTCGCCCAGAGCCCGCCATCTGCGGCATAGACGACGCCCGCCGCCGCATTGTTGAACACGATATGGATGGGACCGAAGGCGGCGCGCGCGCCCGCCACCAGCCGTTCAAGATCGCCCTTCTCGCCCGCGTCGGCGGCGATGGCGATCGCCCGGCCGCCGTCGCGAGCGTTGATCTCTGCCGCAATCCGGTCGAGCCGGTCCTGCGAGCGGGCCGAGAGAACCACGTTGGCGCCCAATTCGGCATAGGCCTTGGCGACATGTTCGCCGACGCCCGGCCCGACCCCGGTCAGGATGGCCGTGCGCCCGTCGAGGCGGAAACGGTCGAGAACACTCATGCTGGATACTCCAGAAGATAGGGGGTCAGGCGCGGTCGAACAGATGGCCGTAGCGCGCATAATAGTCGGCGAGCCGTCCATGCACCTCGCCCGGATCGATGCCGAACTGGTCGGGGCTGTGCCTGTGCTTACCGAGGCGGCTGGCGGCAGGATTGTTCGTCAGGAACTCCACGATGCGGTCACGATGGGGGTCGGTGAATGGCAGGCCGAACCGGTCGTAGATGCGCTCAATGGTCGCCATCGGGTCAGCGACGATATCGCGGTGGGCGAGGTCCAGGATGCGGCCCTCGATCGCTGCATCGTTGGCACGGGCCTGCGTCGCTCGCGCCAACCCCGCGCACCAGGTATCGACGACCGAGCGGCCGATCGCCTGAAGATCATTGGCGCCGCCGACCGCGGCCAAGAAGCCGGCGATCATGCTCGACAGCGAAGAAAGGGTCAGCACCGGATCGCGATGCGTCCACACCAGCATCGCGCCCGGATAGGTTTCCACCAGGCCCGGCAGGTCCATGAGATGCTGCGGCGATTTCAGCGTCCAACGGCCCCTTGGCCCTTTCCACTGGAAGTGCTGGAGAATCCGCTTGTGGGTGCGATATTGCCCTTCTGGCACGACGTCCTGCAGCCATCGGGCAAAGGCGGGCACGCCCAGTTCGGCCGGGAAATTGGTGCTGGCGAAATGCAGCATCATGCCATGGTTGCACTCGCCCGGCTGGGTGCAATCCATCCGCTGGATGTCGGCCAGTTGCGGCGCGTGCTTCAGCCAGTTTTCATAGATGGCCTGCACCTGCGCTATGCGCGGATCGCTGTCGAAACTGGATATTTCCGGCGCCGGCCAGGGGATATACCATTCCCATTCGCGCGGCGCCCGGGCCGCCGGATCGAGGCAAAGCAGGTCGTATGTGATCGTCGTCCCGGTGCGCGGCAGGCCGCAGACGATCAGCGGGTCGCCCACATCCTGCGCCACGATGTCAGGATGCAGCCGTTCGTCTTCGGCGAAGCGCAGTCGGGTCGCGAGCAGGCCGACGATTTTGTGATGCGCGGTCTCGCGTAACTGGGCGGACGGGTCCATCGCCTCGACTGCATCGACCAGCCGACGAAAGCCGGTCATGAAGGACAGGTCCGATCCAAAGTCCGACAGTCCGGTCACGGCGCGCGCTTCCGCGATCAGTGCATCGGCGGAAAGCGGCGCGCGCTCTGCGACAGCGCTTTTCATGAATGCCCTTCGACCGGCCGCTGCCGCATGACTCACCTCTCCATTTTATTATTCCACACTGT
The DNA here is from genome assembly GCF_001598335.1 of Sphingobium abikonense NBRC 16140. Lineage (GTDB taxonomy): Bacteria > Pseudomonadota > Alphaproteobacteria > Sphingomonadales > Sphingomonadaceae > Sphingobium > Sphingobium abikonense. Next base: position 303,840 of record NZ_BCYT01000001.1, read on the forward strand.
ATATTTATTGATTGGGGCATCGGTCAAGCGGGCAATTCGCTTTTACACGCAGCGGCCCGTTTTCAGGCCGCCTTGTCTTCCACCGGCGTTAGATTCTTCATGAAGGCTACGAAATCCGGTCCGAGTTCGGGGATAGGCAGCCCCAGCTTTTCAGCCAGATACAGGGTCATGAAATTGTCGTTAAGCGATTTGTTGGTCGCGGGGATATTGCCGATGCCGACCTGCCGGTCGAAGGCGCCCACGGCGACCAGCGCCATACGGAGCGCCGCAACGATGTCATAGTAATCGAGATGCCCGGCCTTCTGGCCGCTTGCCGCTTCCCAGATGGCGATCGTCTCGTCCCTGGTCGGCAGGCCTTCCAGCCGAGTGATGCCGAAGCGACGGCCGAACAGATCGTCGAAATAGAGCCACCAGGCGAGGTCAAGCTCGGCCGGTCCCAGCGCCGCGAGTTCCCAGTCGATCAGCGCGTTGACCTGACCATCGGCGGAAAACATCACGTTCGATGGCGTGGGATCGCCCCACAGCACATTCACCCCCGCAACGGCCGGCATGTTGGCGCGCACATAGGCCATGGCTGCATCCACGATGGGCATGGCGCGGCCTCGGCCGGCCGCCTTGTGCCACGCTTCGAGCGCGCCGACATATTGATCAAGCCCTGGCTGCCCATTTTCAGGCTGGGCGAGAAATTCAAAGCCATCGCGCCAGTCGATCTTCGCCAGGCTGGCAAAGGCGTTGATGGCGTTCGTGAAGCTTTGCCGTCGCTGCGCCGGGCTCATCTCGACCAGCCAGCCCTCCAAATTATAGTTGGGCTTCTGCTTGGCGCATTCCCCTTCCACCTTGCCCATAACGAGGAAAGGCAGGCCGAGAATATCGGGGTCGAGATGCATGCCGATCCAGGGCGGGACGGGCAGGTCGCCCCGCGCATCGAGCGCCGCCATCATCTTGCCCTGTAGCGCCAGGCTGCTGCCGAACACCACTTCCAGGTCCATCGGTTGACGGCGAACCACGAGCGTCTGGCTCTGGGGACCGGCCGGATCGACATAGTCGACGTCGACGAAAAAGATGTCCGCCGAAAAGCCTGCGCCCAGCGTCACATCGAGCGGGCGAACGCGAATGTCGTGCCATTCGGGCTTTTCGCCCGCCAGCCAGTCTTGTAACTGGACGGTGAGACGATCGGGGGTCAGCAATTCCATGATTACAGCCCCTTCCCCGCCAGCGCGCGCTTCAGTTCTGTGGTGAGCGGCCCCATATCCTTGGGCGACGAGCCGTGCAGCAGGATTTCATCGGCGCCCGCGTCCAGAAAGGCCATTAGCTGGTCGGCGCACTGGGCTGCGGTCCCCACGGCAGCGCCTTCATCCAGCCATTGCTGCGGAATGAGACGACTGACATCGACCAGTTCCTGCCGTGTATAGGCCTGATCCGCCGGCTTGCCGTTGAGGCCGGCGATTTTGGGATGGGCGCGGATATCCTCCAGCACCTTCGTGTCCCATCCATTGATGTCGACGATCAGGTCGCCAAAGCCGGGCAGTTCGAAATAAGTGATGGCGCGGCCGCCGACGACGGCCTCCTCCTCCTCCTTGGGCAGGTCCGGGGCGACGATGATATTGTGATAGATGCGCACGGACATGGGATCACGGCCGGCCTTTTCGGCCGCGTCGCGGACAATCTTCGCGCTGTTCTTCACCCCCTGCGCCGACACGAAGGGATGCAGCAGCACGCCGTCGCAATGTTCGCCGGCAAATTCCAGGCTCTTGGGACCGATCGCGGTAAAGATGATCGGCGGCGGCGTGCCGCCATGACGATCGGTGAGGCTGATGGCGGGGAATTTGCCCAGCACGCCCTCATAATTGATCTTCTCGCCCGCCCAGAGACGCCGACAGATCGAGATCAGATCGGCCAGCCGTTCCATGGTGATCGGCGGCGAACCGAGCATTTTCATATAGGCCGGCACGGCCCGCGCGAACATCAGGCGGAACCGATCCCCGCTCATCGCCTGCATCATGTCGGCAACGCTGGCGGTGACGAGCGGATGGCGCATCGTCGCATACATGGTGCCGGTGATGCGAATCTTCGACGTGGCCTCGGCCACCGCGCCCGCCAGCACCGCCGGCTCCTTGAGCGCATAGCGTTCGGAAATCCACACGCAACCAAGGCCGATGCGCTCCGCTTCCTTCGCTTCGTCGATGCCGCGACGCGGATCGTTCACGCGGCCGGGCAGGATATAGGTGCCGAACTTATCGAAAAGTGCCCGTGCGCCCGGTTCCACCGCTTCCGTCATTCCCTTGTCCTCTCAAATATATGCCACTGCATTGCCGTTGGGAGGAGCATTGGCAACCTGTCAAACGGCAGGTCCGGGATGCACCTCGACATAGAGGCGGGCGAGCTTGAGCGCCGCGATTTTCCACTGTCCGTCCCGACGCACATAGCGTTCGGTATAATGGCCGAAACCGGTGATCGACTGGCCGCCGGGGATAGGGCATTTGCCCGGCGCCCAGACCACCCGGTCCTGCATCGCCGTGATCATGTCCGCCTCATCGCCGCGCAGGTCGATCTCCGACGAGTGGATCTGATGCGCCGACCGCGCATCGATGACCGCAGAGCGCACCTGCTCCAATATGGCGGCATGTCCGCTCATCGGCGGGTTGCCGGTATCCTCCTCGACATCCAGCACCGCATCGGGCGTGAACAGGGAGAGAAAGCCGTCCCAGTCCTTCGTGTCGAGAAAGCGGCAATAGCGCGCCTTCACGTTGCGGATCGCCTCATAGTCGAGCAGCCTGGCCAGATCGTCGCTCATTTAATCCTCCATCACCAGATGATACGCGTGTGCGCGCGGAGCGTACGTTCGCGGATCGCTTGCGCGCGCGCATCCGGTGTCACCAGCACGGTGTCAGCGGGTAGATGGCTGCGCACGTCGGCCAGCTTGACCTTCTTCGTCGTCGGCGTGGGCCGCTCGTCGGTGTTGAACCAGCGCCCCTGCACCGCGCCGCTGGCATAGCCCGACGTGTCGAGCCAGTTGTGGACGCCCGGGTCGCGCGCGGAAATGACGGCGCGGAAATAGCCGTCGCCGTCGAGCACGGCCTGCGCCGCGTTGAGACTGGACTGGTTATGATACCAGTCGGTCGTCTCATAAAGTTCGTTGGTCAGGATCAGTGACCAGTAGTCGACTTCCTTCGGGATCTGCACCTCGGTAATCAACGCCTCGTCATCAGCCAGCTCGTAGGCGCCCTCATAATAGGACTGCCGGGCAAGACCGGTCATCTGCGAGAAGTCGACGACTTTCAGCGTATTGATCAGCCCTTCGTCGCGCAGCTTCTGCACCTTGTCGGGGAACGCCAGCGCGCAGACGGTCGCGGTGGCCGGAATCTCGGCGAAACGGTGCGCCAGTTGCGCCAGCGTGGGGCGCCCCTTAGCGGCGTGATCTGTGTCCAAACGTACGATGCCGAAGCGTGGCTCGCGCTCGACGCCCCAGTCGCAGGCGACGATCCGCACCATCAGCTTCTCGGTCGCGGGTTTCAGTTCCCACCAGTCGCCTTCATAGCCGGTAGGCCGGGTCGGCGAGAGGATGGCATCGAAGGTTCCGTCAGCACCGATGTGCAGGTCGTCGAAATCATTTGCGTCCTGCGCGGGATGATGCTGCCCGGTGCGCAGCGTGTCCGGGCCGAGCTGTGCCAGGATCATCATCCGCGTAGTGCCGCGATCCCCCCGGATGCGATAGGTCCCGCCCCTTTCGATCAGCGCCGCCTTGTAGATAGTGTCCGCATTGGGCTGAAAGATATTCTGACAGATGTTAAGTTCGGGCACGAAGATCGGGTGACTGCGATCATGCATGATCGCGTCATTGGTCGTGCGCAGCACGCCCGACAGCAACAGCCGCACCGATTCCTGCATGACGCGGGGATCGCTGCGCAGCCTTTCCGGGATACGATCGCGCATCAACTGGCCCAGCGGACGAAGCTGGTCGAGCAGATCTTCCCATTCGAAAATGCCGTTGTCGCTCATCTCATTCTCCACCATATTCTTCCGGTTGACGGCCGACGCCCGGGCGATCCCGCCCGGCAGCAGAAGCCCGGCGAGGACGGCTGGCACGCCCGCGCAGATTTCCCGCCTAGTCTGTGGCAAGCAATTGCCTCAGCGCAGTACGCCGCTCCGCGTCGACGCCTGCCGCCTCGAAATACCCTTCAATCCCGCCCCATCGCGTCGCGACCATGTCGAGCGCGCTCAGGAGGAAATCATCCTGTACGCCGATCAGGATGGCCACCATGTCGTCGGGCGGCACAAAGCCGAAGGTTTTTTGCAGATCGCCCTTGAGATGACCCGACACGCGCAGATTCTGGCCGAATATATCGGATTTGCGATAATCCTCCATGATCACGGGACGCGGCACTGTGAGCAGCTCCAGGAACAGGGCGACGACGACGCCGGTTCGATCCTTGCCGGCGGTGCAATGGACCAGCATCGGCGTGTCCTGCGCCAGCAGCGCATCGACCATCCGCGACAGGTGCGGCAGAAAGGCCTGCGGCATGAGGCCGTAATTATGCGACATCACCTCGACGGCGTGCGCGGCGGTCGGCTCGCGACCGAGCGACAGCCACATGTCCTCCCCCTGCGCGCGCAGGTCGGTGTTCATGTCGAGGTCGAGAATCCGGCAATCCGGGCCGCACCAGCCATGCGGCGCCGCGTCCCTTTCGATCGTCGATCGGAGGTCCGCCACCGAGCGGAAGCCCAGGTCCGATAGCTCCGCATGATGATCCTCGAAGAAACTCGCCGGCCCTTCGGAGCGGAACAGGATGCCGGACCGGACCTGCCCTCCACCCGCAGTCGGCAGACCGCCTATGTCGCGGAAATTGAGGCGGGACAGGGCGATGGTCATGCAGTCAGTCCTTCACAGGCGGATAGGTAGGGACGACGGCACGCATCTGCGCCAGAAGGTCGGGCGCCATCCAGACATGCTCGACATAATGGCCCAGCGTCGCGCGCTCGTCGGTGTAGATATAGCGCAGCGAGTCGCCCAGCGCGCCTTCGAACACGACCGGGTGCCGCGTGAGGTCGAGCGAAGCGACATGGGCGTCCCAATGGGCAAGCGGTCCGTCAATCCGGGTCGCGACATGATGAAAGCGAATGGCCAGATCATCGCCCTCGGGCAGAAAATCGCTGAACAAGGGGGCCGTGTCACCCACCGGCTCGATCAGTTCGACCTCGACGCCGCCGACCACTGCTAGCGCGATCTTGAGCACCGGCTTGCCGGTCGGATCTTCGCCGGGCTGGATGTTCGATAATTCGAAGAAGCCAGGCGTGCCATAAGCGTCCTTGAGCGCGGCCATCGCCGCGTCGAGATCGTTGGTGACATAGGCGACCTGGCAATGCTGGCTGTTGGGCCGGGCGAACATGGATATCTCCTGCTAATATCGACAATCAGGCCGTAAAAGCCCGGCGCGGCACCTGCCGCTCGGTCAGTTGGCGGACATCTTGCCGCCGTCCACGACCAGCGTGTCGCCGGTGTGGTAGGCCGCCATATCGCTCGCGAGATAGACGACCGCGCCTTCCAGATCGGACGGCTTGCCCGCCCGCCCGAGCGGGGCCTTCGCTGCGACCACGTCTGCGATCATCCTGCCGACCTCCGGATCGGCAAATGTCATTTCGGTTTCGATGAAACCCGGCGCGATGACGTTGCAGCGCACGCCGATCGGACCGAGTTCGGCCGCCAGCGCCTTGCCAAGGGCGTTGAGCGCGCCCTTGGCAATGCCGTAATGGGCCATGGTCGGCACACCCTGGAAGATCGAGCCGCTGCCGCAGATGATCAACGAACCGCCCGGGTCGCCGGCTTCCGCGCGCGCCTTCATGTGCCGCGCACCCTCCCGCAGGGTGAAGACGGCGCCATCGAGATTGACGTCGATCAGCTTGCGATAGGTGGCGACGTCCATGTCGGTGAACGGCACCCGGCTGGCGACGCCGGCATTGGCGACCACCGTGTCGACCCGGCCCATTGCATCGAGCGCGCGGGCGAAGCCGGCGACGATCGCGGGCTCGCTGGACACATCGACGACATCGGCGAAGACCCGCACCCCATGCGCGCGCAATGCGGCCGCCGCCTCTTCATTCCTGTCGGCGCGCCGCCCCCAGAGGACGACGTCGCTGCCGGCACGGGCAAGACCGCGGGCAAAGCCGAAACCCAGCCCCGAATTGGCGCCCGTGACCAGCGCCACCTTGCCGCTCAGATCGAACAGATTTTCCGGCACGTCCATTCTCCCGATGGCCGCTCGAACGGCGGCGGCGCTTTGGCGCAACATTGCTGGCGACCGGGCCGATGAACAAGCGGCCCCAGTTTCGCGATCGTGCCAATGCCATCGCGAAACGGCCCTGGCTTCAATGCATCACGCCCTCTCGGAATTGCCGCGGCGTCAGTCCGGTCGCCTTGCGGAAGGCCGCCGAAAAGGCGGCCGCGCTGTCGAAGCCGCAATCCCAGGCGATGACCTTGATCGCCGGACCGGCCCGACGCAGCAACTGCTTCGCCCGGTCGATCTTGCGGTCGGCGACGTAGCGCGTGAGCGTCTGCCCAGTGGCGATCTTGAACTGGCGGAAGAAATGGCGGGTGGAAAGGCCGCATTCGGCCGCCAGTTCGGCGACGGACGGGGGTTTCCCCGGCTGTTCGACGCGATCCTCGATGCGTTGAAGCTGGGTTCGGGACATGCCGCCTCCTCCCGTTCCGCCATCGCGCGCCGAACCACGCAGATAGCGCTGCAATTCGATCGCAGCCTGAAGCCATATCGCCTGCGTTAGCATCTCGCTGCAAAAGCCGGGTTGCGCAATCTCGCCGGCGATACGCCGCAGCGCCTCGCGCACAGTCGGACTGCGCACGTCGAGCGAAGCCTGCAACGCGTCGCTCGACAGGTCCGGCCCGTCATGGTCGAACCCCATGCCGTCGAAGCCGCAGCATATCGACGTCTGTTCGCCCTCTCCCCATTCGGTATGCAATTCGTTTCGCGCCGGGACGAACAATATGTCGCCCAAGGCGCAGGCCCCGCCCTGCTGGATACCGCCATAACCGCCCCAGGGGCGACCGGGCCGGGGGGACAGCGCCAGATCGAGAAAACTGCGCGGCGATGAAAAGACCCCGCCCTGCTGGCCGCGAAATCGGTAATGATGCAATTCCATCACCACGCCGGGCAGCGCGATCCGACCCCGGACCGTGCAGTCCATCGTCGGCGTTACGGGCACGTCGTAGACCTGGGAAACAGCGTTCATCCAACCCCTCCGGACAGTTTCGCGCTCTGCGACATATTCGCCGCGCAGCATGGCGCTTTTGCCGGATATTTGGCGCGACGGCGATGGCTGGGCACCTTGCGAAAGAGAGGGCGGGCGCATTTAGATGTCGCATCGAAAAAAGGAGAGAAAGATGGGCAGTGCCGTGCAGGAAGAGGCCACGCGCCGTAACATCATCGACATCACCGACCTGCACCACCCTGCGCTGACCGATGTCCAGAAGCAGGTATTGGCGGGGGCAGAGGCTGCGGCAGATCAGATCATCCTGAAGCCCGAGGTCATATTGGCTGCGGCGCAGGCGCAGACAGGGCTGTCGGATTTCGGCGCGGACGATTTTCGCGAACGTCTGGCCGTCTGGTGCCAGGCAGTGGACGAAGATGCGAACGCTTCGGCGGTCACGCGGGCCAACCTGTTCCAGATGATGATCCGCCTTGCCGCGACTCGGCTGCGGATAGAAGACTTGGTCAGACGCCACCCGGAGATCTTGGACATCCAGATTGACCGGCCGATCATCGTCGCGGGCCTGCCGCGATCGGGCACCACGCATCTGCTGGGCCTGCTGTCGGCTGACCGCCGTTTCCGGTCGCTGCCATGGTGGGAAGCCATCGCGCCTGTCCCCGCGCCCGACGAAACCCCGACGGAAGAGGACAGCAATCCGCGCTGGACCAAGGCGGAACAGGGCTGGCGAACGATGGAATCGATCCTGCCCTATATGGCGATCATGCACGAATTTTCGCCCGATCATATCAGCGAGGATATCGAATTGCAGGCGGTCGATTTCTCCTCCTATCTGATCGAGTGGCTGGCGCATGTGCCGCGCTGGCGCGATTATTATCTGAACCACGACCAGTCTGGCACCTATGCCTATCTGAAAAAAGGGCTCCAGATCCTGACCTTCCTGAAAGGACCGAACCGATGGGTCATCAAATGCCCGCAACATATGGAGCAGTTGCCTGCTCTCTATAAGACTTTTCCCGATGCCACTTTCGTCCTGACCCATCGCGATCCGGTCGGGTCGATCCGGTCGCAGCTCACCATGTACAGCTATGCGGCGCGCATGTTGCGCAAATCGGTCGATATTCAGGAGCCTCTGGGCTACTGGCCCGACCGCTATGAAAAGCTGCTTCGCGCCTGCGTGCGCGATCGCGACATCCTGCCCCCCAAACAGACAATCGACGTCTATTTTCACGACTGGATCAAAAATCCCGATCCGATCCTGAAGGAAATCTATCGCATTGCCGATATCCCACTGACCGACGAGGCGCTGGCCGATCTGCACGCCTATCTGGCCGAGCATGGCGAGCAGGCCAAGGGCAAGATCGTCTACGATCTGGAGCGTGATTTCCATGTCACCGGGGAGGAATTGCGCCGCCCCTTTGCATTCTATTTTGATAGGTTCCCAGTAGAGGTCGAAGTGAAATAGCCTGTCTCAATACCTGTCTTTCGACAGGACGGAAAGCTGCGCGCGCTCACTAGGACGGGGCATCGCCTTCGATTGCACCAAAGGAATGCCATGCCGGAATTGAATGTCATCACCCGTGACGGCGCACAGCAGACGATCGACGCATCCGCCGACAGCTCGGTGATGGAAGCCATCCGCGACGCGGGCTTTGATGAGCTGCTGGCGCTTTGTGGCGGATGCTGCTCCTGCGCGACATGTCATGTCTATGTCGATCCGGCCTTCGCGCAGGCCCTACCCCCGGTATCGGAAGACGAAAGCGATCTGTTGGACGGATCGCCCCACCGCAACGACTATTCGCGCCTGTCCTGTCAGGTCATGATGACGGAAGCCCTGTCGGGACTTACGGTCACCATCGCACCTGAAGACTGAGCATAACCCCAATCCTGAATCAATGAGAGAGGATTATCGTGGCCTGGAAAGAAGAAATTCGTGAACAGCTGGACGTGTCGGGTTCGACCGTACTGACCGACAAGCAGAAGAAGATGGTCAAGCATTGGACCGATCTTCAGGAAACCCTGAACGCCGGCGATTTTGACGCCATGGACCGGTTTTTCCATCCCGATTTCCGCTATGGCAACCCCAACCGCCCCGACCTGGGCACCTATGAACAGTGGAAGACCTCGCCGGTCGCACTCTATAAGACCTTTTTCCCTGCCGCCTACAAGACCATCGACGCGGTCGGTAAGGGTGACGACGAAATCTGGATCTACGCGACCCACTACTGCAAGCATGTCGGCGGACCCTATATGGGCGTACAGCCGACCGGCAACGAGTTTCAGGTCAACTGGTTCTCCATCGTCAAGTTCAAGGACGACAAGATCGTCAGCATCTTCAGCATTTCCGACGTGTTGACCATGTTGAAGGACATTGGCGTGGTGGAAGTGCCCCAGCCGGTCGATCCCTACAAGTAAGCGACTGCGCCGCTGCCCTTCTTCCGCTTCGGTTAGGCGACCGGCGGCAGCAGGGCAGCGAGCAGGAACGTGGCCAGCCTGTCGGCATGTTCGACCGCGTGGACGTCATCGACCTCCTGCCCCGCCCCCAGCCGCTGCTGCATCGGCACGGCGCAGAAATAATAGCCGACCCCCTGGACCAGCAGCGCCATAAGCGCCGCAGTCGACAGACCGTGCACCGGCCGCTGGAGCCGTACCGCGTCAAGCAGGCCGTCGAGCCGCCGCTGGAACGGCAGCACGAAATGTTCGACGATATGATCCAGCCGCCAAGTCGAACGGCAACCTTCCACATTGGTCAGCGAAACGATGTCGCCATTGTTCGTCGCCCAAAGGCAGAAGCGCTGGATCAGATGGCGCAGCCGAACCTCCGGATCGGCCGGTTCATCAAAGGCGGCTTCGACGAAGGGCGAGGCCTGCGCCATCCGCCAGTCGACCGCGCGTACCCACAAATCTTCCTTCCGGCCAAATCGGACATTCAGGAGATTGTGACTGACCCCAAGCCGCTTCGACAGATCACGCAGCGTCGTGCCCTCATAGCCGCGTTCCGCGAAGGTCGCGAAGGCCAGACCCAGTAGCTTGTCCTCGTCCACGGCCTGGGCGGCATTGAGCGCGGGGCGACCGCGTGTGCGCTGGGGGCGATCGAGCATCAGCAAATCCATAGCGAAAAGACGTTGACATATAAATTGTCATCCGTCAATTTAATCGAAAGGAGAGTGGATAGCGCTATGAGTCTCGATTCTGATCTTTGGTGGGCTGTCGCACGGTCCGAGGAAGTGACCTCTCAAAAGCCCCTGTCCGTCGACATCGGCGATCAGCCGGTCGTGTTGTGGCGCGACAATCAGGGTATCGCCCGCGCGCTGGAGGATCGCTGCCCGCATCGTCGCGCGCCTCTGTCGCTCGGCTGCATCCGGGACAATGGCCAGATCCAGTGCGGCTATCATGGCTGGAGCTATGACGGCGAGACGGGGCGGCTCAAAGAAATCCCGAACATGAAGGATCAGCAGAAATTCCCGCCGATCTACAAGGCCAATGCCTTTGCGGTGACCGAACAGGCCGGCTTCGTGCGGGTCTGCCTCAACCCCAAGGCGCAGGCGCCGCTCAGCGCCGACCCGAAATATACCTATGTCGGCACCGTCAACGTCAGTTGCAGCCATCAGGAATATCTCAACGCTCTCTATGATGACCCCAGCCTGATCCTGTCGATCCGTGGTGTCCGCTTCAGCCCCTATCTGATGTCGGAACTGCACGAGGAAAACGGCCTGCTGGTGATGGAGCGCAACTGCCAGTGGCATCCGCTGCATTGGCCGTCGCACTTCGTGGCCGAATTTCCGCTCACCCTGCTGACGCGCACCCATCCGCTGACCGGCGAAACGCAACTGACGCTGCGTGACGACCAGTTTAACGATCTGCTCCATGCCGTCCTCTCGCCCGTGCCTTCGGCGCGGGGCGTGACGGCGGTACGCTGGCGCGCCGAACTGGGCGTGCGCCATCCAGGTGTGCGGGGCGCCGTGCTGCGCGGGATCAATCCGTTGTCGGTTCTCGCGTCGGTTGACGGATCGAAATTGCGCGCCACCAAGCCCACCGTCTCGCTGCATGGCGAGGATTTGCGCAAGGTGATGCTGGAAACCACGCCAGCGACCCATGATCAGACCGTAGCGGCCTGAAGGAGGATTTGAAGATGCTCGAAACCGCCGATCGTCCCGTCTCGCACGACGACAATTCCGCCGCGCCATCGGGTGGCAGCCCGATCGCGCTGAATGCCATCAACCGCTGGGTGCCGCATAATCTGGTGATGCGCGACAGCTGGTTTCCGGTAGCGCATGATTATTCCGTGACCGGCAAGCCCGTCCGTCGCGCCGTCTATTCACACCCCATCTTCCTGTGGCGCGACAATGGCGTCGCCGTGGCGAGCGAGTTCCATCCCAATGAGCGGATCGCCCGCGACAAGAGCGAGTTCACCAACGCCCAGGGCCGCTATCCGGTAATGGAGCATTATGGCGTCGTCTGGGTATGGTTCGGCAATCCGCTGGCCGCCGATCCCCGCCATTTGCCCAGCCTGCCCTTCCTCCCGCCCAAGGGGGGCCTGCCGCGCCACATGACCGCGACCGTCCGTTTCGAAAGCTCAGCGCCGATCAGCCTGGAAAACCTGATCGACCTCACCCATGCCGACTTCCTGCACGCCGATGTCGTCGGCGACGAACGGTCGGACAGCGAGACAGTGGAAACCTTCTACGACAGCGAGACCGTCACGATGGTCCGCACCTGCGTCAACAAGTCGGTCGCGCCGGTGATGAAGTTCTTCAGCGGCATCAAGCAGCCGACCCAGAATGTGCGGCAGGTGATCCGCATCTATCTGCGCTCTCACTGCGCGATTGCCTATGGCCGCTTTAGCCCCGGCGACGATGTGCCTCTGTTCCACCCTTGCACGCCCGAAACACGGGACCGCACGCGGATGGAAATGGTCATGAACACGTCCAACGCGGGACTGATGTTCCGTCATGTCATGCCCAAGGCAGGCTACAAGGTGTCGCGGCAGGACAGCTATATGACGTCCCCGCAAAGCCCGCGCTACATGCGCCATACCGACCGCAAGGACCTGCACAGCAAGTTCGACCAGGCCGGGCAGCGCTATCGCATGGCGATGATGGAGCTTGCGGACCGGCAGGCGAATGGCGATTTCGCCTATCGTGACAATGTCAGCGCCGATTGCAGCGACATCATTGGCCTGCGCAAGGAACTGTTCCAGTTCTGATCTGATCTCTCCCCATGGGCGGACGGCAGCGTCCGCTCTTTTTTCTTTTCGGAGACGCCATGTCCACGCTCGTCAATGCCGTCGGCGGTCAACGCCGCTGGTGGGCCGTCATGCCTACCCTGCCCGCCCCCGCCATGGCGGGCATCGGCCAGCAAATGGAACAGGCGGGTTTCGAAGGCTGCTTTTCGCTGCAGATTTACGGGCCGCCCTTCGTGCCGATGGCCGCTACCGCCGCGCTGACCGACAGCCTGAAGGTCGGCACGGGCGTCGCCATCGCGGGAACGCGCAGTCCGGTGGAGACCGCTTATGCGGCGATGGACGTCGATCGCATTTCCAATGGCCGTTTCGTGCTGGGGCTGGGCTCCAGCATCAAGAGCTGCGTCACGGGCATGTATGGGGAGCCGGAACGCAAGCTGCTGTCGCACCTGCGCGAAAGCGTCAAGGTCATCCGCTACGTCATCGCCAACGCGCATAAGGGGCTCGATCCGGTCGCAGGGGAATATTTCTCCGCCGATTTCGAGGAAATGATGCTGACCGCCCCGCCGGTGCGGGAGGAAATCCCGATCTGGATCGCAGCACTGCAGGACAAGATGACCGCGCTGGCGCTGGAGGTCGGCGACGGCCTGATGGTCCATGCCCTCTGGTCGGCAGCCTATACCAAGAGCCGCCTGCCTTTCATCACCGACACGCTGGCCCAATATGGCCGCAAGCGCGGGGATATCGAAATCAACGCCTGGCCGTGGATTGCGGTCAATGACGACAAGCAGAGGGCGATCGACGACAGCCGCGCCACCGTTGCGGCCTATTCGGGCTACAAGGAATATGAGCCCTTCTTCGAGGCGATCGGCTTCGGCGATCAGGCCCGCGCCTGCCAGCTCAGCCTGGGCGAGCATGGCGATATCGGCAAGGTCATCGGCAATGTTTCCGACGATATGGTCGAAGCCTTCGTGACCTGCGGGCCGGTGGACGAAGTGCTCGAAAAGATCGAGCCGTTCTGGGATGTTGTGGATTCGCTTTGCCCGATGACGCCCTATCGGGACCTGACCATGGAGCAGTTGACCGACTATAATGCGGGCCTGTTCAAGCTGGTGGCGACCGCCCGAGCGCGCGCGGGCATGGTTGCCGAACCGGCGTAGCAGCCTGCGGCCCTCTCAGAAGTTGAAACGGCAGAAGCCGGGATCGGGATATTCCTTATCCCGGCTTTTGCCGTTAACCCGCCCGAAAAGGATCATGCCAGCACCAGTGTCTCGGCCATGGCTTTGCCCGCGATGAAGCCGGTCACCATGGCCGGGCCGACATTGCAGCCATGGGCCGGCGACTTGCCGCGCCAAATGGAATTGGCGTCGAGTCCTGCGGCGAACAATCCCTCCACCGGCGCGCCATCGGTGCCGATCACGCGGCACTGCGCGTCGATCTTGAGGCCCACGGTCGTCGACCCGTCGCCCGGATGGATTTTGATGGCATAGAAGGGCGCGGTTTCCACCCGGCCCAGGCACGGGTTGGGCTTATGCTTGGGATCGCCGATCTCGATGTCGATCTGCGTGTCGCCCTTGCCGAAATCCGGATCCTTGCCGGTCTCGGCATAGCGGTTCATCTTCGCGACCGTCGCCATCAGGCCATCGACGTCCACCCCGATCTTGCCGGCCAGTTCGCGCAGGCTGGGCGCTTCCGTGACATAGCCCGCCGCGATCAACTTTTTCAGGCCGCCACCGCCGGGATAGACCATGCCCATGCCATATTTCTTGATGAAGGCGGCGTCGCCGATGATGTGGGCGGGCACGGTGCCGCTCTTGTGCATGGCCTCCACGAAATGGACCGAAGCCTCGTTCCCGAACCGCTCGCCCTTGGCATCGACCGCGATGCAGCCGGGCTTCGACATGTCGATCAGATGGGCATAGCGCGCGACATAGCCGTCCGGCCGCGTCATCTTCGACACCACGGCCCAAACCGCATTGACAAGATTGTCGCCGTCCAGCGAAGCGCCGGCATCCAGCCCCATATTCATCCCGTCGCCGGTATTTTCATAGGGGAGGATCGAGACATGCTCCTCGGCATAAGGGATGTAAGCCTTGCGCAACTGCTCGCTGGCGGAAAAGCCGCCCGACGCCAGAAGCACGCCGACCCGCGCCGCGATATCCTCGCCATTAACGCGCACACCGGTCACGCGGCCGGCCTTCACCAGCAACCGATCGACGGCGGCGTCCTTGCGGAGCGTGACGCCGGTATCGATCGCCGATCGGATCAGCCGCGCCGCCAGCGCGTTGCCCATGGTCAGCCGCGTACCGCGCGGATAGCGACGAACCTTATCCAGGCCGAACTTCGCGGCCAGCTTGCCGAAATGGAACAGCGACTTGGGCGAGGGCATTCCCGCCAGATAGGGTAGATCGAACAGATCGATCATGAAGCCGCCCGGCGCATTGAACTCCTCGCGCGCGGGACGAAGATCGGCGAAATGATCGCCCAGTTTCTTACCGTCATATTCCTGCGGCGACAGCAGGCGGCCATGATCGGCCGCACCGGGGACTTCCGGATACCAGTCACTACTGGGCGGCGAGAGCAGGAAATGCACCTGGCTGTTCTGGTCCAGCCATTCCACCATTTCCGGACCGGCATCGAGATAGGCGTCGATCAGCGCGGGATCGGCCGTCGGTCCGATGACGTCCAGCACATATTGGCGCGCCACGGCGCGGCTGTCCTCGACACCGGCCGCCCTGGCCTGCGGACTGTCGGGGATCCAGATGCCGCCGCCCGAAACCGCAGTCGTGCCACCGAAATGTGCGGCCTTTTCCAACACCAGAACCGACAGCCCGGCAGACGCGGCCCTGATCGCTGCCGTCATGCCGGCCGCGCCCGATCCCACCACCACAACATCATATTCGGCCATCAAGTCCTCCCGATCCTTCTTTCGAGAACCAAGAGGGAAAAGCGCAGCCTTCCGCGCCTTTCCCCCGGCAGGTTTTCAGATTTTGGGCATGATTTCCTCGGCCACCCATTGGAGCCGATCGAGATATTCGGTCAGCCCGGATATCCCCGGCGGCAGAGGAACGATGGTTTCATTGACCCCCAATCCCTTCAACCAGCCCACCTGATCGATGACCTTCTGCGCATCCCGCGTTCCGGGCGCGCGCGGGTCATCCATGATCTCGTGATGGGCGCCGACGTTGAGCATTTCCAGTGCAAAGAACAGATCGATCGGCCGCCCGTCATATTCCGGCTGCGAACGGATGAAATCGAGGCATTCGGGGAATTTTTCCGGTGGCGTACGGAAGGGCGACCAGCCATCGCCGAATTTCGCCACCCGCCTGAGCACCGGTTCGGCGTCGCCCCCGAGCCAGATCGGCAAGCGCGGCTGCTGCACCGGCTTGGGCGCGAAACCGACATTCCTGAACCGAACGAATTCGCCTTCAAATTCGGGCTTTTCCGACGTCCACAATTCGATGATCGCGGCGATATACTCGTCGGCCATGCGTCCGCGCTGGCGGAAATCGACATTCAGCATGTCGAACTCTTCCTTCAGCCAGCCGACGCCGAACAGGGCCGTGGCCCGCCCGCCGCTCAGCCAGTCGAGGGTCGACCAGGCCTTGGCCTGAACGATCGGACTCTGCAGCGGCAGGATTGACACCGAGGAGCTTAATTTCATCGTCTTGGTGCGGCCGGCCAGGAAGGAGAGGGCAACCGTGCCATGGACATAATGGTCGCCTGACAGGCCAATATGATCTTGCGGAATGATGAAATGTTCGCCCAACATGCACTTGTTGAAGCCCAGTCGATCGGCCGTCGCCATCGCCTGTCCGATGTCGTCCCCGGTCAGGCTGTATTCCCAAGCTTGCGTCATTGCCGCGACATGCATGCTGTTGGGCACGCCCACGTTCAGTTTCATCGACCGATCCTCCCTGATTTCCAGATCGGCAGGTAGAATGGCCGGGATCGGTTCGACCACACCTTCCCTTGGGAAGGATAGCGCCGGTCAAGATTTCAGTCTTGCCGCGCACATATCATGCAGTTCAGCCAAATCGGCGGGCGTGTCGATATCGAAGCCAAGAGCGGCCCGTTCCACGATCGCGGCCCCCGGACGCTGCTGCCTGTGGGGCGTAAGGCTGTCCCGTCCGAAGGCGAAGCGGAAGGGGTTGGCGTCCCGGAGTGCCACCGCATTTGTGCCGCGGCCGTGCCGATCCGGCGCGAAGGCACAGCCGCGATCGTCAGCGGCAGTCAGCAAGGCCTGGACGTCTTGCACCGTCAGATGCGGCAAATCGGCATGGATCACGAGCAAGGGGCGATTGCCCAATTGCGCCCGCGCGCTCTCCAACTCTGGATTGAGGCCTCTGCCGCTGTCGGGCAACCAATGCGACGGCCATTCGGATACTTCCGTCGGCGCAAGAAGGTATAGGGAATTGATCGCATTCACATTGGACAGACAGGTCATGACCCGCGCGGCCATCGCCGACGCCAGCGCCATGCGTTCGGCCGGTTCCAGCGCTTCCCGAAGTCGCGACTTACTTTCCACACCCTGTTTCAAGGGGACGAGGGCAGCCCAGTCCGTCACGAACGAAAGCTGATCGCGAGATCGAGCGCCGCCTGCGCCACGCGAATCTTGTCATCCGGAGTCGTCATCAGGGTCGCACAACGCCCAACGACAATGTCCGGCGCCTCGCAACGGTCTCCGTTATCGATCAAGATGGCGTCGATCAGCCCGGCATAATGCCGGGCGATGCTGTCATTATCGACCGCCATGCTCAATTCCTGCATCAGCTTGGCGGTCGGGCCCTTGACCGCCGTGCCGCCGACAAGTGGAGACACGGCGATGACGGGCGCCTTGGTCTGTTTGATCGCGGAGCCTATGCCGGGCACCGCCAGTAACGGATCGATACTCAGAAATGGGTTTGATGGGGCCAGCAATACAGCGTCGGCCGACTGGATCGCCTCGATGACGCCCGGGGCTGGAACGGCGTGCGTGGCGCCCTCGAACATGATGTGTCGCACGGCCGGCGCGCAACGCTGTTCGACGAAATAGCGTTGAAACTCAAGCCGTCCCTGGTCCGTAACCAATATCGTCGCGAGCGCCTGGTCGCTCATGGGCAGTATCCGGGTGGCGATGCCCCACTGGGCGGCAAATCGCGCCGTGATCTGCGACAGGCTCTGCCCTTGCGTCAGGGCATGGGTCCGCGCCACATGCAGGGCCAGGTCGCCATCACCCAGTTGAAACCAATCCTCTCCCCCCAATTCGCGAAGGGCCGCCATGAAACTCCAGCTTTCGCCTTCTCTGCCCCAACCCTGCGCACTGTTTGCCTTGCCTGACAAGGTATAGAGCAAGGTGTCGATATCGGGCGATATATGCAGTCCCAGATGCTGGAAATCATCCCCAGTATTTACAATCGCCGTCAACGCATCACTGGCCGTGATGCGCGACAGACCCAGAACCAGCTTTGCGCCGCCGACGCCGCCGGTCAAAACAACGACGCGCTTCATGCAAACAGGTCTTCATGAACGGGGCGCACAAGATCGGCGGCAGGGCGAGCCGTGCCGGTCAGCGGGTAACCTCGCACCAGAGCTGCCGGTATGCCCTCCGCGCCTTCTCCGGTAGCGAGGCAAGCGGCCGTCGCGACAATATCGGCCAAGGCAACCTGGGTAACTTCCAGCGTCCGGCCATCGCGATCCAGTTCACCCCTGCGATCCTGCAACGCCGGCAATCCGGCGGCGCCGATGGCCACCGCCACCACGCCCATCCGCCAAGGCCGACCGAAACTGTCAGAGATGACCACGGGCAGGCCCAAGCGCGCGTGCAATTGCGAAGCCGTTCCATCGGGATCGACTGGAAGGAGCAGGGCGCGATCTCCCTCCCCCGCCCCGATATTGGAACGATCGATTCCAGCATTGGCCATGACATGACCCAGCCGGTGGCGCGCAATCAGGACATGAGGTACGGCGCGCAGGACGGCGCTGGATTCATCCAGAACCAGTTGCACGAGCCGAGCATCCTTGCGCGTAATATCGGCGAGGCGCTGCGCCTCTTCACCGGGCTTTACGTCAGCCAGGGATATAAACCGCCCCTCTGCTTTCGACACGATTTTTTGCGTCACGACCAAGATGTCGCCCGCGCGAGGTTCGACACCGCACTGGCCCAAAGCCATATGAAGGATGTCAGCCAGATCATCGCCCGGTCTGACCTCTCCAATCCCGGTCAAAGGTACGATTTCGATCATCGACTAAACCTCAAGCTTCGGGCGGGATCAAATCTCCTGTGATACGAATGCCCGCGCCGTCAACCTTATAGGTCTTGTTCATGAAAATGAGGATCGACGTCAGCGCCTCGGCGGCGGCGGAGTTTACCAGCGCGCCGCCGTGAAGCCCTCTCAATCCCATGGCGTCTGCCAAGGCAACGACGCGACCTCGGGCATTCTTGTCGTCGCCAAAGACCAGCACGTCGCAACCGACATCGATGTCCTTGGACAGCTTGTGCGCGGCGACATTGTGAAACGCAGACACGAGCGTCACGCCCTCTCCCAAAACCGCCTGCGCCTTTTGGGCGGCGGAGCCTTCGTCGGGCAACTGGACCCGCATCACCTTGGGCGGGACGAGGGGAACGGTCGTATCCACGACCAACTTGCCAACAACATGCGGTGCGATGTCGCGAAGTGTCGCCTCCTGCGCGGCGAAGGGCACCGTCACGATGATGATGTCCGCATTCGCGACGACATCCACATTGGCGCCGCCCCGCAGGCCATGCCCCAATTCCGCAGCGGCCTTTTCCGCACTTTCGGCGTTGCGCGATCCGATCGTAACAGGATAGCCGGCACGCGCCAGCCGCCAGGCGATTGCAGCGCCCAGATTACCGGTGCCGCCCACGACGGCGATGGCGGGAAGAGTCATATATTTTCCTTCAATGAAACTGGCGAGCGACGTTGCAGGTCGGTCACGATGGTTCAGCCAATACGGCGCGACGCGGCAGCACCGGCTCATAAAGCGTTGTGCGCTGGCGCACCGGGCGCCCGACGGATGCCGCCAGAGCCTGCATTTCCCTGGGACCGAATTCCTGCCCATTGACGCCACCGGCGGCCCGGGTGATCGATTCGTCCATCAGCGTGCCTCCCATGTCATTGGCGCCCGCCTTCAGAATCGCAGCGGCGCCCTCCGGCCCCATCTTCACCCAGGACACCTGGATATTGGGGATCACCGGATGCAGCGCGATGCGTGCCACGGCGTGCATCAACACCGCTTCGCGATAGCTGGGCCCCGATCGCGCCAGCCCTTTGCGCCATATCGGCGATTCCATATGGACGAAGGGCAGCGGAACGAATTCGGTGAAGCCGCCCGTCTCCTCCTGCAATCCGCGAATGCGCAGCAGATGGCGCGCCCAATGCTTATATTCCTCGACATGGCCGAACATGATCGTGGCCGTGCTGCGCAGGCCCACCCCATGGGCCACGCGCATCACCTCGATCCATTCGTCCGCTGTCACCTTGTCCGAGCAGATGATGGCGCGAACTTCGGGGTCCAGTATCTCCGCCGCCGTACCGGGCAGCGTGGACAGCCCCGCTTCCTTCAACCGCGCCAGATAATCCTCCAGCGGCAGGGCAAGCGTGCGGGCGCCATGCGTCACTTCGAGCGGCGAAAAGGCATGGATATGGATGTCCGGCGCGGCCTCGCGCACCGTCTTAAGGACATTGAGATAGGTATGCCCGTCATAATCGGGATGGATCCCGCCCTGCAGGCAGACTTCGGTCGCGCCGCGATCCCAGGCTTCGGCCGCGCGGCGTCCGACCTCTTCCATGTCGAGCCTGTAGGCCGGACCGCGCATGGCCTTGGTGCTGCCCTTGGAAAAAGCGCAGAAGCCGCATTTATAGAGGCAGATATTGGTATAGTTGATGTTGCGGTTGACCGCATAGGTCAGCATGTCACCCACGGCCTGCCGCCGCAATCGGTCGGCCCGCTCGACGATGGCGGCAAAATCATCCTGCTCGGCATCGAACAGGGTCACGATGTCCGCTTCGCTCAGCCGTTCACCCTCCTCCGCAGCGTCAAGGATGGACAGGATCGATCGGGAAGCGAGAACCGGCTCCATCACCATGGTGTCGGGCGCGGGATCGCCATGCCCCGCGGACCATTCGTCCACCTTGGGCAAGCCCCGCCCGTCGATGGCGCGCAGGATCTGGGTGGCAATGGCTGGCGCAGCCCAATCCCGCGCAGCAAGCGCATAACGCGGGCCGATGGCGAGCCGCTGCATCAATATGCGGCCTGCGGCCTTTGTGGCGTCCTCCAATATCTCCAGATGCGGCCAGGGCGCCTCCGGGTTCACATGGTCAGGAGTGACCGGCGACACCCCGCCCCAGTCATTGACGCCGGCCCGGATGAGCGGCGCCAGATCGACGCGATCATGGAGATTGGGCGGCGCCTGGATCGTCATCTGCGGCCCCAAGATGATCCGGGCGGCGGCGATGGACCAGAGATGATCGTCGAGCGACGGTTCGGCATGATCCGCCATGCGCGTCCCCGGCTTTGCCCGGAAATTCTGGATGATGACTTCCTGAATATGCCCGTAGCGGCGATTCAGATCGCGAATGGCGACGAGCGCCTCCACCTGTTCGTCGCGCGTTTCGCCGATACCGATCAGCAGGCCGGTCGTGAACGGCACGCGCGCCCGCCCGGCTTGCTCGATGGCGGCCAAGCGCAGGGCAGGCGTCTTGTCGGGCGATCCGAAATGCGGGCCGCCGCGCGCGCACAGGCGATCGGAGCTGCTCTCCAGCATGATACCCATGGAGGCGGCATGAGGCCGCAACTGCGCATAATCCTCGCCGATCATCAGGCCGGGATTGAGATGCGGCAGCAAGCCCGTCTCGCGGAACACCAGTTCCGCCATTTCGGCCAGATAGGACAGGGTCGAGTCATGCCCGAGCCCGCTGAGAGCCTCTCGCGCGGCGGCATAGCGGGCCTCGGGCCGATCGCCGAGCGTGAAGAGGGCTTCCCGGCAACCGGCCGCCGCGCCAGCGCGGGCGATGGCCAGAACCTCGTCTCTGCCAAGATAGGCATCACCCGCGCGGGCCGGCGTGGTGGCGAAGGTGCAATAGTGGCACACGTCGCGGCACAATTTGGTGAGGGGAATGAAAACCTTGCGGGAATAGGTCACGCGACGGCCATGCGCCGCCACCGTCATCGCCTCCGCCGCCTCCATCATGTCGCCGAGCGACCGGGATCGCAGCACCGTCGCGATGCCCACTGCTTCGTCTTCGCTCAGATACAGTAGATCCAGTGTCACATCATACTCCGCGCTCGGGCAAGCCCGCGAATGGTTTCTAGCGGCGCGGCGTGCCCGGGCAAGGCCGCGATGAAGGTCGAGACACCCATCGCCTCCATGCGCCGCAGCATGTCCACCGCCGCATCGATTGGTCCCGCCAGCGTATCGAAGTCGGCCAGAAACTCGGTCAAACCCAATTCCTCCATCAGGGCCACATTCCTGCCGCCCACGACCACATGCTCGGTCGGATCATAACGCGCGTGCAAGGCGTCGATCTTGCCGCGAAACTGCGTCGGGACACGCGCCAGGGTTTCGGGCGTTCGGAAGGCCATGCCGTTGACGACGATGAACGCCTTGAGATCGTCTATGGCCTCGGCCCGTGTGGGGCGGATCGAGGCGAAGGATACGACCCAGATATCGATCGACAGGGGATCGCGGCCCGCCGCCTGCGCGGCATCCCGGACGGTATCGATCCGGTCCTTCAGCGCGTCGAGATGGCGTTCGCCCGCGAACAATATGACGCCGTCGGCCTGCTCACCCGCCAGCGCCAGCGCCTTGGGACCGAAAGCGGAATAATAGATCGGAATCGGGCGAGCGAAACGGAGCGGTGTGATCTGCATGCCGTTCATCTGCGTTGGCCGTCCGGCGAACAGATCCCGCAGCGCCGCCAGTTCCGTTCGGATTTCCCGCTGCGTGGCGGGCGGGCGGCCGATCGCCATGACCGTGCTACCGCCCGTCGCCAGGCCCAGCGCCACGCGCCCGCCGGAGAGATCGTCGATGGTGCTGAGGGCGGAGGCCGTCACCAGCGGATGTCGCATGAAAGGCGAGGTGACCAGTGGCGCCAAAGTCGCTTTCGGCGCGTCAAGCGCGGCGAGGGTCAGCGACACGTAGAGTTCATGCCAACCCGCCGGCGAATCGCCCACGCTGATAAGCTCAAAACCAAGATCGGAGGCAAGACGGACCTCTTCGCGAAATCCGTCCAGCAGATCCCCCCACATGCTGCATATGCCGAGCTTCATGGTCATCCTCTCGAGAACTCCCTACGACCTGTCGTCTCGCTGCAAACCTGTCCTTGTAGAGGGGGAAAGGCGGGCAGGTCGCTCACCCCTCCCCTCTCACGGGCGCGTCAGAACGTGTATTTAGCCGTGACGCCCCACGTCCGCGGATCGCCGGCATAGACCGAACTGGTTGGGAAGGACGGCAGAAGAACGCTGGAAGCCGAGACATATTTCTCGTTGAAGAGGTTCTTCACATAAATGCCCAGATCAAGGCCCGTACCGCCTATCCCGCGCCAATCCAAACGCGCGTTGGCAAGTTGGTAACCCGGCAGCTTTTCGCCATTCTGACCGCCAAAATCGTCGGTCATGAACAGGTCGGCGTTGACCACCACATCGCCGTCTGCCGGGCGGATCGGCAGTGTCCAACTCACGCTGGCCGTGCCGGAGAAACTGGGCGAATATTTGTTGATCTGGCCCTCGCCCAGCGCGATGGTCGAAGGCAGTCCGGCAGGAACGGTCAGGCTTTCCACCTTCACATTGGTATAGGCGGCATTAAAACCGACGGTGAGGCTGCGCACGGGGCTGATGGACGCCTCCAGTTCGACACCCCAGATCCGCAGATCGGCGACATTCGCGGCCAGGGAGCCGTTGGTCGGCGAATCCGGCGTGCCGTTCGGAACGGTCGTCTGCGTGTTCAGGAACTGAAGTGCATTCTTATATTTGCTGTAATAGGCGGCCAGATTCAGGCGCCCACGCGCGGACCCGACTTGATAGTCATATTTGGAGCCGATCTCGACGTCGGTGATTGTTTCCTCACCCGTCTTCTGGAAGGGACGAAGGTCTGCGCAGACGCCTCCGGTCGCCACGCAGGCCGGATCCGTGCCGCCCGTGGTAAAGGGTGTTTCGAACAGCGGCGTGTTCACATTGACGCCCCGATAGCCCCGTCGCGACACGATATAGAGCAGCCAGTCCGGGGTCGCTTTATAGTCGAGGCCGATGGTCCAGCTCGGCTCCTCGCCCTTGTTGGATACGGTGCCGACGCCGTCGGCCAGATTGAGGGCCGCCGTGCTGAGGCAGGTGGATTCGTCGACATAGGTCGTGCCGATGGTGCCGCCGCAGGCCGACACCTTGTCCCAGCTGTAGCGAGCGCCGAGATTGAGCTTCAGCTTGTCGGTGAATTCATACCCGATCTGGCCATAGACCGCCCAGTTCTTGTTGCGGACGTGGGCCGTCACCGCAGGCGCCGGGACGCCGCCCACCGAAAATGCCGTGAACTGCGATCCACTGGGACCATCGGGCTTATCATTATTATAGAAGGCGCCGACGATGAAGTTGAACGAGCCAAAATCGCCTAGCAACTGGGTTTCATTTGTTAGATATTGCCGATCCAGCACGGAAGACGCCGTGAAAAGGGTAAACGGCACGGCCGAGGGCGCGGGAGACGGCAGACCCGTGGGGATTTGCAGTTGCGGCAGCCCGCCGGTGTTGATCAGCTGATAGCTGTAGTTCTTTCGATAACCGAAAATGTTGCGTAGCGTCAGATCGCCGAAGCTGAAGGACGTGTCATTGGTGATCGCCCTGGTCTTGCGATAGGCCGCGCCGCCGTTGATGCCGCCGTCGAACGACCCGCGACGATTGGCTTTCTGTGCCTGCAAAGCTGCCTGCACCTGTGGCTCGACAACCCCCAGGCCCAGCGCGGCAAAGGGGAAATTCTCGCGCAGCAGATAGAGACCGCCGGCGAGTTCGTCGCCTTTGAAATATTCATAGATGGTGGTGCTCTTGAGGCCCTCGAACGGCTCGACCAGCAGCGAGAACCGGTAGGCGTCCTGATGGATATTGTCGAATCCCGGGCCGCCGTCGAAGGCGATCGTCCGGGGGTCTTGACGACGGATCTGGCCTGCAGCGCGGAAAGCGACCTTATCCTCGATAATCGGGATATTCACCGCGCCTTCGAGTTCGCGATAATCGAACCGTCCATAGGTGCCCTCGACATAGCCTTCGAAGGCGTAGCTCGGCTTCTGGCTGCCGATCACGACCGCGCCGCCCAAAGTGTTGCGGCCGAACAGCGTCCCCTGAGGCCCCTTGAGCACCTGAATGCTGCCAATGTCATAGGTCGGGACGTTCGAGCCGACCGAAGGCAAAGGGGTGTCGTTGAGATAGATGACAACACCGGGAGTCACCTCGCCCAGGGGCAACTGGCCAATGCCGCGCAGGGTCAGCGCGACATTGTCCTTGCCCCCTTCGGAGGAGAAGGTGAAGCCGGGGGCGATCGTTTTAACGTCGCTTACCGTCTGGACGGTGCTGCGCTCCAGCGCCTCTGATGAAAAAGCGGAAATGGAAACCGAAACGTCCTGCAGTCGTTCTTCCCGGCGGCGAGCCGTGACAACTATGTCACCGGCATTCGCACTATCCGCCTGCGGCGCGGGCGAAGCGACGGACTGCGCCCATGAGGGAAATGCCACCGCTGCGGCACTCGCAACCAATGCCAATTTCAGTGCGGCCAATCGCATAAAAATCCTCCCAATCAATTAGTTTTCCCGTGCGACCTGCGTGCGGCGCAGGTCTGGTCGCCTGTGGCAAAATCGACATTAGTCGCGATTTACCACCTATCGCTGGACAGGATTTCTATGGATCGGATGTAATTGATCTGGATGTGGTATTTGCACCGCAGTGGCGCGACAAGCCGCCGCGCACCGGTCTTGCCGTTCGACATAGCCAGCGACCCGGCGAACGCCCCGCCCTGATCCGAGCACGTTTTCTACGGAGGCGAATGCCGCTGTCCTGGCGCGATCCGCGCCTTAAGACCAAGCCGCGATCAGGTCCGCCGCCGACGCGACGGACGGCTCGCCAATGGCACCCGCGTCGACAGACAAGCGGGGCGCCGGCGATGGCTGGACCACTCCATGACGCTGTACGAAAGTCGCCCGCGCTTCATTATGCGCGTGCCGGGGCGCTTCCTCCATTGACAGAACCGGCGTCACGCAAGCGTCGCTCGCAGCAAATAGAGCGGCCCACTCATCCCGGCTCTTGGCCAGAAATGCCGCGGCAAATTCAACCTGCATCGCGGGCCAGCCTTCGCGGTCGTTCTGGTCATAACATCTGTCGGAGAGACCCAATCCGTCCACCATCTGGGCAAAGAATTTCGGCTCCAGACATCCTACCGCGACGTGCCGTCCGTCGGCGCATTCGTAACAGCGGTAGAAGGGCGCCGCACCATCCAGCAAATTGGAGCCGGGCGCATCTTCCCACAAACCCTTGGGCTGCCATGCGTAAAATAAGCTCATCAACGACGCGACGCCATCCGTGATACAGGCGTCGACGACCTGCCCCCGGCCCGTCCGTTGCGCCGCCAGCAGTGCGCTCAACAGTCCGAAGATCAGGAACATGGCGCCGCCGCCATAATCGCCTACCAGATTGAGCGGTACTGGCGGCGTACCCTGTCGCTCTCCCATCGCGTGGAGCGCGCCGGTGATCGACAGATAATTGATGTCATGGCCGGCCCGCAGCGCAAGCGGCCCGGACTGGCCCCAGCCCGTCATCCGCCCGAACACGAACCGCGGATTGCGCGCCAGGCAGACATCGGGGCCAACGCCGAGGCGTTCCATGACGCCGGGCCTGTATCCCTCGATCAGCCCGTCCGCCCGCTCGATCAATGCGAGCAACCGTTCCCGATCCGCGTCCTGCTTGAGATCGAGATAGGTCACAACCCGGCTGCGGTGCAGGATGTCCCCACCGACATCATCCCAGTCCCCCGCCGCGACCGATGGCGGCCGGGCGATGCGGACGATCTCGGCGCCCATATCGGCCAACAGCATCGCAGCGAGCGGTACGGGGCCGATCGCGTCGATCTCCAGCAGGCGAATACCGGCCAGGGGCCCGTTTTTTTTCGTCATCAGATATTCGTCCGGTCCGCGCCCTTGAGGTCCAGCATGGCACGCGCCTCATCGGGCGTGGCGATTTCAAGACCCATGCCTTCGACGATCTGCCGCGCAGTCTTCACCTGCTCCGCATTGGTCTCGGCGAGCCGGCCCGGGCCGCCCCACAGCGAATCCTCCAGACCGATACGGACATTGCCACCCATGGACGCCGCCATGGCGACAATGCTCATCTGACGCGCACCGGCCCCCAGCACGGACCATTCATATTGGTCGCCGAACAGCCGGTCGGCCGTTCGCTTCATATGCATGATATCGTCGGGGTGGCTGCCGATGCCGCCCAATATGCCGAAGCAGGTCTGGATGAACAGCGGCGCCTTGACGAGGCCGCGATCGAGAAAATATTTCAGGTTATAGAGATGGCTGGTGTCATAGCATTCGAATTCGAAGCGCGTGCCCAGCGGCGACAATGTGGTCAGTAGATGTTCGATGTCGGCATAGGTGTTCTTGAACACCAGGTCGCGCGATGCTTCGAGCGCGGCGGGTTCCCAGTCATGCTGGAACGACTTGTAGCGATCCAGCATCGGGAACAGACCAAAGCCCATAGTCCCCATATTGAGGCTGGCCACTTCCGGGGCGAAAGTTTGGGCGGGACGGATCCGTTCCTGCACCGTCATGGAGGGGTGCCCGCCCGTTGTCAGGTTCAATACGGCGTCGGTACGCTGCTTAATGACTTTAAGGAAGGGTTCGAACAGGTCGGGATTCTGGTCCGGCCGCCCATCGACGGGATTGCGCGCATGGAGATGGATGATGGCGGCGCCCGCCTCCGCCGCGCCGACCGCCGATGCCGCGATCTCCTCCGCCGTCACGGGCAGATAGGGCGACATGGAGGGCGTGTGGATTGCGCCTGTAATCGCGCAGCTGATGATGACCTTGCGTTTTGCCATGATATTTCCTTTCGCGCACATTGCGCCGGTCGCAGGTTGCGCGAACGGTGCAATCTATCCTTCGATAGGATATGGCGTGCGCTTCAGGGCAGGATGCCGAGCTGCCGCGCCCGCAGAACCGCCTGCGGCCGACGGCGCACGCCCAGCTTGTCGTAGATTTGCTGCATATACCATTTGACGGTGCCTTCGGTCAGGCCGAGACGGTCGCCGATTTCCCGGTTGCGCAGGCCTCCGCTCACCATCGTTAAAATGTCGACTTCCCGGTTGGCGAGGCGCCCGGTCAGGCCGAAATCATCCTCCTCTTCTTCGTCCGCTTCGATCTGTGGTCCCCGCCTCAACATCGACACAAGGCGGACGGCGAAGCGATCAGCGGGCGTTTCCAGTTCCGGCCCCTGCGAATAGGCTTCGATGATGAGAGACGCGATGACTTCTCCCTCATCGACGAAGACCCGCACCCAGGCGGCCGGTTCGGCCATCTCTACGGCAGCGCGAACGGCCCTGCGCGCCTCGGACCGGTTGCCCTGAAGCACCGCGATTTCCGCCAGCAGCAATTCGAAGATCACGGCGGACCGGACCGCTCCCGCGCGTTTGACGAATTCCAGCCACCGATAGGCGACCTTGCGCGCTCGGCCCAGCCGATGGCGCTGCATCTCGATCCTGAGCCAGGCAATCGCGATATTCTCATTGCGCCGCGTCGGGTGCAGGGTGGGAATGGGTTCGCCGTCCAGTTGCGGATCGCCCGCCAGGAAATGCTGCTCCGCCTCGTCGATCTGCCCCGCCTTGATCAAAAGCCGCACCTCTTCAGCCACGATGAAGGAGCGCAGACGATCAAGCCCACATTCGATCGCCACGAGATGGGCATCGTTAAGCGTCGACAGCGCGCTGGGCAGATCGCCCCTTGCCGCCCGCAGGCGCGCGCTGACCAGATAGCCCGACGCCATCTGATCGGAAAATCCCCATTGCCGCACGACTGGCAGATACTGGTCCGCCAGTTCCGCCGCCTGTTCAAGGTCGCCTGCATCATAGAGCAGTTCGGCCAACGGCAACGCGGGCAGCGCGGCCAGACCGGAACCTGCGCCATGGATTTCAACAGCTAACGCGAAGGCCTCTTCCAGAAAACGTCGCGCCAAGGGAATCTTGCCCTGCGCCATCATGGTCGGCGCGACCGAGGCCTTCAGGGCGATGGATGCGAAGGCCGAGCCGGGACGCGACAGCGCGCGGCTGGTTTCCGCCTCCAGCTTGAGCATGTCCTGAAAATGATAAAGTTCGCGCCGCGCCGACATGAGCTGCGCCAGCAAGGTGCAGCTGAGATAGGCATGGCTGTCGGCCAGTTCGGCGAGCAGCGGCTCCGAATCGGCCTCGACCCTGACCATGTCGTCTCGCGCCGCCGCAAGCATGACGAAGCGATGGCGGATCAGCAGGTCGAGTTGCTCGATTTCGTGCGCGGGCAGGGACTGGGCCTCGCGCTTCGCTTCACAGGCCTGCCGCGCGGCGGAAATCAGCCTGTCAGCCGAGGAAAAGGCCAGTTGGCGGATGCGTCTCCAGGCCAGCGCCAGGAGCAGATTAGGCCGTTCGGCCAGGATCGGCCAGGGCAGTTCCGCGCCGAGTTCGTCGATGCGGTAGAGATAGCCCGAATAGGTCAGTCCCTCCGCCAAGCGATCCAACTGGTCGGCGAGAAAAGCCTTGTCCCCGCTCAGCCGCGCATGTTCGATCGCCAGGGCAAGCTGGCCGGCTTCGGCAAAATATTCGCTCGCCCGTCGATGCATGACAGCAGCGCGGTCCGGTGCCCGATCGATCAGCCGGCCCAACACCATTTCGCGGAACAACCGGTGATAGGCATAGCGGCTATGTTCCTGATCAATCGCGTTCAGAAACAGGCCTTCACGAAAGACATGGTCCAGCATCGCGCGCGCATTTTCGTCGCCGGTTACCGCAGCGCAAGCGGAGGGCGTCAATTCATCGAGGATCGAGGTGTCGACGAGGAAGCGGCGGACGTCGTCCGGCTGCAAACTTAACACTTCATCATGGAAATACTCGGCAAATTCTGGGCGCAGGCCAGTCAGCCGGAGCTTGGCCGCGCTGTCGCTGGTGCGGCGATAGAGATCGCAGGCAATAACGATACCGGAAACCCAGCCTTGGGTATCGCCCACAATGTCCTGAAGTTCGCGCGAATCCACCGGCGTCCCGATAGACCGCGTGACCAGTTCCGTCGCTTCCGCCAAGGTGAAGGACAGATCGGCGACGCCCACTTCGACCAGAAATCCGAGCGCACGCATACGCGCCAGCGACAGGCCGACCGCACCGCGTGCGGCGATGATGATGGTCAATGCGTCGCGCGCGCTCGACGATAGTTGCGCCAGAAACTCCAGAATCGGCTTTGCCAGAAACTGCGCGTCATCCACAATGATAACCGGCTTTACGCTGCCCATCGTCGCGAGGGCGGATAGCCAGCTTTCGTCGGCAGCGTCACTGTCCAGTGCATCCCACGGCATACCCGCGGCAATACCTGCGGCCTTGAGCGCTTGGAGAAAGGACCGCTTACTTTCTATGCCTGCCCTTGCCGCGAGCCACAAAACGGGGCGCCCCTGCGCCCTGAGTTCATCCGCCCAGAACAGCATTGCGGTGGTTTTTCCGCTCCCAGCCGGCGCAGACACCACGGTCATGCGCGACTGCGCCACTCTTTCCGTCAGCGCCACCAATGCAGCACGCCGGATCGGCATATGAGTCGAACGCGGCGGCAAGATAGCTGTGGGCACAACGGTCATGCTCTTCTCTCCTAGCGCGGTTGGCGCGATTCGTTTGTTATGCGAAATATATTCTGCGCGATGAATCTATAACGCAATCCCTTTTTCCTATCGGCAGATAGGTTCCCAATGAGATGGAAAAATGTCCAGCTTTCCACCTAGGAAGCCGAGGTCGTTATGCAGCCAGCGTTGCCATACAGACCGCGGCGCGAGCAGGATATTAGGAAAGGTTGACCATGAAGGCCCTTTATCTCGAACGGATCGACGGCCCTGAATCCGTCGTGGTGGCGGAAGTCGACACGCCAGTGCCCGGTCCGGGAGAGGTGCGTGTTGCGCTGCGGGCCGCATCCATAAACCATCGTGAACTGTTCATCACCCACGGGCAATATCCCGGCATGACGGTGCCGATCACGCTGGGCTGTGATGGTGCGGGCGTCGTCGACATGATCGGCGAGGGCGTCACCGGCGTCCGCGAGGGCGATGAGGTTGTGCTCTATCCTGCACGCAACTGGGGGTCGAACCGCCACGCGCCAGCCGCCGATTTCGGCCTGCTCGGTATGCCCTTCGCCGGCACGATCGCCGAATATATCTGCGTGCCGGTCGACAATCTGGCGCCCAAGCCGGCCTTCATGAGTTTCGAGGAAGCCGGGGCCATGCCGCTGACGGCGCTGACCTCGTGGCGCGCGCTTATGTTCAAGGGACGGCTGGAAGCGGGAGAGACGCTGCTCATCAGCGGCGTAGGCGGCGGCGTGGCCACGTTCGGCCTGGCCTTTGCCGTGGCCAAGGGCGCCAATGTCTATGTCACCGGTGAAAACCAGGACGTGATCGATCGTGCCGTGGCAATGGGGGCCAAGGGCGGTCTGCTGTACACCGATCCCGACTGGCGCAAGCAGGTCGGCAAACTTACCGGCGGCATCGACGTGGTGCTGGACGGCGCGCCATCGCCCAGCTTCGCCAATTATGTCCGCGCCATCAATCCGGGCGCGCGGATCGTCATCTACGGGTCTACCGCCGGCAACGAGATCAAGTTCAACGCCACCGACATCTTCCTCAAGAGCGCCAGCATCGTCGGCAGCCAGGTCGGCGATCCGCAGGACTTCAAGGAAATGCTCGCTTTTGCCGAGCAACATGCAATCAAGCCGGTGATCGAGGCGACCTATCCGCTTGCCCAGGCCAAAGAGGCGCTTCTGCATCTGCGCGACCAGCACAAGTTCGGCAAAGTCGTGGTGACGATGTGAGCGATCTGTTCAGCCTGACCGGCAAGAAGGCGCTGGTCACCGGCGGCGCGCAAGGTCTGGGCCGCATGATCGCCGAAGGTCTGCTGCGGGCTGGCGCGACAGTCGCGATCACATCCCGCAAGGCCGACATCTGCGAAGATGCCGCCCGGGAGATGGCCACGCTGGGATCGTGCATCCCCCTCCCCGCTGACCTGTCGACGCCCGAGGCGGCGGTCGACCTCGTCGCCCGTTATCGCGAAGCGGTCGGAGAATGCCATATATTGGTCAACAACGCGGGTAAGACCTGGGGCGGGCCGATCGACAGCTTCCCCGACAAGGCTTGGCCGGGCGTGATGGCCGTGAACGTCCAGACGCCGTTCACCATGGTCCGGGAACTCCTCCCCGAACTCAGCGCGTCCGGAAAGGCTGGCGATCCGGCGCGGGTGATCAACATCGGTTCGGTCGCGGGGATGAAGACAGAGCGGCTCAGCGCGTACAGCTATGCCGCGAGCAAGGCTGCAGTCCATATGATGACGCGCGATCTGGCCGGCGATTTGGCGGCGCGTAACATCACCGTCAATGCGGTCATTCCCGGCTTCTTCCCAACCAAAATGACGGCGCATATGCGGGATGAGGATCAGGTCGATCCTGCCCTGCTGGCGCATATTCCGCTCCAACGTCTAGGTTCGCCGGACGATATTGCAGGCATCGTCATTTTCCTGTGTTCGCGCGCGGGCGCTTATGTCACCGGCGCACAGATTCCGGTTGACGGCGGGGTCGTTGGCTGCGGCTGAAATAAGCCCCCCACCCTCGCGGCCGGTAAAGAAAGATATCCGCCATGATGATCGACCTCGCCATGCTGGCGGACCGCCTCGCGATCGAGGAATGCCTCTATCGTTACGCCCATCTGGTAGATTCGATGCAGTTTCACCGCATTGCGGAGGAAGTGTTCACGGAGGATGGATCGATCGACTTTGGCAGCGCGCGTTCCGTGGGGCGGGAGGCCATCCATGCCCAGTGCATGGGTTATCAGGGCGCTCTAATGGGCTGTTCGCATAACATCACCAATGTGGTGATTGAGGTGAACGGCGACGAAGCGCGCGCAGCCAGCCGCGTCATGGCATGGCAGTGGTTCGATATCCCCGATGCCGATCCGCTGCGCCCCACCGACCTTCTCGCCGTGGGCGGCTATGAGGACAGGCTGCGGCGCACGGCCGAGGGATGGCGGATATATGAGCGGCGGGGGATCAATTTCGGCACTGGCATCGGCGCCGGATCCGTACCCGATCCCATGCGTTCCATCTTTCTGGCCATGCAGGGTCGCACGCCTGGCTGGCCCGCCTGACCGAGGGCGGGCGCCAAGGCCCGCCCATTATATCGTCAGAGTTTCCAGCCCCCGCCCGCGACGATCACCTCGCCGGTGATATAATCGGCTTCGGGCAGGCATAGCAGGTAGACGGCGCCGGCGGCTTCTTCCGGCGTGCCGGCGCGGCCCAGTGGAATGCCCTTTTCCATGGCTTCCAATATTTCGTCGCTGACGCCGGCCTTGATGTCCCGACCCTTGACGCTGATGGTCGTGCTGCCCGCCTCGCCCGCGGTCATGCGCGTCATGATGGCGCCGAAAGCCACCGCGTTGACGGTGACATTATGTCGCCCCCATTCCTTCATCACCGTCTTGGTGAGACCGACGATCCCCGCCTTGCCCGCCGCATAGCCCGACTGACCGGCATTGCCGCCAAGACCTGCCACGGACGATATATTGATGACCGTCCGGCGTGTGGCCCGACCATGTTCGGCGGTCTCCTTCTTCGCCGCGGCGGCGATCACCGGTTGCGCGGCGCGCAATATACGGAAAGGGGCATTGAGATGAACATCGAGCATGGCCATCCACTGCTCGTCGCTCGTCTTTTGAAGAACCGAATCCCAAGCATAGCCCGCATTGTTCACGATGATGTCGATCGTGCCGAAATGCGCGACCGCCGCTCCCACAAATTTGTCGCCGAAATCGGCATCCGTCACGTCGCCCACGCACACCACGGCGCGGACGCCAAGGCTTTCGATTTCACTCGCCGTCGCCTTTGCCACATCCTCGTCCAGGTCGTTCACCACGACATGGGCGCCGGCGCTTGCCAGTTTCAGCGCGATAGCCTTCCCAATGCCCCGTCCGGAACCGGACACCAGTGCGACCTTGCCATCCAATATATTCACTTCAATACGTCCCGTTCTTCCTTGAAACCACCGATGCGGGCCTCGCCGCCATCGATGACGATGCTATTCCTGTCAGGCACGCTAGCCCGAAACGATACGGCGTCGCCCCGGCGCCAGATTTCCGTCCGAACCGTTTCACCCGGCCAGACCGGCGCGGTGAAACGCACCCGCATGTCGGTCAACAAACCCGGATCGCCGCCGCAGCACAGATGGATCAACGCGCGCCCAACCAGACCCATGGTGGCAAGGCCATGCAGTATCGGCCGATCGAAACCCGCCGCCTGCGCCGTGCCCCGGTCGATATGCAGGGGGTTACGGTCGCCGGTCAGGCGATAGAGCATCGACTGATTGGCGGCCGTCGGCAGGTCGAGACAGGCGCCTGCGGGCGCATCCGGCATGACAATCGGCGCAGGCCCATCAAGATTCGACGGCCCGCCAAAACCGCCCGCGCCTCGCAAGACCCACACTTCCTCCATTTCGGCGATCGGCCGGTCCGTCGGCGTGGTTATGACACGTTTTGCCCGCACGAGAGCGGACTTGCCTAAACCCTTGTCCGCGAGACCGATAATTTCGATCCGGCCGTTGACCAACTGGCCCAGTTCGAGCGGCCGAACCAGTTTCAGCGTCTGCTCGCCATGCAGGATGCGCGGCCAATCCCAGCCCAGTTCCGGCGCCATCGGCCAGAAGCCGGGTGTTCCCAGAACCAGCGCCATGGTCGGCAAAACGGCCTGATCGCGTTCGAAGACCAGATGCCGTTCATCGATCGCGCCCAGCCCGGCGCCGACACCCAGCGCGTAGAGAATAGCGGATCGCGGATCGCAAACATCCTGTGCTTCCGGCACCCGGAAGCCGCGCAATCGTTCGACATCAAGCATTCGACCCACCCCCGGTTTTGCGGTCAGGACAGCTTACGCTCGTCCAGGCCCAGTCCGCGACCGATGATTTCGCGCATGATTTCCGAGGTTCCGGCGAAGATGCGGCTGATGCGGGCGTCAGTATACATGCGGCTGATGCGATATTCTTCCATATAGCCCGCCCCGCCATGAAGCTGGACGCATTCGTCCATCACCCGGCCTTCCAGTTCGCTGGTCAGCAGTTTGGCCGCCGACGCGTCTTCTGCGGTCAACTCGCCCGCGTTGAGCAGCATCACGCACTGGTCGACATAGGTCTGAAGCGCGTCCAGTTCGGCCCGCATCGAAGCCATCTTGAACCGCGTATTCTGGAACGCGCCAATCGGCTTTCCGAAGGCCCGGCGTTCCTTCACATAGTCGAGCGTGATGTCGAATGCGGTCTGCGCCGTCGCCATGAAGCCGATGGCCGCGACCAGCCGCTCCTGCGCCAGGAAGCGGGCGAGATATTTGAAGCCTTGGGCCGGATCGCCCAGCACATTCCCCTTGGGCACCCTGACATCGTTGAAGAAGAGCTCGGCCGTGTCCTGCGCCTTGAGCCCCATCTTCGCCAGCTTGCGCCCGCGTTCAAACCCTTCCATGCCGCGTTCGACGACCATAAGGCCCAGACCGTGGCGGCTATTGGGGTCGGTCCGCGCGGCCACGACGACCAGATCGGCCAAAATGCCATTGGAAATATAGGTCTTGGCGCCGTTCAACAGCCAATGGTCGCCCTTGTCCACCGCGCTGGTGCGCATACCCGCCAGGTCGCTGCCGGTGGACGGTTCCGTCATCGCGACGGCCAGAATCTTCTCGCCGCTGACGATGCCTGGCATCCAGCGGTCCTTCTGTTCGTCGGTGCCGAGCTTGGCGATATAGGGCGCGACCAGATCATTATGCAGGTTGATGTAGAAGCCTATGTCGCCGTGGCGCATATTCTCCTCGATGATGATCTGCTCGAAGCGGAAATCGTCGATCCCCGCCCCGCCATATTTCTCGTCCGCCCAGGTGCACAGCAAGCCCTGCTCGCCCGCCTTCAGGAACAGCTCACGGTCGACCATGCCCTGCTCGCGAAAACGTTGGGCGTGAGCGCCCACCTCCGTCGTCATGAACTTGACGACGGAGTCGCGGAACTGCTCATGCTCCTGCTCGAAAATCAGGCGCTTCATGCCGGCATTGGCTCCTTGACCCTGGTTTCGCTCGCGGGCGTGTAGAAATCCTCACCCTTTGCCGCCTTGTCGCGCAGCCATGCGGACGGCAGGAAGCGCGGGCCATAAAGCTGGGCGAGCCTATCGGATTCCTCAACGAACTTCTTAATGCCGATCGTGTCAATGTAGCTGATCGTCCCGCCGGTCCAGGCCGGGAAACCCCAGCCGTAGATCGCACCCAGATCGGCGTCCTGCGGAGTTTCCAGCACATTTTCCTCCAGGCAGCGGGCGGTTTCCATCGCCTGCGCATAGAGATAGCGCTTCTTCAGTTCCTCGACATCCCAGTCCTGCTTGACCGGGAAATGATCGGCCAGGCCCTTCCACAGATGCTTCTTGCCGCCTTCGGGATAATCATAGAACGCCCCGCCGGTCTTCCGGCCGGACCGGCCGATCTCGTCCTTCATCCGCCGCATGACGGCAGTGCCTGCGGGTGGCGTATATTTATCGCCTTCCTCGGCGATCGCCTGGTCGACAATCTTGAGCGGCAGGTCGAGCGTCAGTTCGTCCAGCAGCGCCAGCGGCCCGACCGGCATGCCGACGGCCTTGGCCGCGTTTTCGATCACCGCGGGGGGAACGCCCTCCGCCAGCATCGCCGCGCCTTCGTGGATCAGCATCTGGAACACGCGGCTGGTGTAGAAGCCACGGCTGTCGTTGACGACGATCGGCGTCTTGCGCAACTGCGCGATGAAGTCGAGGCCCTTGGCCAGCGTCTCCTTGCTGGTCTGCTTGCCCATGA
This sequence comes from Sphingobium abikonense NBRC 16140, assembly GCF_001598335.1. Taxonomy (GTDB): domain Bacteria; phylum Pseudomonadota; class Alphaproteobacteria; order Sphingomonadales; family Sphingomonadaceae; genus Sphingobium; species Sphingobium abikonense. The sequence goes on from NZ_BCYT01000001.1 coordinate 340,313, forward strand.
TGACCTCGACCAGCCCCATGCGGTCGACCGGCGAGAAGAAGTGCAGGCCGATGAACTGATCCGGGCTCCGCGACGCCTGGGCGAGCTGCGAGATCGGCAGGGTCGAGGTGTTGGACGCGAAAATGGCCTGTGCCGGCAGCACCGCTTCGGCCTTCTTCGTGGTTTCGGCCTTGATCGCCGTATCCTCGAACACCGCTTCGACCACCATGTCGCAGCCATCGAGCAGCGCGAAGTCGTCGGTCGGGGTGATGCGGGCGAGCACGGCGTCCGCCTTGTCCTGCGTCAGCTTGCCCTTTTCGACCAGCTTGCCCAGCACCTTGGCCGAATAGTCCTTGCCCTTCTGCGCGGTCGCGGTGTCGCGGTCGATGAGAACGACGTCGATACCCGCATTGGCGGACACGAACGCAATGCCCGCGCCCATCATGCCCGCGCCCAGCACACCCACTTTCTTCGCTTCAAACTTCGGGAAGCCTTCGGGACGACGCGCGCCCTTTTCGGCCGCCTGCTTCGAAATGAAGGTGGTGCGGATGATGTTGCGCGCGACCGGATCGGTCAGCAGCTTGGCGAAATATTTCCCCTCCACCGCCAGCGCCTTGTCAAAGGGCAACTGCAAGCCGTGGAACACCGAGTTTAGAATCGCGGCCGGCGCGGGTTGATTATAACCCACCTTGGCGAGACCGCCCGTATACATCATGTAGGCGGCCGAATCCTCAGGAACGGTTAGGCCCTTCTTCTGCGGCGGCGTCCAACCCTTGACGTCCCAGGGCTTGACCGGGTCAGGCACGGTCGCAAGCCACGCCTTGGCCGCGTCGATCAGCTTGTCCGCCGGGACGACCTCGTCCACGATCTTGAGCTTGAGCGCTTCCTGCGGCCCCACCGAGCGGCCCGACAGCAGCAGGTCTAGCGCGATCTTCATTCCCGCGATGATGCCCAACCGCACCGTGCCGCCCGATCCGGGCAGCAGACCGACATTGACTTCGGGCAAACCGACCTGCGCCTTGGCATCATCCACCAGGATGCGCCGGTGGCAAGCCAGCGCCAACTCGAAACCGCCGCCCAGCGCCAGGCCGTTAATCGCCGCCACCCAGGGCTTGCCGGATTGTTCGATGGCGCGGTGCATGTCGGTGGCGCGCTTCGAAAAAGCATAGGCTTCCTGCGGCGTCAGCGTGCCGAACCCATTCACCAACTGCTTGAGGTCCGCACCGGCCATGAACGTCTTCTTGGCCGACGTCAGGATGACGCCCTTGATGCTTTCGTCCGCGACAATCTGCTTCGTCGCCGCTTCCATGTCGGCGATGAAAGCATCGTTGACGACGTTCATCGAGCCTTCGGCATCGAGGGTCAGGATCGCGAAGCCGTCCTCGGCTTTTTCCAGTCGCATAGTCTTCATGGGATGTCCCGCTCTATAGTTCGGTAGGCGCGTTCAAACGCGCTCGATGATGGCAGCCGTGCCCAGGCCGTTGGCCGCGCACAAGGTGATGAGGCCGGTTTCCGCGTTGCGCCGCTCCAGTTCGTCCAGCACGGTGCCCAGGATCATCGCGCCGGTCGCGCCAAGCGGATGACCCATCGCGATCGCCCCGCCATTGACGTTGATCTTGTCGTCGGGAACGTTCAGCTCCCGCTGGAAGCGCATCACCACGCTGGCGAAGGCTTCGTTCAGTTCCCAGAGATCAATGTCCTTCTCGGTCATGCCGGCCGCCTTGAGCGCCTTGCGCGACACCGCCGCCGGCGCCGTCAGCATGATCGTCGGCTCAGACCCGATATTGGCATAGGACCGGATGCGACCGCGCGGCTTGAGGCCGGCCTTTTCCCCAAATTCCTTCGACCCGACAAGAACCAGGCCGGCGCCATCGACGATACCGGAGCTATTGCCGCCATGATGGACATAGTTCAGCTCTTCGATTTCTGGATATTTGGCCTTCGCGACCGCTTCGAACCCGGCCTTGCCGAACCCTTCGAAGGCGGGCTTGAGCTTGGCGAGGCTTTCCAGCGTGGTGCCGGGTCGCATATGCTCATCATGATCTAGCACCACGTCGCCCAGCACATCCTTGATCGGCACGATCGCCTTTTTGAAATAGCCGTTTTCCCAGGCATGGGCGGCCTTGCGCTGGCTCTCGACGGCGAAATTGTCGACATCCTCGCGCGTGTAGCCGTCCAGGGTAGCGATCAGGTCGGCGCCGATGCCCTGCGGGGCGTAATAATTGCTGAAGGCGACCGACGGATCGGACGTCCAGGCGCCCGAGTCATAACCCATTACCGTGCGGCTCATCGACTCGACGCCACCGCCGATGCCGGCCTGGATCATGCCCGAATGGACCTGCGCCGCGATCAGGCTGACAGCGTCCAGCCCGGTGGCGCAGAAGCGATGGATCTGCTGGCCCGCGACCGTCTGGGCATAGCCGGCCTGCAACACCGCCGCGCGCGCCAGCACGCCGCCCTGTTCACCGACGGGCTGGGCCATGCCGATGATCACATCGTCGAGCAGTCCAGTGTCGAGATCATTGCGGCTCTGGAGCGCCTTCAAAAGCTGCGTCGCCATTTCGACAGAGGTGATCTCGTGCAGCGCGCCATCGGGGCGGCCCTTCCCGCGCGGCGTCCGGACATGATCGTAGACATAGGCTTCCATCGTGAATTCCCGCACAGTGATACAAAATCTCTGCCCTTGCTCTTGGACCAGGAAGGCAAAGCTGCACCTATCCAACGAAAGGCGCAGGCAGACGCGATGGCTGCAATCTGATCATCATCGATAGCTGACCGGCATTTTAGGAGCGGACATCCGTGGTCACACAAGGCGAAGATTGCGCCCCATTCCGTATTTCTGCAACCACTCTGGGCGATCTGCTTCTCAAAGGGTGGGACAAGGCATCCGACAAGGAAGCATTGGTATTCCCGGGAGAACGCAAGACATATGACGATGTCGTACAGAGCGTCCTGAAGCGCGCGCGCGGCCTGAAGGCGCTGGGCATCGCGCGCGGCGACAATGTCGGCATCCTGTTGCCGTCCAGCATCGAATTTGTCGAGACCCTGTTCGCCAATGCGATGTGCGGCGCTGTCTCCGTGCTGATGAACGCACGGTACAAGGCGCCTGAAATGGCCTATGTCGCGCAAAATGCCGATCTGGCGGCGATCATCACCAATGATATGATCAGTGAGCATATCGATTTCGGTCAACGGCTGGTTGAGGCTTTCCCCGACCTGCCCGATGCCGCGGACTCCTCCTCACTCACGCTTGCGGGCGCGCCTCTGCTCAAGCGGATCGTGATGCTGGGTGGCCGTTCGGTCCCCGGTTTCGTAGATCAGGCAACCTTCGATGCGGCGGTGCAGGAAGTGGAGGAAGTAGAGGTACATGCATCCCGTCTGACCGTCAGGGTCCGCGACACCGCGATGATCCTGTATACGTCAGGGACATCGGCCAACCCCAAAGGGTGCCTGCTCAGCCATGAGGCCGTCACTCGGGAGGCATCGAATCTCGCTCGCTATCGCTGGTCCTTCCAGCCCGACGAGCGCGCCTGGTCGCCGCTGCCTTTATTCCATATCGCTGCGATGCTCTGCATGCTGGGCGCGATCGACGTGGGCGGCACCTTCATCGGCCAGCCGCATTTCGATGCCGGGGAGAGTCTGCGGCAGATCGAGGATGAACGGGTGACGATGATGTTCCTGCCCTTCGTCACTTTCCATCAGGCCATGATCACCCATCCCGACTGGGCCAAGACCGACATGTCGTCGGTGCGCCTGCAAAATAGCTGCTTCGCCTTCATGCCTGATCGCGTAGGCCAGGCCTATCGGGAGAAAGCCCCAAACATGCTCCAAGTGGGCACCATGGGCATGACCGAGGCGACCGGCATCGTCACCACCGGCGGCTATGCGATGGAACCGGAAATGGGCTTCAAGAAACTTGGTTTCCCCCTTGCGGGCATAGAGATGAAGATCGTCGATCCCGAAACCGGCGCGGAAAAGGGCGTGGACGAACGCGGCGAAATCCTCATTCGCGGCTACAATCTGTTCGACGGCTATTACAAGGACCCGCAGAAGACCGCAGAGGTGCTCGATGCCGATGGCTGGTATCATAGCGCCGATATCGGCTCGATCGACGAACATGGCCACGTCATGTTCCACGGCCGGTTCAAGGATATGCTGAAAGTGGGTGGGGAAAATGTCGCCGCGGCCGAGGTCGAGGCGGTGCTGGCCACCCATCCGGCGGTTCGTCTCGCGCAGGTCGTCGGGCTGCCGGACGAGCGGCTGGCGGAAATCCCCGCCGCCTACATCGAACGCGAAGGCGATGTGGAGGTCGAGGCGGAGGAACTCATCGCCTATACCCGGCAGCGCCTCGCTTCCTTCAAGGTTCCGCGGCATATCCGTTTCATCGACGAATGGCCGATGTCGGCATCGAAAATCCAGAAGTTCAAGCTGCGCGGCGCGTTGATGGACGAACTGGGCCTGAAGGACTGAAACACGGCGCATCGACGCCATGAAAGTGTAGGGAGAGTGACATGCGGGTGATCATCACGGGTGCTGCAAGCGGCATCGGCAGAGCCTGCGCCGAACTGCTGGCGGCCGGGTCGATGATTCCGGGTGAACACCGGATGCTGCTCGCGGATCGGGATGCCGCCAATCTGCAGGTGGTGGCCGATGCGGTCGGCCCCGCCGCCGCGACCTGCGTGGTCGATCTGGCCGAACCGGATTGCGGCGACCGGATTGTCGCGGCGGCGCTCGCGCATATGGATGGGATCGACGCCGTCATCAGCAATGCCGGCATCATCATGGGCGGTGCATTGGCCGAACTGCCGATCGGCGATTTCGATCGCATCTTCGCCATCAACACCCGCTCGTCCTGGCTGCTCGGCAAGGCCGCCCATCCGCACCTGAAGGAGAGCAAGGGCGCCTTCGTCGCGACCGCGTCCATGTCGGCCACCCAGCCTACGCCCGCGCTTGGCTTTTATTCCTCCAGCAAGGCCGCCTTGTTGATGATGATACGCCAGCTCAGCATCGAATGGGGGCCGGACGGTATCCGATGCAATACGGTGTCGCCCGGCCCCACCTACACGCCGATGACCGCTGCGGGATATGAAGATCCGTCGCGGCGCGACCAGCGGGAAGCCAATATTCCCCTGCGCAAACTTGGCGTGGCCGAGGATGTCGCGCAGGCGATCCTGTTTCTGATCGGCCCTCATGCAAGCCACATCAGCGGTGTCGACCTGCTGGTCGATGGCGGTATGAGCAACATGCTGATGCCCGCCAGCGGCGGTGGCACCGGTCAGAACCGGCAGAGCTGATATGGGATCAGAGGGCCCGATCCGCGCCAGCCGCCCATTCGATATCGGTCCCGCCCCGCGCATTCTGCGGGTCGATCAGCAGCCGCGCCGTCGCCATCAAATGGTCCGTCAGCAGCGCCTCGGCGCGGTCGGCGTCCCGCGCGAGCGCCGCGTCGACGATCTGCGCATGTTCATGAACCAGATCCCGGTCGCCATGGGCCAAAGGCACGGTGAGATAGCGATAGCGTTCCGACTGGGCATAGAGCCAGTCGCGCATCTTGAGCAACCATGGACTGTCGCACGCGGCGACCAGGGCGTGATGGAAGGCCGCATGGGCGTCGGCATAATCCTCGTTCAGACGGGCCGCCTCTCGCGGGTCGCGGGTCGGGGTCTTGCCCAACTTATGGGCCGCGCTGACGATAGAGGCTTCCCAGTCCAGGCCTCCCTTCTCGATCGCGCGGCGGAGGCATTGCCCCTCAATATCGCTGCGGACCCTGACCAGATCGGTCAAATCGCCGATCGATATCGGCGTCACCCGAAATCCCCGCGCATCGTCCTGCGTCACGAAGCCCTCGGACGTAAGCCGCGACAGGGCTTCGCGCACCGCCCCGAGACTGAAGCCCTGCGTTTCCGTAATATCCTTGATGTTGATTTTCGCGCCCGGCACCAGCCGACAGGTCAGGAGATCGTCGCGCAATTGCCGGTAGGCGCGTTCGGTCAGGCTCAGCTTTTTGGTCATCGCAACAACTATATCAGCTTCGCCACCCATGGCAATTCGACAAGATGTATTTTATGGCTTGAAATATATTTCATTCAATCCCATGCCTTCGGTTCAGTGGGTGGGACAGATTCTCAGGAGGTTTGCATATGCGGTTGGCCAAGGTAACGAAGAACGGCGCGGTCGGTCTGGCAGTGGACACGGGCGCGGGCGTCAAGGCGCTGTTCGGCGACGCTGCCCTCTATGATCTGGATGTGTTGATCGCCAGCGGCGGCAGCGCCCTGACGGATGCCGGCGCGAAAGTCAGCGCAGAGGGCGAGGAAGTGCAGGTTGAAGACCTCACTTTCCTGCCGCCCCTCGTCAAGGCGCCCAAGATCCTCTGCCTAGGTCTCAACTACAAGGATCACGCGGCTGAAGGCGGATTCACCGTGCCCGAATTCCCGACGATATTCGGCCGTTTCAATTCGAGCCTCATCGGCCATGGCGCACCGATCATCAAACCGCCCTGTTCCGATCAACTCGATTATGAGGCGGAAATGGTCGCGGTCGTCGGCAAGGGCGGCAAGGATATCAGCAAGGACGACGCGCTCTCGCATATCGTCGCCTATTCGGTGTTCAACGACGGTTCGATCCGCGACTATCAGCTCAAGACGCCGCAGTGGACGGTCGGCAAGAATTTCGACGATACCGGCGCCTTCGGTCCCTGGCTGGTAACGGCCGACGAACTGCCTGCGGGCGGTGCCGGCCTCAAGATCGAAACCCGCCTCAACGGCCAGGTGGTGCAGAGCGCGAACACCTCCGACATGGTGTTCGATGTCGTCGACACGGTCGCCCTCCTCTCCACCTGCTTCACGCTGGAAGCGGGCGACGTCCTGGTCATGGGAACCCCGTCGGGCATCGGCCTGGCCCGCAAGCCTCCGCTGTTCATGAAGGATGGCGATGTGTGCGAAGTGGAAATCGAGAAGATCGGCCTGTTGGTGAACCCCATCAAGGCAGCATGATCGAAAGGCCGGGCGCCGTTCTGTCGGTGCCTGGCCAGCCAAGGAGGGAAGGATGAACCAAAACAGCCCGTCGGGACGCCGCGCCAATAGTTTGGGCGTCCATTCCATCGATCATTTCGCGGTCGAAGTGCCCGATCTGGAAGCCGCGCGGAAATTCTACACGCTCTTCGGGCTCGACGTCCGCGAGCGGGATGACACGCTGGAATTATATGCGGTCGGCAATCCGCATCGCTGGGCCGTGCTGAGCCAGGGCGGCGACGCCAAGCGGCTGCGCTATCTGAGCTTCGGCATCTATCCGGACGAAGCGGATGCCTTTGCCGCCCATCTCGACGGCTGCGGCGTCACCCGGATCAAGGCGCCCGAAGGCGCGGAAGCCGACGGCATCTGGTTCGCAGGCTTCGATGGCCTGCCGATCAACGTTCGTGTCGCAGACAAGGCAACGCCATCGGAAAAGAGCCATTTCACCTTCGTCAGCGCGGCGCCGGGCCAATCCGGCGCGATCCCTAACAGCAAAGCGCCCAAGGTTCATCCGCGCCGCCTTTCGCATTTCGCGATCTTCGCGACCGACGTGAATGCCGCGATCGACTTCTATGAGAAGACGCTCGGCCTGCGACTGTCCGACAAGAGCGAGCCGGCCGTCGCCTTCCTGCACGGCCCCCATGGCAGCGATCATCACCTGCTGGCCCTCGTCCTGTCCGATCGGCGAGGCATGCATCACAATAGCTGGGACGTCGGGTCGGTGATGGAAGTGGGCCTGGGCGGCGCGACCATGGCCCGGGCGGGCTATGGCCCCAACTGGGGCGTGGGCCAGCATGTGCTGGGCGCCAATTATTTCTATTATGTGCGTGATCCCTGGGGCAGTTTCAGCGAATATTCAGCCGATATCGACTTCATTCCGCATGATGTCGACTGGCCGGCCGCCAACCATGCGCCAGAGGACAGCATGTTCCTGTGGGGACCCGATCCATTCCCCGAATTCATCCAGAACACTGAACCGGCGGAGGCCTGATCGTCATGTCCACATTCCTACTTCTTCACGGCGGCGGCATGGGCGGCTGGACATGGAAATATGTCCGCGAAATTCTGGAGGCCGGGGGCCACAAGGTCTACACGCCGACCTTCACCGGCTTTGGCGAGCGCGAGCATCTGATCGGCCGCGATGTGGGCAATGCGACTCATGTGCGCGACATCGTCAATGTCTTCAAATATGAGGATCTGCGCGACGTCGTGCTGGTCGCGCACAGCTATGCGGGCACGGTCGCGCCCGGCGTGATCGCGGAGGTGGGCGACCGCATCGCATCCATCATCTATCTCGACGCCATCGTGCCCCGGTCGGGGGAACGGATCGGATCCCTCATGGGCTATGTCCCGGAAGACCAGCTCGCCGCGCTGGATGCGATGCTCGAAGCAGGCGAAGGCCCGGTAGGGTCGGGCGTGCATGAAATGCAGCGGGCGGCGGCCAAGGAGCATCCCCATCTCATGGACCCGGCGCGGGAGAAATGGCTGCTAGACAATTTGTCGGACCAGCCGATGAAGGCGACCGCCTGCGTCATCCCCGTAGGTGCCGAGGCTATCGACCGGCCCGTCGACTATATCGCGGCGGCCGTCACGGTGATGACGGCGATGCACGACCGGGCGCGCGAGCTGGGCTGGACCATCCATGACCATCCGGGCGATCACGCCCTGCTGGTGGGCGATCCAGAGGGAACGACCGACCTCATTCTGAAGATTTCCGGCGCGGGAGCTCCGGCATGAATGCCGCCGAGCTGTTCTCGCTACAGGACCGCGTCGCCGTTGTTACCGGCGGGTCGACCGGCATCGGCCGTCATATCGCGACCGGCCTGGCTGCGGCGGACGCCACAGTCTATATCTGTGCCCGCACGCAGGCCAAGGTGACCGCGGCCGCGGCGGAGATTTCCGCTACCACTGGCGGCCGCTGTACCGGCCTGGTCGCAGATCTTTCGACACTTGCTGGGATCGAGGCTCTGGTCGCGGCGGTGTCCACCCAAGAACAGGCCGTGCATGTCCTGGTGAACAACGCCGGGACCATGGCCGACGCGCCCATCGACGATTATGGCGAGGACGAATGGGATCCGGTCATCGACCTGAACCTGAAGGCCCCTTTCTTCACGCTTCGGAAATTTCTGCCCCTGCTCCGCGCGGGCGGCACGGCGGAGCGTCCCGCATCGATCATCAACATCGGGTCTGTCGGCGCGCTCAAGGTCGGCCCCAAGGAAAATTATGCCTATCAGGCGTCGAAGAGCGCCATCCACTGGATGGCGAAAGGCCTCGCCAAGCGGCTGGGCCGCGACAACATCACCGTCAACGTCATCGCACCCGGATTCTTCGAATCCGAGATGACCGTCATCACCTCCAGCGAGATGCGCACGATGGTGGAATCGATGGTGCCCCGCGGCCGCGTCGGTACGCCGGAAGATCTGGCGGGCGCAGCCATCTATCTCGCCTCGCGGGCGGGCGCCTATGTCACCGGATCGGTGATCCCTGTCGAGGGAGGATTGTCGATCTGATATGACCCAACTTCATTTCGTCGCCATTGGCGGCACAATGCGCGCCTATTCCTCCACCGAGCGAGCGCTTCGCAAGGCGCTTGCCATCGCAGAGGAACGCGGCGCACGCACGACGCTGCTTGCCGGCGCGGACATCGACTTCCCGTCTTACGCGTCCGAAAATCCGGATCGTCCAGATGCGGCAAAACGCTATGTCGACATCCTGCGGTCGGCGGATGCCGTCATCATCGGCTCACCGGGTTACCACGGAGCGATCTCCGGCTTTGTGAAAAATGCGCTCGATTATGTCGAGGATATGAGCCGGGACGAGCGTTGCTATTTCGATGGTCTTCCCGTGGGCTGCGTGGCAACAGCGGCCGGCTGGCAGGCCGCGGTCGCCACGCTCCAGCAACTGCGGGTCATTACCCACGCGCTGCGGGGCTGGCCGACACCGCTGGGCATCGCCATCAACACCATCGGCGGCGAAGGCGATCCAATCGAAAACGCACCTATTCCCGGCCAGTTGGCTATGATGGTGGACCAGTTGTTCAGTTTCTGCCGACGGCCTGCCCTATAGTTGGATAGGTTCGCAATGCATCCGCAGGGCGCTTAGTCGCAGTGCCACTAACGGGAATGACGATGGATTTTTCACTCACCGAGGAACAGCAGGCGTTCAGGGACATTGTCCGCCGCTGGGTCGATGCCGAAGCCCCCAAGGACTGGATGCGCGCGCTGGAAGCCGACGAAGAAAATTATCCCTACGCGCTTTGGGACAAGATCGCCGAGCAGGGATTTTTCGGGATCGGCATTCCAGAGGAATATGACGGCCTGGGCGGCGACGTCATGATGCAGATGATCTTCGCTCGCGAATTCGCACGGACGGCCGGCGGCCTGCTGTGGGTTTGGGGCCTCACCTCCTTCGGCGGGGCGAAGACGATCGGCGCGGTCGGCACGGAGGAGCAGAAGAATCGCTGGCTGCGCCCCATGGCGCAGGGCAAGCTGCGCGTCTCGCTGTCGATGACCGAACCCGACGGCGGCACCGACGTTCTGGGCGCGATGAAGACCCATGCCGAAAAGGTCGACGGCGGCTGGACGCTGAACGGCGCCAAGATGTGGACCACGGGGGCAAAGGCGGCCGACAGGCTGCTCGTCCTCGCCCGCACCGATAAAAATGCCGAGAAGAAGCATCATGGCCTCACCATGTTCTTCGTCGACGCCAAATCGCCCGGCATCACCGCCTCGCTCCTGCCCAAGCTGGGCATGCGCGCCATGGGATCGTGCGAGGTTCATTATGAGGATGTCTTCGTTCCCGACGAGGACGTACTGGGTGAGCCTGGACAGGCTTGGTATGCGATGTTGCCCACACTCAATAATGAGCGGATCATGGTGGGCGCGCAATGTCTGGGCGCGATCGACGGGGTGCTGGAAGACGCGCTGGAATATATGCTGCAACGCAAGGCGTTCGGCGGCATTATCGGCCGCTTCCAGATTTTGCAGCATTATGTCGCAGATATCGCGACATGGCAGAAGCTGACCGAGCTGTTGCTTTACAACGTCGCCTGGATGCAGAGCAACGGCATGCCGTGCGGAACCGAGGCCAATATGCTCAAGATGGTCGCCACGGAGAATGCCGTGAAGGCCGCGGACCTTGGCATCCAGATATTGGGCGGCATGGGCTATTCGGCGGAAACCGACATGCAGCGTTACTGGCGCGACCATCGCATCCTGCGGATGACGCCGATCAGCAACGAAATGGTGCGCAACACAATTGCCGAGAGCCTCGGCCTGCCGCGTTCTTTCTAAGGACAGACCATGAGCGATCTTGACGATCTCCCCCCTGCTCCCGACGCCGCCGGCACATCGCTCGATGGCGACAAGGTCTTCACCATCACGGCGGAAGAGAATGCCGCCCTGTGCCGGTCGACCGGCGTCGAACCAGCCACCGACGGTAGCGCTCATCCCATCTACTATTATATCGCCACCCAGGTCGCCATGGGCAAGACGGTGGCAGGCGTCTGCGAAGCGTGTGAATTCGATGTCGAGGATGGCCCGATGATGGGCAGCAGCGGCGTACGGTTCGATGCGCCGCTGAAGGTGGGCGAAAGCTACAAGGTAACAGGGGAGATACTCAGCTTGGTCCGCAAACGCAGCCGCAAGCTGGGCGTCATGGACGTGCTGACCTATCGCCTCCGCCTGCACCTGCTTGATGGAACGCAGGTGCTGGAAACCGATAATGTGTGGGTATTGCCCCGCAAGGAGTTCGCCGCATGAGCCATGCCGTCGGAGACACGCTGCCGCCCTTCACGATCGAGAGCGTTAGCCCGCAAGCCATGAAGCAGTGGGCGGGGTTCCTCGCCGATCCCAATCCCATCCATCTCGATGTCGAGGTGGTGAAGGCCAAGGGTCTGGGTGACCGGGTCATCAACCAGGGTCCGATCAACGTCGCCTATATGATGAACATGCTGATGCGCGCCTTCCCGGGCGGGCGGATCAAATCGATGGATTCGCGCTTTCTGGACAATGTCTATGGCGGCGACCGAGCGGTGGTGACGGGCAGGATCGCGGCGATCGAAGGCGATACGGTGACCTGCGAATTCTCGCTGGATGTCGATGGCCGCGGCACGGTCAATTCGGGCACGGCGACGGTGGAAATTTAAAAGATCAGAGGAGAATATCAATGCCTAGCGGACCTTTTGCCCATGTGTGCATGGTCGTGCGCGATCTGGACAAGGCTATCGAGGATTGGACCAAGATCCTGCGCGTGCTCGATCCTGCGTCGCTGGAAGAGCGCCTCGTCAAATATGATGAATTTTCCAGCGGCGACGACGCCGGTATGAAGTGGGCGACCTTCGTCAACAATGGCGGCACGGAAATCCAGTTCATTCAACCGGCCCCTGGCACCCCCATGGGCGATCGCCTCGAGAAAGTGGGCGAGCATGTCCATCACCTCTGCTACGCGACCGACGACGTGCCGGGCGCGATGGAAAAGCTGAAGGCGGAAGGGCTGCACCTGCCCGGCGGCGGCCAGACCTTCAACGATCCGGACATGACCTGGCAGAAATGGAGCTGGGTCGGCCACAAGAGCACGCACGGCGCGCTGATCGAGGTCGCTTCGCCCTATGAGAGCCGTAACGACGGCAAGTGGCACCATGCACCCGGCAAATTCGCCTATAAGGGTCCCGGCGAGCATCCGTCATTCGCGGAAATCGTTCCGCCGGTCGCCGCTGAGTAATGCAGGCGCCCGGCATGACTGTTCCCACGCGGATAAGCGTGCCGGGTGACGGGCTGGAGATGGTTGCGGACGCCTATGGCGACCCTGCCGCGCCGCCCGTCTGCTTCTTCCATGGCGGCGGCCAGAGCCGCCGATCCTGGGCCGGGTCTGCCAGGCGGGTGGCGCAGGCGGGCTATTACGGGCTGACCTTCGATCTGCGCGGCCACGGCGACAGCGGATGGGCCGCCGACGGCGACTATCTGCTGGAAGCCTATGGTCGCGATGTCGAGTCCATCATCCAGGCCTTCGACAGGCCGATCGCGCTGGTGGGGGCCTCGCGCGGTGGCCAATCCGCGCTGGTCGGTGGGTCGCGCCGTGCCGATCTGGTGCGCCTTATCATGCTCGCCGACGTCGCGCCCTATATGGTCGACGACGGCGTGGATGACATTCGTGGCTTCTTTCGCGCCAGCGACTCCGGTTTTGCATCGCTGGAGGAAGCGGCCGACGTCCTCCACACCCATCTTGGCCAGCCCCGCCTGCCTGACGTGTCAGGTCTCGCCAAATCGATGCGCGAAGCGGATGGACGCCTGTTCTGGCACTGGGATCCCCGCACGACGGCGCCGGAATTTCTGCATCCCCCTTCGGAAGGGGAAGCGCTCATCATCGCAGCGCGCCGCGCGCAATCGCCCCTCGTCCTCGTGAAAGCTGAACTGAGCGAGATTGTCTCGGACGAAAGCGTCCGGCAATTTCGTTCGCTCACCCCGCAACTGGAGGTCGAGATCGCCCACGGCGTCGGCCATATGTTCACCGGCGACCGCAACGACGCCTTTGCCGATCGCCTGCTCCACCACCTCGCACTTCATCTGCCGCTATGACGAAAGGCGCGGCCTTCGTCGTCGGCGGAACCGGCGGCCTTGGCAGCGCGATCTGCAGACGCCTGTCGACCGAATGGGATCAACTCGCCATCGGCTATCGGTCCAGCCGTGAAAAGGCGTCGGCGGTCGCAGCGTCCCTGCCAAACGGTTCTTGCGAGACGCTGTCCGTCCCCTGCGACCTTTCCGATCGCGCTTCGATAGAGACCGGCATCCGCGATACGGTCGAGCAATTCGGCGCCATCGGCACGATGATCTTCGCCAGCGGGGTCGATATAGCCCAGCCCTTCGTCAGCCAGATCTGCGAGGAGCAATGGCGTGAAGTCATCGAGATCGAACTGGTCGGCTTCACCCGTATCGTGTCCGCCACCCTGCCATATTTCCGCGCCCAGGGCTTCGGCAATTTCGTCACCGTCGTTTCGGTCGCGAATTACTGCTTCCCCCCCGGCGACGCCCTGTCCTCCGTGCCCAAGGCCGGAATGGAGGCGTTGGGCCGCGCCATCGCCAAGGAGGAAGGCCGTTATGGCATCAGGGCGAACATGGTCGCTCCGGGAATCATCGACGCCGGGCTTGGCGCCGAGTTCCTCACGTCGCTTTATTCGCCGGAAATCTGGGAAACGCAGCGCAAACGCATTGCCCTGCAACGCTTCGGCAGCGGGGAGGATATTGCCGAGGCCGTGGCCTTCCTGGCTTCGGCCAAGGCGCAATATATGACCGGCCAGACCCTGATCGTCGATGGCGGCTTCAGCCTCTGAAATCGGCGGCTGCGCTCAACCCTGCCGCCGCTGCGCCGCGACGCCATCACCCCAATTGTGAATGCGCTCCCAGAAGCGGACGCGGGTCGGCGCGAAATTATGCATGTGCGCCATGCGGGGGCATATGAAGAGCTGGATGTCTTCCGCGCTCTTATAGGCCCGGGGTTCGCCCAAGGGATCGGGGACAACGTCGCGCTCGCCCATCGCGATCAGCACGGGGACGCGTACGACCGCTGCTTCGAGCGCCACCGCGCCCGGCGCGACCATATATACGCCGCAGGGCGGCGTGGTCGCCGAACGCCATTCGGGCAGCGGATCGACCAGCCCTGCCGACGCCATCATGTCGAGCGTGACGATGTCCGCAGGCTCGTCATCATGATGGAAGGACCATTGGAAAGGATGCTCGCCTGCCCTTGCCGCCGCCTGGAGCGCTTCGGCGTCGCCCAGCGTCACGCCCGGCGCCTGCGCCAGCGCCGCCGCATTCAGCACATGCGGCGCATCGAGCGACGAACGGCGCGAAATCCAGGGCCACGCGGCGGGCGGCTGTCCCGGCCGGGTCGGCACGACAGTATGGACGCCGCTATAGCCCAGCACGCCGATGCCGTGGAATGTCTGGTGATTGCCCTGCGCGACAACCGTGAAGCATCCGCCCATCGACTGGCCGATGCCAAGGCATGTGGCGTCGACGATCGGGTCCAGTCCATCGACGAGCGTGCCCGCTTCCAGCCGGGCCATGACCTGGCGCACCATCGCGTCATTGGCCGCCGCCACATTATCGAGATTGAGGGCATTGCCTTCCGGGATAGTGGACTCGCCAAATCCCAGATGATCGCAGGCGATGAAAATCCACCCGCGATCGCAATGGAAACCCGCCTCCCCGCCGCCCGATCCATCCGGCATGTCGAAGCTGTAATAGCGCCGGCAATAGCCACCGCCGGGGAAAGCGAAGCAGACGGTCGTGGGATTGGCCAGTGCCGTCATATCCGGAAGATGAACCGTGATCGCCACATGGGCGTTCATGCCCAGGGCTGCCGCCTCGCTGACATCGATCTTCAGTTCGACCGAGCGCTTCATGCCCTTGCGCATCCTTGCATGCCAAACACCGACGTCCTCCTTTGCCGAACCGGCGCGCCCTCGCCGCGCCGGTTCGGCCTGTCGATCACTTATAGGGGTCGACGGGCTGGGGAACGTCGATGACTTCCAGATCCTTCAGCATCGTCAGCACGTCGGAGATCGAATAGATGTGATCGATCTTGTCGCCCCGGAAACGCAGCCACGAGAACCACAGGACGTTGAGGTCGTTCCCGGTGGGCTGGACGCCCATATAGGGGCCGCCGGTATGCTTGCCATGATGATGGCACAGCACGCAGATCTCGTCCTCGCCGCGTCCCCACGCCTTCAGCGTGCGATAGATGCTGGGCGGGAAGGTCTTGTAGAGACCCTGCGGCGAGGTCTTCCACACATGATAGGTGCCAAGGTCGGGTCGGTTCGGGTTGTCGTAGGTCATCGTGTCGGTATTGAAAAATGCGTCCATTCCATCCCAATCGCCGCGATTGATGACCTCATGCAGGTCCATCCAGTGATTGACCATGAACGCCTGCCGCTCGGTCAGCCCGGCTGTGATGTCTGCCCGCTTCTCCTTGGACAGGACGAAATCGGCTTCCGTGAAGGGGGCGAGGCCCATAATAGTCTCCTTGATCAAAAAACGGTCCGCGGGATCGATCCCGAGGGCTGTGGTTTCTTCCCCTTAGCCACCGCACTCGGCACCTACCTAATGGAAGGCGGCGAACCTCCTCCCCTGTGCAAGCAGCGATTCTATAGAATGACGTGAGACGGAGGAGAGGCCATGACACTGACCCTGCAGGAGATGTCGGACCGGTTCGAAATTCAGGACCTGATCGTAGGCTATTGCTATGCGGTGGATACGCGCGACTGGGACACGCTGGACCGCTATTTTACCGATGACGCGGTGATCGACTATTCCGAAATGGTGGGCGTCGTCGGAAGCCTTGCGGACATCAAGGCATTTCTCTCGGCAAGTCTGACGCCAATTCTCGCCTTTCAACATGCTGTGTCCACCACCCAATATCAAATCGCGGGCGACCGGGCGCAGACCAAAACCGCCTGCTACAATCCGATGACGGTCAGCAATGGCGAAACGACCGATACTTTGGTCTTCGGCCTTTGGTATCATCACGACTTCGTCCGCACCGCGCAGGGCTGGAAGATCAGCCGCCTCTACGAACAGAAATGCTATCGGATGAATGTGCCGGACTGGCTGGCGGCCCAATTGCCCGCCTGAATTCCTGCCACGCCTTTCCGGATTTCGAGGGGGAGCTCGATGCGCCGCTTTCTGAACATGCTGTTCGTTCTGCTTCTGCTACTCGCAGGTCTGTCGCTGCTCTGGCTGGGCGGCCAGCTCGCGCTGCTCGGCGGGTCGATCTGGTATTGCGTGTCCGGCCTCGTCATGACGGTCACCGCGTTTCTCGGCTGGCGCCGTTCGCCGCTCTCGATCACCCTCTATTGGGCCTTTCTCGTCGCCAATCTGGGTTGGTCGCTCTGGGAAGTCGGACTGGACGGCTGGGCGCTGGCGCCTCGCTTGGCCATGCCCGTCGCCATGGGCCTGTACATGCTCACGCCCTTTTATCGGCAGCATGTCGGTCTTGGCCGCCCCCTGCCCGGCGGCCGCGTCCTGTGGCCGGCTCTTCTCCTGCTCTTCATGGGTGGGATCGGCAGCGCTTTCTGGGCGGATCGTTCGTCCCCAGCTGCCAGCGCGCGCTGGGGAGCGGGACCGGCAAGCCCGGCCGACGGCGACTGGGTCGCCTATGGCAACGACCGGGGCGGGTCGCGCTACTCGCCATTGGCCCAGATCACGCCCGCGAATGTCGGCAATCTCGAAAGGGCATGGACCTACCACACCGGCAAGCTGACAGACGGCAAGCAGGGCACTGCCTTTCAGGTCAACCCCCTGAAGGTGGGCAACCGCCTTTTCCTGTGCGCGGGCAATAATGATGTGATCGCGCTCGATCCCGAAACGGGCCGGCAATTATGGCGGCACCAACCCAAGACCGATCTCGCCGGCGTCTATGGTCTCGTCTGCCGCGGCGTCACCTATTACCGCGTCCCGCAAGCCCATGGCTATTGCGCTGAACGCATCTACACCGCGACGCTCGACGCGCGGCTGATCGCGCTCGACGCCGCCTCCGGCGGGCTATGCCCCAGCTTCGGTAAGAGCGGCCAGGTCGATCTGAAAGCGGGACTGGGCACGGTCGACAAGGGCTATTATTTCGTGACCTCGCCCCCCACCCTCGTTCGCGGCCGCCTGGTTCTGGGCGGCTGGGTGATGGACGGTCAGAAAATCAGGGAGCCTTCCGGCGTGATCCGGGCGTTCGATGCCGTCACGGGTAAATTTTCCTGGGCCTTCGACATCGGTCGGCCCGACGATCACGGCCTGCCGCCGCCCGGCGGCGTCTTTACGCCGGGCACCCCCAATAGCTGGGCGCCGATGAGTTCGGACGACAGGCTGGGCCTCGTCTATGTGCCGACAGGAAACGCTACGCCGGATTATTTCGGCGGACATCGGACCGCGAACGACGATCGCTATTCCAGCGCCGTGCTGGCGCTCGATGCGGAGAACGGGTCGGTGCGCTGGTCCTTCCAGACGACCCATCATGACCTGTGGGACTATGACGTGCCCGCCCAGCCCACGCTGGTCGACCTGCCCGGCGGCGTGCGCGGCCTGCTCCAGCCGACCAAGCGTGGAGAAATTTTCTTCCTCGACCGGGCGACTGGCAAGCCCATTCTGCCGGTGGAGGAACGCCCCGTCCCGCAGGGCGCCGTTCCGGGCGAACGCCTTTCCAAAACCCAGCCCTATTCGGTTGGCATGCCCAGTTTCGGCGGTCCGCGCCCTACGGAAAAGGGAATGTGGGGCCTGACGCCGATCGACCAGGCGATGTGCCGCATCCGCTTCCGCCAGGCCCGTTTCGACGGGGACATGACCCCGCTGTCGACCGAACATCCAACCCTCACCTGGCCCGGCTATCTGGGCGGCATCGACTGGGGAGGCGTATCGGTCGATCCCGGGCGCGGCCTGATGATCGTCAACAACAATCAGGTCGGCAATTATAACCGCCTGATCCCTCGCGCCGTTGCGGACCGGCAGGGCATCAGGCCGATGACCGCCGCCCATATGAGCGATGTCGGCGGCCCCGTCGCCCAGATGGGCGTCGCCTATGCCGCCCATATCGCGCCGTTCCTCTCGCCGCTCGCCATTCCGTGCCAGCAGCCCCCCTATGGCCGCATCAACGCGGTCGACCTGAAAACAGGGAAGCTGGTGTGGAGCCGACTGTTCGGCACCTCCCGCGACAGTGGCCCGCTGGCCCTGCCGACCTTCGTGCCCATCCCCATGGGCGTGCCCAATATCGGCGGATCGGTCGCGACCGCGAGCGGCCTCACCTTCATCGGCGCGACCCAGGAGCATATGTTCCGCGCCTATGAAACCACCACCGGGCGGCTGCTGTGGAAGGCGCGCTTGCCGGCGGGTGGCAACGCCTCCCCCACCACCTACTGGTCAAATGCCAGCGGGCGACAGTTCGTGGTCATCGCAGCGGGCGGACACGGCGCCATGCTGTCAGGTGCGAGCGACGCGTTGATCGCCTATGCCCTGCCTAAGCCATAGCGGGGAGCGAGAAACGGGCGCCCCGGCACCAGCTAAGCAAACGCGACGAGTCGCGGGTAGATGCCGCCCAATCCTATCCTTTGGCGGGCAAGATTGGCCAAGGGGGCTTTATGTTTCTTCGAGAACCAAGGGGAGAAAAACATGTCTGCACATGGCAGTCTGGTGAGACGCTTGCCTGTCGGCGCCGACGATGAACGCGCGATCAAACATGTGCTGCTGCGTTACGCCACCGGCATCGACACGCGGGACTGGCCGCTTTTCCGGACCTGCTTCGCCCAGGATTGCGAGACCGATTACGGCAGCTTCGGACATTGGCGCGGGCCGCGCGAAATCGCCGAATATATGGCCGAAGCGCACCGCCACATGGGGCCGACGCTGCACCGCATCACCAATATCGTGATAGAGAAGCGCGACGACCAGGTGCACGCGCGCAGCTATGTCGACGCAATCCTGCCGGAGGCGGCCCAAGGCGGCGTCACCCATCGCGCGGCCGGCTATTATGACGATTGCCTGGTCCGCACATCGGACGGCTGGAAGATTTCCCGTCGGAAATTCACCATGGTCAAGGCAGGGCTGGATGACTGAACTCAACCGTCAGGTTCTGCTGACGTCGCGTCCGGCGGGAATCGCGCAGGCCGAAAATTTCGCGATCGGGCATGCGCCGATCCAACCGCCCGCGCCGGGCCAGATCCTGGTGCGCAATCATTATCTCTCGATCGAACCCGCCATGCGCGGCTGGATCGCCGATGCAGGCAATTACGCCGCGCCCGTCGCCATCGGGTCGGTCATGCGCAGCCTCGCCTCGGGCGAGGTCGTGGCCTCCGCACATCCCGACTATACTGTCGGTGAGCATGTATCCGGCTGGTTCGGCTGGCAGGACTATGCCTGCGTCGCAGCCGATCAGGTCGTGCAGCGCACCACCGCGGCCGAGATGCGGGCATCGCTCGGCATTCTGGGCATCAACGGCATGACGGCCTATCTCGCGCTCACACTCGTCGGCCAGCCCCGCGCGGGCGAGACCATCGCGGTATCGACGGCGGCCGGCGCCGTCGGTTCGGCCGTCGGCCAGATCGCCCGCATCCTGGGTTGCCGCACGATCGGAATCGCGGGCGGGCCGACCAAGGTGCGGCGCTGCGTGGAGGAATATGGCTATGACCACGCCGTCGATTATCATGCCGGGAATGTGGAGGCAGCGATCGCCGAGCACGCGCCGGAGGGCATCGACATCTATTTCGACAATGTCGCAGGGGCGATCAGCGATTCGGTTCTGCCGCATCTGGCCCAACGCGCGCGCGTCATAGTGTGCGGAACGGCATCGATCGACCGCTGGGATCCATGGCCGATGGGGCCGCGCGTCGAACGGCATCTGCTGGTCAAGCGCGCCCGCATGGAGGGCTTCGTCATCTTCGACCATCTCGATCGTTATGCCGAAGCGACGGCCCAATTGCGGACATGGATCTCGCAGGGCCGCCTCACATGGCGCGAGGACATATTGGAGGGGATCGAGGCCTGCCCGGCCGCGCTGGCCGGTCTTTATCGCGGCGAAAACGACGGCAAGCGGCTCGTCCGTCTCGTCTGATCTGGGAAAAGGACACCACGTCATGGAGAATCTGGAAGGGCAAATCGCCATCGTCACCGGCGCATCGTCGGGCATCGGCGCGGCCAGCGCCCGTGCGCTTGCTGAAGCGGGCGCAACCCTGGTGCTGGTCGCACGCCGCGCCGATCGCCTCACCGCACTGGCCGATGAACTGGGCCGTGGCAGCACGGCGTACGCAGCCGATATGGCGGATCCGGACGCGCCGCAAAGGCTGCACGATTTCGTCTTGGGTCGATTCAGCCGGGCCGACATATTGGTCAACAATGCCGGTATGCTGCATGCCGCGCCGATCGACGCATTCGACCTCGACCAGCTCCGCCCCATGATCGCGATCAACTATGAGGCAGTGGTGCGCGCCAGCACCCTTTTCGCGCGGACAATGAAGGCGGCCGGCAAAGGCCAGATCATCAACATATCCAGCATCGGGGCGAACATCACCGCACCCGGCGTGGGCGTCTATGGCGGCCTCAAGCGCGCGCTGGAGGCCTTTACCGACTGTCTTCGGGTCGAGCTTGCCGGATCGGGCGTCAAGGTAGGGATCGTCGCGCCGGGCACGACCAGCACCGAGATTTTCGAGGATATGAAGGCCAGGGGGCAGCCGTCCTGGGACAGCTTCATCCCGCCGATGCAACCCCGCGACATTGCCGAAGCCGTCGCCGTCATTGCGCAACAGTCCGAACGCACCAACATCGCGCGCATTCAGGTCTATGCCGCAGCGGACAGCCATTGACGCCCCGGCCCGTGCCGGAGCGTCCTGCCATCAGTCAAGCGTGGCGTAGGCGTCCAGCCGGAACGGATTGACCGCGCCGCCATCGCGCATTTTCGCCACCCATTGCGCGTCCATCAGGAGGGCGCGGCCGACCGCAATCAGGTCGAATTCGCCGCGCGCCATCCTGTCGGCCACCAGCGCCAGATTGTCGGTCATGACGGTCGGCTGCGCGAAGGAGGATTGCAGATCCTTGCTGAGGCCCACGCCGCCGACCGCGATGGTCGGCTTGCCAGTCAGCTTCCTGATCCAACCCGCCAGCCCCATGTCGGAACCCTCGAAGGCCGGCGCCGTGAAAATGCGGGTGCTGGCGTCGAATATATCCACCCCCGCCTCGACGAGCGGGGCGAGCATCGCTTCCAGTTCCGCAGGCGTCTCAGCATTTCGGGCGTCATAATCCTGGAGCTTCCACTGGGAAAAGCGGAAGATGACCGGAAAGTCCGGGGCGGTCACGGCCCGGATCGCCCGCACCAGTTCGACCGCAAAGCGCGCGCGCTCAGCGATCCCGCCGCCCCAGCGGTCTTCCCGCACATTGGTATGGCGCCACAGGAAACTGTCGATCAGATAGCCATGCGCGCCATGCAGGGCCACGCCGTCGAAACCCACCGCCTTCGCGTTGGCCGCACTGCGGGCGAAGGCGGCGATCAGGTCGCCGATCTCGCTGTCGGTCAGCGGGGCGGTGGGCACGCGCACCTGTTCCAGATAGTCGGGAGAGACCATCGCCTTGTCGGTCGGCCCCCAAATACCCGAGGGGCGCGCCGAGGGCGCGTCGGGATGATAGCCTGTGCCCGGCACGCGTATGACGCCCTGATGCCACAACTGAGGGATGATGAGGCCGCCCGCCGCATGCACGCCGTCCACGATGGTGCGCCAGCGCGCGAGCGCTTCGTCGCCATGCAGGACGGGCGAAGCGCCACCCCCCATGGTTTCACGTCCCACGGCGGCGGGATGATCCACGCCCACCCCTTCGGTAATGATCAGGCCTACATCGGCTTCGGCCCGTCGTCGATAATAGCCCGCCACGCCGTCCGAGGGGATGCCGCCCGGCGAGAAATTGCGCGTCATCGGCGCCATCACGAACCGGTTGCGCAGGTGCAGCGAGCCCATCGTGAACGGTGTGTATAAAATCTCGGCCTGCCCCATCAAAGCGATCCTCTCCTCTGCCTGTCAAAAGACCGTGCATCCGCGGATGGGCCCCGAAAACCTATCCTCTGACAGGACATCCGCGCCCAATACCCGAGCATGCTCGGGTCGACTCAGGCGGCTTTGACGGCAAGGGCGGACTGCGGACAGGCCTGCGCGCCTTCCCGGGCCTGCTCCTCTAGTCCTTCAGGAACGATTTCGTCGTCGACATACACGATGCCATTGGCGTCAAGCTTGTACACTTGGGGGCAAATTTCGGCGCAAACGCCATAACCGCAGCATGCCGCCTTATCGATTACCACTTTCAGTTTCTGGCTCATCCTGCCTCTCCTTCTTGGCCTAACATTACACCTTGAACAGATTTAGTTCAATATGTATAACACGACTCAATCAAGGAAATCCTCCAGGAGAGCAACATGCTGCACAATGCCGGGCTGACGCTGAGCGACGGAACAACGCTTGACGATCTCATCAACCGCGACATGAACGAGGTGTCGCTAAGGGTGATGAATGACAAGGAGCTGTACGAGCTGGAGATGGAGCGGGTTTTCGCCCGCACCTGGCTGCTCCTTGGCCATGAGTCGGAAATTCCCAAGGCCGGCGACTATGTCATGCGCGACATGGCCGAAGACAATGTGATCGTCTCGCGCGACCGCAGTGGCGAAATCCACGTCATGCTGAACGTCTGCCCCCATCGCGGCATGAAGGTCTGCACGGCCGAAGCGGGCAATGCCCACGCCCATCGCTGCATTTACCATGGCTGGGCCTTCCGCGCGGACGGCAGCTTCATCGGCGCGCCGATCGAAAAGGAGCAGATGCACGGCAACAAGCGGTCCAAGGACGAACTGGGACTGAAGAAGGCCCGCGTCCATCTCTATGGCGGCCTGATCTTCGCCACCTGGAACAAGGATCTGTCGTTCGAGGATTATCTGGGCGACGCCAAATTCTACCTTGATCAGCTTTTCTGCCGTACGGACAACGGCCTTGAGATGCTTGGCCCGCCGCAGCGTTTCGTGCTGCCGTGCAACTGGAAGATTCCCGGCGAACAGTCCGGATCGGACGGCTTCCATACCCTGACCCTGCATCGTTCGCTGATGGAAGGCGGCATCATGGGCGGCACGGCCGAGTCGATCTATGACACCGCGCCGGGCATGTATGGCGTCGACCTTTCGGTGCCGCAGGGCCATACGCTGCGTTGCCTGGAGGCGGCCCAGACCTTCAAGATGTTCGCCGACGTCAGCTTCGAAGGCAAGTCGACCGAGGAGCGGCTCCACCTGCTGCCGCCGCCGGGCATCACCAAGGAATTGATCCCGCAGCTGTTCAAGAATCTGTCGGAGGATCAGGTCAAGCAGTTGGCCAACATCCCACCCCAGGTGGGCGGCATGTTCCCGAACATTCTGATCGCCTTCATCTTCGCCCCCCGCACGGATGGCGGCGCGTCGGGCGCCCTGTCGCTGCACACCTATGTGCCCAAGGGGCCGGACAAGGTGGAGTTCGTGAATTTCATCTTCGCGGAAAAGGACGCACCGGAAGACGTGAAGCGCGACATGCTCCAGAACGCCATCTGGTCGACCGGCACATCGGGCACGATCGAGCAGGACGATGCCGACACCTGGCCGCAGATCATGCGCAACTCGCGTGGTCATATGAGCAAGACCGTCACGCTCAAATATCAGGCGTTGCACGGCCATGAGCGTCCCGAAGGCTGGGTCGGCGGCGGCGATCTCTATCCCGGCTTCACCAAGGACGACACGCAGTGGGCCTGGTGGATGGCCTATTATAATCTGATGGCCGAAGCGTGAGCCGTCGCGACGAGAGAGGACAGATATCATGGTGAACTACGCGACCGCCGCCATCGACAAGACCAGCGTGCTGCGCGGTCTTGTCTCCACCAAGCGGGTGCCGCTCGGGTCGGAAGTCTATAACCGCCTGCTCGAAACCCTCTATGACGAAGCCGCCGCGCTCGACGAACGCCGGTTCGACGACTGGGTGGCGTATCTCGAGCAGGATCTGAGCTATACCGCGCCCCTTCGCCTCACCCGCAACGGCCCGAACAAGGACCGCGACGTGGTGCGCACGATGAAGCATTTCGACGAGAATTACGGCTCCATCCTGATGCGGACCGGTCGCCTGGCGAAGAGCGCCTGGGCCGAAGATCCACCATCGCGCACGCGCCGCTTCGTCACCAATGTCCGCGTCGCCGAGAGCGAAACGGCTGGCGAGTACGAGGTGGTGAGCTACCTCTATGTCGAGCGCAGCCGCCTGGACAATCCGGATAACGAGACGATCAGCGCCGAACGCCGCGACATCTGGCGGCTGGTCGACGGTGCTTACAAGCTGGCCAGCCGTGAAATCATCGTCGACCAGTCGACGCTGGGCATGTCCAACTTCGCCATCTTCCTTTGACCGGAGCGGCTTAGGTGACGGGAACCCCGCATATCGTGGTCGTCGGCAGCGGCCTTGCCGGTTATGGCGTTCTGCGTGAGCTTCGTAAGCTCGCGCCGGACGCCCGGCTGACGCTGGTCACGCAGGATGACGGGCATTTCTACTCCAAGCCCGCTTTGTCGACCGCATTCGCCAAGGGCAAGGTCGCCGATACGCTGATCACCACGCCGGCGGAAAAGATGGTCGCGCAGTTGAAGCTCGACCTTCGGGCCGGCCGTATCGTTGAAGCGATCGACCGGCAGGACAAGGCCGTCCTGACGACCGGCGGGCCGATCTTCTACGATCGGCTGGTGCTGGCGCTGGGCGCCGATCCGGTTCGCCCGCCGATCGACGGGGACGCCGCGCACCGCGCGCTTGCGGTCAACAATCTCGACAATTATCGCGAATTTCGCGAAAGATTGCCGGACGGCGCGCGCGTGCTGGTGATGGGCGGTGGCCTCGTCGGCATCGAATTTGCCAACGACCTTTCCGCGAGCGGCTATCAGCCGGTGGTCGTCGACATGCTCGGCCATCCTCTCGCCCAACTCGTGCCGCCGGGGGTGGGCCAGATGATCCGCGACGCCCTGTCCGAAAAGGGCGTTGAATGGCATCTGGGCCGCAAGGTTCTGGCCATCCACAAGGGCGGAAAGGGGATCAGAGCCGAACTGGACGACGGCCTGGTGATTGAGGCTGCGGCTGTTCTGTCCGCCGTCGGGTTGCGCCCGCATATCGCGCTTGCGCAGGAGGCCGGGCTGGAGGTCGCGCGCGGCATCAAGGTCGATCAGACCGGCCGCACCAGCGATCCCGCCATCTATGCCATCGGCGATTGCGCCGAATATCCGCAGGGACTGGCGGCCTATGTCACCCCGATCATGGCGGCGGCCCGCGCCATCGCGCCCAGTGCGTTGGGCACGCCGACGGACATCCGCTTCCCGCCGCTGTCGGTCCAGGTCAAGACCACCGCCTATCCTGTCGTCCTGCTGCCCGCTCCTGTCGGCGTGGACGGGCAATGGCAGGAAGTCGCCAATGACGAACGCGGGCTGAAATATCATTATAAAGACGCGGACGGAACGATCCGCGGCTATGTTTTCACGAAAGACTATTGCCAGGACCGCATGGACATGGACCGTGCCCTGAGCGAGCAGATGACAGGAGTGGCAGCGTGACGGGATTGGTGAAGGACAAGGTCGCAATCGTCACGGGCGGCGCGAAGGGGCTGGGTTACGGGATTTCCCGCTGCCTTGCACAGGCGGGCGCGCATCTCCTGATCACCGGCCGGGATGGCGCCGCCGCTGAAACGGTCGCCGCGGACATCACGCAAAGCTTCGGCGTCCGCTCCGTCGGCATGTCCGCCGACATGGGCGTCAAGACCGAAGTAGAGGCGATGATCGAGCGCGCCGTCAGCGAATTTGGCGGGCTGGACATATTGGTCAACAACGCGTCGCAGCTTTCGCCCAACGTCCTCCTCGAACAGAAGACGGACGAGATGCTCCAGCGGACGCTGGAGATCGGTACCTGGGGCAGCTGGTGGGCCATGCGCGCCGCCTTCCCGCATATGAAAGCGCGCGGCGGCGGTTCAATCATCAACTTCTATTCGATCGACGCTCAGACCGGCGCCTGGCTCCACGCCGACTATAA
Source organism: Sphingobium abikonense NBRC 16140 (assembly GCF_001598335.1). GTDB lineage: Bacteria > Pseudomonadota > Alphaproteobacteria > Sphingomonadales > Sphingomonadaceae > Sphingobium > Sphingobium abikonense. Next base: position 366,875 of record NZ_BCYT01000001.1, read on the forward strand.
TATGAACAAGGGTGCGATCCTGGGGCTTACCCGGACCGCCGCGGTCGAATGGGGACGCTTCAACATCCGCACCAACGCCATCGCGCCGACCGGCATGGGGCAGGTGTTTGCAGACCTCGCGGAAAACGTCCCCGGCTTTCTTGAGATGGCGACAGCCAGCAACCCGCTCAAACGCGCGGGCGATCCCGAAAAGGACATCGGCCCGGTCGTCCTGTTCCTGGCGTCCGAGATGTCGCGCTTCGTCAATGGCGAGCTGATCAATGTGGATGGCGGTCAGCATCTACCGGGCTATGTCAGCGTTCCGCACAACCTCGCCGAGATGGAAGCCCAGACATGAAATTGATGCCGCACACCGACTGGAGTGAAATCGTCGCGACGGATCAGTCCGGCAGCGTCCAGAAGATCATGGACGGCACGTTGCGCGCGATCAACTCCATCGGCGCGCGGCGCCTGTCGATGAGCGACATCAGCGAAAGCAGCGGCGTTTCGCGCGGCACGCTCTACCGTTATTTCGCGTCCAAGGAAGAAGTGCTGGCGGCCTTTAGCGAATATGTTTGCAGCAGCTTTGAAAAAGGCATTGTGGAATCGGGCGAAGGCATCGCCGAACCGATCGAGCGCTTTCGCGCGGTGATGCGCTTTTACGGCCGCTTTACGATCGAGCGTTCGCCCGAAGGCATTTTCGAGGTCGAACCTGCCTTCCATCTCAATTTCCTGCGCAGTCATTTCGGCCGCCACAAGGCCGCCGTCCAGCGTGCGCTAGCGCCCGTCTTCGACCATTTCGACAGCCTGATCGGCCAGCGGATCAACCGGGACGCCTTCTGCGACACCATGGTCCGCCTGCAACTGAGCACGCTCATCATTCCCGCCACCCCGGATTGGCTGGCCATCTGGAACAGCGCCCCCGATCGATTGTGCGACTGGGCATTGCAGATCGCCGGACACCATAGCGAACATGAGAAAGGATGAACTGATGGCTACTGCCCCCAAGGTGGATAATGAGATCCAGTGCGGTTTTGCCGAAAAGGCTGTCGCTGACGCGATGGTGGAAAAGGCGCGCAGCTTGCGCGCTTTCCTGCAGGGCGAAGCGCCCGAGGGCGAAAAGCGGCGCAGCCCCACGCCCACTGTCGACAAAATGCTGAAGGAAGAAGGCTTCCTGCGCATGCTGCTGCCGCAACGGCTGGGCGGCATGGGCCTTTCCCCGACAGATTTCTGCCGGGTGCAGATGGAAATCGCCAAGGGCGATCCGGCGATCAGCTGGGTGATCCAGATCATCAACGGCACAAGCTGGATCACCAGCCTTGCGCCCGACGGCGTGCAGGACGCTGTGTTCGGCGACGGTCCCCAGCCGGTCTGTGGCGCCTACAACCCGCCCGGCAAGGCCCGCAAGGTTGACGGCGGCTGGATCATCAACGGCTCATGGCCTTATATGTCCGGGTCGCGGCAGTCGAACTGGGCGCAACAGGGCGTCGTGCTGGAGGGGTATGACGGCCCGGTCGTTCCGGGCATCAGCATGTGCTATCTGCCGATGGACAGCATGACCATCCAGGACACATGGTTCGTTTCCGGCATGCAGGGCACCGGCTCCGACACGGCGGTCGCCAAGGATGTATTCATTCCCGAAGCCCAGATGGTGCTGATGGATGAACGCGCCGGCCAGATCGACCGGACCAAGCGCCATTTCGGCGCGCCCTCCGATCTGCTGCCCGCCGTCCCGGTCGTCCGCACCACGGGCATTGCTCAGTTGATCGGCGCGGTCGAGGCCATGTTGGAGATCGTCACCGCCGAGGCTCCCAAAAAGCCGGTGCTGACGACGATTATCGGCCCGCGCACCAAGTCAGGCGCCTATATGCGCGATCTGGGCGAGGCGGCGGCGATGATCGACACCGCAAAGCTGATCCTGTTCGACCTGACTGCCAAGCTGGATCGCGTCGGTCTGGGCGAAGAATTCACCCTGGCGGAAAAGGCGAAGCAGCGCGCAGGCGGCGCGCAGATGATCGAACTGGTTCATGGCGCCAGCGAGTCGCTGATGTTCCAGGCCGGTTCTTCGGGCTTCGCACTGGACAAGCCGATCAACCGCTACTGGCGGGACATTTCGATGGCGCTGCGGCACATCCAGAATATCCCGACCATCGGCTATGAAATCTATGGCCGGAACCTGACCGGCGCCGATCCGATCTCTCCGCCGGGCGCCTATTGAGGTCGAAAAAAGGGTCGCCCCTTTCCCAGTGGGCGACCCTCTCTTTTCCGCGGCTAGGCCGCATCCATCACTACCATAGGGGAATGCCATGCGGGCCGCCCTGATCGACAGCGATGGCGGCTTCGCGCTGGCCGATCATCCCGAACCGACCGCGCAGCCCGGCCATCGCGTCATCGACGTCGCGGCCGCCGGAATCGGACCCACGGACCTCATGCGCGCGAAGGGCTTTTTCGGTCCCGTCGATGCGCCCTATGTGCCCGGCGGCGAGGGTGTCGGGCATCTGGATGATGGAAGCCGCGTCTACTTCGGCCATAGCAGGCCGCCCTTCGGCGCGATCGCGGAACGCACGCTTGTGGCCGAGGAGGAAATCTGGCCTGCTCCCGACGGCCTTTCCGACGACCAGCTGATCGCCCTCGCCATCTCCGGCACCGGCGCGCTGATCCCTCTGGAAGAGGCGCGGATCGCGAAGGGCGAGTCCGTCCTCATTCTCGGCGCGACCGGCCCTGTCGGGCAGATCGGCGCGCAGGTCGCCCGGCTGCTGGGCGCGGGCCGCGTCGTGGCGGCGGCGCGCGGCCGCGAACGGCTGGAGGCCATGCAGGCCGCCGGTCATGCCGATGCGATCGCCCTGTTGGGCGAGGGCGATGACGAGGCGGCGCTGAAAGCGGTCTCGGAAGGCGGCTATGACGTCGTGCTCGACATCATCTATGGTCCACCCGCGCAAGCGGCAATGCGCGCCACGCGGCCCGGCGCGCGCATGACGAGCATCGGTGTGCAGGCCGGACCAACGGTCACGCTGTCCCTGCGCGATCTCGTCTTCCGCAGCCATATCGGCGTCGGCACCGGACAACGGCCGGCCAGCGAGCGCCGCGCCGCCTATGACCGGCTGATCGCCATGGCGATGACACAGGGCCTGACCGTCGACACGCGCCGCTATGCCTTTGCCGATGCCGCCGACGCCTGGGCGGCGCAGGCCGGCAGTCCCCATGGCAAGATCGTCATCACCCGCTGATCCCATGAGGACTCCCGCCTATATCGATCCCACCGCCCGCCTGTTCGGCGATGTGCGGCTGGGCGACGATTGCAGCCTCTGGCCCTATGCCGTCGTCCGTTCCGAACGGGTCTATGTTTCGATCGGGCGCTGCGCCAGCGTGCAGGACCATGCGATGGTCCATATCGGCTGGGATGATCCCACGATCATCGGCGACTATTGCACCATCGGCCATCGCGCGGTGGTCCATGGCTGCATCATCGAACCTGCCTGCCTGATCGGCATCGGCGCGACCATCATGGAACGCTGCGTCATAGGGCGCGGCTCGATCGTCGCCGGACACAGTTTCCTGCCGCCAGACAGCGTGATTCCACCCCATTCGCTTGTCATGGGCACGCCCGGCCGTGTTGTCCGCCGCATCGACAAGCTGCGCGCGAACATCGTCGATGCGTTGCTCTATCGGGACAATGGGCGCGCTTATGCCACAGGGGCGCATCGCATCTGGGAGCATGCCGACATGGCGAAGCTGGGTGACGAAGCCGATGCTATTCTTGCACGCGAAGCTGCAGGCTGGGATGACCGGGGCATCGGCGAAGCCACCACAGGATAAGAGAGCGATCATGCCGGACACGCCCGATATTGCCAGAGACGCCATGCTGGACCTGCTGTTCCGCGACGCTCGCACCCATAATCAATGGAGCGCCCGGCCGCTTTCGGACGAGACCGTCCGACGCCTGTACGATCTCGCCAAATGGGGGCCTACGACGGCAAACAGCAATCCGGGCCGCTTCGTCTTCGTCCGCTCGGAGGCCGCGAAGGCGCGCCTCAAACCCCATCTGAGCGCGGGCAATGTGGACAAGGTGATGCAGGCGCCCTGCACCGTGATCATTGCAGGCGATACCCGGTTCTACGAATTTTACGACAAACTTTTCCCCTCCCACGACATGCGCAGCACGTTCGAGGGCAAGGACGCGCTGATCGCGGACACAGTGGCGCGTTCTTCGACACTGCAAGGCGCCTATCTCATCATGGCGGCGCGGGCGCTAGGCCTGGATTGCGGCCCGATGTCCGGCTTCGATCAGGCTGGCACCGATGCGGAATTTTTCCCGGACGGCCGGTGGAAGAGCAATTTCCTGTGCAATATCGGCTATGGCGACCCGACCGGGCTCTTTCCCCGCAACCCCCGGCTCGATTTCGAAGAGGCCTGTCTCGACCTCTGATGTCGGGCAGGCGTCCGCCACAAGGCGAACGCCTCCCGCCATTCAGCTTGCGGGCGTCCACACCAGCGGCAGCGCGACCGGCTGGATCATCCCGAGATGGCATTCCACCTGATGGCCGGGCGCGATGCGGAAGTCGGGAATGCGGGCGAGAAACTCCTCCATTGCGATCCGCAGCTCGCGCCGCGCCAGATGCATGCCGACGCAGGTATGGATGCCGAAGCCGAAACCGACATGCCGTGGCCGCCGGTCGAGCCGAACCTCGGCAGGCGCGTCGAACTCGGCCGGATCACGGCCGGCGAGCGTGGTCGACATCGCCACCTTGTCGCCGGGCATGAAGCGGATGCCGGCCACTTCGGTTTCCTTCTTGCAGGTTCTGAAGGTGGTCACCGCGCCATAAGCCCGCATCAGCTCATCTATGGCGTGCGGGATTTCCGACGGATTGGCGCGCAGAAAGGTCTGATCCTGCGGATGGCTGCCCAGATGCCGGAAATGCAGGCCCATATTGGTCGAAACCGTGTCCAGACCGCCAATGAACAGATTGAACATGAAGCCCAGCAGTTCGTCGTCGGTCAGCGCCCGGCCATTGATCTGTCCCTTTACGCCGAAACTGATGAGGTCTTCGCGTGGATTGGCCCGCCTGTCCTCGATCTCTCCGCCCAGATAGGCAAGCACGCTACGCGTCGCCTCCGCGATCTTGGACAGGTCATGATTGTGGAGCAGGTTCATTTCCCATTCCATGAACTCGCTCATCCGATCGTGCGGCAGGCCCATCAGTTCCATGAACACCTTGATGGGGAATTCAAAGGCAAAATCGCCCATGAATTCGCACTGGCCGCGCGGGGCGAAGGCATCGATATATTCCACCGCATAGAGCCGGATCTTGTCTTCCAGCGCCGCCATCGCCTTGGGTGTGAAGGCCGGGTTGACCATCTGGCGAAAAGGCCCGTGGGCAGGCGGGTCGAGTTCCGCTGGCGAGTTGATCCAGTTCCCCCCCACCAGCTTGGAGAAAGGCGAAAAGTCGGTCGAGGAGAAATGATCGGTGTCGAGATATATCTCGCGCAGATGCGCCATGCGGCGCGGCACCCAGGCGGGCGTGCCCCCCGGATAGGCGTGGGTGGCGTAGATGATGTCAGGCCCCTCATGCACCTGCATCGCCAGATCGTCGAACGGATCCTCTGTCGTCGTCATGCCGAAGATGAAGGGGAAATCCTGGCTCACCAGTTCGAGCGGCACATGATCGGGGATCGGTTGCTCGGGAAACATCATCGCACTTGCTCTCCTTGTCGTCTTTGCCGGAAATTTCGGGCGGACATTGAGCCACCGCCCACGCGCCAGACACCTGTCCTTCAGAAGGATCGCGGCAGCCCCAGGCTTTCCGCGATGCCATTGCGCACCATTTCGTTGGTGATGGGACCGATGCGCCACAGGCGGCTGTCGCGCCAGTAACGCTGCATGTCGGTTTCCGCCGAATAGCCCATGCCACCCAATATCTGGATGCCCATGTCCGCCGCGGCATTGGCGTTTTCGGAAGCCATGAGCTTGAGCATATTGGCCTCGACGCCGACATTCTCGCCCCGGCTCTGCTTGTGCGCGCAATAATGCAGCATCAGTTCGGTCGTCTTCTGCATGGTCGCGATGTCGGCGACATAATGTTGCAGGCTCTGGAAGCGGCCGATGATCCCGCCAAAGGCCTTGCGCTGTTTCATATAGTCGAGCGCGTCTTCCAGCACGCCATCGATGACGCCCAGGCAGAAGGCGCCTACCATGATGCGCTCGTTGTTGAGCGTGGGCAGCAGCATGTACCAGGCCTTGTCGGGTTCACCCAGAACATGCTCGTCCGCGACGAGCGCATTCTCGAAATGAACGGAGCAGCTGCCCATCGACCGCATACCCAGCTTGGCCAGTGGCGTGATCGTCACGCCCGGCGTCTTCGTCGGCACCCAGAAGAGGGTCAGGCCCTGATGCTTCTTCTCGACGCCCCTGTCGCTTCGCGCGATCACCAGCAGATAATCGGCGACATGGGCAGAGGAGGACCAGATCTTCTCGCCATTGAGCCTCCACCCGCCATCGACCCGGTCAGCCGTGGTGGCCATCGCGCCGAGGAGGTCCGTGCCGCCGCCCGGCTCGGTGAAGGCGATCGCAGCCTTCAGCTGGCCCGTCGCGATCAGCGGGAGATATTTCGCTTTTTGTTCGGCCGACCCGTAAAGCCCGATGGATTTGGACCCTGCAAAGCTGGTGATGCCCCATATCCATGCCAGTCCGCCCAGCGACCGGGCCAGTTCCCGCGCCAGCAGCATCTGCATGACGACGTCGCCGCCCTGCCCGTCATAATCCTCCGCTATGCCGACGCCGTGGAAACCCGCTTCGGTGAACTTGTCCCACAGCGCAAAGGGATAATGATGCTCGTCCTTTTCCAGCGCGCGCGCCCAGTCCTTGGGCACTTCGCTGTTCACCCAGCGGCGCACCATGTCGCGGAAAGAGCGATATTCTTCGGGCAGTTCGAAATCCATTGTCAATCCTTTTGGAGTTGGTCCAGATCGCCGCCCGCCATGGCCTCGGCATCGCACAGGGCGATCAGGCGCGCCGCCATCCGGTCGAGGCAGGCCAGCACGCCATCCTGATCGCCCGCCAGAAAGGCCTGCAGTATCGCCTCATGCTCGCGGAGGCCGCTTTCGCGGAGGGTCGTGATGCCATGCAGAAAAATGAAGCGGGCGATCAGCCCGCGCCGGTCCAGCGTCGACCGCAACAATTCACGGCTCTCCGAGGCCTTGATGAAGATCGTGTGGAAATCGAGCCCGGCCATGATCGCGGCCATATATTCGCCGCTCGCCAATGCCGCGCTATAGCGCGCGATCGCTCGTTTCAGCGTCCGGATCTCCGCAGCGCCGATGCGGGGCATGCCCCAGGCATAACCCAGCCGCCACAGTTCGGCCTGCACGCGGATCAGGTCACGGGTCACGTCAGGGTCGATCGGCGTTGCCCGCTTCAACCGGTGGGTTTCGACTTCGACCAGCCCTTCGGACGCCAGTGTGCCCAGCGCTTCCCTGACCGGCGTCGCGCTGACATTCAGGTCCTGCGCCAGCGCCGTTTCCCGCAGCAGCGCGCCGGGCGGAATGACACCCGCCACGATCCTCGATCGCAACACCGCCGCCACGGCCTGGCGCCGCGTCGCCGGGGATTGCAAAATCTCGGGCGAGTCAAGCCGTTCAAGAGCGGATGTCCAATAGACCATGGATGTATCCTGCGATTCCATATTCTATAGAATGCAGCACGGTGAAACGGTCCGTTCCTCTCCAAGGATAGGGTGTCGGGACAGCGAACCGCTATAGGGTCGCTGCATGAAATGCCCGAAATGCAAAACGCCGCAGAACGGTTATGGCGGGTGGTGCCGCGCTTGCGGCCATGCTGGCGGCAATGTTCGCCGGGCTATGCTGTGGACGTTGATACCCACATCGATCATCGCGGCCCTGTTGCTCGCCCGAATCGGCTATGCCGAAGTCACGCGGCAGGGCAGCAGCCGTAACAGCTACAGTAACGCCATCGAAACCCAGAATGCGAGCGGCCGCAGCGCTGCCTTTGCCAAGCTCATGCATGATGCAGGGCAGACATGCTCGCGCACGTCCAAATCCCTGTTCAGGGGAGATATCGGCACTAACGCGGCCTGGGCGCTACGCTGCGAGGATAGCGGCGACTGGCTGGTTCTGATCGCGTCCAACGGCGCGACCCGCATCGCGAGCTGTGGTCCGCTGAACAAGGCCGGGACGCCCTGCTGGACCCAGCTCTAGCGCCTCGGCTTTTTCTGAGTTGACGCTCTCCGATTGCAGTCCGGGTCGGCCGGTCAGCCAAGCCCCTCCCCGCTCCGCCACCAGCCAAGGCCGGGCGCGGCCCGCATCATCATATCCCATGCCAGCACGCTCGCCGCTGCGATGGCGGCTGGTTCCGCTCCCAGACCGGCGAAGGTGCGTTCGATCATCTCGTCGATATAGGCGCGTGGCTCGACCGACCGGAGCATCAGGCGCCGCCGCGCCTCGATCGTCATGCCGACGATCAGATCCACTGCCACGTCGATCGACCGGAACTGCATCTGCCCGCCATCCCGCGCGGCCTTCAGCGCATCGCGCACCAGCAGGTCGAACATGCTCGCCCGCGCGAAATAATCGACATAGTCGACGCGGCAGGTAAAGCCGCCCCAGCGCGGATCATGCCAAGCCCGCGCCATCGCCATCACCGCGCCGCCGACCGCCCGGACCAGCGGGTCCGTCACATCGTCGAACAGCCTGCGGAAATCGGCAATCAGGTCCGCGGTCATCCGCTCGCCCAGTTCATTCACCGCAGCGTCGAGGGACTCGAAATATTTGTAGAAGCTGCCGCGCGATACGTCCGCTACGCGGATCACGTCTTCGATCACCAGACTACCGCTGCCCTGCCCCGGCTGATACAGGTCGAGCACGGCGTCGAGCAGCCGCTCGCGCATCCGGGCGCGCCTGATCGCAGCCGCCGCCGTGCGCGGATCGACATCAGCGGGAGCAGGCGCGGCGTCGGACATCGCTTCCCTATTGCATCGGGTGGAAATAGCGCGCAAGCAGGCTGCCATCCTCGCCGAATATATAATGTTCGATGCTGTGCACGCAGACAGGATGCCCGTCATATTCACCTTCGTTGCGGACATAGATGACGGCTTCGTTGCCGCTCACCTTCACATCCTCGACGAACAGTTTCCATCCGACATATTGCGCGCACAGGGCCTCCAGCTTGTCCCATCCTTCCTGCACCGGACCGGTGGCCGGGTCCTGCACCTTGAATCCGCCCGGCGCGATTGCGCGGAAGGCCGCCATGAAATCGTCGATCCGGCCCTCGCTGAACATCTCGGCCTGGGTCTTCAGGAATGTCGCGATTTCCTGTGCGGTCGGTTGTGTCATGATATGTCCTTCTCCTGTCATTTCGGTTCCGCCCAGATCGGGGCCGGCGTGATGTCGGGCAGCAGGGCGATATTGGATCGCAGGCCGGTAATTGCCCGGCCATATAGCTCGATGGAAAGCTGTCCGTTCAACGCATTGTGACGGGTGCCGACGCTCAGGTCGCGCCAGATCCGCTGCAAGGGGCTGGAAAGGGCGAAGGCGCCCGGCCCGGCGATATCCATCAACCGGTTGCCCGCCGCGCGCAACAATTCCATCGCATAGCCGCAATCGGCCTGGATCCGCGCCTTGTCGAAGCCGGTGAGTACGCGGTGCTGCGCGGTTTCGTCCAACATCCCGGCGGCACGGCGCACATGCAACCAAGCCGAATCGATCTCCATCGCCGCGCGGCCGGTCATGCCGACCAGAGCCTCTGAACCGCTCTGCCCGGCATAGGTCCAGCCCACTATCTGTCGCCTGGGCATCGCCTGAACCACGCCTTCGAGCAATGCCGTCGCCGCGCCCAGCATCGGCGCGAGCACGCCCAGCGGGAATAGCGGCTCCATCGGCCATCGGTCGCGCGGTTCCAACCCCTCCATCGCCAGGATCGCCTCGGCCGGTGGCGTACGCGATGACCAGAGGATCAGTTCCTCCGGCACGAGCAGATCCCGCGCGACGATCATGTTGCTGCCGGAACCGGCCATGCCAGCGACATGCCAATTGTCCTCGATCGAACAAGCAGGGTCGCGCAGATCCAGAAATACCAGAGCCGGTTCAACACCCCCATCCGTTTCGATCATGACGCCGTTCAGCGCCCAATCGGCGTGCAGGCACCCCGATCCATAACCCCAGCGCCCCGACACGCGATAGCCGCCCGACACCGCAACCGCTTTGCCCGAAGGCGCGGAGGCACTGCAAAACAGTTCCTCGCCGGTCTGGAACAGCCGCTCCGTCATGGCCGGCGGCAGCGCGAACGCCGTTCCGGTAATTCCTGACAGCAGACCATAGGCCCAAGCAGTGCCGACGCAGCCCTTGGCCAGTTCGGCAACTGTCTCGATATGGGTGGATAGCCTGTGGCCTGGCCCACCGGCGCGTTCGGGCGCCGTGATTTGGAACAGGCCGGATGCGCGCAACGCCTCCATCACCGCCGGAACGATCCGCCGCTCGCGTTCGCACGCGGCGGCATGGTTCTCCAGCAAGGGCCGCAGCGACGCGGCGATGCCTACGGGGTCGGCCACGAAGGCCACGGGCCGCTTGTGCGCCGGAGGTTCTTCTACCGTTTCAGATCGCATCCGAATCATCGCTCCTCGCCGTTTCCAGATATAATGACGTTATTGTCATTATATGGCAAGCACGTGCGGGCGGTCCTACCCGTCCCACCGTCTTGCGGACCGTTGCATTTTCGTTTCGACGCGACCTGCCTCCCGATAGGCTGTAAGCCGACGCTCCTCTTCTAGGGTCCGCGCAATCGCGACAGCGCCGATAAGGCCGGCTCCAAGAGAGGACTTGCACCGATGCGTAAAATCGACCTTCCGCCCTTCGACCGCGCGGCTTTCGCCGAGAAATATGGGCCTTGGGCCATCATCGCTGGCGCGTCCGAAGGGACCGGCGCCTGCTATGCGGAACAGCTGGCCGCCATGGGCATCCATCTGGTGCTGGTCTCGCGTCGGCAGGAAGCGCTCGATGCGCTGGGTCAGCGGCTGGCAACCGAGCATGGCATCGAATATCGTGCCATCACCGCCGACCTCACCGAACAGGGCGCCGGAAGCCGACTGCTAGAGGCGACCGCCGATCTGGACATCGGCCTCTACATATCCAATGCTGGTGCGGACGGCGCAGGCAACAGTTTCTTCGGCGAACCCGTCGATCGCTCGCTGCGGCTGCTGACCATGAATGCCGCCAATGTGCTGGAAGCGGTGCATGGCTTTGGCAATCGCTTCCTGAAGCGCGGCAAGGGTGGCGTCGTTATTATGTCGTCCGGCGCGGGCCTTGGCGGGCAGCCCTGGCTGGTCATGTATTCCGCGACCAAGGCGTTCGAGCTCAACTTCGTCGAATCGCTCTGGGCCGAGCTGGAAGGACAGAATGTCGATATCGTCGGTATCGCGGCCCCCATCATGGATACCCCGACCCTGCGCCGCGCGACCGAGGGGCTGGGAATGGATTATTCCATGGCCTATGATCCGGCCGATGTCTGCGCGCTCGCCCTTGCCAGCCTGGGCAAGGAACCGTTGGTGATCGTTCCCGATGGTCCGGACGAGGAGAAAATCCCGCAGATCCAGGCCGACCGCAAGACCCGCCTCGTCGCGCTGGCCGAATGGGGCAAGGCCTATACCGCCGCGGCGAACGGCTGACCGGGCAAAAAAGGGAAGAGGTAATGATGGATCAGGTCGACGTCGTCGTCATCGGCGCAGGACATAACGGCATGGCCGCCGCCGGATATCTGGCAAAGGCCGGCAAGAAGGTCGTCGTGGTGGAGCGTCTGGCCAAAGTCGGCGGCATGACCAGTTCGGGCTATATGATCCCCGAAGCCCCCGACCATCTGGTGACGCCCTGCGCCGTCGAACTGCTGTTCGCCCGTAAATCCGGCATTATCGAGGATTTCGACCTGCCCAAATATGGCCTGCGCACGGTCGATCCCGATCCGACCTACGCCTATCTCCATCCCGACGGCAGCTCGATCGCGCTCTTCTACGACTATCACCGCACGGCGGAGGATATTGCCCGCATCAACCGCAATGACGGCAAGGCCTATCTGGAGTTCATGAAGACACTGAACGTCATGATGGACATCGGCTTTCCGCTGATGATGGCGGAGCCGGGGCGGCCGGACGTCAAGAACCTGTCGAAGATGATCGGCAGCGCCGTCCGCAATGTCCGGTTGAAGGACGAGCTGATCGCCATGTCGAAGGCGACGGCGGACCAGATCGCCTGCGAACGGTTCGAGCATCCGGCGACGATCGCCCTGCTGCTGGGCATCGCGGCGGGGGCCGGCCCGGTCGATGACGACGGCAATGCCGCCGCCTACATGATCTTCGCCGTCACCCACAAATATGGCACCGGCAAGCCGATCGGCAGCCTGCAATCCTTCGCCGACGCGCTCGCGCGCAGCATCGAGGCGTCGGGCGCGAGGATCGAACTCAATGCGCCGGTGGCGGAGATCATCGTCGATGACGGCGCGGCAAAAGGGGTGCGGCTGGAGGACGGCCGGGTCATCCGCGCGAAGATGGTCATCGCAACCTGCGATCCCCGTACGGCCATGCGCCTCACGACGCCCGGTGGCGTGCCGCGAGCGCTGACCCAGCGGATCGAACATGCCCCGGCGAACCGCTCGAACGCGGCGCCCTTCCTTGCCAATATCGCCATGTCGGGGCCGCTCAGCCTGAAGAAGCATCAGGATCTGCGGCATGACGACGCCGATCTCAACAAGGCGGTGGGCCTGATCGGCACGCCGGAGGAAGTGCGCGAGTCCTTCGCCATGGCGCGGCGCGGCGATATTCCCGACCGGCACGCCATGTCGCTCAGCCCCTTGTCCAATTCCGATCCGACGCAGGCGCCTCCGGGCGGCTCGCTCGCCTATGTCTATCTGCCGGGGGTGGCCGTGGACGCGCGGGAGGGCTGGTCGCCCGCACTCAAGGACCGGACCATGACATCTGTCATCAGTCATTTGGGTGAATTTTATGAAGGTTTGGGCACGGAGGTCGGCCGCTTCGTCGAAACCGCGCGGGAACGCGAGACGCGGCTCAACGTGACCAATGGCTGCGTGACCCATATCGATTTCGGCGCGCTGCGTTCGGGCGTCCATCGGCCGGCCACCGGTTTCGGTGGTCCCAAGCCGCCCTTCCCCGGCTTCCTGATCGGCGGCGCGGGCGCGCACCCGGGCGGGGGCGTGTCCGGCATTGCCGGACGGATCGCCGCCAACCGGGCGCTGCGCGAACTCAAGAAGATCAGATAAGCGATGTCGAACATACCCAATCCGGTCGGCATCCCCGCGCATTTGGACCATGTGACGGCGCAGTGGCTGACGCAGATCATGCAACCGCGCTATCCCGGCATCGTGGTCGAGGGGATGGAGCAGGTTTTCCTCCGCAACAGCCACACCACCAAATATCAGGTGAAGCTGACCCTCAACGATGTCGGCAAGGCGGCGGGCATCCCCGACAATGTCTGCCTTAAGGCCAATTGGGCGCAGTTCGACAGCCAGGGCATTTGCCGCCTCGAAGCGCGCTTCTACGAGGATTTCCGCCGCCACGTCGCATTTCCTGCCCCGCGCTCCTATTTCGAGGCATGGGATCCACGTCCCGACAGCGGTCAGGGCCTGGTCGTGATGGAGGATCTCACCGTCGAGGGCGGCCATTTCGGCATCAGCACCGACCATATGGGCGTGGAGGAAGCGGCCCGCGCGGTCGCCAGCCTTGCCCGCATCCATGGCGCCTTCTGGGACAGCCCGGTCCTACACGCGGCCGACTGGCTTCCCGTCTCCATGGCGACGCCGGTGGACACGCAGCAACTGACCATGATGTACGGCTTTGCCGAGCAGAACCATTCCAAGCCGGACTATCAGGCCTTCCTGCCGGGCTGGATCAAGGGCGATCTCTCGCGCCTGCATGGCGTCTACAACGCGCTGATCGATTTCGCGCAGACCAAGGAACAGGGGCCGTGGTGCCTAGTCCATGGCGACAGCCACCAGGGCAACAGCTATGTCCGCCCCGATGGCGAGCGGGTGTGGCTCGACTGGCAACTGGTCCGCAAGGGTCGGCCGATCCGCGACTTCACCTATTTCGTGCTGGGGGCGCTCACGATCGAGGAGCGGCGCGCGCATGACCGGGAATTGCTGCGCCACTATCGGAACTGCCTGATCGAAACGGGGGCACTCGGCGTCCCGGACGACGACACGCTATGGGAATATTATCGCCGCTGGCCGCCCTATGCGATGCAGGCGTGGATCGCGAACATGGACGAATGGGGCCAGAAGGGCATGCACATCGTCGAGCGCATCTTCGTGGCGGGCGAGGATTTGGGCACGGTCGCCGCGCTCGGCGTGCAATTTTGACGTAAGGATGATCGGATGACCGACGCCGTCACGGCCTTCCGCGCCCATGTTCCCGAGGCGGCACTGGACGATCTGCGCCTCAGGTTGCGCCGTACGCGCTGGCCCGAGGCGGAGACGGTCAGCGACTGGAGTCAGGGCGTGCCGCTGGCGGCGCTGCGTGATCTGTGCGCCTATTGGGCAGACGGCTATGACTGGCGGCGGTGTGAAAGTACGCTCAACGCCCTGCCACAGTTCACGACCTCGATCGATGACCTTTCCATTCACTTCATCCATGTACGCAGCCCCCGGCCGGACGCGCTGCCGCTGATCCTGACCCATGGCTGGCCGGGATCGGTGCTGGAGTTTCTGAAGGTGCTCGGACCGCTAACCGATCCCGCCGCCCATGGCGCGCCGGACGCGCCAGCCTTCCATGTCGTCATCCCCTCGCTGCCAGGCTACGGCTTTTCGGACAAGCCGACGGCCGCAGGCTGGGGCGTCGAGAGGATCGCGCAAAGCTGGATCCAGCTCATGCGCCGCCTCGGTTATGACCGCTTCGCCGCGCAGGGCGGCGACTGGGGCGCGGCGATCACAACCGCCATCGCCATGGCCGCGCCGCCCGAATGTATCGGCGTCCATCTCAACATGCCGCTGGTATTCCCGGAGGAAAACGACTTTGCCGACCTGACACCGGCCGAGGCCAGAACGGTCGAACGGATGCAATATTATCAGGAGCATGATTCCGGCTACGCCAAGCTGCAGGGCACCCGACCGCAGACGATCGGCTATGGGCTGGCGGACTCGCCCGTGGCGCAAGCCGCCTGGATCTACGAGAAGTTCCAGGCGTGGACCGACAATCAGGGCGTGCCGGAGAATGCGCTGACACGGGACGAAATGCTGGACGTGATCAGCATCTACTGGCTCACCAACAGCGGCGCGTCGTCCGCGCGGCTCTATTGGGAAAGCGCCAATGCGTTTCAGGCGCGTCAATTGGACCTGCCGGTCGGCGTCAGCATCTTCGCGCAGGAGATTTTCCGTCCATCACGGCGCTGGGCCGAACGCAGCTACCTGCGTCTCATTCACTGGAATGAGCTGGATGTCGGCGGCCATTTCGCCGCCTTCGAGCAGCCGGCGCTGTTTGTCGCGGAATTGCGGGCCTGTTTTGGCGCGATGCGAAGATAGCGCCTGCCGCAATCTCCTACCACCCGGCAGGCTCGACTCGTCTTCCGTCGATCAAAATTGCCTCCGCATCGGGATCGTGCCGGATGACTGCACAGACGCAGAGCGGCGGCGCGGCTTAAAAGAGAGAGAGGATAATGCATGAGCGAGCCTGCCATCGCCCCCCCTGCCGTCATCGATCGGCATCTTGTCCCCCGTCCCTATCCCGCCCGCACCGCGTCCCTGCCCCACGGCCGCTTCACGCCGGACGCCGCATGGCTGGGATCATTGTTGGCCAACAAATATCCGGGCGTCGTCGCGCAATCGATGGAGGTCGTGCAGTTGTTCGACAGCCACACCACCAAGTTGCGCGTCGCGGTGGACTGGAATGATGCCGGGCGGGCCGGCGGCTTGCCGCGCAATCTGTGCATCAAATCGAACTGGTCGGGCATGTTCGACAATGTCGACATCCATGCGCTTGAAGCGCGCTTCTATCATTTCCTGACGGACAAACTCACAGCCAATACAGCCACATGCTATTATGCCGACTGGGACGATGACGGCTCGGCGCGGGGCGTCATCGTGCTGGAAGACCTCATCGATCGAGGCGGCACGTTCGGCCACTCGACCCAGCATGCCGGCGTCGACAGGGTCGCGACCGCGCTGGCGGACCTGGCAAAGCTGCATGCGGGCCTGTGGGAAAGCCCGTTGATCACGCCCGAAGCGGCGCCCTGGCTGCCGACATCCATGGCGGTGCCGGTCGATTATGACCAGGTCCGCATCATGTGGCACTGGATCGAAGAGAATCTGAAAGACCCCAATTTCCGCGCCATCGCGCCCAGACATTATCTGGACGACGCGCGCAGGGTCGAGCGCGCCTATGACCGGCTGGTCGCCTTCGAGCGCGCCTTCGACGCGCCCTATTGCATCATCCTGGGCGACTGCCACCAGGGCAACACCTATATCCTGCCCAATGGCGAGCGCATGTGGGTCGACTGGCAACTGGGCCGGCGCGGGCGCCCATGGCGCGACCTCACCTATTTCACCGTCGGATCGCTGACGATCGAGGAGCGTCGCCAAAATCATCGCGACCTGATCGCCCATTACCGCGACTGCCTGATCCGGGAAGGCGCGACCAATGTCATCGATCTCGACACCATCTGGACGGAACAGGTGCCGCGCTGGGTGATGTACGGCATCCAGGCCTGGGTGGCGAACATGGACTATTGGGGCCAGAACGGCCTGCCGATGAACGAGCGGTTCTTCGCTGCGGGCGAGGACCTGGACAGCTGGAAATTGCTGGGCGAATGACGATCATGCCCCTGCCGCGCTCGAACCGCGGCAGGGGCATCGATTTAATGGCGGCGTTTCGGCGCGCGGTCAGCCGCTGCGCGGCGCCATGAAGGACGCGATGCGCGGCTGAACGCGCAAGTCCGTCGGTACATGGTCCGGCCCGATGCGCCGATCGATTTCTTCCTCGAACCAGTAAAGCGCGCGCTCCTGATAGCCGGCCCAGATCGAAGGGATCGTCCCGTTGCGCAGCGATTGCTGGATATTTTCGAACAGGCACAGATCCTCGGACAGAATATGTTCGGTCGCCGCGCGCATCCCCTGCCAGTAGAGCTTGTCCTCTTCGCTGTCGGTCGCCCATCCCATCTGGCGCACTTCCATGACAGACCGGTCGGACCCCATCGGCCAGAAGCATTGCAGGTTGAATCCCACCGGATCGAGCGAGAAAAATGTGTTGGGAAAGGTCGGCAGCGCAACCGTATTTTCGAGGAAAACCGGCGCGATGTCGTCCGGTTTGACCGGCGGGGTCTTGAACAGCGACTCCCCGCCCTTCTTCCGCGTTCCGAACCGCATATGACCGCCTTCATAAAGCGCGATCACGAAACTGCGCGAATCCAGATGCGGCGCTAATGTCGTGGGATGGACGGTGTTGACATGATAGATCTCAAGGAAATTATGATAGGCAATCTTCCAGTTGCACGCCATTTCGACGAAGAAATGATCCTTCACCACCATGCATTCCAGCGGATATCCTTCCGTCAGCGCCACGAATTCTCCCAGGAAATTCTGCAACGGCTCAGCGTCATCATCGAAATTGATGAAGATGAAGCCGCGATAGGTATCGCACTTCACTTCGATCAGACCGTTTTCCGCCTTGTCGAGACAAGCGAAATCATGCTGGCTGGGAACCGATTTGAGGGTGCCTTCAAGGTCGTAGCCCCAGGCGTGATAGGGGCAGATGAAGCGCATGGCGCGCCCCTGTGGCTCAAGCAGAAGCGGGGAACCGCGGTGCCGGCAGGCATTGTGAAAGGCCCGGATTCGACCGTCCTTGCCGTGGGAGAGAATGACCGAGCGGTCCAGATGCTGGAACAGGCGGTAGGAACCGGGTGCCGGCAGGTCGGATGCAATGCCGGCCAGCAGCCAGGTGCGATTCCAAAGCCTTTCTTTTTCCAGCGCTTCGAAACGCGGGTCGGTGTAGCGGCCGGCTGGAATCGGAGGAAGGGCCGGAAAATCGCTGGGATGCTCGGATCGCTTCAACTGCTCCTCCATCGTCCGGTTGAGCAATTCCAACGCAGCTTCACGCATAGCTCTCTCCTGTAAAAGCCCGCAGGCTCCGTTTCAATCAGACTGGCCACATCACGGTTCAAGGAACCTGCAATTGGATAGGGTCATCACTGTCATAGTCCCGGCAAGCTGATAGCCCTCTGCTCCGATGAGTATGCTTATGGCCTTGAAACATCCTACATCCACGGACGGAATCACCGTCGATTATATCAATCAGCTACTGGCCACGGCGGGCACGGGCGCAACCGTCACCGACATGCGCATCATCGACGCCAAAACCTATGGCGAGCAGATGGTGTCGACGGCGGGGCGCGTGGCAATCGAGGTCGATTATAGCGATGACACGGCCCCTGACCTGCCCAACCGCCTGGTGCTCAAGCTGACCCGGGCGGTCGATGAGATCATGGCCCCCTTCTACGCCAATGAAGTGGCCTTCTACCGGGGCATTCGGCCGGAACTCGCGATCGAGGCGCCGCGCTGTTTCGGTGGCGACTTCAATGCCTCCACCACGCATTTCGGGCTGTTGCTCGAAGATCTGGGCGTGCGGGGCGCGACCTTCCCCAATACCACCATGCGGACCGGGCCGGACGATGTGCGGGCCTTGCTGGATCAGCTGGCCCGGCTGCACGCGCGCTTCTGGGAATCACCCCGCTTCGGCGCGGATCTGGCCTGGGTCGAAACCCATGTCGAAGGCGCGGTCGCAACGATGATGAATGAACTCGCGCCCGCCTATATCGCGCATGAGGTCGAGACGGAAAATTTCAAACGGGAAATGGTGCAGCGGCTCCGCACCACGCCCGACAGGCTGCTTGCAGGGGTGCAGGGGGTGCAACGACATCAATCGACCCTGCCTCAGACGCTGCTGCATGGCGACACCCATCTCGGCAACAGCTACCGCCTGCCCGACGGAACGGCGGGCCTGCTCGACTGGCAGCTCATGGTGCGCGGCTACGCGATGCACGACGTCAACTATATCGTGACCACCGGCCTTTCCATTGCGGACCGGCGGGCGCATGAGCGCGATCTTCTGGGCTATTATCTGGATCGCCTGGGGCGGGAAGGCGTCGCACGCCCTCCTGCCTTCGACGATGCCTGGGCTGAATATCGGCGAACCCTGATATGGGGCGTCTATATCGGCTGGCTGACGACCCCCGTCGTCAATTATGGCTGGGAGATCAACGTCATGAACCATCTGCGGCTGACCACCGCCTATGAGGATCTCGAAACCGCAAAGCTTGTCGACGCGCTGTTTTAACGGCGCTGACCGACTATAACTGATTGCTCCCCGATGCGGTAAACAGTCGCTGAAAATCGACCATCGTGGGCTGATGCGCGGTAAAACCGCCGTCCACCGGGATCATTGCGCCGTTGATGAAGCGGGACTCGTCCGACGCCAGGAAGGCGACGACATGGGCGATGTCGCGCGGGCTGCCCAGCTCCGGGTTGAGATGATGGTCGAGCAATACATCCTTGACCGCTTGCGGCGTCGTTTCGACGGCCGTCTCGCTGAGGACGAAGCCGATGGCGATGACATTGGAGCGGATGCCCTGCTTGCCATATTGGGTCGCAAGGAAGCGGCTGAGGTTGATGAGCGCCGCCTTGGACGCGCCGTAGGCCGTGAGCGTCATTTCCCCCAGCAGGCCGAAACCGGACGCGGAATGGATGAGCGACCCGCCGCCCCCCGCGATCATAACCGGCAGCGCATGTTTGCACAGCAGCATCGGTCCCCGGGCATTGACGGCAAAGGCCTTGTCCCAGGCGCCGGTGTCGAGATGGACGACATCGCGATCGAGCCGGCGCTGCTCGGTCGTCTGATAGGCGGCATTATTCTGGAGTATGTCGATCCGCCCGTGCCGGCCCGCGATCCGCGCAACCGCAGCGGAAACGCTGTCCTCGTCGGTCAGGTCGAACGTCTCCGCTTCGGCACGGAGATTCTTGGCGCGCAACGAATCCGCCGCCGCCTCCACCCGATCCGCCAATATGTCGGAAAGGATCACGGTCGCCCCCCTCTCGGCCAGCACGGTCGCCACCTCCAGGCCGATGCCCTGCGCCGCGCCCGTCACGATCGCTACGCGACCAACCAAGGATCCCACCATTTCGCTTCCTTCTATCCACGTGACAAACGCTGAGCGCCAACCAGCGATACCTAACCGCCTAGGGCGGATCGAAACAATAGGCGCAGATCTTGTTGCCGTCGGGGTCCAGCAGATAGGCGCCATAGGCGTGGGGCACGGCGCCGCGGGGCCCCGGCGGCCCGGCATCCTCGCCGCCCGCAGCCAGACCAGCGCGATGAAAATCATCGACCGCGCGGCGATCCGGCGCCTTCAATCCCAAAGTCGCACCATTGCCGCATGTCGCCGGGCCCTGAAGCGGGCGCAGGATCAGCAATTCGGGCACCCGTCGCCCATAGCCGACGCCCTGATCCAGAAACGGACCGAGATTGACGATCCCCAGCGGCGCAAGCACCGCATCGAAGAAACGGGCGGACCTTTCCAAGTCGTTGCTGCCAAGGCAGATATGCGTGAAGATGCCCATCCCGCCCTCTATCTGCTCAGTGCGCCCGGCTCATGCCTTCCAGCATATCGGCGACATAGGGCGTATGATGAACGATCCCGCCATCCACGCCGATCACCTGCCCGGTGATGAAGGCCGCGCCATCCGACGCCAGGAACAGCACCGCACCGGCAATATCTTCCGGCACGCTCTCGCGCGGGAGCAGGACATGCCGCTGGATCATGGCGATCTGCTCAGGGGTCATCATCTCCCGGGCCAGCGGGGAGAGCACGAGGCCCGGCGCGACCGCGTTGACCCGGATGTTAAACCGGCCGAACTGCACCGCCGCATTGCGGGTCAGCGCGTTCACGGCTGCCTTGGACGCGGAATAGGACGGATTGTTGATGTCGCCGGTCAGCGCCACCCCGGTCGAGGTGTTGATGATGGAGCCGCCGCCGCCCGCAATCATGTGCGGCGCGACCGCCTTGATCATCAGCATCGTGCCCCGCGCATTGACATGAAAGGCGCGATCCCAGGTCGCGGCGTCGAGATCGAGAAGCGAGCCATCGACCGCCATCTGCTCCAGCCGCGTGTCGGCGGCATTGTTGTGGAGGATGTCGATGCGCTGATGCTGCCGCATCACATCTACGACCAGCGCCGTGATGCTGTCCTCCTGTGCGAGATCGAGGGCCATCCCATGTGCCTGCCCGCCCGAGGCCCGAATAGACTGGGCGACGGCTTGCGCCCGTTCAGCCGCAATATCCGCCAGGATCACCGTCGCGCCGGCCCTTGCCAGGGCCCGTGCGCAGGCCTCCCCGATATTGGCCCCCGATCCGGTGACGATAGCGACCCGTCCCGATAAATCCGTCATGGGCATCTTCTCTCCTGTCTGTCATGGGCGCGGCACCATCGGGCTTCCGCCGCAGCGGGACGCTGCCACGGCAGGTGCCCGGCGATACCTAGACAAAGATAGGTTTGGCGGAATTGATAAGCCGCGCATCTATGGCGCTCCTCAAGCGGAGAGCCCTTTATGAGCGTCACCATCTTTCAACTCGACCGGTCCCGCTCTGAACGTGCGGTCTGGTTGATGGAGGAAGTGGAGTGCCCCTATGACATTCGCTTCTTTGCGCGGCTGGAAATGCTCGCGGCGGAGCCGGCCTACAAGGCTTTGCATCCGCTGGGTTCTTCGCCAGTGATCGAGGCCGACGGACAACGCATCGCCGAAAGCGGGGCGGTCATGGACTATCTCGCCACGACGCAGGGGAACGGTGCGCTCCGCGCCAATCCCGGCGACTCCGACTATGCTGACTATCTTTTCTGGTTCCATTTCGCCGAATCCTCCCTGATGCCCGCGCTGGTGACGGAGATCATGGCAGAACGGGCAGGCATCGCGCAGGATCATCCCTCCCGCGTCGCAGGTCGGGCTCATTCGGCGCGCCTGCTGAAACTTGTCGACGACCGGCTGACGCATGCCCCCTATATGGCGGGCGACCGGTTCACGGCGGCCGACATCATGATGACCTTTCCATTCACCACCACGCGATTGTTCATGTCCGTCGACGTGGAAGGGCATAAGAACATCGCGGCCTATGTCGGGCGGATGACGGCGCGTCCGGCCTATTGCCGGATGCGCGCCATTGTCGACCATCCCCCGATCACCTGACGGATCAGCGCATCGCCAGCTTTTCCGCGCCGCCCGTGCGTACCCGATCTCCCATATGCGCACGGGCACGCTCCTCCTCCGCCAGGCCAACGGCGGTCGGATGCTGGACATCGTCCTTGGTAAGGCGGGGTGTCGCAGGATCCCATTGAGTGATGCGTATCCCATCAGGCTGGAGCAGGCCGTTGGTCGCCAGCAGGGTGTCGGCGCCTCGCCACGCTTCCAGGGCCGCCGCCGGATCGTTGATCCTGTAGATCGCGACATAGCGATGGTCGGGCGTCATCGGGATCATCTGGCCAAAGGTGCGAAAGGTCAGGAAAGCAGCCGATTTGACGCCGGGTCGAACGGCCGCTTCACGAAAATAGTTTTCCGCATAAAATCGTCTGAAATGGTCGTCGCTGTCCGCAGGCGGGTTCAGTTCCTCCAGGATGACGCCGCCGGAATGCCCGACGTCCGGATCATTGTCCTGAAAGAGCAGCGGATAATAATGAAAGTCATAGAGCAGGCTGTCATCAATGGCGTCCGATACCTGCATCCGCGACGTCAGCGCATTGTCCAGATGTTCGCGACTGAAGCGCACCGGATCGAATACGTCGTAGAGGGCGAGATATTGCCAGTCGAAGCCTTCGGGCGGACAGGGTTGCTCCCCGGCAAGCCGGAAACGCTGTGCCGTGACCGATCCCCGGAAACGCAGCGCATCGCGAATATGGATGTTGCTGTACCAATCCTCCATATCGGCCTCCCGGCCCGGAACGGCTTTGGTCAGCACGACCAGCACGGCATCGATCATCGCTTTTGCCTTTCCTCTCCTGATTTCCGTTCTCTCAGCCCTGCCGGACGGGCGGCGCGAAAGGCGTCGGCGCCCCCATCGTCGCCCGATAGGACAGGGGCTGCTTCCCGTCCGTATCCCTGATGCCGTACCGCTCCCCCAGTTCCGCGCCGATCAGCGCCTGGCCCGACAGGGCGGCAAGGTCCGGATCCTGCGCCAGGCGATCGAGGACCAGGCCCGAAAATTCCGGCGTTTCCCAATGGGGCATGGCGGCGCGCAGGTCTTCGGGGATCATGTCGGGCGGCATGGCCTTCACCGCGTCGGTCAGGATGAAGCCCGGCCAGAAAGACACGACGGATACGCCGTGCGGCGCAAGATCGACCGCCATGTCGGCGGTCATCTTGTCCGTTCCCGCCTTGGCCGCGCCATAAGCCGGCCCGTGGAAATAGGATACCGCGCCATAGAAGGAAATGCTGGCGATCAGCCCCCTGCCCGCCGCCACCATCAACGGCGCCGCATGATAGGCCGCGACATAGCTGGAGCGCAGGCCGATGGTGATCATGTCCGCCAACCTGAGCGGCTTTTCCCAGAAGCCGCCCGGCGCGACCAGGTCGAGGCCGTAAACGGCGGCGGCATTGTTGACGAGCAGGTCCAGCCTGCCATCCGTCCGCTCGGCGAGTTGCGCGAACGCTCTTTCGACCGCATCATCATCCCGGTGATCGCACAACAGCGGGATGCCCTTGCCGCCCGACCGTTCGATTTCTTCCACCACCGCGTCAAGCTGCGCCTGGTCGCGTCCGGTGATCGCCACCACATGACCGCGCGAAGCCAGACCCCGCGCCATGCCGCGCCCCAGCCCGCGCGTCGCGCCTGTCACCAGCACTATCTTTTCGCTCATATCCTGCTCCTTTCCTCAATATTGATGTGGCCACGAGGGACGGGGCCTGACCTGTCCAATGGCAGAGGCGCGACCGCCCTTCAGTCGGAGCGCGTCGCCGGCAGGACGACATGGCGCGCCGCCTCGCCCAGCGCGGTGGGTCCGAACAGTTGCAGCCGCCGCCCCTCGATGGTCGCGAGCAGCGCGATGAGCGCGGCGTCCTCCTCCGGTCCCGCTTCGAGGATATACGCTTCCAGCGCCTCGGCGGCGTCAGCCCAGCGGTCGAAGCGGCGGCCAAGAAGCGCGGACACATCGGCGATGTTGCGCGCGACCATGTCCGCCCCATGATCGTCGGCGCGCTGTACCCATTCGATCAGTTCGGCGACCTGCGCCTTGTGCGTCTCCGCCGCCTCCCCCGTCACCGGCAACGCGCCGAGCGTATCGACCAGTTTGGCCAGAAGCGGCGCATTGTCGCCCGTGCGCTGTTCCAGCGGCGGCAGTTCGGGCAACGCATCGCCGGTCAGGTGCGAGAGCGCCAGCAAGATGGAACGGCGCAGCGCAAGATCGAACATCAGATAGACCGAATGCGGATCGCCGGGGGATGGCTTGCCGACCGTCCCTGTGAACTGCATCGTGCCGAGCAGTGAGAATTGCAGCACATGGAAAACCACCGCGTCATGATCGACCGGCTCGCCCGTCGCTTCCTCATAATAGCGGACCAGTTCCGGCAGCGGCGCACCCAGCGGCTCATAGCTGTTGCGCATCCCCATGGTGGCGATGTCGACCAGCGGATCGCCGATCATCGAAAATTCGAAATCGTAGAGCTTGGTCATCGCCCCCTGATCGACCAGATATTGGCCCGAATCGAACTGGATGAAGCTGGCGCGATCGCGGTGCCGCGGTACATTGCGGCGCAGCCAGCCCATGACGAATTCCAGCAACGGCTCGGGTCGACTCTTCGTCCGCCGATAATGCGGCATATAGGCATCCAGACCGACCAGCGCGATCGCCTCTGCGCCCTCGGGCCGATGCACGCCAGCGGCCATAAAGGGTTCGACCGGCAACCGGTGCATCGCGGCGACGGCCTGCATATAAACGCGGCCGATAGCGCTTTTCGTCGCGGCATCGAGCGCCGAGAAATCGCGCGTCCCTTCGATCGCCTCCATCACGATGCAGGGCGGATCGGCGAGATAGCCGTAAATCTCCGGCACCGGAAGCCCCTGGCCGTGCAGCACGGCGATAACATCCGCCTCGCGCTTGAGGTCGGGGAAGATCGATACGTCGCCGCCCCGGTCGCCGCGCAGGTGCAGGCGGCGGACCGTCCCTTCCCTTTCGACGTCGATGAACCAGGACGGGCGCCAGCGGACGAGGCGTTCAAGCCCGACGACCTTGCCGCCGGTCAGTTGCTCGACAAAGGCGGTGATTCGGCCGACCCCGGCATCGTCATAATTGTTGAGCGGCGCGGCAGTCGTCACTGCCCGCTCTCCCCGGCGGAAAAGGCCTCGGCCACGGCGCGGGTGTCCATATATTCCTTGCCGGATACGATCTGCCCGTCCCGGATGATCAGCAGATTATGATAGTCGTTGCGATAGACCCGGTCCGGAAAGACCATCTCGCCCCGGACTTCCACAGCCACCCGATCCCCTTCAGCGGTGATCGCGATCACCTCGGCCGTGCGCTTCTGCGCGCTCAGCAGTCCGCCCTTCACGCTGGCGATGAAGTCGGCCCGGCTCATGTCGCCGTGACCCAATATCCACCACTGGCAATCGGGATGCTGAAGCGCTTCGATCGTCTCGACATCGCCCTCTTCCACGGCCCGCATATAGCGGTGGGCCACTGCCTTGTTCGCCTCGATATCGCTCATCACTCTCTCCGATGCTTCTATGCCGAATTCGCCGACGGTCGTGGCGGACTATTGCCCTTGTGCAGGCGCAACCGCCGTCAGGAACCCTATCCATGGGCGGGTGGCCCTGGCGCGATCGCTCCACAATCTCGCTCGTACAAGAAAGTGGAGGGGGAGAGCGCATGACGACCAAGAGCATGACGATGAAGCTATGTACCTATATGGGCGCAATAGCCGGGACGATGATGTTCGTTGGCATATGGCCGGTCGCGCACATGTTCCCGCCGCTCGACCCGTACATGCCCGCAGCAGAGGTCGCAGCCTATTATCGCAGCCACCAGATCGGCATATTGGCGGGCGCCATCCTGATCGCCTCTTCTTCCGTGCTGTTTTTCCCCTTCCTCGCCGCGATCGCCACCTTCATGAAGAAGATCGAAGGGCCGATTGCGCCCTTGACCTGGGCCTTCGTGATGGTCGTGGCCTTCGGCTTTGTCACCCTATTCTTCGCCGGGTTGATCTTCACGGCGGCCGCCTATCGGCTCGACCGGCCGGACGCCGTCGTCAGCACGCTGAGCGATATCGCCTTTCTGCTGTTCGTCATGCCGGCCGTACCTGCCTTCGTACAGAATCTGCTGACCGGCTTCGTCATTCTGGGCGATCGCCGCGCGCAACCCATCCTGCCGCGCTGGCTGGGCTATATGAACCTGTGGACCGGCGTGCTGCTGCTGCCCGGACTTGCGATCGGCCTGTTCAAGACCGGTCCCTTCGCGTGGAATGGCGCCCTGGCCTTCTGGCTGCCTGCGGTCGTGTTCGGCATCTGGTTCAACCTTATGATTGTCGCCATGCTCGGCGCGATCAAGCGCGACGCGCTGGGTGGCGAATAATGGCGGCGTCGCAAGCGGTTGCCTCGTCTCCGCGCGGCCATGTGCCGGGCGAGGAAGGCGTATGGGTGTTCATCGGCGGCGACCTCATCGTCTTTGCCGTCTTCTTCGTCACCTATGCGCTCGCCCGGCAGCAGGAACTGGCGCTATTCGAAAGTGCGCAGGCGCTGCTCGACCGGCGCCTTGGCCTGCTCAACACGCTGCTGCTGCTGACCAGCAGCCTGTTCGTCGCGCAGGCCGTCGCGGCGGTCCGCCGGGGCGACGACAGGGCGCGCCGGTTGCTGCTAGGCGCGATCCTGCTCGGCAGCGGCTTCGTCATCGTCAAGGCGTTCGAATATTCGGCCAAGATCGCGCAAGGCTTCACGCTCAACAGCAACAGTTTTTCGATTTATTATTATATGTTTACCGGCATCCATCTGGTGCATGTGCTGATCGGGCTAGGCGTGCTGTGCTTCACCTTGTCGCGCTTCGACCGGGCCGGCCGGAGGCAGGGGGGCGTCGCCCTGATCGAGGGAAGCGGCGCCTTCTGGCATCTGGTGGACCTGCTCTGGATCATCCTCTTCGCGCTCCTCTACCTGCTCTAGGAAAGCTGTTTCATGGCCATGATCTGGCGTAGCCGCATCACATGGGTCTGGGCGATGCTGATCGCCGCAACCTTTCTGTCATTCGAAACGATGGCGTTGGGCAATGCCTTTCTGCTTCGCTCCGTGATCCTCGTCATCGCCTTCACGAAAGTTCTGCTCGTCGGCCGCGAGTTCATGGAGTTGCGGCACGCGCCGCGCTGGCTGCTCTGGGGATTCCAGAGCTGGGCGATCCTGACCTGCCTGGTCCTGATCGCCCTGTTCCGCACCTGACGCGATCAGACCGGCACTTCCGTCCCGCCTGCCGCGGCTTCGTCAATGCCCATCTTGCGCGTGAGGTCAGCCATATCGAGATATTCGCGCCAACGCGAAATCAGCCCGGCGTCGTCAAACTCATAGATGGCGACCATCTGGTGCGGACAGGGCCGTCCCATGATGATGGCGGTATCCGACCGCTCCTGCATCACCATCCGGTCGTTGGAGAGGATGTTCACCTCATTGCACTTGTTGTTCGTGGCGAAGGCCATTTGCCGCTCGATCTCAGCGCGCAATGCCGTCTTGCCCTTCACCACGGGACCGCCGGGAACCCAGAGCTGCCATTCGGCGTCCTCCGCCATCATCGACAGGATCTTCTCGACATCGGGCCTGCTGGCATCGCTGCCGTCGCCCCAGGCATCGCAAAATTCCCCGACCTTCCGTTCCAGTTCCACGCTCATCATCCTCTCCTTTTTCTGATTTCATCCTGCCTTATTTTGCCGTTCATCCGGGGGACAAGGCCCGCGTGACGCTGATGAACGGCACGGTGCAGCTCTGACCGCCATCCACCGGATACAACATGCCGTTGACGTAGCGGGATTCGTCGGACGCGAGGAACAGCGCCATGGCGGCAATGTCTTCCGGCTCGCCAATAAATGGCGTGTTGAGCACCTCCAGAAACAGCCGATCCATCTCGGGCGTGGACCATTGCATCTTTGCCGGCGTCTGCGTTGGACCGGGTAAGATCGCATTGCTGCGGATGCTCCGCTTGCCATAGGTGGCGGCGATCGCCTGCACGAACCAGTTGAGCGCAGCTTTGGACGATCCATAGCTATAGGCTGTGATATCCCCGCCCATGGAACTGCCCGATGAGGTGGAGATGATCGACCCTGCGCCGCGCTCCAGCATGTGCGGAATGGCGAGCTTGCTCGCCAGAACGGCGCCCAATACATTCACTCTCAGATTGGCGAGGAAGATGTCGGGATCGAAGGCCAGGAAATCCATGTCGCGCATGGCGTGGTCCTGATTGACGTATAGCGCATTGTTGAACAGCACGTCGATGCGGCCGAAGTCGGCGATCGTCTGGCTGACCATCTTCTCCAGATCGGCCTGTTCGCCGACATCGACGGTCATCGCACGCGCCGATCCGCCGGCGTCGACAACGGCCTGCGCGGTCATCTCGGCGGCTTCGGCGCGAATGTCCGCGACGATCACCGTCGCGCCTTCCCGCGCGAACATCAGCGCGCTGGCGCGTCCGATGCCGCTCCCGCTGCCGGTGATGATGCAGATTTTGTCGGCAAGGCGGGTCATGTGGCGTCCTCTCCCTTATGATTCATTGGCTCTTTGGCGATCCCGCCGCTTCGATAAGCGCCCTTCGCGCTTCAAACCGTCTTCCGGATCGACAGGATCAGGATAAAGGCACGGCTGCGCTGAGGATCGGCCTCGACACGGGTCGCGACCCGCTGCACCAGACTGGCCAACAACGCGTCCCGGTCGCGGGACGCATCGACCCGCGTCAGGAAGTTGGGGCCGTTGGCCGCACCCATCATGGCTGCCCACAGCCGCCCCAGTTCGGCCGCATCGCCGGATAGCTGATAAGCATCCCAATAGGGATCAGGGGACGGGATCGCGGCGAGATGCTCCAGTTCCAGTTCGGGCACCAGGCCGGCATCGAAAGGCGCTTGTATCTGATCGGGCGAACGCCCCGCGGAGGGCGCCGTCATCCTTAGCGTCTCCTCGGCGTTGAGCAGGCCTTCGCCTTCCATGTCGACGATCGACTGCCAGAAATTTCCGGCCATCCATTCGAAGCCGTGGCTGTCGGGTCCCCTGCCCATGAACTGACAGATCAGGCGTCCTCCCGGCCGCAATTCGACAGCGCGCGCCTTCAGGAAGGCCAGCCAATCCTCCGCCAGCACGGCCTCGACGGCGGCACGCGCCTGCGCGGACCGACTGAAGATCGCCCAGCCATGATCCGCGACATCGACCGGATTGCGGCTCATCCAGTGCAGCGCGTTGGAGGACCAGCCCAGGTCGACGCTGCCGGGCGGCAATATCGCATCGAAATAGGATCGGCCGATCACGGATGGAAAGACGCCCTGTCGGCCATTCAGATAGCTGGCCGGATCCCGGTCCAGCAGGCCGAACAGCGAGGTGAAATCGTTCGAGGGCAGATCCGTATGCACGACCTGCACCGGCCGCTGCGCGTCGTGCGCGCGAACCAGATCGATAGCTGTCGCCATCGGCGCCATCGAATTGCGTCCTTGCGACGCGCCATAATCGACAATGGTGACGGGACCGACAGAACCGTCCCCAATGGCCCGCGCCGCTGCCTCCAGCAGGGGAAGCGCGGATTGCAGATTGGCCTGTTGCAGACCCGAATGGCGGTTGTAGAGCCCGTCCCCCGCCATGGCCGCGACAGCGGCGGGATCAGCCATAAAATGTCTCCGCGATGCGCTGCGTGTAGATCGCGCTTTTTTCGGGCGACAGGCCATAATGAGGGATCACCGGCGTAATCGCGTCGGCCAGGGCGGCGCGCCGGGCAACCCGGCTGCGCACCTCATCAACCGTTCCAACCACGGCGATGCTCTCCACCATTTCGTCGGAGCAGGCCGCCGCCATACCCGCCATGTCGCCCTGCGCGAAGGCGGCCTGGATCGCCGATGCCTCGCGGCCGAAACCGATTTCCTCGAAATAGCGCAGATATTGGGGTGACTGGCTGTAATAGGCCACGGTCCCCCGACAATCTTCGATCGCTTCGCGCCTGTCATCCGAAATCGCCGTGAATATCGAGATGTTGAGCGAGAAGTCCTTGCGCGCCCGCCTGGCCCGATCCAGCCCGGCCTTGATTTGAGCGGCCACTTCCCGCTCGATCCAGGCATCGTTCCACAGTGGGTGCCCGAGCAGCCCGTCGGCGATTTCCGCCGCCTGTGCGCAGGCCTTCTGAAACACCGCCGGCAGAACGATGGGAATGTCGCCGCGCACCGGCTTGTGCAGCAGGCGGAAGTGCGAAAGGTCGAGACGATGATAGTCGCCCGCCAGTTCGGTGAGTTCGCCCGTATGCCCGCGTGCGACGATGGCGCGGATCATGCCCACGATCTCACGCATATGGGCGAGCGGCTTGCCATAGGCGCTGCCGAACGATCCCTCGATCTGGCTCTGCGCGCTGGATCCCAGTCCCAGCACCACCCGGCCGTTGCTGATGAGGTCCAGGTCGATGGCGCTGCAGGCGGTTTCCAGCGGACTGCGCACGAACGCCAGCGCGATGCCGGTCCCCAGCTTGATGCGCTGCGTAGCCGGGGCGACGGTAGCCAGCGTCGTAAAGGGCGCGCCGAACATCTGGGGCGCCCACACGCCTTCCACGCCCGCCGCTTCGTAGCTCTGTGCCAGCGCCGACAGATCGGCGCCCGGCATCGGGACGATCTGCGCCCAGACAGCCTTGCGATCGGTCATCCCCATCCCCCTTTAAAAGCCGCTTGTGTCGAAATAGTCACGCCAGGCGACGATATGGGACCCATCCATTTCCAGCGCACCCATCAGCCGCAGCGAGAGCATTTCCTGCCCATCCGGTCCGTAGAAAATATCGCTGCGCTCGGTCAGGACCACGTTGCCAGCGGCCGCCGCATGATGGACCACGACCTCGCAGCGTTCGAAAGGAATCCGGCCCAAAAAGCCCGCGACGAACTGCCTCGCCTGATCGATCCCGACAGTCGTCGCCACGCCGACATTTTCCCAACGCGTATCCGCCGTAAACCGGCGCTCCATGGCGGACAGCATGTCGTCGCGCGAGCCGCTGCTTTCCCGAAAAAACGCCAATGCTTCGTCCAGTGGACCGGGCATGTCACCCCCTGCTCCTGTGTTGCGCGGGCATCATGGCGCGAGGCGGCCCCCTTCTGCCCTGCCGAAAGATAGCCATTGGATTTTGATGGAGGCTTCGGCACGCCATCGGGCGGAAAGGTCATGCTGAGAATAGTATGTCCTCCCCATAACAGTGAATCGAGCGGCCAAATATCGGACGTCGCCTATACTTCCCGGCAAAGCTGAGAGGAGTTTTCACTGATGAGCGCCGTTGACGAATTGATCGCCCTTGCCCGGTCGCCCGATCCGTTCCGTAACGCCCCGGACAATCTGGCCGACCTGCAACTGGAAGCGGCGCGCGAGCGCTTCGCTGAGCGCCGCCAGCAGATCAGGGTGCTCGACAAGCGGGCGAAGGAAGCTGGCATCGGCAGGATCGACAGCCTGGCCGATCTCGTCCCGCTCCTGTTCGCCCACACCAATTATAAGAGCTATCCCGAAGCGTTCGTCGACAATGGCCAGTGGAAGCATATGAACATGTGGCTCGGTACGCTGAGCAGCCATGCCACCGACAATATCGACGTTGCGGACGTGCGCGACATCGACGAATGGCTGGATCGCGCCAGGGCGGCGGGCCACCATGTCTTCGCGTCGAGCGGGACGTCGGGCAAATCCTCTTTCCTAAATCAGTCGACGCAGGACCGCGACCTGTCGCTCGCCGCCTGTCTGGCCGCGGCCGACCTGTCGACACCGGCCTATGCCCCCGATCATGGCCGCTCGGTCTTCACCATGATGCCGCCGCGCGGCACCCATAAGATGATCGAATTCTGCAACGTCCATTTCCCGCGCTGGGCCGCGCCCGGCGAATTTCATCGCCTGAGCGACTGTCCGATGCGCGCCTTCGACGCCATGCGCCCCGCGCAGCTGCGCCGCCTGCTGGCGGCCGGCAAGGTCGGTCCCGGTGAGATCGCCGCCTACGAGGCGGAGATCGAGGCCCGTCAGCAGGCGCGCGCCGGCGAGTTCGACGCCTGGATGGACCTGCTTGTCAGCCGCCGGGATCGCCCGCTCTATATCGGCGTCATGTATGGCGTCGCCTGGCAGATCGTGCAGGCTCTGCGCGCACGCGGGATCGAGGATGGCGATTTCCATCCCGACACGCTGATGAGCTTTGGCGGAGGCACCAAGGGGGCAGCGGTCCCAGCCGACTATAAGGAACAGATTATGGGCTTTTTCGGCGTCACGCCGGACCGCATCACCAGTTCCTATGCCATGGTCGAAATGAGCGGCTTCTGCGCCAAGATCCAGCCGACCGAATCCTATGCAGTGCCGCCATGGATCATCCCCCTCATCCTCGACAAGCCTGGCGAAACGCTGCTGGGCACGACCAAGGATACGGGCCGGGTGGAAGGCCGCATGGCGTTCTTCGACATATTGGCGGACGGCCGGTGGGGCGGCATCATTTCCGGCGACAAGGTGCAGGTGGAATTCGGCTCCGGCCTGGAAGGCGTGAAGACGCCGGTTGTCCATGCCATCGCCCGCTACGCCGATCTGGAGGCGGGCGAGGACAAGCTTAGTTGCGCCGGATCGATCGATTCCTACGTGCGCGGATCGATCACCGCGCCCCAGCCGGTCGCGGCCTGAACGACAGGAGGCAGACATGCTGCATGAAATCATCGCTGATAATGATCGGCTGCTCGTTCCCCATGTGATAAAGGGTGTGGTTCAACTCGACGCCGCCGTGGAGCATCGTTCGCGGGCCAGCGGCTCGACGGTCATGACCCCGTCGATCGATCTGGACTCGCTGATCTGGCAACGCAGCCAGCCCGGTCCCGCCTTCGACACGCAGCTTGCGGAGATCGTGGATTTCCTCGTCGAGGTCGGCAAGGCGCTCGATTTCGACCGGAATATCCATCTTCAGGAGGCCGCGGCCTATAATCTGCGCTGTAACAGCCTGGGCGCGCGCATTCTCGAGAATTGCTACCGCGACATCGCCTGGTTCTTCACCCGCGACGCGGTCGAGGCGGAGGCCGAACAGTCGCTGGGATCGCTTGACCTGCTGGATGGATGGGCGCGACGCGACATTCAGGGCACGGCCTTCGACATCCGCGCCTTCCCGCCGCGTATGGTGCATATTCTGGCCGGCAACGCCCCGATCGTGCCGCCGGTCACGATCGTCCGAGGGGCGATCAGCAAGGGCGTCCACCTGCTGAAAATGCCGTCCAACGACATGTTCACGGCGACCGCCCTGCTGCGGACGATGGCGGATGTCGGCCCCAACCATCCGGTGACGCGGTCCTTTTCCGCCGCTTACTGGCGCGGCGGCGATGCCAGCATCGAAAATCACATCCTGCGCTCGCAATATTTCGACAAGCTCGCCGTCTGGGGCGGCGAGGCGGCGGTGCGCCATGCCATGCAATATGCCGCGCCGGGCTTCGAGATCATGTCCTTCGATCCGAAGGTGTCCATCTCGCTGATCGGTCGCGAAGCCTTTGACGGCGTCCCCCTCGCGACCGTCGCCGAAAGAAGCGCGGCCGACATCATCGCCTTCAACCAGGATGCGTGCAGTTGCGCCCGCTTCCAGTTCATCGAGGGATCGGACGATCAGGTCGACCGCTATTGCGAAGCGCTGGTGGAGGCGATGGGCCAGGACATCCGCTATGGCGCGGGGTCCGACGGCCCGCTGCCGCCCGCCATGCTGATCAAGGAACTGAACATGCTGGGCAATCTGGAGCCCATCTATCGCCTGTTCGGGCGGCCCGACGGCCGGGGCATGGTCATCCGCTCCAGCGAACCGGTGTCGTTCAATCCGGGCGGCAAGCTCGTCAATGTCGTCACCGTCGATCGGCTTGCGGACGCGATCCAGCATGTCACCGTCGCGACCCAGTCGGTCGGCGTCTATCCCCCCTCCCGCATTGCCGAGGTGCGCGACGGGCTTGCCTCGGCGGGCGCCCAGCGCATCGTCGGCCTCGGCAACATCAACACCGGAAAATTCGGCGGCCTGCCGCACGATGGGGGATGGCCCGTGCACAAGATGATGCACTGGGTCGTCACGGAAGCAGCGAAAGATTGAACCAGATCATGACACAGACGACTATTCAGGCGCTGTCGCTCGACAGCTATCGCCTGCTCGGCCGCTCGGGCCTGCGCGTTTCTCCGCTGGCGCTCGGAACCATGACCTTTGGCGAGGAATGGGGCGCTGACGAGCAGGAATCCCGCCGTATCTTCGACAGCTATGTCGACCAGGGCGGCAACTTCATCGACACGGCTGGCTATTATGCCGACGGCGCGTCGGAGATATTGACGGGCAAGTTCGCGGAGGCGAAGCGCGAACGGCTGGTTCTTTCCACCAAATATTCGCTGACCCGCTCAGTCGGCGATCCCAATGCCGCTGGTAACAGCCGCCGAAACATGGTGCAGACGGTGGAAACGAGCCTCAAGCGGCTGAAGACGGATCGGATCGACCTGTTCTTCCTGCATGTCTGGGACGATATGACGCCTGCGGACGAGATTTTGCGCGCGTTCGACGACTTGGTGAGGCAGGGCAAAATCCTCTATCTTGGCCTGTCGGACACTCCCGCCTGGCAGATGGCCCGGTTGCAGACCATGGCGGAATTGCGGGGCTGGAGCCAGTTGGTGGCTTTGCAATCCGAATATAATCTGGTGGAGCGCACGGCCGAGCGTGACCTTATCCCCGCCGCCAAGGCGCTGGGTATCGGCGTCATGCCCTGGTCGCCGCTGGCGAGCGGCATGTTGTCGGGCAAATATGCGACGGGCGGCAGCGCGCATGTGGGCGAAACGGGCGGTCGCGGCTTCCTGCTCGAAGCGGGGGGCCGCGTCGATGCGCGCGTTGTGACCATCGCGGACGCGGTTAAGGCCGTCGCCGACGAGATGGGCGTCACCTCGGCGCAAGTGGCGATCGCCTGGACCCTGGCCAATCCAGCGGTCATATCGCCGCTGGTAGGCGCGCGGACGATGCGGCAATATACGGACAATGTCGCGGCGCTTGGCGTCACGCTGGAGCCCGCGCAACTGGAACGGCTGGATGCGGTGAGCCGCACGCCGCTCGGCTTTCCGCATGATTTCCTTGCCTCACCCTTCATCCGCCATGGACTGACGGGCGGAACGAGTATCCGGCTGCGCGCCTGATCAGGCGGCGCGGATCAGCCTTCCGGGACGCGCGCCGGTGTCGGCGCCGTCCCGCCGGGTGATGACCCCGCTGACCATCGTGGCGCGATAGCCGGTGGCGGGCTGCGCCAGGCGACGCCCGCCGCCGGGCAGGTCATGCACGATATGGGGGGCATGCAGGCGCAGCGCACCATGATCGATCAGGTTGATGTCGGCCTTCAGCCCCGGTTTCAGCCGCCCCCGATCGCGCAGTCCCAGGAAGTCGGCATTGTCGGCGCTCAGCGCCTTCACCGCGGCCGGGATCGTCAGCTGCTCGCCGGCGCGATCGCGGGTCCAGTAGGCCAGCATCGTCGTCGGATAGCTTGCATCGCAAATGATGCCATAATGCGCGCCCCCGTCACCCAGTCCCACGATGCTGTAGGGATCGCGCATCATGGCAAGGGCGGGATCGAGCGACTTTTCCGCATAGTTGGAAAAGGGCATCAGGATCAGCGCATGCCCGTCCTGCTCCAGCATCAGGTCATAGACCAGCTCGACCGGACTGACACCGCGCTGTGTGGCCAGCGCGGCGATGCTCTGCTCGGGCGACGGCTCATAGTCCGGCTCGGCACCGAGAGGATAGATATTGTCCCATGTGCGCAGCAAGCGGTGCAGCGGCGTCGGCGTCTCGTCCGGCTCCTCCGCGATCAGTCGCGCGCGGAAAGCGGGATCGCGCATGATGGCGACCTTTCCCGCCAACTGCCTGTCGGCGATCGCGCGATAGCTCGCACAATGGCTGAACGCGTTGGCCGATGTCGACAGGCCGCACATCGCGCCCATAGGCCGGGGGAAAACCTGCGCCAGCACCGCCGCCGCACCGCTGCGATTATGTTCGGCCAGCGCATCCATGGTCCGCCGCCAGCCCTGCGGATCGGTCGACCATTGGGCCAGCGAATAGGTCAGCGGACGCCCCGAGGCGCTGGTCATGCGCTTCATCAGGTCAAGATCGCTGGCCCAGTCGGCGGTATCGAGATTGGGGATCATCTGCAGCACGCCGCGCCCGGCATCCCCGACCGATCGGGCGATCGCCACCAGTTCGTCGCTGTCCGCCTGGAAGGAGGGGATGAAGGCGCCGTCGCCGCGCCGATGCACCAGCGATCGTGATGTGGCGAAGCCGAGCGCGCCGGCCGCCATCCCTTCCGCCACTAGATCCGCCATCCGCGCGACATCTGCCGCGGTCGCCGGCTCGCGGTCCAGCCCGCGCTGGCCCATTGCATAGACGCGCAGAGGCGAATGGGGAATATAGGCGCCGACATCGGCGTCCCAAGCGCGCGCTTCCAAGGATTTCAGATAGTCCGGGAAGCTTTCCCAGTTCCAGGGCAGCCCCTTGGCCATCACCGCTTCAGGAATGTCCTCCACCCCCTCCATGACATTGACCAGCGCCTCGCGGTCCTCCGGCCGACACGGGGCGAAGCCGACCCCGCAATTGCCGATGACGACAGTGGTGACGCCATGGTCGGCGGACGGCACCAGACTGTCAGACCAGGTGACCTGCCCGTCATAATGGGTATGGACATCGACGAAGCCGGGCGTGACGAGCAGGTCGCGGGCGTCGATCTCCTCGCGACCCCGTACGACATCGGCACCGATCGCCGCGATCCGGCCATCCACGATGGCGATA
This sequence comes from Sphingobium abikonense NBRC 16140, assembly GCF_001598335.1. Taxonomy (GTDB): domain Bacteria; phylum Pseudomonadota; class Alphaproteobacteria; order Sphingomonadales; family Sphingomonadaceae; genus Sphingobium; species Sphingobium abikonense. Next base: position 403,869 of record NZ_BCYT01000001.1, read on the forward strand.
TCCGCCTCGAACGGATCGCCGCCGCATCCGTCGACGATCGTTCCGCCCCGGATCACCAGATCAGCTTCCACCATGTCCTTGGCTCCCCTTCAGCCTGCGAGCGCGGCCAGCATCTCGCCCGATGCCTGTTCTTCGGTCACCCATTTCAGCATGCGGCGCACCGGCTCGATCGCGTCCTGCCGTTCCATATTATGCTGCATCGTCGCCGCACCGCCCAGCGACACGATCCGCTGCGCGCCTTGGAAGGCGAGGCGGTCGCGCAGCTCGTCCTTGAGGCTTTCGGGAAAGATGCCAATCGTCTGGGTATAGGCGTTGACCGCGCTGACGGCCGTTTCCCGGCTGTCGATCGGCACGATATTGCCCACCCGGCAGGCGAGCGTGCGGGAGAAATCGACCGGATATTCTTCCTGGCTGACGATGACCGCGCCTTCGTTGGTGCGGCCGCCGAAGATGCGATAGTCCTCGTCATTGAGGCGGATGCCGTCGATCTCGGCCTTGAGCGCGCCGTCGAAAGCCTTGTGCGGCGTGCTCAGATGATCGGGCAGGCGCTGGAGCGCGTCGAAGGTCATCTGCCCCAATCGGTTGGCCCGCTCCAGCCCGACGTCGTCCGTGCCGCATTCGACATAGATGACGCGCGCGGACACGCAGCCTTCCTGATTCTGCGCGCCGATGTCGAGCGCCAGACGGCGCGCCACCTGCCCCAGCGTCGCGTCATCGGCGAAGGCCTCGCGACCGATGATCGTTCCCGACAGCTTGGGATCCTGAGTAATAAGGTCGATCCCTGGTTGCAGATAGCGGGTGATATGCTTGACCGAATCGAACCCGCCCCAAGCGACGATCTTTTCGACCCCGCGCGGATCGTAGATCGCCGATTCCACCTGATCGTCGCCGCCCTTCCAATAGGCGACGGAGACATGTTTCGACAGCGGATGGTCGGGGTCCATCTCGAGCATGGTTCGCACCAACGCGGCGGCCGTCAGCGGATCGTTGGACGGCAGCTTGATGATCGCGTCGGACCGGGTCAGCGCATTGCGGATCACAGTCAGGATCGACACGATCGGCGCATTGCCGGCAATGACGTGCACGGTCCGCGCACCGAAGGCGCGCGTGCGGGCGGTGAGACCCGGAAATCTGCCAGCCCCCTGATCCACCCAGCCTTCCAGATAGTCGATGCCGCAGGAGCGTTCCATCATCCGCCGCATTTCGGTGCGATCGAAGGCCGCGCCGATATACTGGAAATGGACGCGCAATATACTCTCGGACAGGCCGGAGGTCTGACAGGACAGGCGAAATGCCTCCTGCAAATGCCGGTTCTGGCCGAAATCGAGCCGCTGCCCCAGGGCGACGAGGAAATCGAGTATCTCGTCAAAGCTCAGCGCATAGAGGTCGGCCATGGCCGAAGGGGTGCGCAGCGGCAGGCGCGCCACATGTTTGGCAATGTCAGGCGCCGAGAAACTAACGCCGCCTCGGCGGCCGCCATAGTCGACCTCGGCATCATCGATAATCTGGCCCCGGATGATCAGGGGCACGCGGAATGGATCGGTCATGGCTCTACTCACATCGACAGTTCGGCAAGAAATTCGAGGGCGCGGTCATGCGCTTCGGGGGCACCGGCGCACACGATGCGGTCGTCGCCGCCTTCCTGCTCGCTGTAGCGGCGCACCGGCGGAATGACGTACGGCCCGGCGCGGCCGCAGGCGCAGGGCTTTTCCCAGCCGGCCAGCGTGATCTCGTCCCCCGTCACCAGCCCAGCCCAATAGGTGTTGGGCATCAGGTCGAACGAGGCATAGCGGCCGGTCAGGCCATCCTTGCGCGGCAGGGGCTTTCCGGTCGCCGGATCGAGCAGGAACGGGATCTGGATGGGTGGGACGTGATAATGGCCATGCTCGCACATCATCGACAGACCCATCTGCTCTGATGTGGCGTACATTTCATAGATGGTGTCGAAACCCAGAAATTCGATCACGCGCTCGCGCCAGTCGTCGGGCAGTTCCTTGCCCTTCTTGCCGCCGCCGGTCAGCAACACGCTGCCCTTGCCGAAGACGTTCTTGAGACCGCGTTTCAGCCCCTCCTCCGCCCAGTCGTAGAGGATGGCCCACATCGCCGTCACATAGACGTCGCGTCCACCGAAGCGCCGCTGCGCCTCGCTGAAGAAATGCTTGAGGTCGTCGGGCCGGCGGCGCTCCAGTTCCAGCAGCGCCTCCCGCCGTTCCAGCAGGACCGGCGGAATGTCGATCATGCCGGCCTCGCCCCGCGCCTCCGCCGCGCGCAGGCGGCCGCCCAGCGAGGCGATGTCTGCACTGAACCGGGCGTCGGGATAGAGGAACAGGGTATTTTCCTCACCCTTGGCATAGAGATCGACCTGGATGCCGTTGCCGCGCTGCATCGCGGCAGCGCCGTAGCGATAGCCCGGAATGATGATCGGCATCCCGTCCTTCACGATGTCCGGACCCCGGTCCGGCCACCAGTCGCGGATGATGACCCCCGAATGGACGATGGTTTCACGCCACTGTTTCTTGGTGCGAGGGACGAAGCTCAGCTTGCCGGTGGTGCCGGACGTATGCTGGACGGTCAGGTCGGTTTCCGCGTCGAGCAGGTCGATCCAGTCGTCGATCGTCTCGATACCGCTGGCATCGACGTGGGAAATGTCGCTGGTCGTCAGGCCCGCGAGCCATTTGGTCAGCTTGTCGAAACGGCTCCGTTCCAGATAGCTGATCGGATAGGATTTGTAGACGGTGTGCGGAAACAGAAGCGGCGCCAAATCGTCGATCGTTTCGATCGCGTCGATGCCCTGCTCGCGCGCCAGCTTGTCCAGCACGGACAGGCCGGGCCGCAATTCGGCAAAGCGCTTGCGAGCGCCGTCCAGATGCAGCCGGTCGATCTCCTCGCAACTGAGCGTGAAGGCTTGCGCATAGGGCGCATCGTGGAAACTGGTGGGATCGGCGATCAGTCGATCGAGATAGCTGCTCATAAGAAAATCCGTCCTTCTTGATGGGACGGATTGTGGCGGGGGCGAGGCGTTCCCCGCAATGCCGATGCCTACAGCCGGAACGCCCAAACATCGTCAGGCGGACATGAAGCGCGATGCTTCACATCATATCGGATCGGCGATCCAACGCAGAACTGGTTCAGCGCAATGCGCCACGCTCTTCGCGAAATTCGCGGGGGGTCATGCCGGTCGCCTTCCGGAACGCCGCCGAGAAAGCGGCAGCGCTCTGGAAGCCGCATTTGCCGGCGATTACCTTGATCATCGCCTCGTCGCGGACAAGCAGGTCTTGCGCACGCGCGATCCGGCGGCTGGCGATATAGTCGGTCAAAGTGATGCCAGTGGTGGCCCGGAAAGTCCGGATCAAGTGACGCGGGCTGGTGCGGATTTCGGCGGCCAGATCGGCCACCGAAAGCATTTCGGCCAGATCGGCCTCTATTTTATCCTTGATGCGACGCAAGCGCCAGCCGGGCATCTGCCCATGTGCGCTGCGGTCATCATATTGGGCTTGGCGAAAATGCCGGCACAGTTCGACGACGAGCATCAACGCCATGCTTTCGAGCAATATATCCTGTCCAAAGCCCGGATTGCGCAATTCCTCCACCAGCCGGGCAAGGCCCTGACGCACCCGACCGATCTGAACATCCTGACATGCCGCCAGATCGGCGACGCTGTCATCCTCGAATAATTGCATCGCCCGGTCGTTTTCAAATGTCAGGCACAGCAGGCTGTGCTCGCCCGGTTCACTCAGGGTCGCAAATGCGCCACCCTTGGGCAGAAAGACGACATCGCCTGGCGGGTCTGCCAGTTCGCGTTCGCTGTTGAAGAAACGAGCAGTGGGGCAGCGCGGGCCGATGGAAAAATCCAGATAGTAGGAATCAGGTTGAAAAACCGATCGGCTGCTCTGGGTCCATCCGAAGTGACGGATATCGGCGAAAATGCCATTCGTGTGGAACCGCCGTTCCACATGGAAATGCGACGCAGTGTGCGGGGCACAAAGCGGCAGACCAAGATCGGCTTCATGTCGCATCCTCAACCTCCTCGCCATCGATCAAATATTGGCTCGATCCTAAAGCGCAGGATCATTATTTCCCTGTAGATCGCGAATGGCAAGTCAGTGCCGATCATGATCGTGCACGTCCGAGACTACCCATCGGCTCGCCAATGCAAACAGACCGGCGGCCAGTATGAAGAAGCAGGATCCCAGGCTGAGCGACAGGCGCAGCCCCTGCGCGCTTGCCGCCTCACAGGCCGCGACTGCCCGCTTGGCACACTCGGCAAGGCTGATGCCTGCCGACACCCGCGCGCTTTCCCCCAATATGTCGCTGGCAAGACCGATCAGCGGCGGACCCAATCCATAGCCTAATATGGAACTTGTGGCGATAATCACGGCGGAGGCCATGGCGCGCATATGCGGGGGCGCCACGTCCTGTCCGTGCGCATACATGGCAGGCATATAGAAATGCTGCCCCATGGATCCGAGCACCATCAACGCCACCGCAAGGCCAACCGTCGGAATCTGAAACGCGAAGGCATATAGCGCCCCACACCAGAGCAATCCGAAGGAAGGCAACCAGGCCTTGATTCGCGGGTAGCGACGCGCGCCCAGATCCATCATCGGGCCGCCCAGCAGCGTGAAGACGATGCCGACGCCACCGATCACCAACCCCATCAGTGCCGAAGCATTGGCCAGGGACAGACCATGTCCGCGCATGAGGAAGGATACCATATATTGTTGATTGGCATAGCTGCCGATCCCGGCGACGCCCCCCGCGACGGCCACCAGGGCGAAGCTGCGCCGGGCCAGCAGCTGGCGGCCGGTGTCGATGAAAGACGCAGTATGGTGCGGTCGGGGCTCGCTCCGCAGCGGTTCCGGTACGGTGGCGCGGAACAGTAGAGCCATGACGATGCCTGCCATCCCGCAGATGAGGAAAGCCGTGCGCCACTCATAAGCGGCGATCAGAGCGCCCCCGCCCACCGCTGCGACGATGGCGCCGAAGGGACCAGCGACCGCGAAGATGGCGATGGCGGTCGTTCGACGTTGCGCGGGGAATGCATCGGAGATCAAAGAATGCGAGGCCGGCGTGCATCCCGCTTCGCCAATGCTGACGGCGGCGCGCCCGACGAGCATCTGGACGAAATTGGCCGCAATTCCGCAAAAGGCCGTCATTGCACTCCACAATGTCAGCGAAATGGCGATGATCCCGACACGGCGGCCGCGGTCAGCCGCGCGCGCGATCGGGAAACTGAAGACCGTGTAGAGTATGGCGAAGGCGGGTCCGCCAATCAGGCCAAGCTGAAAATCGCTGAGATGGAGATCGACCTTGATCATTTCCTGGGCGACCGAGAAGAGCAGTCGATCAATATAATTGAGGCAATTGAGTAGAAACAGCGCCACAATTGTCCACGATAACAGTGATCGCCTGCCGGCGGAAAGCGATGCGTTTTCCGCTATCGGTTGCGGACCTGCATCCACTATTGACGGATTGCGCATCACTCATCCTATTTCATCTTTATCGACTGTAATGAAGGTTATGCCAACACCGCACCCTATGCCTCCGCCACGACTATCGCCGGGACGACAGATGTCGCGCCGGAGACATATTCCTTCCTATATGGCTCCCCGTCGATTCCCCGGATATTGCGCAACAAACACAGGCAAAGGGGGGGGATTTACGATGATCGCAGTCCGCGCGCCCGCCATGTCGATCTGCGGGCCGCCGCTTGGCAAAGTCGCGCCACGCAGGACCGCATCATGATCCAGTCGATCGGCATCTTACAGGCAGCGACGCCGTTTCCCGCCATATCGCTTCCCGCAATATTCGCCCAGATCGCGCATATCCTTCGCCGCTGCCGCAGCCTGGTGTTGCTCGCAGGGAAATTCCTTTTCACGCGCCTCGACGCGCTCGCACAATTCTTCGATATCGCATCGTGAAAGAATGTTCTTTTCACGCAAATAGCAGACCAGGCTTTGCAATATGATCAAAGCCTTGTCGCCACTGTCCACCGATTGACTGATATCCATTTTTCGACCCTGGACCTTGAAATACGGCATAACTGCTCGTTTCTTGACCGGGCAGTTATGCAGCAGATCAGCGATGGAACTCCTGACGAAAGATAGGATCGTTCACACAGGCCGGATCGGATCCATGAGTGAAGTGGACGAAGCCACATCACCCATGCCCCTATGTCAGAAGCGATAGGAAACCGTTGCGCCCCATGTGCGCGGCGCTGCGGTAAAGCCGATCGCGGTGCCGAAGGTGCCATAACCGTTGAATATGGCGTTATAATATTTTGCCTGCGTCAGGTTGCGCCCCCAAAGGGTGAACTCCATTCCGCCGTCGAGCTTGAAATTCAGGCTTCCGTTCAGCACGCCATAGGCCTTGAGCCGACTGAAGCTGTTCTGCGTATCGATGAAGCTGATAGCCGCCGCACGCTCCGCCGCATCGTTCACACCATCGTTGAGCGCCGGTGTCGTCAAATCCGCAGTGGCATAGTCCTGGTAAACGGCAGAAGTGTAGGCATAGTCGGCATGCAGCGCAATTTCGCCGCCTTTGACCGGGAAACGCTGCGTCGCGCCGATGTTCCAGGTCCAGCGCGGCGCGCGCGGAACGACCTCACCGCTACGATCTACCGTACCGCCCAGGCCCGCCGCAGTGAATGATCCCGCAGCATATTTCGCCTTAAGCCAGGACAAGGCGCCGCTCAATTCCAAGCCCTGCCACGGAATGAGCGTACCTTCAAATTCAAGGCCATAGGCCTTCACATCGCCTGCATTCTGAACGAACTGGGTCAGATTAGCGCCAACCAGGGCATTGACGACATTCTGGGCGCCGTTGCGCCAAATGTAGAATCCAGCAAAATTAGTTCGCAGATGCCGATCGAAAAAGTCGCCCTTGAAGCCGATCTCGGCATCCTTCACCTTTTCCGGCGCAAAGGAACTCGCATCGGGCGGGGTCGGACGCGAATTGAGACCGCCGGCCAGTGCGGCGCCACCCGTCTTTGCATAGATGAGCTTGCCGTCTCCCAGTTCGTAGTCGATGCTGGCAAGCCAGGCGGGATAATCAAATTTGGCCGTCACAGGATCCGTGCAATCCGAACCGGGGGCGACCAGATTTGCATTAGCACCCACGGCGCATAGCCCCGTAGCGGGCAACGTGATCAGTCGGCCGTTGGAGAGGAACGAACCGGAAAAGCCCGGAATTCCTCCGATATAGCCCATGCGGTTGATCGAACGCTTGTCCCAGGTATAGCGGAATCCGCCGGTCACGCGCAGCCGTTCGGTCAGGCTGTAGTTGACTTGGGCGAACAAGGCTTTCGATTCCGACTTGTATGTGGCCAGGTTGGTATTGGCCGGGGCCAGGTTGAAACCGAAGTCGGTATCCTGGAAGACGAGCGACTGGGACTGCTCATCGCCCGTTTCCTTGAAATAGAAACCGCCGAAAATGAACTCCAGCTTCCCCAGGTTACCGGAGAATTGCAGTTCCTCGCTACGCTGCTTTTGCGAATAGTCGCTCGCATAAGATGCGATCTTGGCGGGCGTGCCGTCAAGATCGGTACCATCCCCGGTATCCGCCTCGCGATAGGCCGTTATCGATTTGATCTTAACGTCGCCCAGATCATATTCGATGGTCGCACGGACACCCCACGTCTTGTTATAATTATATGGCGTATCGATGTTGGCGTTGCCCGTGTCGGGATCATTATATGTTCTGTAAAAGCGGCTCTTGCTCTGAAGGAAGCTGGCGATGTCGAATTGACCGGAATATAGTGCGAGCGCCGGTCCGGTCGGGTTGATACCGCGCAGAGCGACGTTATTGTATGTATCCTTGATATTGGCATAGTCGGCCGACAGGGACACAGTCATCGGGATCGCGGACGGCTCCCAGTTCAGCGTGGCACGGCCCGCGATATCGTGATCGATACGGGCCGCATCGACCCCTCTTATCGGATTGTCGCCAAAACCCTTGCCCCTCTCGCCATAGCGGCCAGCCAGGCGCAAGGACAATTCATCGCCCGAAATCGGCAAGGTCAGCGCGGATTCGATGGACCAGCTTTCATAGTTACCGATACGTCCGGTTACATAGCCGCCGAAATTTCCGTCCGGCTGCACAGTTGTCATGTTGAGGGCGCCACCCGTCGTGTTGCGTCCGAACAAGGTTCCTTGGGTTCCGCGCAAGACCTCGACCGAAGCCAGATCGAGAAGTCCGAGATTCCCGGCGATAGGTCGCCCATAATAGACGCCATCGACATAGATGCCGACCGCAGGATCGGAAAATGAGTTAGGGCTGTTCTGCGCATTGCCACGGATGGCGAGATATATGAGCGATGCGTTGCCGGTGCCACCGGATTGCACCGACAAACCCGGCGCCGCCCGGCCCACATCCGCCACTTCGACAATCTGCCGTTCAAGCAGCGCAGTCGGATCGAGCGCCGTGACGGCAACGGGAACCGTCTGAAGATTTTCCGACGTGCGGCGAGCTGTCACGATGATGTCGCGCACGCCGCTATTGTCATCACCGCTCGCACTTTGCTCGACCGCTTCTGCCGCGTGGCTTACGCCTGCACCACCGACACCCAATACCGTGCCGGCCATCAGGATTGCGCGGAATATTTTAACCATTTCATCCCCTCCACTATTAATATTATTCAATAACGGAATTTAATTACCATATTTATTTTTATTTTTATGCATTTATATTAATGGCACTAAGAGAAGAAATATTATATACTTATATTATATCACCGATCTAAGGCCGCGAATATGATCTTGAAAACTAGATCAGTGCGATATTGGGCAGTATATCAAGTACTTTACTGTTTCGCCGTCGCCGGTTATTCCACCCTCCGAATTTTATCGTTTCATACGCAGAAGACACATACCGTCGGATAGGTATCCTGACCCAGAGGCCCACGCACTTACCCCCGTAGCAAGGGCTCCATGGGCACCAGAACAAGATGATCGGCAGGCGCATCGGGACCTGCGATCACCAGGCATTGTCGCAGCATCCGCCGGTGAAAGAAGCGCGTCAGGGCGGCATGGTCGGCAGGCGTGCTCTTTTCGATGAAGCGCATCAATGCGGCCTCACCCGCGGCGGCATCGGCATAGGCCGTACCCAGCAGCGCCTCGACGTCCTTGCCATCCTCTTCCCGCAGCCAATCGCGATAGCGCAGCTGGTTCCGCAGATAGTGAGGGATCGAGGCAAGGATATTACGTTGCCAGCCCTGTAGCGATCCGCTTTCCGGCAGACGTTCGATCTCCGCCTGCAATTTATGAAGTGCCAGATCATTCTGGTCGACGGCGGCGGGCGGCGGAAGCGCAATGTCGTCGAGCGCCACGCCCAATATCTCGGCCAACGCCTCCATACATCGCCGTCCGATCATCGACACCTGTACCGCTGCCTCGACCCAATCGCCGCCGCGCCCCTTTTCGTGCATCCCGAACAGGGGACCGTAAATGGCTTCGGCGAGGAAGGACACGGTGTGATAGGCGATCGCGTCAAAATCGAGCGGTACGCCGATCGCCGTTTCATAGTGACGGAATAGAGCGGCGACGTCGCCCATATTCTCGATCGGGTGGCGCCCCCGGAAGCACGCGAGATCGCGCATGGGATCGCCTAGATGACCGATTTCCACATCCAATATGCCGGTAACCTGAGTACCGTCCGAAAGGAACTGGCCGCAATCGCCCGTGACGAAGGAGATGGATTCCCGATGTCGGGGATAGTTTCGATGCAGCCATCGCGCGCAAAATTCCAGCAGCGGATCTGTGATGCCCTGCTCGACCGTCATGGCATGAAAGCGTTCGAAATTATGCAGGGCGATCTCGCGCGCACCCTGCGGCAAATGGGCTCCGCCTTCGATGAAAGCCTGACTTGGCAGGCTGTGGATGTCAGCCAATACCTCCATATAGCGTAGCGATGCGGCCCACCGATCCTCGGTCATCACCGACGCGCTTTCGATCGCCTCCTGGACCAGGCCGGGATCCCGGCCGCCTTCTATCCATTCCATCACGATGGTGTTGGGTTGGTCGCACATGCCCAATATGGCTGGAATGGGAATGCCATTTTCATGCAGTGCGCGCTGCATGCGCATTTCATACGCAAGCGGATAGGGATGGGTCGGCCAGGTGCGGTCGCCCTTGAGCAGAAAGTCGCGCTTCACACCATTTTGCTGCGCGCTAGCGCGCCAGACCGGGCGCCAGCGCCGCTGCTTTTCGAGCACGACTTCAGAACAACCCAGGACATCCTCGAGCCATCGGCTGAGCTGTTCGCGGCTTTCGGCCTGATCCTGATCGGCTTCGGTCTGCGCCATCGACGGTCCTCTCCATAGTCTTTTTCTGTCCATTATGGCCGGTGCGTCATCCGCCTTTTATGGGCCGGGCGGCCGTTGCGGAAAGATCGGGCTGACGCACCGTTTTTTAGTGCCTGCCCTCAATCGCCAAACCGATAGCGAACCTCCACGCCATAGGTCCTCGGCGCGCCATAGAATCCACTGAATATCCCGAGCGCGGCCGATCCGACATTGCTCGACGCCAGATATTTCTTGTCGAACAGATTACGTACGAAGAAGCTGACATCCGCCTTGCTGCCGCCGACGCCGTTCAGGTCCAGCCGTCCATTGACCAGGTCATAGGCGGGCAGCACCTGGTCGGAAGAGCGCACCTTGCTGGAATGATAATAGTCCAGGCTAAACACGGTTTCCGCCAGCGAGGGCGGTACCGGAAGCATCCAGCGCGCGCCGGCCGTGACCGTCGTCTTCGCGACCAGATTGAACGGCACTTTGAGCGCTGCAAGATAGGATTGGAGATCGGCAGGCACCGTCAGCGAGCGCGACTTGAGGTCGAGGAAGGTCGCACCGGCGTCGAAGGACAATGTCGACGTCGGCTGGATGCGGGTCGAAAGGTCGATACCCGCGACCCGGGTCTTGCCCGCATTGACCAGCAGCGTCCCGCCGCTCGGATCATTGCTGGCGTCGCAATCGCCGTCCGGAGATTTCGGCGGATTGGTTCCGCCCGGTGCGATTGTGCTGCAACTCGCCTGCGTATTGAGGCCCGAAATGGGCACCTGCACATTATTGTACCAGCCGACAAAGGGCGACGCATTGAGCTGCAATTTGACGTCGCCCATGGTGAAGTCGGAGCGGATACCGACCTCCACATCCGTCACCTTTTCCGGCGCGAATGACTGGAAGGGCGTGAGCCGCCCAGCCAGCGTCGGGCTGTTAATCCCGCCCGCACGATAGCCCCGGCGCGTCACCGCATAGAGGAAGATCGCATCCGACGCCTTCCAGTCGATGCCTGCCTGCCAGGTCAGCGCCTTGGACGAGGTCTTGTTGACGCTCGAATTGCGGATGGTTGCCGCGCCGTCCGCGCATTCTTCCGGCGAAACGACGGGCTGGTTGTTCAGGCCGCCGCCGACACAGGCCTCGATCTTGTCCCAGGTATGGCGCACGCCCAGATTGACGTGCAGCCCGTCCGCAATCTCATAATTGACATTGCCGAACAGCGCCCGGCTCTTTTCGCTGTAGAAGCTGTAGTTGAACCGTGCATCCGTGATGCCGGGCAGGATGAAGACCGGTATGTAGGTGCCAGACGGCTCGAGCGGCTTGCTGTCCAGATAGAAGGCGCCGACCAGCCAGTCTAGGCGATTGCCGAGCGCCGACCCCTTCAACTGCACTTCGTCGCTGATCTGCCGGACGTCGGATGTCTGGCGCCCGCCCACGATTGTCACCGGAAGCCCGGCAGGAATCGCGCCGCTGCCATCGGCGATCAAGGTAGGCAGCCCATCCACGCTGGAATAATAGTCGACCTTGGTGCGCCGATAGCCGAAGATATTGACGAAGGTGAAGTCGTCCGACAGATCGAACTCGGTCCGGTTGGTGATACCGAAACGCTCGACCTTTTCGAACGCGTCGACGTCCGAATTGATTACGCGCGGCCCGCGCGCGCGCTGCAAGGCCAGTTGCGCCAGAGCCGCCGCCGCCGTGCCCGTCGCCGTCAGCCCGTTGGGACCGGGCAGCACATTCGTCAACACCGACGCGCCGCCGACCGCATCATTATGGTAATAATCGACGATGAGCGTGTTGCGGAACGCGGCGCTCGGCTCGAACAGGATAGACCCGCGGATCGCTTGCGAATTGAGGTCGTCGGGGTCGCCGCCGATGCCGATATTCTTGGTCCAGCCATCGCGCTTCTGGATCTGGCCGGCGATGCGGATGGCCAGCGTGTCGGACGTCAGCGGTATATTGACGGCGGCTTCCAGCAGCCGGGCGTCGTAATTGCCGTAGGACGCCTTGGCATATCCCCCCAGCTTATAGTCCGGCGCCGTCGGATAATAGAGGATCGCGCCGCCAGTGGTGTTACGGCCGAACAGCGTCCCCTGCGGCCCCTTGAGCACCTGAACGGACGAGAGATCATAGGTCGGAATGCTGGACCCGACCGTAGGAGACGGCACTTCGGCGAAATAGCTGATGACGCCCGGGGCGCTGTTGCCGGCCAGCGCCTTGGACTGGCCACGAATGGAGAAATTGCTGTTCTCGCGCCCGCCCGAACCCGCCAGGAATACGCCCGGCGTCTTGATCAGCAGATCCTGCGTATCGCGGATATTGGCCTGCCGCAGCGAATCCGCGCCGAACGCCACGACAGAAACCGGCGTCTCCTGAATATTCTCGGCAGTCCGGCGCGCCGTCACCACGATGTCGCTGCTGTCCACCTCTTGCGGCGCGGCGGAGGATGATTGCGCCAAAGCCACCTGGGACGTCGTCAGCAACAGCCCCAAGGGCAGGATGAAACCGGATATCTTCATTCTTCTTCTCCCTGATGGCCAGATATGACCTTTGCCTTTGAGAGCCGGTCTGCTGCCGGCCTTTCCTGTTCATAGGATCGAGGATGGATGGCCGTCGCCCCGCGCCGCATGCCAATTTCCGTCGATCGCGTTTTCGCGGCGCCTGAATATGCCGGTCTGCCTGCGCACTATGTCGCCATCCCCTCCGCATTCCCCCGATGGATCGGGTGTGCAGCGGATAAGACGCCAATCCGCGCCTTCAATTACCTGTCGAAAGGAGGGTCCGATGGCGGTTCATGCCGATATCCACCGGATGACGTACGGTCGGGAAAGGCTGACGGCCCATAGGAGAGGAAGAGATGACCGTTTTTGCAAGCGGACTGTTGATGCCCGAAGGGCCGATCGCGCAGCCCGATGGAGGCCTGATATTGGTCGAGGTACTGGGCGGACGACTGTCGCGCTTGGGACCGGACGGCGTGCGCTCCACCATAGCCGATCTGGGCGGCGGCCCGAACGGAGCGGCGATCGGGCCTGACGGGCGAATCTATGTCTGCAACAATGGCGGTTTCGACAAGCTGATCCTGCCCGACGGCAGCCTTATGCCGATCGAGGCCCCTCTCGACACGCCCCCCGGCGCGATCCAGGTCGTCGATCCCGCCAGCGGCGCTTTCGAAACCTTATACGCATCCACCGAAGCTACTCCCTTCTGGGGACCGAACGACCTCGTCTTTGACGAAACGGGCGGATTTTGGTTCACCGATTTCGGCAGGGATCGCGGCGCGGCGCGAATGCGGGGTGGCCTTTATTATGCCAAGGCCGACGGGTCGGACATCCGACTGGTCGCCGGACCATTGGATGGGGCGAATGGCGTCGGCCTATCGCCAGATGGACGCACCCTCTACGTCGCCCTCACCTATGAAGCGCATCTGCTGCGCTATCGATTGTCAGCGCCTGGTATAATCGACACGACGGCGTCGCCGACCCCGGACGGGCACAGCATCGTCGGTCGGGCCGGACCTGGTCAATTTCTCGACAGCTTGGCCGTCGACAGCGCCGGACACATCTGCTGCGCCTCGCCCGGCCAAGGCGCCATATTGATCTTTCCTCCCGAGGGCGGAACGCCTCAGCAAATCGAAACGGGCGATTTCCTCACGACCAATATCTGCTTTGGCGGCAAGGACGGGCGGGTGGCCTTCGTCACGCTGGGCAGTTCCGGCAAGGTCATATGTATCGACTGGGACGCCCCCGGCCTGCCTCTCGCATTCGGCTGACCTTCCTCTTAAATAGCGCCTCCTGCCCGCCGACAGGTCAAGCAAGGCAGCCATTGTTGTTCTCTCGCGCCATGCCCCGGAAAAGAGCGACCATGTCAGCTGATTGTTATGACTATATCATCGTCGGGGCGGGGTCTTCCGGCTGCGTGCTGGCCAATCGACTGTCGGCAGACCCGACCGTCAAGGTACTGCTGGTGGAGGCGGGACTGGACGACAGCAGTCCGTTGATCGCCATGCCGCGCGGTATCGGCAAACTGCTGGCGCCGGGCAATCCCCATGTGTGGGATTACGCCGTATCGCCCGGCGGCAACGCACCCCAGGAAATATGGCTGAAGGGCCGCGCGGTTGGCGGGTCCAGTTCGGTCAACGGCATGGTCTATGTGCGGGGCGCTCCGGCCGATTATGATGGCTGGGAAGCGGCAGGCTGCACAGGCTGGGGCTGGCAGAATATAGGCCGATATTTCGTCTCTCTGGAGGACCATGCGCTGGGCGCCAAGGCGTGGCGCGGTGCCGGCGGCCCCCTCAAGGTCAGCGTCCACCCTTCCGGCGACCCGCTGTGCGAAGCCTTCCTGACAGCCGCCGAGCAGGCCGGCACGCAACGGGTGGACGACATGAACGACATGCCGGCCGTGACCCAGGGCGGCATGGGCTATCAGCCGACATCCACCTATCGCGGCAAGCGCTTCTCCGCCTCCCGCGCCTTTCTGAAGCCCGTGCGCGGCCGCCCGAATCTGGATGTTTTGCCGCAGACTGACGCCCTGCGTATCCTGTTCGACGGACAGCGAGCGGGCGGTATCCTGCTGCGCAACAAGGATGGCGTGCAGGAGGTCGCCGCCCGGCGGGAGATCATTCTTTCCGCAGGCGCGGTGCAGAGCCCCAAGCTGCTGCAATTGTCGGGCATCGGTCCCCGCGCCTTGCTCGAATCGCTTGGCATCCCGATCGTCGTTGATGCGCCGGGTGTCGGCGCCAACCTTCGCGAACATCGCTATTTGGGTTTCAACTACAGGGTCCGGGGGAACAGCCTGAACCAGAAACTGTCCGGTGTCGGCCTTATCCTGTCAGCTTTGCGCTATGCCTTCGGGTCTACTGGGCCGCTGACCCATGCAGCGCATGAAGTGGGCGGCTTCGTCAAGACCGATGCCACGCTCGACCGGCCCGACGCGCAGGTCGGCATGGGCCTCTACTCCTTCCACACGGACGACAGGGGCGCGGTGGCGCTCGACCCCTATCCCGGCATGACCATCATTGCTTATTATATGCGGCCCGACAGCCAGGGCCATGTCAGGATAAGTTCGGCCGATCCGGACGTCCCGCCGGTCATCGACGCCAATCATCTGGCGACCGATGCCGACAGGAGCCATTTCGTTGCCCTGTTTCGCTGGCTCCGTCGCCTGGCGCAACAGCCCGCGCTCAAGGACTGGATCGTCGAGGAAACAGGCAAGACCGTCGACATAGAGGCGGACGAGGACATTCTTGCCAACGCGATGGCCCTTGGCGGCACATCCTTTCACATTTGCGGGACATGCCGCATGGGCGCGGATGAAACCTCCGTCGTCGACCCCCAGCTTCGCGTGCGCGGCGTCACCGGCCTGCGCGTCGTCGATACCTCCATCATGCCGACGATCGTATCGGGCAACACCAATGCGCCGGCCATGGCCATCGCGCTCAACGCCGCGGACATGATCCTGCGGCCCAGACAGGAAACCATGCCATGACCGTGCCGTTCACGACGTTCGACAAGCTTTATATCGATGGCGCCTGGGTCGATGGCGGGAGCGAACGCGACGCCATCATCAATCCCGCCACCGAAGCGGTGATCGGCCACGCGCCGGTGGGTAACGCCGCCGCCGTGGACGCTGCGATCGCAGCCGCGCGCGATGCGTTCGACACGGGCATCTGGCCACGCATGGCCATGTCCGAACGCGCGACCAGTCTGCGCCGGATGCATGCCGCACTGGATGCGCGCAGGCAGCAGATCGCGGCGCTGATCATCGCGGAAGTCGGCTGTTCACAGGGCATCACCCAAGGCATGCAGGTCGCTAATCCGCTCGACCATCTGCTGGCCGCGGTCGAACATTCGACGCGCGACGACAGCGTTCGCCTGCCCATCGACATCACCCCCGATCCCTTCAATCCCGACGGGCCGAAGAAAATAGGCGGGACGACCGTGGTGCGCGAACCGGTGGGCGTGGTCGCGGCCATCACCGGTTATAATTTCCCCTTTCTCATAAATCTGGCGAAGATCGTTCCCGCGCTGCTGGCCGGCAATACGATGGTGCTGAAGCCGTCGCCCTTCACACCCTTTTCCGCGCTGCTGTTCGGGGAGATCGCCGAAGAGATCGGCCTGCCCAAAGGCGTGCTGAACATCGTTACCGGCGGACCGGAGGTTGGCACGACCCTGACCTGCGATCCGCGCGTCGATCTCGTCACCTTCACCGGATCCGAAGGCGTAGGCGCCGCTATCATGGCGCAAGCCGCCCCCACATTGAAGCGCGTGCATCTGGAACTCGGTGGAAAGTCCGCACTGATCGTCCGCCAGGATGCCGACATCGCCCGCGCCGCGGGCATGGCGGTTGCAGTGCTCTCGGTCAATGCGGGCCAGGGCTGCGCCCTGCTCACGCGCCTCGTCGTCCATAACAGCATCAGGAAAGCGTTCGTCGAAACCGCCTGTGCCATCGCCAGCCAGTTCAAAATCGGCGATCCTGCCGATCCCACCGTGGCGATGGGGCCGCTGATCCGCGAATCCCAGCGGGAAAAGGTCGAAAGACTGATCACTATCGGCCGCGACGAGGGCGCGCGGATCGTGCATGGCGGCGGGCGTCCGGCCGGTCTCGACAAGGGCTTCTTCACCGACATCACGATCTTCGACGATGTCGACAACAAGATGACGATCGCCCAGGAAGAGGTGTTCGGTCCGGTCGGCTGCGTCATCGGCTTCGATACCGACGAAGAGGCGATCCGCATCGCCAACGACAGCCGTTATGGCCTGAATGGTGGCATCGAAACCGCAGACGCTGCCAAAGGCTATGAGATGGCGATGCATATCCGTGCGGGCAGCGTCATGCTCAATGGTGGCACTGGGCGTATGACCTATGCGCCCATCGGCGGCTACAAACGCTCGGGCGTGGGCCGGGAATATGGTCCCGACTGGCTGCACGAATATCAAAATCAAAAGTCGGTCTTCTATCCTATCGGCGGATAGAGCCGCTGCCTAACCTGCGGTAATGCCGCCGTCGACCGCCCAGCAGGCGCCATGCACATGACGCGCCCGATCGGAAGCCAGGAACAGAAGCGGCTCGGCCACATCCTCGGGCGGACAGGGCGGCCGCATGCCGGTGTAGCGCGCGAGGAGCCGGGGATCGGCGAAATCGGGGAAGGACATGCCCTGTGTCATTTCCGTCCGCATCGGGCCAGGCGAGAGGATGTTGATCCGCACGGGACTGTCCATCATCTCCATCGCGAGCGACAACGTCAAACCGACCAGTCCGAATTTGGAGGCGGTATACGGCGCCAGATAGGCCTGCCCCATGAAACCGGCGGTGGAGGCCACGCAGATGATATTCCCGCCGCTCTCGATCAGGTGCGGCATGGCCGCCTGCATGAGAAAGAAGGGGCCGGACAGGTTGGAGGCAATGGTCCGGTTCCATTCCTCCTCCTTGATGTCCGCCAATCGGTGAAACATGACATCGGCGGCGATA
Organism: Sphingobium abikonense NBRC 16140; assembly: GCF_001598335.1. Classification (GTDB taxonomy): domain Bacteria; phylum Pseudomonadota; class Alphaproteobacteria; order Sphingomonadales; family Sphingomonadaceae; genus Sphingobium; species Sphingobium abikonense. The sequence goes on from NZ_BCYT01000001.1 coordinate 421,609, forward strand.
TTGCACAGCACATCCAGCCGGCCGAATGCCGTCATCGCCCCTTCGATAGCCTCCCTACAGCCATGCGGCTCGCCAAGATCGCAAGCCAGCTCGACACACCGGCCACCCGCGTCGCGGATCAACCGCCCGGTCTCTTCCAGCTTGGCTCGGCTGCGCCCGACAAGGCACAGTGCCGCGCCTTCCCGCGCGAAGGCGAGGCTCGCCGCGCAGCCCAGGCCCGACCCGGCGCCGGTGACCAGTACGACCTTGCCTGCAAAGTCCATCCGCATATCCTCTTCCAAAACGGGCCGTCGGCGGGGTTAGAATGCCACGCTGATGTCTGCCATAAGGGTGATTACGGCGTGGCCAACCTTTCCCCGGATGGGGTTGATCCCCTCACCAGCGCCGTCGCCATTGCGCGCCGCGCCGACGGTTACGGATCATCTCATCCCGCTGCTCCGGCGTGACAAGCGGCGTGTCGGCAGGAAGATGCGAACGGAGTTCCGCAGCCGGCACGATCCTGAGCGTCGGCTCCGGCCCGGAACTCGCGCCGGTCCAGCGCAGCATCAGCGATCCTTCATTGCGTCCGGCCGGATCAAGCCAGTTGGGCACGCCCGGATCGTCCAGTGCGATGACGGCCCGGAAGCGGCCGTCGCCGTCCAGACGCGCCTGCGCCGCGTTGAGGCTGCTCTGATGGTTCATCCAGTCGATCGTGTTCCACAGCGGATCGTTGAGCTGGACGTTCCAGTAACGCACCTGATCGGGCACCGCCGTGTCGATGATCATCGCCTCCCCCGGCTCCAACCGGAAGATGCCCTGATAATAATGCTGCCCGGCCACGCCGCCGCGACCGGCCCAGTCATCATATTCCAGCCTGTTGACGAAGCCCTGCGCCCGCTGCCGCTGGCCATAACCCAGGGCGAATGCGGCATAGCGTTCGACGAACGCTGACAGGCGATCGAGCCGATGGACGATCTCGGCTGCGGGCACCGGACCGCCGCCCACGCGCCGGTCGACCCGTTCGATCGCGATGCGTAGATCGCGCCCCACGCCCCAGTCATAATAGGCATGGCGCAAGCCGATCGTGACCGCGCGCGGGTCTAGCGGAAACCAGTCGCCCGCATGATCCGGCCGCTCCCCGCCCAACACGATGTCGAACGCCCCGTCCGGTCCCAATGTGCAGGCATCCAGATCGATCATGCCCACCGAAGGCCCGAGATCTTCCATCGGTCCCAGACCGCCCGCGACCAGATCAAGGAACACGAAAACCCCGTCCCCCCGCGTGCCCGACAGCCTGTAGACGCCGCTGCCGTCGATCCGCGCCGCGCCATAGATGAAATCGGGATTGACCCCGACCGTGTTGAGGATGCTGCTGACCGAGGGTACGAAATCGGGATGATCGGGGTCGGCGAAGGCCGTCTGATAGCCGGTGGCGAGGATAGCGAACAACAGGCGGTGCGCCTCGGCCCGGGCCTGTGGATCATCGGGATCGGCCAGCCTGTCCAGCATGCCTTCCGCCCCCACCATCCGCTCCAGCCAGGCGCGCCACTGGGACGTTTCAGAGATAGGCATGGTAGGTCTCGATATATTCGGCGAACCTGTCGCTCACCTGTTCGGCGGTCAGACCGTAATCGGCCAGACTATAGCTGCGCGGCCCATGCTTGCCCGCCGGATTCTCCCGCAGCCAGCCCAGCATGCCCTTTTCCGACTCCGGCGTGAAATCCCAGCCGAAATGGTCATAGGCGGCCCGGATGGTCGAGACCGGGTCGGCGACGATGTCCTTGTATCGCATGTCGTAAATCGGCAGGTCCGGATGCGCCCTGCGATAATCCATGCAGAACTTCACCCCATCCCACCAGAGTTGCAGGAACTCGGCGCCCAGCGCATGCAGATCGAGTTGGTCGTAGGACGGTCCACGAATGACGCTGATCAGTTGGGAGATCGAGGCGATGACGGTGGTCGGGTCGCGATGGGGCTGAATGAAGATCGCATCGGGATAGACGCTACGCAGCGCGGGGAGCTTATACATATGCTCCTGAATCTTGAGCACCCAATGCCTGCCGGGATGCCGCCAACCCAGATGCTGAAGCCACATCTTGTGGACCTCGTAGCGAAAGGTCGCGTCGATGCCCTTGAACCAGTCGTAGAAGCGCGGGAGATGCTGGAACATGCACGGATTGCTGCTCTGAAAGGAGGTCGTCATGAACGATCCGCATTCCTGCGGGATTTTGGCGCCCAGCGGATGGGCTTTGAGCAATTCGTCGGCATCACCGCCCAATTGCGCGCGCAAATGTTCGTCGAACCGGGAGATGCGCGGGTCCGTGTCGGCGGTTGCCGCTTCGGGAGGAGGCGATGGTTCGGCCACTTCCCACATCAGCGGCGTGCGGATCTGCGGGTCGCCTTCCATCAGGGCGTGCAGGAAACTGGTGCCGCACCGGGGGAGGCCGAGGATGAAAAGCGGCTGCCTGATTTCGACATCGGCAATGTCAGGATAGCGCGCTCGGTCGTCGGCGATCGCCTTCAGCCGGGACAAGTCATCGGCAATGATATGCAGTGCACGCACATGGCCATTGGCGTTAAGTGCCCGGTCTTCCGCCATTGAGGCAAGCAGTTGCTCCAGCCCCGGCCGCACATTGTCGCGTAAATAATCGGGCAGCGGATACTGCGCCAACAGCGCGTCCGCGTCCGGAAATTCAAATGTCATTGCCATCCTCTCTCAAACTGGTCTGACGACCATTTTGGGCAGGATGACTGGTCCGGACACCGATGAAAAGCCCAGGTGCCATCGATGTCGCCTATCGGAAACAGATGTCGAAAATTGCGGCTACATCAGTGGGCGCTCAGTGGATCAAAAGCCGGTCACGGAATTGCCGCGGCGAACACCCTTCTATCTGGCGGAACGCCACACTGAAGCTTGCCGTATTGGCGAAACCACAGCGATAGGCGATCTCCTTGACCAGAAGCGATCGGTCCATCAGTAGGTCCTTCGCCAGAGCGAGCATATGACGACGACAAAAGGCTGCGGGACTTTCGCCCGTCGCGGTGCGGAACAGGCGTTCATAATGACGGACGCTGATGCCGCGTTCCGCCGCCAACTGCCCGATCTCGACCCTGCCGGGCTGCTCCCGGATATGTGCAACAAGGCCAGCCAGATAGCGCTGGTCGAACGTCCGGCGACTGGTGAACTCTGGTTGGCTTTCTGGACCGAATTGCTGCACCATTTCGGCTGCGAGGCCGACGCTGATCGAATCCAGAATGAGTTGCGAACACAGCCCCGGCGCCACCAGTTCCTGCTGGGCCCTTAGAAGCAGTGCTCTGACATGGGGATTGCGCATGTCTATGGTGTCGCGCAATTGTTGATTGGAAAGTTCCATGGGCAATCCAGTGATCGCGGGAATATCTATTCTGCAAAATAGCGATCTTTGCTCGCGTTCCTGCCAATGCATTTGGAACGGACACGCGGCCGGATAAAAGCGTACCTCGCCCTGCTCGCAAAAGTCGCGAGCAGATGCGAGATATCTGCCCATAGACGGGAAGCGGGTCAATTCGAAATAGCTGCAGGGCGGCGTGAAGACGATCTCGTTTCGTTCTCGCCAGAAAAACCGCCGGACTTCAAAGCGCGCACCAACTGTAGCCCTCGCCGCTTCGAGAGACGTTTCGAATTCCTGCGGGAATATGAAGTCCAGGCTTGTACCCTCAGGATGACGGTCAGAATCATAAGGTCTTGTAAGCATATCAGCTGTTGCTCCTGATCTGCCCCCACCGAGTGGACCGGTTTCTTTGTTAGTGGATTATTCGCGCCGCCGCCATATCCGGATGGAGGTGGAGCGAAGCGGAACCGGAGGCCGGATATGGCGGTGTCGCCGTTTCTGGCGCCGGCGGTCGGTAACCCAAGCTGCTGTGCGGGCGCACGGTGTTGTAATGCCGCCGCCAGGTTTCGATCAGCACCTTGGCCTCCGCGAGGCTGTAGAAGATCTCGCCAGGGACTGTCAGGAATTTCGTGTGCGGCGAGGCATAAAGGGCAACAAGGAGACCCAATATGTCACGACGGAAAGAACCCTCGATACCGAACGACATTCTCGACCAGTTGCTGGCCGGCACTGACGCGGCGGCGGCGCTCGGCCAGGGCGGCCTGCTCGATACCCTGAAGAAGGCATTCGCCGAACGGGCACTCAACGCTGAGATGGATCACCATCTTGGCCAGGAGGAGCAAGGGAACAACAGCCGGAACGGCTATGGCCGCAAGACGGTGACGACCGACGGGGGACGGATCGAGATCGAGGTGCCGCGCGATCGAGCGGGCAGTTTTGATCCGCAGCTGATCGCCAAATATCAGCGCCGTTTCCCCGGCTTTGATGACAAGATCATCTCAATGTATGCTCGGGGTATGAGTACGCGGGAGATCACCGGTCATCTGCGCGACCTGTATGGGATCGACGCCTCGCCCGATCTGATCAGCACGATCACCGACGCGGTGCTGGAGGAAGTCGCAGCCTGGCAGCAACGGCCGCTGGACCCAGCCTATCCGCTGGTTTTCTTCGATGCGATCCGGGTCAAGATCCGCGACGAGGGGATGGTGCGCAACAAGGCGATTCATATTGCCCTGGGCGTCATGGCCGACGGCACCAAGGTGGTCCTGGGGTTGTGGCTGGAGCAGAATGAAGGCGCCAAATTCTGGTTGCGCGTCATGAACGAACTGCGCAACCGCGGCGTTGAGGATATCATGCTGGCCGTCGTCGACGGCCTCAAGGGCTTCCCCGACGCCATCACCGCCGTCTTTCCCGAAGCGATGGTCCAAACCTGTATTGTCCATCTGCTGCGCAACTCGATGGATTTCGTGGCGTGGAAAGATCGCAAGGCGCTCGGAACGGCCTTGAAGACCATCTATCGGGCCGTTGATGCTGCAGCCGCCGAAGAAGCCCTGACAGCGTTCGAAGCCAGCTTCTGGGGGCAGCGTTATCCCGCCATCGGCCAGAGCTGGCGCCGGGCATGGCCCGAGGTTATCCCGTTTTTCGCCTTTCCCGACGAGGTCAGGCGGATCGTCTATACGACAAATTCAATAGAGGCCCTCAATTCCAAGCTCCGCCGCGCTGTTCGTGCCCGGGGCCATTTCCCCAATGATGAGGCCGCCACCAAGCTCCTCTATCTGATCTTGAACCGATCGGAGAAAGAGTGGAAAATGCCGCCGCGTGAGTGGAACATGGCAACAGCGCAATTTGCCGTGCTCTTCGGCGAACGTTTCATCAGGGCCATGACGGCCTGATGGTCAACCGCCTCGCCGCACACGAAATTCCTGACAGTCCCCTGGAGCGATCTGGAATGCCGCCAGGCGCCTTGGGCTGTCGTTTAAAAAAGACCTGCGCGCGGCCGAGCAGGACCGGCCCGACGTGGCCGCACGGCGCAAGCTGTGGAGAGCGACGCAACCGTTCCTTGATCCTGAAAGCCTGGTCTTCCTCGACGAAACCGGGGTGAACACCAAGATGGCGCGGCTCTATGGCTGGTCGCCCGTTGGCGAGCGCTGCCGCGACAAGGTGCCGTTTGGACATTGGAAAACAATGACCTTCGTCGCCGGGTTGCGCCTCACCGGCATGACCGCGACTTGGGTGCTCGATCGCGCGATGGATGGCGATGCTTTCCGCATCTACGTCCAGCACGTCCTCGCGCCGACCCTCAAACGCGGCGATGTAGTGGTTCTCGACAACCTGCCCGCGCACAAGGTCACCGGCATCCGCGAAGCGATCGCCGAACGTCGGGCTCAGATATTCTACCTGCCGCCTTACAGCCCCGACATGAACCCGATCGAGATGGCGTTCGCCAAACTCAAGGCGCTCCTAAGGCAGGAACCGGCGCGCACCGCCGACGCGCTCGTCGAACGTATCGGCACGCTGCTCGATCGCTTCCTGCCAGACGAATGCGCCAACTTCTTCCTCGCCGCAGGATATCAACGCTCATGCTGAAAATGCTCTAGAATACGGTCACCAAATATCTTCTCGAAAACTAGCTGATCGTGCTCACGATTGTTAGACGAATAATGATCCGCTATCTCCACCGCCGTCTAGCGATCGAGCCCGCGCTAATATGTATGAAGGTCAGGGAACCGACCTCGCCTGAACGTCCCTACGCGATCCGAAGACATCGGACCCGAACCGCTTTTGCAGATGGATCGCGACCAGAGCAGCATAGCGGCGTTGGCGGGCGCCGTTCGGGCTATGATAAATGCCCATCGCCTTCCAGTAACTGCCGCTCATCTTGAGCGCGTCGAGAAAGATCCAGCGTGCCGCCTCGGCGTTGAAGCAGGGATCAAATTGCAGCCAGCGACGAACCTCATTCTCGCGCCGCGACAGCAGCGCGGCGATCCTCGGCACCCACCAACTATTGATCTGAAGCGGTCCCAGGTCATGGCTTCCGTTTCTGTTCAGGATCTCCGCACCAATCCAGCCTGCTTCCTGATCACGCAATCCCCAAAGTGTCTTTTCAAGCCAGGACTGACCGCGTGCCGCCTGCCGGATGCACCGGGCCACCTCGGGCTCCGGCGGCATTGCCGCTACAGCGCCTGTGCACGGTGATGCCGCCATCAGCACCAGCAGGGCGATGTAGAAGAAGCGGCGATCAGCGATCCAGACCACGGCCGCCCTCCCTTCCATTCTCGCGGGTCTGCTGCTCGCGCGCAGGAGCAAGCGTGACCCGATTTCTGTGACGGTCGCTCAGCAAAGTTTGAAGATGCTGGTCGAGCGCCTCAAAAACCTGTTGAGCCCGCCCAGCGAGCTTGTCGGCCACTCCCTGAGGTCTTGTGTGTCGAGCCCAAAGTTCGCGTTCAAGCCGGCGATCACTGCGCAGGCGTCTCTCCCTGTCCTGGTCGTCCTTCAGTTGCTGGAGATGCGATCCTCGTCGCGAGGCCATTCGGTCGCGATGATCGAGCTCCAGGCGCCCGAGGCCTTCCAAGCCTGACGTCTTCTCGCCCGATCGCTCATCGAGCCTCTCGACCAGTTTTTCCGGATTCTGGGTCCAGAGCTTTACCCCATATCGGGCGCGGGTGATCGCGGTATAGAAATTCTGCGCGTTCACCAGCGGCGACCCGATAGGCGCAAGGACATAGACCCGGTCATAGGTCTTGGACTGGGCCGAATAGATGGTCTCGGCATAGCCATGATCCCAGGTCCTGTGCCGGGAAAGATCGATCGTCTGAACCCGTTTGTCGCGATCCCAGCGGATCGTTGCCAGCGAGCCATCGAGCGTCTCGACCGTCCCCCGCTCCGCATTTTTGAGCTGAAGCTCCTTCGAGACCAGGCGCCACTGGATTCGGTCGCCCTCGCTGAGGTCTCTCTTCTCTTCCATGAAGACGTTGACCTGCGAGGCTTTGGTCGAGCCCGGATCCCACAGATGGACGCTACCCTGCCCATCGACCAACCGGACCAGTTGCCGACCTCGACCGTCCCGCACAATCCCAGCGACGCGATATTCGCTTGTCCGCCCCAATCCCGCTCCTGGCTGATCGCGGCCGAAGGTCACCACCTGTCCGCCTGAATAAAAGCGCGCCATGCGCTTTTCCTGATCGCTCAGCCCACCGGGTGTCAGGACCGAAAGCCCGGTCTCCTCGGTTGCGACGACACCTTCGCGCTGGAGGACCTCCCTGATATGGCTGTTCACAATGAGGCGCGACGCATTGTCGAGAACGAGAATGTTGGTCGCAGCGCGGCTCCTGGGGCTGAGGCGCGTCCATTCCGCGACCACTCCTGCAGCCAGCGTAGCGGCATCCTCACCGCCCACCACCTTGTCGAGCCGGCCAATCGAGGCTGCGTAATCCCCTGCCCGCGCATGCGCGACAGCCTGTCGCATCGCCTCGGTTTCCTGCCGACGCGACTCGGTCAGTTCAGCCGTTTCCATGCCCAATTTCTGCATGAGCCAGAAGGCCTTGCCCTGCTCGATCGCGCCCGTCTGCTTGTTGTCGCCAAGGAGAATGAGGCGAGCGCCAGTGGCCCGGCTGATCTCCAGCATCCGTAAAGCCTGCCGGCTTCCCAGCTGCCCCGCCTCGTCGAGAACCAGCACATGGTTGCCGCTGATCCCATAGCCACCGCCCGCAAGCAGGCTCGCGACGGTGCGCGACTCGATCTGCGCCTTCTCCCCCAGTTCGGCAGCGGCGGAAGATGTCGGCGCCAGGGCGATCAAGGTCTTACCCGGCAGCGCGGCGTCCTTCAGCGAGCGGACGAGGGTCGATTTTCCTGCACCCGCGCCGCCGTGAAGGCCGGTGACCCGGTCACGCGAGGTCGCCATGTCCACCAGCGCCCGTTCCTGCGCCGGAGAAAGCCCCGCTTGCTCCAATATGGGAAGCAGGCGATCGGCACTCGCCACGGGCCGACCGTCCCCGACGGCAAGCGCCAGATGCATGGCGAGCGACTGCTCGAGCCGCACTGTTCGGCGGGTCGTCCGGCCCCGTGTCAGTATCTCATCCCCAGTCTGGCCACGGGTAACGAGGAGCTTGCGCCGTTCTTCATGCGCATCGATGAGGGGCCGTAAATTTTGAAACCGGACCTCACCGACATGGGAGGCAAGCCCTGCGGTATAGAGACGGCCGAGCGGGTTCACTGCCTCCTTCCCCTCCGATTGCCTTATCCCGAACAGAGCGGCGCGGGCGGCATCGGCGCGGTCGACCGGGACGGGATGCTCGCCCGATCGGGCGGCGCCCTTTCTCACCGCTTCAAGCGGCTTTTCATATGGCCCCAGCCGCCCGCGCCACTGGATGAGCAGCGTATCGATCCCGGTCTTCACCTTGGCGCCGCGGGTGGCGTAGAAGGATTGGCGGCGCGACGCCTGACCGACCAGACCATGCTGCTGTGCATGTTCATTGATCTGCTCGGCCCGCTGCGACATCTCATCGATGAGCGCCTTGGGAACACCTCTGATTTCGAACAGACCCCGTCGCGGATCGAAGTCTATCTCATAGCCAAGCTCGCGCAGGCCCTGGGCGAGTTCGTTCCGGTAGATCTGCCCGCTGGTCATCTGCTCGGCATACATGGCGCGGGTTTCGAGGCTCGCCATCGGATCGCCCGATTGCCCGTTGGTCATGTTGAGGACGACGACATGGGTGTGGAGGTGGGGATCAAGTTCGCGGCTGGCATGTTCGGTGAACCGCGCCCACAGCAATCGGCCGGTGGTTTCATGGACGATGCCACCCTCCTCCCGTTTTCGCAGCTGGGCATGCTCTTCAAGATAGGCGAGCGCGACATCGACCGATCGCTCATGGAGCTGGACGATCCGCTCATCTCCCAAGGCGAGCGCCATCACTGATACGGATTTGGGCGCACTGATCGCAAAATCCCAGCCGGGATGATGCTGGATGCCGTCGGCGCGATGTCGGCCAAGCTGCTGCCCCACGACCTTGCCGGCGAGCAGAGTGCGAAAGGTTTCGGGGTCGATATCGCCGGAGAGCCCGAGTTCGTTCGCCAGGGCGCCGCCCCAGGACGAACGCTCCGCCTCCCCCTTCGTATAATAATCCCCAATCGCGTAGTAGCGCGCGATATTGCCGGCCGAACCCTTCAAGCGGCGCGGATGCATCATGCCGGCCTCGCATCATTATGGTCGCCCGATGCGCGGCCATGTTGCCTAAGCCGGAACCCGCTCGCCGGTCCAAGGAGCTTGGGCAGTCCACTGCAGGCGTTTCCCATTCCCCCTTCCGTGCGATCGAGCGCGGGGTTTTCCGGAGGGATCTTGTCATTCGCGGGCGGGCTGCCTTCGTCCGCTTCGAGGGGAAGTTCGGGCGCTTCCGACTTCTTCGGCCGCCGCCGCCTGGGTGGCGATCCCGGGGGCTCGGTGGCGCGCGCGCCCTGTTCTTCCGGGTCGAGACGAACGGGCGGCACCAGCCGCTCGACGAATGCGGCCTCCGGGCTGGGCAGAACCTTGTAGCTATCGGTAAAGCGGACGACGGGAAGGTTACGGCCGAACCGGAGGAAGCCGACGAGATTGGGAAGATTGGTGACCTCGGTATGCATCACCAGCGGTCGGGTCACCTGCATCCGCGAGAGGTTGACGCCATCCCGCATATCATTGACGCCATAGGACATGCCCTCATTGGCTTCGACCTGCTCGACCTGCCCCAGATTTTCCGAAACATGCTTGGCGGTGGGCGTGTCGTTGGCGCGTAGCGCCACCCAGGTCGAGCAATAGCCGGTAATCGCCGCGGCATCCTGAATACCGTAAGTCGCCTCCAATTGCGGGTAGGACTGAAACCCCAAAATGCCGCAGCCGCCATATTTGCGCGCGCGGGCGAGAAAGTCGCTGAGCGATGGCAGTTTCTGCAGCGTCGGGAGCTCGTCGATGACGCAGTAAAGGCGGCGCTTACGATCCGGCGGGAGGCTCATGATGGCGCTGATCGCGATGTCGAGCCAGACGGTCACAAGAGGCCGGAGGGAGGGGAGCTGGTCCGCCTTCACGGTGATGAAGAGCCAGCTGTCATCCTCCTCGTTCGCGACCCAGTCCCGGATCGAGAAGCCGTCGGCCGTGTCATCGAGATAGGAGAAGCTGCGCATCACCGAGGCCAGTTCAGCCCGGATACCGGCCGACGTACGGTCGCCTTCCATCGAGATGAAGGCTGCGGCATCGGTGCCTTCGGCAAAGCTTGCCAGCGTCTTCAGGGGGCTGCGCAGCACCGTTTCCAGGAGCCCGGAAACCAGCGTCCGCTCATGTCGGGCAAGCTTGCGCAGGACCGCCACCAGCGTGCCGCGGGCGGCCTTCGCCCAGAAGGGATCGCCACCCTTGTCTGGGATCGTCGACTCCGCGATCTGGTCATAATGATAGTCGCGCGGCACATCGACCCAGGGCGACCAGCAGTCGGCACGGTCGTCAAGTGGATTGAGCAGAATGTCGTGCCCCGGCCGATAGAATTTCTCGACGAAGGTGCCGGCGGTATCATAGACGATCGCCCGCTTGCCTTGCTTTCGCATGCCACCCAGCATCTTGACGATGATGTTGGTCTTGCCCGTGCCGGGTGCACCACAGATGAGGATATGCTCAGGCTCGAAAGCGTCGGGAACAGGCACGCCGCCGATCGCAAAGCTGCCCTTCCGGCTGCGCAACAATTGCCGCCGCAGTTGCCGCGCGGTGCCAAAGCGCGCACCGCGCAGGAACTGATTGGAACCAAGGCCCTTCCCCGTCCGGGTGAAATAGAACCAGGCCCAAGCCAGCATCAGGAGAGCAAAGGCGCCCGCAAGTGCCGCGCCGTACACCAGATGATGCTCCATCGCCTGCATGGTCTTTCTGGCGACGCGGGAGCCCAGCAAGGCATCGGACGTCGTCCAATATTGGCGACCAGACGGAGTCCGAAAGAGTAGCGGCGCGCCGCCAGGCACGTCGCTTTTGAGCGTCGCCTCGGCGATCTTGACGGCGACAAAGCGCTGATAGTCGGTGGACTTCTCCAGCACATACCAGATGGTGCCGCCGACCCAGATGGCGATCCCCGCCAGCAGGGTCTGGAAGAAGACCTGCGTGGTCATGCGGACATTGTGGACGATGGCCTGACCGCCCCTCGTCCAGGAACCCAGCGTGTCGTTCCTGAAGATGCTCACTGGAGTACCTCCTCGGGATCGAGAAGGCCTCTTTCCAACAGCAGGGCGCGCGCATCGTCCATGCCCTTCTCGAGAATATCGGGCTGGCGCGCACTGACCGAGGCGGCGAGGATGGTGAAGACCTGGATGAGGATCGCCTGCACTTCGTCGAAGCGGCCATGATAGCCCGCCGCGTCCATGCCTTCATAGCGGTTGAGAATGTCCCGGACATAGTCGGGTATGGTCGTGCCAGCTGCCTGAGCGCCGACAACAAGACGCCCGAAGAGCGCGTCCTTGAACCTGATGGTAATTCTGGGCAAGCGCCGAACTCCTGTTCGTCGCCTGGCCAATCGTGATGAAGCGCGGCCCTTATAGCCGGATTTCAGCCCGATCTCAATTGATTACATGTATTCAGAGTGGCAGCCAAACGATGCCAAGGAAGATCAAGGATTTACCTGCTTGGCCGTCCGAAACGACAGCCGAAGCGTGCCGGGGGGCGTCAATCAGTGCCATCCGCGTAAGACGTGTATTCGGCCGGAAACCCGCGCGAATGCTGGCGAATCGCGCCCGCAGCACCCGTGCGTACGGTGCATTACAAAACGCCTCCGGCGTGCGTCCTTTCTTCGCAGCGCTTTCCCGCGCTGCGCTGCCTCGTGCCGGAAGGCGCGGGGCACCCCGAAGGGGTTTCCTGCAAATGATCAATTGCTTTCCAATCGGCTCAAGAAAATGAAGAGATGAAGGGCCGCGACCTGGCAGTCTAGACCCGCTGCGCAGAGCGCCGCTTGCATCCTGCGGTGAATGCGCCAATATCTGAACTGGCGGGCAGACCATCCCTTTGAAAGGATGATCAATGCCCAAAATGAATGAGCGTGAACGGCTTGCCGACCTTGAAGCGCGACAGAAGAAACTCGCCGAAGATATCCTCGCGGCCCGCCGCGCTTTGCGCGGCAAATATGCTGCGGCCATCTCCGATCTGGAGATCGAACAACTGTCGGATAAAGAGTTCAGGGACATTTTGACGCACGCCATCCGGGTCGGCGGCGCAGCCTGTCTCGCAGCTCTGAAACCGCTACCGCATTTCCAGCAAACCGAACCATCCAAGCGCCCGTAGGGCGTCCCTGCGACGAGCACGGCGGAGCCGCGCGCAGGAGGCCGATGCCGACAAGGCATCGCATCGCCCTGACGACGGACCCCATTTAGGGGTCCTGAGACTGGGCGACCTCTCCTCGCCAACAAAAAAAGGGCCGGCCCGGATTAACTCCGGACCGACCCCAGCAATGTTGTTTAGCAAGCTGCCCTGCGTTGATCTGCAAGTCGGAAGAAATGTGCGGGCACACCCTTTCCGCGGATCGCGCGGGCAAGTTGCGACTGAACCCCGCTCCCTTCGCAGACCAGCGCCTCGACGGGGTTCAACGCCAGCAACGCGTCGTTGCGCGCGAACCCGGCGCGGTCGCCCAGATGGCGCCATTTGGCGAGGGTGAAGGCGATCACCGGCACCTTGCGGCTCGCGGCCCAGGCGGCGGCAATCGCGTCGCATCCCTTGTCCTGCGCGGTGGTTGCAAGCACCATCATCGGGACCCGCGTGTGGATGGTATCGAGCTTGTCCCACAGGAGCTGGCTATCCTCCCACATCTTGCCACCGGAGAACAGGACGATCGGTCCCTTGGGCGCGTGCTGGTCGATCCGGCGCTGGCGGCGTGCGGCAAGGAAGTCGGCCGCCGAGACCACCGCTGCGGTGCGTTTGTTCGATACCATCGATCCCCTGGGCGCGGACCAGGGGCGGCCGGTTTCGGCGGCGAAGGTCTGGGCTGCATGGTCGCGCATGCAAGCGACCGCCTCGCGTGCTTCATCGAGGGACTGGCAGATCGTCTGCGCGTCCTCCAGCTGCGCCGTCAGCACTTCGCTGCCGTCTGCGTCACGGATCAGATCGCGAACCTTGCGTGCCGCCTTGTCCGCCTCGCCATCGAGCTGATCGGTGACCTTGTGGAGGCTGTGCACGATCCCCCAGGCGAGCCGGTCCGCTATCGCTTCGAGCCTCGTATCACGCAGCAGATCGAAGAAGGTGCGCACCACGAGTTCGGTAGCCAATTCCGCCTCACGGGCGAGCGGAAGCCCGGCGTCGATCTCATCGTCGGCATGGCTCATCCGGAACCCGTCGATGGTCTGCATGAAGGCCTGTTCGAAGGCTGGACTCGCGGACTCCTCGGCGATGAGGTCGGCGATTTCTTCGGTGCTGCGGATGGTGGTGATCGTCGTCATGGGAACCTCCTTGAATTGAAAGAGGTCTTTTCTTCGGCACGGGCTCTGAGTGACGGGGTCAAGGATCGCGTAGCGACCGCGACGCGGCGGTGGGGGTCACGATTTTCTTTGGCGGCTATCAAGGCCCGAACGCGAAGCGCCATCTTCGCCCCGCCAAAGAAAATGGTGGGGCCCCGCCGTCCTTGAGGCCGGCGCTGTCCCCGTGCCACACTTAAAAGAGTTGAGAGAGAAGAGGAGGCTTGCGAATCGGGGGCTCGATGCCCCTGATTCGCAAATGGGTGCCTCACGCGCTGACCCGTCGATAACCACCCCTCATGCTCACAGACGATCGGCGCGCTACTGGTGCGATGGTCACAATCCGACTAGGTCGCGGGTCATGAAGACGGCTCGAACAACGAATGACAGGACATTGCATATGGGTGAGCAGGCAGAACGGGTCGACAGCGCGTCGCGCGTCATACTGGCGAGCCCCCGCATCCTGTTCAGAACCTTCCGCGACACCGAGACGCTGAAGGCTTGGCGGGTTCCCGACGGCGTCATTGGCAGCTTCACGGCGCTCCAGCCGCGGACCGGCGGCGGCTATCAGCTTAAGCTCCAATACGGGGATGAGCGCTATGGCATTTCCGCGCCGGGCATGGACCTGATCGAAGGACGCTTCGTCGAATATCAACCTGACGAACGCGTCGTCGAGCAGGTCCGCTTCATCGGTAGGGATGGACAGACTGCCGGCACCATGATGTTCGAGACCCTGATCAGCCCAGCCCCCACTGGAACCCAGGTGACGCTGCGCGCGACGTCCCTACCCGATGCGATCGATGCAAAAGACCATGAACATGCGCTCGCGGCTTCGCTGCGGCGCCTGGCGCTGCTTACCGAATGAAAAAGAAAAAGGCGACCGCTCCGGATTGGAGGGCCGCCTTTATCGCTTTCAGTTGACTGTCGGCCTGGGTCCGGGCGGCCAGATGAGGTCTGCCGAGTTACCGAGATGGAGCTGCGCCAGCGGCGTGACACCCTGAACAGCACCCTCACGCCACATATCGCAGACGACATAGACAGGAGCGCCGGTATCCCGACCGGTGCACTCCATCAGCGCCAGATCGCCGCGCTCCGCGGCACGCAAAAGCAAGCTATAGTTGCGGATGCAAATGCCAGGGAAAGCCATGGCCACCTCACGCCGCTTGAGCGAGCGGTTGCACCGCACCGGGCCGCCGCAGCGCGCCCGCCGGTATCCCCGCCTCGCTCTTGCGAAAGGCGTGGATGGGTACGCTTGCCTTACGAAGCAGCTGATAGAGATTGGCCTGAAGCCCCGATCCCTCGCAGAGCAGCGCTTCCACCGGCTTCAATTCGACGAGCTTGCGGTTACGGTTGAAGGCAACCTTCTTGCCCACGCCATAAAGGCCATAGGCCACGAGCGGCACGCCATTGCCGGGACGCGCTGCCCATGCCGCGGCGATTGCGTCGCCCCCCTTGCGCTGTCCCGTCGTCACCAGCGTCATGTGGGGCAGCCGCGCCTTGATCTGATCGAGCCGGTCCCAGATAGGCTGCCAGTTCTCCCATTGCGCGGGACCTGAAAAAATAACGATAGGCCCTTGCGGGAGGTGTCGCTCGCGCGCGACCAGTTGCCGCTCGCGCAGGAAATCCTGGACCGCGATCTGGCTGGCAATGGAGACGCTCGATGCACGCGATCCCTTCGCCGGAGACCAGGGCCAGCCCGAGAGCGCCCGATACATCTCAGCGGCATAGTCACGCATGCATTCGATCGCATCGCGCTGCTCGGCGAGCGATCGGCAGAGAATCTGCTTTTCCTCAAGCTCGTTCGAATAGACTTCGCTCAGATCCGGTCTGCGGGCGAGATCGCCCAGTTCCTGGGCAACGGCATCCTCCCGCCGCTCGATCTTTCCTGCGACGAAATGGAAGGAATTGACGATGCCCCAAGCAATTTCCGGCGCGAAGGGTTCAAGCCGTGTACCGGTTAAGAGATCGAAGATGGCAGCGACGATCCCGCCGCATTCGGCTTGGGCCGCAATGGGTTCTGGCATATCATGTTCGCCCGGCTCATCGCCCGGTTCGATGATCGAGAGCGGCATGGGATCGCCGAACACTGCCTGGAATTCCGGGGTGGCGATGGCTTCTGCATAGAGGGTTTTGAGGTCGGCAAAGCGGTCGACGCTTGCGGGTCGCGTGCGGGTCATATCCTGCCCTTTCGGAATAGAAGAATGAAGGGGCCGGGAGCGCGAATGCCCCCGGCCAAAGGAGAGGCAAGCCGTCAGAAGGGAACCTCTTCATCGAGCGTATTGTCGGTCGCGAGCCCGCCACTCATGCCCGCCGTGCTGTCGCCAAAGCCGCCACCCTCGCCGTCGGCCGGATAACCGCTGCGCTCCGGCCGCGTCGTGGGTCCGAAGTCGTCGCGACGCTGGGGCCGCCGCCATGCGACACGGAACCCATCCTGCTCCGTCCCGAACAGTGCGATGGAGAGCGGCTCAGGCAGGCTCGGATCATCGATCGAACCCTGAAGGAAGGCTTCGCCGGTGGTGCGGGTGGCCACTGCTTCCCACAGGGCGCCGAGTTTGACCCAGCGATTGCCGACATTGAGCGCGATGATCTCGTAGACGGGGGCGCGTTCATGATTGCTCTGGACCGGACGCAGCCCCAGCCGCGGCAGGTCGATGGTGTTGGTTGCAATCCAGCCCTGGAGACGATCGTTGCGGACGTTGAATTCACCGATATTCATGGGACATTTCCTTTGACGTACATCGCTCTCGGACCACCCGAAGCGACACTCGCCAAAATCCCTCTCTCCTCTCTGTCCCGACCCATCGGCCGGCGCTGCCGCATGCGGCGAAGCGAAATGCTACCCCCCTTATCCCCGCTCGCTTGCAAACCCGATCGGCGCTATAATGCCATCATGGATCCCGAAACGATGCGAACCATCGCGCAGTTGGCGCGATCCCGCGCAGAGCTCGGAAGCTCTGCCGCTCACCGCGACGGCCTGGAGCGGCTGGGTGCCGCGCGCGCCCTTCGCCAGCTTGCAGCCGATCTTGACGCCACGGCTGAAGAGTTCGAACGCCATCCCCAGGATTTCCGTCCCCAGGACTGACCCCTATCCCGGTCGCACCGTCACCCGCGACCGCACCTTCGGCAGCCGATCGTAACCCGCAGGGCCGAGATCCGGCGCAGCCGGAGCTTGGTCGGAGCGGCGCTGCAAGCGCCGCGCAGATAGAGCGGCGGTGCCCGCGTCAGCGGGCAGCCGCCTGCCAACCTTCTTGCCAAAGCCAGATGCATCGCCTCTTGGCAAAACCGCCCATCTCTGCTGCACCTCACAAGCTATGGGACAGCTCTTTCAACAAGCCGAACTGGAAGCGATCGCCGGCGCTTTGGGCGACACCGCCGAGGGTCTTACCAATCCGGAGATCGGCAGACTGATCGAAACCTGTGCAATGGTCGATCCCGGCGCCATGACGAAGCGACACCGCATCTACCAGGCCTTCGCCGAATGTCAGAACCGCCTCCAGGATCGGACGCGGATTCTTGGCTTCATCCGGCATGCGATGAAGCCGGTGCGATATGCCCGAGAACCCCATCGCTTCGAGCCCATGCGCGCCAATCTCAACCGGGCACTGGCCTTTGCAGGGCTAGTCGTGACGGAAGCAGGCATGCTGCAAAAGGCTGAGCAGGCAACGACCCTGCCCGAGGCGCAGCGAAGGGCGCAGGAATTAAGAAGCGATCTGGAGACCCGCGGCGTCCATCCCGATGTTCTGCGCTTCTGCCGCGCAGAGCTTCTCACTGACAATTATTTCCATGCCGTTCTGGAGGCCGTCAAAAGCGTCGCCAGCAAAATCCGGGACAGGACCGGTCTTACGGATGACGGGGCAGCGCTTGTCGATCGCGCGCTGTCCGGCAATCCTCCCATGCTGGCCGTCAACGCGCTCGTGAGCGCGAGCGAGCGCAGCGAGCAAAGTGGTTTTGCAAACCTGGTACGCGGCGCCTTTGGCATGTTCCGCAATCCTACAGCGCATGAAGCCCGCATTCACTGGCCGATGACGAAGGCGGATGCCGAGGATCTGCTGTCCCTGGTTTCGCTGATCCACCGACGACTTGACGCCAGCCATATGCCGCCGCGCGTTTGAGTGATGTGAACGGAGCCGACGCAATCACCCTTGCCAGGCGCGATCGATATTTATATGCCTGTTCTCGGACTAGACACCACCGACCTGTCGCCGGGTCAAACGTCTGATACTCTTTATGGATATCACGCAACCCACCCGATGGGCTGCTGCGTAATCGGCGAACGGCATGCTCAAATCGGAGGTGTTACCTGTTCCAGCTTACGATCCCTGTTACCCAATCGACTCTCGATGCCACCAAGCTTGCGCTCACCAAGGCGCTCGGCGCTGTCAAATCGTCTCACCGGGCAGAGGCCATGGCGCGGGGCTTTGGCTTTCGCACGCATGCTGCATTTCTGGAGCGCGCGCGATCGGGACGAGCCGAGGCGGCCACAGTAGATGGGACGGCCTTTGCACAATATCTTGCCAGGCATGATTTCAACGTGGCGGGATCGACGCTTTACCGCGCGGCCGCGCAAGCCGCGCTCATCGGCGTCGCCGAGCGATTTCCTACCCTGACGGCGGCCGGCTTCGGGATGGGCCAGTGGCGATCCGACGAAACACCCCAGGAGCGGCGCGCGCGATTTGCACAGGATCGCGCCGACCTCGTCAGCGAATATGCCGCTGCGCCGTTCCTCGCGAGCCTCGCCTTCGTTTCGCGCGTAGAGCGGACGAAAACGATCCGTCCCGCGACAAACAGCTATTGGCTCAAGCACGTCGCCGAGGATTACGAGTGCACATATCCTGACGGCGAACCTCTCGGACCGGTCTATGTCCCTAATGGCCTCCTAATCGCCGCCGCCATTCATGCCGGCTTCGATGTGAAACCGCATAGGGACGACTATGGGCGAGAGAAGCTCAACGCAGGCTTCAACATGGCCAAGACGTCACTGTACGATCTCGATTGTGAGATACGACCGGACGGAGCCCGTGCACAGGACCGGCGCTGGGAAGAGGAACGGCGCGCGGCCAAACGATCAGGCTACACCTATTTGTAAAAACGGCGGCGACCGCGGCGACCCAGCAGTGCCAGACAAGGAACCGCATCACGGCGCCGCGGACGCCATGATGATTTCCACCGCTCCCCTCGTCACGGTCGCCGTCATGGTGCAGCCGGCCGGGACGAGCCAGGAGACATCGCGGCGGATCGCCTCGGCCAGCTGCGCCCTCAGGGCTTCTTCGTCGCCCAGCAGGATGGCGTTCGCCATGTGGCGCGCTTCCATCTGGAAGTCGGAGCGCTGGGTTTCCCAGCTGTCGGCGCCCCGGTCTTCATCCGGCGAAAAGAGGCTCGCCTCGAGAAGCTCTGCAAGCTCATCGGGGTCGATGGAAGCCTGATCGTCGACAAGGATCGTCGCATCGTCGATGCCATAGCAATCGACCGATCGAACCATCATCCGCAGGGGTGCCTCGCGGGTGCTGATTGCAGGTTCAGACCCTGCGGCCACGGCGATCGTCATTTCGAGGCGAAGGGCGGTGACCGAGCCTGTCTCGCGAGGCGAGGCAAGCTCGGCGTCATCGATCCACGTCTGAGCGCCGCCCCGCTTGAAGCCGAAGCGCAGGCTCGCAAGTCGTGGCAGCGCGTCATACCAGCTATAACCTTCGAAACCGCGCTCGGCACAAACCGCAGTTGCCCCGATGAGCTGGTGATCGTTGAGGATGGGCGCCGCGCTTTGCGCAACATCGGGTTCCTGGTCGGGCACAATGATCATGGCTTGGTCGCGCACGGCAGATCCCCTCAGTCGAGCATAGGGTTCGGCAGTCTCCGGCGTCCAGGCTTCAAGACAGGGCAGAGGCTCGGGCAGCATGATACCCAGCGCCCGCGCTTCACTCCATGAAGCATAGGAAAGTCGATGGTGGTCCTGGCCCAGGACCACCCGGTAAATGGCGCGCCGGCACGCATCCAGCAAAGCGTCCAGCGCCGGACCTGCGATCACCTCCTTCCGCGCGGGAAGCACAAGGCGCAGATTGGGCGTGTCGCGTATGTCGACCTTGACGGTCCATCCGCCTGCCCTGTCCACGTCACCGATATGCGGCAAATGGCAGTCTACGGTCAGCCCGTGAAAATTGAGGCGTCCTTGTCGGCCGATGGGCGCTTGCGCGCCTTGGAAAACGCCGATGACACAGCCTTCCCAATATTCGCAATAGACAGCGTCCGCGAGGAAGTCGGCACGGGCTAGAGGCTCTCCGTCAAGGAAGACCGGCAATGGGTAGAAGCGCGCGCAATCCGCCCCCGCGCCATTCAGCGCCGTCACCCATGTTTCGGGTGCCTCAATCAGAATTTGGGTTCCACGCAGGATGTCGCAGGCTTCTATCGGAAGTGCCCGCTGGTCTTCCCATGCCTCCGCCGGGACCACGACACGCCAGCTTTGGATACCGCATGGCGCAGAACGGATTTCAACCGAGCGCCCTGCAAGGCTGAAGACGCCCATGCCGGCAGGATCTTCATTCTGCCGCGTTTGCGTCGTCCAATCCGACCGACCGAGCGACAGAAGCACCGAAGGGTCGGCGATACCCCTTCCATCGTCGCGGATGCTCAGCATCGTCCTGTCGCCCTGTTCGACAAGGTCGATATCGACTCGCGATGCACCGGCGCGCCGCGCGTTCTGCAACAGCTCATGGAGGACGTCCTTCACGGTGCCGTTGAAGAGGCGCGTGACTTTCGTGATCGCTTCCTGGCTCACTAAGGAGCGTATAGTGGTGGGCAACGGCATGGGATCATCTCCTTCTTTGGCAGCACTGCGCGCCGCTTCCACACATCCCACTTCCCTCCTCGTCCCACCGCGCGATCACCAGGTTCAAACGACTGGGGATTGATGGAAGCGATCGAGCCAGCTTCGCATCGTCGGTCGGTTGTACAGGTCGATGCCGGCAGCCCGATCCTGGAAGGCCAGGAGATCATGCGGAGCGAGCCGCTCGATCGCCTCGATCTCTTCATGGGGCAACAAGGTCTCATCGCGGATGAACTCAGTCATCGCGCCGGGGCGTGCCTGAACGCCCCTGCAGCCTTGAACGGGCTTACGCCAGAGACCATCGACATTGCGCAGGCGTGGCTTCGCCCGCGCTTCGATCAGCACGATGAGCCGCAGAAGCTCAGGTGGAAGCGTTCGCACCTCGTCTGGCTTCATCGCGGCGCAGAAGAAACAGGATGATTTGACCGGCACCGGGAGACCTTCCTGGCCGATGCGCGCGACACAATCTGCGCGTGTCCATCCCCATTCCCGCAGCGGATAGCGGCAATGGAAACGAGGGTCGTCATAGCCCTCGCGATCAGCATAGCGCCGCGTATCGGCCGGCGAACAATCATAGCCGATCAGCTTTGTCACCCGCTCGCCTCGCGCCCATGTTTCAAGGGCTGGCGGCCAGTTTGCCGCCCAGCGATCCTGCGGCGCGATCTTCCATTTCGCGGAACAACTATGACGACCAAAGCTGATGGAGGGCAGTGTTCCGTTCGTCAGCAGATTTTCGAGAAGCGAATAATAAGGCGGCCAATGGCGGAACCGCTTGGGTTCGTAGCGCACCACATGGTTCTCAATGCCGTGATCATCCATCCAGGCGCGAAAGATCGGGACAAAACGATCCGTCTCAGGGCGCTCGCTCCCGGTATCAGCCATCAGCACGGCGTCAGGTGGCTCACCTCGGGCGATAAGCTCGATTATCATTGCCGTCGGTTCGACACCAGCGCCCCAGGCTGCGAGAACAGGTGACTGGCGCTTCATCACAAGATCCATGCGAGCACGGATGTCGGCTTGCCGGGCGGCGTGTCCGTCACACGCACGGGCTGCAACAATTCGCCCGTGGCGACGACATATTGCGTCGCGCCCGTGGCACAACGGAGGCGAGTTGCAAGCCGATAGGCATGTTCGAAGGACGCAAGACGCGCTCGCAAAGGTGACAATGTT
>NZ_BCYT01000002.1 GCF_001598335.1 Sphingobium abikonense NBRC 16140
AATCATGTATTCTCATTGCATGTTTTTCAGCGTCAGTATAGATGCATCCTAGATACATGATTTGGAGTCGCAGCCATGCCAGCACTCGACATAACCGAACCCGGCCTCACCCGGCTGGTCGACGCGTTCTATGCCCGCGTCCGTTGCGATGAAGAACTCGGCCCGATCTTCAACGATGCCATCCACGACTGGCCCGAACATCTCGAGAAGCTGAGAGCCTTCTGGTCCTCCGTCATGCTCACCAGCGGACGCTACAAGGGCCAGCCGGTGCCTGCGCATGTGAAGCATCGCGATCGCATCACCCCCGCCCTGTTCGAGCGCTGGCTCGCACTCTGGGCCGAGACCACCGATGAACTGATGGCCCCCGAAGCCGCTGCTGCCTTGCAGGCCAAGGCCGCGCGGATCGCCGAGAGCCTGAAGCTCGCGATGTTTTTCCGGCTGGAAGCCCAGCCAGTGCCCGCCTCTTCCCACCGACCCGGCAGCCCCACAGCAGCCGCGACGGACCATGCCTGAAAAGGAGCATATTGCCATGACCGACATTCCGCTGGTCGATCTGACCGTTCACCACACCCCGCGCGACCTGCGTGATCGGATCGCGCTCGGCTTCACCAAGGTCTTGCGCTTGTGCGCCGATACCTTCTTCGCCAAGCGCTACGGCCATCGCGCCATCGTGCTCGAAACCGTCGCCGCCGTGCCCGGCATGGTCGGCGCTACACTCACTCACCTCAGGTGCCTGCGCCGGATGCAGGGTGACAACGGCTGGATCCGCACCCTGATGGAAGAGGCGGAGAACGAGCGGATGCACCTGATGACCTTCATCGAGGTCGCCCAGCCGTCGCTGTTCGAGCGGCTGGTGATTCTGCTGGTGCAGTGGGCGTTCTATCTCGCCTTCTTCGGCCTCTATCTGGTGAGCGCACGGACCGCGCACCGCGTGGTCGGCTATTTCGAGGAGGAGGCCGTGATCAGCTACACTCTCTACCTCAAGGAGATCGACGAGGGTCGCAGCCCGGATGTCGCCGCCCCGATGATCGCCCGTCGCTACTGGAAGCTGCCCGATACGGCCACCTTGCGCGACGTGGTGCTGGTGGTCCGCGCCGACGAAGCGCATCATCGCGACGTCAACCACGGCTTTGCCGATGAACTGGCGGGCAAGCCTGCACCGCTGAGTGTTGCTCCTTATCCCGAGCACGCGGACGATATCCGGCTGGCAGCCTGACCATGTCAAAACCGCGCCCCTATCGCTCCACCCCCGTGTTCGATCAGGATAGCCTGCCCGCTGCCCTGCGCGCCCGCCACGATACCAAGGCGGGCGTGTGGGGCGTGATCCGGGTGATCGAGGGAGAGCTCCGGCTCACCTATCTCGATCCAACCAGCGAGGTGATCCTTACCCCTGATCGGCCCGGATTGATCGAGCCGCAACAACCGCATTTCGTCACGCCACTGGGCACGATGAAAATGCAGGTCGATTTCTGGGACCGGCCTCCACCCGGTTTCTGACCACGACCTGCCCCCTTCCCGAACCACCTTTCCATCTCAGGAGAATTCCATGTCGCAGCCGCTCAGCGAGCAGACGATCGCGCTCGTCAAGGCCACGGTCCCCGCACTCGAAGCCCATGGCCTCGCCATCGTGCACGAAATGTATGCCCGCCTGTTCCAGAACCCCGAGATCGCCGCCTTGTTCAACCAGTCGCACCACGGTGATGCGGGATCGCAACCGCGCGCCTTGACCGGGGCCATCCTTGCCTATGCGAGCAACATCGAGAACCTCGCGGCACTCGCGCCGGCGGTGGAGCGCATCGCGCAAAAGCATGTCGGTTTGCAGATTTTGCCCGAGCATTACCCCTATGTCGCCGATGCCTTGCTCGGCGCGATCAAGGCGGTGCTGGACGATGCTGCGACCGATGAGATTCTCGCTGCTTGGGGCGAAGCCTACTGGTTCCTCGCCAATATCCTGATCGCGCGTGAAGATCGGCTCTATTCGGAACAGCAATCGGCCGACGGAGGCTGGAGCGGCTGGCGCGAGTTCAAGGTGGTCGAAGTCGTGCCGGAAAGCGCGGTCATCACCTCGTTTATCTTGTGCCCCGCCGATGGGCTCCCTGTAATGGCATACAAGCCCGGCCAGTATCTGACCTTCTGGTTCGACATCCCCGGTCATCCGTCAGTGAAGCGCAACTATTCGATTTCCGCGGCGCCCAATGGCGAGACCTATCGCATCTCGGTCAAGCGCGAACCACAGGGGCTGGCCTCGGGTTGGCTTCACGATACTGCGGGCGTCGGCAGCAGACTCAAGGTCGCAGCTCCGGCGGGCGAGTTCTTCCTTGATGATACGAGCGAACGACCGGTGGTGTTGCTGTCGGGCGGAGTGGGTCTGACGCCAATGGTCGCGATGCTGGAGGCGCTCGTGGCGAAGGGAGGCACCGCGCCGATCCACTATGTCCACGGCACACATGATCGTACCACCCACGCAATGCGCGATCACGTCCAGGCACTGGCGGCGAGCGCCGGTTTGGTAAGTGTCACCGACTTTCATCAGCACCCGCTGGGCGACGAAGTGGCGGGGCGCGACTACGACATCGCCGGGATCATCACCGACGAATGGCTGGTGGCCAACACGCCCATTGCCGAAGCGGACTACTACATCTGCGGGCCCCGCGCCTTTCTGCGTCACGCGGTTGCCACACTCTCGCAGGCTGGTGTAGCGGCTAGTCGCATCCACTATGAATTCTTCGGACCGGCAGACGAATTGCTGGCCGCCTGAGAGGCCCCTATCCGTTGCATCGATTGAAAAGCCCCGCCTTCTGGCGTCAACCCGGCATGCATCCGGCCCGTTCGGCGATCGGTGCGGGAATCGCTCTCGCGCTGACCGGGCTTGTCACAGCCTGGCTGCTTCCCGATCCCTCGGCGCTGCCATTTCTGGTGGCGCCGATGGGGGCATCGGCGGTGCTGGTCTTCGCCCTGCCAGCCGCCCCGCTTGCCCAGCCGCGCGCGGTACTGCTCGGCAATTTCGTTTCGGCGCTTTTTGGCGTATCCGCCGTGCAGCTGTTCCCCGATCCGCTCGTGGCGGGATCGCTTGGCGCTGGTGCGGCCATTCTGGCCATGCAGCTGCTGCGCTGCACTCACCCGCCGGGCGGGGCCGTGGCCTTGTTCGCCGCTTTCGGCGGCGATGCCGTGCGAGAGGCAGGCTTTGCCTTTGCGCTTCTTCCGGTCGGGCTCAACTCGCTGCTGCTGGTGGGGCTTGGCATAGCTTTCAACAATTTGGCCGGCAGCCGCTACCCCCATCGGGCCGAAACTGCCTCAACTGCGAGTCCCCGCACAAGCGACCAACCTGCCGCCGAGCGAACCGGCTTCAGCGACAGCGACGTCGAAGCTGTGCTCGACCGGTTGGAAGACCGGCCCGATATCGAGGCCGAGGATCTTGCCAGCCTGCTGCGCGCAGTCGAAGCTGAAGCCTTCGCCCGGCGCAAGCCGCTGCCGCTGTGCTTCGACATCATGTCGCGCGACGTGATCACCTGCCGCGCCACCGACGAGATCGCGCCGACCCTCGCGCTGATGGACGAACGGTGCGTCTCGGCTCTGCCCGTGCTGGACGAGAAGGATCATGTGATCGGATTGGTCCCGCGCCATGTGCTCGCGCCAGCGTCACAGGGAACGGTGCGGGAGGTCATGCTGAAGGGCGCGTGCCTGGTGGCGGTGGACAGGCCGGCTGCTACGCTGGTGCCGCTGCTGTCCGATGGTGTGCACCATCATGCCGTGGTGGTCTGGAGCAACGGCACGCTAGCGGGGCTCATTACGCAGACTGACCTGCTCGCTGGCATGCGGCATTTGTCGGAGGATGAATGAGGAGGGGGTCTCCCGCGACTGAAATGCGAGCCATATCTGAGTAATCTGTGTGGGGTCGCTAAGATCTGCAGGACAACAACAAAATACTTTACCAGCAGCAAGCGACCAATCCCAGCTGCTAGGATCAACTGTCATGAAGGTCTGCTTCCGGCAGAAGCGGCAGCGCCTCGCATCTTCCTAAACGGTCGGACACATGGGTATGGCCAGAAAATCACGCTTCCCGGCATTGGCCTCCGCTTCCCACCGGCCTGACCGGACGTTATTGTCGCGCCCAAAGGGGACGTCATGCGGATTGTCATTATCGACGATAGCGGGCTGCGCGCGTCCGTTCTGGAAGACGGGCTGCGCGATGCCGGCTATGACGACATCCACATTGTCCCGCCGCGCGGCGCGTTCGTTGCGAGGCTGGAGCGCATGGCGCCCGATGTCGTCCTGATGGACCTGGGTAGCCCCAGCCGCGATACGCTGGAAGAAATGCTGATGGTCAGCCGGGCGCTGGCCAAGCCGATCGCGATGTTCGTGGATCAGTCGGACGACGCCATGATCGGTGCGGCGATCGACGCGGGCATATCCGCCTATGTCGTCGACGGGTTGCGCAAGGAACGCGTGAAGCCGGTGCTGGAACTGGCGGTGCGCCGCTTCAATGCCTTTGCCCGGATGCAGGCCGAACGCGACGATGCGCGCGCCGCCCTGACCGAGCGCAAGGTCATTGATCGCGCCAAGTCCATCCTGATGAACCAGCGATCCATGTCAGAACAGGATGCCTATACGCTGCTGCGATCGACCGCGATGAACCAGGGCAAGAAAATCGTCGACGTGGCGCAAGCGTTGATTACCGCCAGCGACCTGTTGGGAGGGGGAGCATGACGACGACAGTGAAGATTTCCTTTTTGCCCCTGACCGATTCAGCCGCGCTGGTCGCCGCGCGCGAGCAGGGATTTGCGCAAGAGGAAGGTATCGACCTTGATCTGGTCCGCAGCACGAGCTGGGCGACGCTGCGCGACCGCATGATTTACGGGCAGGTTCACGCCGCGCAGATGCTGGCACCGCTGGCGGTTGCGGTCACGCTGGGCCTCAGCCAGCAGCCCGCCCCCCTCGCCGCGCCGTACAAGTTGAACGTGAACGGTAACATGCTGGTGATGGCAAACGACTTCGCAAAGGCGCTGGACCCCGATGTGGCGGCGCGTCTGGCCGATCCGCTGGGCACTGCGCACGACTTTGCCGCAGCGATCGGCCTGTGGCGGCGCAAACCCGTCATCGGCGTGGTCCATCGCTTCTCCAGCCATTCGCTGATGCTGCGTTACTGGCTGGCGAGCGCGGGCGTCGATCCGGACAAGGATGTCGTGCTGCGCGTGCTGCCGCCGTCGCTGACGGTCGAGGCGATGCAGGCCGGGGAAATCGACGGATTTATCGCGGGCGAACCGTGGGGCAGCGCAGCGGTCGAAGCCGGACTGGCCGAGGCGGCGGCGATCGGCGAACGCATCTGGCAGCGCGGCGTGGAGAAGGTTCTGGCCTTCCGCGAAGCCTGGATGGAGGAGAATCCCGAAACGGTCGACAGGTTGCTGCGCGCCCTGGCACGCTCCGCCGCATGGTGCGACGATCCGGCCAGTCACGACAGGCTGTCCGAGCTGCTTTCCGATCCACGCTATATCGACCAGCCGGCGCATCTTATCCGGCGCGCCCTTGCCGGCCAGATTATGGCGCGGCCGCACGAGCCGGCTTTGGCCAGTCCCGACTTCATCCTGTTCGGCCGGGAAGCGACGCCCTTTCCATGGCGCAGTCAGGCGCTGTGGATCTACTCGCAGCTTGTGCGGTGGGGCATGGTGGATCATGACCCGGCAACGGCGACCCGCGCTGCGGCGGTTTTTCGCCCCGATATTTTCCGGCGCGCGCTGACGGGCAGAGATGTGGCAATGCCCGGCGCGAGCATGAAGGTGGAGGGCGCGGTCCAGCTGCCGCTTGCAGTCGGATCGCGTCGGGGAGACCTGACCCTTGGCCCCGACCGTTTCTTCGACGGGCGGATTTTCGATCCCGAACGAATCGAGGCATATCTCGCGGAATTTTCGCAGACGCGTTGATTTCCCGGGCGAAAATTGTGCTTTGCAACAGCCTGCAGATTCCATAAGACTATAGGAGTCGCGCGACGAAGCGCGCTTATATCGATGCGCTGTCCCAAAGGTGGGATCGCCATCCCCAATTTCTATCGCAGCAGAGCCGCTGACCGGACTTGCCCATAGGGGTGACGTCCGGGCTGCGGCTTTTTTCGTGTCTATTTTCCATTTATGGGGGAAGCACCATGGCAACCGCTTATTGGGACCGCGAACAGACTGGCGCCGCGCCGGCGCCCGCGACAAGTTTCTGGAAGGCCGGTCACACACCGACCCTGATCGCCGCCTTTCTCTATTTTGACCTCGCCTTCATGGTGTGGGTTCTGCTCGGGCCGCTGGCGCCGATGATTTCCAAGACATTGATGCTGACGCCCGCCGAAAAAGGCCTGATGGTCGCGACGCCGACGCTTGCCGGAGCCTTGCTGCGCGTCGTCAACGGCCTGCTCGTCGACCGGATCGGACCGAAGCGGTCGGGCGCGATCAGCCAAATCATCGTCATTGCCGGATTGTTCTGCGCCTGGGCGCTGGGCGTCGACAGCTTTGGCGGTACGCTGGCGCTGGGCGTCATTCTGGGCTTTGCAGGCGCAAGCTTCGCCATCGCCCTGCCGCTTGCCAGCCGCTGGTATCCGGCGGAACATCAAGGCAAGGCGATGGGCCTGGCGGGCATGGGCAATTCGGGAACGGTGCTTGCGTCGCTCTTTGCTCCCGTGCTTGCCAAGATGTTCGGCTGGAATGCCGTGCTTGGCCTCGCCTGCATCCCGCTGACGATCGTCTTTGTCGCCTATATGCTGATGGCCAAGGACGCGCCCAATGCGCCCGCACCCAAGAAGATCGTCGATTATTTCACGCCACTCAAGCAGGCTGATGCCTGGTGGCTGATGGCCTTCTACGCCGTGACGTTCGGCGGTTTCGTGGGACTTGCCGCCAGCCTGCCCATCTATTTCACCGACCAGTTCGGCCTGACGCCGATCGTTGCGGGTTATTGCACCGCAGGCTGCGTTTTCGCCGGATCGCTGGTGCGGCCGTTGGGCGGCGCGCTTGCTGACCGGATCGGCGGGGTCAAGGCGCTGACGATCGTCTATATCGTCGCGGCACTGGCGCTGGCGGGCGTGGGCTATGCCACGACTTTGGCCGGTGCGCTTGGCCTGTTCGTCCTCGCCATGCTGGCGCTGGGCACGGGTAACGGCTCGGTCTTCCAGCTCGTCCCGCAGCGTTTTCAGCCGGAAATCGGGGTGATGACGGGTCTGGTGGGCATGGCCGGCGGGATCGGCGGCTTCTACCTCGCCAGCTCGCTGGGTCTGGCAAAGCAGATCACCGGCAGCTTCGCGCCCGGCTTCCTGATCTTCGCCGGACTTGCGGTTCTGGCGGTGCTGGGCCTGACGGCGGTGAAGGCCCGGTGGCGCGCGACCTGGAGCACCGGAGCGCGCATCTGACGATCTGAAACCGGGGGCGGCGCAGCTTTTGCCGCCCCCGGTTTCATCGCTTCACCATTCGTCCGGGGGGACGCATCCCATGAAGGTTTTTATCGTAACCGCGGCCGCGCTGGTCGTCGCACGCCCCGCTTGCGCCCAGACAATTGCCCTGAAGCCGCTCGCGGAAGCACGACTGCGCTACGAGCATGTCGATCAGGATGGCTTGCCGCAAGAGAAGGCCGATGCCCTTACGGTCCGCGCCCGCGCCGGACTTACCGCGAGCAGCGGCGCGCTGTCCGCCTCCATCGTCGGGCAAGGGACGCTGGCGATCGTCGATCATTATTATGACGGCCTCAATGGCGCGCCGACACGGCCGATCGTCGCCGATCCGGAAAATGTCGCGCTCTACATCGCGCAGCTTCAATATAAGACGAAGGCGGTCGCCCTGACGGCGGGACGCCAGAAGATCGTGCTCGATGACGAACGCTTTGTCGGCAATGTCGCCTTCCGCGACAATGCGCAGACGTTCGATGCAGTGCGGGCCGAACTCACGCCGGTAAAGGGCCTGAAGCTGGACGTCGCCTATGCCTGGAGCGTCAGGTCGATCTGGGGCGTTCAGGGGACACGTGCCCGGCAGCAGGCGGTGAGCGGCGACAATATCCTCGCCAATCTTTCCTACACGACGCCCATCGGCACGATGACGGGCTTTGCCTATCTGGTAAATCAGGATGAGGCGGCGGTGCAGGCATATCGCCTGTCGAGCCAGACCTACGGCGTGCGGCTCGCCGGCGCGAAGGCGCTGTCGAAGGCGGCGAAGCTCAGCTACCAGCTCAGCTATGCGCGCCAGTCCGACTATCATCGCAATCCCAACGACTATAGCGCCGATTACTGGCTGGCGGACGCCACGCTGGACGTGAAGGGGTGGAAGCTCAATGGCGGCTACGAAGTGCTAGGCGCCGACAACGGACGACCCTTCACCAGCTTTCAGACGCCGCTCGGCACCAATTTCAAGTTTCAGGGATGGGCCGACAAGTTCCTGACCACGCCCGCCAACGGCGTGCGCGACCTCTATGTCGGCGGCGGCTATGACTGGAAGAAGTGGGGCAGGTTGTCGGCCATCACCCTGACGGCAAGCTGGCACAGGTTCGACAGCGATAGGCTCGACCAGCATTATGGCAATGAGGTCGATCTTCTGGCGACCGCGAAGGTGAAAAAGACGGCTCTGTCGGTGCGCTACGCCCATTATGATGCGCGAGCGCTGGCGACCGACACGAACAAAGTCTGGCTTCAGGCGGACTGGGCCATCTGATTTGAAAGCATCGCGACGAATCGCTTGAGCCACCTAGCGATTCGTCCTATGCTGCGACGCAAGGGACAAGGATGTCCTCCTTCACATAGCCGCGACGATCCACAGACGGGTCGGCAAGGCACGATATGATGGCAAAGCCGCCATCCAGACTCTCGGTTCTCACCGATGGTCCGGATGGCGGCTTTTTTGTTTTCCGAAAGGCACTGGGATGGAATTTCAGCGTGAGACTGTTCCGGTCGCGGAGCGCGTTGACGATCTTCTCGTCACCTCCCCCGACCCGCGCGAACATCTGGTTGTGGTGGGCAACGGCATGGCGGGATGCCGTGCGGTCGAAGAACTGCTGGCGCGCGACGCGGGGCGCTATCGCGTCACGATCTTCGGCGCCGAACCGCATGTGAACTACAACCGCATCATGCTGTCGCCGGTTCTGGCGGGGGAAAAGACTTTCGAGCAGATCGTCATCAACGATGCCGCCTGGTATGCCGACAACGCCATCGAGCTGATCTCGGGCGACCCGGTGACGGCGATCGACCGCACCGCCAAGCGCGTGACGGCGCAGAGCGGGCGCAGCGTCTCCTATGACAAGCTGCTGATCGCGACGGGGTCAGACCCCTTCATCATCCCGGTGCCGGGCAAGGATCTGCCGGGCGTCATCAGCTTCCGTGACATGAAGGATGTCGACACCATGCTGGCGGCGGCGGAAGCCGGGAAGGCCAATGGCGGCGGCAGCGCGGTGGTGATCGGCGGCGGCCTTCTGGGACTGGAGGCGGCGCATGGCCTGACCCTGCGCGGTATGAAAGTGACGGTCATCCACCTCATGGACACGCTGATGGAGCGGCAGCTCGACGAGGCGGCGGGCTGGCTGCTGAAGACGGCGCTGGAGGCGCGCGGCCAGACGATCCTGACGGGCGCCAATACCGAAGCCATCTATGGCGACGGCAAGGTCGAGGGCGTCCGCCTGAAGGACGGTCGCGAAATCCCCGCCAGCCTCGTCGTCATGGCGGTGGGCATCCGCCCCGCGACGGCGCTGGCGCGCGAGGCGGGCCTCACCGTCAATCGCGGCATCTGCGTCGACGATCATATGGTGACGAGCGATCCCGACATCCTGGCGGTCGGCGAATGCGTCGAACATGACGGCAATGTCTATGGCCTCGTCGCGCCGCTGTGGGACATGTGCCGCAGCCTTGCCGATGGCCTCACCGATCAGCACAGCGGCTATCGCGGCTCGGTCACATCCACAAAGCTCAAGGTCGCGGGCCTTGACGTGTTCTCCGCTGGCAACTTTTCGGGCGGAGATGGCTGCGAGGACATCGTGATGCGCGACGCATCGCGTGGCATCTACAAGCGCGTCGTGGTGAAGGACGACCGCGTCGTCGGCGCCGTGCTCTATGGCGATACCGTCGATGGCGGCTGGTATTTCGACCTGCTCAAACGCGAGGAAAATGTCGCGGATATTCGCGACATGCTGATCTTCGGACAAGCCTTCGCCCAGGGAGGGGGCGCGCTGGACCCTAAGGCGGCCGTTGCGGCGCTCTCGGACGATGCCGAGATTTGCGGCTGCAACGGCGTCAGCAAGGGGCAGGTCGTGGCGTGCATCGGGGCGGGCAATGCCAGCCTCGACGCCGTGCGCGCGACGTGCAAGGCGTCGGCCAGCTGCGGCAGCTGCACCGGCCTTGTCGAAAATCTGCTGAGCGTCGTGCTGGGCGATGATGTGAAGTCCGGTCCCAAGACGATGTGCAAATGCACCAGCTTCACTCATGACGACGTTCGGCGCGAGATCGTGGCGCAGGACATGCGCTCCATCCCCGAGGTGATGCAGAAGCTGCACTGGTCGACGCCCGATGGCTGCTCGTCGTGCCGCCCTGCGCTCAACTATTATCTGCTGTGTGCGCTGCCCGGCGTCTATCACGACGATCAGCAAAGCCGCTTCGTCAATGAACGGATGCACGCCAACATCCAGAAGGACGGCACCTATTCGGTGGTCCCGCGCATGTGGGGCGGCCTGACCAACCCGCGCGAGCTGCGCGCGATCGCGGATGTGGTCGAGAAATATAACGCGCCGATGGTCAAGGTCACGGGCGGTCAGCGGCTCGATATTTTCGGGATCAAGGGCGAGGATCTGCCCGCCGTCTGGGCCGACCTCAACGCCGCGGGCATGGTTTCGGGCCACGCCTATGGCAAGTCGCTGCGGACGGTGAAGACCTGCGTCGGGTCCGAATGGTGCCGCTTTGGCACGCAGGATTCGACCGGCCTTGGCGTCAAGGCCGAGCGGATGACCTGGGGATCGTGGATGCCCCACAAGTTCAAGATCGCCGTGTCGGGCTGCCCCCGCAACTGCGCGGAGGCGACGATCAAGGACTTCGGCGTCGTCTGCGTCGATTCAGGCTATGAGCTGCATGTCGGCGGCAATGGCGGCATCCACGTTCGCGCCACCGACCTTCTGTGCAAGATTTCGACCGAGCAGGAGGCGCTGGATTACTGCGCCGCCTTCATCCAGCTCTATCGCGAAGAGGCCCGCTATCTCGAACGCACCGCGCCGTGGATCGAGCGCGTCGGCGTCGACTATGTAAAACAGCGCATCGTCGAAGACGCCGCCGGTCGGGAAGCCCTGCGCGCCCGCTTCCTCTATGCCCAGAGCTTTTCGCAGGACGATCCTTGGGCAGAGCGCGCCGCTGGCCAGCACGCCGAACTGCACCAGCCCATCGCCCCCTTCGCCATCGCAGCAGAGTGAACGACATGACCACATGGATTGACATCGGAACGCTGGACGACATCCCCCAGCGCGGTGCCCGCACCGTCCAGATCGCGGGGCAGAAGGATCTTGCGGTGTTCCGCACAGGTGATGATCATGTCTTCGCGCTGGTCAACGAATGCCCGCACAAGAAGGGGCCGCTCAGCCAGGGCATCGTGCATGGGCACAGCGTCGCCTGCCCGCTGCACAACTGGAACATCGCGCTCAGGACCGGGCAGGCGCAGGGTGCGGACGAGGGATGCACGCCTGTCATCGAAGTGCGTCAGGAGGGCGGCCGCATCCTGATCGCGCAGCCCGACGCCATGCAGGCGGCCGCCTGATGCAAGAGGCGGTCCGCACCACCTGCGCCTATTGCGGCGTCGGCTGCGGCATCGTCGCGACGCCGACCGGCCCGCGATTGGTTTCTGTGAGGGGGGATGAGGCGCACCCGGCCAACGGCGGGCGCCTCTGTTCCAAGGGCACGCATCTGGGCGAGACGGTCGGTCTTCAGGGGCGGTTGCTGCATCCGATGATCGGGGGCAAGCGGGCGGGCTGGGACAAGGCGCTCGACCTTGTGGCAAAGCGCTTCAGGGACGCGATCGATCGCCACGGCCCCGACAGCGTCGCCTTCTACGTCTCCGGCCAGTTGATGACCGAAGACTATTATGTCGCCAACAAACTGATGAAGGGCTTCATCGGGTCGGCCAATATCGACACCAACAGCCGCTTGTGCATGTCGAGCGCGGTCGCGGGGCATAACCGCGCCTTCGGCGAAGACATCGTTCCGGCAAGCTATGACGATCTCGACGCGGCGGACCTCATCGTCCTGGTGGGATCGAACACCGCCTGGTGCCACCCGATCGTCTATCAGCGGATACAGGCGGCGCGGGCGGCACGCGGCACGAAGCTGGTCGTCATCGACCCGCGCCGCACCGAGACTTGCGAAGGCGCGGACCTGCACCTGCCCATCCGCCCCGGAACCGACGTTGCGCTTATGAACGGGCTGCTGGCCTGGTGTAATGCGACATGGACGATCGACCGGACGTTCATCGAGCGCTCGATCACCGCGCCAGAAGGCTTCTGGGAGCATATCCGGAACGGTCATGACCTTTGGACGACGGCGCAGACATGCGATGTCGAGCCCGCGCTCATCAAGCAGTTTTTCGAAATGTTCGCCGCGACACCGCGCACCGTCACACTGTTCAGCCAGGGCGTGAACCAGTCGATCCGCGGGACCGATCAGGTCAATGCGATCATCAACGTCCATCTTGCCACCGGCCGCATCGGCAAGCCGGGCGCGGCACCCTTTTCGATTACCGGGCAGCCCAATGCGATGGGCGGGCGCGAGGTCGGCGGCCTTGCCTCGACCCTTGCGGCGCACATGGACTTTGCGCCGGACAATGTGGCGCGCGTGGGCCGCTTCTGGGCCGCGCCCAACATGGCGACCAAGCCGGGGCTGAAGGCCGTCGATCTGTTTCGCGCAGTGGACGAAGGGCGGATCAAGGCGCTGTGGATCATGGCGACCAACCCCGCCGTATCGATGCCCGACGCAGGCCGCGTACGCGACGCTTTGGCCTTTGTCCCCTTCCTCGTCGTGTCGGACATCATGGCCAACACCGACAGCAGCACGCACGCCCATGTCAGCCTGCCCGCCGCCGGATGGGGGGAGAAGGACGGCACGGTCACCAATTCGGACCGCACGATCAGCCGCCAGCGTCCCTTCATGGCGCTGCCGGGTGAGGCAAAGCCCGACTGGTGGATCGTGAAGGAAGTGGGCCGTCGCATGGGGTGGGCCAACGCCTTCGCCTATGACCGGCCCGCCGACATATGGCGCGAACATGCGCGCCTGACCGCCTATCAGAATGACGGGCAACGATTGCTGAACCTTAAGGACAAGGCGACGATCGGCAACGAAGCCTATGAGGCGATGGAGCCGTTCCGGTGGGGCGGTCGGCCTTTTGCCGATCGCTCGTTTGCCACGCCCGAGGGCAAGGCGCGACTGGTGCTGACCAGACAAATGGACGTGCAGCCGCCGCTCAAGGACTGGCCGATGACGCTCAACACCGGGCGCTATCGCGACCAGTGGCACACGATGAGCCGCACCGGCCTGTCGCCCAAATTGTCGCGGCATCGTGAAGAGCCGCTCGTGGAAGTCCATCCGCAGGACGCGGCGGCGCTGGGGCTTGCCGATGGCGATCTGGCGCGGGTCGATACTGCGCAGGGGAACAGCGTCTTTCGCGTCGCCCTGAACGAAGGGCAGCGTGTGGGTGAGATTTTCACGCCGATCCACTGGACCGATCGCACGAGCAGCGGCGGGCGCACCGGGCTCCTGCCGCGTCCGCTGGTGGACCCACATTCGGGGCAGCCGGGCTTCAAGTCCACGCCCGCCAGCGTCACGCGGGTCGAGACCGAATGGAAGGGCTTCCTGATCCTGCGGGGAGAGACCTTCCCGCACATCCCCTGCCTGTGGGCCACCAAAATCACCGTGCCGGGGGGCGCCCTGTTCGAAGTAGCCGGGAACGGCGATCCCGCTCGGCTCGAGGCATTGCTTCCTCATGGCGAGCGGGTCGAGGCGCTGGACCGGGCGAAGGGCACGCGCCGCGTCGCCAGCATCAACGAAGGCCGTTTGCAAGCCGTCCTGTTCGTGACGCGCACCGGCCTCCTGCCCTCCCGCGACTGGCTGATCGCGCAGTTGGAAGCGGTCAACGTGGGTGGTTCGGTGCTCGCGGCACGTGGTCCGGGCAGTCAGCCCGACAAAGGCGCGACCGTGTGCGTCTGCTTCGACATCGGCCTCAACCAGATCGTCGCTGCGATCCGCGACCAGCATCTGATGGATGTCGCCGCTGTCGGCGCCGCACTTGGGGCGGGCACAAATTGCGGATCGTGCCGCCCCGCGATCGCGACCATCTTTACCCAGACCATGCAGGAGACGCTTGATGCCGCGGAATGACCTGATCGCGCCCGGAGACGTGTGGCTGGTGGGGGCTGGCCCCGGCGATCCCGACCTTCTGACGCGAAAGGCCGAGAAGCTGATCGCAGCGGCAGAGGTCGTCTTCTATGATGCGCTGGTCGGGCCGGGCGTGGTGGACCTGATCCCCTCCAGTGTCGAGCGGGTAAGCGTAGGCAAACGATCCGGCCGCCATTCGAAGGATCAATTGACGATCGACCAGATGTTGGTCGCCGCATCGCTGGCGGGCAGGCGCATCGTGCGCCTGAAGGGCGGCGACCCAGCCATGTTCGCCAGAGCAGCCGAGGAAATGTCCGCCCTGCGTGCGATCGGCGCGCGCGTTCGGATTTGCCCCGGCGTGACGGCCGCCAGCGCGGTGGCGGCGTCGGCGGGCGTGTCCCTTTCTCTCCGGGGTATCGCCCGCCGCGTTCAGTTCGTCACCGCGCACAGTCGGCGTGGGCAGGCGCTCGATCTGGACTGGAATGCGCTGGCCGATCCGACCAGCACGCTAGCGGTCTATATGGGCCGGGATGCCGCGCCCGAACTCAGTCGCGCCCTGATCGCCGCTGGCTTGCCCGGGTCGACCCCAGCGCTCATCACGTGCGACGCGTCCCTGCCGCAAGAGCAGATGCTGCGAACCCGGCTGGACCTGCTGCCTTTGGTGATCGAGTCCTTTGCCCAGGATCGCCCGACGCTGATCCTGATAGGAAAAGCGGTGGCGCAACCCGATCTGACCGTCGTAGCCGGGGCGGTTGCCGACAATGTCATGACGCACTAGGGCCGCGTCATGACCGCAGCAACCAGCATTGCGTGCGCCGCGACCATTGGCTTCGATGAAGCGCAGGCGATCGTGCGGAAGAGTTGCGTGCCGCTAGGTTTTGAGTTCGTGCCTCTTGGCAAGGCAGGCCGGCGCGTCCTTGCCAGGGATGTCGTCGCCGGGATTGATTCGCCACGGCGGGACTGCGCGGCTATGGACGGATATGCCGTGCATTCCCGCGATCTTGCGCAAGGGGTCATCCGGTTTCGCCTCTCCGGCGAAAGTGGCGCCGGTGGACCGCTTCCAGTGCCGTTGCCACCCGGCACGGCGGTTCGAATATCGACCGGCGCGCCGATGCCTCCGGGTGCCGACCGTGTCGTCATGCGCGAATATGCGATGATCGACGGGAAACATGTCATACTGACGGACAGGGGTGGCAAGGGCCATGTCCGCAGGCGCGGCGATGATTTTGCGCGAGGCCAGACATTGCTGACCGCAGGCACCCGCATGGATGCGCGGGCCATGGTCGTGACCGCCGCCGCCGACGTAGAGGGTGTGACCGTATGGCGCCGGCCGCGCGTGCATGTCATGACCAATGGCGACGAACTGGTCGAACCCGGCAAGGCCGCAATGCAGGCCGATACCGTTCCTGATAGTCTAAGCGAAGCTTTGACGCTGATAGCGCGGCAATGGGGCGGCAAGCTGACCGGCATGTCACGCGCGACCGACCGGATCGACAGCCTGCGCGATGCCGCGCAGGCCGCGCTTTCCGAAACCGACATTTTGGTGCTGGCGGGGGGCGCATCGCATGGACATCGGGATCTGGCCCGCGCAGCGCTCCTGCCGCTCGGCCTGCGCCTCGCCTTCGCGGGCGTTGCCATGAAGCCGGGCAAGCCTCTGTGGTATGGCAGAATCGGCAGGACTCACATTCTGGGCCTACCAGGAAATCCGACTGCCGCCCTGACGACCGCGCGTCTGTTTCTGGCGCCGATGATCGCGGCCATGTCAGGCGCCGGTTTCGCCTCTGCCTTGCGCTGGTCCAGCCATGCGTCGTCCCTTGCTTTGGAGGAAGGCGGCGACAGGGATCAGTTCTTATGCGGGGTGACGCAGGGCAATACCGTTCGAACTATTGAACGCCAGCAGGCGTCGGCGCAGATGATGCTGGCGCAAGCGGATGTCCTCGTCGAGCGACGGGCAGGTGTGCCTGCCGGTCCGGCAGGTTCCGTTCTACAATGCCTGCGCTTCTGACATGGCCCTGCTGGGAGCGATCATTGGAGGTGGCATGTCGCGGCGCTTCGGCTCCGACAAGGCCATGGCGCGGATTGATGGCGTTACGCTTCTGGACCACGTCCATGCCGCCTTGCAGCCTCAGGTCGACGATATCGTCTTGTGCGGGCGTAGCTGGCTGGAGTGGACCTCCATCCCGGACGTGCCGGGCCCGGGCCTTGGGCCGTTGGGGGGCATGGCCGCGGCCTTGGAATATGGCCGCCGTAACGGCTTCGACGCTGTTCTGACAGTTCCGTTAGACACCTATCCACTTCCAAGTGACCTCGCTCGCTCGCTCGGAACTGGGCCAGTTTGTTTCGCTGACCAGTATATGGTGGGTATTTGGCCAGCATCGCTATGTGCTCGCTTGAACGCGCATATTGTCAGCGGCCACCGGTCCGTGCGGTCATGGATCAGCGCCTCAGGCTGTCAATTAATAAAAGTCGATAATCTCGCCTGGAGAAACATTAATGTAGCTACAGATCTACATGAAATTTTTGAATAATCACAACATCATCTCGAAGGGATTCTTAAACTGCTAATCGCAGAGTTGACTGGCCACTTAGATGTGGCCTGATCAGAATCGCGCGCTTTCGGCGATGTTTAATCTTTTTAATAGTTCCTGGACAGGTGAGGCGGGCCCGTGGGGTGCACCCTTTCAATAATTTTATCGCCAGGGTCTTGCTGGGCCGCCAGCCTCTCCGCCAAGGCTGCCCGTTTCAAAGAGCAATGACGGTAAAATTACCGATGTCTGTTTCCAAACCAAAACCTGCCGCTCGCAAATACAAAACTGAATGGCAGGTTTGTCCCAAAGTACGACGCGCGGAACCTCAGACGCTGGGCATGGGGATTTCGGATTTGAGCCATCAAGCGCACCGGCGCTATTGCTGGTTTGGTGAGATCCGTGTGGACTAGGCGGATTACCTTTTGCCCGTTTCAAAATGGATGAACAAAAAGCAATCCGTTTTGACTTTGCTGCCCAAAAGACCGTGACGGCCGGGATTTCGAGGATCTAACCGTTCAGCCTATTTAAGTGAAGGCTCGTTCACTTAAATAACAATTTGGCCAAGGTAAGGGCATTTAATTAGCGATCGTAAGCGTCTCACAGTAAGCTTTTGGATGCGCGGGCGGTTAGCCGCGCGACGATGGCTTTAAATTGAGGGTTGCTAAGATCTGGCTTTCTAACGAGAATCGCTTGCATGAAGGACGCCATCGATCATCTGCCCTCGGTCCAGCAGGGCGAGCTGAACCGCGTGAAGCAATTGCTGATGGGCGAGTTCGCCGAGGCGACCGCGCGTGCGACCCAGCCATGGAAGAAGAACGGCAGCATCCTCAAGATCGTCCTGTTCGGCAGCTACGCGCGGGAGGATTGGGTCGACGAGCCCGAGAATGGCTACCAGTCCGACTACGATCTGTTGATCATCGTCAGCCATCCCGATCTCACCGATATCGCCGACTATTGGTACATCGCTGAGGACAGGATCCTGCGCGATGCAGCCATTGGGCGTCCGGTGAACATCATCGTCCACACTCTTCAGGAGGTGAACCAAGCGCTGAGCCGCGGTGAATATTTCTGGGTGGATATCGCGCGCGACGGAATTATTCTCTACGAATTGCCCGGTAATGAGCTCGCCACGCCCCAACCGCTAACTGCCGCCGATGCCTATGAAATGGCGAGCTGTTACTTCCGCGACCAGCTCAGGTCGCTTGATCAATGGATCGAGCTTGCCGAATATTCGGTGTCGCGGACGTCACAGGAGCCGGATTGGAGCCGAAAGGCTGCTTTCAACCTTCACCAAGCGACGGAAACGGCTTACGCCTGTTTCCTTCTCGTCCGCACCTTCTACTTCCCCCGTTCGCACAACATCAAATTCCTGCGGTCGCTCGCCGAGGATAGCGAACCGCGCCTGATCGAGGCGTGGCCACGCGCTGCCCGGATCGATCGCCGCCGCTTCGAATTGCTCAAGCGTGCCTATGTCGAGGCGCGCTATTCGGCCAGCTACGAGATCGGCAATGACGACCTCAACGCCCTGGCACAATCTGTTCGTGCCCTTCGCGAAATGGTCGAGACCGTATCGCGCGAACGTATCGAGACGCTCCGAACAGACACCGGCCTCTAACCGCCGGACGATGCCTGCCGGATAGCTTCCGGTTCCGGCATCTGACCGGAACGGACTCAGGCGAGCCCATCTGCGCCCATCAGCGCCGTTCCGTTTTTGGCGTCCGTCACCGAGTCTGAATCCGCCCGAGCCGGTCCTGTCCGGCGGGCGGGAGCCTCGACGTGACACCCACCAAATTGCTCATCGGCCAGATCCTTGTCGTCTTCGCGATCGTCATCGCGGGAGTCTGGGCGGCGACGCAGTGGGCGGCGGCAATGCTGGCCTACCAGCCCGAACTCGGTCTGCCGTGGTTCCGGCTCGGCACTATGCCAATCTACCATCCCTGGGCGCTGTTCGGCTGGTGGTATCACTATGATGCTTATGCCCCGATCGTCTTCGACAAGGCGGGCATGCTCGCCGGCGCCAGCGGCTTTATCGGCTGCGCGGCAGCGATCTTCGGTTCGCTGTGGCGCGCGCGCCAGTCGAGCAATGTCACCACCTATGGTTCCGCCCGCTGGGCAAGCCCCCGCGAGATCGAACGCGCCGGTCTGCATCGCGACGCCGGCGTCATGCTCGG
This sequence comes from Sphingobium abikonense NBRC 16140, assembly GCF_001598335.1. Classification (GTDB taxonomy): domain Bacteria; phylum Pseudomonadota; class Alphaproteobacteria; order Sphingomonadales; family Sphingomonadaceae; genus Sphingobium; species Sphingobium abikonense. The sequence goes on from NZ_BCYT01000002.1 coordinate 19,047, forward strand.
CACTCTTGGTGGACGCTATCTTCGCCATGATGGCCCCGAACACATCATGGCGTTCGCGCCGACCCGCTCGGGCAAAGGCGTGGGCCTCGTCGTTCCGACCTTGCTGTCCTGGACCGGATCCACCGTCGTCCACGATATCAAAGGCGAGAACTGGACGCTGACCGCCGGCTGGCGCGCGCGCTTCTCGCACTGCTTGCTGTTCAACCCGACCGAAGCCGCGTCGGCGCATTACAATCCACTGCTCGAAGTCCGGCGCGGCATCGACGAGGTGCGCGACGTCCAGAACATCGCCGACATCCTCGTCGATCCCGAAGGCGCGCTCGAACGCCGCAATCACTGGGAAAAGACCAGCCATTCGCTGCTCGTCGGCACGATCCTGCACGTGCTCTATGCCGAGGAGGAAAAGACACTGGCCCGCGTCGCGACCTTCCTGTCCGACCCCCAGCGCAGCTTCGTTGCCACGCTGCGCCGAATGATGACAACCAATCACCTCGGCGACGACAAGAACCCCAGGGTCCATCCGGTCGTCGCATCCGCCGCGCGCGAACTGCTCAACAAGAGCGAGAACGAACGCTCCGGCGTGCTGTCGACCGCCATGTCCTTCCTAGGCCTCTATCGTGATCCAACAGTAGCGGAGGTCACGTCGCGATGTGACTGGCGGATCGCCGACCTGATCGAGGCCGACCAACCGCTGTCACTCTATCTCGTCATTCCGCCGTCGGACATCAGCCGCACCAAGCCGCTGATCCGGCTCGTGCTCAACCAGATTGGCCGCCGTCTCACCGAACGACTGGACCAGCCCGGCACATCCTCGCGCCGTCACCAGCTCCTGATGATGCTAGACGAATTTCCGGCGCTGGGCCGTCTCGATTTCTTCGAGACCAGCCTTGCCTTCATGGCCGGCTATGGCATCCGCGCCTTTTTGATCGCGCAGAGTCTGAACCAGATCGAGAAGGCCTACGGCGATCACAACGCCATCCTCGACAACTGCCATGTCCGCGTTGCCTTCGCGACCAACGACGAGCGCACTGCCAAGCGCATTTCCGACGCGCTCGGCACCGCGACCGAGCAGCGCGCCATGCGCAACTATGCTGGACACCGGCTCGCACCGTGGCTGGCGCACGTCATGGTCAGCCGCCAGGAGACCGCCCGCCAACTCCTGACGCCGGGCGAGGTGATGCAGCTTTCGCCCGACGAAGAGCTTGTGCTCGTGTCCGGTCTCCCGCCCATCCGGGCGCGCAAACTGCGCTATTTCCGCGACCGCAATTTCACTGCGCGCGTGGCACCGGCGCCGGTGCTGGCATCGGGTCAATATGCCGATCGGCCAAAGTCGCGCGGCGACGATTGGTCCAACCAGGTGCGCGGCACCGACGACCGACTGCACCAGGCGGAGGATGCCGCGGGTGGCGAGGACGATGGCGGCATGCAGCAGCAGCGCCATCCCGGCCTTCCCGAACAGGCCTCCAAGGCAACTGACACCACTGAAACGCGCGATCCCCAGATCGTGCCCGACGACGATGATGTCGCCGCCGACAAGCGCGCCATGGACCAGGCGCAAGGGCAGAACGCCATCGTGCGGGGCCATGCCATCAACGAGGGCGCCAAGCGCGACCTCATACCGGATTTCTGAGGCTGCGATGAAGATCCGCCAGAACCTCTATATCGACCGCGAACTCAGCGACGCGCTGGAGGCGCTCGCCGCCGGTCCGCGCGGCAACAAGAGCCACCTCGTCAACGACGCACTGAAGGACTGGCTGGCGCGCCGGGGAACCAAGGAAGTCGACGACCTCCTGAAGGTTCGCCTCGACCGTTTGACACGCGAACTCGCCGGCGCGCGGCGCGACATCGATGTACTGCTGGAAAGTCTGGCGCTGTTCGTCCGCTATCAGCTGATGGTGACGGCGCCATTACCCGAAGCCGATACCGCGGCCCGCGCCATCGGGCGTGATCGGTTCGAGGCGTTCGTCTCCCAGGTCGGTCGCCAGATAGCGGGCGGCAAGCGCACGCTGTCACCCGTCGAACCCGACGGAGGCGCATCATGATGTCCGGCCAGACGACAAGCGTCTCGGCGGAACGCCGCCGCGCCATGCTGCGCACCGCGATGGGGCCGGCGATTGCCGCGGCGCTCTCCGACAGCCGTGTGATCGAGATCATGGTCAATCCCGACGGGGCGCTGCGGATCGACATTCTCGGTGAAGGCCGTGTCGATACCGACGTGAAGCTCGATCCGGCCCAAGTCGAGCGGATCATTCGGCTGGTAGCATCCCATGTCCGATCCGAAGTCCATGGCGACAAACCCATCGTGTCGGCCGAACTGCCGCCACTTGGTTCTGGCGCCGGGGAGCGGTTCGAGGGAATCCTGCCGCCCGTATCAACAGCCCCATGCTTTTCGATCCGCAAACCTGCGGCCCGGATCTACACGCTGATGGACTATGTGACCGACGGCATCATGTCGGCGGAGGCCGCGCGCCTGCTATCGGTCGCCGTCGTCGATCGCCGCAACATCCTCGTCGCGGGTGGAACCAGTTCGGGTAAGACCACGCTCGCCAACGCGTTGCTCGCCGAGATGGCGGATCTCGACGAACGGGTGATCCTGATCGAGGATACCCGCGAGCTGCAATCGCCGGCGCGCGACACCGTGGCGCTCAGGACCCGGCCAAGCTCATCCGACAAGAACACCGCCGTCACCATGGGTGATCTCGTGCGCTCGACGCTGCGCCTTCGACCCGATCGCATCATTGTCGGCGAGGTCCGGGGCGGCGAAGCATTGGACATGCTGAAGGCCTGGAACACCGGTCATCCCGGCGGAATCGCGACCGTCCATGCGAACAGCGCGGCTTCCGCGCTCTACCGGATCGAGCAGCTCATCCAGGAAGCCGTGGTCATCGTGCCGCGCCACCTGGTCGCCGAGGCGATCAACATAATCGTCTTCATCGCCGGCCGCGGCACCGCGCGGCGGATCGAGACGATCGCCTGCGTCGCGGGCCTCGACCCCGATGGCGGCTACGCCGTCGTCGATCTCTTCCCAGACCCCAACCACGACTTTGAAGGAGACTGACATGACCATCGTTCGTATTTCCAACCGCGACCGCTTCTTCCTCACCGGGCTGGTGCTCGGCCTGTCTATCACCATGACCAGCCGCGTCTATGCCAGCGGCGCGGGTATGCCATGGGAAGAACCACTCCAGCAGGTGCTGGAGTCGGTCCAAGGACCAGTCGCAAAGATCGTCGCGGTACTGATCATCATTTCCACGGGGCTTGCTCTTGCATTCGGCGAGACCTCCGGCGGGTTCCGCAAGCTCATCCAGATCGTCTTCGGCCTGTCGATTGCGTTCGCGGCGTCGAGCTTCTTCCTGTCCTTCTTCAGCTTCGGCGGCGGGGCGCTCGTCGCATGAGCCACATCGACAACGGTCATGTCGCTGGATTCGAGGCGCCCATCCACGCCAGCCTGGGGCAAGCCATCCTGCTGGGTGGTGCGCCCCGCGGCATCGCGATCGTCAATGGCACGATCGCAGCGGCTGTCGGGCTGGGCTTGCAGCAATGGCTGGTCGGGATCGGCATCTGGGCGATGGGCCACAGCGTCGCGGTGTTCGCGGCCCGCCGCGACCCGGATTTCGTGCCGGTGCTGCTCCGCCATCTGCGCCAGAAAGGATATCTGGCATGCTGAACCTAGCGGAATATCGGTCGCGCGCCGACCGGCTCGCCGACCATCTGCCCTGGGCCGCGCTGGTCGCACCCGGCGTCATCCTCAACAAGGACGGCAGCTTCATGCGGTCCTTCGCCTTTCGCGGCTCTGATCTCGAAAGCGCGACGGAAGCGGAACTGGTATCGGCCTGCGCCCGGGCGAACAACGTCCTCAAACGGCTTGGCTCGGGCTGGGCCTTGTTCTTCGAGGCCGAACGGCGTGAGGCGCTCGGCTATCCCGAGAGCGCCTTTCCCGACGCAGCGTCTTGGCTGGTTGAGCAGGAGCGGCGTGCCGGGTTCGAAGCCGAGGGCCAGCATTTCGAGAGTGTCTATCACGGCACGCTGGTCTGGCTGCCACCTGCGGACAGCAGCGATGCGGCGGGACGGACGCTGGTCGAGCGGCCTGACGACGCGAAGGGCCGGGACTGGCACGCCAGCCTCGCCGGTTTTATCGCCGAGACCGATCGTGTGTTCGACCTCCTGTCGGGCTTCATGCCCGAGGTGCGGCCCTTAAGCGACGCCGAGACGCTGACCTATCTCCACGGCACCGTTTCCAGCCGCCCCCATCCGGTCGCCGTGCCGGAGACACCGATCTATCTTGATGCGCTGCTCGCCGATACGCCGCTGGTCGGCGGGTTGGAGCCCAAGCTTGGAGACCGCCATCTGCGAACCCTGACGGTGTTGGGATTCCCGAACCTCAGCCGGCCCGGCATCCTCGACGCGCTCAACTTATCGGATTTCGGCTACCGCTGGGTCACGCGTTTCATAGCGCTCGACAAGACCGATGCGACCAAGGCGCTGACGAAGATCCGCCGGCAATGGTTCAACAAGCGTAAGTCGATCACAGCACTGCTGCGCGAGGTGATGTACAACCAGCCGGTCCAGCTCCTAGACACCGACGCCGACAACAAGGTCGTCGATGCCGATCTCGCGCTGCAGGCGCTTGGCGGCGATCACGTCGCCTTCGGCTATCTGACGACGACAATCACGGTGTCGGACGTCGACCGCACCCGCGCCGAGGACAAGGTCCGCGCGGTCGAGCGGATCGTCAATGGCCTCGGCTTCACGGCGAAGCGCGAGGGCGTCAACGCGGTCGAAGCGTGGCTGTCGTCGCTGCCCGGCCAGGCCTATGCCAATGTGCGCCAGCCGCTGGTCCATACCCTCAACCTCGCCCATCTCATGCCGCTTTCGTCGGTCTGGGCAGGACCGACGGAAAACCGCCACCTCGGCGGCCCGCCGCTGCTGTACGCGCAGACCAGCGGATCGACCCCGTTCCGCCTCTCGACCCATGTCGGCGATGTCGGCCACATGCTCGTCGTCGGCCCGACCGGCGCGGGCAAGTCGGTGTTGCTGGCGCTCATCGCACTCCAATTCCGGCGCTATCCCGGCTCGCAGCTCTATATATTCGACAAGGGCTATTCAGCGCGCGCAGCGGTGCTGGCGATGGGCGGTGCGCATCATTCTCTCGGTCTTGGCGCGGACAGCGGCGAAACCCTGGCGTTCCAGCCGCTGCGCCGGATCAACGATGCCAGCGAACGCAGTTGGGCGGCGGAATGGATCGCGGCGCTGCTGGCCCACGAGAAGGTCTTGGTCACCCCCGAGGTGAAGGACGCCGTCTGGTCGGCACTGGCCAGTCTCGCGTCGGCACCCTCGGAGGAGCGCACCCTGACCGGGCTCGCCATGCTGCTCCAGTCCAATGCGCTGCGCACCGCGCTCACCGCCTATACACTCGACGGCCCTTATGGCCGGCTCCTCGACGCCGCCGAGCAGCGTCTCGCGCTCGCCGACGTCCAGTGCTTCGAGACCGAGTCGCTGATGGGACAGGCCGGCGTCGTCGCCCCGGTACTGACCTATCTCTTCCACCGGCTCGAGGAGCGCTTCGACGGGCGGCCAACGCTGCTGGTGCTCGACGAGGCCTGGATCTTCCTCGACCATCCGCTCTTCGCCGCGCGCATCCGCGAATGGCTGAAGACGCTGCGCAAGAAGAATGTCGCGGTGCTGTTCGCGACCCAGAGCCTGGCCGACATCGCCGACAGCAGCATCGCGCCGGCCATCATCGAAAGCTGCCCGCAGCGCATATTGCTGCCCAACGACCGGGCGATCGAACCGCAGTCGCGCGCCGCCTATGAGCGGTTCGGCCTAAACGACCGGCAGATCGAACTGGTCAGCCGCGCCACGCCCAAGCGGCATTATTATCTGCAATCCGCACGGGGCAACCGCCTGTTCGAACTCGGCCTCGGCCCGATTGCGCTGGCGCTGTGCGGCGCCTCCGATCCCGCGACCCAGGCGCGGATCGACGTTCTGCTGGCCGAGCACGGCCCCGAGGATTTCGCGGCCTGCTTCCTTGAGGGAAGCGGGCTCGATTGGGCCGCCAGCCTCCTCGCCGACTTCCCGTCCCCCAAGCCAAGGAGTAAAATGTCATGCGTATCCCAACCCGCAAATATCTGATCGCGACCGCGCTCGGGGCTGGCACCATCGGTTCGCTCGTCGCGCTCATCGTGCCGAGTGCGCCCGCTTATGCGCAGCTCACCGTGTTCGATCCGAGCAATTACAGCCAGAATCTGCTTACCGCCGCCCGAACCCTTCAGCAGGTCAACAACCAGATCCGCTCGCTTCAGAACCAGGCGCAGAGCTTGGTCAACCAAGCGAAGAATCTTACCACGATTGGCTTCCCCGAGATCCGGGCGATTACCCAGACGCTTCAGCAGATCGACCAGTTGATGGGACAGGCACAAGGCATCCAGTTCCGCGTCACCGGTCTCGACCAGGAGTTCCGTGCATTATTTCCGCAGAGCTTCAACCAGGCGCTGACCATGAACGGCCAGGTTGTTGCGGCGCGGACGCGGCTCGATACAGAGATGGCGGCCTACAAACAGACGATGGGCGTGCAGGCGCAGGTCGTCGAGAACGTCCAGGCTGACGCGCAGACCCTCAATGGCATCGTATCGCGGAGCCAGGGCGCCGAGGGCGCTTTGCAAGCGCAACAGGCGACCAACCAGCTGCTCGCACTGACCGCCAAGCAACAGTTCCAGATCCAAAGCCTGATGGCGGCGCAATATCGGGCGCAGGCGGTCGAGCAGGCGCGCCGCGCGCAGGCCGAGATCGACGCCCGCGCCATGACCACCAAGTTTCTCGGTTCCGGCTCGGCCTACACCCCTCAATAGGCCCGAGTCGGCGCGTAGGCAGCGGCGAATTCGCCTCTTCGCCGCTGCCGCCGCGGGGTTCGGTTCCGCTCCCCAGATCGGACCCCGCGGCTTCATTCCGAGGATTTGCTTATGAACGACCTGAACGTCATCGACCGGTTCCTGCAGACCTTCATCCGCTACATCGACAGCGGGTTTGGGCTGCTGGGTGCCGATGTCGCCTTCCTGACCACGACTCTGATCGGCATCGACATCACACTTGCCGGGCTGTTCTGGGCGATGGGCGGCGAGCAGGATGTGATCGGGCGTTTCCTGCGCAAAATCCTCTATGTCGGCGCGTTCGCCTTCATCCTGAACCGCTTCTCGACCCTGGCCGACATCATCTTCAACTCCTTTGCGGCGGCCGGCCTGACCGCAGGCGGCGGCACGCTCTCGGCGGACGATCTCCTGAAACCCGGCCGCCTCGCCGGCACCGGTTTCTCCGCTGCGTGGCCGCTGCTCGAACAGGTGTCGAAGCTGATGGGCTTTACGAGCTTCTTCGACAATTTCCTGACCATCATCGTGCTGCTGTTTGCCTGGACGATCGTGATCATCGCCTTCTTCATACTCGCCGTGCAGATGTTCGTGTGCATCGTCGAGTTCAAGCTGACCACGCTTGCCGGCTTCGTGCTGGTGCCCTTCGCGCTCTGGAACCGGACCAGCTTCCTCGCCGAGCGCGTGCTGGGCAACGTGGTCAGTTCCGGCATCAAGGTGATGGTGCTCGCCGTCATCGTCGGTATCGGCTCGAATTTCTTCAGCGAATTCACCGCTGCCCTGCAGGGCCAGGAACCCGACATCGGGCAGGCCATGAGCCTCGTGCTGGCGTCGCTCACGCTGTTCGGCCTCGGCATCTTCGGTCCCGGCATCGCCTCGGGCCTTGTCGCCGGTGCCCCGCAGCTCGGCGCGGGTGCAGCGGTCGGCACGACGGTCGGCGCAGCCGGTATCGTCGCGCTGGGCGGCGGTGCCGCCATGGGGACGGCTCGCGCCGCGGGTGGCGCAGCACTGGGTGCAATCCAGGCCGGCACGACGATGGGGTCGGCGGCCTCTACCTCATACCAGCTTAGCCAGACTGCGGCCGGATCTTCGAGTGTCGGCGCCGGCATCAGCGGCATGGCGCTGGCAGCAAGCAACGCCGCCCGCCAGAAAGCATCGACGGCGCTGGGCTTGGGCCAGGCCGCCAAGCGCGGTCGTGACGCCGCTTGGTCCGCACTCAACGGTGGAGCTGGATCGGGCGCGCAGGCTGCGGACGCCCCCGCCGACGGCACTCCCTCCTGGGCGCAGTCGCTGCGCCGGCAGCAAGATTCCCGTCATCACCGCCATGTCGCCCTTCAGACGCTGAATGAAGGCGATCGCGGCGGTGCCTCTGCCACCCCCGACATCAAGGAAAAGGAAGATTGAGCCATGATCTTTAAGCGCGCCGTCCAGCGCTACGCGCAGACACCCGAGCCGGAGACGCCCTATCAACGGGCTGGGCAGGTCTGGGATGACCGCATCGGGTCGGCGCGCGTCCAGGCCCGCAACTGGCGCCTGATGGCATTCGGCACGCTGTCGTTGTCGACCGCCATGTCAGGTGCGCTCATCTGGCAGTCTCTGCAGAGCCGGGTCACCCCCTATGTCATCGAGGTCGATCGCCTGGGCGAGGCCCGGGCGGTGACCGAGGCCGAAGCGGGCTATCGCCCCACCGATCCCCAGATCGCTTGGCATCTGGCGAAGTTCATCGAGAATGTGCGTGGGGTCTCGCTCGACCCGGTGCTGATGCGCCGCGACTGGCTCTCGGCCTATGACTTCACCACGACGCGGGGGAGCCAGTTCCTGGGCGACTATGCCCGCGCCGCAGACCCCTTCGCCAGGATTGGCGAGCGCACCGTGTCGGTCCAGGTGACCAGCGTCGTCCGGGCATCGGATCGTTCCTTCCAGGTCAAATGGACCGAGACGGTCTACGAGCGTGGCAGTGAGTCAGGCTCCTCCCACTGGACCGGCATCCTGACGATACTGACTAAGCCGCCGGTATCGGCCGACACGCTCCGCAAGAACCCGCTCGGCATCTACATCGACGCGATCGACTGGAGCCGCGAACTCGAGCCAGCGGCGTCGACTGCTCCCGCGCGCACCGCGCAACCGCCCAGCAACGTGCCGCTCGGCTCGCCGCTCGACCCGAACCTTGCCGCTCAACCGACCGTCAATACGCAGACCCAGCCATGACCAGAACTCTCGCAGCCGCCGCGCTGCTAGCGCCTTGCCTCATCCTTCTCGCCGGAAGCGCAGGGGCGACCTCGCCGATCCGCAACGCATCGCGCGAAGCCGCGCCGGTCGCCATCGCCAACCGCGCGGCGACGATCGAGCCGACCGCGCAGGGGTTCATCAACGCCGTGCAGGTCTATCCTTTCACCGACGGCGCCATCTATCGAGTCATCACCGCACCGGAGCGGGTGACCGATATCGCGCTGCAACCGGGCGAGACGTTGGTCGCCGTGGCAAGCGGAGACACGGTGCGCTGGGTGATCGGCGATACCACCAGCGGGTCGGGCACGGAGAAGCGGACCCATATACTGGTGAAGCCATTCAGTGCCGGGCTGTCCACCAATCTCGTCATCACCACCGACCGGCGCAGCTATCATATCGCACTGACCAGCGGAATGACGACGGCGATGGCCGCACTTTCCTGGACCTATCCCCAAGATGCATTGATCGCACTGAAGCGCGCCGCCGCAGCGACGGAGGCGGCGGCTCCGGTGGCGGTCGGGATCGAGGTGGAGCGGCTTCATTTCAACTATGCCGTATCGGGCGATCGACCGGCCTGGCGGCCGTTTCGTGCTTTCGACGACGGGCGGCAGACCTTCATCGAATTCCCGGCGACACTGGCCGTCGGCGAGGCGCCACCGATCTTCCTAGTGGACGAGAAAGGCGAGGCCCAGCTCGTCAACTATCGCGTGAAGGGCCGCTTCTATGTCGTCGATCGCATCTTCGACGTCGCCGAACTTCGCCTCGGCACGAAGCACCAGCAGATAGTCCGCATTAGCCGGGTGGCGGACGGCGCCACTAAGCGGAGGGGATCATGACCGTCGAGGTGGCAGCCCCACCGGTATCCGAAACCCCCGCCACACCGGGCAAGGTGGACCCGGAAACGCTGGCGCTACGCGCACAGCCAGCGCGGGCGATTCGCTTCAAGCGGGGCGCCGTGGTGGCGATCACTGCGCTTGGTTCGGTCAGCCTGATCGCGACAGCCTGGGTCGCGCTGCGGCCGTCCGCACTGCACCTCGCTGGACAAGCCAACGACCAGACGGTCGCGGCGAAGGCGCCGACCGATACACTCAGCCGCTTGCCGGGCAGCTATGGCGACGTGCCCAAACTCGGACCGCCCCTGCCGGGCGATCTCGGCCGACCCATCCTCAATCATCAGCGGGCGATGGGCATGGAATCGGCGAGCGGCGAAGCCAGTCGCGCGGACCAGGCCGCCGCGACCGAACGGGATCGACGGGCTGCGGAGTTGAAGGCGGCGCGGGAATCTGGATTACTGGTGCAATCCGGCAATCGCACCGATCCGACCCGCGTCGCTGGTGCGACACTAACTTCTCCTCCGGCAGCGGCCACGGAGCAGGCGCGGCTCGCGATCGATCCTGATCGCGATCCCAATGCCCAGCAGCGCAAGGCCGACTTCGTTGCGGCGCGCGACACTGGCAGCGATGTCAATGAGCATCGGCTGAGTCCGCCGGCGTCGCCGGACATGCTGTCCGCTGGCAGCGTCATCGCGGCGAGCCTGATTACGGGACTCAGGTCCGACCTCCCCGGCCTTGTCACCGCCCAGGTAACCGAGCGGGTCTTCGACAGCGCGACGGGCAGCGTTCTTCTCATTCCGCAGGGCGCGCGGCTGATCGGCAGCTACGACAGCGTGGTCGCTTTTGGGCAGAAGCGCGCGCTGGTGGTGTGGCAGCGGATCATCCTGCCGGACGGCAGTTCGATCCGGCTCGACAACGTGCCCGCGACGGACCCTTCAGGCTATGCCGGACTTGCCGACAAGGTCGATCTCCACACCTGGACGCTGCTCAAGGGCGTCGCGATATCGACATTGCTCGGCGTCGGGGCGAACGTCACCTTCTCCGGTGAAAGCGATCTTGTCCAAGCGATCAGGGAATCGACCCAGCAAAATGTGTCGCGCGCCGGAGACCAGATCGCATCCCGCAACCTGCAAATCCAACCGACCATAACGGTCCGGCCCGGCGCGGCCGTTCGGCTGGTTGTGCACAAGGATCTCATTCTCGCACCCTGGCGAGAGAAGGAGCGCTGAAATGACCGACCTCAAATTGCCCCAGCTTCCCGATCGTAATCCGGTCAAGCTCAGCATTGCTGTCATGCCGGATCTCCATCAGGCCTTGATCGACTATGCCGCGCTCTACGCGACGACCTATGGTCGTGACGAGCCGGTTGCCGAGCTGATCCCTGCCATGCTCGCTGCCTTCCTCGAAAGTGACCGGAGCTTTGCGCGAAACAGGACGAAACGGTGATCTATGATGCACAGTAACGCTCCCCAAGGCGGGGCCGTCCTCATAGAGCCTCTGACGGTCCGCATCTCTACGGCGGTCCAGCTCACCGGTATCAGCCGTTCACGTATCTATGAGCTGATTCAGTCCGGTGATCTGGAAACCGTCAAGGTCGGGCGATCCACGCTGATCCCATATAAAAGCCTGAAAGCCCTGACCGGCGCCTAGCCTGGCGTGCCTCTGCCTTTACCAAAGTTCGGCCGCAGGATCCTCGCGCCGTCCCGCAACTGGTCGAGATAGTCGGACCAGTGCTGCATCATGCGGACGCGTTCATCCCAATATTCACCGCGCGTGTAAGCACGGCGCACCATTGAGCTGTCCAGGTGGGCGAGCTGCTTCTCGATGGCGTCCGGGTTCCAGATGCCCATCTCGTTGAGCAGGGTCGCAGCCATCGCCCGAAAACCGTGCGCCGTCATTTCCTCCTGGCTATAGCCCAGTCGACGCAGCGCCGCGTTGATTGTGTTTTCCGACATGCACAGGCGTGGTGACCGGAACGACGGGAAAAGATACCTTCCGTCGCCTGTCAGCGGACGGAGTTCCTCCAGTAGCGCCAGCGCCTGTTGCGACAGCGATACACGGTGCGGACGGCGCATTTTCATCTTTTCCGCCGGAAGCGACCAGATGGCGGCTTGCATATCTATTTCCTCCCACTCTGCCTTGCGCAACTCGCCCGGCCGGACGAACAGGTGGGGTGACAGCCGCAGAGCGATCGCGGTGATTTCGTGACCTGTGTAGCCGTCGATTGCGCGCAGGAGCGCGCCAGCCTCTCTGGGCGTCGTGATCGCGGCGAGATGCCGGACCTTCGGAGTGATGAGCGCGCCACGCAGGTCGGCCGCGACATCGCGATCCGCCCGAGCAGTCGCGATCGCATAGCGAAAAACCCGACTGAGCACGCTGCGCATCCGGCGCGCACTTTCGTAGCGGCCGGTCGCCTCCACCTTGCGCAGCACGGCCAGGACTTCCTGCGGCGATATCTTTGAGACAGGAAAGCTGCCGATCATGGGATAGGCCATGCCGAGCAGCCAGCGAATCTTGTCGAGCGTGACCGGCGCGCGCCCCTCCCGCTCATTCTTCACCACCCATTCCTCGGCGATCGTCTTGAACGTGTTGTCTGCGGCCACCTTGCGCGCAAGTGTGTCGCTCCGCTTCTCGGCGGCGGGATCGAGCCCGGCGGCGATCTGCTCCCTTGCTGCGGCGCGCTGCTGGCGCGCCATTGCTATCCCTACCTCGGGCCACGCGCCGAAATAGAGCGTCTTCTGTCGACCGAGGTATCGATAGTTCATGCGCCAGAGTTTCGTGCCGTTCGTCTGGACGGCTAGATACAGCCCATCGGCATCGGCCAGTTTATAGGCCTTATCCCGGGGTTTGGCGTTGGTGATCTGGATATGATTCAGTGCCATGATGGTGCCAGCTCCAAAGGGCTCGCCGGCACCATCAAAAACACCATCATTTTGATGGTGCTGCCGATGGATTCGGGTGGATGAGCCCGGATTTCATTTGGCGATTTTCACTGAAAAAATGCTGTAAAACCAGCTGCTTGCTGGACCTTCCCGGACGTCGCCGGAAAGGTCTCTGGTGCCCAGAAGAGGACTCGAACCTCCACGACCTTGCGATCGCCAGCACCTGAAGCTGGTGCGTCTACCAATTCCGCCATCTGGGCACGGGGTAGGAGCGCGCCTCTAGCTGGTGGCTTGGGGGCTGTCAACGCGAAGTCGGCATTATTTTTTGCGGTTCATGCAAAAGGACGGGTAAGGCCTCCGTGACTCGTGTTGAAGAGGATGCCATTGCCCATGACCCACGCTGATACCGCGCCGCCGGCCTATTTCGCACGGCCCGATGGGCTGCGGCTCGCCTATCGGCATAGCCGGGGCGTGGGGCCGACGATCGTCTTCCTGCCGGGCTATATGTCCGACATGGAAGGTGGCAAGGCGGTTGCGCTGCATGACTGGGCCAGAGGGCAGGGGCGGGCGATGCTGCGGCTCGATTATGCCGGCAATGGCGCGAGCGAAGGGCGCTTTGTCGATGGCACGCTGGCGAGCTGGCGCGACGACGTGCTGTTGCTGATCGACCGGTTGATCAAAGGCCCGGTGGTGCTGGTGGGGTCGTCGATGGGCGGCTGGCTGGCCTTGCTGGTCGCCTTGGCGCGGCCGGACCGGGTGGCTGGTATCGTCGGCATCGCTGCGGCGCCGGATTTCACGCAATGGGGCTTTACCGATGCGGACAAGGCATTGCTGCATACCGAGGGACGCATCGAGGAGCCGACGCCTTATGGCGACCAGCCCTATGTGACGACGCTGGCGTTCTGGCAGTCGGGGCAGGCGCTGCTGCTGCTGGAGGATGACATCGCCATCGATTGCCCTGTGCGGCTGTTGCACGGGCAATGCGATCCCGATGTGCCATGGGAGATTGCGCTGCGGACCGCCGGGCGGCTGCGTTCATCCGATGTGCAGACGCTGCTGATTAAGGACGGCGACCACCGCCTTTCGCGCGACAGCGATATCGCTGTGTTGATCCGCACTGTCGTCAGCCTTCTGGACATATGATGATGCCCTTCTTTCTGCCTCTGCTGCTCCAGGCCTATGATCCCGAGATCGAGGCGGTGATGAACCGTAGCCGACAGGAAAAGCAGCAGGAACGCGCGGCCAGCGCGGCGGCGTCCAGCGCATCTGACGCGCGCAGCGATGGCAAGATACCGGTGCCGGAAAAATATGCCGCGCCATTCCAAGCCTGTCTGGACGCAGCATTGGACTCGCCGGAAGCCGGAGTCGCCTTTGCGCAGAAATGGCGCATCGACGGCGGCAGCTTCTATGCGCGCGACTGCATGGGCTTTGCCTATACGCGCGCAGAACGCTGGGCGCCGGCGATCGTCGCCTTTGAACAGGCGGCCGAGGAGGCGGAGCGCGAAGGCGAGGTGGCGCAAAGCGCGCGGCTGTGGGCGCAGGCGGGCAATGCCGCCCTGGCGAGCGAGGATGCCGCAAAAGCGCGGCAGGATTTCGATGCCGCGCTGGCGCGGGGCATGCCCGACGGGCTGGAAAAGGGCGAGGTGCATCTGGACCGGGCGCGCGCCCTGGTGGCGCTGGGCGACGCGGATGCAGCGCGGGAGTCAATCGATTTCGCGCTGGCGCAGGCGCCGCAGGACCCGCTGGCCTGGCTCCTGTCGGCAACCCTGGCGCGGCGGCAGGGGGAGATGCGACTGGCCCAGGCACATATCGCGCGCGCGGTGCAGCTATCGCCCGATGATGCGTCCGTCGCATTGGAGGAGGGCAATATCGCCATCCTGACCGACCATGAGGATGTCGCCAGGTCGGCGTGGCAGCGAGCCGTCAAAATCGCACCCGATAGCATCGCCGGGAAGGCTTCGGCCGATAATCTGTCGCGGCTGCCGGCGGGCGCTGCGACCGCCCGTTAGGCGCCAAGCGGGCCTGTCAGCAAGACTTTGTCACGGAACCGCTGCCGCTCACGGGTCGTTCGCGGTGCGCGGCGGGTCAGACAGAGGAGACAGCGACATGGACAGCAATATCAAGCGCGGCATGGCTATCGGCCTGCTGGTCGCAGGCGCGCTCGCAACCGGCGCCTGCTCGCGCGGCGCAACGGCTGGTGGACTGATCGGCGGCGCGGGCGGCGCGGTTGTCGGCAAGGCGACCGGGCTCGGTACGACCGAGGGCGCGGTGATCGGCGGCACGGCAGGCGCGATCATCGGTGACGACCGCAAATAAGGCTCTTTAGCGCAGGTAGAAGTCGACGGTGGTGACGACGCGCACCTTCTTGTAGGGTGTGTCGCTGCCACCTTCGCTGCTTTCGCCATCGCGCGCGTCGATAGAGAAATAGCCTTGGGTGGCGCTCTTGATCCCGCCCACGTTAGCGCCCGAATCCTTGGCGAATTGTTCAGCGGCGGCCCGGGCGTCGCGGGTTGCCGCCGCCACCATCTGCGGCTTGATGTCGTTGAGCTTGGTGAAGCTGTAGCGCATGCCCGATCCTTCCTGCAGCGTGACGCCCCGGCGAACCAGGTCGAATTGCTGGGCTACGGCCTTTTGCGCGCGCGCGATGTCGGTCGTGCGCAACAGCATCCGCTGTGTGATGGTGATCGTGTTGACGCCATTGTTGAGCCATTGATTGACGCCCGCGCCCACGGGCGTCAGGTCATCCGGCTTGAAGCCCAGCTGCGCGAAATAGGCGCGCAATTCGCGGGTATTGGCGTCAATCTCGCTGCGGACGGTGGGCAGGTCAAAGCCGGTCGCGGAATAGCTGATGGACCAGGTGGCGAGGTCGGCAGTGACGTCCTTTTCCGCAAGGCCCCGGACCGTGACAGACCGGTCGGCGGCCTTGGCGCGCCGCAACCCGTCGCCCAGCAGATAGCCCCCGGCGATCGCGCCAAAAGCGAGCAGCGCCGCGCTACCCAGAAACACCTTGTCCCGCATGTCCATGATGCTGCCCCTTTCGTTCAACCGACCGCGTTCTTATCTTGAAACGAAAACTATCACCCTAAAGATGAACCGTTGCTTTATAGCGACGAACGGAGGCTGAATTGCCCAAATATCTGCATAGCATGGTTCGCGTAGCGGACGTCGAAAAGACCAAGGCCTTCTTCGAATTGATCGGCCTGCGCGAAGTGCGTCGCTTCGACAATGAACAGGGCCGTTTCACGCTGGTGTTCCTCGCCGCGCCGGGCGATGAAGACGCTCAAGTAGAACTGACCTACAACTGGCCGGCGGAAGACGGCAGCCCGGCCGAAGTCTATGACGGCGGCCGCAATTTCGGTCATCTGGCCTATCGGGTCGAGAATATCTACGAAACCTGTCAGCGGCTGATGGACGCGGGCGTCACGATCAACCGGCCGCCGCGCGACGGCCATATGGCCTTCGTGCGATCGCCCGACAATATATCGGTGGAACTGCTGCAGGACGGCCATCTGCCGTCGGCCGAGCCCTGGGCCTCGATGCCCAATACGGGGGTGTGGTAAGCCGTGCTGGAGGTCGTTCGCATCCCGGCGCTGTCCGATAACTATATCTGGCTGATGCACGACGCCAAGAGCGGCGATACGGTCGTTATTGATCCCGCCGTTGCCGATCCCGTGCTGGAGGCGGCGCAGGCGCGCGGTTGGCGGATCAGCCAGATCTGGAACACCCACTGGCATGGCGACCATATCGGCGGCAATGCCGCGATCAAGGCGGCGGCGGGATGCACCGTGACCGGCCCCGCCGCCGAAGCGGAACGGATCGACACGCTCGACAGGCTGGTGGGGGAGGGCGACAGCGTTCGCATCGGCGATCATGTTGCGCAGGTGATGGCCATGCCCGCGCACACCGCCGGGCATATCGTCTATCATCTGGCCGACGACCGGATTGCTTTTGTCGGGGACACGTTATTCGCGATGGGATGCGGGCGGCTGTTTGAAGGAACGGCGGCGCAGATGTTCGCCAATATGCAACGTCTGGCGGCCATGCCCGACGACACGCAAATCTATTGCGCCCATGAATATACATTGTCCAACGGGCGCTTTGCGCTCGGCGTCGAACCTGACAATGCCGCATTGCATCAGCGGATGGAGCAGGTGGAAGCGGCCCGCGCGCGCGGCGAAGCGACGGTGCCGACCAGCATTGGCGCTGAACGTCGGACCAACATCTTCATGCGCGCGCGCGATGCGGAACAGCTGGCGGAGCGTCGCGCCGCCAAGGATGCGGCCTGACGGATCACGAACCCCGGTTCCGTCATTGAATATGGCCAAGAAGGAGAGACGGAGATGCGCAACTGGACATTCCTGATGATGCCGTTGCTGCTGGCGGGATGCGCGGGCACGTACGAGCCAAAGCCGCTGACGCCCAAGCAGCTGGCGGAGCTCGACGAGGCCCTGGCCGGCAAGGTCGCGGGCGAACCGCAGACCTGCATCAGCCGCGTGCCGCAGACCAATTTGCGCGTCATCAGCAATAATGTGCTGCTGTATCGCGCCAGCAGCAAGCTGACCTACAAGAATGAACTGATCGGCAGCTGCAACGGCCTGA
The DNA here is from genome assembly GCF_001598335.1 of Sphingobium abikonense NBRC 16140. Lineage (GTDB taxonomy): Bacteria > Pseudomonadota > Alphaproteobacteria > Sphingomonadales > Sphingomonadaceae > Sphingobium > Sphingobium abikonense. The sequence goes on from NZ_BCYT01000002.1 coordinate 36,450, forward strand.
CCCGCGGAGATATCATGGTCGTCCGCAGTTTCGGATCGCAAATGTGCCGGGGCGATATCACGACGACCGTCAGCCCCATGTCGGGCATCGCATCCGGCGCCTGCGCGCTGGGTGACTTCATCCCCTATCGCACGCCGAAAAAATAGCGCGACGGGGCGCGTCCCGCCGCTCCCGATCAGCTTTTATAGAGCGCGTCCAGCCGGTCGGCATAGCGTTTGCGAATGACGTGGCGCCGGATCTTCATGGAGGGGGTCAGTTCTTCATTGTCGATGGCGAAGGGTTCGTCTGCCACGATGAAACGGCGCACCCGCTCGATGACGGACAGGTCATCGTTGACGCGATCGACCGCCGCCCGCAACGCCGCCTGATAGGCGGGCAGCGCGCCTGCGGCATCGGCAGCTACGCCCTGCTTATCCGCCCATTCCCGCGTCCATTCGGCGTCTGGCACGATCAGGCCGACCAGATAGGGGCGGCGGTCGCCATGGACCATGGCCTGCCCGATTTCCGGCTGAAGGGTCAGCATGCCCTCCACTTTCTGCGGAGAGACATTGTCGCCCTTGTCATTGACGATCAGGTCCTTCTTGCGATCCGTAATGCGGATGCGGCCGCGATCGTCAATCTCGCCAATGTCGCCTGTGTGCAGCCAGCCATCCTTGAGCACCTTTTCGGTTTCGGCCGGATTGCGCCAATAGCCGTGCATGACCAGCTCGCCGCGCACCAGAATTTCGCCATCCTCGGCGATTCTGACCTCGACCCCGTCGAGCGGCGGGCCGACCGTATCCATGGCGATGCCGGCGCGCGGCCGGTTGCAGCTGACGACCGGCCCGGCCTCGGTCTGGCCATAGCCTTGCAGCAGGGTGAGGCCCATCGCCTGGAAGAACAGGCCGACGTCCGGGTTCAACGGCGCGCCGCCCGACACCAGCGCCTTCATCCGGCCGCCAAAGCGCGCGCGAACCTTGGGGATGAGGGTGCGGGCGAGCAACGCCTTCATCGGCGCGTCGAGAATGGAGCCTTTGCCGGCCTGTTCCTTGGCGGCGATGCGCAGCGCCTGATTGAGCAGATAGGTGGGGAATTTCCCCTGCTTCTCGATCGACTTTATGATCCGCGCGCGCAGCACTTCGAACAGGCGCGGGACGACGACCATGATAGTCGGCCGCGCTTCCTCGATATTGCTGGCCAGCTTCTCCAGCCCTTCGGCATAATAAATCTGTCCGCCCAGCAGCATCGGCAGAAACTGGCCGCCGCTATGTTCATAGGCGTGGCTGAGCGGCAGGAAGGACAGAAACACTTCGTCGCCCCAGCCGAAATCCTCGGTCACGACCGCACCTGCGCCTTCGCAATTGAGCAGGATCGCGCCATGATGCTGCATCACCCCGCGCGGCGCGCCGCCTGTACCGCTGGTGTAGATGATGCAGGCCTGATCCTCGCGCGTCGCGGTCTGCGTTGCGGCGACAATGTCGACATCGGCGGCGGGGTCGCCCGCATGTGCCGCGATCAGATCGGCCCACAAATGGCAGGCGCAGCTGCCCTGTGCACCGCGCAGCGGCTCCATGCCGATGACGAAATCCGCCTGCGATCGAATGACGGCGGGCATCAGCGCCTGCGCCAGCTTGGCTGTCGACACGATGACCGCGCGCGCGCCGCTGTCGGTCAGGATATGCTGATGATCGCGCGTGGTGTTGGTGGTGTAGGTCGGCACGGTGACGCAGCCGGCCGCCATGATCGCCAGGTCGGCGATGCAGAATTCGGGCCGGTTCTCGCTGACCAGCATGACCGGATCGCCCGGTTTCAACCCCTGCGCCTTGAGCGCGGCTGCCAGTGCTGCGACCTGGCGCGCGACCTCGGCCCAGCTCAGCGATCGCCATTCGCCATCGCTCTTGCGCCACAGAAAGGGTTTGTCACCCTTTTCCTTGGCGCGGGTGAAGAACATGGTGACAAGGTTGGGAAATTTCTCGATCGCCCTCAAGGCTCGACTCCTGCGGTTTCCGGCGCGTCTGGCGCGCGCCTGAGCATGTTTCAAGGCTATAGCTGCGCCCTGCCGTAACGGCTATGCCTTTTGCGCGGTTGCGTCAGTCGAACAGGCCGTTCTGCACATCCTGCGGCGGATGGAGGCCCAGATGCTTCCAGCCCGGGCCATTGAGGCATCGCCCGCGCGCGGTGCGGGCGATGAGGCCCAGCTGGATCAGATAGGGCTCGATCACTTCCTCGATCGTGTCGCGCGCTTCCGACAGGCCGGCCGCGAGCGTTTCGACGCCCACCGGACCGCCACGATAAATGTCGGCGATCATCATCAGATAGCGCCGGTCCATGAGGTCGAGGCCAAGCTGGTCGACCTCCAGCCGTTGCAGCGCGCTGTCCGCAACCTGCCGGTCGACGGCCAGCGCGCCCGCGACATTGGCAAAGTCTCGCACCCGGCGCAGCAAGCGCCCGGCGATGCGCGGGGTGCCGCGCGAGCGGCGCGCGATTTCGACCGCGCCGTCGGACGTGATGGACAGATCAAGCAGATGCGCCGCGCGGCGCACGACCCGCTCCAGTTCCTCGACCGTGTAGAATTGCAGCCGGACGGGAATGCCGAACCGGTCGCGCAGTGGCGTCGTCAGCAGCCCCTGCCGCGTCGTCGCGCCGACCAGCGTGAAACGCGGCAGGTCGATCCGCACCGAGCGCGCCGACGGCCCTTCACCGATCATCAGGTCAAGCGCGCGATCCTCCATCGCCGGATAGAGCACTTCCTCGACCGCCGGATTCAAACGGTGGATTTCATCGACGAACAAAACGTCGCCTTCATCTAGATTGGTGAGCAGGGCGGCCAGATCGCCGGACTTGGCGATGACCGGGCCGGATGTGGCGCGAAAGCCGACACCCATTTCCTTGGCGACAATCTGCGCCAGCGTGGTCTTGCCAAGGCCCGGCGGGCCGAAAAACAGCACATGGTCGAGCGCATCGCCGCGCGACTTGGCAGCCTGGATGAAGATGCGCAGATTTTCCCGCGCCGCCTGCTGGCCGACAAATTCGTCCAGCGACTTGGGACGCAGCGCGGCGTCCACATCCTCGGGCCGGCGGGCGGGGGTAAGCAGTCGGTCGTCCGTCACTTCGCCGCCTTTCGCAGCGCCAGGCGCACCAGCGCGTCGAGGCTGGCGGCTTCACCCAAGTCCGCTTCGGCCGCGGCGACGGCGGCGCTGGCTTCGGCGGGCTTGAAGCCCAGGTTCTGGAGCGCGGACAGAGCGTCGGCGCTCATATTGCCCACCGGCATCGCCACCGCGCCGCCCGTGCCGATCGGCCCGCCGGTCGGCGCAGCGCCGATCTTGTCCTTGAGTTCATTGACGATGCGCTGCGCCAGCTTGGGCCCGACGCCATTGGCGCGCGCGACCATCGCCTTGTCCCCGGTCGCGACCGCGCGATGCAGTTCGGCCGGCTCCAGCGCCGACAGGATGGCCAGCGCGACGCGCGATCCCACGCCCTGCACATGGGTCAGCAGCCGATACCAGTCGCGCTCATCCGCGCGGGCAAAGCCGACCAGCCGGATCGAATCTTCGGCCACCAGCATTTCGGTGTGGATCGTCACTGCTTCACCCACTGGCCCCAGCGCCGCCAATGTGCGCGACGACGCGCCGACCAGATAGCCGACGCCCCCCACATCGATCACCGCATGGTCGATGCCGGTGCTGTCCAGAAGCCCCTTGAGTTTCGCAATCATGCCCGCTGTCCCATGGTCATGATCTGTTCTTTACAGGCTGCGCCATCACATACCAGTCCCAAAGCGCGGCACCTTTTGCACGCCCGCGCGTATTGCAGCCCGACGCTGACACCGACCCTCCCGATCTTCACCCAAGGATAATCCCATGAACGCTCCGCTGCTGTCGCCCAAGGACTTCGAATTTCCCGCCATCGCCCTGTCGGGCGTGGTCGATCACGGCATGTATCTGCATTTTAAAAACTGCCTCACCGGCGCGCCGCAACAGGGGCTGGTGGTGGTCGAAATCTCGACACTGGGCGGCGACCCGGAAATCGCGCGGATGATGGGCGAGGATATCCGCTTCCATTCGGACCTCTATCCCGACCGGCGTCTCGTTTTCCTGGGCAAGACTGCCGTTTATTCCGCAGGCGCGACCTTCATGAGCTTCTTCGCGACGGAAAATCGCTATCTGACGCGGGGCACGCGGCTGATGATCCATGAACGGCTGATCACCAAGACGGTGAACCTGTCCGGCCCGCTATCGACCTGCATCGCCACGCTCAAGGCCAATATCCACGAGATCGAGACGTCGATCGCGATCCAGAATGAAGGGTTCCAGAATCTGATATTGGGATCGCAGGTCACGATGGATGAGGTGCTACAAAAGGCGCCGGAAAACTGGTATCTGGAAGCCAATGAAGCACAGGCCAGGGGATTGGTGGCTGCTGTCCTCTAGGGGACCAGGCCACCACCGTCCTACGCATCAGGCACTGCGCAGGACGGGAGAGCGGTGTGGACGCGCGCTATGACATCAGGGCCGACCCCGCGCAGGGCATGATCCATATCCGCATGGGCGGCTTTTTTAGCGAGGCCGATGTTCGCTCCTTTGCCGCCAGCTACCGCGCCGAACTCCGCCATGTCGCGCATCCTGGCCAGCTGACGCTGGTCGATATCCGCGACATGAAGATTCAGGCCCAGGACATCGTCGCGGCGTTCGGCGCGGTGATGGCGTCGCCCGATATCCGGTCGCGCAAGCTCGCCTTCCTGTGCGGGTCGACGCTCGCCCGGCTGCAGGCGCAGCGCCTGACCGATCGGGAGGGCGTTGCCTTTTTCGACGATCTGGCAGCGGCGGAGGCGTGGCTGCTCGCCTGAACAGGCGGTCGGGCACGATCGCCTTCATCGCTTGCTTACGCTTTTCTGCTAGGCATGGCGCCCATGTCGAAGATTGATTCCTGTCCCCGGTCCGCCGTCAGCCACGGGGTCGGCCTCGCCGGCCTTGCGGGCCTTGCGCTGTGGACGCTCGTCGCTCGCCATTATGGCATGAATGGTCCCAATGCCGGCCTGGCCGCAGTCGTGGCCTGCGGCGTTCCGATGGTACTGTGGTCGTTGATCGTCGACAAGGTGCATCGCAACGCATCGACCGGCATCGACTGGTCCGCGCGACCCCGGCCTGTCCGCGACGTGCTGGACATCAGCATCGTCAAGATCGCCGGGCTGTGGGCCACATGGCTCGCCATCGCCATCTTCTATTGCATCGCGCGCTGGTATTGGAGCGGCAATTACCGCTTTTCCATGGACCTGTTCATGAACGCCGCGCCTTGGATGCTGGCGGCGTCCATTCCCTATATCCTCTGGGTCGACAGGCGGCTGACCGAGCCACGCGATGCAACCTACAGCTTCGGGCAGTGGGTGATCGGCGGCGCGGCCGGCGCGGCGGACATGGGGCAGGTCGCCAACCATGCCCGCGCCTGGGCGGTCAAGGGCTTCTTCCTCGCCTTCATGATCTCCATCGTTCCGGGCAATTTTGCGAGCGTGGTCGAATGGCGGGTCAGCGATGCGATCGCGCATCCGGTCGCGCTCGCCGGTTTCCTGATCGCGATCATGTTCATGGTCGACGTGTGCCTGGCGACGGTCGGCTATATCCTGACCTTCAAACCGCTCGATTCCCATATTCGCACCGCCAATCCCTATCTGAGCGGCTGGCTTGCGGCGCTGATCTGCTATCCGCCCTTCGTCCTGATGGGCAATGGCGGACCGCTCGATTATCATTCGGGCGGCGCGGAATGGGATGTGTGGACACAAGGGTCGACGACGCTCCAATGGATCCTGGGCGGCTGGCTGGTCCTGCTGACCGGCATCTATGCCTGGGCGACCGTGGCGTTCGGCATCCGCTTTTCCAATCTCACCCATCGCGGCATATTGACCCATGGCCCCTATCGCTGGACCCGCCACCCGGCCTATCTGTCGAAAAATCTTTTTTGGTGGTTCGCCTCGCTGCCGTTCCTGACGGTCACGGGGTCCGTCACCGACATGGTGCGCAACTGCGCGATGCTGGCGCTCACCAACGCGGTCTATTATTGGCGCGCCAAGACGGAAGAGCGGCATTTGTCGGCAGATCCCGTTTACCGCGCCTATAGCGACTGGATGGAGCGCAATGCGCCCGTCCCCCGCTTCTTCGCCTGGGCCACGGGGCGCAAGCGGCAGGTTCAGATCAGCCAGCAGCCGGCCGAATAAAGGTCAGAAGCTTTCGTCGGCATAGACGCGGCTGACGTCGCCCTGCCATTCGCCATGATAGCGATCGAGCAGCCGTTCGGCATTGGTCTTGCCCGACGTGGCAACCTCTTCCAGAAAGGACAGATAGCCGGTTTCATTGTCGCCCGAGCCGTTAAGGCGCGCGCGCGCCGCAAGGCCCGACCGGGCGATGCCGATCACCTCGCGCGCTATGTCGCGCAACTTGCGGCCACCGCCGACCGGTGCGTCCAGGCCTAGCCTGGGCACGGAATCGCGCAACATCTGCCGCTCGTCCATGCTCCAGTCCTTCACCACGTCCCAGGCGGCGTCCAGAGCGCCTTGATCATAGAGCAGGCCGACCCACAGCGCGGGCAGCGCGCAGATGCGGTTCCACGGCCCGCCGTCTGCACCGCGCATCTCCAGAAAACTCTTCATCCGCACTTCGGGGAAGGCGGTGGACAGATGATCCTCCCAATCCTTCTCGGTCGGCTTCTCGCCCGGCAGGACAGACAGCCTGCCGTCCAGAAAGTCCCGGAAGCTCAGGCCCGCCGCATCGATATAGCGGCCGTCGCGGTAGACGAAATACATCGGCACATCGAGCGCATAGTCGGCATAGCGTTCATAGCCAAAGCCGTCTTCGAACACGAAAGGCAGCATGCCGGTGCGTGCCGGATCGGTATCCGACCAGATATGGCTGCGATAGGACAGGAAGCCGTTGGGCTTGCCGTCGGTGAAGGGTGAATTGGCGAACAGCGCGGTCGCCAATGGCTGCAGCGCCAGGCTGACGCGGAATTTCTGCGCCATGTCGGCTTCGCTGCCATAATCCAGATTGGTCTGGATGGTGCAGGTGCGCAGCATCATGTCGAGGCCAAGGGACCCGACGCGCGGCATGTGCCGCAACATGATCGCATAGCGGCCCTTGGGCATGATCGGCAGGTCGGACCGGCTCTTGTCGGGCCACATGCCAAGGCCAAGGAAACCCAGGCCCAGCTGGTCGCCGACATATTTCACCTGTTCCAGATGCCGGCCCGTCTCCGCGCAGGTCTGGTGCAGATTTTCCAGCGGCGCGCCCGACAGTTCCAGCTGGCCCGCCGGCTCCAGGCTGATCGTGCCGTCGCTGCCCGACAGCGCGATGATCTTGCCGCCTTCGTAAACCGGGTTCCAGCCATAGCGGGTAAGGCCGATCAGCAGCGCGTGGATACCGCCCTTTTCCTCATAGGAGGGCGCGTGATGATCGCCGCGATCGTAGACGAATTTTTCATGCTCGGTGCCGATGCGCCAGCGGTCCTTGGGCTTTTCGCCCTTGGCAAAGGCCGCGATCAGCTGGTCGCGGCTTTCGATGACGGGATCATGACCCGCTGAGTCGGTTCTTGTGCTCATGCCCCGCCCTTAGTGCTTCCCCTCGGCGCGTCAAACCGGACCCGCCGCGTTCAGATAAGTTGGCGTGGCGGGCAAGGCAAGAAGATAGCGAAACGAAACTATTTCCAGTCGCCATTGATCGCCATCCAGGCCGATGTAGCGGCAATGGCGGCGGTTTCGGCGCGCAGAATGCGCGGGCCGAGCGATACGGCCACCGCGCCCGGCGTCGCTTGGATCGCGTCCCGCTCCTGCGGGTCGAATCCGCCCTCTGGCCCGACCAGGAACGCGGCGGGGCCGGGATGGGCGCGCAGCGTCTGTTCCAGCGGCGCGCCGCCGCTTTCATCCGCGAAAAACAGATGGCGGCTGGCGTCCCAGTCACTCAGCAGCGCGTCCAGCTTCATCAGTGAACCAAGGTCGGGCAGGGCGGTGCGCCCGCATTGTTCGGCTGCCTCCACCAGATGCGCGTGCAGCCTGTCGAGGTTCAGCTTGTCGACGACGGCGCGGCGGGTCAGCACCGGCTGCAATTTCGCCACGCCCAGTTCGCACGCCTTTTCCGCGATCAGGTCGATGCGGCCCTTGCGGATCGGCGCGCAGCACAGCCAATAATCGGGCACCTGTTCGGGCGCCTTTGTCTGCGCCACGCATTCCAGCACCAGGTCCCGCTTGCGGATGTCGCGCGCGCGCGCCGCCCATTCGCCCGACCGTCCGTCGAACAGCAGCACGATATCGTCAGGCTTTACCCGCATGACGCTGATCAGATAATGGGCCGGATTGCCGTCCACCGGCACGGCAACGCCATCGCCCAATTGCGTTTCGACATGCAGACGCGGGGCGCTTTGCGGTGGCCAGGCGGGGGTGGCGGTCAATTCATCTCTTCCCTTCATGTCCGGCTTGCCCATGGGCCTTTGCGTTCTTTAGAGAAGAAAGGGGCTTCGACAAGCTCGGCCCGGACGGAGTGAAAAAAGTTGAGCGATATGATCGTTCCCGACAGCGAGGCGCGCAGCCTGCTGGCGCGGTTGCCCCAGACACCCCGGATGCTGGCGCAACTGGCGCGGCTGGATCGGCCAATCGGCTGGTGGCTGCTTTTCTGGCCGGGCGCCTGGGCCGTGGCGCTGGCCGGCGGAGGCTTTGCCCGATGGCCGTTGATCGCCTGGCTGCTGCTGGGCAGCATCGCCATGCGCGGGGCGGGATGTGTGTTCAACGACATCGTCGATCGCGATCTGGACCGGAAAGTGGCGCGCACCGCCGCCCGGCCGCTGGCGAGCGGAACCTTATCGCTCAAGGTCGCATGGGCGTGGCTGCTGGCGCTGTGCCTGGTCGGGCTGGTCGTGCTGGTGCAGCTGCGGCCCTACGCGCAGATCGTCGCACTGTGCAGTTTGGCGCTGGTGGCGGCCTATCCCTTTATGAAGCGGATCACCGGCTGGCCGCAAATATGGCTGGGCCTGGTCTTTTCCTGGGCATGCCTGGTGGGGTGGAGCGAGGTTGCGGGCGCGCTGACGATGGCTGGGCTTCTTCTCTATGCCGGGTCCGTCTTCTGGGTCATCGGCTATGACACCATTTACGCCTTGCAGGATCGGGAGGATGACGCCCTCATCGGGATCGGGTCCAGCGCCTTGTCGATGGGGCGTTATGTGCGGCCGGGCGTCACGCTTTGCTATCTGATCGCGCTGTCGCTATGGGCTGCTGCGATCTGGCAGGTGCGCGGGCAAGGGCTTGCGCTGGCGGCGCTGCTGCCGATGGCGGCGCATCTGATGTGGCAGGTCGGCACGTTGAAGGAGGACGGGATCGACCCGCTGCGCAAATTCCGCTCCAACCGCTTTGCCGGTTTCCTGATGTTTCTGGCATGCCTTACCGTCGGGACTGCTGCATGACGCCGCAGCCTGGCGCCGATTGCTGGCGGATTGAACGAGCCGACAAGGCCAGCGTGGTCATCGATGCGGACACCTATTTCCGCCACGCGCGCGCCGCGATGATGAAGGCGAAGCGCCGCATCATGCTGATCGGGTGGGATTTCGACGCTGCGATCAGCCTGGTGCGCGAGGAAGAAGCGCATGATGGCGCGCCGACCACGATCGGCGAGTTCATCAGCTGGCTGGTCGATCAGACGCCGGAACTGGAAATCTATCTGCTGCGCTGGGACGTGGGCGCGATCAAGGCGATGGCCCGGCCGACCAATTTCTTCACGACGCTCAAATGGATGGCCCACCCGCGCGTCACCGTGAAGCTGGACAGCCATCATCCGCCCGCAGCCTCGCATCACCAGAAGATTGTCGTTATCGACGATTGCTTCGCCTTTTGCGGCGGCATCGACATGACCGGCGACCGGTGGGACACACGCCATCATCGCGACGAGGAGTATGGCCGGCATCATCCCGACGGGTCGCCCTATGGCCCCTGGCATGATGCGACCACGGCGCTCAAAGGCCCGGTGGCCGCAGCCCTGGGCGACCATGCCCGCGCGCGCTGGAAGGGGGCGGGCGGCGACGATCTGGAACCGGTCAAGGGCGCCTATGAATGCTGGCCCGAAGCCCTGCCGGTGCAGTTTGAAAATGTCGACGTCGCCATTGCCCGCACCGCGCCCGAAATGGACGATCAGGAAGGTCTGACCGAGATTGAGCAGCTCTATCTCAACCAGATCGCGCTGGCGAAACGGCATGTCTATGCCGAAAGCCAATATTTCGCCTCGCGCCGCATAGCCGAGGCGATCGCGCGGCGACTGGCCGAGCCGGACGGGCCAGAATTCGTCATCATCAACCCGCAGCAGGCCGATGGCTGGCTGGAAAGTCAGGCGATGGATTCGGCGCGCGCGCGGCTGGTCGAGGCGCTGAAGGCGCGCGATCCGCATGGCCGCCTGCGCCTCTACCACCCCTTCACCCAGCGCGGTGCGCCCATCTATGTCCATGCCAAGATCCTGATCGTCGACGATCGGCTGATCCGGGTGGGATCGTCCAACATGAACAACCGCTCGCTTCGCCTCGACACCGAATGCGACATCTGCATCGACACCGCGCTGCCGGCCAATGCAGGGCGGCAACAGACGATCCTGCGCATTCGCGACGACCTGATCGCCGAACATCTCGACCTGCCGCTGGAGCGGGTGGCGGCGGTGATTGCCGAGCGCGGCCTGATCGCGGGGATTGAGGAACTGCGGCAGAAGCCCGGCCGGACCCTGCGCCCCTACCGGACGCCCGATCTCAATGCGGTGCAGGAATGGCTGGCCGACAATGAGGTGCTGGACCCCGAAGGCCCTGAGGAAATGTTCGAGCCGATCAGCGAGCGCGGCCTGTTCCGCCGGATGAAGGGCTGGTTCGGCCGTCCGTAGGGGGAACGGTGCGGAGGGCCTATTCCGCCGCCAGCAGCGCTTCGGCGCCGTGCAGATTGACGGACACCAACCGGCTGACCCCGGGTTCGACCATGGTGACGCCGAACAGGCGGTGCATCCGCGCCATGCTGACGGCATTGTGGGTGACGATGAGGTAGCGGGTGTTGGTCTGCGCGACCATCGCGTCGAGCAGGTCGCAGAAACGCTCGACATTGGCGTCGTCCAGCGGCGCGTCGACCTCGTCCAGCACGCAGATCGGTGCGGGATTGGTCAGGAAAAGGCCGAAGATGAGCGCCACGGCGGTCAGCGCCTGTTCGCCACCCGACAAAAGCGTGAGCGCGGCGAGCTTCTTGCCGGGCGGCTGCGCCATGATTTCCAGTCCCGCCTCCAGCGGATCGTCGCTGTCGATCAATTCCAGATGCGCCTGGCCGCCATTGAACAGGGTGGTGAAAAGGCGACGGAAATGACCGTCCACCGCCTCGAACGCAGCGAGCAGGCGCTGGCGCCCCTCCCGGTTGAGGCTGCCGATCGATCCGCGCAGCTGGTGAATGGCTTGGGTGAGCTCGGCGCTTTCGGCCCGGCTGCTCGCCTGGCTGGTTTCCAAATCGGCCAGTTCCTGCGCGGCGACCAGATTGACCGGCCCGATCCGCTCACGGTCGGCGACGAAACGGTCATGTTCTGCCTGTTCGGTCTGGGCAATGCGGATGTCGGCGCTGGCGAAGCCTAGCTTTTCTGGCAGCACCGGGGGCGGGCATTCGAAGCGTTCGCCCGACAAGCGGTTGGTTTCCAGCCGGCGTTCATCGGCCGCTTCGGCGCGGGCGACGGCGGTGGCGCGCGATTCTCGGGCAGCGGCGAGCGTTTCGCCAGCCTGCGCCGCCTGGGCTTCGGCCTGGCGCAGGGCCGCCTCCGCAGCCAGTTCCGCCCCGCGTGCTTGGTCGGCGGCCTCGGTCAGCGCCGATCCTTGCGTTTCAAGCTCGGCAATCGCCTGGCCGAGGCGATCGGGCATGCCCCCGATCTCCGTCCCTTCTTTTGCAATGTCATCGCCGCGCGCGGCCATGGCGGCGATGCGTTTGGCGGCCTCGCCAGCGCGGGCACGCCAACTCTTGATCTCCGCATCGGCGGCTGCCTGCCTGTCGCGATCGCTGTCCAGTGCGCGATCGGCCAGCGCCTGATCGGCCTGCAACTGGCTGACGGCGGCGCGGGCTTTCTCGCTGGCCTGGGTGAGGGCAGTAACAAGCTGACCGTTTGCCGCGCCATCGGGCATCGAAGCGCGCGCGGCCTGCGCCTTTTCCTGCTCGGCCTGTGCGCGCAGCAGGTCGGCGCGCGCGCCGGCGAGTCGTTCCTCCACCGCTTCGCGCCGCCCGGCAAGCCGCTCCAGCGCCGTCGTTGCTTCATCGCCGGCACGCAGCGCCGCGCGAAGCTTCTGATCGGCTTGGGCGAGGGCGGCGCGCCCGGCCGACAAGGCAACGACCGCCGCTTGCTCGCGCGCTTTGGCCTCATCCTGCGCGGCGGCGGCATCGTCCACCTCCACTTGCGCGGCCGGGCGCGCGAGGGCGATCGCATCCAGCCGGTTGAGGCGGATGAGCCGTTCGGCCGCCGCAGCTCCGCCTTCCAACGCGACATAGCCGTCCCAGCGGCGCAACTGGCCGTCGCGGGTGACGAGGCGCTGTCCCACCGCCAATGGCTGGCCTTCGTCGCTGTCCATCACGGCAATCTGCGCAAGGCGGCGGGCCAGCGCGGCAGGGGCCGTGACATGATCGGCAAGCGGCGTCGCGCCGGTGGGAAGCGCAGGGTCCTGCGCGGAAGGCTCTGCGCCGGACCAGCGGCGCTTGCCATCGATAGCGACCGGGGCTTCGAGATCGTCCCCCAGCGCGGCGGCGAGGGCGCGCTCATAACCGGGCGCAGCCTTTACCTGATCCAGAGCGCGCGCCTTCGCGCCTGCGCCGCCATCGACCGCGCGCTGGAGCGCGGCGGCTTCGCTGTCCAGCGCGGCGAGCGTTGCGCGGGCCGATGCCAGCACGGCTTCCGCCGTCGCGCGCGCATCGGCGGCGGCCTGTCTATCCTGCTCAGCGGCCTCGATCGCGGCTTCGGCGGTATCGCGGTCATCCTGCGCCCGAGCCTGGTCGGCCTGCGCACTTTGGCGCCTAGCCATCAGCGGCTCAGGATCGGGCAGGGAAGCAGCGTCGGCTTCGATCCGCGCCATCTCTCGTTCCGCCCGCTCGCGCTGGTTGCGGGCAGCGGCGAGCGCGGCTTCGGCGACGCGCAGTTCGGCCTGTTCCGCCGCCTGCGTCGCCATGGCGCGGGCCAGATCGAGTTCGGCGTCTCGCGCTTCTCCTTCAACCTTTGCAATGCGTGCGGCAAAATCGGGGCGCAGCTTTTCGGTTTCGGCGATGCGTGACTTGAGCGTCCCAATTTCGGCGGTCAGCCGTGCGATCGCGTCGGCGGCGTCATTGGCAAGCGTGCCTTCGCGCGCGCGATCCTCCTCCAGCCGACTGGCCTGTTGTGTGAGATCGGCAAGGCGACGAAGGACCGATTCCCGTTCGGTGCGCAGGGCGGCGAGCCGGTGGCCCGCCTCGCTCGCGGCATCGCGGGCGGCCTGCGCCGCCACCCGGCATTCCCCGAGCGTGGCAAGGGCGGCCTGCGCATGGGCTGCGGCGGCGAGCTGTGCTTCTTGCGCGGCGGCGACGGCAGCGTCGGCTTGGCCTGCCTCGGCGCGGGCCGCTTCCGCGCTGGCATGGGCCTCTCGCCAGCGCGCGAAGAGAACACGGCCTTCCGCAACGCGGGTCTGGTCGGACAGGCGGATATAGCGTTCCGCTGCCTTCGCCTGCCGCCGCAGGGCGTTGGCGCGCATATCCATGTCGAGCAGGATTTCGTCCAAGCGCGCGAGATTGGTTTCGGCCGCGCGCAATTTCTGTTCGGCATCCTTGCGCCGGACGTGCAGACCAGCGATTCCCGCCGCTTCCTCCAGCATCGCGCGGCGTTCCTGCGGCCGCGCGGCGATGACGGCGGCAATGCGCCCCTGGCTGACAAGGGCGGGACTATGCGGGCCAGTGGCGGCGTCGGCGAAGACCAGCGCCACATCCTTGGCGCGCACATCCTTGCCATTGGCGCGATAGGCGCTGCCCGCGCCGCGTTCGATCCGGCGGGTGACGTCCAGTTCGCCATCGGCGCCGACGTCCACCGCGTTGAACAGCTCGCCCTGCTCCTGGATGGTCAGCAGCGACACTTCGGCAAAGTCACGCCGGGGCCGGCTGGCGGTGCCGGCGAAGATCACATCCTCCATGCCCGCGCCGCGCATGGATTTGGCGCTCGATTCGCCCATGACCCAACGAATGGCTTCCAGCAGGTTGGACTTGCCGCAGCCATTGGGGCCGACGATACCGGTCAGTCCCGGCTCGATCCGCAATTCGGTGGCATCGACGAAGCTTTTGAAGCCGGAAAGCTTGAGCCGCTTTATCTGCATGGCGGCGATCCGGGGCAGCGCGCCGCCCCGGCTCCCCTTCGGTCAGGCGGCGATGTCAGCCCCCCGCCGCGCAATCAGAGACCTGCTTCCTTGAGACGGGGTTCGAGCGAGGCCCAGTTGGCGGCGTTGTCCACCAGCACCCCGTTGATGAGGAAGCTGGGCGTGCCGGTGATCTGATATTGATTGTTCGCCGCCTCGACGCCCTTTGCCAGCTTTTCGGCGGTGGCCGTGTCGGCCAGGCACTGTTTGGCCTGATCTTCGGAAATGCCGCGCTGCTTGGCGAAGTCGATCAGCCCCGCGATCTGCGCAATGGCGACCGGGCGCTGCGCGGGCGACAGTTGCTCCACGCCCTTGAAGGCGTCGTCCTGGCCCTGCACCTTTTCGAACATTGCGCCCTGATTGGCGAAAAACTGTTCGGACAGCGGATAGAAGACGTCCTTGCCGCCGCAGCGGGCGAGCAGCGCGGTGGTCAGGTCGATGGGATCGCGCACATAGGTGCGGAATTCATAGCTCATCTTGCCCGTGTCGACGAGCTTGCGGATTTCCGGCGAGGCGGTTTCGGCAAATTCGGCGCAATGGCTGCAGGTGAAGGAGCCATATTCGACGAGCTTCACCTTCGCGTCGGGATTGCCCATCACGAAATTACCCTCGGGCGTGTCGTTCACCGTTGCAGACCATGTCGTGCCGGCGGGCGCGGGTACGGCGGCCACTGGCGCGCCGCTGGGCTTGGCTGCTTCTTCGCTGCTGTTGCAGGCGGCAAGGCTGAGGCTGACGGCGACTAGGGCAAGACCGGTAAAGGCTTTCACGACGGGCAGGGCTCCGATGATTGGCGATGGGCGTGGTGTAGATCAGCGGGCGGCGAGGGGCAATGCGGCCTTGACTGCAGCCCAGTTCGACCCGTCCACCTTCGTACCATTGATAGTGAAGCCGGGCGTTCCGGTAATCTTCACCTTGGTCCAAGCCTCGTCGGTCATCGCCAGCACCTGCTTCATCGATTGCGGGTTGGCGATGCAGGCGTTGAGCTGGGCGTTGGTGAAGCCGCGCCTGTTCATCAGCGCATAGAGGCCGGTCTTCTGGCCGATATCCTGAAGCGCAGGGATCTGATCGGCGGGTTTTTGCGCGTCGCGATCATAGCTTTCGACCTGCGTGATCCAGGCGCTCTGGTTGGCGAAAAGCGCCTCATGATTGCCCATGAACTTCGCCGGTCCGCCGCAGCGCGCGAGCAGGGCGGCGGTCAGGTCATATTTGTCGCGCACGGCATTGCGCACTTCGACCCCCACCTTGCCGCCCTTCACATAATCGCTGCGAAGCGGCGCGCTCGCCTCACTGACGAAATGCGCGCAGTGCGAGCAGGTGTAGCTGACATATTCGACCAATTTGGTGGGCGCGGCCGGATTGCCCATATAATGGCCGCCGATCGGCGTCATCGTGACGCGGCTGACCCAGTTGGCAGCGGGCGCTGCGACGAGGGCGGCGGGGAGGGCAAGCAGGCTGAGCGAAAGAAGCTTCTTCATGGGCGCGCGTCCAAAAAAGGCTGACATAGACGGGGCAGGCTGAACCACGGCTAAACTAGCTGACCTTGGGCAGACCACTGCTGTTGGCGAGTCCCTGCGCCAGCGATTCAAGCACCGCGCGCAATTCGGGATCGCCAATATCGCGCAGCGAATCGCCCAGCTCCACCGGGATAGGCCGCAAATTACGCGGTGGTGGCCTTCGTTCCGCGCTGATCGAGGCGATCTGGCCCTGGCGCATTGCGACCTTGGCCACCGCGGCATAGCCGAAAAAGCGGTTCACCCGTTCGATGATGTCGGGCAGCACATGCTGGATCATCGGCGCATGGCCGCTCATCACGGTCAGTTGCAGCGTGCCGCCGGCCTTCTTGCCGACCGGGAAGCGAATCGATTCAGGCGCGGACACCGCCGCATAATGGGGGCCGACAATTTCGGTCCAGCGGGTGACGATGCTCGACTGGACGAAACCGAACTTGCGGAATGCGGCGCGCCCGATGTCGGGCATCAGGTCCGCGATCTGGCGCGGCGCGCCGACGCGCGGTCGTTCCTCGGCAGGCACTTTGCGCATTTTCATTTTCGGGCTGGCCGGGCGTTCCGTCATGGCCCGCTTAATGGCATAGGGCTGCCATGCGCGTCGAGGGTCGAGAGTCAAAAATCGCGGGGGACCTGCTTGCGCATTATGATGTCCATGCGCGCCGCCTGCCGTGGCGCGCGCCACCGGGCGCCAATGCCAGCGATCCCTATCGGGTCTGGTTGTCCGAAGTGATGCTGCAACAGACGACGGTGGCGGCGGTTGGTCCCTATTTCGCCAAGTTCACCACCAGCTGGCCGACGGTCCAGGATCTGGCGGCGGCGCAGGACGCGGATGTCATGGCGGCATGGGCTGGCCTTGGCTATTATGCGCGGGCGCGCAACCTGCTGGCCTGCGCGCGGGCAGTAGTGCGCGACCATGATGGGCGCTTTCCCGATACAGAGGAAGGGCTGCGCGCCTTGCCGGGCGTGGGCGCCTATACCGCCGCCGCCGTCGCTGCCATCGCCTTTGGCCGGCGGGCCGTGGTGGTGGACGCCAATGTCGAGCGGGTGGTCGCGCGACTATTCGCCATCGATACGCCGCTGCCAGCCGCGCGACCCGCGATCCGCGTCGCTGCCGACGCCATCACGCCGGACGCACGGGCCGGCGATTTCGCGCAGGCGATGATGGATCTGGGCGCGACCATCTGCACGCCGCGCAATCCCGCCTGCGGCATCTGTCCGCTGCGGCAGGACTGCGCGGCCTTTGCCACCGCCGACCCCGCCGCTTTTCCGGTCAAGGCGCCGAAAAAGGCGAAGCCGCACCGGCTGGGCCATGGCTGGTGGATCGAGCGCGAAGGCCATGTGTGGCTGGTGCGCCGACCGGACAAGGGATTGCTGGGCGGAATGCGTGCGCTGCCGAGTTCCGATTGGAACGCCACGCCGGAATGGACGCCGCCCGTCGATGCGGCATGGACCAGCCTTGTCGAGCCGGTCAGCCATGTCTTCACCCATTTCTCGCTGGCGCTTGCGCTCCATCGCGCCCATCTGGTCGCAGGAATGGAGCCAATGGGGACGGGCGAATGGTGGCCGGTCGAGCGCATTGGCGAGGCTGGGCTGCCGACTCTGTTTGCGCGCGCGGCCGACGCGGTGAGAAAGGACAAGGATGCACGGAACGCAACAGACTGAACGGCCGCTGCCCGGCTTCGTCGGCGGCACGCTGGACCGGGTCGACCATGTCCGCACCAATCCCGCGCTGCTGGCGCAAGCCTTTGCCGATCCGGCCGCGCGGCGGCTGGTGCTGGACGGGCTGGAGCCCGTCGAGGCGGAGGGTCATCTGGTGCTGGAGCCGATCGGCGCGGGGGCGCGGATAGCCGACCATGTGCTGCTGGGCGTTGATCCGCAGGCGCGGCCGATCTTTGCGCGGCTGGTGGCGGACCTTGGCCCCAATCTGGCGCCCACGCCGCGCAGCCGCGCCATAGCAGGCTTGATCCCCGCGGACGAAGTGGCGCTCTATGGCGCGGCGCGCAGCCTGGTGCATTGGCATGCGCGACATCCCTTTTGCTCAGTCTGCGGTGGATCGACGCGGCCGGTCAAGGCAGGCTGGTCGCGCCGGTGCGAGGCGTGCGGAGCGGAGCATTTTCCCCGCACCGACCCTGTCGTCATCATGCTGGCGGAGCATGAGGGGCGGGTGCTACTGGGCCGGCAGCATAGCTGGCCCGAAGGGCGCTATTCCGCGCTCGCCGGTTTTGTCGAACCGGGCGAAACGATCGAGGAGGCCGTGGCGCGTGAAATATATGAGGAAGCGGGCGTGCGGGTCCATTCGGTCCGCTATGTCATGAGCCAGCCCTGGCCCTTCCCCTCGTCGCTGATGATCGCCTGCGTGGCGCAGGCGCAGCACGATGCATTGCGGATCGACGCGACCGAGATCGAACATGCATTCTGGTGTGATGCCGATGGCGTGCGTGCGGCGATGGCCGGCGATTCGGGCGCGCCCTTCGTCGCGCCACCGCAGATGGCGGTGGCCTGGCATTTGCTGGACCGTTGGCTGGCACGGTTGTGAGCGCTGGCGCAAGCGCGTAAGGCCGGGCCTTCCTTTCCCCCGATCAAGGACTATCTTTCCTCCATGCTCAGCCTAGAAGAAGCCCAGTCACGCGCGCAGGATCTTGTGAATGCAGCGCGCAAGGCAGGCGCGGATGCGGCCGACGCCATTTATGCCTGCAACGCGTCGACCAATGTGTCGGTACGCCTGGGCGCGCTGGAGGATGTCGAACGGTCCGAAGGCGAAGAAATCGGCCTGCGCGTTTTCATCGGCCAGCGGTCGGCCAGCATTTCCGCGTCGGACATGAATCCCGCAACGCTCGATACGCTGGTGGAACGCTGCATTGCGATGGCGCGCGAAGCGCCTGAAGACCCCTATGCCGGGCTGGCGCCCGAGGATCGGTTGCTGAAGCGGCGGCCGCCTTCGCTGGATCTGACAGACGAGGAGGAGCCCGAACCCGCCGCTCTGCGCGAGCGCGCCTTGATGGCCGAGGATGCGGCGCGCGGCGTGCCGGGCATCACGAATAGCGAGGGCGGCGGCGCTTCGAGCGGGCGTAGCCAGGTGGCGCTCGCGACCAGTCATGGCTTTGCCGGCGCCTATGCCGGCACGAGCCATTCGACCTGGGCCAGCGTGCTGGCGGGCAGCGGGTCCGACATGCAGCGCGATCATGCCAGCCATTCGGCGCGGCATCTGCGCGATCTGGACCATGCCGACGCCGTGGGCGCGCGGGCAGGACAGCGCGCAGTCGCGCGGCTCAACCCGGTCAAGGTGGGCAGCGGCGTCATGCCGGTGATTTTCGATCCGCGTATCGGGTCCAGCCTGATCGGCCATCTGGTGAGCGGCATTGTCGGCCCGGCCATTGCGCGCCGGTCGAGTTTCCTGCTGGATCAATTGGGCGAGGCGATTTTCGATTCCAGCATCACGATCATCGACGATCCCCTGCGCCCGCGCGGCTTGCGATCGCGCCCCTTCGATGGCGAAGGCCTGCCGGTCGAGCGGCGCGCGCTGATCGAGGACGGAGTGCTGACCGGATGGCTGCTCGACAGCGCTTCGGCCCGGCAATTGGGGCTGGAGCCGACAGGTCATGCGAGCCGCGGCGGCAGCGGAGCACCGGGCGCCAGCATCACCAACGTCCATATGGAAGCAGGCACGACGTCGCCGGGGGACCTGCGCTATGATGTGAAGCGCGGCATCTATGTAACCGAATTGATCGGCATGGGCGTCAATCCTGTGACCGGGGACTATAGCCGCGGGGCGTCCGGGTTCCTGATCGAAAATGGCGCGGTCATGAATGCGGTGTCGGAAATCACCATCGCCGGCAACTTGAAGGATATGTTCCGCAACATGACGCCGGCGAGCGACCTCTATTTCCGCTATGCCATGAATGTGCCCACTCTCCGCATCGACGGGATGACCGTTGCCGGAGGCTGAACTGCCCCTGCGCGCGATCGTGTCCGCCGTGGCGGATGCGGCCGACCATGGGTTGACCTTATGGGCCAATGGCGAAACGCGCGTGCGTCAGTGGGAAAAGGTGCCCGGCCATCCGGTGTGTGAGGCCGATCTGGCGCTGGACGTGATGTTGCGCGACAGCCTGACCGCGATTGATCCTACCGCTGGCTGGTTGTCGGAAGAGACGGCCGATACCGTCCACCGGCTAGGCCTGTCGCGCGTATGGGTCGTCGATCCGATCGATGGCACGCGCGACTATTTGCGCGGGCGGCGCGGCTGGGCGGTATCGGTGGCGCTGGTAGAGGATGGCGCGGTGCGATTGGGGATATTGGCGGCGCCCGCGCGCAACGAATTATGGGTGGCGCAGGCCGGGCGCGGGGCGACCCGCAATGGCAAGGCGCTGAATGCAGGCGCGCGCACGATCCTGCCGGGCGCACGGGTGCCTGCCGACCAGTTGCCGCGCGCTGACCGCGATCTGGTGGCGGTGGAAAAGCCCAACAGCATCGCGCTGCGCATGGCGCTGGTCGCCGCTGACGAGGCCGATCTGGTCGCGACGGTGCGCTGGGGCAATGAATGGGATGTCGCGGCGGCGGCGCTCATCTGCCAGGAGGCGGGGGCGATCGTGACCGATGCGCTGGGCGATCCGTTGCGTTTCAACCGGCCGCAGCCGACCGCCTTTGGCTTGCTGTGCGCCGCGCCGGGGATTCACAAGGCGGCACAAGATCGGCTGGCGCCGCGCGCGCAGGAGATGTTGGGCCGGGGCTAGAGCTTGCCATATTTCGCTTCAAAGCCGGCGGTGTCGCCAGCCGCGAGATATTTCGCCTGATCCACCCATTGGTCGCGCACCGGGCGGCCCTTGAAATTGCCGAGCCGGGCGTCGATCGCGGCGATATCCGCATCGGTCCAGGCGGCAATTTGTTCGTAACGGGTCACGCCCAGTTCCATAAGCAGCGCCTTTAGCTTGGGACCGACGCCCTTGAGGCGCAGCAGGTCGTCGGGTGCGGCATCGCCTACCGGCGGAGCAACAGCGGGGGAGACAGGGATGGGTTCGGCCGCAAGAGGTGGGGCTGGCTCGACGCTCGGCTCCGCAGCCGCCACAGACTCTGTTTTCTCGATTCTTTCGGCGGCGACGGGGGCCGACGGCACTGCGACCGGATCGGCCAGCGGCGGCGCGGCGGCGAGTTGAGGCGCTTCACCAGGCGTGATTGTCTCTGCCGGCGTGTCCCCATCCGACGTGCGCTTGCCGGACAGCAAGAAAACAAGGCCGATAAGGACCAGCAGCGCGATCAGCAGCCACAGGCCATAGTCCATGAAGAATTCCTGCATCGCGCCGCGTCTCCCCTGTGTGTTTCGTCCTGCTATTTAAGGATGCTTTTCCCCGCGCCGCAAGGGTTCACCCCTGTTTCGCTTCGCGCTCCACTTCGCGCCAGCCAATATCGCGGCGGCAAAAGCCGGTGGGAAAGTCGATTGCCTCCACGGCGGCATAGGCGGCTGCCTGGGCAGTGGCGACGCTGTCGCCGGTGGCGGTGACGTTGAGAACCCGGCCGCCAGTGGCGACGATCGTACCGCTCCTCTCCGCCGTGCCGGCGTGGAAAATCTTGGCGCCGGCCTGCTCGGCCACGTCCAGCCCTGTAATGCGCCCGCCCTTTTCCGGCGTGCCGGGATAGCCATTGGCGGCCATGACGACGGTCAGGGCCGTGCGATCGGCCAGCGCGACCGGTCCCTGTTCGGCCAACCGTCCCTGCGCGACGGCAAGGAGGAGCTCGGCAAGATCCCCGTCGAAACGGCTCATCAATACCTGGCACTCCGGGTCGCCGAAGCGGGCATTATATTCAATGAGCTTGGGTCCCGCGTCGGTGAGCATCAGGCCGGCATAGAGGACGCCCGAATAGGGCATGCCTTCGTTTGCCAGCGTATCGACCGTGGGGCGAATGATCCTGTCCATCACCTGCCGTTCCAGGTCGGGCGTCAGGACGCGCGCGGGGCTGTATGCACCCATTCCGCCGGTATTGGGGCCAGTGTCGCCGTCGCCCACGCGCTTGTGATCCTGCGCAGATCCGAAAGACAGGATGGCGCTGCCGTCGGTCAGGGCGAAAAAGCTCGCTTCCTCGCCGGACATGAATTCTTCCAGCACGACTTCCTCGCCGGCCGCGCCGAAGGCGCCGGAAAACATCGAATCAAGGGCATCCAGCGCCTCCTGGCGGTTTTGCGCGATAATGACGCCCTTGCCAGCGGCCAGCCCGTCCGCCTTGATGACGACAGGCAGCGCGAAATCATCCAGTGCCGCGATCGCGCCATCCTTGCTTGTCACCCGGACATAGGCCGCTGTGGGGATATTCGCGCGCTGGCACAAATCCTTGGTGAAACCCTTGGACCCTTCCAGCTGCGCCGCCTTGCGGTTGGGACCAAAGACCGGCACGCCCATGGTGCGCAGATTATCGGCCAGCCCGTCGACCAGCGGCGCTTCCGGGCCGATCACCACCAGGCCGATCGAATGACGGATGCAGAAATCCACGACAGCGCGATGATCCGCCGCATCAAGGTCGACCAGCGTGGCGTGCTGCGCTATGCCCGGATTGCCGGGCGCGGCATAGAGCGTGTCGAGGCCGGGCGATTGCGCCAGCTTCCATGCCAGCGCATGTTCGCGGCCGCCGCCGCCAAGCAGAAGGATGTTCATGTCGCCCATGTCCCCGGAATTTGATGCCTATGACAGTTCGGGCCGCCTGTTAGCCGAGGAACGCGCAGGCGACAACGCGCCGCCGCTCAGCGTTAGCGAATTGTCCGGAATGTTGAAGCGCACGGTCGAAGACCGGTTCGGCCATGTCCGGTTGCGCGGCGAAATTTCGGGGTTCAAGCGCGCGGCATCCGGGCATCTGTATCTGTGCCTGAAGGACGACAATGCCGTCATCGACGGCGTCATGTGGAAAGGCGGGGCGCAGCGTCTGGCCTTCGCGCCGCAGGACGGGGTAGAGGTGATCGCCACGGGCAAGCTCACCACCTATCCCGGCCGGTCCAAATATCAGATCGTGATCGAACGGATGGAACTGGCGGGCGAAGGCGCGCTGATGGCGCTGCTCGAAAAGCTCAAGGCCAAGCTGGCGGGCGAAGGATTGTTCGCGCCCGAACGCAAGAAGCCGCTGCCTTTCCTGCCGCGCACCATCGGCGTCGTCACATCCCCCACGGGCGCGGTCATTCGCGATATCCTTCACCGGCTGGCGGATCGATGCCCGACACAGGTCTTGTTATGGCCGGTGCTGGTGCAGGGGCAGGGCGCGGCAGAGCAGGTCGCGCGCGCGGTTCGGGGCTTTTCGGATATGCCTGCCGATGGCGCTTTGCAGCGGCCGGACCTGGTGATTGTGGCGCGCGGTGGCGGGTCGATCGAGGATCTGTGGAGCTTCAATGAAGAGATCGTCGTGCGTGCGGTCGCGGAATGCAGCATCCCGATCATTTCGGCCGTGGGGCATGAAACCGACACCACGCTTTGCGATTATGCCGCCGATCGTCGCGCGCCCACGCCGACGGCGGCAGCCGAAATTGCAGTGCCGGTGCGCGCGGAATTGCTGGCGGGGCTGACTGACATGGGGCTGCGTGCCGGTCGCGCCGTGCGGCGCGGCGCGGCGCAGGCGCGCGAGCGGCTGGACATGCAGGCGCGGTTGATGCCGACGCCCGACACATTGCTCAGTCCGCAGCGGCAGCGGCTGGACCAGCTATCGGACGCCCTGGCCAGTGGCCTGCGCCATCGCTTGGCCGACGCACGCGCGCATCTGGGGCAGGCGAGCGGCGCGCTGCGGCCGGCGTTGCTGCGCCAGCAATTGACGCGCGCGGGCGAGCGGCTGGATCGGTTGCGATTGCGGCCGGAAAATCTGGTCCGCGCGCAGCGGGATTGCGTGACCGCGTTCGATCGCGTGTCGCGGCATTTCGCGTCGCTCGATCCCGATCTGCCATTGCAGCGCGGCTATGCCCGGGTGATGGCAGGCGAGCGGCTGGTCCGGTCGGTCGATGCCGCGCGCGCGGCCGGGCAGGTCGTCCTGCATTTCCACGATGGCGCGGTGGGCGCGGTGGTCGGAGAGGCGGGTGCGCAAATGGAGCCGGCGCCGCCTTCGCCGGCCCGTTCCGCGCGCAAGCCGCGTGATCCCGCCCTGGCGCAGCAGGATCTGTTTTCCTGACCGATGAAGGGAATATTGCACCCATGTTGATGTCCAGCCGTGACCGGATCGCCAGACTTCATTATCTGCCTTACAGCTTTCGCGTATTGAAGGCGGGTGATCATGTGCTCTGCGCCGTAACAGGGCAGCGTATAGCCTTACAGGATTTGCGCTACTGGAGCATCGCCCGGCAGGAACCCTATGTTAGCGCGCAGGCGTCCGTGGAGGCGGAACAAAAGGCTGCTGGCGGGTTATGAAGGCGATTTTTCTGGCGGCAATACTGGGCTTCGGCGCGGTGGCCACTGCGCAGCCCGTCATGCGACAAGGGGCGGTAACGCCGGCCTTCCGGCTTGAAGGCGTAGCGGTGCAGGGCGGCAGGCTGCTCGGGACGGCGCCGGCTGGAACCGTGGCTTTGACGCTGGGCGATCAGCCGGTAGCGGTCGACCCTGATGGCCGGTTCCTGATCGCCTTCGATCGGGATGCGCAGCCCGAGGCGTTGCTGACGGCGCGCCTGTCGGACGGCAAGCTACTTACCCGGCCGCTGACCGTCGCGCCGCGCGACTGGCGTCTGGAGCGGATCAATGCGCCGCTGCGCGTGGGCAAGAGCAGCGACGCCTTCATGGCGCTGCGCCGACCAGAGCTCCAAGCGATCGCGGCGGCGCGGGCGAAGGTGACGGATGCGCAGGGGTGGCGGCAGTCCTTCATCTGGCCGCGCGTCGGGCGCATCTCCGGCCTCTTCGGCGCGCAGCGCATCTATCAGGGTGAGCCTGGCTCCTATCATGGCGGCGTCGATGTGGCGGGCGCCACGGGCGAACCCGTGCGCGCGCCGGCCGACGGCGTCGTCATCCTGGCGGCGATCAACAAGCCCTTTACGCTGGAAGGGCATTTGCTGATGATCGACCATGGCCACGGCCTCAACAGCGCTTTTCTGCACCTGTCGCGCATCGACGTGAAGATGGGCGATCATATCGTGCAGGGGCAACAGATTGGAGCGATCGGCGCAACCGGTCGCGCGACCGGACCGCATCTCCATTGGGGCATGAAATGGCAGGATGCGCGCATCGACCCGCTGCTGATCGCCGGGCCGATGCCGCAGGGGCGGTGATGGCGCTTAACTGACGCGCTTCATCCGGATGGTGCGCCCGCCTTCAATCTTGCCCATGAAGCTGCCCATCGCCGCGCGCTTGATTTCGATCGACTGGCCAACCTTGGGGTCACGTCCGGTCACCGCTTCGGTCGTCATCCACTGCGCGCCGTCTTCCAGCCCGATCTGCCATTTGCCGTAACCCAAGCTGCGCACGCTGGCGATCGTCGTCTGAATGTGGCTGACGCCTTCCTCTTCCTTGGCCGCGTCATCATCGTCGCCCCCGCCCAGGAAAGGCAGTTTCGGGAAGGAAAAGCCGAACAGCGTCTTGCGCGTCTTGTTAAGCTCGCCCTTGTCCAGAACCACGACTTCGTCGCGTTGCGACGCTGTCTCCATCGCGCCGACCTGGCGGTCGAAGCAGGCGAGGCGCTCGGCATCGGCTGCGATCGACCGGCATTGGAGCAGGTTGGTGAACAATTCCGCCTGTGGTGGGCGCGCCTTGGTTGCTGCCTGCCCGGGATTCGCCATCAGGACCAGCGTCATGACCCCCAGCATTTTGTATCCGCGTGTCATGCCACCTGTCTCCCTGTTCGTTCGATGCGGCCTTATCATGCCTTTTGCTGAAAATATGCGTCAAGAGACGGGCCTGTACCGCAGGGACTACACGGCACCAAATTTTCCGACACTCTTCTGGCTAAGTGATGCACGAAAGCTGCACTGGCATGCTGCGAGATGAAATTTAATTGCAACAAGATCGTAAAACTGCCGCTCCCCGCCCTTGTTGCAATTATGATACAGCCCTCGTCAAAAGCGGCGCTGGACCTTTTCCCATGCTTTACAGCGCCCTGAAGCCCGCGCAGGTTCCACCAATCCATATGGGGGGATCGCTGTCGGGCACCATATTCCTCCGTACGGGCTACTAGGTGGCAGATAATCTGCCGACTCCAGAGCAAGGGACTGGACCGTGAAGACATTTTCGAAAAGGGCACTGCTGCGTGCCAGCGCCGCTCCGGCGATCCTGAGCGCGTCGCTGATCGCCAGCGCCGCCATCGCGCAGGACGCGCCCCAGGCAGCCGAAGCGCCCGCTGCTGGCGACACCATCGTCGTTACGGGCTCGCTGATCCGTAACCCCAATCTTCAGTCGAACCCGGTGCTGACCACCACCGCCGACACGATCGAGCTGAAGCAGAACAACACCGCAGAAGACATTCTGCGTGAAATCCCCGGTATCGTGCCGAGCATCGGTTCGGCGGTGAACAACGGCAATGGCGGCGCTTCGTTCGTCAACCTGCGTGGCCTGGGTTCGAACCGCAACCTCGTGCTGATCGACGGCGACCGTCTGGTTCCTGCCGAACTGAACGGCCGTTTCGACCTTAACAACGTGCCCGTCGCTCTTGTCGAGCGCGTCGACGTTCTGACCGGCGGTGCATCGACCACCTATGGCGCGGACGCGATCTCGGGTGTCGTCAACTTCGTTACCAAGTCCGACTTCTCGGGCCTGGAAGCGAATATTTCGAACCAGATCACCGAAGAAGGCGACGGTAACTATTTCCGCGCCGACCTGACCATGGGCGCCAATTTCGACGACGGTCGCGGCAATGTCGTGTTCGCTGTCGGCTACCAGCAGTCGGACCCGGTCTACCAGGGCGGTCGCGACTTCTCGTTCGACAATATCGATTCCTATAGCGGTGTTGCCGGCGGTTCGGGCACGTCGACGCCTTCGCGTTTCACCAATGTGAACGTCACGGGCACCGACAATGGCAACGGTACGCGTCAGATTACCGCTGACGGCACCGCGTTCCGCCCGACCAGCGCGTTCGACCCCTTCAACTTCAACCCGTACAACATCTTCCAGACGCCGTTCGAACGTTTCAACATGTTCGGCGCCGCCAAGTATGAAGTCAGCGACGCGGTTGAGGTCTATTCGCGCGGTATCTTCTCGAAGAACACCGTCAATACGATCATCGCGCCGTCGGGTTCGTTCGGCATCGCGGTCGATGTTCCGCTCAGCAATCCGTATTTGACGGCTGCCCAGCGCAACGCCTTCTGCGCCCGTGACACCAACCCTGCGGCCGGCATCTACACGCCGCTGTTCACGCAAGCCCAGTGCGACGCTGCAGCGCTCGCGACGGATCCCAACGATCCCAATTACCAGACCGTATCGACCGCCTTCTCGCGTCGCGCCGTCGAACTCGGGCCGCGTGTTTCGGACTTCACGACGACCTTCTTCGATTACAAGATCGGGGCGCGTGGTGGCATCACCGACACGATCAACTGGGACGTTTCCGGCGCATATGGCGAATCGGAGAACATCCAGACCCAGCAGGGCTACTGGCTCAACAGCCGCGTCCGTCAGGCGCTGCTCGCGACCAACACCGAAACCTGCCTGGATGATAGCGGTGGCTGCGTTCCCTTGAACGCATTTGGCGGCAATGGTTCGATCACGGACGCGATGAATTCGTTCCTGACGGCCAACAGCCAGATTGTCACCAAGACCTCGCTCGCGCAGGTCAAGGGCCTGATCAACGGTGACTTCGGTTGGACCGTTCCTTGGGCGACCGACGCAGTTGCTTTCGCGCTGGGTGGCGAATATCGCAAATATACCGCCTCGCAGGAATCGGACCTTCTCTCGCAGTCGGGTGACCTCGGCGGCGCGGGTGGTGCGGCGCCGAACATCACCGGCGGCTACGACGTCTACGAAGCCTATGGCGAACTCGTTCTGCCGATCGTCCAGGATCGTCCCTTCTTCGAGGAACTGGTCGTTCAGGGCGGCGTGCGTTATTCCAAGTACAGCATCGATGCCGCTGGTTCGCCGGGCTACGAAACCTGGACGTGGAATGCTGGCGGTACCTGGAGCCCGGTTCGCGCTCTGAAAATCCGCGGCAACTACGCCCGCGCCGTCCGCGCACCGAACATCGCCGAGCTGTTCGCGCCCAACAATACGGGCCTGACCAACCTGGCGGTCGATCCTTGCGCTGGCGACGCGCCGCTCAACAACGCCAATCTGGCTGCGGTCTGCACCGCGCAGGGTGGCGGAGCGTTCCTGGGCCTGATCGAAAACGATCCGGCTGGCCAGGTCAATGCGACCTCGGGCGGCAACCTGGCGCTGAGCCCAGAAAAGTCGAACAGCTGGAAAATCGGCGCTGTGTTCCAGCCTGACTTCCTGCCCGGCTTCTCCGCGACGGTAGATTACTACAACATCAAGGTCACCGGCGCGATCACTACGCCGACTCCGGGCGATGCGATCAGTGCTTGCTTCGACAATCTGTCGGCATCGAGCGCGACGAGCGACGCCTGCACCAGCATCCAGCGTAACCCGGCGACGGGTAACCTGTTCGGTGAATCGACCACCACTCCGGGTCTGTTCCTGGGTCTGTCGAACCTCGGCACGCTCAAGACGGATGGCGTCGATTTCTCGGTCAACTATGGTCGCGACGTTGGCTTTGCCAAGCTGTCGCTCAGCCTGACCGGCAACTGGACGGGTAGCTCGAAGTTCCAGGCATCGCCGACTTCGCTGAACCGCGAATGCACCGGCTATTACTCGGTCAACTGCGCCTCCATTCAGCCTGAATGGCAGTTCTCGCAGCGCACCACGCTGAGCTTCGAAACTTTCGATATCTCGCTGCTGTGGCGCTATATCGACGCGGTCAGCTATGAACCCGCCGCCTATGACGACGATCTGGCTGCGGCGATTGGCTTTGGCTGTGCTGACCCCGAGGGTGCGGATCCGGACGGCTGCGTCGTCGATCCGGAATTCCGGAAGATTCCGGCCGAACATTATTTCGACCTGACCGGCCGCTTCCATGTCTCGGACAACATCACGTTGACCCTGACGGCGCAGAACATGTTCAACAACAAGCCCAAGGTTGTGGGCTCGACACTGGGTTCGACCGCATATAACAGCGGTAACGTCTATCCGTCGACCTATGACGCGCTGGGTCGTCGTTATGCCGCCGCAGTGAAGTTCCGCTTCTGATCGGCGCATAAATGAGACAGAAAGGGGGGCCGGTGGAAACGCCGGCCCCCTTTTTTTATTGATTATTGGGTCTGTCCGCTCAATGGGCGGTGCGGGCAATTACCCGATCAGTGGTTGGGGCAGGGCCAAAGGAATGCCGGCACCATCCGCGACACGACTTGCCCAGACGGCAACCTTTTCCAGTTCCTCCGCATGTAATGCGATGCCTGACTTGGCATCGGCAGCACGCTTGCCAGGGGCGAATGCATCCCCGCTTTTGGCGTCGCGCGCGAAAACCGGGCCATCGACAATGGCGGTGATCGCCGAATGATCAAGATCAAGGCAAAAAAGCTGTCCGAGCGCCGCCAGCGCATCATGGGGGCGCGCCAGGAAACTGTCGCTGTCGATCGTCGCCACACGCTGTTTCAGCGTGGCCGTGAGGTGCTGAAATTGCTGCTGCTGCGCCAGCCATCCGGCGGCCGCGACTTGCAAGTCGGTGAGCCTCAGATATTCGTCCGGCGCGATTCCGAGCGATCCCAGCATGCCTTCCCTGATCAGTTTGTCGAACAGGTCACGCACCCATAGCCGGCCCCACATGCCCTTGCGGGCGATTGAGGCGAGATAGGCGTCGAGGGGCGCATGAAGCAGCAGCGCCCGGGCGTCCGGCCGCATCGCCATGATCGCAGGGATTAGCGGGTTCACAATGTTCGAAGGTTTGACGATCGTCGCTTCGGCCGCAGAAAAGGGCCGCGCAAGCACGCGCAGTCCGTCATCGATCACTCGAGCGACTTGTGCACCCCTTCCGCCACGATGCCGCCATCCGACCAAGTCGTTCAGCAACACAGGTTCCTTCAATGCCGTTGCCGTACCGGGAATGTCGAGGGCAGCGGCGAGGAGGGTTGAGCAGCAGTAGGCTGAGTGAAAGATGAAATGGATTGGCGCGGCGGGCGGCGCATGCTCGATCGCATCGGTCCGGCGCACGATCAACGGACGGTCGCTTCCCAGATATTCATCCGTCAGAAATGGGATTTCGGCACGGCGGGCGCGGGAAACCTTGCGCAGATGAAAGGCATCATGCCCCGGATCATAGCGGTGAGCGAGCCATTGCGGATCATGCATGATGGTCTGGAATGAAGGCGCCTGTGTCATCATGAACGCTTGGCATGCGTGGGGGGAGGGAGCAAGGGGCCGCCGGATCAGAGCGGTTGCGTCCGTTTTTCCATCTGTTACTCCTATCGCAAAGAAGCTGGGGGGCTTTTGATGAAGGAACGTGAGGCGCTTTTGCAGCGCGCGGTTGAAGCGCGTAGAATGGGGAGAACGGCAGAGGCGGTAGCGGCACTGCGTGCGGTGCTGGATATCACGCCGAATGATCCTGTGGCGCATAATATGCTGGGCTTGATCGCACTGGAGAGGGAGGATTTTCCGCAGGCCCGTGCCCATTTTGCGAAAGCGGCGGACGCTGATCCTGCAGAAGCGGCTCTATGGATGAACCTCGCGTCGGCCGAACGCGGGACAGGGCATGCCGAGGGGGAGCGGATCGCGCTGCGACGGGCGATCGATATCGATCAGCGCAATCTGATGGCGCAGATTCGCATGGCGCAGTTGCAGCAGCGATTGGGTGAGAGGCAGGATGCGGCCGACAGTTGGGGAAAGGTGCTCGCCTTGTCCGCGGCGATGGGCGATGTTCCCCCGGCCTTGTCCGAAACCCTGGATGCGGCCCGCAGCTATGTGCGTGCGCAGAAGGCGGACTTTGCAGCCTTTATCGAAGCGCAGGTCGCAGAAGATCTTACCGCTGCATCACTTTTGAGCAAACGGCGGTTTCAGGCCTGTCTCGATCATGAATTTGGCCGTCGTCCCATCTACCAGAACCATTGTTCCGGGCTCCATTATCCCTTTCTTCCCGCCGATGAGTTTTTCGACCGCAGCCATTTTCCCTGGATGGAGAAATTAGAGCAGAGCACGGATGCCATTCGCGCGGAGTTTCTGGCGCTGGTGGAACAGCATGGCGGGGCCGTAAGGCCCTATGTTCGCCAGGAGGCCGGAACACCGGAAAATAAATGGACCGCGCTTGATGGCTCGCTTGATTGGGGCGCTGTGTTTCTATGGGAATATGGGGTGCGCAACGACGCCCTCTGCGCCGCTTGCCCTGAAACCGTCGCAGCCTTGGAAGCGCTTCCGCGGGCCGACATCCCGGGAAGGGCGCCATCCGCCTTCTTCTCGTTATTAAAGCCGCACAGTCACATTCCTGCGCATACCGGTGTCACCAATACGCGCGCCATCATCCACTTGCCGCTTATCGTTCCGCCTGACTGCGCCTTTCGGGTCGGAGGTGAAACACGAAGCTGGCAGGAGGGCACCGCCTTTGCGTTTGACGACACGATCGACCATGAGGCCTGGAACAAGAGCGATCATCTTCGAGTGGTTCTGATCTTCGACGTGTGGAACCCGCATTTGTCACTTGAAGAGCAGATGCTATTAAAGCAATTCTATGCAACAGCCGACGCCAGCAGGGACAAGAACCGGGCCAGCGTCTGATCGGCGGCGAACGGATTTATGTCGAACCGCGCCGCCCCATCCAGGGAGATGATTAGTGTCTGTTGTGAAAACTGCGATCGCTTCGGGATTTCTTGCCCTGACCCTCGCACTTCCTGCGTCGCCAGCTATGGCCGAAGACAAGCCCAAGCTCGATCGCAATGATCCTAACGCTGTCCGCTGCAAGCGTTTGAGCGTGACCGGTTCGCTGGTCAGCAGCAAACGCATTTGCAAGACAAACGCGGAATGGCAGTCAATCGGCGACCAGCAAAATCGTGATGCCGATGACCTGATTACCCGCAGCCGCGCGGGCATGAACCCGAGCGGCTGAGGAAGAGGCAGCGGCGCCCAGAAGCGCCGCTTGCATCTTATGCCAGCGCCAACGCCAACCCCCCGTCGCCTTCATCGACGCGCACGGTGGATCCGTCTGGCACGTCTCCGCGCAGGATCATGTCGGCAAGGGGGTCCTGCAAATAACGCTGGACCGCCCTTTTCAGCGGGCGCGCGCCATAGACCGGGTCATAGCCCACGCGGCCCAGCCAGGCCCGCGCGCCGTCGGTCAGGTCGAGCGTGATCTTGCGGTCCTTGAGCAGCTTGCCGATGCGGGCGACCTGGATGTCGACGATCGGCGCCATATGGGCGGCGCCCAGCCGGTGGAACAGGATGATTTCGTCCAGCCGGTTCAGGAATTCGGGGCGGAAATGGGCGCGCACGACGTCCATCACCTGATCCTCGACCTTTTCGACCGGGTCGTCATCGCCAAGAGCGGCAATATATTGGCTGCCAAGGTTCGACGTCAGCACGATGATCGTGTTGGTGAAGTCGACGGTTCGGCCCTGCCCATCGGTCAGGCGGCCGTCATCCAGCACCTGGAGCAGGATGTTGAACACATCGCCATGCGCTTTCTCAACCTCGTCGAACAGGACGACCTGATAGGGGCGGCGGCGGACGGCTTCGGTCAGCACGCCGCCTTCCTCATAGCCGACATAGCCCGGAGGCGCGCCGATCAGGCGGGCGACGCTGTGCTTTTCCATGAACTCGCTCATGTCGATGCGCACCATCGCGCTGTCATCGTCGAACAGGAAGCCAGCGAGCGCCTTGGTCAGTTCGGTCTTGCCGACGCCCGTAGGGCCAAGGAACAGGAAGGAACCGAGCGGACGATTGGGGTCCTGTAGCCCGGCGCGGCTGCGGCGCACGGCCGTCGACACGGCTCTCACCGCGTCGGCCTGCCCGATGACGCGCTTGGCCAGTTCCGCCTCCATCGCCAGCAGCTTCTCGCGCTCGCCCTCCAGCATGCGGTCGACCGGGATGCCGGTCCAGCGGGATACCACGGCGGCGATGTCCTCGGCTGTCACTTCCTCGCGCAGCATGGCGCCGGCCGAGGCGGACTGTGCTTCGCTCAACCGCTTTTCGAGGTCGGGGATGGTGCCATATTGCAACTCGCCCGCGCGGGCATATTCACCCGTGCGCTGCGCCTGTTCCAACTGGATGCGCGCGGCGTCCAGCTGTTCCTTGAGCTTGGCCTCGCCCGCAATCTTGTCCTTTTCCGC
This sequence comes from Sphingobium abikonense NBRC 16140, assembly GCF_001598335.1. Lineage (GTDB taxonomy): Bacteria > Pseudomonadota > Alphaproteobacteria > Sphingomonadales > Sphingomonadaceae > Sphingobium > Sphingobium abikonense. The sequence continues at coordinate 69,555 of NZ_BCYT01000002.1, forward strand.
CTGCCAGCGCGTTGTCAGTTCAGCGGACTGTTGCTCCAGATTGGCAAGGTCGCCCTCCAGTGCGGCGAGCCGGTCGCGGGATGGTTGGTCGGTTTCCTTGCGCAGCGCCTCCCGCTCAATCTGCAACTGCATGATACGGCGGTCGAGATTTTCGATTTCCTCCGGTTTGCTCTCCACCTCCATGCGGATGCGGGACGCGGCCTCGTCCATCAGATCGATCGCCTTGTCGGGCAGGAAGCGATCGGTGATGTAGCGGTTGGACAGCGTCGCGGCGGACACGATCGCGCCGTCCGCGATGCGGACGCCGTGATGCGTTTCATATTTGTCCTTGATGCCGCGCAGGATGGAGATGGTGTCCTCCACCGTCGGTTCGCCGACGAAGACGGGCTGGAACCTCCGCTGGAGCGCAGGGTCTTTCTCGACATATTTGCGATATTCGTCGAGCGTCGTCGCGCCGATGCAGTGGAGTTCGCCGCGTGCGAGGGCGGGTTTCAGCAGGTTGCCTGCATCCATTGCGCCTTCGGATTTGCCTGCGCCGATCAGAGTATGCATCTCGTCAATGAAAAGGACGATCTGGCCCTCGGCCGCCTTCACCTCGTCGAGCACGCCCTTCAGCCGCTCCTCGAACTCGCCACGATATTTTGCCCCCGCGATCAGCGAGCCCATGTCGAGCGCCATCAGCGTGCGGTCCTTCAGCGTATCGGGCACGTCGCCATTGGCGATGCGCAGCGCCAGACCTTCGGCGATGGCAGTCTTGCCAACGCCAGGGTCGCCAATCAGGACGGGATTGTTCTTGGTCCGGCGAGCAAGGATCTGGATGGTGCGGCGGATTTCCTCGTCGCGGCCGATGACGGGATCCAGCTTGCCGTCACGCGCCGCCTCCGTAAGGTCGCGAGCGAATTTCTTGAGCGCGTCATAGCGATCCTCCGCGCCTGCCGTGTCGGCGGTGCGGCCTTGTCGCAACTGGTTGATCGCGGCGTTGAGCGCGTCGGCCTTGACCCCGGCGGCGGCCAGCGCCTTGCCCGCCGTCGTCGTGGTGGCGAGGGTGAGCGCGAGCAACAGCCGTTCGACGGTGACGAAACTGTCGCCCGCCTTTTGCGCCACTTGCTCGGCGCTGTCGAGCACGCGCACCGCATCATTGTCGAGGCCGGGCGTCTGCTGCGCGCCGCTGCCCGACACGGCGGGCACCTTGGCGAGCGCGGCATCGGTGTCGCGCAGCGCGACCTGCGGCGATCCGCCTGCCGCCTGAATAAGGCCCGACGCCATGCCCTGCTCATCCTCCAGCAGCGCCTTTAGCAGATGTTCCGGGCTGATCCGCTGATGGTTCATGCGGATCGCAACGGTTTGCGCCGACTGGAGGAAGCCCTTGGCGCGATCAGTGAATTTTTCGAGGTTCATGACATCCCCATGGAAGTAGATGATGCGGATGTAGTGTTGCTCAAAAACCACACAAGGGGCGGGGCGGGATAATCCTTATTTTGCCGCCTTACGCGCCTGCGGTGCGAAAAGATCGCCGAAAAAGTCGTTCTGGAACCACAGCGGCGGGGTGTCGGCGTCGGCCATGGCGCGTGTGATGCGGTAATTGGCCTGCGCAAAACGCGCGCCGGCCTGCCAGTCGATCTTCTGGTTCATATCGTCACCGGGATGGTGATAGGCGCCGGACAGGAAATCGCCCCATGCCTTTTCGCCGCCATTTGCATAGCCGGTGGCAAGGAAAACGGCGGGGACGCCCTGCTTCACGAACATATAATGGTCCGACCGCACGAAGATGCTTTCCTGCGGCATCGGGTCGGGGGACAGGCTGACGCCCATGGGCTTGACCGCCTGCGCGACGATGGGGCCGAGCGTGGAATGATCCGCGCCAAAGGCGATGACGTCGGTGAAGGGGTAGAGCAGCAGCGGCATGTCGAGATCGACATTGCCGACGATCTGACGAATGGGGACCGAGGGGTGACGGGCGAAATAGTCGGCGCCCAGCAGGCCCTTTTCCTCACCGGTCGATGCCAGGAAGATGATCGACCGGCGCGGCCTGTGGGGCGCCATGGCCATTGCGCGCGCGACTTCCAGCATCGTGGCGATGCCCGCACCATTGTCGAGCGCGCCATTGTTGATGCGGTCCTTCTCCGCGGGTTCGCCGGGCTTTTCCGGGCTGGCGCCGATATGGTCGAGATGGGCGGACAGGACGACATATTCGTCCTTCAGCACTGGGTCGCTGCCGGGCAGGATGGCGACGACATTGGGGCTGGTGACGCGCTGGCTGGCGCTGTCGGACTGAATGCGCACGCTGGTCTTGAGCGCGAAGCCCTTGGGCTTGCCGCCCTTGCGATTGGCGAGTTTGCGGATCGCGGCGATGCTTTGCGGCGCGCCCGCAAAAACGGCCTGGGCGGCCGGGTCGTTGAGCGCCGCGCCGGCGCGGATGCCCGGTGCCTGGTCGAAGGGCTCGCCTTCGGGCGATACCCAGGTGAAATCGGGTTCGTCGGCGAACTGCACCATGCGCGCCCAGGGCCGCGCCTTCATTGACTGGAGCGTGCCGATCGACAGCATGCCGATCGCGCCATGCTCTTCCGCGATCATTGCCTTGGTCGCCGACAGATGCGCGCCTTCCTCGCTTGGCAAGCCCTTGGGGTAGCCGCGTAGGGTGACGACGATCTTGCCCTTCACATCCAGCCCGGCATAGTCGTTCAGCCCGAGGCGCTGATTTTCCAGGCCATAGCCGACGAAAACCAGCGGCGCGCGCACGTCCAGCCGCGGCTGCGCCGCATTCATGCCGATCAGCACGTCACCGGCATGGGTGAAACTCTGGTCACCCGCAGGGCCGGAGACAGTGAGGGTCGCCGGCGTCGATGTCCGTTCCGTCTTCTGGAAGGTGATGCGCTGCAGCCATCTGCGCCCCTGTCCATCGGCGTCGCCGGCGGGCTTGAGGCCCATGCCATCAAACTGGCTGGCGACATAGCGGGCGGCGATCTCATGCCCCTCACTGCCGGTGTCGCGGCCCTTGAGCAGATCGTCGGCCAGGAATTCGACATGGGCGCGCATCGCGGCCGGGGTGAAGACCGGATCGGTGGTCGCTGGCCGGTCGGGCGATTGCGCGGGCAGGGTGGCAGGCAGGATCAGGGCGAGCGCGGCGGCCGACAGGGACAGGCGTTTGATCAAGGGATTGGGCTTTCTGCTGAACGGATATGTTGCGCAGGATTGCCGTCCCGCAGGGCCGCTGTCCACCCTTTGCGTATTGCGCGCCTATCACGCCTCGCTATGGTGCATGTCCTTCGGACGCGTTCGCGTTCCATGGTCCATATGCTCCTGCCAGAGGCCCTTCCATGACCCTATCTTCCCTGTCGCGCCGCCTGCCCCTGCTGATCGGCCTGTCGGCGATCGCGCTGATGCCGAGCCTGCCCGCCGCCGCGCAGGCGACCGCTGCAAGCGCCGCGCCCGCACCCTTGTCCAGCCTCGTGGCCAAGGTCGACATTCCCTATGAGGAATTCACGCTGAAGAATGGCCTGCGCGTCATCGTCCATACCGACCGCAAGGCGCCGGTCGTCGCCGTGTCGGTCTGGTATCATGTCGGGTCGCGCTATGAGCCGGCGGGCAAGACGGGCTTTGCCCATTTGTTCGAACATCTGATGTTCTATGGCTCGGAAAATGCCGACGGGCCTTTTTTCGGTCGCTTGGAGGATATCGGCGCGACCGACTGGAACGGCACGACCTGGTTTGACCGCACCAATTATTTCGAGACGGTGCCGACCGGCGCGCTTGATCGGGCGCTGTTCCTGGAAAGCGACCGCATGGGGCATCTGCTGGGCGCGGTGACGCAAGTGAAGCTGGATACGCAACGCGGCGTCGTGCAGAACGAAAAGCGGATGGGCGAAAATGAGCCCTATGGCCTGGTGGAATATGCGCAGCTCGCCGCGCTGATGCCCGAAGGCCATCCCTATCGCCATTCGACCATCGGGTCGATGGCGGACCTCAATGCCGCGAGCCTGGCCGACGTGCAGATGTGGTTCAAGACCCATTATGGCCCGAACAACGCCGTGCTGGTGCTGGCCGGCGATATCGACGCGGCGACGGCGAAGGCGAAGGTCGAGAAATGGTTCGGCAACATCCCGGCCGGCCCCGCGCCGCAGGATGTGGACGCCAGCGTGCCCACTCTGGCGAAGGACGCCGAAGTGATGATGCACGACAATGTCGCGGCCACGCGCCTTTATCGTAATTGGGTGGTGCCCGGCGTCAATTCGGCCGACCTGCCGCAGCTGGACCTGGCGCTGGCGGTGTTCGGCGGTCTGGGCTCCTCCCGGCTGGACAATGCGCTGGTGCGGGACGAGAAGGTGGCGGTCGGTGTCAAGGCCAGCGTGCAGCCGTTCGAGAAGCTGAGCCTCGCCGAGATTACGGTGGACGTGAAACCGGGCGTCGATCCGGTGGCGGTAGGCAAGCGGCTGGACCAGTTGCTGGCCGATTACCTGACCAACGGGCCAAGCGCCGATGAAGTGCAGCGCGCCGCGACGCGCCAGCTGTCGGGCACGATCGGGGGGCTGGAAAAGGTGGGCGGCTTCACCGGCAAGGCGGTGACGCTGGCCGAAGGGGCTGTCTATTCCGACGATCCGGCCAAATATAAGAAGGACCTGGCGATCTACGCCGCCGCGACGCCGCAGAGTGTGGCGGCGGCGGCGCGCAAATGGCTGGGCCGGCCGGTGCTGCGCCTGACCGTCGCGCCGGGCGAGCGGAGCGCTGCGGATAATGCGCTGGCGGGCAATGTGAAGGCAGAAGGCGCAACGCATCAGCCAGCGCATTTTCGCGATCCCGCCGCGTCGGCTCCGGCTGCCGCGACGCCGCCGACCCCCACCAGAATCGCCGAGCCGCCGATCGAACCGGTCAAGGACCTCGACTTTCCTGACGTCGAACATGCCACATTGAAGAACGGCATCCCCGTCGTCTTCGCGCGGCGCGACGCTGTGCCGACGGTTCGCGTGTCGGTGGCGTTCGACGCGGGGAATGCCGCCGATGACAAGGCGAAGCTGGGGACCGCGGGCCTGACGGCCGCGCTGCTGGACGAAGGCACCACGACGCGGTCGTCGATCGAGATTGCCGAAGAGCAGGAACGGTTGGGCGCGGCGATCAGCGCGGCCAACAGCATGGACAGCACGACCGTTGGGCTGTTCGCGCTCAAGCCCAATCTGGACGCGTCGCTGGGCCTGCTGGCCGATGTGATCCGCAATCCCGCCTTCCGCCCCGAGGAGGTCGAACGGCTGCGCGGGCAGATGTTGACCCGCATCGCGGCGGAAAAGACTGAACCGATGGCGATCGCGCAGCGCATGCTGCCGCCGCTGCTTTATGGGCAGGCGCATCCCTATGGCATCCCCTTCACCGGATCGGGGACGGAGAGCGGCGTGAAGGCCGTGACCCGGGCGGACCTGACCGCTTTTCATGACGCATGGATGCGTCCCGACAATGCGACCATCTTTGTCGCTGGCGACACGACGCTGGCGGAAATGATGCCGCTGCTCGAAAAGCGGTTCGGCGACTGGAAGGCGCCGGCGGCGCAGAAGGGGACCAAGCTGTTCCGCATGGACAGGATGATGCGCCCGTCGCGCATCGTGCTGATCGACAAGCCGCAAAGCCCGCAATCGCTGATCCTGGCGGGCGTGCTGACCAACAAGGCGGGCACTGACAATCCGGTGACGCTGCTGACCGCGAACGAGGTGCTGGGCGGCAGCACGACGTCGCGCCTGACGATGGACCTGCGCGAAACCAAGGGATGGGCCTATGGCGCGGGCACCGCTCTGCCGGGCGTCAAGGAAACGATCCCGTTGCTGGTCTACGCTCCGGTGCAGACCGACAAGACCGGCGAATCGATCATCGCCGCGCGGCAGGATGTGAAGGACTATCTCACCACCAAGGGCACGACCCAGGCCGAGCGCGACCAGACGATCAACAGCCAGATATTGTCCCTGCCCGGCAGCTTCGAGACATCGTCGGAATTGCTGGGCGCGATGATGCGCAACCATCTGATCGGCCGGCCGGACGATTATTATGAGACGCTGCCCAAGACCTATCGCGCGATGACCCCCGCCGACATGGACAAGGCCGCACGGGAGTCGATCAACCCCGACAATCTGATCTGGGTCGTGGTGGGCGACGTCAAACAGGTGCGGCCGCAGCTTGACGCGGTGGGGCTGCCGGTGGAAATGGGCACATTGGCTGATTGACGCCAACGTAAAGGAGAATCGATATGGCAGTGGATGGCGCTTATGACTGCGTGGCCAAGACGCCGATGGGTGACCAGAAGGGCGTCTTCACCGTCGTCAGCAGTGGCGACCGGTTCAACGGCACCTTTGCCGGGATGATGGGATCGCTCGACGTGGTCGACGGCAAGGTCGATGGCGACACGCTGACCTGGAAGATGGAAATGACCATGCCGATGCCGATGACGCTGGAATGCGAGGCGGAAGTGGCGGGCGACGCCATCACCGGCACGATGCAGCTCGGCGCGTTCGGCGCGTCGGCTTTCAACGGGACCCGCCGGGCCTGACCTGATCCGAATTGGTCGGGCCGGATTGATTCCGGCCCGGCGACGGATTGTGATTTGCGCATCTGCGACAGCAAAGATGACAAGTGCAAAGATTGCCCAAAATCATTAGTTAGCTAGCTAATGACGAACCCTCTCGACGATCCCCGCCGCGCATTGGCGCACAAGATGGCCCCGGTTGCGCGGCAGTGGCGGCAATTGGCGGACGATGCGCTGGCGCAATTCGGCGTGTCCAACAGTGCCGGATGGTGCCTGATCCATATCGACCGGATGGGGTCCGATGTGCGGCAGGCGGACCTGGCCGATGCGCTGGACATTCGCCAGCCCTCGCTGGTGCGTACGCTGGATGGTTTGCAGGCGAGCGGTTTCGTGGCGCGGGCGGCGCACCCGGGCGACAGGCGATCCAACATCATTACCCTGACGCCCGCCGGGCGCGATCTGGTGGGAGGGATCGAACAGAAGCTGGGCCTATTGCGCGACCATTTGCTGCGCGACATTCCCGACGAGGCGATCGAGATCATGGTCGAGCTGCTCGACCTGATCGGGCAACGCATCGCCGAGAAACGCAACCAGGCATGAGCGGCCGCCCGCTGGGCGAGGCGATCGGCCTGCCGGCCGCGCTGTTTTCGCTCAAATGTCTGATGGCCGCGATGCTGGCGCTGTTCCTCGCCTTTCATATCGGGCTGGAGCGGCCCTATTGGGCGTTTCTGACCAGCTATATCGTCGCCCAGCCGCTTGCCGGAGCGGTGATCTCCAAGGCGGTGTTTCGCGCAATCGGCACACTGGTCGGCGCGATCTTTTCCGTGGCGGTCGTGCCGCTGTTGGTCAATGCACCCGAATTGTTGTCGCTCGCGATGGCATCCTGGCTGGGGCTGTGCGTGTTCGTGTCGTTGCTCGACCGGACCCCGCGTTCCTATATGTTCGTGCTGGCGGGCTATACCGCCTGCCTGATCGTGTTTCCTGACGTGGATTCGCCCCAGACCATCTTCACCGTGGCGTCGCTGCGCGTGCAGGAGATCATGCTTGGTATCCTGAGTGGCACGTTGGTGCATGGCGTGGTGTTGCCCGGATCGATCACCGGCGTCCTGCTGGGCCGGGTCGAGGCGATCCTGCGCGACGCGGAACGCTGGTCGCGCGACGCCATCGCCACTGATCCGGTGCCAGGGCTGGACGCCGAGCGTCGCAGACTGGCGCAGGACGTGACCGAGTTGCACCAGATGTCGGTCCACCTGCCTTTCGACATCAGCCGGCTGGCGCCCCGCGTCCGCACCGTGCGGGCATTGCAGGACCAGCTGTCGATGCTGCTGCCGCTGGGCGCGGCGGTCGAGGATCGTCTGGCGCAGCTGAAGGTCGCCAATGGTGGCGTTGTGCCGGCGCCGATCGAAGCGCTGATCGCCGATGTGCGCGCATGGTTGGAGACGCCGGCCCCGGATAATGCGACGCGCGCGGAGCGGACGCAGGCGCTGATAGACCGATGCCATGCGATGGAACCGCAGGCGACGGGCGACATGGGTTGGGCCGATATGATGCGTCTTAGCCTCTATGCACGGCTGGCGACGCTGATTGCGGTCCATCGCGATTGCCGCGACCTGCTGGACCAGATGGCGACGCACCGGCGCAGCGCGGTGACGCCGCGCGTGGCCGAATTGCTGGACGGGCGGCGCAACCGCGAATTGCATCGGGACCATGCCGGGGCGCTGCGCGCCGCGTTCGGCGCCTTCCTGACCGTGGTCATCGGCTGCGCGCTGTGGATCGGCAGCGGCTGGAAGGATGGCGGGACGGCGGTGATGCTGGCGGGCGTGTTCCTGGCGCTGTTTGCGGCGCAGGATAATCTGCTCGCGCCGCTCAAGGGATTCATGATCGGCACGATCATCGCGTCGGCGCTGGGCGCGGTCTACGGCTATGTCATCATGCCGCGCCTGGATGGCTTTGCGATGCTGGCGCTGGCCTATGCGCCGCCGCTGCTGGTGCTGGGGGCAATGATGGCCTCGCCTCGGTGGATGGGCATTGCGCTGCCCACGCTGCTGGGACTGGGCAGCCCGGTACTGCTGTCCGACCGCTATGTGAACGCCTTTGCATCCTACGCAAATGGTGCCGTGGCGCAGCTCGTTGGCATCTGGTTCGCGATCATCATGGCGGGGTTGTTGCAATCGGCCGGCGTCGAGCGCGCGATCCGCCGCACCGTGCGCGCCGGCTGGATCGACATCGCCAACCGCGCCAATATGAAGGGCGCGCCCGACGTGCGCGCATGGGTCAACCGGATGCTGGACCGCATCGCCCTGCTGGCGCCGCGTCTGGCCGCCACGCGGCAGGATAGCGGCGCGCCCCTCTATGATGCGTTGCGCGACCTGCGCACCGGCGCCGCCATCGGGGAATTGCGCCAGCTGCGTATCGACCTCGACCCGCAAGATGGCGCGCCGCTGACGCGGGTGCTGGCGGGTGTTGGCGACCATTATCGCGCACTGGACCCGGATGCGCCCGCCCCCGCCGACCCGGCGCTGCTTTGGGCGATCGACCGCGCGATCGACGATCTGGGCGGCCATGCGCGGCCTTCGGTCCGGCGCGATGCCGTGCTGGCGCTGGTCAGCCTGCGCCGCAACCTCTTCCCCGACGCGCCCGGCCACAGGAGAGCTGCCGCATGACCGGAGAAATCGCTCTTGGCGGCATCTATGTGCCGACGCTGTTGCTGCTGGCGCTGGTCGCGCTGGTCCTGACCTGGGTCGCGACCCGCCTGATCGGCGCGGCTGGCCTTTATCGCTTCCTCGCCTATCGCGCCGCCGTGGACCTTAGCCTCTTCGTGCTGATCCTCTGCGGCCTTTCCATCCTCGTCCCCACCCTTGGAATCCGCTTATGAACCGCATTCCCGCAACGCTGATCCGCAGCGCCGCCACCATCATCCTGGTCATCGCCGCCCTGTTGGCCGCCATATGGATGTGGAATCATTATGAGCGCAGCCCCTGGACGCGCGACGGGCGGGTGCGCGCCGATGTGGTGCGGGTGACGCCCGACATCAGCGGGCTCGTGACGTCGGTGGCGGTCAGGGACAATCAGCAGGTGAAGGCGGGCGACCTGCTATTCGTGATCGACACGCCGCGCTACAGGCTGGCGCTGGAGGAAGCAGAGGCGCAGATCGCCAGCGCCAGGGCGACATTGGCGCAGGCGCGGCGCGAGGCGCGGCGCGACACGGCGCTGGGCGACCTGGTCGCGGCCGAAACCCATGAGCAGAATCTGGCGCGGGTGGAGACGGCGCAGGCGGCGCTGGCCGAAGCCTTTAGCGGGCGCGACGCCGCCGCGCTGAACCTCAAACGCACGCAGGTGCGCGCGTCGGTCAACGGCGTCGTCACCAATCTGGACCTGCACCCGGGCGACTATGTCGGTGCGGGCAGCCAGGCCATGGCGCTGATCGACAGCGATTCGACGCGGGTGGAGGGCTATTTCGAGGAAACCAAGCTGCCGCTCATCTGCGTCGGCGCGCCGGTGACGGTGAAGCTGATGGGTGAGGAACGCGAGATTCACGGCCGGGTCGACAGCATCGCCTATGGCATCAATGACGACAGCCGGTCGAATGCGGGCAATTTGCTGCCGTCGGTCGAGCCGACCTTTTCCTGGGTGCGGCTGGCGCAGCGTATTCCGGTGCGGGTGCGGCTGGACAAGGTGCCGGCGGGGCTGCGGCTGATTTCCGGGCGAACCGCGACGGTGACGGTGCAGCCGGCGGCGAAGGATGCCAAGCCGGGGGATTGCCGTCATGCGTAACGGGATAGGCGCGCCGCTGCTGGCGCTTAGCCTCGCCGCCTGCACGACGGCGGGGCCGGATTATCGGTTTCCGCAAGCATCCGTCGCGACCGCGCCTGCGGCGACCGGCGATTTCCATTCGGCGCAGGGCGCGCAGTTCAGCAATGCGCCGTTGCCCGACCAATGGTGGCGGCTCTATGCCGACCCGCAGCTGGACGCGCTGGTTGCAGAAGCGCTGGCGGCCAATGCCGACCTCCGGCAGGCGCAGGCCAATGTCGAACGGGCGCAGGCGGTGCTGCGCGAGGCGGAAGCCGGGCGGCAGGTGGCGACCACGATCAGCGGCGGCGAGACGCTGTCCCGGCCATCGGGCGTGGCGCAGCATCTGCCCGGATCAGTGAGCTATGACCTGGGGCTGAGCGCGGCCTATCCGCTGGACCTGAACGGCCGGATCCGTCGCGCGATCGAAGCGAGCGCCGCTGACGTCGAGGCGGTGACGGCGGCGCGCGACTATGTGCGCGTTAGCGTGGCGGCGGCGACGGCGCAGGCCTATGCGCAGGTGTGCGCGGCCAATTACAGCCTGGCGGTCAATCGCAAGGTCGTGGCGTTGCAGCGCCAGACGCTCGACGCGACGCGGCGGCTGGCCAGGGGCGGGCGCGGCACCGCCTTCGATGTGAGCCGGGCGCAGGCGGCGGTGGAAACGAGCGAGGCGGCGCTGCCCGGCTTGGTGGCGCAGCGGCAGAACGGCCTCTATCTGCTGGCGACTTTGCTGGGGCGGCCGCCCGCCGATTATCCCCGCGCAGTCGAAGATTGCGCCGCCCTGCCGCTGCTGCGCCAGCCGATCCCGGTGGGCGATGGCGCGGCGCTGATCCGGCGCCGGCCCGACATCAGGCAGGCCGAGCGGGCGATCGCCGGCGATACCGCGCGGCTGGGCGTCGCCATGGCGCAGCTTTATCCGCAGGTCAGCATCGGCGGGTCGGTCGGCCTGTCAGGGCCGCTCAAGGATTTCGGATCGGGGTCCGCCTTCGGCTTCAGCCTGGGGCCGCTCATCAGTTGGACCTTCCCCAATCGCCCGGTGATCCGCGCCCGCATCGCCCAGGCCGATGCGCAGGTCCGTGGCGACCTGGCGGGGTTCGATGCCACCGTGCTGGAGGCGCTGCGTCAGACCGAAAGCGCGCTCGAAACCTATCGCCGCGACGCCGAACGGGCGGCGGCGCTGGACCGGGCGCGGGAAAGCGCGGGCGTGTCGGCGGCCCAAGCGGGCAAGCTGTTCCGCTTTGGACGCGGCGATTTCCTGTCGCTGCTGGACGCGCAGCGCAGCCAGGCGAGCGCCGAGGTGACGGCGGCATCGGCGCGGGCGCAACTGGTGCAGGATCAGATCGCGCTGTTCCTGGCGCTGGGCGGGGGATGGAACTCAGGCGATGGCGTCGACCAAGGCGCGCGGGACGCGCAATAGCGATCCGTGGCGCGCGCCGGCGGGGAGCGACAGGCGGTCGCTGACATCCTGCCATCGCGCCATGTCGCGCGTCATCATCGCGCCCCAGCGGCCGTCCTTGTAGACATCATAGTAGCAGAGGAGCGCGTCGCCGACCCGGGCGGTCATCGGCCCTTCGACCCAAGCGGGGGAGAAGGGTGGCGAGAGGGGGCCGAAGGGGCCGGTCGGGCTATCGGCGCGGGCGGCGCGCAGCCACTTGCGCGGCGGCGTGACCGTCTCATCCTTGACGATCAGGTGCAGGCTGCCATCGGGCGCCTGCGCGAACGTGCCATCGATGACGCTGAAGCCCGGATCATAAAGCGGCCGAGGCGCCGAAAAGCTGCGAAAATCGGTGGTGCTGCATTGCCAGAGACGGTGATTATAGCCCGATTCCGACGTACCGGCTGTTTCAGGGTAGCGCCCCGCGACGGTGCTGGACCAGAATAGCAGGAAACGGCCGTCGGACATGCGGATCGCTTCGGGCGCCCAGCAATTGCGCGTGCCCGGCACGGCGGCCATGACGGGAATGGCTTGCTGGTTCGACCAGTGGACGAGGTCGTGGCTGGTCGCGTGGCCGATGGTCACGCCTTCCCAGGCGGTGGTCCAGAGCAGGTGATAGCGGCTGCCGTCATGAAACAGGAAGGGGTCGCGCAGCAACTTCGTCTCACCCACTTGAGGCAGCAGCAGGCTGCGGCCATCGGCGATGGCGCGGAAGGCGAAACCGTCATCGCTGACCGCAAGCTTGAGGCCGGCTGCCTCCCCCTGCTTGCCGGTCGTGAAATAGGCGAAGACGAGCGGATCGTCATCGCGGGTCACGGGGGCCGTGGCGCAGGCGGTGAGCGGCAGGGCGGCGAGGGCCAGGGTGAAATCGCGGCGGTTCACGGATATTCCCGGGCCATCTGGCGATAAAGGTCCAGCAGATCGTTGGCGATATAGTCGCCGCCCTTGCCGATCGGGCCGGATAGGACCGGCTTGGGTGCGGGAGGCTGGTTGGCAAGGCCGCCGGGGGCTTCGGCGCTGTTGATGCCCTGGCTCAAAAGGTCGGGCTTGGGACCGCCGCCGGCATTGCGACCGTCGAGGTCGAAAATCGCCTCCTGGTGGCGTAGCGGCTCCCAGATGAAGGTGCCCCAGCCATGCTTGCCGGGCAGGGCATAGACAAGGTCGTTGAGATAGCGTTTGCGGCTGGAATATTCGGCGACCAGCAGGCCCTTGTCGGGATAGCGCTGAACGAAGCGCGTAAAGCTGCTGGCCCAGTCGCCCTGTTTCTGCTGCTGGTAACAGGACAGGCCGATGACGTCGAAATCGACATTGCGGGCGATGAGCGCGTCGGTCCATTCGCGCAGGATCGGCCAATGCCGGCCAAGATGATTGTGCAGCTGGATCGCGATATCGGGTTCGGCGCGGCGAGCGCCCGCTATGCCCGCGCGCAGCAGGGCGGCGAAGCCATCGAATCCACCAATCGCGTGGTCATCAACCTGTGCATGATTGGCGTCGGTGACGGGATTGCCGGTCTGGGTGGACAGCTTCACGCGGCCATGGGGCCACAGCATTCCGAACGTGGTTTCGTTGCCGATCACCGCCATGTCGACCGGTGCGCCGCCTGCCCGCATCGCCACGAGCGTGTCGTGGGTATGTGCCTCGACCGCTTTGGCGAGGCGGGGGAGGTCGTAGCCGGTCCAGGCGGCGGGTACGGCCTGATGCTCCGGATCGGCCCAGGTATCGCTATAGTGAAAGGAGAGGACGAGACCCATGCCGGCCTGACGAATGCGGCGGCCAAGCTTGATGGTCTGGTCAAGCCCGGCCCAGGCCTTGTCGGGTTCGCGCCTGGAATAGCCCTTTGACGGATCGACGAAGATGCGCAGGCGGATGGCGTTGAAACCTGCGTCGCGCATCAGGAGCACGGGGTCCTTTTGCACGCCATCGACAAAGTAACGCGCGCCGGCGGCTTCGTCTTCTGGCACCCAACTGATGTCCGCGCCGATCAAAAAGGGGCCGGGGCGCGCGCCGCTGTTGCGGGGCGTGGTCGCCAGGGCGGGAAAGGGCAGCGTCGCCAGTGCCAAAGCGGCGCGACGGGTCAAGGCGATCATGGGCGATGCTCCAGTTCAGGGACGAGGCGAAGGGCAAGGAGGCGGGCGACCTGATCGCCTGGCGGCAGTGTGGCGCGGGCCATGTCGTCCAGGTAAATGGGCGCGTCGGCGCGCAGCGGCAGGATGGTGAGGGTCCAGGGGCGGCCAAGTCGATCGGCGAAGCGTTTAAGGCCAATGCGCCAGATGCGCCCGTCCCAATAGGCGTCGTCCAGCATGGCGGTGCCGTCGAACAGGCGGCCAATGTCGCCGCGCCAGTCGATTTCGAGGAAGGCGTCACCGCTTTCCACCGCGTCGGCGGGTAGGGTGAAGGTGAAGGCCGCGGCCGCCCGATGCGCTTCGGGAAGCGGCTGCATCGCGGCCTTGGCCGGGCCGCCGATGACGATGGGGGGCGCGTCGCCAGCCGCGCGGCTTTGGGTGAAGCGGATGGTGGCAGGGGTTGGCCCCTTCACCGTGGCGCTGGCGGAGGGACCGGGCAGGATGCGCCAGTCGAACCGGGCCGATCCGCGCTGGCGCAGCAGCGGGCCTTGCGGCGCGAACAGGGTGTCGGCGGTGGTGACGATCGCGCTGCGCTTTCCGTCGATGTCGCCGACCCATAGGTGGCTGGCAGAGGTCTGGTCGAGCAGCAGGATATGGACGCGGCGACCGTCCGGAGCGGTGACGGTCAGCATCCGGTCAGGGGCGGGAGCGACATCCGCGATGACGCGGCCCTGTTCCGTGCGGCTGGGTGCGGACAGCCGCGTGCCGGCAGGGAAGGCAAGTTCGACCGGGCCGGGCAGGGTCGCGGCGAAGACATGAATCGGCCCGTCGGCGTCGGCAATGCGCGTGACCGGCTGGGCCGTGGCCCAGTCCAGCATGATGCCGTCCAGGTCCATGCCGAACGGCCAGAAGAAATAGGCGCCCGGTGCAATGGTCACGGCGCGGGCGGGAAAGGTCAGCGGCCCGTCAGCCAGAGTGACGGTGAAGCGCGTCGCGGGATGGGCGGCGGTCGCATATTGGCGGACATGGTTGTTGACGAACAGGAAGCCGCTGCCGCCAGCCGCCCGGACCGACCAGCGCAGGGTTTCAAGGTCATCCTTGCCGGCAGGCTGAATCGCGGGGGCGTGCACGGTCATGGGAGCAAGCCGGTCGCCATAGGCGCTCAGGAAATAATGGAGCGGACGCAGCGCGGCATTGACCGCATTGACCTCCCCATATTGGCCGATCGGCGCCTGAAAGTCATAAGCGATCACCGGGCAGTCATTATAGCCGCCCGACCGCTGCGTTTCTTCGAGGCTCCGGCCGTTCGCCAGCGGGTTGGCGCCGCTGTGAAACATATAATAGCCCAGCAGGTTGACGCCCGATCCCACCTGCGTGGTGACGGCCGCCGCGACGTCGGCGGGCGCCAGCAGCGGACGACGGCGATACATGACGGGCACGCCGCCACCATATTCCGCGCCCAGGAAAGGCGTGTCCGCCATGTCGTCATCGGCGTCGCCGCGGCGGTTGTTGCGGGTCTGCGCGCCCAAATCCCCGCTGACGCGGCTGTCGAAGCGGAAGAGATAATTTTCCTTGGGCGGTAGCTTCGTGGTTTTTGCCGACCAGGGTTCGTCGGGATAGCCGCCATGGACGGGCACGACCTCGCCCTTGGGATAGAGTGTCTGGTCCCAGCCGGTGACGGTGTAGAGCGGCACGTCATAGCCAATGTCGCGCGCAAGACCTTTAAGCGCCGCGATATGGGCGCGGCCCTGGCCCTGGCCGTCGAGATTATACTCATTTTCGATCTGCATGCCGACGATAGGACCGCCATCCTTCCAGAACAGCCCGCTCACCTGGTCATGCAGGTTGCGCCAGAAGCGTTCGACCTCGACCATATAGGCCGGGTCGTTGCTGCGCGGGCGGGTGCCCGCGACGATCCAGTCGGGGATGCCGCCAAAGCGCGCCTCGGCATGGCCCCAGGGGCCGGGGCGCAGGAAGAAGAGCAAGTCATGGGCCTGACACAGGGTGACGAAGCGGCGAATGTCGCGGTCGCCGGTCCAGTCGATGCGGCCGGGCAATAATTCGACATGATTCCACAAGATGTAGCTGGCGACGACGGTGACGCCCGCCGCCTTCATCTTGAGCAGTTCCTCCTCCCAATAGGCGCAAGGAAAGCGCGTAAAGTGAAATTCGCCCATGACAGGGAGCCAGGGACGGCCATCGCGGGTGAGAAAGCGGTTGGTGACGCCGATCGCGCCGTTCGGGCCAGTGCCGGTGCCCATGCGCAAATGCCCGGACTTGAGCGGCAGGCCGGGGTCGCGCGCGTCGAGGTCGAGCGCGCTCTGCGCGGCCGAACGGGCGGGGAAGGCCGCGCCCATCGCGGCAAGCCCGGTGGCGGTGAGCGCGGTTCTCCTGTCGATTGTTGGCACGGTCCTCTCCTGAAGGGAAGGGAGGGTTTATCCCTCCTCTCGTCACTATCGGCCCCTGCTTTCGCAGGGAGCATGGCGCATTCAGGTCAACGCGCGAGCCAGCCGCCATCGACCGCAAGCGTGTGGCCGTGGATATAATCGGCGGCGCTGGACGCCAGGAACACGGCCGCGCCGCCAATGTCGGCGGGGTCGCCCCAGCGGCCGGCCGGTATGCGCTCCTGAATCTGGCGGTTGCGGGTTTCGTCCGCCTGAAGAGCGGCGGTGTTGTTGGTGGCGATGTATCCCGGCGCGATCGCGTTCACATTGACGCCCCTGGCCGCCCATTCGTTGGCAAGCAGCTTGGTGAGGCCCGCGACGCCGCTTTTCGACGCGGTGTAGCTGGGCACCCGAATGCCGCCCTGGAAGGAGAGAAGGGAGGCAATGTTGATGATCTTGCCCGCGCCCTTGGTCAGCATGTGGCGACCGGCGGCCTGGCACAGGAAGAAGGTGGTCTTGAGATTGGTGTCGATCACCGCATCCCAATCCTCCTCGGTGAAATCGACGCTGTCGGCGCGGCGGATGATCCCGGCATTGTTGACGAGGATGTGCAGGCCGCCCAGTTTTTCCAGCGTTTCGTCGATCACGCGCTGGACCGGCTCAATGGTTGAAAGGTCGGCCGAGATAATCTCAGCACGGCGGCCGAGCGCCCGGACCTGATCGACCGTGTCCTGTGCGGGGGTGCGGCCAACGGCGGCGATATCCGCGCCGGCTTGGGCCAGCGACAGGGCGATCGCCTGGCCGATGCCGGTATTGGCGCCGGTGACAATCGCGGTCTTGCCGGAAAGATCGAAAGGAGTGGTCATGCCGGGCAAGCCTCTTGCATAGGATAGGGACGCAACAGCCTATACGCTCCCCACCGCAAAATCCAAGAAAATTCCCGTAATATGGAATGATGTCCTACGATGCGGTTGTTATCCACGCAAAAGAATGACGTGCAGGAAGCGGGGGCCGTGCGCGCCACGGACATAGGTGCCCTCGATATCGGTGGTGCCCGATACGCCGGTGATCCAATAATGGGCGCGCGGTTGCGTGCCGGGCAGAGGGGCGTCCTCCAGATAAGGGGCGATGTCGCGCGTCGCCAGCAGCACGATATGATGCAGGGCCAGGAAATTGGGCAGCATCGGTGCGGCCGGACTGGTTTCGAAGATGAGCGATCCGGTCTCGGCTATGCCGCGCCGCGCGATGGCGAGCGCGGCGACTTCAGCGGGGGCGGCAACGTCGTGCAGGGTGAAGCCACGCCAGTCGCAAGGATCAAGCCGCGGGTCGGGCGGCAGGCACAATGTGGGTGCTTCTCCCTGCGCATCCAGATAGCGGGCAATCGCCGCGGGCAGGTCAGCGATCGTGTCGATCGCGTCATGGCTGGCGCTGACGCTGGGGAGGGCAAGGCGGGCGAGAAATTCCGCCTCCAGCGCGGATTCGTCCACGGCCGGGCGTTCGGGTGCGACCAGCAACGCGGCGGCCTGTGCCGCATCGGGCGCTGCGCCTCTGAGCCGGCCAAGGATCGCGTCACGCGCATTCATGGGCGGCGTTCCTTGCGATATTGCGCCATGAAGCTGCTGGCGGCGGGCCGGGGCATGGCGCGATGCCGGGTCCAGCCGCCCGCCAGCGGCAGTGTCTCGATCCAGCCGCGCCGACCCAACAGCCGCATCGCGCGCAGGGCAAGGCCGGTGGCAAGGCGGTAGAGTGCCGGGCGACGCGCGACCCAGGCCCATAGGCCAAGGCCCATGCGCATGGAGGTCGGCTCCAGCCCTTCGCGCCAGCTTTTCTCGCGCCAGCCCTTCAGCAGGGTGGGGAGGGGGATGCGCACCGGGCAGACTTCCTGGCATTTGCCGTTGAGCGTGCAGGCCTGGACGAGGTCGCGATTGGGGGCGAGGCCATCGAGCGCGGGGGTCAACACGGCGCCCATGGGGCCGGGATAGGTGCCGCCATAGGCATGGCCGCCAATCTGGCGAAAAACGACGCAATGGTTCATGCACGCGCCACAGCGGATGCAGCGCAGCATGTCCGCCAGCCCCTCCTCACGCATATTCGTGCGGCCATTGTCGACCAGGACGATGTGCATTTCTTCCGGCCCGTCGCGGTCGTGCGCGCGTTTCGGGCCGGTATAGAAGGTCGTATATTGGGTGAGCGCCGCGCCGGTGGCGGAGCGCGCCAGCATCCGCAGCATATGGACGGCATGAGGCATGGACGGCACTATCTTTTCGATGCCCGCCGTCACGATATGCACGCGCGGCGGCACGAGCGAAAGTTCGGCATTGCCTTCATTGGTGACGGTGCATACCGCGCCGGTATCTGCGATGAGGAAGTTGGCGCCCGATATGCCGACATCCGCGCCCAGCATCTGTTCGCGCAGTTCGCGCCTGGCGCTTTCGGCCATGGCGGCGATGCTGTCTTCCTCGTGTGGCGTGCGATGCTTCGCCTTGAAAAGGGCTGACACCTGTTCGCGCGTCTTGTGCATCGCCGGCCAGATGATGTGCGAGGGGCGCTCGTCGGCCAGCTGGATGATATGTTCGGCAAGGTCGGTTTCGATCCGGCCGATGCCCGCCTCCGCCAGGGCATGCTGCAGGCCGATCTCCTCACCCAGCATGGATTTGGAGCGGGCGACATTTTTCGCGTTCGCCTTACGGCAGATGTCAACGACGATGCGACAGGCTTCGTCGGCGGTGGCGGCCCAGTGGACCTGCGCACCCGCCGCGATCGCATTGGCCTCGAACTGTTCGAGATAATGGCCCAGATGGGCGATGACATGATCCTTGATCGCGGCGGCGCGGGTTCGGGCGGCTTCGAAATCAGGGAAGGCTGCAACGGCAAGGGTGCGTTTTGCTTCCGCCGTGCCGGCGGTTCGTTCGACGGCTGTCTTGAGGGTGGAATCGGCCAGCGCGGCGGCGGCGCGGGTGTCGAACCCGCTCATGGCTCCTCCCCGATGGCGGGGCCATCGCCCATGCCGGCGATCAGTTCGATGGCGTGGAAGGCGCGCACCGTGCTGCCGTCACGATGCAGCTTGCCGGCCATGTTCATGAGGCAGCCCAGATCGCCGGCCAGCAGCAGGTCCGCGCCCGTGGCGTCGATGGCGTTGGCCTTTTCGCCGACGATGGCGTTGGAGATGGCGGGATATTTGACGCAGAAGGTGCCGCCAAAGCCGCAGCATGTTTCCTCGCCCGCCAGCGGCGCAAGCTTGAGGCCATCGACCGCCTTGAGCAGTCGCCGCGGCTGCGCCTTGATGCCCAGTTCGCGCAGCCCCGAACAGCTGTCATGATAGGTTGCGGTGGCATCTAAGCTGACGCCGTCGGGTTTCCAGCCCAGCACGTCGTCCAGATAGGCCATGACCTCGTGGGTTTTGGCGGCGACCGCCTGCGCACGGGGGAGCCATTGCGCGTCATCCGCGAAGATTTCGGGATAATGGCAGCGGATGGTGCCGGCGCAGGAGCCGGACGGGACAATGATGGCCGCATAAGGTTCGAGCGCTGCGATCGTCTGCTTCGCCAGCGCTGCGGCATGGTCGCGGTCGCCGCTGTTGAGTGCGGGCTGGCCGCAGCAGGTCTGGCCTTGCGGCACGATGACGTCGCATCCTGCCGCTTCGAGCGCGCGGATCGCGGCGAAGCCGATGCGCGGGCGCATCAGGTCGACCAGGCAGGTGACGAAGAGAGCGACCTGCTGCGTCACAGCCCATGTCGTTTCGCGAAGTTGACGAACAGTTCGGGCCAGGGCGCGGGGGCGGCGGGCGGCGCGACGAGGCCAAACCCATGGCCGCCGCTTTCGAACAGGTGACATTCGCTGGCGATGCCCCTGGCGCGCAAGGCGGCGAGCATGGCGAGACTGTTTTCCGGCGGGACGGCATCGTCGTCCAGCGCATGGGCGAGGAAGACGGGCGGAGTGCGATCGCTCACCTGCTGGTCGAGCGAGTAAGCGCGCATCCGCTGCGGCGAAGGGTCGGGGCCGAGCAACTGGGTGCGCGATCCGGCGTGGACGAACGGCCCCTCCATCAGAATGACGGGATAGAGATAGGCGGCGAGCGCGGCGGAGATCGGTTCGCGGTCAACCGCGTCGACGGGCCGATAGCTTTCGACGGGCGCTCGGCTGGTGAGCCAGGCGGCGAGATGGCCGCCGGCGGAAAAACCCATGACGCCGACACGGCCGGCATCGAATTTCTCGCGCGCGGCCAGGCTGCGCACGACGCGCAATGCCCGCTGCGCGTCCTGCAGCGGGGCTTCCGGGCCGGCCGCCCAATTGTCGGCAGGCAGGCGATAGAGCAGAACGAAGCAGACATAGCCGGCCTGGGCGAAGCGGCGGGCGATGGCATAGCCTTCATGACCGATCGCAACGCGGCTGTAGCCGCCGCCGGGAAGCAGCAGCATGGCCGCGCCATTGGGTTTCGCTCCCACCGCCTCGGGCCGCAACATGGTGAGCGTGGGCGTCACGATATGAGCGAAGACGCCGTCGTCCGGCCCGCTGTCTGGACGGCGCAGCGTTTCAACTTCCCGCACCGTCACCTTCTCGCCGCCGGGTGCCTTGCCCGGCCAGATCGGGAACCGGGTAAAGCCTTTGGGCAGCGGGAAACTTTGCGCCAACGCTGGGGTGGAGGACAGGGCAGCGCCGGCAAGCGCGCCGGCCATCAGGGTGCGGCGGTCGAAATCGGGCATGGTCACTGGCACTCCGTGCGGCCGAGCGGGGTGGTGCGAGTCAGCGCGGGACGCGACGCGAGCACCTTGGCGGATATGGGCAGGTTCAACGCCTTGAGGCCTCCGGCGACGAGGTCGGCGACCTGCCGCGCGCCCAGTTCGCTGAAATGCGTATCGTCATCGACGCCCTTGGGGAAGCCGGGGGCATGGTCCTGCGGGCTGTAGTGAAGATAATAGGCTTTCGATCCGTCGCGCCCGGCGAGATCGACCCAGGCACGGGAAAGCGATTCAAGATCGATCAGCGGCGTGTCGGTGCTGGCCGCCAGTTCGCGCACCACCGCGCTATAGTCGGCGAAATCCGCCTTCGCCCGCCCGTCCGCCGCGAAACTACGGCGTGCGACGGGCGTGAGGAGCACCGGATGGCCGCCGGCGATCCGCACGTCCCAGATGAAGCGCAGCAGATTGTCGCGATAATCAGTGCGGGCCGGTGCCCATCGCGCGGGCTTGGCGCGATAGGCGTCGTTATGCCCGAACTGGATGAGCACAGTGTCGCCCGGCATCAGGTCGGCCAGCACTGCCTGCCACCGTCCTTCGCCAAGGAAAGTGCGGGTGGAGCGGCCGCCCATCGCATGGTTGAGCACCCGGACGTCAGGCGTCAGGCCGCATTGCAGCATCTGGCCCCAGCCGGTCTGCGGATAGCGATCGCCTGTGTAGGCGGAGGCCGTCGAATCACCCGCGATCAGGATGGTGTCGCCAGGCCGCGTGGCCTGCGCGGGCAGGGGCGCGAGCAGGGCCACGAGGGCGATGACGGCTTTCCGGGCGATCTTCATGCTGCGATCTTTTCCACCGATGCGAGTTACTGCAAATTCACATACATGCCGCCATCGACCAGCAGCGCCGCGCCGGTGACATAGGCGGCCATGTCGGACGCGAGGAAGACGATCGGCCCGGCCAGGTCTTCGGGCGCGCCAAGGCGACCGAGCGGCGTGCGCTTTTCCATATATTCGCGCTTTTCCTGGTCGGCGAGGTCATCCTTGTTGATTTCGGTCAGGATGGTGCCGGGCAGGACGCTGTTGCAGCGAATGCCATGCTTGCCGAGCGCGATCGCCGTGGACTGCATCAGCGAATGCACGCCCGCCTTGGTCGGCGTATAGTGGGTCTGATATTCGCCGCCGACCAGCGCCGAAATGGACGACACGGCGACGATCGAACCGCCATGCCCTTGTTTGACCATCTGCTGCGCAGCCGCCTGCACCATGAAATAGGCGCCATGCAGGTTCACCTTGAAGGTGCGCTCGACCACCTCGACCGGCATGTCGAGAAAGGCATGGAAGGGGCAGATGCCCGCATTGCTGACCATCACATCGACCTTGCCGAAGGTTTCGACGGCCTTTGCCACGAAGTCCTGCGCGGTCTGCGGATCGGCGACATCGCCCTTCACCGCGATGGCGCGCTGGCCCAGCGCCTTGATCTCCGTAACGCAGCTTTGCGCGGGACCGTCGCTATGCGCATAATTGATCGCCACGTCGGCACCATGCTGCGCAGCGCCGATGGCGGCGGCGCGGCCGATGCCGGTCGATGCGCCGGTGACGAGGACGGTCTTGCCTTCAAGCAGCTTCATGGGGAGCATTTCCTTGACTGTTAGCGCCGCGCCGGGCGGCGGGGGGATTTGATGCCGGGGGTCCAGCCCAGGTCGGCACTGACTTTCTGCGCGGTGGCGCGGACATCTTCGGTCAGCATGTCCATCCGCGCGTCGTCCATATATTGCGCCGCGCTCGACAGGCTGATGGCCGCGACGATCGCGCCCGACGCATCGCGGATGGGGGCGGCGACGCAGCGTATCTGATCCTCATTTTCCTCGAGGTCGAAGGCTCGGCCCTCGGCGGCATAGCCGCGCATGCGTTCGACCCACAGGTCATAGTCGATCGGATGGGTGCCGGCCGCCTGATCTGCGTCGAACAGGCGTCGCCAATTGGCTTCGGGATCATCGAGCAGCAGCGCCTTGCCAAGGCCGGTCGAGGTGAGCGGCTGACGATCGCCGATGCGGCTGGAGATTTCGACCCGGCGGCGTCCGGGTATCTTGTCGAGATAGAGGGCATGGTCGCTGTCGAGGCGGCCGAGATGCACGACATCCTCGCTCGCGGCGGCGAGCGCTTCAAGATGGGGACGAGCGATCTGCACCACGTCGGTCTGGCTTTGCGCGAGGAAACCGAGCTGCAACAGCTTTGGCCCCAGTTGATAGCCTTCGCGCGGCAGGAAGGTCAGAAAGCCGCGATCGACAAGCGCATTGGCGAGCCGGTGGGTGGTCGATCGGGTGAGGCCCATGCGTTCGGAGAGGTCGGCAAGCCTGACCGGACCGTCGATCACCTGGTCCAGCAGATCGAGCCCACGTTGCAGCGTCTGCGATCCCGAAGCGCGCGTCGGTTCGGCCCTTTCGCTGCCGTCCGCCATGATCTTTCGCCCTCCCGCCTTTTGTCCCGATTCAGGGTTTGACGAATTTTGTCTCATCTACTAACACTCTATCCCACAAAATGAGAAAAACAAGGGTGAAGGAGGGGCCGACATGATTCTTCTCGATCGCGCCAGACCCTCTTGCTCGCTCAGCTTGCGGCGAGTTCGCCCGTTTTTGCAATGAATTGCCGCACCGGCCCGGGCGATCGGGCGGCGCGCCGGTATCAACTGGGGTTCAAGGAGTGACTGCGTGCCGATCGTGAGCTTGCCGAAGATCAAACATGTCCGGGCCTTTACCGTGCGCGGGGGCGGCGCGGATTATCATGACCAGGGCGACGGCCACTGGATCGACGATCACATTGCGACGCCGATGTCGCGCTATCCCGAATACCGCCAGTCACGGCAGAGCTTCGGCATCAATGTGCTGGGCACATTGGTGGTCGAGATCGAGGCGGAGGACGGCACCGTCGGCTTCGCTGTCACCACCGGCGGCGAACCGGCCGCCTATATCGTCGAAAAGCATCTCGCCCGCTTCCTGGAGGGCCGCGCGCCCACCGATTACGAGAAGATCTGGGACCAGATGTATTTTTCGACTCAATATTATGGGCGCAAGGGATTGGTGGTGAACGCCATCTCTGGCGTCGACCTGGCGCTGTGGGATTTGCTGGGCAAGCTGCGGCAGGAGCCGGTCTATCACCTGCTGGGCGGCGCCGTGCGCGACGAACTGCAATTCTACGCCACGGGCGCGCGGCCGGACAAGGCAAAGGAATTCGGTTTCATCGGCGGCAAGATGCCGCTGCACCATGGCCCGGCCGAAGGCATCGAGGGCTTGAAGAAGAATATCGTCGAACTGGCCGACATGCGCTCGAAGGTCGGCGATGATTTCTGGCTGATGTGGGATTGCTGGATGGCGCTGGACGTCGACTATGCGACCCGCCTCGCCATCGCCGCGCACGATCTGGGCCTCAAATGGATCGAGGAGGCGATCAGCCCCGACGATTATTGGGGCTATCAACAGCTCAAGCGCAACGTGCCCAAGGGGATGCTGGTGACGACCGGCGAGCATGAGGCGACCCGCTGGGGCTTTCGCATGCTGATGGAGATGGATTGCTGCGACATCATCCAGCCCGATGTCGGCTGGTGCGGCGGCGTGACCGAATTGCTCAAGATCAGCGCGCTTGCCGACGCCCATGGCAAGATGGTCGTGCCGCACGGATCGTCGGTCTACAGCTACCACTTCGTTATCACCCGGCATAATTCGCCCTTCGCCGAGTTTCTGATGATGCACCCGGGGCCGACGGAAGTGGTGCCGATGTTCCACCCCCAATTGCTGGGCGAGCCGGTGCCGGAGAATGGCCGGATGAAGGTGAGCGCGCTCGACAAGCCGGGCTTTGGCGTCGACCTCAACCCCGACATCGCGATGCACCGTCCCTATACTCATTGATCCGACAGAAGAGAGATTGACCCCATGAAATTCTGCCGTTTTGGCCAGCGTGGCCAGGAAAAGCCCGGTATTATCGATGCCGATGGCAAGATCCGCGACTTGTCTGGCGTGGTGCCCGAACTGACGATCGAAGCGCTGGCCGCCGCGAAGGGCGCGGATGTCGCTTCGCTCCCGGTGGTCGAGGGTGAACCGCGCTATGGCGTGCCGGTCAAGGGCATCGGCAAGATCGTCGCCATCGGCCTCAATTATGAGGACCATGCGATTGAATCGAACCTGCCGATCCCGACCGAGCCGATGATGTTCATGAAGGCGCTGTCCTCGCTCAACGGACCCAATGACGAAGTCGTGCTGCCGAAGAACAGCACCCATGGCGATTGGGAAGTCGAACTGGGCGTGGTGATCGGCGAAACCTGCCGCTTCGTGCCCGAGGATGAGGCCTTGTCGAAGGTGGCGGGCTATGTCCTCGTCAACGACGTGTCGGAGCGCTTCAACCAGAAGCAGCGCGGCACGCAATGGTCCAAGGGCAAGGGGCATGACACTTTCTGCCCGGTCGGCCCCTGGCTGGTGACGCCCGATGAAGTGGCCGATCCGCAGAACCTGGACATGTATCTCGACATCAATGGCGAGCGCATGCAGACCGGCAATACGAAGACGATGATCTTCAACATTGCCCAGCTCATTTCCTATGTCAGCGAATATATCACGCTTTATCCCGGCGACCTGATGATCACCGGCACCCCGCCGGGCGTGGGCGAGGGCAAGAAGCCCAATGCCATCTACCTGAAGGCCGGCGACGTCATGGAACTGGGCATCGAGAAGCTGGGCACGCAGCGCCAGATGGTATCGGAATGGCGCCACCTGGGCGACGCGGTGCTTGGATGAGCGTGTGGTCCGGACGATTTGACGGTCGCACCGCGATCGTCACCGGCGGCGCATCGGGCCTGGGAAAACAGGTCGCCGCGCGCATCATTGCCGAAGGCGGTACGGTCGCGCTGTGGGATCTGAACGGCGATGCGCTGGCGGCCACGCAGGCGGAGATCGGCGCGGCGCATGTCGCGGCGCTCGACGTGTCGGATCACGCCGCCGTCGCCGCCGCGGCGAAGGACAGCGCGGCAGCATTGGGCAGGGTTGATATATTGGTCTGCTCGGCCGGCATTACCGGCGCGACCGCGACGGCATGGGAGTATCCGGTCGACAGTTTCCAGCGGGTGATCGACATCAACCTGAATGGCCTGTTCTACTGCAACCGCGAAGTCGTGCCGTTCATGCTCGAAAATGGCTATGGCCGGATCGTGAACCTCGCCTCGGTCGCGGGCAAGGAGGGCAATCCCAACGCCAGCGCCTATTCCGCCAGCAAGGCGGGCGTGATCGGCTTCACCAAGAGCCTTGGCAAGGAACTGGCGGGTAAGGGCATCATTGCCAATGCGCTGACCCCCGCGACCTTCGAAAGCCCGATCCTCGCCCAGCTGCCCCAGAGCCAGGTCGATTATATGCGATCGAAAATTCCGATGGGGCGCCTTGGCCTGGTCGAGGAATCGGCGGCGATGGTCTGTTTCATGGCCAGCGAGGAATGCAGCTTCACCACAGCGTCGACCTTCGACACGTCGGGGGGGCGCACGACCTTCTGAATTGCAAAGCCACGCGGCGCGACCGGCCGGAAGAGCCGGGGCGCCGCATGTCCATGACGGGAGAGGCAGATGATCCCCTTTGTCGATGCGCATATCCATCTGTGGGACCTGAACAACATCCGCTATGACTGGCTGAGCCCGCCCTTTTCGGATGACGGCCCGAACGGCAGTGTCGAGCCAATCGCGCGTGATTATGGCGTCGCCGATTATCGCACTGACCTCGCCCGCTGGAATGTCGTGGGCGCGGTGCATGTCGACGCGGGTGCGGCGGCGGAAAGCGCACTGCGCGAGACGCAGTGGCTGGAGGGGCTGGCGCAGATCGAAGGCCTGCCGACCGGCATCGTCGCCTTTGCCGCGCTTAACGATCCGAACGTCGACGGACTGCTGGCCGCGCAGGCGGCGCATCCGCGCGTCAGGGGTATTCGCCATATCGTCAACTGGCATGGCGACCCCAATCGCAGCTACACACCCACCGATCTGACGCGCGATCCGCTCTGGCAGGCGGGCTATGCACTGCTGGCGAACCATGGCCTGTCCTTCGACCTGCAATGCTATCCGGGGCAAATGCCGGGCCTTGTCCCGCTGATCGAGCGGCATCCCGACATTCCCGTCATCATCAATCATATGGGCATGCCGGTGCTGACCGATGCCGATGGCCTTGCGGACTGGCGCGCGGGCATGAAGGCGCTCAGCCGCCTGCCCCATGTCGCGGTCAAGCTGTCTGGCATGGGCTTCATTCGCCGCGACTGGAGCCGCGAGACGATCGGGCATCTGGTGCGCGAGACGGTCGACCTGTTCGGCGTCGAACGCTGCGCCTTTGCCAGCGATACGCCGACCGACAAGCTATTCGGCTCGATCGACCGCTACATGGAAACCTACCACGCCATCGTCGCGGATTTGCCGGAAGCCGACCGCCGCGCCTTGTTCGGCGGCAACGCCAATCGCCTCTATCGCCTGGGACTTGACCTATGACCCCCAATCCGCTGCTCGGCGTGCTGTTTCACTGGCTGGGCGGTTTCGCCTCGGCCAGCTTCTATGTGCCCTTTCGCGGCGTCAAACGCTGGAACTGGGAAATTTTCTGGCTGACCGGCGGGCTCTTTTCCTGGGTGATCGCGCCTTGGTTCTTCGCTGCGCTTCAAACCAACGATCTGCTGGGGGTGATGGGCCGCGTGCCGTCCACCGTCATGGGTTGGTGTATATTCTTCGGCTTTCTTTGGGGCTTTGGCGGCCTCACTTATGGCCTTACCATGCGGTATCTGGGCCTGTCGCTGGGCATGGCGGTAGTGCTGGGTCTGTGCACGGTCTTTGGTACGCTGATCCCGCCGATATTCGACGGTACGTTCATGCGCGACATTGCCGGCACTACGCACGGGCAGATCGTGCTGCTGGGCCTTGCCGTGACGCTGGCCGGGATCATCGTCGTCGCGCGCGCCGGCGCGCGCAAGGATGAAGCCCTGTCCCCGTCGCAAAAGGCCACCGCCGTGGCCGAATTCGATTTCAAAAAGGGCATCGCCGTTGCGGTCTTTTCCGGCATCATGTCGAGCTGCTTTGCCTTTGGACTTGCGGCGGGTGAGCCGGTGAAGGCGCTGTCCGCCGCCGCCGGCACGGGTCCGCTGTGGACCGGTCTGCCCACGCTCTGCCTCGTGATGTTCGGCGGCCTGATCACCAATGCGCTCTGGTGCGCGTGGCTGATCGCCCGGAACAGGTCGGCCCGGCAGTGGCTCGGCGCGCCCGATGGGAGCGGCCAGCGGCCATCGCTGTTGCCCAATTTCCTGCTCTGCGCGCTCGCGGGCACCGCCTGGTATTTCCAGTTCTTCTTCTACACCATGGGCGAAAGCCAGATGGGTCGCTTCGGCTTTTCCAGCTGGACGCTGCACATGGCGTCGATCATCATCTTCGGCACCTGCTGGGGCTTTGCCTTTCGCGAATGGAAGGATGCGGCACCTGCCATCCGCCGCATGGTGTGGAGCGGCGTGGGCCTGTTGATCCTGGCGACGATCATCATCGGCTATGGCAACAGGCTGGCGCTATGATGCGCTGGACGCTCGCTGCCGCTTTGCTGCTGGGCTTTTCCGCGCCGGCGGTAGCCGATGCGCCATTGTTGACGTCGCACCTGCGCATCCACGATCCCTGGGTGGTGGCGGAAGAGACGAGCCGGACCTACTGGCTGTTTTCGAAGAATGACCCGGCGGTGACGGGCGACGGGCGCGTGGGCATTATGGCCTATGCCAGCGGCGACCTGGCACATTGGGAAAAGCCCCGGCTGGTGTTCGCCATGCCGCGGGACAGTTGGGCCGACGATGGCGGTTGGGCGCCCGAAGTGCATCGCTGGAAGGGCCGCTGGTATCTGTTCGCGACTTTTCACAACGAAAGAGCGGTCCTGCCGTCCAGGTCCGGGCGCCCGTTATATCGGCGCGCGACGCTGCTGGCGGTGGCCGACCGGATTGACGGGCCTTATGCCCTTATCAATCGCGGGGAGCCGCCGACGCCCGCGGACGCGATGACGCTGGACGGCACTTTGCACGTCGATGCGGCGGGCAAGCCGTGGATGGTCTATGCGCATGAATGGCTGCAATTGGGCGTCGGCACGATCGAGGGGCTGCCGCTGAAGGGCGACCTGTCGCCTGCCGGCAAGCCGCGCGTCCTGTTCCGCGCTGACGCTGGCGACTGGGTGGTGGGGCAGAAGCAGCCCGAAGGCGATACCGGCTATGTCACCGACGGGCCGGAATTGTTCCGCACGAAGACGGGCACGCTGCTGATGCTCTGGTCCAGCTGGGGTAAGGACGGTTATGTCCAGGCGCAGGCGCGATCGACCAGCGGGACGCTGGCGGGGCCGTGGGAGCAATTGGGGCCACTGATCGAACGGGACAGCGGGCACGGTATGCTGTTCCACGCTTTTGATGGGCGGCTGATGCTGGTGTTGCACCGACCGTTCAAGCGGGCCTTGGCGAAATTCTATGAAATGCGCGATGCGGGCGACCGGCTGGAGGTGGTGCGCGAAGCGGTTGAACTGGATGGCGAGGCCTATCCCACCCATGGCTGCCCGATGGAGGCGCGCGATGCTGGCTGCTGATCTGGTCTGGCCGCTGCACGGCGCGGCAAGCGGCGCATTCACGCTGGAGGACGATGCCGCGACACCCGAGGCGGCGGTCGTCAGCGCGGTCGAACGACCTGTGCTGCTTGGCTATGCGCCCGATCACCCCAATGGCCGGGCGATGCTTGTGCTGGGCGGGGGCGGCTATACCGCGCTGATGGCGGGACGGGAGGGCGTGCAGGTCGCGCGCTGGCTGAATGGCCTTGGCTATCATGCCTTCGTCCTGATCCACCGCTTTCCCCATGCCGGGACCGGGCCGGCTGCCCCGTTGGACGACGCAATGGCGGCGATGGCGCTGATCCGTCGCAGCGGCCTTGCCGATCGGGGGCTGGGCGTCGTCGGATTATCGTCAGGTGGTCATCTCGCTGCCTGCCTGGCCGCCACTTACCCGGCCGGATGGGGGACAGCCGAACCACAGCGGCCCGACATCATGGTAATCGGTTATGCACCTATTTCCACCAATGCCAGCGGGCGGACGATCATCGCCGACAAGCCGCCGCTGCCGCCGGCGGAAAAGCAGGCGCTGTACGATGCGTTGCAGCCCGACGCACAATTGCGGCCCGGCCCACCGCCTGCCTTCATCGTCTATGCCGGCAATGATCGGGTAGTGCCGGTGGACAATGCGCATCGTCTCGCGGAGGCATGGCGCGATGCGGGCGGGAGCGCGGAACTTCATGTCTTTGCCGATGCGCCGCATGGCTTTGCGCTCGATACGCAAGACCTGCCGGTGTCGCTCTGGCCGCGCCTGTGCGAAGCCTGGTTGCGCCAGCAAGGATTTCTGTGATCTGGGATCAGTGTCGCGCAGGCACGGCGTCGGACTGGCGGCGGATAAGCTGATAGTCGAGTTTTACCGCGGCAATGCTGTCCCCGCTGCCCTCGTCCTGGCTGCGAAACCGCATGGCGAGGAGGCCGATCGCTTCGCGGCTCATGTCGCGGATGGGCTGGCGAATAGTCGTCAGCGCGGGCCAGATGGCGCTGGCGAGCGGGGTGTCATCGAAACCGCAGATGCTGATGTCGCCCGGCACGTTCAGCCTGCGCTGATGCGCGACGGTGATGGCGGCGGCCGCCATATCGTCATTGCAGGCGAAGATCGCGGTGGGTGGCGTTGCAAGGCCAAGCAGATGTTCGGCCGCGTCCAGTCCTGAGCGGAAAGAAAAGTCGCCAGCCGCCACCAGCGCGTCGTCGACCGCGATGCCATGATCCGTCAGACAGTCGCGAAAGCCCTGAAGCCGCCGGGCGCTGGCGCGGTGACGGGGATTGCCTTCGATGAAGCCGATGCGCCTGTGGCCAAGGTCGATCAGGTGGCGGGCAAGATCATAGGCGGCATGCCGGTCGTCCGTGCCGACCGACAGCCGGTCCGGGCCGTCCCTGTCGGGTGCGATCGCCACCACGGCGATGTCGCGCTGGGTCAGAAGATCAACCAATTCCGACCAGTCGCACAGGGGCGGAGGCAGGATCACCCCGGCGACATGCGCCTGCGCGACCTGATCGACCACTTCCTGTGCGAAGGCGCCGGGCGCACATTGTTCGACTACCAGGTGCAAGTGACGCTGGGGCGCTTCAGCCAGGGCGCCGAGCAATAATTCGCCCAGATAGGCCGATGTGGTGCTGTTGCTGTGGAGCAGGGCAACGCGGCGGTCAGCGCTGCCCGCCAATGCACGCGCGGATGCGTTGGGAACATAGCCCAGCGCCTCGACCGCGCGCGCCACGGCCTGCCGAGCGCTGGGGCTGACCAGCGCCTTGCCGTTTATGGCGCGCGATGCGGTCATCACCGATACGCCGGCGCGGGCGGCGACATCCTTGATCGTGGGCGGCTTGCGGTCGTTTCTCTGCATCGTGACCGACCCTTAGCCATTTTGCGGGCAAAGGAAAATCGGCGCTGATCAGGGTTTCAGCCGGATCGTGACGGGCGCGTTGCGATCGACGCTGATGACGCCATCCTTTTCCTGAAGCTCAGCGATCTGGATGACGGACCGGCGATGCCATTCCGGGTCCGATTTCGCCTCATCCTCGCCATCCTGATGGACAAAGTAGAGGATATAGGCCCGGTCGCCCGCGACGACGATGTCGGGATGCTGCCCCTTGGCGCGGTCGGTGGGGAAACGACCCGACGTGCCCAGAATATGGCCGGGCTGCGTGATCCAGCTGTCGCCGTCATCGTCGGATCGCATGACCAGCAGCCCTTTCCAGGCGTCGGAGATCAGCCAGGTGCGTCCCTTCCAACGAAAGGCCTTGGGGCCTTCGCCCGGTGTCTGCGTCAGCCGCTTGCCAACGGTCCACTGGACAAGGTCGGGGCTGTCGGCGGTAACGATCGCCTTATTCTGTCGCTCGTCATTGAAGAAGAGGCGGTAGCCACCGCCCGGCAAAGCCAGCACGCTGGCGTCGATCACGCGGTCGGAGCCAAGGTCGAGCCGTTCGCCGCAGGTCCACGCCTTGAGGTCCGGGCTGGTCAGGTGGACGATGAAGCGCGGCGCGTTCCAATCGCGAAAGACGCCGGGTACGACCGTCAGCCACATATGCCACTGGCCCGCCAGCCATTGCACGTCGGGCGCCCACAAGGTCGGGCCGGTGCAGCTTTGAGGAATATCGGCCGTGCCGGCATAGCGCCAATGCGCGCCATTCTGCGACCGCGCGGTGCCGATCGCGGTGCCATGCACCCAGCGCACGTCCTTCTCGTCCGCGCGGGGCAGGTCGGCACGGCGATTGGTGTAGAACATCACCCATTCGCCCGTCGCCTGGTCATAGACGGTCGATGCGTCTGCCGCGCCGTCATGTACCGGGTCGCGATAGAGCGGCTTTGGGGCGACCGGCGCGGCGGCGGTCGCCATCGCCATCAGCAGCAGCGACGCCATCATCGCAGCAGGGCCAGATCGATGGCATCGGCCATGACGGCAAAGCCCGCATCATTGGGATGCAGGGCATCGCCCACATCATAGGGCTTGGCCATGCGCGCGGGGTCGGCCGGATCGGCCACCGCCTTGGCGAGATCGACATATCCGTCAGCCTCACGGGTGGTGCGGATCCAGTTATTGACGGCAACGCGCGTCGCCTCCCCCTGTTCGCTCCAATAGCCCGCGCCTTTATAGGGCAGGATGGTGGCGAGGATCACCTTGACGCCGCGACTATGGGCGCGGGCGATCATCTGGCGATAGGCGCCGATGATGGTCGCGGGTGGCAGCATGGGGCGCTGTTCGCGCGCTGCGGCGCCCAGGTCATTGACGCCTTCCAAGATGATGACATGGCTGACCCCTGGCACCGCCAGCACATCGCTGTCGAAGCGGGCAAGGGCGTTATACCCATCGGCCTCCGATAGCAGTCGGTTGGCGCTGATGCCGGCATTGGCAACGCCGGTCAGCGTCATGCCGGCCTTTTGCAACCGCTCCGCCAGCAGGTCGGGCCAGCGGCGATTGCTGTCGGGCGTCGCGCGCACGCCGTCGGTTATGGAATCGCCCAGCGTGACGATGGTGCGGGCGGGCTTGCGGTTTTCGACCTCGACGCCGGTGATGATGACGCGCGGACCCAGCGTGGTCGTGTTGGTCATGCGTGGCGCGGCGGTCTGATCCCCCGGCGCGGTCCAGCCGGTTGCGGCCGAATAGCTGTGTACCGTGGCGTCCGGCGCGCCCTGGGGCAGGTGAATGCTGATGGTGAGGCGGGTCAGCGGCTTCACCGGCATCGCGATCGGGTCGCTCAGGAGCGGCGCGCGGGCAGGGATGGTCGCGCCCTGCTCGCTGTTGAAGGTGACGACGCGATCGGTGCCAGGCAATATTTCGCCATCGGTGCCGGCCAGCGCGACATGAACCGCGCCCAGCAGCAACGGCTGCGTCGACATCTCGTTGGACAGGCGCAGCCGGATGCGGGTCCCTCCGGTCGACATGCGCACCACCTGGCGCGACGTGCGATTGCCAAGGTCAGGGCGTTTTTCGGGTGGCGTGCGGGACACCAGGGGCGCCGCCATCCAGCTGCGGGACCAGCTTTGCGCTTGGGCGGGCGCAGCAGATATGGCCAGCAGCAGGCCGATGGACAGAAGGCTGCGCATCCTCAATTTCTCCCTTTTCCTCTATCGCGTGGCGGCGCCCGCGACCGGGTTGTTGCCCCACAGCTGATCATAGCGCCAGCCCGACAGATCCTCCACCACCGCGCCGGCGGCCGGGGTGCTGGGCGTGCGCGCACCGCTGCGTAGATGTTCGATTTCATGCATCAATATATCGTGCGTGGCGGGGCTGAGGCGAAAACGGGTGGAGACATATATCCCCGCCGACAGGCAGCCGACCGTACCGACGCCCAGCAACAGCGCCATCGTCAGGATCGCCTGGTCGCTCTGCACCTGCGCGCCCGATATGAAGCCGCCTGCCTGCATGATGAAGCCCACGCCCGCGACCGCGGCGGCCTGCGTCGCCTTGCGCACGAAGGTCATGACGCCGGCAAAGCTGCCCTCGCGCCGCTGGCCGGTGACGATTTCATCGACGTCGGCCATGTAGTTGTATGTTGCCCAGGGAATATAGTTAAGCGCACCGCGGCCCAGTCCCGACAAAATGATCGGCAACCAGATCCAGGGCGAGGTCGCCGGCACGCCCAGCAGCCACAGCCCGACCAGGGCCAGCACGCCAACCGCGAAATCCGCCGCCGCGACCTGATAGGCACGCGATGGGGACGCGCGCAGCGCCAGGTTGATGGCGATGATCACCGCCACGAACTGGACGATATACATGGTGCCGAGCAGCCCCGAAGCGATGGCGGTGGAACCTGCCAGCGCGAAGATCACGAAGAAGGTGAAGGCAGCGTTGAAAATATCCTGGCTGATATAGCCGCCCAGATACATGCCCAGATGCAGGCGGAAGGCGCGGATGCGCATGGTGGAAAAGAGATTGCGGTAAAGCGCTTTCAGAGCCTGACCCGGTCCGCCGGCCGTGCGCGGGCCGGCCCGCGCCACAGCGGCGGCTTCGGCGGGAAGATGCCGTTCCCAGCTGAATGCGTAAAGCAGGCCCGCCGTGGCCATGAACAGGATGGCGAAGATGATGCCCATGTAGAAAAAGGTGTCGGCGCTGTCGCGGCCCAGCGCCTCGATCAGCCAGAGCGGCAGGAAACCGGCAAGAATGGCGGACGCCTGACCGAAGAGGATTCGCGACCCCGCAAATTTCGCCTTCGTCCGATAGTCGCTCGACATTTCGGCCGCCAATGTCTCGAACGGGATGATCTCCATTGCGTAGACCAGTTCGAACAGCACATAGCTCACCAGATAATACCAGAAGCCTTGTCCGGGCAGCCACATCAACGCGAAGCTGGGCAGCAGGGGAATGGCCGCGAGGATGAAGAAGCGGCGACGGCCGAAGCGCTGGCCGAGCCATGTGCCCCCGAAATGATCGGAGATATAGCCGATCATCGGCGAAGCGAAGGCGTCAAGGATGCGCGCGACCGCGAAGATGGTGGCCGCCTGTCCGGCGGACAGGCCGCAAAATTGCGTGTAGAAGATCAACACCCAGCCTGAAATGACCGCCATCGACCCGGCGCCCAGCACGTCGTTGGAGCCATAGGCGAGATAATTGTGCAGGCGGACCGGTCGTGCGGCGGGTGGGGCTATATCGGGCAATGGGCATCCTCCGCCTGGTCTGACTGGCCCCAATGGCTCGCGACTTTTCCTATCGCCACCGGGCTGGAATGGCAGGCAGCTTCGGGTGCGCTGCGTGCCACATTGTGAACATCTATGATATTATGTGAGATTCATGCAAGGCGCAAGCGCGAGGCACGGTGCGAGACAGTGGTTCCGCCTGGAAACAGGAAGCGCCGCCAGCATCGACATGCCGGCGGCGCCCTTCAGCAGACAGCGGCGAACGAACGGTCCTTCCATCTCCCATTCGTCCTTCGCCTTCCGCGTCAGATATAAGTGCGCAGAAATTCACCCAGCGCGCAGATGGCCAGGCTCTGGCCATAGGGCATGGACGTGAGCGCGATGTCCTTGTAGAATTGCTGGGTATCGCCCATCGCGGTGCCGAAACTCACTTGCTGCAATTCGCCGGCATCGTCGATATTCGCCAGCACGCCGCGCACCGCCTTGATGCCGACATCCTCATAATGGCGCGACAAATAGCCCTTTCGCACGGCTTTGAGGATGCCATAGGCAAAGCCGGCGGTGGCCGATGCTTCCAGATAGCTGGTCGGATCGACGATCAGCGTGTGCCACAGGCCGGTTTCGGCATCCTGCGTTTCGGCCAAGGTCTTCACCTGCGCAGCCAGCGTGTCGATCAGGAAGGTGCGGAAGAAGTCGCCTTCGGGCAGGTCCAGAATCTCGATGATTTCGGGAATGGCAATCGTCACCCAGCAATTGCCCCGCGCCCACAGCGCTTGCGCGAAATTATGTCGGCCGTTGAAATCCCAGCCGTGGAACCACAGGCCCGTCCTGGTATCGTAGAGATATTTGATGTGGACCAGAAACTGCCGCTTGGCTTCCTCGATATAATGGGGGCGGTTCAGCAACAGGCCGATCTTGGCCAGCGGCAGGACCGACATCATCAACGTATCGTCCCACATTTCGCCGGGATTTTCGTCATTATAGACGATATGCTGGAACCCGCCCTCTTCCGTCTTGGGCAGGCCATCGGGTGCCATCAGCCATTCGGCCCAGGTGTCGAGATAGGGGATGTAGCGCGGGTCGGGTTCATGCTCGTACAGATAGGCGAGCGTGATGAAAGGGGCCATCGTGTTGATATTCTTGGTCGGCGTGCCTTCGGCAAAGCGATCCTCGAACCATTGCTTGATGATGGCGAGCGCGGTCTTGTCGCCGGTCTGTTCATAATAGCGCCACATGCCGAACAGGCCGACGCCATGGGTCCATTCCCATCCGGCCCAGCCCTTGGTGTCGATGATGCGGCCATCGTCCAGATGGAGCAGGAACTCCCCGGTCTCGTCCTTGATATTGACGAGATTGTCCATCAGCCGGCCGATGGAATCGACGACCTGGCTGCGCGGGACGTCATGGTTGAGAGCGGCCACGTTATTTGATCTCCTTGAGGTCTGAAGGTGCATTTGGCGCGGCCACCATCTGCACGGGCAGACCGCCTTTGACGTTGCGAAGGGTGACGAGACGCACGCTTTCCAGCGCATCGCCGGGCGCGCCGTCCGACGTGACGGCGAGCGCGACATGATTTTCGCCCCGGTGGTTCAGGATGCCTTCGGGGATGGGGAAGGTGCGTTGCGGACCGACATGGGCGATGAACTGGCCCATGTTCCAGCCATTGACGAAGATCAGCACGCGATAGCGAACCGGTGATCGCGGCGTGTCGGGATCGCCGATGCTAAGGCCAATGGTCGCATCCTGCCCCTTGGGCACGGAAAGGGTGAAGGCGGTGCGGAACCAGCTGGTGCCTGCTGTCGCCTGTTGCGCGGGAACGCTGGCTTTCGTCCATGCGCTATCGTTAAAGCCGGGCAGGTGCCAGCCCATACGTTCGCCATAAAGGCCGCCATTATTGGCGACGCCACGGACCGGATCGGCCAGCTCCTCTCCTCCCTTGCGCCCCTGAATCTTCCATTCGATCGGCACCGCGAAGCTGCGCCCGGACGGGCCGCCTTCCAGTGAGGCGGAGACGAGGCCCCGCGCCTCCTTGTGGAAGTCATCGGAATCCAGGTCCCAATTATGGCCGTTGTTGCGGACCATGACGGACAGGACATGGTCGCCCGACTGCGCGGTGGCGGGCAGGGCGAAGCGGGCCGTGCCAGTGGTGATCGGGCGAGGTAGGCCATGGGGCGTTTCCGCTTCGCCCAGGAACTGGCCGTCGATCCACGCCTGAACGAGGCCCGATCCGCCTGCGCCGTAGAAAAGCGAAAGCGCCTTGGCGTCGGGCGTGCCGGTGAAGCGACCGCGATACCAGACGTCGCCTTCATGGAAGCCATAGGCGTCCATCAGCATGTTGGGCTGGCCATCGGGGCGGGCGGTGGTGCTGGCGTAAGCGCGGTTGTCGATCGTCTGCCAGGCGCTGTCGTCAAAGGTGGGATCGGCTTCGGGCGAACCCTTCGCCATGCGCCAGTCGGTGAGTTGCGGCAGGACAATGTCAGCAGGCCCCGCGAGGGGCCGGCTGGCGGCGATGCTGCCAGCCGGCGTGGCGGCGGTTGCGACCCGGGCGCCATTCCATGTAACGGCGCGCACGGCAGGGGGCGCCCAGATTTCAAGCGGGCTGTCCT
This sequence comes from Sphingobium abikonense NBRC 16140, assembly GCF_001598335.1. Lineage (GTDB taxonomy): Bacteria > Pseudomonadota > Alphaproteobacteria > Sphingomonadales > Sphingomonadaceae > Sphingobium > Sphingobium abikonense. The sequence continues at coordinate 107,196 of NZ_BCYT01000002.1, forward strand.
GCGCCGTATCGCCGATGAGCGCGAGCGTGCCGCCCCGGACGGATGCATCACGCAGGAGGGCGGGGCCGCGCACCAGCAGCCCCTCGCGCCGCCAATAGCGCGCGCCTTCCGCTTCATCGGCAAGGATCAGGGTGAGCGGGGGACGCCCGCCGCCTTCAACGCGCACTAGCGCCCGGCCTTGATGGGTGTAGCTGATCTTGAGGTCGCCCTTGGCGGCGTCGAAGGCGCTGGTCGCCTGTCCTTCGATCACCGTCACACGGGGTGCCGAGGCGTAGCGCAGGACGGTTTCGCCCGGTTCGCTCTTCCGACCGTAGAACAGCAGCACGTCGCGGTCGCCCATGGCCTGCGCTGATTGCAGTTCCGATGTCGAATAGACGAGCCGCTGCCCGCCCAGGTCCGCGCCCGCGACCAGCCATTTCGCGTCGAAGCCGTTAAGCTGCATCGGCATGGTATAGCGGCCGTCGGGCAGGTCGGCGGTGAAGGTAAAGCTGTCGCGGCTCTGGCCGTTGGACGGCTTGTGCGTGACCATCAGGAAGCGGGTATCGGTTTCCGGGCTTTTGTTGTGATAGACCTGGATGTCGGGATCGCTGATCTGGACGGCGGCGGCCGGGACCATGCCGGCAAGGTCGGGGACCGAGGCGATCAACCCGCCCAGTTGCTTCATTTCCTCCGCTTTTTCGCGCAGCGCGCGCGGTTCGGAAATGGCCGCGCCATAATCATAGCTGGTGAACACCACCGGGGCGGGCAGCCAGCCCCAACTGGTGCCGCCATAGGTCATGTAGAAGCTCTGGATGCCGATCCCATTGGCAAGGTTGGTGCCGTAGAAGACGCGCTGGAACCGCTTGCCGCGCTGGATCGCGTTGCAGTCATAGCCGCCGTTCGACCCCCAATAGTCGAACCAGCCGCCGCCAAATTCGGCGAGGAAGCCGGGCGTGTCGGGAGACGCCGAAGCACCCCCCTTCGCACCGCCGGGACCATAATAGCCCCAGTCAGGCGCGGCCGACCCGCGTGTCGGCTCCCCCTCCACCGTGCAGGTGCCGCCGGGATAGCCGTCGAACGCATACATGTCGTTGGGGCCGTGGACGACCTTTTCGACCTGGCTGCTTTCCGGCACCCAATAGCCGTTGCGCCCCTGGTCATTGTGGAAGATCGGAACGGTAATGCCGTCGGCACGCGCCTTGGCGAAGATATGGTCCATATAGCGGCGCTGCGCCGGCGTGGTGAGCGCCAGCTCATTTTCTATCTGGTGCAGGATGACGCCATATTTGCGCTTGGGGTCGGCGTTGATCTGGTGTCGGGCGATGATCGGGTTGATGTGGCTCAGCCATTCGTCGGCGGCCCTCAGATAGTCGGGATCGTCCGTCCGGGCGCGGGCGCGCTGGTTGACGAGCCACCCGGGAAAGCCGCCGCGTGTCAGTTCGGCATTCACATAGGGGCCGGCGCGGGTAATGACGTAGAGCCCTTCCTCCTCCGCCATCGTCAGCAGCCGGTCGAGATCACGGATGCCGGAAAAGTCATAAACGCCCTGTTTCGGGCTGTGATAGCCCCAGTCGAAATAGAGGGCGACGGTATTGAAGCCGCTAGCCTTCATCTTTTGCAGGATGTCGCGCCACAGATCGGGCGAGGGCAGGCGGAAGGGGTGAAACTCCCCGCCCCAGATGATGGTCCGCTTGCCATCGATCATCAGCGAGCGCGCGTCATAGGAGACGCGGCCGAACGTCTTGACCGGGGCGGACAGGTTGGCGGTGGGCCGGGCCTCCTGCGCGCGGGCGGGAAGGGGAGCGGCAGCGAGCGACGAGCCCAGCAGCAGGGCGGCGATCAGGGTGCGCATGGGTCTGCCTTCAATCCATGTGGAACAGCATGGGGAGCGGCCATTCGCGCGGCTGGTTGCCGGGCTGCACCTCCATCAGCGGAGCCATATAGTCCCACCAGCGCTTCATCACCGGGTGGTCGGGCAGGGCGTCGCGGCTGTTTTCAGCGCGCAGCTTGAGCACGGCGAACAGGCTGAGCGTGTCTTCGTCCAGGAAGATCGAATAATCATAGATGCCCGCATCGGACAGCAAAGCAGACAGTTCGGGCCATATCTCGTCATGGCGACGGCGATATTCCTCGACCACGCCGGGCTTGAGCTGCATTTTGAAGGCGTGGATCGTCATGGCTTCCCCTCGTTAGACCATATTATGGAACCTTAGACCGATATTTGGTAGCATCGTCCCATATGTTCGTCAATTGGCCAAAGGCGTATCGCGCATGATGAGACCGGCGACATCGTCGAACAGCAGAGGCGGCCGCGCATCGGGCTTTTGGGTCGTCGCGGTGAAGCGGTCGAGGGTCAGTCCGTCGACATGCCGCGCCCACAGCGCCCAACTGGGCAGCACGCCGAACATGCTGGGTTCAGGATAGGCGTCAGCCAGTTCGGCCGGGCGGCGCTCTGCGTCCAGTCGCGTCCCGCCGCCGGCATAGGCCAGGTGGACGTCGCGCAGCACGACGTTGCGGATCGGGTGTCCGGGCAGGCCCGCCAGCGCGGCAGGAAACCGATGGTCGATACCGCGCGCGTCCACCTCGCTGATTTCGACGTCGCGGATGGCGCCGATGCCGGTGCCTTTCGGCCCGCGTCGCCGATCGCCGAGCCGCAGGAACAGGGGCGCGGTCGTAACCTCGCGCATGGTCAGGCGCCGGGCGACAACCTGTTCCATCACCCCACCGTCCACCGTTTCGAGCGCCAGCCCCCGGCAGCGGGTGAAGCGGCAATCCTCGATCCGCACATTGCGGTAGCCGCCATTGCTTTCCGTGCCGAGCTTGATCCGGCCGGTGACGCGATCCTGATCGGGAGCGACCTGCTGCGTCGTGCGAAGCGTGCCGTCGATCATCGATCCCATGTCATAGCCCGACACGTCGCAATCGCGGATCAGGATATTCTCCGCGACGATCGCGCGGCCGAGCGCATGGCTGCTTTTGACCACGATGGCGTCGTCATTGGGCGAATTGACCCGGCAGCGTTCTACCCGAACATCGCGCACGCAATCAAGGTCGATGCCGTCGCGTTCGGTGTCGATGGAAAGGCCTTCGATCGTCAGCTGCCGAGTGCCGGTGGCGAGGATGGCGAAATGCCCGCCCTTCAGGATCGTGAAGCCCGACAGGCGAATGTCGCGGCCGTTCTTCAAGGCGATCGCCTTGTTGCCAAGGCCCCGCATCTTCGCCGCGTCAGGCTCCAGCCTTGCGATGTCGGCGTCGGTCATCTGCGCCATGGACAATGGCCGTTCGCCCGCCTGCTTCTTCCAGCGCGCGCCGGGTCCGTCGCGGGTGAGGCCCACGCCATGGATCATGCCCGGCCCCGTTATGGCAACCTGCTCGACATCCTCGCCCCAGATCAGGCTGTTGCGCCAATGGCTATGGCCGAAATCCTGATAAAGCTGGTCGATGCCGTCTTCGGGCAGGTCATAGCGCCCTGCATGACGCGCCGGGTCGGCCGCCTCGATCACAGCGCCGTCCGCCAGCAATAATGTCACGTGGCTTTGCAGCCGCAGGGAAAAACAAAGATAGCGCCCGCGGGGCAGGACTACCGTGCCGCCGCCCGCCGCCGACGCCGCCAGGATCGCGGCGTTGATGGCCACGCTGTCGATCGACCGGCCGTCGCCGCGCGCGCCATGATCGCGCGCATCGAACCGGCGCGCGGCATGGGAGGGGAAGGGCAGGCTGGCGACACCGCCGGCGATCAAGCCCAGCGCCATGTCGCGGCGGCTCATCGGCATCGCCCTCAACTACCGGCCGGGCGCTGATCGCTATGGATCAGGCTGGGAACGATCGCGACCTGCTCTGCGCTTGGTGGATGGCGCGGGTCGAAGGCGGGGGCAATCACGTGCGGCGCGAGCGCGGGGATCATGTCCCTGATCCGCTGCGCGACGGCGTTCGCCATCAAGAAGGCGCCATAGTTATTGTGATGCGTCTTGTCGCGGCCGCCATCGTTGAAGGCAGTAGGAGCGACGTCGGGACCAAGCGCTTCATAGATGTCGCGGCTGTCGGCATTCAGGTCGATCAACGGCACGCCGTCTTCCCGCGCGACGCGGCGCATCGCATCGGCATAGGCCCCCAGCGTGTCCTCTATCCGGCCGCCGGCGTCGAAATTGCGCCGCTCGGGCGATGTGACCAGCACCGGATGCGCGCCGCGCCGCCGCGCTTCGGCGATGTAGACGCGCAGCCAGGCGGGATAGGCGATTTGCGGATCGACATAGGTTTGCGGCCATTGCTGCTTCTGGTCGTTATGACCGAACTGGATGAACAGCCAGTCGCCGGCCTTCATGCCCGACAGCAATTTCGCCAGCCGCAGGTCGCTGGAAAAGCTTTTCATCGTTGCGCCGGACTTGGCATGATTGGCGACAGAGACCTGATCGTCCAGCATCGCGGGCAGCATCTGGCCCCAACTGGCAGCCGGCTCGGCAAACTGGTCGGTGACGGTGGAATCGCCGGCCAGATACAGCGTGGGCGCATCCACTGGCGCGATGTCGACCGAGGCGACGCGCGGCTGGCCCAGAAATTCCAGCGTCAGCTTGTCGTCCCAGGTAAATTCGGCGCGATCTCCCGGCGTCAAGGCCACCTGCGCGCCGCCGGGCGCGTTTTCCGGGGGCGGCGGCAGCGCGGGGGTGCGGATATTGACCAGGAAGCTGCGCTCCAGAAGCCGGCCCTTGCGGGTTGCGACGTTCCGCAACATCAGCCGCCGCGCTTCCGCTTTCACGCTGGTATTGCCGGCCGATGTGCGACTGCCCAGCCGTACCGTCACGCGATAATTGCCCTCTGGCAGGGCAACGGAAAACAGATAGTCGCGGTCTGTCGCGCCCGGCTCCATGCCATGTCCGCCAGGCTGATAGGGCTGACGACGCAGCGGCGATCCATCGCTGAGGTCGAAATGAAGCGGCGCAGGCGCCGCGGCGGCCATGGCAAGCAGCAGGAACGGGATACTCATGACGCCCGGCGCTCCAGGAGGAGGTGGAAAATGGGGAAATATGCCGATGCCGGCATATTTCCCCTAGCCGTCCGCCCGTGCAGGGGCGGCGATGTCGGTGGCCGGCATCCCGCAGGATGGCGAGGGGCCAATATCCTCAAAAGGGATTCTCCGTCCCATTAAATAGATTTGATGACCATATAGCGGGACTAAAATGATCGGCAAGGGCTTTCGTCGATCGTTGCTCATCATATGGGATAAGAAGCCACATGTTGATTTTTGTAGAAGTCATGCGCGAATCCGTATAAGTTGCACGACTGTTCCACATAGTGGGCATCCGGGAAAGGCCGGATTTGAAGGGGAGGGTTTATGTCTGTTCAGGTGACACGTGCCATTTTCGCGCGCCGGGTGTCGGCGCTGGCGATTGCTTCGACCATGATGATCGGCGCGTCCGCCGCTGCGCAGGAACAGCCAGACCAGCAAACCGCAGCCGATATCGTCGTCACCGGCTTCCGCGCGTCGCTGGACAGCGCGCTGGGCCTGAAACGGCAGGAAGCAGCGGCGATCGATTCGATCGTGGCTGAAGATATCGGCAAATTTCCCGACTCCAACCTAGCTGAATCGATGCAGCGCGTGCCGGGCGTGGCCCTGGCGCGTGGCGACGGCGGCGAAGGGCGCAATATTTCGGTCCGCGGTCTGGGTGCTGGCTTCACCCGCGTGCGGATCAACGGGATGGAAGGCACGTCGCAGACCGGATCGTCCGATATCTACGGCGCCGGCAATAATGGCCGCAGTTTCGACTTCAACGTCTTTCCGACGGAAATTTTTTCCGCTCTGACCGTGCGCAAGACGCCGTCCGCCGACGTGGAGGAGGGATCGTTGGGTGCGACGGTGGACCTGTCCGCGCCAAAGCCCATGGATCAGAAGGAGGATTTCGTCCTCTCCATGACCGCGCGCGGCGTCTATAATGAGCTGTCGAAGAAGGTCGATCCCCGCGCGTCGATGCTGATTTCCAAGAAGTTCGGCGACAGCGGCTTTGGCATATTGGGTTCGATCGCCTACCAGAAGCGCAATATCCGCGAGGTCGGCTATTCGGCGGTGGATATCCTGTCGGCCAACACCAATGGCGGTTTTTGCTCGCCGGTCGGCTTCACGCCGCAGAACCCGGGTGACAATCCGGTCAAAGGGACCGATGCGCTCAACTGTTCGACCGGGAATCCGCGCACCAGCGACGCCGCCGCCTATCAGGCGATCCTTGATCTGCGCCGCAACGACCTGCCCAATACGCCGGGCAGCGGCGCTTTCCTGCCGCGTCTGCCGCGCTACCTGAACAGCGAACAGGATCAGGAACGGATCGGCGGATCGCTGACGCTGCAATTCAATCCCGATGACGACACCGACATCTCGCTCGACCTGCTCTATTCGCGGTTCGAAGTGACGCGGCGCGACAATTATATCGCCGCTGTCTCCTTCGCCCGGTCGGCGTCCAACAATGGCCAGCCGATGACGTCGGTGCGGGACGCCGAATTCGATGAAAATGGCTCGCTGGTCTATGGCGCGTTCGACGGCGTCGATGTGCGGTCGGAGGGGCTGGTCGACAATTTCGTGTCGACCTTCAAGCAGGCGAACCTCAATTTCCGCCGTCGCCTCAACGATAATCTGGAAGTGAGCGGCATCGTCGGCTTCAACCGGTCGATATGGGACGGTAAGAAGCGCCTCCAAACCTATATGGACGCGATCGACACCGACGGCTTCACCATCGATTTCCGCGATGGCGGCACGACGCCGGTCCTGGGCTTTGGCATCGACGTCAACGATCCCGCCAGCTTCAACTACGCGCCGGGTCGGCCCGATGGCACGGTATTGGGTGGCTTCAGCTATCAGGGCAAGCCCTCGAAGAATACCACCGACAACATGACCGGCGAGATGAACCTGAAATGGACGGTCAACGACGCGCTGGCCCTGCGGGTTGGCGGGCAATATCGCCGCAGCGATTTCCGATCGACCTTCCTGCGGCCCTATTCGGCGGACCTGGTGATGCGGCCGTTGCCGGCCGGCACCAGCCTGGCGGATCTCACGCGGTCCATCACCGGCGTCGACAAGCTGTGGGGTAACGGGGCGCCATCCAGCTGGGCGGCAATCGATCCGGAAAAATGGGCCGACACCTTTGGTTTTGATTCGGTGCGCTATTGCGGCGTCGAATGCGGCGGCGGCAACAGCCGGGTGCGCGAAGAAGTGATGAGCGCCTATGCCATGGCCAATTTCGACCTGGAGGACGCGATCGGCTTCGGCGTGCGCGGCGACATCGGCGTGCGCTACGTCAAGACCGACATGCGATCGTCAGGCTATATCACTGTGTCCAGCGCCACGTCGCCCACGGGCCTTGGCGGGCAGTTCGCCGCGGCCAATAATAGCTATGACGACTGGCTGCCGTCGGCGAATATCGTGATCGAGCCGGTGCGCAATGTCCTTGTCCGCCTGTCGGGCGCGAAGGTGATGGCGCGGCCGGAACTGGGGCTGCTCACGCCTACGAGCGGCGTCAATGGGGTGACGCGCGTCGGCAATGTCAACAATCCCTTCCTCGATCCCATCCGCGCCAATACGTTCGACGTGGCGGTGGAATGGTATTTCCGTCCGGGATCGTTGCTCTCCGCAGCCTTCTTCTACAAGGATATCAAGAGCTTCATTCAGAATGTGAACAGCCAGATTCCGTTCAATGAACTGGGGCTGCCAATCGAATTGCTGGATGGCACCAACACGGCGCCGACCGAGTTGTTCACCGTGTCGCAGCCTTTCAACACGCCGGGCGGACCGCTCAAGGGAATTGAGCTCAACGCGCAGATACCCTTCACCTTCCTGGACGGTTTCCTGGGCAATTTCGGCGTGCTGGCCAACTATACCCATGTCACGTCGAAGATCGATTATATCCTCGCCAGTGTGAACGGCACGCCCACAGTGACGACGACGGCGGACCTGGTCGGTCTGTCCAAGAATACCGCGTCGGGCACGCTTTATTATGAGGACGACAAGTTCTCCATCCGCACCACGGGCAATTTCCGCGACAAGTTCATCCGCGGCATCCCGGCGTCGCCGGGCAGCGACCTTCAGGGCAATGCCAAGACCTTCTACATGGACGCGTCGGCCAGCTATAATGTGACCGACCGGCTGAAGATCATCGTCGAGGCGCAGAACCTGACCGACGAGCAGAACCGCCTCTATATCGACAGCCAGCGTCAGGACACGTTGTTCGAAACGCGGATCGGCCGGACCTTCACCTTTGGCGTGACCTACCGGATGTAAGCCACCTTTCCCCCCAGACTTGACGGGCGCGGCCGCATTTTTGTGGCCGCGCCCATTTTCTTGTCCGGTGCAGGCAAGGCGTCAGCGCGGCTTGGCGTATCCGACCGCGTCGCTGATCTGTTCGGCGGCGCGTCGCACCTGCTCGGCCAGCTCCGTGCGCACGTCGTCGGTCAGATAATGGGCCGCACTGGCGATCGAGATGGCGATGCCGATCTGGCCCTTGGCATCGCGGATCGGCACCGCGACCGAGCGCACGCCGTCGCCCAGTTCGCTATCGTGCAACACCATGCCACGGGCCTTGTGCGCGCGCATGTCTTTGAGGAACCGGTCGATCTGCGCCTTCGTGGCGGTCCCGCCTTTGGCTTCGACATAGAGGCGCTGCCATGTCTCCTCATCCTCATCCAGCAGCAAGGCCTTGCCGATGCCGGTTTCGGCGATCGGGCGACGGTCGCCCGGCGCGGTGGCGACGCGCAACCGCTGCGTGCCGGTGACGCGGTCGAGATGGCGGGAAAATTCGCCCTCCCGCTTGCCGACGAAGACGCAAAAGCCCGTGCGTTCCGACAATAATTCCATGAAGGGGCGGGCGACGCGGACATAGTCGATCTGTTCGGTCGCCAGCACGCCCAGCTGCAATAATTTCGGCCCGAGCGCGAAGCCGTCGCGCGTGACCGACAGATAATTGCGCGACCGCAGCGCCTGCACCAGCCGATGGGCGGTAGTCTTGCTCATGCCCAGTTTGCGGGCAAGATCGGCGGCGCGGATCGGCCCGTCGATCACTTCATCCATGATGTCGAGCGCGCGCATCAATGTCTGCGTGCCCTTGACCCCCTGTTCCTGCTTGTCGTCCTGATGCTGTGTCGCCATGCCTGCCTCTTGCGCGTCCCAAATGGCGGGCGCGTCCCATATATCGGAAAGCGTATCGGGCAAATTGACAGGCTTGTCAGCAGATTTGTTCGCGCAGAGAAAAAGGCCCGCCCGTCCCTTCGGACGAGCGGGCCTTTGGTCAGACCAAACCGGTGGTTCCGATCAATATTGGATGGTGACGGTCACGGCGCGGCGATTTTGCGCCCAGGCCGCTTCGTCGGAGCCCAGAGCGGCCGGGCGTTCCTTGCCATAGCTGACGGTGGTGATCCGGCCGGGATCGATGCCGAGCGAGGCGAGATAGTTTTTGGCGGCATTGGCGCGGCGCTCACCCAGCGCGATATTATAGTCGCGCGTGCCGCGTTCGTCGGCATGACCCTCGATCGTGACGCGCACCGACGGGTTCTGCTGCAACCAGGCGGCCTGGCTTTGCAGCGTCGCCTGGTCCTCGGCATCGACATCATATTGGTCGAGGCCAAAGAAGATGCGGTCGGACGCGACCGACGCGACGAAATCTTCCTGGCTGCCCTTGCGCGGGCCGGCGGGCGTGGCGGGGCCGGTGGGCATGGTGCTGCCGGCATCCGTGCCGCCCGGCGCGGGCGGCAGTTCGGCCGGCGGCTTCTTGGAACAGGCGGCAAGAGCGATGATGGCGCTCGCGGCCAGCACTGTGCGGGACAATTTCATCACAAGGTCTCCTTGTTGCGCTGTCTGCCGCCCGGCTTGAAGGGGGAGGGGGCGGCGACAGGGTCTGTAAACATCGTTACGCTGTCAAGACGATTGGGTTCCCCGACCCCGGTCAGGGAAGCAGCGGTCCCCAGGCCGGGTCGGACCCGCTGAGCGGCGTCGGGATGCGGCGTTCGTTGACGCCGGTCAGGTCGACCTGCCACACCTGGCTGGTGCCCTGGCGTCCAGGCGTGGTGCGGAAAAATTGCAGCACCCGGCCATTGGGCGACCAGGTGGGCTGTTCGTCCTGCCAGCCATTGGTCAATATCCGTTCATTGTCGCCATTGGGCGACATCACGGCGATCTTGAAGTCGCCCGACAGTTTGGTGAAGGCGATAAGATCGCCGCGCGGGCTCCATTCGGGCGTCGCGTAACGGCCCCCGCCATGGCTGATCCGGCGCTGGTTCGACCCGTCGGCATTCATGACATAGAGTTGCTGGCCGCCGGACCGGTCGCTTTCGAAGACGATGCGGCTGCCATCGGGCGAATAGCTGCCGCCCACGTCGATGCCGGGCGAATTGGTGAGGCGCACCGGCGATCCGCCATTGGCGGAGATGCGATAAATATCGGTATTGCCCGCGACTGCCATCGAAAAGAGAATGTTGCGGCCATCGGGCGACCAGCGCGGCGCAAAGGTCGGGTTGTTGCTTTCCGTCACCAGCCGCTGCTGCCCCGTGCCGATATCATAGACATAGAGGCGAACCCGGCTGCCCAGATAGCTGACATAGACGATCGATTTATAGTCCGGCGAAAAGCGCGGGGTGAGCGCGATCGACTGGCCATTGGTGATGAAGCGATGGTTCGCCCCATCCGAATCCATGATGGCGAGCCGCTTGGTGCGGTTCCCCTTGGGGCCGCTTTCGGCGATATAGGCGATGCGGCTGTCGAAAAAGGGGCTTTCGCCCGACAGACGCGCATAGATGGCGTCGGCACATTTATGCGCGGCGCGCCGCCAGTCGCGCGGGGCGACGACATAGCCTTGTCGCGTCAGTTCCTGTTGCAGCGCGACGTCGTAGAGATAGCAGCCCACGGTAATGTCGGATTCGCCGCCGCTCGTGCGCACGAAACCCTGCACCAGCGCCTGATAGGCGCCCCATTTCTGATATTGGGGGAAGGTGACTTCGGGGAAGGGGATGGCGGGAAGGCCGCCTGGCCCGGACGGATCGAAAAGGCCCGAGCCTTTGAGGTCGGACGCGATGACTTCGGCGATCTTGCGGCCAAGGTCGCTGGCCGATCCGGCGGGCGTGTCGGCCTGCTGCTGCGCGGGCATGGGCGGCACCGCGATCTTGAGATTGCTGTCAATGTCGCCGGTCACGTCGACCGACAGCTGCGCCATGGCGGGCGAGGCCAGGATGGCGGCAAGTGCGGCCGTCGCAAGCGACAAAGCGCGCAGGAAGGGGGTCTTCATCGGTTCAGCCTCGCGTCAAAGCGGAGTGGCCGGAGCCATTTCCATTGGTCGTAAAATTCAGGGGGCAAATTCCTGAAGGGGGCGGCGAGTTTCACCGCCTGGATCGCGCGCTCGGCGTGCAGCTTGGCCTGCGGCCGGTTGCTGGCCGTAACGCCAAGCTGGTCGATCACCTGCGGCGTGCCGACAAGCGCGCCGCTCTTGTCTAGCCGTACCTCCAGCAAGGTCACGAGCTGGTCGGCGTCCGCGCCCGAAGGCGGACGCCAGTGCGGTTTCAACTGCCGACGGATTTCTGCGTCGAGCGCGGATTTCTGCGCCGGCCCCATGGCGGCCGCAGGGGGCGGCGCAGCCTTGCGCGGAGCATCGGCGCTGGTGTCGATGCCCTTGAGGAAATCCTTGCCCAGCAGCGACCCGCGCGGCTTGTCCGCCTTGCCCGCGCCCGATGCCTTGGCCGGCGCGTCGCTGGTCTTCTTGGCTTTGCTCGATGATTTAGCGGGCGCGGCGGCGCCAGGCTTTGACGTCGGCTTTTCAGGCTTGGGCTTCGCCTTGGCCGCCGGTTTTTCAGCTGCCGGCTTGGGCTTGGCCGGCGTCTTGGCGGTCGCCTTCTTGGGCGGCGCGGGCTTTTCCTTCGGCTTGGCCGGGGCTTCTTTGGGCGCGGGGCGCGGCGGGGCGGGGGTTGGCTCTGGCGGTGCGGGAGTCGGTTCCGGCGCCGGCGCGGGTTCAGGCGCAGGCGCGGCCTCTTCGGTCAAACCCTGGTCCGGGGCGACGCTGGGCGGAGGCGGCTGCGTCGATATTTGCGGCGCCATGGACTTGAGCGCCACCTCGTCCACCAGGCTCACGTCCATGGGCGGGCTGTTGAGCTTGAGGGGATTGGGGGTCGAAAGGAATCCGGCCGACAGCAAGCCGAACAGGAGGACATGTCCCGCCGTCGCGACGCCAAGGCCGATCTTTTCCGCGCGCTCCATATGACCGACCTATGGCCCCTATTCTGAACCGTCGCTGTCCGAGCCGGTGCTGACCAGCGCGACCTTGTTGAGGCCCGCACGGTTCAGCTCGCCCATGACCCGCATCACCCGGCCATAGTCGAGCGCGGTGTCGGCGCGCAGGAAAATCTGCGGCGCTTCCGCCTTGCCGGCATTTGCGGCCATGATTTCGGCGAGGCGGTCGGGCAATTCGGCATCGCTGATTTGCGCGTCGTCGATGAAAAGGCCGCCGTCGCGGTCGATCGACACGACCGTCGGCTTGGCGTCCTGATCCAGCCCCTTGGCGCGGGTTTCGGGCAGGTTGACAGGAACACCCGTCACCAGCAGCGGCGCCGTCACCATGAAGATGATGAGCAGCACCAGCATGACGTCGACCAGCGGCGTCACGTTGATGTCGGCCATGGGCGCGCGGCCGCGCCCGCGCCGCCCGGAGGGAGGCCCCGCCATCGCCATCAGCGCGCTCCCGCTCTTGCAGCGATGCCCAAGTTCATCGCTGCGCCTCCAGTTCGCGGCTGAGCGTCGAATAAAAGCCGTCGGCAAAGCGGGTCATCGCCGCTTCCAGCCGGTTGATGCCATGGCTGAACCGGTTGTAGGCGATGACGGCGGGAATGGCGGCGAACAGGCCGATGGCGGTCGCGAACAGCGCTTCGGCGATGCCCGGCGCAACGACGGCCAGCGAGCTATTCTGTTCCGCCGCGATCGAGGTGAAGGCGCGCATAATGCCCCAGACCGTGCCGAACAGGCCGACAAAGGGCGCGACCGATCCGATCGTCGCCAATATGTTGAGCCGGTCGGACAGGCGATCGACCTCGCTGGCGATGGTGCTGGACATGACGGTCGACAGGCGGTCCCGCGTCCCTTCGCGGTCGATCACCTTCTGCGCGGTCGACCGGCGCCATTCGGTGACGCCGGCCGCCATGACCTTGGCCGCCGGGAAGCTGCCCTTGCCACGGGCTTCGTAGAAACGGTCGATATCCTCGGCCTTCCAGAAATCCGCTTCGAACTTGCGGCTTTCCCGGCTGGCTTTGCGCAGCGTGACGCTGAAGCCGATGATCATCGCCCAGGTCCAGATGCTGGCCAGCAACAGGCCAATCATCACGCCTTTGACGACGATATCGGCCTGAAGGAACAGGGCGAGCGGGGAAATGGTCGCGGCGTCGGTCATCGCGCCGGCGGGCAGGTTGAGCGTCATGGGTGGATGTCTTCCCCTTGGCAAAGGCGGGTATAAATGTCGGTCCAGGCCTTTGGCTGGCGTTGCGGGCGGCCCTGCGGCGTCAGCCAGGCGACGGTGATGGTGGCGTTGGTCAGCTCTTCGTCGCCGCGCATGACGGATTGGTCAATGGTGCAGCTGGCCGATCGCACGGCGGCGACGCGGCTGACCACCATCAGCTCATCGTCCAGCCGCGCGGGCCGGCGATAGCGGATCGCAAGGTCGGTGACGGCATAGACGCCGCTGCCCCCTTCATGCTCGCTCCGCTGGTCGATGCCCGCGATGCGCAGCATGTCGGACCGGGCCCGCTCCATATAGCGCAGATAATTGGCGTGATAGACCAGGCCCGAAAGATCGGTGTCCTCAAAATAGATGCGCAGCGGAAAATGATGCACGGCGGACAGGAAGCGTCCGGTCGCTGGCGCTGGCATCGGGTCGGACAAGGACATGGCGGGCTTTTAACCATGGCGCGGGCGAGAGGCAAAGCGGGAAAATCGCTGCGCGCGCCATGGCGTTGGATTACCCGCCTCATCCGACCGGCTGGCCATAATGATAGGGCCTTCGCCTCTGGTCTTGCCTGCGCCCTGCGATTAAGGGGCATGGGCAGGATGGACAGGGAGGATTTTGCATGACGGATATTCGCACCGTGGGCGTCATTGGCGCGGGACAGATGGGCATCGGCATCGCGCAGGTGTCGGCGCAGGCCGGCTATGACGTTATCCTGTCCGACATCGACCTGCCGCGCGCCGAGAAGGGGAAGGCGAATATCGCCAAGCTGCTGGCTCGCGCGGTCGACAAGGAAAAAATGACCCAGGCCGAAGCCGACGCGGTGCTGGCGCGCATCACGCCGGTGGGCGAGCTGGCGCCGCTGGCCGACGCCCAGTTCGTGATCGAGGCCGCGACCGAGCGCGAGGAGGTGAAGCGCGCGATCTTCGGCAATGTCGGTAAGCTGCTGGACAAGGACGCGATTTTGGCGACCAACACATCGTCCATTCCCATCACCCGGCTGGCGCAGGCCGCGCCCGACGCCGGGCGGTTCATCGGCCTGCATTTCTTCAATCCCGTTCCGGTGATGGTGCTCGTCGAAATCATCCGCGGGCTGGCGACCACGCCCGAGGTCGTGGCGGCGGTCGAAGCCTATGCCACGCGCATCGGCAAGACCGTGGTCCATGCGTTCGACGCGCCGGGCTTTGTCGTCAACCGCATCCTGCTGCCGATGCTGAACGAAGCGGTGTTCGTGCTGGGCGAAGGCGTGGGCAGCGTCACGGATATCGACCAGGGCTGCAAGCTGGGGCTGAACCATCCGATGGGGCCGCTGACCTTGCTCGATTTCGTCGGGCTCGACACGGCGCTGGAAATTCTCAAGGTGTTTCTCGATACCACCGGCGATCCCAAATATCGCCCCGCGCCGCTGCTGGTCAAATATGTCGAAGCGGGCTGGTACGGCCGCAAGACCGGCCGGGGCTTTTACGATTATTCCGGGCCGGAACCCGTGCCGACCCGGTGAGCCGTCAGCGTGGATAAGCCTCGTCCATATGGGCGAGGCTTGTCGCGATCAGCGTTTCCAGCGCCGCCATGTCGATGTCGCGCAGGCGTTTGACATAGAGGCAGCCCTTGCCGCGCCGGTGCTTGCCCAATGCGGTCAGATCCGCATCGTCCAGGCCTGCGAGATAGAGGACCAGTTCCGCCTTGCGCGACGCAAATCCGATGCGCAGGCTGTCACCTTCCCGCCCGCTGTCATAGCGATAATGGTAGCGGCCAAAGCCGACGATGGCGAGTCCCCACATCGTCGCCGGCTCGCCCGACAGCCGGGCCATCAGCGCCGCCAGCACCCGTGCGTCGGCCTGGCGCTCGGGTGGTTCGATGCGTGAGAGCATATCCTCCACCGCCTCGCCCGTTGCGACCGTCTTGTTACCCTGCGCCATGGCTTGCCATTCCCTTCGCCGCGCACTAGAGGCTAGCGCGTCATCTGGGGAGTAGCCAGCCGTTCCGCATCGGGACGGGCCATGCGTCAACATAGTCGGCCGAGAGGTCGTGGCGTATGGGACGCGGCGTCAAGCCGCATCGGGCGAGACCAATGGCATCGGCGCATTCCTGTCCGGCCGGGCGGAGTGCGACGGTGGCATTGTGTCTGTTGCAAAAGCCCGGCCCGGAGATTGCCTGATGGATGCTTTGCTGACATCCGCCGCGCTCGTCGCGCTTGCCGAAATGGGTGACAAGACCCAGTTGCTCGCCATGCTGCTCGCCACCCGCTTTCGCAAGCCGGTGCCGATCATCCTGGGCATATTGGTCGCGACCATCGCCAACCATTTTCTGGCCGCGCTGGTCGGCCATTCGATCGCGGGCGTGCTGACCCAGCCCTGGTTCCGCTATGCCGTCGCCGCATCCTTCATCGCGATGGCCGCCTGGACGCTGATCCCCGACAAGATTGACGAGGATGCCCCGCTCAAGGCCCCGTCGAAGGCGGGCGTGTTCCTCACCACGCTGGTCGCTTTCTTCCTGGTGGAAATGGGCGACAAGACGCAGGTGGCGACCGTGGCGCTGGGCGCGCAGTTCGACAATCTGCTCGCTGTGACGGCCGGCACGACGCTGGGCATGATGATCGCCAATGTGCCCGCCGTGCTCTTTGGCGAGGCGCTGGCCCGCAAGGTGCCGATGCGCGCGCTGCAACTGGCGGCCGCGCTGCTGTTCCTGCTGCTGGGGCTGTGGATGATCGCCGACCTGCAAGGCTGGGTCGGCTGACCAGGGCTTGCCGGTCCCCGCACAGGTAAAAAAGGAGTGTCGCGCGCGCGGGGCGGTTGTCAGCGCGCGGCGGCTGTTGCAAGGGGATGGGCAGAGTCATTCCCTTCAGCTTGGAAGATATGGGACGCGCGTGATGAAGGACAGTCTGGTTACGATCTTCGGCGGCGGCGGCTTTCTGGGCCGGCAGGTCGCGCAGGCGCTGATGGCGCGGGGCGCGCGGGTGCGGATCGCGCAGCGCGACCTTGCCAGCGCGGTCAAGGTGAAGTCGCTGGGCGCGCTGGGCCAAAGCCAGTTCGTCGCCGCGGACATTCGCAAGCCCGCCACGGTGGAGCGCGCGATCGCGGGCAGCGATGTGGTCATCAATCTGGTCGGCATCTTGGCGGGCGATTTCGACGCTTTCCATCATCAGGGCGCCGCCAATGTCGCGCAGGCCGCCGCCGCCGCCAATGTGCGCGCGCTGGTGCATGTGTCGGCAATCGGCGCGGACGCGGAAAGCCCGTCCGCCTATGGTCGGTCGAAAGCGGCGGGCGAGGCTGCTGTGAAAAAGGCTTTCCCCGGCGCGACGATCATCCGCCCCTCGATCATCTTTGGCCCGCAGGACCAGTTCCTCAACCGCTTCGCGGACCTCATCGCGTCCATGCCCGTCATTCCGGTGATCAGCGGCGCGACCAAATTTCAGCCCGTCTATGTCGGCGATGTGGCGGACGCGATCGTCCATGCCGCCGAGCGTCCCGACCTGCATGGCGGCACGGTCTATGAAGTTGCCGGGCCGCAAATCCTGTCGATGAAGGAGATCAACGGCTGGATCGCCAAGCAGATCGGCCGGGACAAGCCGATCGTCGACGTGCCAGGCGGCTTCGCCTCGCTGCTCGCGATGCTGCCGGGCGGACCGATCACGCGCGACCAGCTGGCGATGCTGGGCCGCGACAATGTCGCCGCCGCGGGCGCGCCGGGCCTCGATGCGCTGGGCGTATCGGCGACGCCCATGGCCGCCGTCGCCGACAAATGGCTGGTGCGATACCGCCGCCATGGGCGCTTCGCCGGGCGCGTGCGCGCCTGAGCCACGCTGCCATCATCGGGGCGGGATCGGGCACGGCCTGTCCCGCCCGTCCTGCTCCTCCCCGCAACCGGGGAGGATTTTTTATGCAAGCGCAATAGGGCGTCGCCATGGACCTTCATTATCTCACCGTCATCCTGCTGGGCATCGTCGAGGGGCTGACCGAATTTCTGCCGGTGTCCTCGACCGGGCACCTCATTCTGGCGAGCGAGTTGCTGGGCTATGACGCGGCGACCTGGGCGATGTTCAATGTCGTCATCCAGCTGGGCGCGATCCTGGCGGTGGTGGTGCTTTACTGGCGCACCTTCTGGGCGGTGGCGATGGGATTGCTGCGGCGCGAGCCGGCGAGCTGGCGCTTCCTGCGCAATCTGGTCGTCGCCTTCATCCCGGCGGCGGTCATCGGCCTGGCGCTCCACGACTATATCGAGATTTTGCTGGGCGCGCCGCAGGTGGTCGCCTGGGCCTTGATTGCGGGCGGCGTTGCCATCCTGCTGATCGAGCGGACGGTGAAGCAGGACCTGTTCCACGGTATTGCCGATATTCCCTTGGCCCGCGTCATCGGCATCGGCTTCATCCAGTGTCTGGCGATGGTGCCCGGCGTCAGCCGCTCCGGCGCGACGATCATGGGTGCGCTGACGCTGGGAGTGGAGCGGCGCACCGCAGCCGAGTTCAGCTTTTTCCTGGCGATCCCGACCATGCTGGGTGCGACCGCGCTGGAGCTTCTCAAGAAAGGGGACCAGATCACCAGCGCGGCGGTCGGCTGGGACAGCATAGCTTTGGGTTTCGTTGTGTCCTTCCTGGTCGCCATCGTCGTCATCAAGGCGTTCGTCGGATTGGTGTCGAAACATGGGTTCGCGCCTTTCGCCTGGTATCGAATCATCGCAGGCGCATCGGCCCTGGTCTGGCTGGCGCTGAGGTAGGGCCGAGACGGACCTATATCAGGAAAGAAAATTCCAACGATCCGCAATCTTCGCTTTTTCAAACAAATAAATAGGTCATCTAACCTGACCTAAATGTCAGAATCCGCGTGACTGCGTGGGTTTTTCTGCTATGCGCATGGCCGACACAGATGTTGAGGACATGCAATGGCCGACAATCCCATGCTGAAATTCGTAGGACTGGGCCAGGCCTATCCCGACAAGCGCGCCCCCGACGCGCGCGCCGAGGATTTTCTGGAAATCAGCCGCAGCTTCATTGTCGACAAGGCGGAGGAGCAGGCGTCGCGCTGCTCGCAATGCGGCGTTCCCTATTGCTCCACCCATTGCCCGCTGCACAATCATATCCCCGACTGGCTGCGCCTGACGGCCGAAGGACGGCTGCGCGAAGCCTATGAGCTGTCCAACCTCACCAGCACTATGCCCGAAATCTGCGGACGCATCTGCCCGCAGGACCGGCTGTGCGAAGGCAATTGCGTCATCGAATTTTCCGGGCACGGAGCCGTCACCATCGGCAGCGTGGAAAAATTTATCACCGACACCGCCTGGAAGGAGGGCTGGGTCGAGCCGCTCGTCCCCGGCAAGGCCACGGGACAGTCGGTCGGCGTCATCGGCGCGGGTCCGGCGGGCCTTACAACCGCCGAATATCTGCGCGTCGCGGGCTATGAGGTGCATGTCTATGACCGGCATGACCGCGCCGGCGGGCTGCTGACCTATGGCATTCCCGGCTTCAAACTGGAAAAGGACGTGGTCATGCGCCGCGTCCAGCGCCTGAAGGATGGCGGCATTGTCTTCCATGACGGCTTCGAGGTCGGCCGCGACGCGACCATGGAGCAATTGCGCGAAAAGCATGACGCGATCCTGATCGCGACGGGCGTCTACAAGCCGCGCGATATCAAGGCGCCGGGCGTGGGTGCGGGCGGCGTGGTGAAGGCGCTCGATTTCCTCACCGCTTCTAACCGCGCCGGCTTTGGCGACGCCGTGCCCGAACATGATGACGGTTCCCTGCTGGCGACGGGCAAGAACGTCGTCGTGATCGGCGGCGGTGATACGGCAATGGACTGCGTGCGCACCGCCATCCGCCAGGGGGCGAAGTCGGTGAAGTGCCTCTATCGCCGCGACCGCGACAATATGCCGGGGTCCCAGCGCGAAGTGGCCAATGCCGAGGAGGAAGGCGTCGAGTTCGTATGGCTGACCGCGCCAATCGCCTTTGAGGGCACGGACCATGTCACCGGCGTCAAGGTGACGAAGATGCGCCTGGGCCAGCCCGATGCGTCGGGCCGCCGTGCGCCCGAACCTGATCCGGGCAGCGAACATACGCTGGAGGCGGACCTGGTCATCAAGGCGCTGGGCTATGACCCCGAAGACCTGCCCAGGCTGTTCGGCGCGGACGACCTGTCGGTCACGCGCTGGGGCACGCTGCGCGTCGACCACAAGACGATGATGACCAGCATCGACGGCGTATTCGCCGCCGGCGACATCGTGCGCGGCGCGTCGCTGGTCGTGTGGGCGATCCGCGACGGACGCGACGTGACCGAGCATATGCACCGCTATCTGAAGGCAAAGGCCAAGGCAGCGGCGGGCGAGAGGGTCGCGGCGTGAGGCATAAGCGCGCCCGCCCCATAATGTCCTTAGTTGTGCTGTGGGCCGCTGCTCTCGGCAGCGTGCCATTGGTGACTGCTCAAACAGCGACGACGGCATCCGCTGAGGACCCGAAGGTTTCGGCGGCTTTGAAGCTGCTCGACCTTACCGGCTACGAACAGCAGTTGGATTTCATGTTTCAGACCTTGAATCCTCTGTTTGCTCAAAGCGTCATCGGTATGCTGCAAGCGGATCCTGCCAGTAAAGCGATGGTGGACAGGCTGATTTCTCAAGGAAAAGGAGGGCAGGCGCGGCTGACTGCCATCTTGAGCGAGGAATTCGCCAAATCGGTGAAGCTGCAATATCCCAGCATGAAGGCAAGCGCCGCGCGGGAATATGCCGCGGTTTTCTCGATGGACGAGTTAGAGGCGATGGCCGATTTTTATCGGTCGCCGGCTGGACTGAAAAGCCTGAAAGTTTTGCCCGACTTGCAGCGAAAGATTGGCGCAGCGGGGGAACAGTTTGGACGGGTCGCCGGCGAAGAGGCCGGCCGCAAGGGCTTTCAAAGAGCAATTGAGGAAATGCTGCCGGAGCAGGGCGGAAAGGCGAAATTGTGATGAATGAACGTGAACGTCTCCGCATCGCCGAAGTCGGCATGTATCACCCCGACCTCGAATCCGACGCCTGTGGCGTGGGCCTGGTTGCGGCGACTGATGGCAAGCCGTCGCGGCGCGTGGTGTCGAGCGCGATCGATGCGCTGAAAGCCGTTTGGCATCGCGGCGCGGTGGATGCGGACGGCAAGACCGGCGACGGCGCGGGCATCCATGTCGACCTGCCGGTGCGCTTCTTTGACGATGCGATCGCCGACGGCGGGCACAAGCCGCTGCCCAATCGCCTGGCGGTCGGCATGATCTTCCTGCCGCGCACGGACCTCAGCGCCCAGGAAACCTGCCGCACCATCGTCGAAAGCGAGATCATCGAGGCGGGCTACACCATCTATGGCTGGCGCCAGGTGCCGGTCGACGTGTCGGTCATCGGTGAAAAGGCGCAGCGCACGCGCCCGGAAATCGAGCAGATCATGATCGCCGGGCCAATGCCCGAGGAACGCGATGTCGCCGAGTTCGAAAAGGACCTCTACCTCATCCGCCGCCGGATCGAGCGCAAGGTAATCGCGGCGCAGATCCAGGATTTCTACATCTGCTCCCTGTCCTGCCGGTCGATCATCTACAAGGGGCTGTTCCTGGCGGAATCGCTGTCGGTCTTTTACCCCGACTTGCAGGATGAGCGGTTCGAAAGCCGCGTCGCGATCTTCCACCAGCGCTATTCGACCAACACCTTCCCGCAATGGTGGCTAGCCCAGCCATTCCGCACGCTCGCCCATAATGGCGAGATCAATACGATCCGCGGCAACAAGAACTGGATGAAGAGCCACGAGATCAAGATGGCGAGCCTCGCCTTTGGCGAGCAGTCGGAGGATATCAAGCCGGTCATCCCGGCGGGCGCATCCGACACCGCCGCGCTCGACGCCGTGTTCGAGGCGATCTGCCGCTCAGGCCGCGACGCGCCCACGGCCAAGCTGATGCTGGTTCCCGAAGCCTGGCAGGGCGATAATGCCGAACTGCCCAAGGCGCATGCGGACATGTATGAATATCTCGCCTCCGTCATGGAGCCGTGGGATGGCCCGGCCGCGCTCGCGATGACCGACGGGCGCTGGGTCGTGGCCGGCGTCGATCGCAACGCGCTGCGGCCGCTGCGCTACACGCTGACCGGCGACAATCTGCTGATCGTGGGATCGGAAACCGGCATGGTCGTGGTTCCCGAAACCACCATCGTGCGCAAGGGCCGCATGGGTCCGGGCCAGATGATCGCGGTCGATTTGCAGGAAGGCGAAATCTATGACGATCGCGCGATCAAGGACCAGATTGCCGGCGAGCGGCCCTATGGCGAGCTGATCAAGGACTTTCTGACCGTCGATGATCTGGGCGACGCGCCCAGCGCGCTGCCGGCCTGGGACAAGGCGGAGCTGACCCGGCGGCAGGTCGCGGCCAACCTGACGCTGGAGGATATGGAGCTGATCCTCAGCCCGATGGTCGAGGATGCGAAGGAAGCGATCGGATCGATGGGCGATGATACGCCGCTGGCGGTCATTTCCGACAAGCCCCGCACAATCAGCCATTTCTTCCGCCAGAATTTCAGCCAGGTCACCAATCCGCCGATCGACCCGTTGCGCGAACGGCATGTGATGAGCCTCAAGACGCGCTTTTCCAACCTGCACAATATATTGGAGGAGGGCGCGCAGAACAGCCATGTGCTGGTGCTGGAATCGCCGGTCGTGACCAGCGCGGAATGGGCGCGGCTGAAGGCCAATTTCGGCGCGGCGGTCGCGGAAATCGACTGTACCTTCCCGGCCGAAGGCGGACAGGAACAGCTGCGCGCCGCGATTGCCCGCATCCGGCAGGAGGCCGAGCAGGCGGTGCGCGAAGGGCGGACCGAAATTTTCCTGACCGACGAGCATGTCAGCGAAACCCGTATCGCCATCCAGGGCATATTGGCGGCCGCCGCCGTCCACACCCATCTGGTGCGAAAGGGGCTGCGCAGCTATGCGTCGATCAACGTGCGCTGCGCCGAAGCGATCGACACCCATTATTATGCGGTGCTGATCGGAGTGGGCGCGACCACGGTGAACGCCTATCTGGCCGAAGCGAGCATCGCCGATCGCCATGCACGCGGCCTGTTTGGCGATTTGAGCTTCGACCAGTGCGTCGAACGCTATCGCACCGCGATCAACGAAGGGCTGCTGAAAATCATGTCCAAGATGGGCATTGCGGTCATCAGTTCCTATCGCGGCGGCTATAATTTCGAAGCGGTCGGCCTGTCGCGCGCGCTGGTCAATGATCTGTTCCCTGGCATGCCGGCCAAGATTTCGGGCGAAGGCTATCAGTCGCTGCATTACAGCGCTATGCTACGGCATCAGGCGGCCTATGACGCGGCGGTCGTGCGCCTGCCGGTCGGCGGCTTCTATCGCCAGCGCAATGGCGGCGAAAGCCATGCCTATTCCGCGCAGCTGATGCACCTGCTGCAAACCGCGGTAGGGACCGACAGCTATTCGACCTATTTGCAATTTTCGCGCGGCGTGCGCGATTTGCCGCCGGTCTATCTGCGCGACCTGATGGAGTTCAACTTCGCGCGCGAAGCCGTGCCGATCGACGAGGTGGAAGCCACCACCGAAATCCGCAAGCGCTTCGTGACGCCGGGCATGAGCCTGGGCGCCTTGTCACCCGAAGCGCATGAGACGCTGGCGATCGCGATGAATCGTATCGGCGCCAAGGCGGTGTCGGGCGAGGGCGGCGAGGACGCCAATCGCTTCACCCCTTATGACAATGGCGACAATGCCAATAGCGTCATCAAGCAGATCGCGTCGGGCCGCTTCGGCGTCCATGCCGAATATCTGGGCAGCGCCGAAGAGATTGAGATCAAGGTGGCGCAGGGTGCAAAGCCCGGCGAAGGCGGCCAGCTGCCTGGTTTCAAGGTGACGGAATTCATCGCGAAGCTGCGCCATTCGACGCCCGGCGTGACGCTGATTTCGCCGCCGCCGCATCATGACATCTATTCGATCGAGGATCTGGCGCAGCTCATCTACGACTGCAAGATGATCAACCCGCGCGCGCGGGTCTGCGTCAAGCTGGTGAGCCAGGCGGGCATCGGCACGGTGGCGGCGGGCGTGGCGAAGGCGCATGCCGACGTCATCCTGGTCGCGGGCCATGTCGGCGGCACCGGCGCTTCGCCTCAGACCAGCATCAAATATGCCGGTACGCCCTGGGAAATGGGCTTGTCGGAGGCCAATCAGGTGCTGACGCTGAACGGCCTGAGGCATCGGGTGAAGTTGCGCACCGATGGCGGGCTCAAGACCGGGCGCGACATCGTCATCGCCGCGATCCTGGGCGCGGAGGAGTTCGGCATCGGCACGCTCAGCCTCGTCGCCATGGGCTGCATCATGGTCCGCCAGTGCCATTCGAACACTTGCCCCGTGGGCGTGTGCGTGCAGGATGAAAAGCTGCGCCAGAAATTCACCGGCACGCCGGAAAAGGTCATCAACCTCATGACCTTCATCGCCGAGGAAGTGCGTGAAATCCTCGCGCGGCTGGGCTTCCGCAGCCTGGACGAGGTGATCGGGCGCACCGAATTGCTCAAGCAGGTCAATCGCGGGGCGGAGCATCTCGACGATCTCGATCTCAACCCGATCCTGGCCAAGGTCGATGCGCCCGACGAGCAGCGCCGCTTCTCGCTTGACGCCTGGCGCAACGAAGTGCCCGACAGCCTCGACGCGCAGATGATGAAGGATGCGCGCGCCGTGTTCGAACGCGGCGAAAAAATGCAGCTGACATACACGGTGCGTAACACGCATCGCGCGGTCGGCACCCGTCTGTCTGCCCGCATCACCGAGAAGTTCGGCATGTCGGCGCTGGCCGACGGGCATCTGACCGTCCGGCTGCGCGGCAGCGCCGGCCAGTCGCTGGGCGCCTTCCTGTGCAAGGGCATTACGCTCGAAGTGTTCGGCGACGCCAACGACTATGTCGGCAAGGGGCTGTCGGGCGGCATCATCAAGGTGCGCACGACCGTATCCTCGCCGCTATCGTCCAAGGACAACACCATCATCGGCAATACCGTCCTCTACGGCGCGACCAGCGGCAAGCTGTTCGCGGCGGGGCAGGCGGGCGAGCGTTTTGCCGTCCGCAATTCGGGCGCACAGGTCGTGGTCGAAGGCTGCGGCGCCAATGGGTGCGAATATATGACCGGCGGCACGGCCGTGATCCTGGGGGAGACCGGCGCCAATTTCGGGGCCGGCATGACGGGCGGCATGGCGTTCATCCTGGACGAAGATGGCCGCTTCCCCTCGCGCGCCAATCCCGAAAGCATCATCTGGCAGCGGTTGGAAAGCGCCCATTGGGAAGCGCAGTTGAAGGCGCTGATCGCCGAACATGCGGTGGCGACGGACAGCCGCTGGTCCAATACCATATTGGATGATTGGGACCGGTGGCGGCGTTATTTCTGGCAGGTCTGCCCCAAGGAAATGGTGAACCGCCTGACGCATCCGCTGAGCGACGCACCGGCGCAAACGGTGGCAGCCGAATGATCGGCTGACCGCTTGGCGGCAGGGGATCAATAGGCGCTGGCGGACTGGGTCCTGACGGGCTGGACCACGGCAGATCGCGGTGAAGCGGCCGATGTTGCCGCGTCGCCCATCGCGACGCGCAGAGCGGGATGTGCCAGGCGCTGCGCTACTGGCGGTTCGGTGCGTTCAGCGGCTGACGGACTGTCGGCGAAGCGCACGACATTGGGCGGCAGCTGATGGATGGTCGGGATCGGGGCCGTGTTCATCGCAGTTCCGTCATCCGTGCTGTCTTGCGCGTGCATGGCATAGTCCGCCGCGTCATAATCCTGCGCCATATAATCCCGCACGACCGGATCGCTGCTGTCGCCATCGACCATGGCATAGCTGTCATAGCCCGCCATGTCGGCGGCATAGCGGCGATCCGCCAGCGTCGGGCCACAGCCAGTGCAGTGGATGACTTGGGGGCCAGCATCGGGCATCGCGACCGGGGCGGCGGAGAAATCGGTGCTGATCGGCTCTTCGTCCGGCTGGTCCAGCGGTGATCGCTGGGGGCTGATGGCGTAGCTTCCCAACGTCAGGCCCATCGCCGCAGCAGCGGCCACCGTGCCGCAAGACAGCATCCATAATCGCATGTCGTCCGCTCCCTTCCGCCCTGCCGGCGGATCCATCCTCGTTTCCCACGACAAAGCTAACGCAGACGCACATCACTTGTTGCATGGCCCAAAAGCCTTTGCTAAGGGCCGCCTCCTACCAAGGCACCGGCCCCGCCGGTTTCCCTGTTGATGTGCGGTCGTGGCGGAATTGGTAGACGCGCAACGTTGAGGTCGTTGTGGCCGAAAGGCCGTGGAAGTTCGAGTCTTCTCGACCGCACCATTATTTCTCTCAGCATCGCTATGCCGGACAGGCGACCGCGCATGATGCGCGGCCGCGTCGCTATTCCAGCGCCCGGATCGCGCGTTCGTCGCAGCGGCGGGGAACGGATGGCACCGGGCTGATCGTCTGGATGGGACGGGCCTGGCCGATGCGCAGCGGCGCGAAGCGGTCGGCGGGGATGCCCGCGCAGCCCAGCGCCAGTTGCAGCATCCGGGGCGGCGTGTTCCACCCTTCATAGGACAGCCGGAACGTGCCCCAGTGAATCGGAATGGCGGTTGATGCGCCCAGCCGTTTGAACACCTCCACCGCCTGGAGCGGGCCGATATGCGCGTCGGACTGCATCTGCCCCTTCCAGAAGCGGAAGGCGCCGATCGGGATGAGCGCCAGTCGGATCGGACCATAGCGGCGCGCCTCGATGGGCCAGCCCATGTCGCCCGCGCCTGTGTCGCCGGCAAAGAAGATGTTGCCGGCCCGCGTCTCGATCACGAAGCTCGACCACAGCGCCCGGTTGCGATCGCTGCCCCAGCGGCTGCCCCAATGATGGTTGCGCGTCACATGGATGCGATAGTCGGGGCAATGTTCGTAATTGCCGCACTGGATCACCGCCTGGGGCGCAAGACCATTGAGCGCCGCGCCGCTGACCGACTGGCCCCAATCGAGCGCGGTCGCCGGGATGCCCTGATCTTTCAGGATCGTATCGTTGCCCAGGCTGGTGACGATCCTGGGTCGGTCGCGCGCCCAGAGCCGTTTGAGCGTCGGCAGATCCATATGATCATAATGATTGTGGCTGATCAGGACGAGATCGATCTTGGGCAGGTCGTCGAAGCGAATGCCCGGCTGCGCCACACGCCTGGGGCCAAGCGGCGGGAAGGGGCTGGCATAGTTGGACCAGATGGGGTCGGTCAGGATGTTGAGGCCCGCCGCCTGCACAAGCACCGTCGCATGGCCGACCCAGGTCGCGGTCATGCCGCGCGGCGCGGCGAAGGGCGCGGGGCGGGATGGCTTGACCGCCACCGCTTCCGGCCAGGCCGGGCGATCATCGTCGCCCAGCAAAGTGCGGGTGATGAAGGTCGATCGACTGACGCCCGGCGGGGCAGGGGTGTCTATTTCTCCATCGGGATTGAAGAAATGCGCGCCGTCATAATGGCGGCTGACCGGTCCGTCATAATAGATGCGGTCCAGAAAGGGCGGCAGGATCGTGATCGCCAGGCACAGCGCGATGACGAGGAACAGCAGCGCGATGCCCGCGCCCCGGATGATGGTGACAAGCCGACCCATATATGCTCCCGCGCTGGTGACGGCCCCGTGCATAGCGCAGCGGTCAAAGCGGGCAAGGGTTGGAATCCCGCCGCGTGTCGCTACATATTTTGCGATCTGTTCTCAATTGGGAGTCCCGCTGTATGGCCGATACGCGTACCGAAACCGACAGCATCGGGGCGATCGAAGTCCCCGCCACCGCCTATTGGGGCGCGCAGACCCAGCGCAGCATCGAAAATTTCCCCTTTGGCGCGACCGAGCGCATGCCGATCGGTATCGTCCACGCGCAGGCGGTCGTGAAGCAGGCGGCGGCGCGGGTGAATGCGAAACATGGGCTGGACCCGAAGATCGTCCAAGGCATCGAGGACGCCGCGCAGGCCATCATATCGGGCGCGCTCGACGATCAGTTCCCGCTCGTCATCTGGCAGACGGGCAGCGGCACCCAGACCAATATGAACGTCAATGAAGTGATCGCGGGCTATGCCAATGAAAAGCTGGCCGGGACGCGCGGGGGCAAGAGCCCGGTGCACCCCAATGATCACGTCAATATGAGCCAGTCGTCCAACGACAGTTTCCCGACCGCGCTGCATGTCGCCACCGTGCTGGCGACGCGCGACTGGCTGATCCCGGCGCTGGAAAAGCTGACTGCGGCGCTCACGGCCAAGGCCAGGGCGTGGAGCCACATCGTCAAGATCGGCCGCACCCATACGCAGGATGCGACACCGCTGACGCTGGGGCAGGAATTTTCCGGCTATGCCGCGCAGCTGATCAGCAGCAAGGCGCAGATCGAAGGCGCGCTCAATGGCAATATCCGCAAGCTGGCGATTGGCGGGACGGCAGTCGGCACCGGCCTTAACGCGCCCGAAGGCTGGGCGGATGACATGGTCGCGGCGATCAGCGACATTGCCGGAACGCCGTTTGAAGCGGCCCCCAATAAGTTCGAACAGCTTGCCGCCAAGGACGGGCTTGTCTTCTATTCCGGCGCGCTCAACACGCTGGCGGTGGCGCTGACGAAGATCGCGAACGACATCCGCTTCCTGGGATCAGGACCGCGATCGGGCCTGGGCGAGCTGGACCTGCCGGCCAATGAACCGGGCAGTTCGATCATGCCGGGCAAGGTCAATCCGACCCAGTGCGAATCACTGACCATGGTGGCGGCACAGGTGATCGGCAATCATCAGGCGGTGACAGTCGGCGGCATGCAGGGGCATTTCGAACTCAATGTGTTCATGCCCCTGATCGGCGCCAATGTGCTGCGCTCCATTCATTTGCTGAGCGTCGGCATGGAAAGTTTTGCCGAACGCTGTGTCGATGGGCTGAAGGCGAATGAAGAACGGATCGCCGATCTGGTCGACCGGTCGCTGATGCTGGTGACGGCGCTCGCGCCCGAAATCGGCTATGACAATGCCGCCGCCATTGCCAAACATGCGCACAAGAGCGGGCAGACGCTGCGCGAGGCGGGGCTGGAATTGGGGCTGGTGGAAGGCCCGACCTTCGACCGGCTGGTGCGGCCGGAAAATATGGTCTGATGCTGGCGGAACCAGTCGGCGCGCGATACATTGACCGTTCATGAAGAGGAAATCTGCGCCCCCCGCCCTTGTCCCCCCCAAATCGCACAAGAAGCGAGGGATATTGCGCAAGGCCGCCCGCCTCGGCGCCACGTTGGTCGCGGCGCGCGTCGCAGCGGACACGGGCAAGAAGGGCGTGATCGGCCTGCTCGCCGGCGCAGGGGCAAAACGATTGATCTTGCGCTATCCCGCCGGCGCGATGTTCGTGACGGGCGCCTATATGGCTGGCAAGCTGTTCGAGGCGAAGCGCGCGGCCGACGCGAAGAAGGCGCAGAAATTGCTGCCCGACCGCACCGGCGAGGCCATCCCGATCGAAAGCGCGCGCAAGACGAGCCAGCGCTGACTTCTGTCTAAATCGCGGCCTGCCAGTCGCGAATGGCCTCGACCGGCCAGGTCAGCATCAGGATGTTGAGCGTCAGATTGTCGCGAATGACGGCAAGCGCCAATAGTTCCAGCCCGATCGCCAGCGACACCGTCAGCCACAGCGGTGCGCGCGCCGCGAAGACAAAGCCCAGCGCCATCATCGCAATATCGCTCATCGAATTGACGATGGAATCGCCCGAATAGCCAAGCGCGATCGTCGCGGTGCGATAGCGGTCGATGATGACGGGCGAATTTTCCAATATCTCCCACGCCGCCTCGATCCCCACCGCGAGGGCAAGGCGCATGCCGAGGGGTTGCCGCCGCAGCAACCAGCGCGTCAGCGCATAGAATAGGAAGCCATGGATGACGTGGCTGAGACTGTACCAGTCAGCGATATGCTGGCTGTTCCCGCTGTCGAGCGCGCCATGCCACAATTCCACCCTGCCGCAGGTGCAAAGGAGCGGCCGGTGCATCAGGAAGAGCAGCCCGAACGCCATGGCCGCTATCAGGACTGCCAGCAGGAAACCGCGCCTGTTCCGCCGCTTATGCGATGTCGCCACTCCGCCTGTCCCCGCCTCTTGCAAAAATGCGCCTTTCCGGCCACTAGCGGCCATGGCCGACACCATCCCAGCAGATATTCCCGATTTCAAGCGCCGCGGCGTGCTGTTCGTCCTGTCATCGCCCTCCGGCGCGGGCAAGTCGACGATCGCGCGCAAATTGCTGGCGGCCGAGCCGGACCTGTCCATGTCCGTGTCGGCGACCACCCGCCCGATGCGGCCGGGCGAAGTCGACGGCAAGGATTATCATTTCGTCGACCTCGAAGATTTCCGGCGCATGGCGAATGACCATGAGTTTCTGGAATGGGCGCATGTCTTCGGCCAGCGCTACGGCACGCCGCGCGCGCCTGTGGAAGCGATGCTGAAATCGGGCAAGGATGTATTGTTCGACATTGACTGGCAGGGCGCGCAGCAATTGCATCAGATTGCCGGCGGCGATGTCGTGCGCATCTTCATCCTGCCGCCATCGATGGAGGAACTGGAACGCCGGCTGCGCGGGCGCGCCACCGACAGCAATGAGGTGATCGAAGGCCGCATGGCGCGCGCCGCGGGCGAGATCGCGCATTGGGACGGCTATGACTATGTGCTGTGCAATGTCGATGCGGAGGATTGTTTCCGCCGCGTCCAGACCATCCTGCATGCCGAACGGATGAAGCGCAGCCGCCAGACCGGTCTGATCGGCTTCATCCGCAAGCTCAGCCGCTATCATCAGGACGACTGAGCAGCTGGCTGTATCGGCAGCCATGAGGACCGCCGATTCTGCTCCGAAATTGACCCGATAGGCCGATCAGCCACGTCTTGTCCGCAATGCTGACCGGCCTGACGTGACGCGGCTTAGCGGATCATCCTCGTCCGGGCGTTATTGCTGTGGTGCATCAGGACCATCCGTCCTGCGCTTCCAGGCTCGCTGCCAGTTCACCGATCACGCGGTAGCAATCGATCACATTGCCCAAGGAGGAATTTGGTTCGCGGCCTTCGCGGATTGCGACGATGAATTCCCGGTCCTGCAACTCTATCCCATTGCTGGATACCGCCACGCCGCTGAGGTCGACCGGCTCCTCCTTGCCCGTCACCAGATCATCATAGCGCGCGATATAGGTGCCATTGTCGCAGATATAGCGGAAGAAAGTGCCAAGCGGCCCGTCATTGTTGAAGGAGAGCGACAGGGTGCAAATCGCGCCCGTTTCCGCCTTCAACTGGATGGACATGTCCATCGCGATGCCCAGTTCGGGATGCTTTGGACCTTGCAGGACGTTGGCGGCGACGATCTTGCCCGACTGATAGGCGAACAGGTCAATCGTGTGCGCGGCATGATGCCACAGCAGATGGTCCGTCCAGGACCGGGGCTGCCCCTTGGCATTGATATTCTTGCGCCGGAAAAAATAGGTCTGCACATCCAGTTGCTGCAACGCCAGGTCGCCCGCGACGATCTTGTCATGGACATATTGGTGCGATGGATTGAACCGCCGCGTATGCCCGACCATGCAGACAAGGCCGGTTTCCTTTTGCTTGGCGACCACGGCCTGCGCGTCCGCCCAATTGTCGGACAGCGGAATCTCTACCTGGACATGCTTGCCCGCGTCCATGCAAGCGATGGCCTGTTCCGCATGCATTTGCGTGGGGGTGCACAGGATAACAGCGTCGACATCGGGCATGGCCAGCGCTTCGGCCAGCTCGGTGCCCGAATGTGGCGCGCCATATTTCTGGGCGACGGTCGCGGCCTGCTCGGCCGATCGGCTGATCACCGATGCAATGTCAACACCATCTATATTCTTGAGGCCATCAAGATGTTTTTCGCCGAACGCGCCGGCGCCGACCAGGGCAATGCGCATGAAAGTCTCCTTGAAATAAATTGAGGTCAGATGGCGGCTTGCGCGGCTGCATCATTGCCTTCGATCGTGGCGCTGGGCGGCACCCTGTCGTCGACCGGCTCCAGCACGATATGCCCGATCGCGGTGTTGGAGCAGGGCACATGATAATGGCGGTGCAGGGCCTTCGTCTCGCGACCCAGCGCGCCGCGCATGATCAGCCACATCACCATCTCGATACCTTCAGAGCCGGTTTCGCGCAGATATTCGATGTGCGGGATGGACCTCAACTTCTGCGAGGCGCCCACCAGGCCGTCCAGAAACATATTGTCCCATTCGGCATTGATCAGCCCGGCGCGGGGGCCTTGCAACTGATGGCTCATGCCCCCGGTGCCCCAGATATGGACGTTCAGATCCTCCCCATCGAAGGATTTAACGGCCCGCGCGATCGCCTCGCCCAGCGCCCAGCAGCGATTGCCCGATGGCGGGGGATAGGTGACGACATTCACCGCCAGCGGAATGACCTTGGCCGGCCAGGCTTCGGGCGCGCCATACATCATCGTCAACGGCACGGTCAGGCCATGATCGACATCCATTTCGTTGATGATCGTCATGTCGAATTCGTCGAGGATCAGGCTCTGGGCGATGTGCCAGGCCAGGTCGGGATGGCCCTCGACATCCGGGACGCGGCGCGGCCCCCAGCCTTCGTCGGCCGGTTTGTACCGCTCGCCGCAGCCGATCGCAAAGGTGGGGATGATTTTCATGTCGAAGGCGCTGGCATGATCATTATAGACCAGGATCACGACGTCAGGCTTGTTTTCCGACTGCGCGATCCACGCGCGCGTCCAGTCATAGCCTTCGAAAATCGGGCCGAAATAGGCGTCGCGGTCCTTGCCGGTGTCGGCCGCCACCCCCAGCAGGGGCACATGGCTGGAGGCGATGCCTGCGGTGATGCGCGCCATGTCAATATTTCCCCTTGATCGATCGCATGCCTTCGGGCGAACGGCCGCCGGCATCCATCATCGCCTTGTAATCCTCCACGCTCATCCCGGTCATCGTCGACACGGCCTGCACGAAACTCAGGCCATCGGTCGAAAACAGCTTCGAGAGGAAGTAGATATTGCCGCCCAGGTCGAGCAGGCGGTTATAGTCGCGCGCCAGCACGGCATCGCGCTGCTCCGGGGTAAGCGGCCATTCGTTGAGATAGGCGCGCTCGTCCGCCAGCCAGCGGGCGCGGTTTTCCGCTTTCATCAGGCTCATCGCGAACTGATTGAGGTGATAACCCTGCCGGGCGCGCGCGGCGGTATAGACCCGCGTGCCGGGTATATCGTCGAACGCGCCCAGATAGGCGTGGATGTCACGAGGATCTGTCATGCCTGCTCTCTTGCCCGGATCTGGCGGGCGATGATCTGGCGCGCGCGCACGCCCCCTTCGTCGATGCGATAGGCGTTCAGCTTCATCCCCGGATTGGCCAGGATGGCGGCCTGCTGCGCTTCAAGGATCACGCGATCCTCGGCAAATACACCGCCCTGCTGCGCCTTGAACCGAGCCGTAAAGCCGGCGTCGTCCACATCGAAATTGCGTGCCATGCCCCAGAAATAATGGTGGCTGGTTTCGGTTTCGGGGGTCATGAAATCGACCACGATGCCCCGCACCCCCTGGTCGTGCTGCTCGATCGTCGCGCCTGCGCCCACCGGCGCGACGCCGACGTCGATCATCACGGCGGATGGAAGGACGAACTGGCAAACCTGCCAGCGATCGACCTGGCCAGGCTTTTTCAGCGCGCCGCGCCAGAAAGGCGGCGCGTCGATGTCGGGCATCCAGCGCTCAAGATAGACGCTGTCCCCATCTGTGCGGCAATGCAGCGGTGCTTCCAATATCTCATGCTGGCCGATGGAGCTGGCATGGACGTAGGTTTCATGGGTGAGGTCCATGAGATTATCGATCATCAGCCGATAATCGCAGGCTACCGGGTAGTAGCCGCCATCAAACACCCAGCCATCGGCGCTGCATGGCCACAGGTCGGGAATGAGCGCTTCGTCGGCCTTGCTCTTGTCGCCGATCCAGACCCAGACGAAACGGTGCCGCTCGGCGACGACGAAGGTTTCGGCGCAGACGCGGCGGTTCACCGCTTCCGACTTGAGCGGCATTTCCTCGGCGACGCCATCCGCGCCCAGCTTGAGGCCGTGATATTTGCAGCGGATGGAATCGCCTTCGCGAATCCCCATCGACAGCGGCAACAGGCGATGGGGGCAGGCGTCGCGCATCGCCACCACCGACCGGTCGAGCCGGCGATAGAACATCATCGGCACGCCGCAGATAGTGCGCGCCATCGGCGCGGAGTCGATTTCGGCGTCCCAGCCCGCGACATACCATGCATCGGTGATCCAGCTGGTCATAGTCCCCGCGCCTTGAGTTGGACATCCAGCCTGGGGAACACCGTGCGCGTATTGCCTTCGAAGATCGCATGGCGTTGCGCGTCGCTGATCGCCAGGGCATCGATATAGCGTTTGGTGTCATCGAAATAATGGCCGGTCTGCGGATCGATTCCCCGCACCGCGCCGACCATTTCGGACCCGAACAGGATATTCTTGGTCGCGATCACATCGGCCAGAAGGTCGATGCCCGGCTGGTGGTAGACGCAGGTGTCGAAGAACACATTGTTCATGATATAGTCGTCGAGGCTTGGCTTCTTGAGCATGTCGGCCAGCCCGCGGTAGCGACCCCAATGATAGGGCACCGCGCCGCCGCCATGCGGGATGATGAAGCGCAGCTTCGGAAATTGTGCGAACAGATCGCCCTGCATCAACTGCATGAAGGCGATGGTGTCGGCCGCGATGTAGAAGCCGCCGGTGGCGTGCATGGCCGGGTTGCATGAACCCGACACATGGATCATCGCGGGCACGTGCAGTTCGCACATGACCTCATAGAGCGGGAACCAATAGTCGTCGGTCAGCGGCGGATGCTGGAAATGGCCGCCGCCCGGATCGGGATTGAGGTTGCAGCCGATGAAGCCCAGTTCCTCGACGCAGCGACGCAGTTCCGTGATGGAGGCAGTCAGGTCCGCCTGCGGCGACTGCGGCAGCATGCACACGCCCACAAATGTCTCGGGGAACATTTCGACCACGCGGGCGATCAGATTATTGCAGTGATAGGCCCATTGGGCCGAGATCGCCTGATCGCCCACATGATGCGCCATGGCCGAAGCGCGGGGCGAAAATATCGTAAGGTCCGCGCCGCGTTCCTTGATCAGCTTGAGTTGGTTCTGCTCGATCGTCTCGCGTATCTCCGCGTCCGAAATATCGGGATAGGGGGGGATCGGCTCGCCGGCCTTGAACGCGGCGATCTGCGCTTCACGCCAGGCGTCATGCGCCTTGGGCAGGACAGTGTAGTGACCGTGGCAGTCGATGACGAGCGACATGGCTCAATGCTCTCCCTTATATCTGGCGCTGACGGCCGAAATCTTGGCGGCGTACCCTTCGGGCGGATCGCCGATCGCCAGATCGCCCAGCATCTTCTGGCGCATGACGGTGCCGTCCGTCATCAGCGGTTCGATGCCCAGATCGCGCAGCATCCGCGCAGCCTCTGCCATCTCGGCGGCGCGGCGGCGTCCGTGGACGAGCATACGGTCCAGATTATAATCGGCCCGGTCCGGCCAGGATGTGCGCCGTTCACTGGCGTCGAGCGACGCAAGCACCGCGTCCGCGACGCCCTCGGCCTGCGCTGCAAGCATCATTTCGGCGGTCAGTGCTTCGATGCCCTTGACCATGACGGATCGGACCAGCTTGATCGCGGACGCCCTGCCGATGGCATCGCCCACCATCGTGCATGCGCCAAAGCCGGCCTCGCTCAGCAGGCTGTGCGCCATGGCCGCGTCTGGACCCGACAGGGTCAGGGGAACTGCCATATGCGCCGGGCTGACCGGGGCCATGACGGCGACGTCGACATAGCGCTTTCCCGCCTCAGCGAAAGCGCGCGCTGCCTGTCGCTTTGTGCCGGGCGCAACCGAATT
Source organism: Sphingobium abikonense NBRC 16140 (assembly GCF_001598335.1). Classification (GTDB taxonomy): domain Bacteria; phylum Pseudomonadota; class Alphaproteobacteria; order Sphingomonadales; family Sphingomonadaceae; genus Sphingobium; species Sphingobium abikonense. The sequence goes on from NZ_BCYT01000002.1 coordinate 142,483, forward strand.
CATGTCGCAGAACAATGTGTCTGACGAAAGGATGCCGGCGCATTCCAGCGCTACCGCCAGGGCCTGGTCGGCGGTGACGAGAGACAGAACCAGCGACGCGCCGGAAATGGCCTGGGCGGCGCTGTCGCATGGCCGCACGCCCAATGGCTCCATGACGGACCGGCGCGACGCGGCAATGTCGAAAGCGGCAGCCCGCGACCCCCAGCCTGCGGTGCGCGCGAAGGTTGACCCGGCCTCGCCGAAGCCGATCAGGGCGATGGTGCCATTCATGCGCTTCTGGTGCAGGGCCGATCCCGGCGAGGCAAATCGGAACTGGCAAGTGATTATAAGGTCATGCTAAGTCTATTCCGCGCCACAAGCGCCGGCGGCCGCTTCCAGATCGGCGAAGAATTCGGACTGGACCTGCGTGGGCAGGAGCGATGCGCGGGTCGTCATGCCTATGGAGCGGGCGAACTGGTCGGGCAGAGGCGCAAGGGACCGCAGCCATCCCGCTTCAACCTCGACCGCCACCTGATCGGGCGACAATAAGGTGATGAAGTCCGTTCCCATGAGCACCTGCCGGATCATCATCACGGATCCGGATTCGACCGGAACCGCCGGCAATGGCAGTCCGGACTCGGAGAAATATCCTTCGAAACCGTCACGCAAAGGCGTTCCGCGCGGGGCGAGGGTGAAGGGGAACCGCGCCAGTTCCGCCGCGGTCGGCGCCTGGCCCGCAAGGGGGTGGTCGTAGCGCGCATAAAAGGCCGGCACGTCAGCGAATAATGGCCGCTGGACCAGATCGGCTTCGGCCAGCGGCATGCGCAGCGCCCCCACCATGACGTCGATGACGCCGCTGCGCAAAGGTTCGACCAGTTCGGCGCGCGATCCTTCGACGATGGTGAGCCGCACCTGAGGCCTGCGCGCAAGAAAGCAGGCGACCGCCGCAGGGAGGATGCGCGCCCGCGAAAGCGGCATGGCACCGATGGCGATCCGGCGTGTTTCATGACCCCGCAGGGCCATAACCTCGGAAAGACCCGCTTCCAGTTCCACCTGCGCCAGCCGGAATTCCCGCGCCAGTTGCCTGCCCGCCTCATTAGTCATCGCGAACTTGCCCCGCCGGGTGACAAGGGTGCGCCGCAGCGCCAGCGACAGGTCGCTGATGGCGCGATGGATTGACGGCGCCGCCAAGCCCGTCAGCGCGCTTGCACTCGTGTAACTGCCGGTTTCCGCCACCGCCAGCATCGCGCGCATCCGCGACATGGTGACATGCGGGCTGTTGATGTGGGTCAGCGCCGCTGCGATCCGGGGGCTGAGAATATGTCCTGCGGCCGTGGGAATCATGCCGTCATGCCGCCGCTCGAACAGCGGCACGCCCAATAGGTCCTCCAGCCGGCCCAACCCTTGCGTTATCGCGGGCTGGCTCAAATTCACCGCGCGAGCAGCGCCGCTGACCGTGCCCAGATGGGCGATCCGTTCGATAGCATGCAAGTGGCGGAGGTTGAGGCTCCATATGTCCATGGCCACACTCTTAGCCAAATCCAATGGCACTTTCCAAACTTCTCCTTCCGCTGTGCCGCCGGCTTCGCCATCTCGCTTCACAGAAGGAGCGCAGCATATGAGTGGTATCGTCGTCCAGAATATCGAGCGGGCCGATCCGGCGGTGATCGACGGTCTGGCCAAATGCGGTGTGGCAACCGTCCACGAAGCGCAGGGGCGCACCGGTCTGCTGGCCAGCTATATGCGACCGATCTACAGTGGCGCCCGGATCGCGGGGTCGGCCGTGACGATCAGCGCCGCGCCGGGCGACAACTGGATGGTTCATGTCGCGATCGAGCAACTGCAACCGGGTGATATCCTCCTGCTGGCCCCGACCAGTCCCTGCGAGGACGGCTATTTCGGCGACCTGCTGGCAACCAGCGCCCAGGCGCGCGGATGCCGTGGACTGATTATCGACGCGGGCGTGCGCGATGTGCGCGACCTTACGGAAATGAATTTCCCCGTATGGTCCAAGGCGATCTGTGCGCAGGGCACCGTCAAGAATACGCTGGGTTCGGTCAATGTGCCGGTAGTCTGCGCCAACGCCGCCGTGCGGCCGGGCGACGTCATCGTCGCCGACGATGATGGCGTTTGCATCGTCCCGCGGGAAAAGGCGGCGGAGGTGCTGGCCGCCGCGCAGGCGCGCGAGGCCAATGAAGGCGAAAAGCGGGAAAAACTCGCCAGCGGCATCCTGGGCCTTGATATGTACAAGATGCGCGAGCGGCTTGAAAAAGAAGGCCTGAAATATGTCTGATCGGGCGGGCGGCGTCCCGTGCATGTGGATGCGCGGCGGCACGTCGAAGGGCGGCTATTTCCTGAAGGATGACCTGCCCGACGATACAGCTGCGCGCGATGCCTTTCTCCTCCGCATCATGGGCTCGCCCGATCCGCGCCAGATTGACGGCATGGGCGGCGCTGATCCCTTGACCAGCAAGGTCGCGGTGGTCGCAAAGTCGGCGCGCGAAGGGATCGATGTCGATTATTTGTTCCTTCAGGTCTTTGTTGACAAGGCGGTCGTCACGGACGCGCAGAATTGCGGCAATATTCTCGCGGGGATCGGTCCTTTCGCCATTGAACGCGGCCTGGTCGCGCCCGCCGGTGATGAAACCCGGGTGGCCATCTACATGGAAAATACCGGCCAGGTCGCGATTGCGACGGTGCAGACGCCCGGTGGCATGGTGACTTATGCGGGTGATACGGCCATTGATGGCGTGCCCGGCACCCATGCGCCGGTGCCGCTGGCCTTTCGCGACACTGCCGGCTCGTCCTGTGGTGCCCTGCTGCCGACTGGTCATGCCGTCGATATCGTCAACGATGTGCCCGTCACCCTGATCGACAATGGCATGCCCTGCGTCGTCATCAAGGCGCAGGATGTCGGCATCACCGGCTATGAGGATCGCGAGACGCTCGACGCCGACGAAGCGCTCAAGGCGCGGATCGAGGCAATCCGCCTTGCCGTGGGAGAGCGCATGAACCTGGGCGACGTGTCGGCCAAATCGGTGCCCAAGATGATGCTGGTCGCGCCGCCAAGGCAGGGCGGATCGGTGACGGTGCGCAGCTTCATACCGCATCGCGCGCACGCCACGATCGGCGTTCTTGGCGCGGTCTCCGTGGCGACGGCCTGCTTGCTCGATGGCTCACCGGCGGCCGAGGTTGCGGTGGTGCCCGAAGGCGCGCGCAAGACTCTCTCGGTCGAACATCCGACCGGCGAGATGAGCTGTGTGCTCGATACCGACGACAATGGCGCGGTCGTCAGCGCGGCGTTGCTGCGCACGGCGCGCAAGCTGATGGATGGAATTGTCTATGTCTGATCGTATCCTGTCCTGGCACGGCACGCCGTCGAAGCCGCTCTATACGCCGCCCGCCGGCGCGATCGACGCGCATTGCCATGTCTTCGGGCCGATGGCGCAATTCCCTTTTAGCGCGAAGGCCAAATATCTGCCCGAAGACGCCGGGCCGGATCAGCTGTTCGCGCTGCGCGATCATCTGGGTTTTGCCCGCAACGTGATCGTGCAGGCCAGCTGCCATGGCACGGACAATGCCGCCACGCTGGACGCCATTGCGAAATCGAACGGCAAGGCGCGCGGCGTTGCCGTGGTCGATCCCGCCATCTCGGAGGCCGAGCTTGCGGCGCTGCATGATGGCGGTATACGCGGCATCCGCTTCAACTTTCTCAAGCGGCTCGTCGATGACGCGCCCAAGGACAGATTTCTCGACGTCGCCCGTCGCCTGCCCGAAGGCTGGCATGTGGTGATCTATTTCGAAGCGGATATTCTCGAAGAATTGCGCCCCTTCATGGACGCGATCCCGGTGCCGCTCGTCATCGACCATATGGGCCGGCCCGACGTGACCCAGGGGTCCAACGGCGCGGATATGAAGGCGTTTCGCGCCTTTCTCGATAGCCGGGCGGATATATGGTTCAAGGCGACATGCCCGGACCGACTGGACCCGACGGGCGATCCCTGGGATGCCTTTGCCGGGGCGGTCGCGCCACTGGTGGCGGATTATCAGGATCGCGTCCTGTGGGGGACCGACTGGCCGCACCCCAATATGCAGTCGGCGATACCGGACGACGGGCATCTGGTCGACATGATCCCGCGCATTGCGCCGACGCCGGATTTGCAGCGCAAGCTGCTGATCGACAACCCGATGCGGCTCTATTGGCCGGAGGAACTATAGGGCGATCGAGCGCCCTTGCCGCTCTTGTCTCATGCCATTCTGCGACCCTCGCTTCGCATCCCTGTCCTACGCGGTGCCGCTTATGCCATGAAAGGCGCCGGTTCTTTCGCATGTCCGCGCCTCTCCGCATGCCTTGTGCCGCCGGTGGCGGCGCGCAGGACTTTGCAAAAAATATCCTATTGCGAAATCGGAGCCACCCGTCCGTTCGTCGCCTTTGCGTGCAGGCCGCGACACTGTGAACTTCGCAAAGCCGTCTGCCCCTGCGAACCGCTTGCCGGCCTGTCGGTCGCCCCGACTCACGGCCGCGCGCCAACAAAATCGCAGCGCGGCATTTTCGCGCCGCGCAAAATGCTCTAGGTCGCGCGCCATGCTGAACCTCAATGCCATCACCGTGCGCCTGGGCGGCCGCACCATTCTTGATCGCGCCGCCGCCGCCCTGCCGCCGCGCAGCCGCGTGGGCCTTATCGGCCGCAATGGCGCTGGCAAATCGACGCTGATGAAGGTGATGATCGGCCAGATCGATCCGGACGAAGGGTCGTGCGACATGCCGCGCGACACGCGCCTTGGCTATATCGCGCAGGAAGCGCCGTCGGGCACCGCCACGCCGTTCGACACCGTGCTGGCCGCCGATACCGAGCGCGCCGCGCTGATGGCCGAAAGCGAAACGACGGAAGATCCCGATCGGCTGGGCCATATCTATGAGCGGCTGACCGCGATCGATGCCTATACCGCGCCAGCCCGCGCCGCCCGCATCCTCGTCGGCCTCGGCTTTGACGAGGAGATGCAGGGCCGCCCGCTCGACAGCTATTCGGGCGGCTGGAAAATGCGCGTTGCGCTCGCCGCCCTGCTCTTTTCCAATCCCGACCTTTTGCTGCTCGACGAACCGTCGAACCATCTCGACCTCGAAGCGACCTTGTGGCTCGAAAATTTCCTCAAGGCCTATCGCGGCACCGTGGTCGTCATCAGCCATGAGCGCGACCTTCTGAACAATGTCGTCGACTATATCCTGCATCTGGAAGGCGGGAAGGTCACGCTCTACCCCGGCGGCTATGACGCGTTCGAACGGCAGCGCGCCGAACGCCTCGCCCAGCAGGAAGCGGCCCGCGCCAAGCAGCAGGCGGAGCGCGAGAAGCTGCAGGACTATGTCGCCCGCAATTCCGCCCGCGCCTCGACCGCGAAACAGGCGCAGTCCCGCGCCAAGGCGCTGGCAAAGATGCAGCCCATCGCCGCCGCGATCGAGGACCCGACGCTGCATTTCGGCTTTCCCAGCCCCGCCGAACTCAAGCCCCCGCTCATCACCATGGACATGGCCGCGGTCGGCTATACCGACACGCCGATCCTGCGCCGCATCAACCTGCGTATTGATCCGGATGACCGGCTGGCGCTGCTCGGCCGCAACGGCAATGGCAAGACGACGCTCGCCCGCCTGATCGCCGCGCAATTGAAGCCCATGGAGGGCGACATGGCCTCCAGTCCCAAGATGAATGTCGGCTATTTCACCCAGTATCAGGTCGAGGAACTCGACGTCACCGATACCCCGCTCGAACATATGACCCGCGTCATGAAGGGTGCGACGCCGGGCGCGGTGCGCGCGCAACTTGGCCGCTTCGGCTTTTCTGGCGAGCGCGCGACGCAGAAGGTGGGCAGCATGTCCGGCGGCGAGCGCGCCCGTCTGGCGCTCGCGCTCATCACCCGCGACGCGCCGCACCTCCTCATCCTCGACGAACCGACCAACCACCTGGACGTCGACAGCCGCGAGGCGCTGGTGCAGGCCCTGAACGATTATTCGGGCGCGGTGGTGATCGTCAGCCATGACCGGCACATGATCGAACTGGTTGCCGATCGTCTGGTGCTGGTCGACAATGGCACCGCCCAGCCGTTCGACGGCAGCCTCGATGATTATACCGACATCATTCTGCGCAAATCCGATGGCAATGGCGCGGACGGGGCAGGGGGCGGTGACGCACCCAAGGTCGATCGCAAGGCGGAAAAGCGCAACGCGGCCCAGTGGCGCGAAAAGCAGAAGGCGGCGAAGAATGCGGTCAGCAAGGCGGAAAGGGACATGGCCGCGCTGGCCGCTGAACGCAGCCGCATCGACCAGGCGCTGTTCGACCCCAAGGCCGCGACCGGGGCGGAAGCGAAGATGACCACCAGCGAACTGATGGTGAAGCGCGCCGCGATCGAAAAGAAGCTGGAAACGGCCGAGGAAGTGTGGATGGAGGCGAGCGCGGCGCTGGAGGATCTCTGACCCTTTAGCGACCGATCAGGATGAACGGCGCCCAGATATAGGGCTGCGCTGCGTCCGGCCGGCCGGACCGCATCAGCTTGAGCATCGCCTTTTGCAACGCCACCGCGCGCGTCAGACCACGGTCCGCGCCCTTCACCGTTTCCAGCGTCACGAAGGCGCTGGCATCGTCGCGCACCGGCCAATGCGAAACCAGCAGCGCGCCCGCACCGGCATAGCGGAACGCCTGTGCCAGCCCTGAATAAGCGGGCGCCTGCGCCGTCTCGCCCGCCGCCGTGTTGCAGGCGGACAGGATCACCCAGTCCGCACCGATCCGCATCGTCGCCACTTCCGACGCGGTCAACAGCCCATCATCGGGCCCGTCGGGAGACAGCAATAGCGCCGGCTCGGTCAGCCCCTCCATCTCGCCGCCGACCAGCCCGTGCGTCGCGAACAGCATGACGCCATAGGAGGTGAGATCGCTGCGCCGCAGCGCCGCCTCGGTGGCTTGCGCACCTGTCAGCAGCGTGGCCCGCGCCCGACCGAACTGATCCGCCACCGCCTGCAATTCCGTTGACGATCCGGGCAGGGCTGGCAGCGCCGAAAGCGTCGCCGCTGCCCCACCGCGAAACGGGCCGCCGGCCTTGGTCGCCAGGATCGATGCCACGCCGGGGCCATTGGGTGCGCCAACGCCCAGGAAACGCTGATCCTTCAACGCTATCAGGCGCGCTGGCGCAGGGGTGGTGAGGAAGCCGGGCTGCACCGTCAAGGCAAAGCGACGGATCAGCCAGGGGGTGTCCCGGCGCGCCATTGTCACCGGCTGTTGCGTCAGCATTGCAAAGGGAAGGGAGGCGAAGGCGCCGGTCGGGACGATCCGCAAGGACCGGGTTCTGGCTAGCACGGCCTCTATACCCGGCGTCAGGATGTGCGCATGGAGCTGATAGGCCGCCTGTCCGTCAAAGCCCTCCGGTGAGAGCCCGTCGCGCAGCCGCCCCACCAATGCGATCAGGTCGGCCCGGCTCCTCTCCGCCCGCTCGATCCGCACGGCGTCACGGCTTATGGCCAGCATATAGACGCCACTGAAGCCTGGCATGACCGCCAGATAGGCTTCCCGCTTGCCCAGATCGCGGCGCAGGGCCGCCAAGTCCGGTTGCTCCGCCCCGCGTGCTTCCGCCCAGCGGGGAAAGTCGCGGGCGATCGCGCTCTGCTCGGCCGCCATGGCCGCGGCGGCGGCCGCACGTCGGTCGCGCGCGTCGGCAACGCCGCGATCGACCGCCAGCGCCTTCAGCAGGGCGCGGTCCGCTTCTTCCAACGCTCTGCCGCGATCCTGCAAACCCCGTACCCGGGCCGCTAACGCAGGATCCTGGACCAGTCGCTGCGCGACCAGCCGGTTGGCCTGGGCAATGCGCGAAGCGGCCATGACGGCCATCGCGTTCAGCGCGAGTTCGCCGTCCTCGGTCGTTGCTGCCGCCTCCAACGCCATGTCGAGCGCCAGCCGCTGTTCCTCATCCAATTCCCCGTCATTGTTGACCGCAGCATCGGCGCGCACCACCGCCACGACCCGTCGCGCGCTTTCGCCGATATCCCGCCCATCCGGCGCCGTCCGCGCCACCAGCATCGCCGCCATTGCCAGTGGCAAGGCAGGCGCATTGTCCAGCTGGGCGCTTTCCGTCGCATAGGCGGCGGCGGCGTCGCGCGCCGCATCCATCCGCCCCGCCTCGACCAAAGCGGCGATGAGATAGGGGTAGGCGCGCTGGCCGATATCCCTGTCCTTGTCGGACCCGGCCTTCACTCGGTCCAACGCGGCGCTCAGCCGTGTGATCGCTTCGTCGTGACGCCCTTCGGCAAGGCTTGCCGCGCCAGCCCAGGCAAGCGCGCGCGCCGATTGCGGGCTGTTCTCTCCCTCCAGCGCGCGAAAGCCGCGCTCGGCCTCCAGGAACAGCGGCTCGGCGTCGGCATAACGCTCCATCGACAACAGCACGGAGCCCAGATTTTGCAGGGCGAAGTGGAAATACAGGCTGTCCGTCCCCACCGTCTCCCGCTTGATCGCAATGGCGCGTTGCAGATAGTCGAGGCTCTCGGCGCGGCGCCCGGTCCGCGACAGCAGCAAGCCCAGAGCTTCCAGCGCCCGGGCATAATTGGGGTGCTTGCGGTCGACATGATCGGTCCCGATCTCGACCGCCAGCCGCGCATAATGTTCGGCCTCCTCGTTTCGATCGACGCGCTGAAGCATCTGGGCGTAGGTATAATAAGCGCCAAGCGCGTCGGCGCTGTTCGGCCCCACCGCCGCGATCCGCGCGTCCATGCAGGCCTTTTGCGCCACCACCGCTTCGGCATTGCGGCCAAGCCGCATCAGCGCCTGCGCATGGATGAAGGCGATGTTGGAACGCAGCATATGCACGTCCCGGTCGATCCCTTCGGGGGGCAGGCTGGCGATATAGCCGTCCATGGTGCGGCTCGCCTGCGCCAGCGTCTCCGCGCCGCCCGATACGTCGCCCAGCGCCATTTGCGCATAGCCCTTGACCGACTGCCCCTGCATCCAGGCGATGGGATAGGCGTCCGCAAACGGCGCCAGCAGGGTCAGGCTCTCGCTTGATCGGCGCAGCGCATCGGCATTTTTGCCGTCCAGCTGATCCATCGATGCCAGCATGACGAGCGCGACGCCGCCAAGCGGATGGGGGTGTCCGTTGACCCGGCTCTTGAGCGCGGCGTCATGCAGCCGCATCCACGCGTCGCGGGTCTGCTGCGACATGGATAGCGCATAATCGTCGCTATCATAGAGGGTCGATGCGGCCGTCTCCAGCCGGTAAAGCGCCGCATGACGGGGGTCGCTCGTCGAAAATGCCGGCGTCTTCGCCAGGGTCGGCGACGCAGCGAGCAATGATCCCAGCAATAGCCCAAGGCGCGTCAATCGCTCCATCACCGCCCCCACTCAGTGATTTGACCCCCTCCATCCTTTGCGGCCGCGCTGCCCCCGCCGTCAAGCGCCGAGCGCAGGCCGCCAGTCCCAGCGCAGCGGGTCGCCGTCCATTACTTCAATGCCTTGCGCGACCAATTCATCCCTGATCCTGTCGGACAGAGCGAAATCCTTGTTCGCGCGCGCGGCTGAGCGGCGTTCCATTTCGGCCTCCACCTGATCGGCGGTCAACAGTGCATCTTTAGGGCGCACCCGCAGGTCCGCGCGCGTCAGGTTCAGCAGATTGAGGCCCAGCGCCTGGTCAAACGCGGCGATGAGGCAGAGCTTTTCATCCGCCGGCACCTTTTTTACCGCAATCGCCTCTTCCAGCAGCGGCAGCGCGCGAGGCGTCATCAGATCATCGCTGATCGCGGCGTCGAACTGTTCGAGCAGTGGCGTCAGCTTGGGATGAAGATTGGCGCGCAGATAGTCGAGCCGGGGCGACTGCCAAGTCACCCCTTCGGCGCGCGCCTTCAATCCCTCCACGCCCATCACCAGCCGCTTCAGCCGCGTGAGCGCGGCCGCCAGATTGTCGCCGCTGAATTCCAGTTCGCTGCGATAATGCGCGCCCAGGCACAGCAGGCGATAGGCGAGGGGATGCACGCCCGCGTCGATCAGGCTGAACAGCGTCGTGAATCCGCCCTTGGACTTCGACATCTTCCCCTGTCGATCGACCAGGAAATTATTGTGCATCCACCAGCGCGCGCCGGTGAAACCCGCTTCGACAGCGCCAACGTCAGGGCTGCAGCAGGCGTGGAAGGCCTGGTTCTGCGCGATTTCATTGGGGTGATGGATCTCGCGATGGTCGATGCCGCCGGTGTGAATGTCGAAGGGCTGGCCAAGGCGCGCCTGGGACATGACCGAACATTCCAGATGCCAGCCGGGCGCGCCCTTGCCCCATGGGCTGTCCCATTCCATCTGCCGTTGTTCGCCCGGCGGCGATTTGCGCCAGATGGCGAAATCGCTGGGGTTGCGCTTGCCCGCGACGGGGTCGATCCGTGCATGCGCCGCATCGTCGCGGCCCCCGGCCAGTGCGCCATAGTCGGGCACGCTGCTGCTGTCGAAATAGAGGCCGCTGTCCAGCTCATAGCAATGATCCGGCGCGATTTTTTCCGCGAAGGCGATCATCTGCGGTATATAGTCCGTCGCCACCGTCCATTCGCTCGGCGCGATGATATTGAGGTCGGCGATATTCTGCTTGAATGCCTGCGTATAATGGGCGGCGATGTCCCAGATGCTCTGGGCGCTGGCCCGTGCAGCCGCCTCCATCTTGTCATCGCCTGCGTCAGCGTCGCTGGTCAGATGGCCGACATCGGTGATGTTGATGACGTGCGTGACCGCCAGCCCTTTCCACAGCAGCGCCCGGCGCAACGTGTCGGTGAAGACATAGGCGCGCAAATTTCCGATATGGGCATAATTATAGACGGTGGGTCCGCAGCTATAGACGCGTGCATGGCCGTCCTCGATCGGGGCGAACGGCGCGATGGCCCGCGTCAGACTGTTGAACAGGCGCAGCGGCGCAGCGATAGGCTGGTCATCGGACATGCGGTCAGCCATGTCGCGAGACGCGGGCGGGGTCAATCCTCCGAACTGGAATGCGCCTTTGTAATATAATGTTGCGAGGGTACGCGACATCTTGCGGCGGTGCATGTCGTGCCCGATATTGTCTGTGCGGGCCGGGCCCCTCTGGCGACGCGGATGTTTACCCCCTTGCATCCCGTCGCGATGTCGGACCGCATCGGGTGTGCCCGGTGCAGGTTTTGTGGCGTTTTGCCCCCTCACTTGCCACAGAAGACCGCGCCGGGCTCACTCGAACCAGTTCGATTGGATGGAGTGAGTTTGCACATGAATAATCCCGTTCGCATGCCGGGCTATGGCGCCAGCCGGTCGGTCGACACCGATGCCGGTTTGCGCGCGCATATGCTGGGCGTTTTCCGCAACATGGGTCTTGGCCTGGTCATCACCGGTCTGGTCGCCGCACTGGTTGGCAATACCCCGGCGCTGGCCGCCGCCATCTACGGCACGCCGCTCAAATGGGTGGCGATCTTCGCGCCGCTGGCCTTCGTGTTTTTCTTTAGTTTCCGCATCGAAAAAATGACGACATCGGGCGCGCGCACCGCTTTCTGGGCCTTTGCCGCCGTGATGGGCGTGTCGCTGGGGAGCATCTTCCTCGTCTTCACCGGCGGCAGCATCGCGCAGGCCTTTTTCTCGGCCGCAGTCATGTTCCTCGCCATGGCGTTGTGGGGCTATACGACCCAGCGTGACCTGACGAAGATGGGCAGTTTCCTGATCATGGGCCTGATCGGTATTATCGTCGCCAGCCTTATCAACCTTTTCCTCGGCTCGTCGGCAATGGCGATGGTCATCTCGATCATCGGCGTGGTGGTATTCACCGGCCTCACCGCTTGGGACGTGCAGCGCATCAAATCGGAATATTTCTACTATGCGGGCCAGGAAGTCGCGCAGAAGATGCAGGTCATGGGCGCGCTGTCGCTTTACCTCAATTTCGTCAACCTGTTCCAGATGCTGCTCAGCCTGACAGGTGAGCGCGAATGATGCGGGACGCGGCGCAGGTGTCCGCCATGCTCTGCCCGGTCTGTCATGTCGGCCTCGCCATGACGGATCGGCAGGGCGTGGAGATCGACTATTGCCCGCAATGCCGGGGCGTATGGCTGGACCGGGGCGAACTGGACAAGATCATCGAACGATCGGCGGTCGGAATGACGCCGCCTGCGACGGCCGCGCCTAGCTACCGCCCGGACCGCGCGCATTATGATCATGGCGTGAGTTTCCAGAAGAAGCGGAAGAAGAGCTTTCTCGAGGAGTTGTTCGACTGAAACGAAGCAGCCCGATGCTTCCGGTGTCGGGCTGTCCACCCTTAGAGCGTGATCATCATAAATTGGAGCATAGCCGCTGTTTTTGGGATAGTCTGCGTATTCGTCTGGTGAGAAGGCATCGAGGAATGACCCGACGCGCTTCCATGTCGCTTCAACGGACCGTTCGTTTGCCTTTCGCAGGATTGTCTTGAGCTTGGCGAAGACCTGCCCGATCGGATTGATGTCAGGACTGTAGGGCGGGAGAAACAGGAGCGTGGCGCCGCAACTGCGGATGGCCTGCCGCACGGCTTGGCCCTTGTGGCTACCGAGATTGTCCATGATGACGATGTCGCCGGGGCTGAGCGTAGGTTCGAGGAACTGTTCGACATAAGCGAGGAAGAGCTCACCGTTGATCGGTCCATCGAGCACACATGGGGCATCGATCCGGTCGCGGCGCAGCGCGGCAAGGACGGTCAGCTTGCGCCAGTGACCGAAGGGGACCTTGGCGAGCAGTCGCTGGCCATGTGTGGCGCGGCCGTGGGTGCGTGTCATGTTGGTCTTGGCCCAAGTCTCGTCAATGAAGACGAGGCGCGCCGGATCAAGCCGGTTCTGGTACTTGCGCCGCTGCATCCGCCTGCGGGCGATGGCGGGACGATCCTGCTCGCTGGCGAACAGGCTTTTTTGAACGACAGTCCCTCCCGTTCGAGAAACAGGCACAGCGCGCCATAGCTCGCCTTCACCCCGCGCTGGCAACACTCACTCCGAACTATGTGGCAGCCGTCCGGGCAGAAGCGCCCGCTATTATCGCCGCAACAACGCGCTCACGAAGATCGACCGAATAGGCTCGAACCATCCCTGCTGGCCTCGTGCCCAGCCAGCAGGTTGAATAGAAAAATCAGCCCGCGTGAATCCCCCACCCGATTCACTCAAACAAGCGCACGCTCTAGCGCCCTCATGTCTCATAAGGGTCGTTCGTTTTACGCCGTTCACCACCGACCATTCTAAGTCGAACCGCGCTAGATATTTTCGTAGGCGATCCGCAACATCGATTCGCCCTTTAGGGCTGAGTGTCGCCATACGGGTGATGCTGGCGGCGAGGTTTCGGAAGTTTCCAAAACAGCTTGCCTCTCCGGACGTCGCGAAGGTCAGATAGCGCTGGCGTGCTTCCTTGTTGAAACTGGCCTGTTGGCCTTCGCGCTCGGCGAACCGATCCAGTTCATAGTCGAGATTGGGTACAATATCCTCTCGCCGGTCAGCGAGGCCAGGGAGGTGGAAGGTCCAGAGGTTGAGACGCGCGTAGAGATCGTCGCGGAACACGCCCGCTGCCAACGCCTCGCCCAAATCGCGGTTGGTGCCGGCGATCAGCTGGAAATTCGAGGCGACCTCCTTGTCCGCACCCACGGGGAGGAAGCGCTTGTCCTCGATGGCGCGCAGTGACCCTGGTGACCCGATCCCTATCAATTTGTCCGCCGTGCAATAGACCCGAATATGTTGTGAACAGTCGGATTATAATCGGGTCGAGTTGGATCGTAGTCATGTGATCTGCCAACAGAACGATCCTGATGACACAATCTGCAGGATCAATAGCATTTCGATTTTTTGGAGTTGATGCTGACGGACTACATCCTGGCGCAATTCGGTCGAGTGCGGCGCAGGCCTGCGAATCGACCTTGTGCTGCTTAACGACAAGGGAGGCGTGGCTGGTGTCGCTAGACGTCGATCGCTGTCGCGAGGTCAGGAGAAGACCAGCGGCCATGCGCGTCATGGTCGATCTTGCCGACAAGCCCAGCCGTAAAGGAAAGGCCTAGCGCTCCCCCTCGGGCAAGCTTGCATGCCACTGCGCATAGGGGCCGGTGCGCGCCATATGGCGATTGAGATCAGGCGCACCATCATCCCACCAGACCGGGCCGCGCTCGCCCAGCGCCACCTTGGCGCGATCGACCGCCTCGTGCGCGGCCTTCTCGGCATGATGGTCGGCTTTGCGCCTCGCTGCACCGACGGCACGGCGCGCCTCCATTAGCTCCTGGACGAGGCGCCTGCGCACCTTTGGTTCCAGCGCCGGGTTGCTGGTGCGCCAGAGCCGCCCGCGTACCACGATATACCGTCCGTCGGGTGTTGTTGGGTAGGAGCGGGCGCTCACGCCATGCGGCCTTTATCCGACAGGCTGCGGAAGGTGATCGACCAGCGCGGCACTTCCATCGGTGCGATGCTATGTTCCCAGGCATGGCGCACTTCGTCAGACAGATGATAGATGGAGCGCGGCGGCAGGGATACCTTGGCGCGCTCGAACCCGGTGGCAATTCGACGGCGCAGGCGCAGGACGGCCTCATTGCCGAGCGAGATGCCAACGACATGTTCGAATACCGGCCGGTCCCTGTGCCAGCCGATGCCCGCCCCCGGATCGTAGCGGATCAGCAGTGCTTGAACGAGTTCGTCCGCTGCAAGCCCGGCGAAGACGGCCGCGCGGTTTCGCACGTCGATGAGCCAGTCCGGCATCGGCTCGGCGGGTGCGAAGCGGACATGTTCAAAGTCGTAATTCCAGCCGTAGGAGTAGGTGAGGCGCTTGCCCGTCCATTGCTGGAAGCGAAAGGGGGTAAGGTCGCTGCAATCAATATTTGCAATGAGCGCAGCTTCCTCCGCTTCGGTCAGCACGGATTGACGCAGAGCGAGTCCGGGAACGGCAGGAGTGTCGAACAGGTCGAACATCGTGGTCATTCAGGCCATCTCGTGGCGGTGCGGGGGACGGTCGGTCTCATGGCGCTCGCAAAGATATAGGGTTGACTGCTGCCGATTGCAGAGGTGCAGCCGCTGGCGACAGGCCGCCCCGGGTCCGCACCTGCCTGACAATGCCGTTATATGCTGCGTGCATGCCCTGGCTGCGGCCAATCTCATGATTCGAGCCTGCCGCGTCCCAAAAGGCGACCAGCCACTCGTCCGGGCAATGGCCACGCAGCACCCACAGGGCGAGCGCGACGCCGCGCGTGCGCGCCTGGTCCTTCATGGCCGCCGCTTCCCGCAGGACGTCGAGCGCGCGTGTGATCGTTCCTGCCGGGCTCGCGGTCATGTCAGTGGAAGTCATGGCTGCGGATGGGCAGGAGCTCATCCTGTGGGGCAACTGTGGTGAACGGCGGCGAGGACAATGTGCGGCCGCTCGGGAACGCCGGGTCGCGCGGATCGGGTCCACCGCCATGCGAGGCGCCATCGCCGCGACCGGGTGTAACGGTGAAGTCCATCCGTCCGATCGAGCGCAGCATCGCGTCATGATCGACGATGCGATCGCAAATGATGTGGATGACCTCGCCTTCCTTTTGCAACCGACCACGCATTGCGATCATCGAGGCGGACATTACCTGGCGGCGGTAGGCATCGAACCGGTCCGGCCAGAGGATCCCTTGCGCGACGCCCGTCTCGTCCTCGATGGTGACGAACAGCACGCCCTTGGCGGAGCCGGGTCGCTGACGCACGAGGATGACGCCTGCGACCTCGATATTGCGCCCATCGCGGATCGAGGGAAGATCGGCGCAGCGCACGATCCGCATGGCGTCGAGCTCAGCGCGCAGAAACTGCAGGGGATGGCCGCGGAGCGAGAGCTGGGTCGAGCGATAATCCTCCACCACTTCGCGGCCAGCCGTCATGGGTGTGAGCGCCACCTCGGGTTCCAGCCCCTCGGGCGAAAAGGCGTCTGCATGAGAGTCTGCCGCCGCGAACAAAGGGAGAGGGGCTTCGCCCAAGCCCTTCACCTTCCACAGCCCCTGCCGCCGATCCTGCGCGAGGCAATGAAAGGCATCGGCTTCAGCCAGACGCTCGATCGCGGCACGCGGCACCCTGGCGCGCCGCCAGACATCCTCGACGCTTTCATAGGGCGCTGGACCACGTGCGGCGACGATAGCTGCGCCATGCGCATTGGCTAAACCACGCACACTGCGGAACCCCAGGCGCACGGCCATATAGCGACCATGTGTCGGCTCCAGCGTGCAATCCCAATGGCTATGATTGATCGAAACCGGACGCACGTCGACACCATGATTGCGCGCGTCCCGCACGATCTGCGCGGGCGCATAGAAGCCCATGGGCTGCGCGTTGAGCAGCGCGGCGCAGAAGATGTCGGGATGATGATATTTCATCCAACAGGACGCATAGGCGATCTTGGCGAAAGAGGCAGCGTGGCTTTCGGGGAAGCCGTAGCTGCCAAACCCCTCGATCTGCTTGAAGGTTCGCTCGGCAAACTCTTTCGTGTAGCCGTTAGCGATCATCCCGCCGACGAGTTTGTCGTAGAAGTGGCTGACCCCACCGGTGAGCTTGAACGTCGCCATGGCGCGGCGCAGCTTATCGGCCTCGACCGGCGTGAATCCCGCGCCCACGATCGCGACCTTCATCGCCTGTTCCTGAAAGAGGGGGACACCCAGCGTCTTTTGCAGAACAGCCCGAAGCTCGGGCTTGGGATATTCCGGCGTCTCCTTGCCCTCGCGGCGGCGCAGATAGGGATGGACCATGTCGCCCTGGATTGGGCCGGGGCGGACGATCGCAACCTGAATGACAAGATCGTAGAATTCGCGCGGCTTCATGCGTGGCAGCATCGACATCTGCGCCCGGCTCTCGATCTGGAAGGTGCCAAGCGTGTCGGCCTTCTGGATCATGCCGAAGACGCGAGGATCATCGTCCTGCAGGTCGGCCATGGTCTTTGTGATGCCCTTCTCCTGTTCGAGCAGGGTGAAGGCGCGGTTCATGCAACCCAGCATGCCAAGGCCCAGCACATCGACTTTCATGAACTTCAGCGCGTCGATGTCGTCCTTGTCCCATTCGATGATCTGGCGATCTTCCATGCGCGCCGGCTCGATCGGCACCAGATCGTCGAGCCGGTCCTGGGTCAGCACAAAGCCGCCGGGATGCTGGGAGAGGTGACGCGGCGTGCCGATCAGTTGGCGGGCAAGATCGAGGGTGAGCTTGAGACGATGATCGTCTGCATTGAGATTAAGGCTTTCGATCTGCTCCTGCGGAATGCCGTCCATCGACCAGCCCCAGACGAGGCCGGTGAGCATCTTGGTAAGATCGCGCGGTAGGCCCAGTGCCTTGCCGACTTCGGCGACGGCGCCGCGGGTGCGGTAGCGGGTCACCACCGCCGTCAGCGCCGAGCGGTCGCGACCATAGCTGTCATAGATCCACTGAATGATCTCCTCGCGCCGCTCATGCTCGAAGTCGACGTCGATGTCGGGCGGCTCACGCCGTTCGCCCGAAACGAAGCGCTCGAACAGAAGCTCATGCTGAATCGGATCGATCGAGGTGACGCCGAGCAGATAGCAGACGCAGCTGTTGGCGGCAGAGCCGCGCCCCTGGCAGAGGATGCCCCGGCGTCGACTTTCGGCAACGATGGAATGCACCGTCAGGAAATAGGGTGCATAATTGAGCTCGGCGATGAGCCTTAGTTCATGATCGATCTGCTGGCGGTAGCGGGCGGGGACGCCCTCAGGGAACTTGGCAGCCGCAGCCTGTTCCGTAAGTGCTGCCAGCGCCTCCTGCGCGGTGCGGCCCTCCATCACCTGCTCATAGGGATATTGATACTGGATTTCGCCAAGATCGAACATGCACTGCGCGGCGATGTCGGCGCTCGCCTGGATGGCGTCGGGGAAGGCGGCAAAGCGCCGTTCCATCTCGGCCGGCGACTTCAGGTTCCGGTCCATGAAGCGCTCTCGTCTGAAGCCTAGTTCGTCGATCGTGCAGCGCTCGCGGATGGCGCTCACGACATCCTGCAATGGCCGTCGTTCGCTGCTGTGATAGAGGACATCCCCTGTCGCGACGCAGCGAACGTCCTGTGCGCGAGCCAGCGCATCAAGTCGATGCAGCCGGTCGGCGTCATCCGGGCGCCGACGCAACGAAAGGGCGCAAAAGCCGCGTTCGGCGAAGGCAGCGCGCAGATCACGCAATTGATCGGCAGTCATCTCGTCCGGCATGTCGGGGATAAGGATCGCGACCATGTCTTCGGCATGGGCAGCGACATCGGCCCATTCGAGAATGCAGCAGCCTTTGCCGCCGCGCGCCTTGCCCATCGAGAGCAGCCGCGTCAGCCGCGACCAGGCGGGGCGGCTTCGCGGGTAGAGCAGTAGCGCACGTCCATCGGTAAGATCGATGCGGCTGCCTGGGATCATCCGCACGCCCGTCGCCTTCTGGCCCGCCCAGCCACGCACGACGCCGGCCACCGAACCCCGGTCGGCAAGCCCCATCGCCTTGTGCCCCAGGAGCGCCGCCGCCGAGAACAGCTCTTCAGGCGAAGACGCACCGCGCAGAAAGGAGAAATGGCTGGCGACCTGCAGTTCGACATAAGTGGTCGGGGGAATGATGCCGGCGCTCATCCGAACAGCCCGTGCATGTGCCAGCTCAGATCACCTGTATCTGCATCCACGCCGTCACCCCGGCGGAACAGCCAGAAACGTTGCCCACCTTCTGCCTCGACCCGGAAATAGTCACGCGTTGCCCATTTCTCGCGACCGGTCCGCCACCACTCGCCATGGATTCGCTCGGGGCCATCGCCTGCCACCACGCGATAATCCTGCCGCCGCCAGGTAAAGCGGCGCGGCGGATGGTCCGGCATCAGCGCCACGACATTGGTCAGCAGTTCAGGTCGACGCAGCAGCCGAACCGGTCGCTTCCATGACGGCCAGCCTGTCGGTGTCTTCAACGGCGTAATGCGCGTGGTGGCGCGTTCGGGGACGTCGCTTTCATGAGAGGATAATCGAAACAGAGCCGCCTCTCCAGCGCGCGCGGTCATCTGATCGACGAGGGGGGCAAGATCATGTCCCTTGCGCGATGTTTCCAGCAGCGCTCCTATCGCTTCCGCACCAAGCGGCTCATGATAGGGTACAGCCAGATGCATCGTCTCGATGCCGAGGCCCGGCTCAAGCTGCGCGAGCCTGAGGCCGAACATCCGCTTCAGGTGCCTGGCGTCCCGCGTTGCGCGCGACGCGCCGACCTCAAGGCGCTGTGGCTCGCCATCCACCCGAACCGCTGTGAGGAGGACCATGCGCGCGCCGATGCCACGCTCCAGCAGCATAACCACAAGATCATCGACGAGGTCGGAGATGACCTGCGTGATGCTTTCCGGCGTTCCGATCGGCTCAAGCAGATGACGCGTCACGATCGGAGCCTCTGTGGCCACGACCGGCATGATCGGTTCTGCCACAAGCCCGCGCGCCTGATCGAGACGTTCAACAGTCTTCAGGCCAAGGCGCCGGGCGAGTGGTGCGCGCGGCATCGGATAGAGATCGGCGATGCGTTCGAGGCCGAACCGGGCTGCCGACGCAAGGGCCTCTGGCTCAAGCCGGAGCGCTGCAAGTGGCAGGTCGGCCATCGCCTGCGCCTCCTGGCCTGCCTCAAGTAGAACCACATCGCTATCGCCAAACCGCGCCAGCGCATGCGCGGCGCCGGGAGTCCCGGCGATCGCGATGCGCGCCGTAAAGCCAAGGCGTTTGAGAAACGCCAGCAAGCGGCGACAGAAACGTCTCTCCCCACCGAAAAGATGGGTGGTGCCAGTGAGGTCAAGCCACAGGCCATTCTCGCCCGAAACGCTTGCGGTGGGCGTCCAGTGCCGGGCAGCATGGAGCGCCAGCCGGTCGAGCAAAGCGCTGTCGGCATCGGGCTCGGCGTCTTTCACGTCGAGGTCGGCAACTAGGGCGCGGGCATGCGCCACGACCATGCCGGGTCGCAGGCCAAGATCGAGCGCCACCGGGCAGGCGGCAGTGATCACATCACGCTGCCCGGTCCGCAGAACAAGCACGGTCGGTTTGCCCCACAGTGCCGCCCAACTAAGCGTAGACAGGCAAGCCCCGCCACACCCTTCGTCCGAGGGCATTGCCTTGAAGGGATGCTCGGCATGTTCGCTGCGCCGCCCCATTTCGCGCATGGTCGGTCGTTGATGGGCGGGGAGGGCTTCGATGTCTGTTTGGCTCGGGCGACCATTGATAGCCCCGTCTCGCGCCCAACGCGCACCCGGCCGCCACCCACCGCCCCGTGGGACGGAGCAGGCACCCGGATCATCGTCGATGGGGTCCGCAAAGCGCGGCTGGGGCCCCGCGTCAGGCGGCGCGGCTAATGGCGCTGTTCCGCGCATCCGTTCGACGCGGCGCAGCCGCTCGATCGCCAGATGCGGCAGGAAGAGCGAGGCGACCCTTGGCATCGCACGCCTCCAGTTCGAGGGAGAAGGGATCGCCATTGCGTTGTCGCACAAGCTCGACCTGCCAATGGGCACGGCCAACGCCCGGCCATGGCAGGCGCTCTGACGGCATGCAACCGATCCGCCACCGAGTCATGGCGGAGGAAGGGGAGGACAAGGGGCAGCGTTCGCGCGCGCGGTGGCGGCGATAGAGCAACAGGGGCGTTTGCCCGTCCGAAGCGGCCAGTTGCAGCCGCCGGGTAGCAGTCATGTCCGCGGTCTTCACTTCCGCGATCACGCAGGCCAGCGATCCATCGCGCAGCGCATCTTCGGCGATGGCTAGCACATCCACATCCTTGCGGCCCTGCGCGTAAAGGAGTTTCTCCGGCCCGAGGCCGACCTGCTCGAGGCCCGGAGCATAGAGATCAAAGGTCGTCATCGCCCAGCAGACGGTCTGGCCGGTATTGGCCGCGAACCGTGCGGCTATGCCGGCGAGAAAGAGCGTAGCGGCGGCATCGTCATTAAGGCTGGATGAAGCGGCGGCAAACTCATGAAGACCAGCGCCATCGACGCCACCAGTAGCCAGTCGCTTGTCCATGAGCCCAATGCCAAACGGCAGGCTGCAAGACGAAATGCCATGTGTCTGCGCCAAAGCTTCACGCAGTTTCGCAACGGGGTTCGCTGCCAGTGAGGCGGAAAGGGGCGAGGGTAAAGGCATGGGTACATCGACTCAAATGTTCACTTTATGTTCCTTATGTGGGCGAGATTCGTCAAGGCGACAATTTTGCTGATGTTCGAATCAGTTCGTTGCTTTGGCTGAAGCCGACAGGATCTGCTGAGTCGCGGCGTCCCGTATGCCTCTGAAGAAGCGGCGTAGCACCTTGTCGATCAGCGGCGATGGTCGCGCCGCCTCAAAGAGGGTAAGTGACGATCTCAACTTCATGGCATCTATCGTGCCGAACGCGGCGACAGGATCGTTCATGCCGAGTGCGTCCACCGCCTCGACGCAGGCAAGGTAGCGTGCTCCTAGCACAGGGTGGGCAAGATAGGCGCGGGCCTCATCGAGCGAGGCGATGCCATAATGCTGCGCCATCGCGCTGTGACCCAAGCCACGCAGCTGCGGGAAGATGAACCACATCCAGTGCGAGCGCTTCTGACCCGCGCGGATTTCGGCAAGAGCGGTGTCGTAGCTGTCAGCCTGCGCATCGACAAAGCGGGACAAGGCATCTCTCGTCACAGGAAAAGCGCTCCCTGCGCGGGCGATGTGCCATGGACCTGTGTTACGGGCAGGCTGCCTTGGGGGAGCCAGCGTAGCGTATGAGCAGCCGGCACCGATGGATCAAGCCAGTCAGCCCACTGGTCGCGGGTCAGGGGAATGATCTGGCGATGATGGTATGGAGCGACATCGGGCCCAGCATCCATGGTCAGCATACTGAAGGCTTCACCTATCAAGCTTTCGCGCCAGATGCCCGCGATGCAGAACCAGGAATGATCAGCCATGGTGAAGAGCCATTTATCGAGCCGCTTCTGCCTGGGCTCTGACGGATCGGTGAACTCGTAGAAGCCGTCGGCAAGGATCAGACAGCGGTGCGACTCAAACCGCCTTCCTTCGCTGCGGAAATTATAGACAGGCTTGCCCTTGGGACTTGGCCAGCTCCAGCGTCGATTGACGAGCTCGGCTGACCCCCGGACCCCATCGACGGCGCGGACGATCGGCGCCATATCGGTGATGCGAATGTCCTCGCGTGCGGGCACATTGGGCGCCCCTTCGGGCATTGTGATCTTGATCGACAGGTTATCGAAATCCTCGACGATCGATGCCAGATCGACCAAAAGCCGGTAGTCATTGCACATCGATTGCTTTCGCCTCCAACTACCGTTCTGACGCTCCCCAATTGCCATTGGTCATGAGCACGGCAAGCACTTTGATCAAGCTACCGATTGAGTCTTTGCCTTGTTCAAGGCTTGTCACTGTAACGCGAGATAATCCGCCCTTAACGCAGTTACCGACTGTGCCGCTTTTGCTGCGCAGATACTAGCTGCTCGGGTCAGATCGCGAATTCCCGCATCGCAAATTCAGATTTGACGAAGATGAGGTCACGCGTCGCTGCGCCGCGACCCGCCCGCACGATCAAAGTCATGTGCGGATGCCAGATCAATCGATCCGGCTACGCCGCATCGCCCATCCGGCGACGGGGGGCACGATGCGTGAGGCGAGCGTCATGGCATGCGCGCCAGCAGGGGATTCGGCCATGTGCCAGAGCAGCTTTGCGACACGCACCGGTTGGGCGGCGCGCCTTGCGAAGTTGCGCTGATATCGCGACGCGCCCTGACCTTGCAGATAGCTTCGTGCCGCCGCCGCTCCACTGGCAAGCGCGATGGCCATGCCCTCCCCCGCAAGGGACGGGATGACGGCGGCTTGATCGCCCAGGCGATATACGCCTTCCTCGGTGTCCTGCGCGATCCATCCGTAGGGCACCGCACCGATCGTATCGACAGGCAGCCGATCTTCCGCGCAAGCCATGCAGCGCGCGAAATGCGGATTATCTCGCCCCACCGCCTGCAAAACCGCCCACATGTCACCACCCGCTTCAAGGAGCGAGGACTTGCGCAGCGCGAGACAGACGTTGGCGCTACCGCCCTCCTGAAGCACGATGCCAGCATAACCGCCGGGAAACAGATGCAATTCGATCGCAGCGCCGATCAGCCGATCAAGTTGGGCCGAAGGGGGCAGGCGAACACGGATGCCGAGCGCGGGATTATCGGTCTTGCGTGGACGCCCCTCTCCGCGCACGTCGTGCTTGCCCGTGGAGAGGAAGATCGCGGGACTCTCCCAGTGGCGGCGTTCGCCTTCGACAACGCCCGGCGCCACGCGCCGTGCGCGATCGATCTCGAGCTGTGCGCCCCCGGCAATGGCAAGTTGGCGCAGTGCGCTGTCGAGAGCATGGCGGGAGAGGCCATAGGCCGTTTCGGGCAACGGCATCTCCGCCTTGTGCCGCCCGGCAAAGAGCCGGAGCCGCGTCACCGGCCTCGCTCCGAGCGTTGCCGGATCGCAGCCCAGCCGCCGCAGTCCCTGGGCAGTGCGCCAACTCAGAAATCCGCCGCAAATCGCATCGCCCACCTCGGCATTGCGATCTATCAGGATCGGTTGCGACCCGCCTTGCGCCAGCAGCAGAGCCGCCATGCTTCCTGCAGGCCCTGCGCCCAGCACGATCGGGCGGGTCATTTGAGGCGCTCGACACACAGACGGAAAGGGAAGCGGCGCTCGACCCTCGCAGAGTCGATGTCTGCTTCGGCAAGGATTGGCGTCCATTCCTGCGGCCGATAGGATCGCGCAATCGAAAGCTGCCCATCCTGCCGCACGATCGGGTGCCAGCACGCCAACCGCGCCAGGATCGGGTAGCCGAAATAAGCAAACCCATGTCTGTGCAGGTCGTTGATGTACCAACCTGCGGTGGCCTCGCTTTCCATGAAGCGCAGGAAGGCGACCAGCTGCGAATGGGTCATGTGATGGGCAACGAGGCTTGACACCACGAGGTCGAAACGCTGACCGACCAAGTCCGCATAATCTCCGGTGCGATATTCGATCGGCGCGCCGGCTGGCGTTTTGGCCCGAGCTATTCCCTCGCTGCGTGGATTGAGATCGATCCCCACGAGTTGCGCCGATTTGCCTCGTGACCCCGCCCAACGTCCGATGGTGCGCAGCATGTCGCCATCACCAAAGCCGACATCGAGCAGCGAGAAGTGGGTTCGCGTCCCGACCGCTCGCCTGATGAAGTCCAGAGTGGGACGGCGCGCCATGGTTATCGTATTCACCGTTGCCAGATCGGCCAGCACCGCGGCATAGACATCTTTGCCCAGAGCGGGATCGTCCATGATTTCCTCGGCCTGGACCCTTTCAGCGAGCATCGCACCATTCAAAGCGAAAACCTTCCATCGCCAGACCCGGCCCGAAAGCCAGCGCGACGCCGCTTTCAGGCCGATCCTGCATGAACCGTTCGAGCACGAACATCAGCGTGGAGGAGGACATGTTGCCGAAGTCGCGGAGCACTGCGCGCGAGTGATCCAGACTATGCTCGTCCAGTTCGAGTCCGTCAGCGACGGCATCAAGGATGGAACGGCCACCCGCATGGACGGCGAAAGCCGCCGGCTTTTTGCCGTCACCCAAGATGCGCTGGCGCACATCGAGGCGCTTCAGCGCGGCACCTATCTTGCCCGGTACTTTGCCCGAAAGCCGCATTTGGAAACCGGTATCACCGATCTGCCATGTGATCAGTTGGTCGCTTTCCTCCAGCGCTGCGGCTATTCCGGTTCCGATCGAAAGCCCTGTGCCGCTGCCGCTGACGATCGCGGCAGCCGCACCGTCGCCAAACTGCGCGCCCGCCAGCAACGGCTCTATTTCCACGGTCTGCTGATGATGCAGGGTCGACAATTCGACGGTCACCACGAGCACGCGCGCCTGGGGTTCGGAGCGAACGATATGGCGGGCTGTCCGCAAAGCCGTGACGGCGGCGTAGCACCCCATGAAGCCGATCAGCACACGCTCGACATCGTCCGCGAGACCCAGTCGACGCGCAACGATCTGGTCGATCCCCGGAGCGACGAAGCCGGTGCAACTGGCCACGACGAGATGGGTGATGTGGCCGAGCTCGCCCAGTTTCCCGATCGCGGCCAATGCAAGCGTCGGCGCTTCTTCGGCATAGAGCGTCATCCTCAGCGCGGTGGACGGGGCTTCGGCTGAGTAGAAGCCATCCCCTTCGTCCAGCCTGGCGTCATTTTCCGACAGCACTGACCAGCGATGCTCGATCCCCGAACGCTCGGACATCCGGGCATATAGCTTTGCTTCCCGCTGCCCCTTCAGCTGCCGCATGGCCCAGGCGCGATAGTCCTCTTCGAAATCGCATGCCGGAACCGCGGTTGCCAGCCGATTGATTATTGCTGTCACTTTCGTGGAAATCCTAGCTTTCCTGAGTAAACTGTTTTGATTGGCTGTCGTTCCGCTCCGGCCGCTGGCCGCCAAATTGAACGCACTGGCTATTCATTTGCCCGCCCGCCCTGATGCAAGGAAAAGATGATGGACCTTTGGCCTACATTACGGTGCCGTCCGGAGTTTGGCACTGTCCTCGACCTTGCGACAGCCGAACTTTAGGACCGTTTCCTGCGCGACCCTTTTTAGGGCATGTCGGTTATCTTCCAACACTGACTCGCAAATTGCAGTGGTGGAGCGATAGCCTTGGCCATCGCGTCATGACCAATGGCGGCATACCGCCTGATCTCCTAGAGCCGCCGCTCGCGATCGTTCCATGTGGAATCGTTTTGGGAAATGGACCCAGCCATTTATAGGCCGGCCGGAATGTCATGCCAAAGCAGCGAGCCTATCACGCAGCCAGATTTGCGCTGGATGGTTAGTCGTGCGTTCGTGCCAGATACTGGCAATGGCAAATCCGGGTATGTGAAGCGGCGGTTCCAGCAGCTGCACCCGCTCTGACCAACCGTCTGCGATCCGGCGGGGGATCAGCGCGATCATATCGGATCGTGACACGATCTCCGGCACGATCAGGAAGCCCGGCGTGGACAACACGACGTTGCGACGACGGCCGAACGCCTCGAGAGCCGTATCGGTAGGCCCGGCAAAACCGCCGCCCTTAGGCGAAACGACGACGTGGTCCAATGCGCAGAACAAGTCCAAATCCAGAGAGCCGCGGATGCTTGGATGCCCCTGCCGCGCGACGACAACATATTCCTCATCGCAAAGCCGGCGCTGGCGCATCCCCACCGGCGCACTTTCGGGCATTGCCAAGGCCAGATCCACTTCTCCACGCTCAAGCTGTGTCGTCAGCGCCATCAGGTCGAGCGCCCGCCACGCGATGCGGATCATTGGCGCCTCGGCCCGCAGGGTGACCGAGTATCGTGCCAACAACGCATATTGGACGTAGTCGCTCGCCGCGATCACCACGGTCGCACGCAGGGTTTCGGGATTAAACGGCGCTCCTTGCTCAACGACCCGGCGAACACCGTCCAGCGCCTCCTGCAGCGGCTGCATCATGTCGAGTGCCCGCTGCGTCAGGATCATTCCGCGCTGGCTCGGGATCAGGAGCGGATCGCCCAGAGCCTCGCGGAGGCGCGCCAGCCGTGCCGACATGGCGGGCTGACTGAGATTCAGCCGGCGCGCGGCGCGCGTGGCGTTGCGCTCCTTAAGCAGCGTTTCGAGCGTCACGAGAAGTCCCAGATCGAAATTCTTGGTATCCATATTTTCGATAGCAACACATAAAATGTTCGATTTCAACAAATACCGGAGCCACGCCATATAGATGGGAGCGGGCTAGATCCCGAAGCGCTTCATTCGACGGCACGGATTCCGGTTCACCTATGAAAGCTATTCAGGAGTATCCGCGGCGAGGGTTAGATGGCCTGACGCTGATTGACCTCCCTGACCCCGGCGATCCGGGACCGACCGCCATGCTCCTGGCGCGGCAGCAGCGCCTTCAGGGCCTTAACGTCGGCAGCCGCAGGCATCAGAGGGACCTGATCCCGGGCATCGACGCCGTCCAAGTTAAACCGGTGATCGACCGCTCCTTTCCCTTGGCCGAAATCGCTGACGCCTTCCGGTTCCAGGAATCTGGCGGCCACTTCGGCAAGATCGTCGTCGAGTTCTAGCAATCCTCCCACCATCAGGAAAAGATCAACATGAAGGTTCTCATCGTCTACGCGCACCCTGAGCCAACTTCGCTGACACGGCAACTGGTCAACGAGACCGCTGAGACGTTATCGGCGGCCGGGCATTCGGTGATGCATTCGGACCTCTACGGCATGAAGTGGAAGGCGGTCTACGACGCCGATGACTTTCCGAAGCGTGCGAACCCCGAACGATTGTCACTCATCGATGAGGGAGGACACGCTTACGCAAGCGGAAATCAGTTGGCCGAAGTGGCGGTTGAGCAGCAGAAGCTGCTCGAGGCGGATGCCGTCATCCTGCAGTTCCCGATGTGGTGGTACTCACCGCCCGCGATCCTGAAGAGCTGGATAGAGCGGGTCTTCGTCTGGGGCTTTGGCTTCGGCTATAAAGATGGCACCAACAATTACCGGTTTGGCGCCGGTATCCTCAAGGGCAAGCGAGCGCTGATCAACGTGCAGACAGGTGGCGGGGCAGCCGACTATGGCCCGCGCGGTATCAACGGCCCGATCGAGCAACTGCTGTTTCCATTGACGCATGGCGCGCTGTTCTACGCCGGGATGGACGTGCTCCCGACGCATGCGGTCCATAGCACGATGCGCGTTTCTACGCAGGAGCAAGTCGAAGCGATCAAGGCAGCATGGCGTGATCGTCTCGCCGGGCTGTTCACCGACACGCCGATCCCCTTCCGGTCGCAGAACGGCGGCGATTTCCCCGACCGCCACACCATGGCCGACCATGTTGCGCCGGGCCAGACCGGCCTCGCCGCACACTTTGCCGATCCGAGCGGCGCGTAAAGAGCGCCACCGAGGTCGGGCGGGGACGGGCCCGCCACGAGGCCGACAACAGCAGGAAAGCACATAGCATGATGAACGCGATCGAGTGGCCGGAAGGCTATCTTCCCGGTTACACCGATAATTTCGTTTCAAACGAGGTGATCTTCGCCGGGTTGACCGCCGCCGAGATCTGGCCGCTCCTCACCGAGCCGACGCGCTGGCCAAGCTATTATGCCAACAGCTCCAAGGTCCGCTTCGATAACGGCGATGGCCCGGTGCTATCGCTCGGCCGCCGCTTCTCATTCGATACGTTCGGCTTCACGATCAACGCTGAGGTGGTCGAGTATGTCGCCCCCACCCGCGGCGAGCCCGGACGGGTCAGCTGGCACGGCTGGGGCGGCGAGGGCGATGGCCGCCTGGACGTACACCATGCCTGGCTCGTTGAGGATCTGGATGGGAGTCGGGTCCGCATCCTGACACAGGAGACCCAGAACGGCGCCCCGGCCAAGGATTTGGCCACGACTTGGCCGAACCCCATGCTTAACGGCCACCAGGAATGGCTTGACGGACTGACCGCCGCAGCTCGCAGTGCAAGCGGTGACGGCCGGTAACCGCGCTCAATACACATTACCCATGCTATTCGGGAGAACATGATGACTGATCCTGTCAATACTTTCATGCTGCGCTTCGTGCAGTTCATCAACACGGCCGACGAAAAGCTTGGTGAGGAGCTCATTGCGCCGAATGCAGAATTTTTCGTTCCTTATCAAAGCGAACCGCTCATAGGGCCGCCCGGATGGCTCGCAGCAATCGAGGTAATGCGCGGCGGCTTTCCGGACATCCAGTGGAGGCTTGAGGAGTTGATTTTCGAGGGTGAGAAGATCGCCGCGAGATACACGATGCGTGGCACACACGAAGGCGCCTTCTTCGGAGTACCGGCGACCGGACGGCAGATCACGGTCCAAACCATGAACTTCTACGATATGGCCAACGGGAAGATCGTCGGCGAGCGCGGCCAGCCCGATCTGCTCGGGTTGCTGCAGCAGATCGGTGCCGTGCCGGCGCCCGGCTGATCGCGCAGATCCACCAAATGGCAGGTTTCGCGCCGGCACCGGCTGAGTCGTGTCCGTCAACTCCACCAAAATTGAGCAGTTGCATTCCGCGCCTAAAGCGGCCGGTAGATCAGAAGCATCCCGGACCAGATGTATGAAGGCCAAAATCGTGGATGACTTCCCGTTCCAGAAATCCGGCGGCTATTCCGGCAAGGCATTCGTCGGGTTCTACCAGCTCTCAACGATCAAGGAGAGATCTTCGTGAAAGTTCTCATCGTTTACGCGCACCCTGAGCCTACTTCGCTGACACGGCAGATGGTCAATGTGACTGCTGAGACGTTGTCGGCAGCGGGGCACATCGTCATCCATTCGGACCTCTACGGCATGAAGTGGAAGGCAGTATATGACGCCGATGACTTCCCCTCGCGTGACAGCCCCGAACGGCTGTCGTTCATCACGGAGTCGGGGCATGCCTACCGAAGCGGGCATCAGACGCCCGACGTGATCGTCGAGCAGCAGAAGTTGCTCGCGGCCGACGCCGTGATCCTGCAATTTCCGCTGTGGTGGTACGGCGCGCCGGCAATCCTCAAAGGCTGGATAGACCGGGTCTACGCCTTCGGTTTTGCCTATGGCTATCAGAATGGCACCAACGAGTTCCGCTTTGGCGACGGCATCCTCAAGGGCAAGCGGGCGCTGGTCAATGTGCAGGCCGGCGGCCCGGCGGCCGATTACGGCCCGCGGGGCATCAACGGGCCGATCGAACAATTGCTATTCCCGTTGACCCATGGAGCCCTGTTTTATCCTGGCATGGACGTGCTCCCGACGCACGCGGTCTATGGCGCGGGTCATGTTTTCACAGCGGAGGAAGTGGAGGCGATCAAGGCGGCGTGGCGTGTGCGTCTCGCCGGGCTATTCACCGACACGCCAATTCCCTTCCGGCCGCAAAATGGCGGCGACTTCCCTGACCGTCACACCATGGCCGACCATGTCGCGCCGGGACAAACCGGCCTCGCTGCACACGTTGCCGATGTGGTCGACGCATAGGAGCCCACCCATTTGCTGTGAAACCGGTCGAGATGTGACGATCATCAATGATCACGGGATAAAAAAAGAGCCGCCTCCAAGGTTGGAAGCGGCTCTTTTCATGGCTCAAGCGCGACTCAGAAGCGGAATTTCAGGCTTGCGCGATAGCTCTGATATTCCACGTCGCTGCGCCAGGCGGTCGTATCCGCCGACAGGCTGATGTCGACATTGCCGGTCGTGACCGTCAGGCCACCACCGATTTCCGCCCAGTTCTTGTCCTGACCGCCCAGCGCGAAGGGCGCGAGCGGGCCGGTGCCGCCGATCAGGTTCGCCTGCAGGAAGGCGGGCTGATCGCGGAACTCGTGGACATAATTAGCGGTCAGATAGGGGCGGAAACCACCACGATCGGCCTTGACCGTGGCACCCAGGCGGCCCTGCGCGCTCTGGATCGCCTTGCGCTGGATGACCAGCGCTGCATCCCCGCCATATTCGGCCAGATTGCCCGAGCTGATATAGGCGCCACGCAGCGCCGCGCGCGGCACGATGCTGAATGCGTCGGTGCCCAACGCCTTGCTGAGGCCGATTTCACCCGACAGCGCCAGCTCCTGATCGCTGCCATAGAGGGTGTAGGGCGTCGTGCCGACCGAGAAGGACCGGCGCGAGCGCGTTGCCATGGTGCCTGCGCTGCCGACCGCGTCGAGCTTCAGCCCGCCAAGGTCGAACGCGCCATAGACGGTGCCCTGATACAGGCGCGCCCGGCCCCAGTCACTGGCGGCCGTATTGCCCTTCAGCTCGCTGAACGAGGCGGAAAGACCGACGACGCCATTGTCCCCAAACGCCTTTTCCACACCCAGCGCGGCATACCAGCCGTCGAACGTGTCGCGGCCCATCGGCATGATCGAGCGCATCGGCTGCGCCTTGCCGTCGATATAGCCGCCCGCAAGGAACGCGCTCATGTCGTCGGGCAGCACGCCTTCGCGCGTCACGCTTTCATTGCCGCCCTGGTCCATGCCGAGGTCGATATTGTTGAGGCTTGCGGCTGCCAACTGCATCGGCTGGCCCGTCATGGTCAGCGTACCGCCCATGGCTCCGCCGTCCAGCTTGGTCAGACGGTCACGATAGAAACGCGCCATATTGTCGTTGAGCACTTCGCTCATCGACGTCTTGAGCGTTTCAGTGCGCGGCGCCATCGCCTCCAGCGTCGCCTGGATGCCCTCGACGCTCAGCAGGTCCGCCTCGCCATAGAGATTGGCGTAGTTGGCGTAGAGCGACCGGTTCTGGTCAAGCAGCTGGCCAAAGCTGGTCTGCGTGACCGATGCGCCATTGACGACATCGGCATATAGCCCGGCGTCGATGCGCATGGAAACGGCATTGTCGCTATAGCTCAGCACGGGCTTGAGGATCGCGGTCAGCTGCGCGGGCTGTTCGAAGCTGCCCTCGACGCCGCCTTCGGCCGTGACGAAAGTATAGCTGTCGCCATAGCGCGGTCGGGTGCCGCTGGTGGCGCCGATGGCCACCCGGCCACCGACCGAAGCGACGCCGTCATCGCCCGCTTCGCTGGTCTTGACCGCCAGCACGTCAGACGTGCCATTGGGGCCGATATCGATGTGCAGGGTGCTGCCGGAAGTGAGGATCGCATTGCCCTCGACCGTCAATGTGCCGACCGTGCCGACGCCGCCGGGCGCGATCGTGCCCATGACGTTGGTGAGGAAGGGGGTGCGCACCGTGCCGCTGCCAGAGAGCAGGCCCGACAGCAGGAAGTAATCGCCGGTGCTGTTGAGCGCACCGTCGACATTCACGCGGCCGGCCAGATGGGCTACGTCCATCTCGCTGGTCAGCGATCCTTCGCTGGTGATGTCGAGCGCCGCTTCCGTGCCCGAAATCGTGAAGCGATCAATGGTCACGTCGGTGTCGAGCGTGGTGGTGCCCGCCGCGCTCAGCGTCACGTCATAATAGCGTCCGATGACGCCTTCCGACGCGACCGGATCGATATTATTGGGGACAAAGCCGCTCGCGCCGGGCAGACCGTTGGCCAGCGTCGCGTCGGGCAGGGCGGTCGCGGTGACGTCGCCTTCCGCCTGCGGCTGCGCGGTCGTATCCAGCGATGCATTGGCGGCGGTGGGGCTGCGCTCGGCGATTTCGACCTTGCCCTTGTTGTTCGAAACCGTCTTGCCGCCCGTGCTGGCGACCGCCTGCGTTTCGTCCGTCACTGGTTCACCATTGACGATCAGCGTGTCGGTGCCGACGTCGTAGCAGACATTGTCCGACCCATCAGTGGGCTGGTAGCAGAGCTGGCCAAATTTCTGTGCGTCGTCCTGTCCGAACGCCCCCGCGCCCGGCGAGGTCGGAACGCCGTTCACCAGCGAACCATTGCTGTCGATGATACGATAATTGGGGTCGAGCGCGGTCACCCAGTGATCGGCATCGCTCCATTTGCCGTCACCGGCCTTGGCTGTGGCGTAGCGATACGGGTTGTTTTCCGCGATCCAGTCCCAGAACAGGTAGAGCGGCTGGTAGAAGGACGTGCCGCCATAGGAGCTTTCGGGCTGGTCGAAGAAATAGCGGCTGCCGCCCGACAACACGCCCAGGATCGTCTTTTCGTTGAACGTCTGATCCAGGATCAGCGGACCGCCGGAGTCGCCGCCTGCGGTATTGCCTTCATTGGGCAGCGCGTCGTCCTTGAACGCGTTGAAGTCGAACGGATTCTCGCGATCCGGATCATCAAAGTCGGTCTGGTAGAGATTTTGCGTATAGCCGCCCGCCGAGCCGAACAGGAAGCTGTCGACATCATCCAGCGAGCCGAGCATGCCGAGGAAATTCTCGGCCGTCTTGCGGCGGAAATCGATGCCGCCGCTATTGCCGGTCGTTCCACTGCCGGTTCGGCCATAGCCGGTGATGGTGACATGATAGCCGGTGCCGGTCGTTTCGCTGATCGCGTCGGGCGCGGGCAGGGCGGAAAACAGCATCGTCCATGTCGGCACATCGGCGGCGGGCGTGTCCAGCGTCGCCATCGCGACGTCGCCATAAAGGAAGCTGAGCGCCGGCGGATCGAGCGAGTCGGGATTATAGGCGATATTGTTGACGTTATAGACGCTGAGCGATGTGTTGGTGCGATAGCCGTTCGAAATCCAGTCGATCAGGCCCGGACGGGCGTCATTCTGGAAGGCGAAGGCCACGGGCACGCCGCCATTGACCGTGCTGTAATCGGGCGTCGTCAGGTCGTTCACGCAGTGGGCCGCGAAGATCACGGTCCGCGGATTGATCAGCGTGCCAGTGCACACAAATCCGTCGTCGCGATACATGATGCCAACGCCGTTCACGTCGCTGCCGTCGACAATGTCGTCCGGAGTCAAATTGTCGTTCGGTACGACCGCCTGTGCGGCAGGTGCGATGCTCAGCGCTGCGGCAGCGACGGAGGCAAAGAGGCTGGAACGACCGGCGCGCGCCAGCATTCCCGCCCCATTCTTACGAATGTGCATGATAAACTCCCCATAGACCGGGGGCAAAGCTAACCAACGGAATTGGCGAACACAATTGGCGGGGAAAATAAAGTTTATGCCTGTCGTAAATTAGTCACTATGCTGCCGATCAACTTGCATCGGGACTGGTCGCCTCTGTGCCGCTGGTCCATCTCGTCTGTCTTTCGCCTATCACATCTTTGCCCTGCCTACGTTGCTGACTGTTACGCGCACGTTCCGCCCATCTGGTCCTGCCTTGCGTATCGCGGCTCTTCTGCTTAAGCATGAAGACAAGTTCCGATCCCAAACGGGGTCGGCGATACAGAAGAAGCGAGTTACGGCATGGTGCAGCAGAGCCGCCCATCGCCGCAGAGTTCCGGCCCGTCCGGCGGTTATGTGGGCAAGCATGCCCGCTCCGGATCGGGCAATGGGAGCAAGGCTGCGGCCATTCCTCCCCCGGCAAAGCAGCGGGGCTTTTCGTCCGCGGGCGCGCGTGACCGG
The DNA here is from genome assembly GCF_001598335.1 of Sphingobium abikonense NBRC 16140. Lineage (GTDB taxonomy): Bacteria > Pseudomonadota > Alphaproteobacteria > Sphingomonadales > Sphingomonadaceae > Sphingobium > Sphingobium abikonense. The sequence goes on from NZ_BCYT01000002.1 coordinate 176,302, forward strand.
CGATCCTATGCCGCCATTGATCTGGGCACCAATAACTGCCGGCTGCTGATCGCCAAGCCATCGGCTGACGGGTTCATCGTCGTCGATGCCTTTTCACGCATTGTCCGGCTGGGCGAGGGATTGGCGTCGTCGGGACGGATCAGCGACGCGGCAATCGACCGCGCCATCGCGGCCCTGTCCGTGTGCGCGGACAAGCTGCGCCGTCGCCATGTGACGCTTGCGCGATCGGTCGCGACCGAAGCCTGTCGCCGCGCATCCAACGGATCGGAATTCATCCAGCGCGTCTATCGCGAAACCGGCATCGCACTCGACATCATCAGCGCGCAGGAAGAGGCGCGACTGGCGGTGCTGGGTTGTCATGCCTTGTTGGAGCCGGGCGACGGGCCGGCGCTAATTTTCGACATTGGCGGCGGCTCCACCGAACTGGTGCTGGTTGACGCGCATGGTGACGGCGCGCCGCACATCGTCGATTGGGTGAGCGCGCCCTGGGGCGTCGTGTCGCTGACCGAAAGCGAGGCATTCGATCATGACGATCCGGCCGAGCGGCTGGCCGCCTATGGCCGTATGCGTGCCCGCGTGTCGGAGGCGTTCCTGCCGCTCGCGCGCCGCCTGCCGCGAGACGCGCATGGCATCCGCCTGCTCGGCACATCGGGCACGGTGACGACGCTGGCCAGCCTGCACCTCAACCTGCCGCGCTACGACCGCCAGGTGATCGACGGGTTGATCGTGCCGTGCGACGCGATGCGCGCCATTTCGGACCGGCTTTCGGGCATGGCGCTGGCCGAGCGGCAGCAGCTTCCGTGCATCGGCACCGAACGGGCCGACCTGGTCGTCGCGGGATGCGCGATATTGGAATCGATCCTTGACATCTGGCCGGCGGAGCGGCTGGGCGTCGCCGATCGGGGCATTCGCGAAGGCATTTTGCGCGGCCTGATGGATCGCGACGGGAGGGCGATGTGAGAGGTGCGGGCGCAGGCAAGGTTCGCGTCAAGACCGCGAAAGGCCGCACCGCGCAGTCGGTGCGCTGGCTCGAACGGCATCTGAACGACCCCTATGTCAAGAAGGCGAAGGCTGAGGGCTGGCGCAGCCGCGCCGCCTTCAAACTCATCGAACTCGACGAGAAATTCCATTTCGTGAAGGGATCGCGCGCGGTCGTGGACCTGGGCGTGGCGCCGGGCGGCTGGGCGCAGGTGGTGCGCAAGATGGCGCCCAAGGCGGCAGTGGTGGGCATAGACCTGCTGCCGACCGATCCCATTGCCGGCGTCACCCTGTTCGAAATGGATTTCATGGACGAAAAGGCGCCAGACCTGCTGCGCAAGGCGCTGGGGCAAGAGCCGGACCTTGTCATTTCGGACATGGCGGCCAACACCGTCGGCCATGCCCAGACCGATCATCTGCGCACTATGGGCCTGGTCGAGGCGGCGGCGCAATTCGCGGTCGAAAATCTGCGCAAGGGCGGCACTTTTGTTGCCAAGGTGTTTGCCGGCGGCACGGATGCCGAACTGCTGGCGGTGCTGAAAAGACATTTCACGACCATCAAGCACGCCAAGCCGCCGGCCAGCCGCAAGGGCAGCGTCGAATGGTATGTCGTGGCGCAAGGGTTCAAGGGCAGGGCGGACGATCCGGCCTGAACGGCTGGACCAAGGGGGGCATTTGGTCGCAACGGTTTCGACGGTCGCCTATCTGGGGCTGGAGGCGCGCGCCGTGGAGGTGCAGTGCCAGCTGGTCCCCGGCCTGCCTAATTTCATCCTTGTTGGCCTGCCCGACAAGGCGGTTGCCGAAAGCCGCGAGCGGGTGCGCAACGCCATCGCCGCGATCGGCCTGTCGCTGCCGCCCAAGCGGATCACGGTGAACCTGTCGCCTGCCGATCTGCCCAAGGAAGGATCGCATTTCGACCTGCCGATCGCGCTGGCTTTGCTGGGGGCGATGGGCGTCATCGATGCCGAGACGCTGTCGGGCTATGTCGTGGTGGGCGAATTGGGGCTGGACGGGCGGACCGCGCCGTCGCCCGGTGTGCTGCTGGCGGCGCTGCATGCCGGTGGGCAGGATATGGGGCTGGTCTGCCCCGCCGCGCAGGGGGCGGAGGCGGCTTGGGCCGGGCAGGTGGAAGTCGTCGCCACGCCCGACCTTTTAAGCCTGCTCAATCATTTCAAGGGCACGGCCGCGCTGTCGCCGCCGCAGCCGGGGATTATCGAATCGCCGCTGCGCACCGCCGACCTCCGCCAAGTGAAGGGACAGGAAGTCGCCAAGCGCGCGCTGGAAATCGCGGCGGCGGGCGGGCACAACCTGTTGATGGTCGGGCCGCCGGGTGCGGGCAAATCGCTGATGGCCAGTTGCCTGCCCGGCATTTTGCCGGACATGACCCCGTCGGAGGCGCTGGAAAGCTCCATGGTGGCCAGCGTCGCAGGAACGCTGGAAGGCGGCCGGATCAGCCGCGCGCGCCCCTTCCGCAATCCGCATCACAGCGCGTCGATGGCCGCATTGGTCGGTGGCGGGCTGAAAGCGCGACCGGGCGAGGTCAGCATGGCGCATCTGGGCGTGCTGTTCCTCGACGAATTGCCTGAATTTCAGCGGGCCGTGCTGGATTCGCTGCGCCAGCCGCTGGAAACGGGCGAGGTCACGGTGGCGCGCGCCAATGCGCATGTGACTTTTCCGGCGAGGGTGCAACTGATCGCGGCGATGAATCCCTGCCGCTGCGGCCATCTGGGCGATCCGGCGCTCGCCTGTTCCCGCGCGCCGCGCTGTGCGGCTGATTATCAGGCCAAGGTGTCGGGGCCGCTGCTCGACCGCATCGACCTGCATGTGGAAGTGCAGGCGGTGACCGCTGCCGATCTGGTGTTGCCCCCGCCGGCGGAGGGGTCTGCCGAAGTGGCGGGCCGGGTCGCGGCGGCGCGCGCGGCGCAGACGGCCCGCTATGGCGGGACGTCGACGCGGACCAATGCCGAAGTCGATGGGGAACGGCTGGAAGAAGTGGCCGGGCCGGACGAGGCGGGGCGACAGCTGCTGGCCCAGGCGGCTGCCGCCATGAAGTTGTCCGCGCGCGGCTACACCCGGGTGTTGCGCGTCGCGCGCACTATCGCGGACCTGGCTGGCGCCGAGCGGGTCGGGCGCGCCCATATTGCCGAAGCCTTGAGTTATCGCCGCCGTGCGCCGGTGAACTAAGTCCGGGCCGCGCGGCAGAGCGGACGCTGACGCCTATTCCGCCGCTTCGTTCGCCAGCAGCTTTATCTCGGTCGGCGCGTCGCTCGCCTTCGGGCTGAAGCGCCCTTCGATCCTGCTGCCCGGCTCGATCGTGATGCGCTCATAGGTGACGTCGCCGGTAATCCGGGCGCTGCTTTCCACCACCAGCTCCCCGGCCGCGATGGACCCGTCGACGAGCCCCGCCAGCCGCGCGCTCTGCGCGGTGACATGGCCAATGATGCGGCTGTCGGGTCCCTGCACCAGAGCGGCGCACCGGATATCGCCCTCCACCATTCCGTCGACATGCAGGTCGACGCTGGCCGAAATGTCGCCAGTGATGGTGACGTCGCCCCCGATGAGCGAGAAGGGGATGGCTTTACCCCCGGTCGCCGACATCGGCGAAGCGGGCCTTGGCGATTTGCTGGACTTTGAGAACATCTTTGCGAGCCTCCAGGAAGCGGCGCGGGTTGATGGCCTGGCCGTTGAGACGGACCTCGAAATGCAGATGCGGGCCGGTCGAACGGCCGGTCGATCCCATGCGACCGATCGTCTCGCCGCGCGAAACCTTCTCGCCGACATGCGCGGCAAAGCCCGACAGATGCGCGTAGCGGGTCATGATGCCATTGCCATGCGTCACTTCCACGACATTGCCATAGCCGCTGCGCTGGCCGACGAAGCTGACCTTGCCATCGGCGGCTGCATTTATGGGCTGGCCGCGGTGGCCGGGGAAATCCAGTCCGGCGTGAAAGGCGGCGTGACCGTTGAACGGGTCGCGGCGATAGCCGTAGGAACTGGACAGCATCGGCGTGCTGGTGGGCTGGCCCGATGGGATGGACAGCAGGCTGCGTTCCAGAAACTCCATCCGCGCCATTGCGTCGGCCAGGTCTTCCAGCTCCCCGGTCAGCGCCTTTTCATCGCCGCTCCACGGCACGAACGGACCGCCCTGCGCGCGGGCCGCGCTGCGCGCCAGCTTGTCGGGATCGAGGCCGAAGCTGCGAATCGCGGCGGCAGCCCGTTCGGCCCGGCGTTCCACGGCGCCCGTCAGCAACAGGGCAAAGCGCCGCTGCCGATCCTCAAGGCGCATCAGGGGCGCGGCTTCCGGTCCCAGGCTGACCTTCGTGGCTTGCGCGGACTTGTCATCCGGCACGTCCTTGCCCAGCAGATCCTCGCCGGCCTTGTCGTCTTCACCGCCGAAATGCGCGCGGTAGAGTTCATCCATGAAATCCTGACGCGCGTCCAGGTCCTGCGCCAGTTGATCGACCGATTTGCGATAGTCCGCGACCTTGCCGGCGGCCTTGGCGACCGACTGGCCCTTCGCCGCGAGCGCGGCGCGCTCCTGCTTGAGCGCCATGCCGTCGATGGCCATGGTGACGGTCACGCCGCCCCAGCCAAGCAGAATGGCGGCCGCACCGCCCAGCGTCAGAAGCTGCGCGCGGCGGCTGATACGGATGAATTTGACTTGTCCGCCCGAACGCAAAAAAATTTCGCGCTCCGGGCAAAGCGCATTCCACCATGCGCGGAGGGCAACGACCCTCTGGCTATTCCACTGCAACAATGACGACCCCGTGCTCTTTTCGAGTCGGGCCGGTAGCAAAGAGCGGTCGGAGTCGCGAATCCAGCCTGCCTTACGCGGGGTGAGACGAACTGTTGGCGCGACAAAATGATGTTTCCGGCATTTTGTTCCATCTCGAGGAAATAAATATTGGCTGGAATAGCGGTGGAGCCGGGCGAGCCTGTGTCCTCAGCGGAGGGCCTTGGGGCCGGCTTGACCATCCGGGGGGACGCGGCTATAGCGCCGCCTGCCCAGCGGCCTTGCCGTGCGAAGACTTGTCTCCTCGCGTCATATCGGCTGAGCGACATTAGAGCTGAACATTGCCGGGTGCTCTTGCGGCTCCAGGGGGCTTATGCCCGCCGGGGCCTTTGCTGTTTGGCGGAATCCTCCGCTTTGCGCACAGGACGCGGGAATGCCGGTAAAGTAACTGAAAAAGGTGAAGGGCTTCATGCCAACGATCAACCAGCTGGTCCGCAAGGGCCGCGAACTGCAGAAGGCCAAGTCGAAGGTCCCTGCAATGGAGGCGAATCCGCAGAAGCGCGGCGTTTGCACTCGCGTCTACACGACGACCCCGAAGAAGCCCAACTCGGCGCTTCGCAAGGTGGCGAAGGTGCGTCTGGTTAACCAGCGCGAAGTCATCACCTATATTCCGGGTGAAGGTCATAACCTTCAGGAGCACTCGGTCGTGCTGATCCGTGGCGGCCGCGTACGCGACCTTCCCGGTGTGCGTTACCATGTGCTGCGCGGCGTTCTGGATACCCAGGGCGTCAAGGACCGCAAGCAGAGCCGTTCGAAGTACGGCGCGAAGCGTCCGAAGTAAGAAGGGGAGACCAGGAATATGTCACGTCGTCGTCGCCCCGAAAAGCGCGTTATCCTGCCGGATCCCAAATTCGGTGATATCGTGCTGTCGAAGTTCATGAACAGCATCATGCAGGACGGCAAGAAGGCCGTTGCCGAATCGATCGTCTATGGCGCTCTCGAAACTGTCGAGGCCCGCGCCAAGAAGGACCCGATCGGCATGTTCCATGATGCGCTGAACAATGTGAAGCCGGGCATCGAGGTCCGCAGCCGCCGTGTCGGTGGTGCGACCTACCAGGTTCCCGTCGAAGTGCGTCCCGAACGCGCCCAGGCGCTGGCCATCCGCTGGCTGATCACCGCCGCGCGCAACCGCAGCGAAACCACGATGGCCGCGCGCCTGTCGGGTGAGCTGCTGGACGCCGCCAACAACCGCGGCAATGCCGTGAAGAAGCGCGAAGACACGCACCGCATGGCGGAAGCGAACCGCGCCTTCTCGCACTACCGCTGGTAAAGAGGAGGGCGGGCGCCTTCGTGCCCGCTCTTCCATCAGGGTCTTGAACATCGGTCCGTTCGTCAGGGGTGCTACCCATGGCGGACGGATTGGTTTAGGGGCCTCGCGCAGAACAAACGAATCCCCTCACCGCCGGTGCGCCGGCAACGGAGAAGCATCATGGCCCGCAGCCATCCGCTCGAACATTATCGTAATTTCGGTATCATGGCGCATATCGACGCCGGCAAGACCACCACGACCGAGCGCATCCTTTACTACACCGGCAAGTCCTACAAGATCGGCGAAGTCCATGACGGCGCCGCGACCATGGACTGGATGGAGCAGGAGCAGGAACGTGGTATCACCATCACGTCGGCTGCGACGACCTGCGTGTGGAAGGCGGCTGAGGGCAAGGGCCCCGAACATCGCCTGAACATCATCGACACCCCCGGCCACGTCGACTTCACGATCGAAGTCGAGCGTTCGCTGCGCGTGCTCGACGGTGCGGTTGCCGCGTTTGACGGCGTTGCCGGCGTGGAGCCGCAGTCGGAAACCGTGTGGCGCCAGGCGGACAAGTATAAAGTGCCGCGCATGTGCTTCATCAACAAGCTCGATCGCACCGGCGCTGACTTCTATTACTGCGTGCAGACGATCATCGATCGCCTGGGCGCGACCCCGGCCGTGCTCTATCTGCCCATCGGCGCGGAAAGCGATTTCAAGGGTCTGGTGGACCTCGTCGAAAACCGCGCGATCATCTGGAAGGATGAGAGCCTGGGCGCGGAATTCTATTATGAAGACATCCCCGCCGACCTCGCCGACAAGGCTGCCGAATATCGCGAAAAGCTGATCGAACTCGCCGTCGAACAGGATGACGAGGCGATGGAAGCCTATCTGGAAGGCAATGAGCCCGACACCGCGACGCTCAAGAAGCTGATCCGCAAGGGCACGCTGGGCCACGCCTTCGTGCCGGTGCTGTGCGGCAGCGCGTTCAAGAACAAGGGCGTTCAGCCGCTGCTCGACGCCGTCGTCGACTATCTGCCTTCGCCGCTCGACATCGAAGACGTCCAGGGCGTCAAGATGGACGGCGAAACGCCCGACAGCCGTCCGACCGCCGACGACGCGCCCTTCTCGGGCCTGGCGTTCAAGATCATGAACGATCCCTTCGTGGGCTCGCTCACCTTCCTGCGCATCTATTCGGGTACGCTCACCAAGGGCACCTATCTGAACTCGGTGAAGGACAAGAAGGAAAAGATCGGCCGCATGCTGCTGATGCATGCCAACAGCCGCGAAGACATCGATACCGCCTATGCCGGTGACATCGTCGCGCTGGCCGGCATGAAGGAAACGACCACGGGTGACACGCTGTGCGCCGAGCGCCAGCCGATCATTCTTGAGCGCATGGAATTCCCCGAGCCGGTCATCGAACTGTCGGTGGAACCCAAGACCAAGGCCGACCAGGAAAAGATGGGCGTCGCCCTCAATCGCTTGGCCGCCGAGGATCCGTCCTTCCGCGTGTCGACCGACCATGAATCGGGCCAGACCATCATCAAGGGCATGGGCGAACTTCACCTCGAAATTCTCGTCGACCGCATGAAGCGTGAGTTCAAGGTCGAGGCGAATGTCGGCGCGCCGCAGGTCGCCTATCGCGAATATCTGAAGAAGCCGGTCGACATCGACTACACCCACAAGAAGCAGTCGGGCGGCACCGGCCAGTTCGGCCGCATCAAGGTGAAGCTGACGCCGGGCGAACGCGGCGCGGGCATCATCTTCAAGGACGAGATCAAGGGCGGTAATATTCCCAAGGAATATATCCCCGCGATCGAAAAGGGCATGCGCGAAACCGCGGCCACCGGCTCGCTGATCGGTTTCCCGATCATCGACTTCGAAATCCTGCTCTATGACGGCGCCTATCACGACGTCGACTCATCGGCGCTGGCGTTCGAAATCACCGGCCGTGCCGCGATGCGCGAAGCGGCGCAGAAATCGGGCATCACCCTGCTCGAACCGGTCATGAAGGTCGAAGTCGTGACCCCGGAGGAATATCTGGGCGATGTCATCGGCGACATGAACAGCCGTCGCGGCCAGATCCAGGGCACCGACACCCGCGGCAATGCGCAGGTGGTTGAAGCCATGGTGCCGCTGGCCAATATGTTCGGCTATGTGAACTCGCTGCGTTCCTTCACCCAGGGCCGTGCGAACTACTCGATGATCTTCTCGCATTATGACGAAGTGCCGCAGAATGTTGCGGACGAGGTCAAGGCGAAGATGGCCTGAGGGTAATCCCGGGGCGACCCGTGCAAACGGGTCGGTTTGGGGCTGGTAATCTGTAAATTTGCTGCTATGGACGCGCCTTCGCGAGGCGCGGCCGAGCGGTCTGACCAAGCTGATTTGATTAGAAGGTAGGAAAAAATGGCTAAGGCTAAGTTTGAGCGGAACAAGCCGCACTGCAACATCGGCACCATCGGTCACGTCGACCATGGCAAGACCTCGCTGACCGCGGCGATCACCAAGGTGCTGGCCGAAACCGGCGGCGCGACCTTCGTCGACTATGCCAACATCGACAAGGCTCCCGAAGAGCGCGAGCGCGGCATCACCATCTCGACCGCGCACGTCGAATATGAAACCGAAGCGCGTCACTATGCGCACGTCGACTGCCCGGGTCACGCTGACTACGTCAAGAACATGATCACCGGTGCGGCCCAGATGGACGGCGCGATCCTCGTCGTTTCGGCCACCGACGGCCCGATGCCGCAGACCCGCGAGCACATCCTGCTCGCCCGCCAGGTCGGCGTGCCGCAGCTGGTCGTGTTCATGAACAAGGTCGACTTGGTCGACGACGCCGAAATCCTCGAGCTGGTCGAGCTGGAAATCCGCGAACTGCTGAGCAGCTACGATTTCGACGGCGACAACATCCCCGTCATCCCCGGCTCGGCCGTGAAGGCGCTGGACGGTTCGAACGATGAAATCGGTCGTGAAGCCGTGCTGAAGCTGATGCAGGCTGTCGACGAATTCATCCCGCAGCCCGAGCGTCCGGTGGACAAGGCGTTCCTGATGCCGATCGAAGACGTGTTCTCGATCTCGGGCCGCGGCACCGTCGTCACCGGCCGTGTCGAAACCGGCATCATCAAGGTTGGTGAAGAAGTCGAAATCGTCGGTCTGAAGCCGACCGCCAAGACCACCGTCACCGGCGTGGAAATGTTCCGCAAGCTGCTCGACGAAGGTCGTGCGGGCGACAATATCGGCGCGCTGGTGCGCGGCACGAAGCGTGAAGAAGTCGAGCGTGGTCAGGTTCTGGCCAAGCCCGGCACCATCACTCCGCACACCGAATTCGACGCCGAAGTGTACGTGCTGTCGAAGGAAGAAGGCGGCCGTCACACCCCGTTCTTCGCCAACTATCGTCCGCAGTTCTACTTCCGCACGACCGACGTGACCGGCGAAGTGATCCTGCCCGAGGGCACGGAAATGGTCATGCCCGGCGATAACGTGAAGCTCGGCGTCAAGCTCATCGCCCCGATCGCGATGGACTCGGGTCTGCGTTTTGCGATCCGCGAAGGCGGCCGCACCGTCGGCGCAGGGGTTGTCGGCACGATCTCGAAGTAATATAGGACCGCAGCGGCGCAAATCGTCTGATTCGCGCCGCTCGGAATTTCTGCCGCCCCGGATCGCCTTTCTCCGGCTCCCATGGAGCTAGAAGGGCAGGGAAGGGGCGGATATTTTTTGTTGGCGCATTTCCGCAAGTCATCGGCTGCTCCGGCTGACTTTCGAAAATGCTCCGGGTTTTTGGCTCTTTCGCATCGGTACAGGAACAATGGACAGCAATATCCGCATTCGCCTCAAGGCGTTCGATCATCGCGTGCTCGATCAGGCGACCGGCGACATCGCCGACACCGCCCGCCGCACCGGCGCCCTCATCCGCGGTCCGATTCCTCTTCCGACGCGCATCGAAAAGTTCACGGTCAACCGTGGCCCGCATATCGACAAGAAGTCGCGCGAGCAGTTCGAAGTCCGCACTTACAAGCGTATGCTTGACATTGTGCAGCCGACGCCGCAGACGGTCGACGCGCTGATGAAGCTGGATCTGGCTGCCGGCGTGAACGTGGAAATCAAGCTGGCCTGACGCCGGCAAGTCCCTGCTCCCCGCCTTCGGGCTGATGGGTGAGCAGGGTATCGGGTACTTTGCCAAGGCAGAGGCTCAAACGACACAAGGGATACCGCACGGCCGCCGGTGAACCGGCAAGGCGCGTGGTCCTGGTCCCCCGTCGCCTTCCCCGAGAGGGGTCGGCATCCAACCCTGACGGGGTGATCGCTAATTTGGGTTGGGCCGCGAAGGATATCTCCTTTGCGGTTTTTTCGTTGGATACGCCCGTTGCTAAGACGGGCCTCTATGGGAGTAATCAGTGATGCGCACAGGCGTGATCGCTAAGAAAGTCGGGATGACCCGTCTGTTCCAGGAGGACGGACGACACGTACCGGTTACGGTTCTGGCCCTTGAAGGCAACCAGGTCGTGGCGCGCAAGGAAACCGATCGGGATGGCTATGTTGCCGTTCAGCTCGGCGCCGGCGTCGCCAAGGTCAAGAATGTGGCCAAGCCGCAGCGTGGCCAGTTCGCCAAGGCCGAAGTCGAGCCCAAGGCTCGCCTGGTCGAATTCCGCGTCGCCGAGGATGCGCTCCTTGACGTCGGCGCTGAAATCGCGGCCGACCACTTCGTCGCTGGCCAGCTGGTCGACGTCGCCGGCCATACCCAGGGTAAGGGTTTTGCCGGCGCCATGAAGCGTTGGGGCTTCGGCGGTATGCGCGCCACCCATGGCGTGTCGATCAGTCACCGTGCCCATGGTTCGACCGGTAATCGCCAGGATCCGGGTCGCGTCTTCAAGAACAAGAAGATGGCCGGTCACATGGGTGATCGCGAGCGGACCCAGCAAAATCTGGAAATCGTGCGCACCGACGTCGAGCGCGGCCTGCTGTTCGTCAAGGGCAGCGTTCCGGGCGCCAAGGGCACCTGGCTGACCGTCAAGGATGCCGTCAAGGTTCCGCGTCATGCCGATGCTCCCTATCCGGCCAGCCTGAAGGCTGCTGCCAACAGCAACAACGCTCCGGCCGAGACGCCCGCTGATGAAGCGGCGGCTCCCGAAGCGACCGAAGGCCAGGAGGGCTAAACCATGAAGGTCAATGTACAGACCCTCGACGCGCAGTCTGCCGGCGAGCTGGAGCTGAACGATGCCGTGTTCGGCGTCGAGCCCCGCACCGACATCCTGCACCGCGTCGTCACCTGGCAGCTGGAAAAGCGCCGCGCGCCGGCTCGCGCCACCCGCGAGCGTTCGGACGTTGCCCGCACCGGCAAGAAGTTCGGTCGTCAGAAGGGTGGCGGCACCGCCCGTCACGGCGACCGCAAGGCGCCCGTGTTCATCGGCGGTGGTAAGGCGCACGGCGCCCGCGCCCGTGACTTTGGCCACGACCTCAACAAGAAGGTCCGTGCCCTGGGTCTCAAGATGGCGCTGTCGGCGAAGGCCAAGGACGGTTCGCTGATCGTTCTGGACAGCTTCGACGTGGCTGAAGGCAAGACCAAGACCTTGGTCGCGCATCTCGCCAAGCTGAACCTCAACAAGGCGCTGTTCATCGACGGTGACGCGGTGAACGTCAGCTTCGCAAAGGCATCGGCGAACATCGTCGGCGTCAACCTGCTGCCGGCCGTTGGCGCCAACGTCTACGACATCCTGAAGGCCGATTCGCTGGTGCTGACCCGCGCCGCGGTCGAAAAGCTGGAGGCCCGTTTCAATGGCTAAGAAAGAAGCCGCGACCGTGGACAACCGTCATTTCGACGTCGTTGTCGCGCCGGTCATCACCGAGAAGTCGACGCTTCTCTCCGAAAATAATGCCGTGGTCTTTCAGGTCGCCAATGACGCGTCCAAGCCGGAGATCAAGGCGGCTGTCGAAGCCCTGTTCGGCGTGACCGTTAAGGCGGTCAACACGCTGGTCCAGAAGGGCAAGGTTAAGCGCTGGAAGGGCAAGCCCTACAAGCGCAACGACGTGAAGAAGGCGATCGTGACGCTGGCCGAAGGTCAGTCCATCGACGTCACCACCGGAATCTGAGGCGGGATAGATGGCACTCAAGCACTATAATCCGACCAGTCCCGCGCAACGCGGCCTGATCCTCGTCGACAAGTCGAGCCTGCACAAGGGCAAGCCCGTCAAGGCGCTGACCGAAGGCAAGCGCAAGACCGGTGGCCGCAACAACAAGGGCCATGTAACCTCGCGCGGCATCGCGGGCGGTCACAAGCAGCGCTATCGCATCGTCGACTTCAAGCGTCGCCTCTGGGACGTGGAAGGCACGGTCGAGCGTCTGGAATATGACCCCAACCGCACCGCCTTCATCGCGCTGGTCAGCTATGCCGACGGCACCCAGGCCTATGTCCTGGCGCCGCAGCGTCTTGCCCCCGGTGACAAGATCATCGCCGGCAAGAAGACCGACGTGAAGCCGGGCAACGCGATGGAACTGGGCCAGATGCCGGTCGGCACCATCATCCACAATATCGAGATGAAGCCGGGCAAGGGCGGTCAGCTCTGCCGTTCGGCGGGCACTTACGCCCAGCTCGTCGGCCGCGATCGCGGCATGGTGATGGTCCGCCTGTCTTCGGGCGAGCAGCGCTACATTCGTTCGGACTGCATGGGCACCATCGGCGCCGTGTCGAACCCGGACAATGCCAACACCAATCTTGCCAAGGCCGGTCGTAACCGCTGGCTGGGCAAGCGTCCGCTGACGCGCGGTGTTGCCAAGAACCCGGTCGACCACCCGCATGGTGGTGGTGAGGGCCGGACCTCGGGTGGCCGTCATCCGGTCACGCCCTGGGGCAAGCCGACCAAGGGTGCGCGCACCCGCCACAACAAGGCGACGGACAAGTTCATCATCCGTAGCCGCCACGCGAAGAAGAAGAGGTAAGCGAGATGGCTCGTTCCGTCTGGAAAGGTCCGTTCGTGGACCTCAGCCTTCTGAAGAAGGCGGAAGCCGCGCAGGACGCGGGTGGCCGTGCGCCGATCAAGACCTGGTCGCGCCGTTCCACCATCCTGCCGCAGTTCGTCGGCCTGACGTTCAACGTCTATAACGGCCGCAAGCATGTTCCGGTCTCCGTGAACGAGGATATGGTGGGTCACAAGCTGGGCGAATTCGCTCCGACCCGCTTCTTCCCCGGCCACGCCGCCGACAAGAAGGGCAAGCGCTGATGAGCAAGGAAAAGGCTCCCCGTCGCGTCGCCGACAATGAAGCGCTCGCCGTCGGTACGCAGATCCGTGGTTCGGCCCAGAAGCTGAATCTGGTCGCGACGCTGATCCGCGGCCGCAAGGTCGAGGACGCGCTCAACATCCTCGCCTTCTCGAAGAAGGCGATGGCTGTCGACGTGCGCAAGGTGCTGGCTTCGGCCATCGCCAACGCGGAAAATAATCACAATCTGGACGTTGACGCCTTGGTCGTCGCGGAAGCATCGGTGGGCAAGAGCTTCACCATGAAGCGCTTCCACGCCCGCGGCCGCGGTAAGTCGACCCGGATCCTCAAGCCCTTCAGCCGCGTGCGCATTGTCGTGCGTGAAGCTGGCGAAGAAGCGGAGGCGTAAGCACATGGGTCACAAGAGCAACCCGATCGGTCTGCGTCTGCAGATCAATCGTACCTGGGACAGCCGCTGGTTCGCGGAAGGCCAGGACTATGGCCGTCTCCTGCTGGAAGATCTCAAGATCCGCCAGTATATCATGAAGACGCTGCCGCAGGCCGCGATCTCGAAGGTCGTGATCGAACGTCCGGCCAAGCTGTGCCGCGTGTCGATCTATGCCGCCCGCCCGGGCGTCATCATCGGCAAGAAGGGCGCGGACATCGAAAAGCTGCGCAAGAAGCTGAGCAGCCTGACGTCGTCCGACGTGTCGCTGAACATCGTCGAAATCCGCAAGCCGGAAGTCGATTCCAAGCTCGTGGCGCAGGGCATCGCCGATCAGCTGGAGCGCCGCGTGGCGTTCCGTCGTGCGATGAAGCGCGCGGTGCAGTCGGCCCTGCGTCTGGGTGCCGAAGGCATCAAGATCACCTGCGGCGGCCGTCTGGGCGGCGCGGAGATCGCGCGCGTCGAATGGTATCGCGAAGGCCGCGTTCCGCTGCACACGCTGCGCGCGAATGTCGACTATGCCGAAGCCACGGCGCACACCGCCTATGGCGTGTGCGGCATCAAGGTCTGGATCTTCAAGGGCGAAATCCTTGGTCATGATCCGATGGCCACCGACCGGCTGATGCTGGAGGCTCAGACCTCCGGCGTGCGCCCGGCGCGCTGAAGATAAGAAGGTAATAGCGTCATGCTGCAACCGAAGAAAATGAAGTTCCGCAAGACCTTCAAGGGTCGGATCAAGGGCGATGCCAAGGGTGGCTCGGCTTTGAACTTCGGCGCCTATGGTCTTAAAGCCCTGGAACCCGAGCGCGTCACCGCCCGCCAGATCGAGGCGGCCCGCCGCGCGATCCAGCGTCACCTTCGCCGTCAGGGCCGTCTGTGGATCCGCGTGTTCCCCGACGTGCCGGTGTCGAAGAAGCCCGCCGAAGTCCGTCAGGGTAAGGGTAAGGGTTCGGTCGAATATTGGGCGGCGCGCGTCAAGCCGGGTCGCATCCTGTTCGAACTGGACGGCGTGCCCGGTCCGCTCGCAGCAGAGGCCTTCTCGCGCGCCGCGATGAAGCTGCCCATCAAGACGAAGGTCGTCGCCCGCCTCGGCGACACCTCGCACCTGGAGGGTTAAGCCGTGGCAACTGTCGCAGACCTCAAGACCAAGACGGACGACGAACTGTCGACCGAACTCAACAACCTGAAGCGCGAGCAGTTCAACCTGCGTTTCCAGGCCGCCACCAACCAGCTGGAAAAGCCCAGCCGGGTGCGTGAAGTGCGCCGGACCATCGCGCAGATCAAGACTCTGCAGGGCGAACGCGCCCGCGCGGCGAAGTAAGAAGGAAATCACACGATGCCCAAGCGCGTGCTGACGGGAACGGTGGTTTCCGACAAGACCGACAAGACGGTGGTGGTTCGGGTGGAGCGCAAGGTTAAGCATGCGCTCTACGGCAAGATCATCCGCCTGTCGAAGAAGTATCATGCCCATGACGAGGGCAATGTCTACAAGGAAGGCGAGACGGTCCGCATCGAGGAAACCGCCCCGATTTCCAAGCTCAAGACCTGGAAGGTCATCGAGCGCGTGGACACCCACAAGTCGCCCGAAACGGCGGCCTGAGGATCAGTTGCCGGCCCATAAGGGTTAGAAAGTTCGAACGCGGGGCTGGCCTTTTCCTTTTGGAAGGGTTACAGGCCCGCGCTTCGTGCTTTCGAATCTGCCGGGTCGAACACGAAATTCGGAACCGCCGGGAATTGTCCCGGTAGGCCAAATAAGAAGGAACCGGATCCATGATCCAGATGCAATCCAATCTTGACGTCGCTGACAACAGCGGCGCCAAGCGCGTCCAGTGCATCAAGGTGCTGGGCGGGTCGAAGCGGCGCTTCGCGGGCGTGGGCGACATCATCGTCGTCTCGATCAAGGAAGCCCAGCCGCGCGGCAAGGTGAAGAAGGGTGACGTGCACCGCGCCGTCATCGTGCGGACCGCCAAGGACGTGCGTCGCGCTGACGGCAGCGTGATCCGTTTCGACGGCAACGCCGCTGTGCTCATCAACAAGAACGAGGAGCCGATCGGCACCCGTATCTTTGGCCCGGTCGTTCGCGAACTGCGCGCCAAGAAGCACATGAAGATCATCAGCCTTGCTCCCGAGGTGCTGTAATGAGCGCTGCTAAGATCAAGAAGGGCGACAAGGTCGTCGTCCTGGCTGGCAAGGACAAGGGCCGGACCGGCGCCGTCCTTCAGGTGATGCCCAAGGAAGACCGCGTTCTGGTCGAAGGCATCAACGTGCATGCGCGTCACCGCAAGCCCGATCAGGCCAACCCCCAGGGTGGTATTGATCGCAAGCCTGCGCCGCTGCACATTTCCAACGTCG
Organism: Sphingobium abikonense NBRC 16140; assembly: GCF_001598335.1. Taxonomy (GTDB): domain Bacteria; phylum Pseudomonadota; class Alphaproteobacteria; order Sphingomonadales; family Sphingomonadaceae; genus Sphingobium; species Sphingobium abikonense. The sequence goes on from NZ_BCYT01000002.1 coordinate 192,314, forward strand.
CTGTCGCCGACAAGGATGGCAAGCCGACCCGCGTCCGTTTCGAGGATCGCGACGGCAAGAAGGTCCGCGTCGCCGTCAAGTCCGGTGAGGTGCTGTAATGGCCGACAAATATATTCCGCGCTCCAAGGCGCTCTATGACGCCGAAATCGCCAAGGCGATGACCGAGAAGTTCGGTTACAAGAACGTCATGGAAGTCCCCCGCATCGAAAAGATCACGCTCAACATGGGCGTGGGCGAAGCGACGCAGGACAAGAAGAAGGTCACGTCGGCCGCCGAGGAAATGGAACTGATCGCCGGCCAGAAGCCGGTCATCACCAAGGCCCGCAAGTCGATCGCGCAGTTCAAGCTGCGCGAAGGCATGCCGATCGGCGCCAAGGTCACGCTGCGCCGCGAGCGCATGTATGAGTTCCTTGACCGTCTGATCAACGTCGCGCTGCCCCGCGTGCGCGACTTCCGTGGTCTCAACCCGAAGAGCTTCGACGGCCGTGGCAACTATGCCTTCGGCATCAAGGAGCAGATCATCTTCCCGGAGATCAACTATGACCGCATCGACAAGGTGCGCGGCATGGATATCATCGTGACCACCACGGCGAAGACGGACGATGAAGCGCGCGAACTGCTGCGCCTCTTCGGCTTCCCCTTCCCGCTCGAAGAGAAGCAGGCGGCCTGATTGCAGGTCCCGCTTCTCTCCCAACGCTTAAGCTAAGGAAGAGAACTTAAGTCATGGCGAAACTGAGTTCGATCAACAAGAACGAGCGCCGCAAGAAGCTGGTGAAGAAATATGCCGGCCGCTATGCGAAGCTCAAGGCGATCGCGAATGATACCGCGGCCGACGACAGCGATCGTCTGATCGCGCGTCTGAAGATGGCGGAGATCCCCCGCAACGGCAATCCGACCCGCATTCGGAACCGCTGCGAACTTACGGGGCGTCCCCGCGCATATTACCGCAAATTCCGTCTCTGCCGCGTGCAGCTGCGTGATCTGGCCAACAAGGGCCTGATCCCCGGCGTCACCAAGTCGAGCTGGTAAGGATCATTTGAGATGGCATTGACCGATCCCCTGGGTGATATGCTCACCCGCATCCGCAACGGGCAGCAGGCGAAGAAGGACAGCGTGATGTCCCCCGCGAGCAAGCTGCGCGCCCGCGTGCTCGACGTGCTGCAGCGTGAAGGCTATATCCGCGGCTATTCCGAGGAAGCCCTCGGCAAGCATGCCGGCCTGCGCATCGAGCTGAAATATTTCGAAGGGCAGCCGGCGATCAAGCATGTCGCCCGCGTGTCCAAGCCTGGCCGCCGCGTCTATTCGGGTTCCAAGGAACTGCCGATCGTGCGCAACGGCCTTGGCATCACCATTGTCTCGACGCCTCGCGGCGTTCTGTCCGACGCCGAAGCGCGCGAGCAGAATGTCGGCGGCGAAGTGCTGGCGGAGGTGTTCTGATGAGCCGCACTGGCAAAAAGCCGGTCACCGTTCCTTCGGGCGTGACCGCGTCCATCGCTGACGGTCAGCTGTCGGTGAAGGGCCCCAAGGGCACCCTCGCCATGCCGCTGGCCGACGAAGTCACCTACAGCGTCGAAGATGGTTCGATCGCGGTGAAGCCTGCCAATGACAGCAAGCGCGCTCGCGCTTTCTGGGGCATGCAGCGTACGCTGATCCAGAACCTCATCACCGGCGTGACGGAGGGCTACACCAAGAAGCTGCTGATCACCGGCGTCGGCTATCGTGCGAATGCCCAGGGCAAGACCCTGAAGCTGCAGCTCGGCTACAGCCACGACGTCGATTTCGCGGTGCCCGAGGGCATCGAGATCAAGACCCCGGATAACACCACGGTCGAGATCAGCGGCATCGACAAGCAGCAGGTTGGCCAGGTGGCCGCTGAAATCCGTCGTTGGCGCAAGCCCGAACCCTATAAGGGCAAGGGTATCAAGTATGACGGCGAGTTCATCTTCCGCAAGGAAGGGAAGAAGAAGTAAGATGGCAAAGCTTTCCCTCTTCGATCGGCGTCGTCGCCGCGTTCGTACCGCGCTCAAGGCGCGTTCGGGTGACAAGCCCCGTCTGAGCGTTCATCGCTCGGGCCGTCACATCTACGCCCAGGTCATTGATGACGCCGCCGGCAAGACCGTCGCCGCCGCCTCGACCCTGGACAAGGATGTGCGCGCCAAGACCGGCGCCACCGCCGAAGCCGCAGCCGATGTCGGCAAGCGCGTCGCCGCTGCGGCGACCGCCGCTGGCGTCACCAAGGTCGTGTTCGACCGTGGCGGCTTCCTGTTCCATGGCCGCGTCAAGGCGCTGGCCGATGCCGCCCGCGAAGGCGGGCTGGAGTTCTGATCATGGCTGACGAAAACCAAATCCAGGCCCAGCCTGGCGCACCTGCCGCCGTCGAAGGCGGCGAGCAGCCCCAGACCGAAAATCGCGGTCCCGGCCGTGGTCGTGGCAACCGTGGCGGTGGCGATCGCAACCGTGGCGATCGCGGCGGCCGTGGTCGTCGCGACGACCGTCGCGGCAACCGTGACGAGGATCAGGGCGAAGAACTGATCGAGAAGCTGGTGCACATCAACCGCGTCTCCAAGACGGTGAAGGGTGGTAAGCGCTTCGGCTTTGCCGCGCTGGTCGTCGTCGGTGACGGCAAAGGTCGCGCCGGGTTCGGTCATGGCAAGGCGCGCGAAGTGCCCGAAGCCATCAGCAAGGCGACCGCCGCCGCCAAGAAGGCGATGGTCCGCGTGCCGCTGAAGGAAGGCCGCACCTTGCACCATGACGGCCTCGGCCATTTTGGCGCCGGCAAGGTGACGGTTCGTTCGGCCCCGGCCGGTACGGGCATCATCGCGGGCGGTCCGATGCGCGCCGTGTTCGAAAGCCTCGGCGTGGCGGACGTCGTGACCAAGTCGAACGGCACGTCGAACCCCTATAACATGATCCGTGCGACCTTCGCGGCGCTGGGCGAACAGACCAGCCCCAAGTCGGTGGCGCAGCGTCGTGGCAAGAAGGTCGCTGACCTTCTGCGTCGCGGTGGCGCCTCGGCTGACGTCGCGCAGGCTGATGCCGAAGCGATTGCGGAGTAACAGGACATGGCAACCATCAAGATCAAGCAGATCGGTTCGCCGATCCGCCGCCCCGAGAGCCAGAAGAAGATTCTGATCGGCCTGGGCCTTGGCAAGATGCACCGCGTGGTGGAGCTGGAAGACACGGCGGAAGTCCGCGGTGCGATCAAGAAGCTGCCCCATATGGTGGAAGTGGTCGAAGGCTGAAGCCTTCCACCCGAGGAAAATAGAAGCGGGAGAGGGGGCGACCCCTCTTTCGTTTTTTCAGCAGAAGCGTTAACCGGCGCTTCCTTCAGATGGTCCCTCCAGGGATCAGCGCGACAAAAGCGAAAGCGAGTGCGAACATGAAACTCAACGAACTGAACGACAATGCCGGCGCCCGCAAGGGCCGTATGCGCGTGGGCCGCGGTATCGGCTCGGGCAAGGGCAAGACCGCAGGGCGCGGCCAGAAGGGTGCCAAGGCACGTTCGGGCGTCAGCATCAATGGCTTTGAAGGCGGCCAGATGCCGCTCCACATGCGTCTGCCAAAGCGCGGCTTCAACAATATCTTTGCCAAGGATTACGCGATCGTGAACCTGGGCGAAGTGCAGAAGGCGATCGACGCCGGCAAGCTGGACGCGGCCGCGACCCTCGACCACGCCGCGTTCAAGGCCGCCAACCTCGCCCGTGGTGGCAAGGATGGCGTCCGCCTGCTGGCCAAGGGTGAACTGACCGCGAAGGTCAGCTTCCTGGTCTCCGGTGCGTCGAAGGGCGCTGTCGAAGCGGTCGAAAAGGCTGGCGGCAAGGTCGAAGTGATCGCCGTTGTCCCGGCCGCCGAAAAGGCTGCTGCCAAGAAGGGCACGGCCAAGGCCGCCAAGAAGGGCTGAACCGGGTCCTAATAGTCTTGCAAGCAGGACCCCGCTGCCCGATATGGGTCGGCGGGGTCATGTGTTTCGGGGTTCCCGAACGCCTCTCCCCCCTTCCTTCGTTTCCCGCGCAGTCGAGAAACGCAGGGCTGACCGCTCCGTCGCCCGACTTTGCTCGACACGAACGGACCGGGGCGGTTAAGGGGATAGCGATTCCGGCCGGGCTTTTGCCCGGACCAAGAGTGATTTGAAGGGCAGCCACCATGGCATCGAGAGCCGACCAGCTCGCATCCAATCTTAGCCTCGCGAAATTCAGCCAGGCGACCGACCTCAAGAAGCGCCTGTGGTTTACGCTTGGCGCGCTGATTGTGTTCCGTTTCTTAAGCTTCGTGCCGTTGCCGGGTGTTGATCCGACCGCGCTGTCGACGCTCTATGCGCAGACCAATGGCGGCATCCTCGATATCTTCAACACCTTCTCGGGCGGGTCGCTCTCGCGCATGAGCCTCATCGCGCTCGGCGTCATGCCCTATATCACCGCGTCGATCGTGGTGCAGCTGGCCGCTTCCCTCTCGCCGCAACTCGCCGCGATCAAGAAGGAAGGCGAAAGCGGGCGCAAGAAGCTCAACCAATATACGCGCTACGGCACGGTCGGCCTGACGGCGGTGCAGGGTTATTTCATCGCCGCCGGGCTTGAAAGCTTCGGCGCGCAGTCGGGCGTCGCCGCGGTGATCGAGCCGGGCCTGCTGTTCCGGCTGACCGCTGTCGTATCGCTGATCGGCGGCACGATGTTCCTGATGTGGCTGGGTGAACAGATCACGTCGCGCGGCATCGGTAACGGCGTCTCGCTCATCATCATGGCCGGCATCGTCGCGCAGCTGCCGGTGACGCTCAGCAACCTGTTCAAATCGGGTCGCGAAGGCTCCATTTCGGGCCTGCTGATCATGCTGGTCATCGTCATGGCGCTCGGCCTCATTCTGCTCATTTGCTACATGGAGCGGGCTCAGCGCCGCGTGCTGATCCAATATCCCAAGCGCCAGACGCGCCAGGGCCTGATGCAGGCCGATCGCAGCCATCTGCCCTTGAAGGTCAATACTGCCGGCGTCATTCCGCCGATCTTCGCTAGCTCGCTGCTGCTGATGCCGCTCACCATCTCGCAATTTGCGGGACAGACGGTCGCGGGCGAAAGCCGGCTGGGCGATTTCGTGCTGACGCTCAATCAGTATCTGTCGCACGGCAGCCCCGTCTATATGGCGCTTTACGGGCTTGGCATCGTCTTCTTCTGCTTCTTCTACACCGCCGTGGTGTTCAATCCGGAAGAAACGGCGGACAATCTCAAGCGCAATGGCGGCTTCATCCCCGGCATCCGTCCGGGCAAGAATACCGAGCATTATCTCGATTATGTGCTGACGCGCATCACCGTCATCGGCGCGGCCTATCTGGCCTTCATCTGCCTGGTGCCGGAATTCGCGATCGCGCGTGCGGGCATCCCCTTCTACCTTGGTGGCACTAGCCTTTTGATCGTGGTCAATGTTACGGTCGATACGGTGACCCAGATTCAGAGCCATCTGCTGGCGCATCAATATGGGGATCTGATCAAGAAGGCGAAGCTCAAGGGTCGGCTGCGCTGAGGGGCGCGTCGACACTCTGACACAGCGCAACGAACAGGGGAGTATGCGCGCAATGAACATCATTCTGCTTGGCCCTCCGGGTGCGGGCAAGGGCACGCAGGCGACTCGCCTGGTCGAGAGCCGGGGCATGGTCCAGCTATCGACCGGCGACATGCTGCGCGCGGCGGTGAAGGCGGGGACGCCCATCGGACTCAAGGCGAAAGCGGTGATGGAGGCGGGCGAGCTGGTGTCGGACGAGATCGTCTCCGGCATCATCGGCGAGGCGCTGGATGCGCTGTCGCCCGAAACCGGCGTGATCTTCGACGGCTATCCCCGCACCGAGGCGCAGGCCCATTCGCTCGACACCATTCTGTCCGATCGAGGCCGCACGCTCGACCATGTGATCGAGCTGGAAGTAGACGAGGACGCACTGGTGGATCGCATCACCGGCCGCTTCACCTGCGCCACCTGCGGCGCTGGCTATCATGACCGCTTCAAACAGCCCAAGGTCGAGGGCGAGTGCGACAAATGCCATGGGCATGAATTCAAGCGCCGGCCCGACGACAATGAGGAGACGGTCCGGACGCGCATGGCGGAATATCGCGCCAAGACCGCGCCCATCCTGCCCATCTACGAAGCGCGCGACATCGTATCCCGCGTTGACGGCATGGCAGACATGGATGATGTGACGGTAGCGATCTCCGCCATTCTGGATGGCAAAGCGCGCTAAATTCCGCTCTGTTGTGGAAGCGGGGCAGCGCCTCATGCGACCTTATCAAGGGCCGGCACTGCAAAAGGCAGCGCCGGCCCTTTGCGCGAACGGCGTCGCGCCGGTCCCTGTATCAAAGCGGGAAGGGGGGCAGTGAAACGGCTTCTTATCGTTTCCGGTTAACCATCTTCGTGGCGGACTTATTGCTGTTTCATTGCTATAGGGGCGCATGGATCGCCCGAAGCTCAACCATGGTCGCCTGACCGAACTGGATGCCCTGCGCGGCATCGGGGCGTTGTGCGTGCTGATCTTCCATTATTCGACGCGCTTTCATGAGCTGTTCCCGCAGGCGGCGCATGTGCCGTTCAGCTTCCCCGGCGGCAATTATCGCGTGCTGCTGTTTTTCACGATTTCGGGCTTCGCGATCTTCTTCACGCTGGACCGGATCGGGACGGTCGCCGACTTCATGGTCAATCGCTTCGCGCGGCTTTATCCCGCCTATCTTGTGGCGATGCTGCTGACGCTTGCGGTCGAATATCTGGCCCATGCGACGCAATTGCTGATCGGCCCCGTCGCCATCCTCGCCAATTTCACCATGCTTCAGGGCTTTGCCTTCCTGCCCGAGGTGGATGGCGCCTACTGGACGCTGACGGTGGAGATCGCATTCTATTTCTGCATGATCAGCATCTGGAAATTCGCCGGTACCCGTCGGCTCGAACCCTTGCTGGCGGGGTGGCTGCTGCTGCGTTGGCTCTATTGGATCTGGCCCGACATGCCCGAACGCATCATCATGCTGCTGGTGCTGCGCTACACGCCCTTCTTCGTGATCGGCATGCTGGCCTATCGCTGCTGGCGCGGGGAACGCAGCCTCAGGCAGCAGGCACCCTATGCCGCCCTGGCGCTGCTTTCCATCGCGACGATGGAAACATGGGACGTGACCCTGGTGGGTGTCGTGCTGCTCGCCGCCTTCACCGCGCTCATCAACGGGAAGCTGCGTTTCCTGCGCGTGCAGCCCCTGATCTGGCTCGGTGGGATCAGCTATTCCTTCTACCTCATCCACCAGCATGTCGGTTTCGTCATCATGCTGGAAATGGCAAGGGCGGGCTACAGCCCCTGGATCGGCTTTGCCGCCGCCTTCGCGGTGGCGCTGCTGCTCGGCACCGCGATCAATCGCCTGGTCGAAAGGCCGGCCGGCGAGGCCATCCTCGCCTGGTGGAAGCGCCGCCGCACCGCCCGCATGCTCATACCCGGCGTGACGCCCAGCCAGACATGAAAAGGCGCGGCCATCGCTGGCCGCGCCTCTCGCATTGCTCGGCTGCGGACCTTATTGCGCCACGGGCGCCGCCGCCGCCGCATTGTCGGGCAGACCGCCCAGTTGCGTCACCAGCTTGGTATAGGCGTCGAGATAGGCGAGCACGATGACCTGGCCGATTTCGGTATTCTGATAGCCCGAACCGCCAGCCGCCGCGAAGCCGCCCCACCAGCCGCCGCCTGCGCCGCCGCCAAAGCCGACATCGGTCTTGCGCGCATAGCCTTCGGTCAGCGCCTCTTCCTCGGTCGTGCGGGCGTTCACGATCGACAAGGTGACATTGGCTTCCTTCTTCTTGATGTTCAGCCCGCCCAGGATCGCGCCGCCAAAGCCGCCCATCAGGCCGCCCAGCGCGCCGCCGATGCCGCCGCCGCCCGAATTGCGGTTGGACGACACGATGTCGGGCTCCAGATAATAGTCCGCCGCCTTCACTTGGCCCTTGCCCAGATTCGATCCCGCCTGCAATTCGCCGGCGTCCGCCATGGCGCGTTCCATCGCGCGGCTCTGCATCGAGCGGCCGCGATTGACCATGCGGAAACAGCCGGACTGCTGGACGAACACCTTCAGGATCGCCTCAGGGCTGCCCAGATTGAGTTCGCGCCACCACTGATTGTCCGGTTCGACGATCGCAACCGTCCCCAGCATCTTCGTGCAGTGCGGGATTTCGCGGGTTGCGCGCTCCTGCGAGCGCCGGCCGGACGACGCGCCCTTGGTCGTGCCGTCCTTGTAGGTCTTGCCCGAAGAACTCATGTTGGTCTGCGCGATGGTCGTCGCTGGCGCGGCGGTCAGGACCGCCGTGGCGGCCAGCGCGGTTAGCATTTTGGACATTGCCCCAATTTTCCCCTTGATGCGGTGAAGTTCAGCCGTTTTTTCTTATGGCGCGACCCGGCAAAGGAGGGCTTTCATTAGCATGAAGTGGCCCGCTTGCCTACAGATGCCGCACCGCGCGTCAGCCGTGCTGACAGGGCGGAGAATCGCTGCTATCGGGCGCCGATGACTGACCTGTCCCAGATCCGTAACTTCTCGATCATCGCGCATATCGACCATGGCAAATCGACCCTGGCCGATCGCCTGATCCAGCGCACCGGCGGCCTGACCGACCGCGAAATGAGCGCGCAGGTGCTCGACAATATGGACATCGAAAAGGAACGCGGCATCACGATCAAGGCGCAGACCGTGCGCCTCGATTATGTTGCCAAGGACGGGCAGAGCTACGCGCTCAACCTCATGGACACGCCGGGGCATGTCGACTTCGCCTATGAAGTCTCGCGCAGCCTGGCCGCCTGTGAAGGCGCACTGCTGGTAGTCGACGCCGCGCAGGGGGTGGAGGCGCAGACGCTGGCAAACGTCTATCAATCAATCGAGCATGATCATGAAATCGTGCCTGTCATCAACAAGATCGACCTGCCGGCCGCTGAACCGGAAAAGGTGAAGGCCGAGATTGAGGAGGTGATCGGCCTCGATGCGTCCGAAGCGGTGCTGGCCAGCGCCAAGTCCGGCATCGGCATCGACGACATATTGGAAGCGATCGTCGCCAAGATCCCCGCGCCAAAAGGGGACCGGGACGCACCCTTGGAAGCGATGCTGGTCGACAGCTGGTATGACCCGTATCTCGGCGTCGTCATTCTGGTGCGTGTCATGAATGGCGTCATCCGGAAGGGCCAGAATATCAAGTTCATGATCGGCGGCACCGAACATCTGATCGACCGGGTCGGCTGTTTCCGGCCCAAGATCGAGCAGCTGGCCGAACTGGGGCCAGGCGAAATCGGCTTCATCACCGCGCAGATCAAGGACATCAGCCAGACGCGCGTGGGTGACACCATTACCACGGTCAAGAACCCGGCGACCAAGCCCTTGCCGGGGTTCAAGGAAGTGCAGTCGGTCGTCTTCTGCGGCCTCTTCCCGGTCGACGCCAACGACTTTGAAAAGCTGCGCGACTCGATCGGCAAGCTGCGCCTCAACGACGCCAGCTTCTCGTTCGAGATGGAAACCTCCGCAGCGCTCGGCTTCGGCTTCCGCTGCGGGTTCCTGGGCCTTCTTCATCTGGAGATCATTCAGGAGCGGCTGACCCGCGAGTATGATCTCGACCTCATCACCACCGCGCCGTCGGTGGTCTATGACATGCACATGAAGGACGGGACGGTGCGCCATCTGCACAACCCCGCCGACATGCCCGATCCCAATCATATCGAAATGATCGAGGAGCCGTGGATCGAGGCAGTGATCTACTGCCCCGACGAATATCTGGGCAGCATCCTCAAGCTCTGCCAGGACCGGCGCGGCATCCAGAAGAACCTGACCTATGTCGGCGGGCGTGCGCAAGTGACCTATGAACTGCCGCTCAACGAAGTCGTGTTCGATTTCTACGACCGGCTGAAATCGATTTCCCGCGGCTATGCCAGCTTCGACTATCACCAGATCGGCACGCGCGAGGGCGACCTCGTCAAGATGAGCATCCTGGTCAATAACGAGCCGGTCGACGCGCTCAGCATGATCGTCCACCGCTCCGCCGCCGAAGCGCGCGGGCGGCATATGTGCGAGCGGTTGAAGGACCTCATCCCCCGCCATTTGTTCAAGATTCCGATCCAGGCGGCGATCGGCGGCAAGGTGATCGCGCGTGAGACGATCGCGGCGATGCGCAAGGACGTCACCGCCAAATGCTATGGCGGCGACATCAGCCGCAAGAAGAAGCTGCTCGACAAGCAGAAGGAGGGCAAGAAGCGGATGCGCGAATATGGCAGCGTGCAGATCCCGCAGGAAGCCTTCATTGCCGCGCTGCGCATGGGCGACGAAAGCTGACCGCGCCGGGCGATCCCTATTCGGCCCTGGCCGATCAGGTCGCCCGCATCGAACGCGCCGCTATTTTCCTTGCCAACGGGATGGCGACAGGCGGCTGCCCCGACGCCTGCGTCCGCCGCCGCGACGCCATGCCGGCGCGGCTCATCGGCAATGGCCTGCGCGAACTGGACCTGTTCCTGACCGACCTCATTGTCGAGGCCGACCGCTTGGATCGGCTAGGCGCGGCCGCCGGCGCAGACCCTGGCGTCCATCCGCAGCGCCGCATCTTCAGCGCCGCCGAAGCCTGGCGGCGGGTCGCTCCGCGCCTTGGCTTGCCCGACGAAGGCCGCGCGCGCCTGCGGCAGATGCGTGCGGCGCAAAATCGCCATTGCTTCGGGGCATGGCGGGACGCAGACAGCGGCCCGGCGCTCCAGCGCGCCTGCGCCGATTATGCCCGCTTCGCTGGCCACGTGCTGGCGGCGGCGCGGAGCAAGGCGGGGTAGGGCGGCCAATGCCGACGGCAAAAACGACAGGTGCGATCCAACAAAAAGAGATGCCTTGCAGCTGTCGGCTTCAGTGTCAATCTTGACGGCGCGCCGGCCTGTTCCTCAGCCCGCCTTCGGACAGTCGCCCACCCGCCGCGCGGTCAGGTCGTGGGTGGTGCGCAGCACCGGTTTTCCACCCTCGGTCTTGGTCATCGTCGTGCCCAGCGTCATGCTGTCATTGGTGTAATTGCCCTCGACTACCAGTTCCGACACGCCCGCGCCGGCCTTGCAGCTGAGCGTCGCGATCAGCCGTCCCTTGCGCACCAGCTTGTCCTTGTAGACGCAATCCTGCCCCTCCGGCCCCGCAAGCGCATCGGCATCCGGCGCATTATCCGCGTCGAACGCGATGCAGAGCTTTTCCTCGCCTATCTGCTTCAGCGCCTCCTGATATTGGGCAGGCGTCACGGTCGGGGTGTTATAGCCGGTCGTCTTGCGGGTCAGCTCCCATTCCCCGGCCTGCATGACGATGGGCGGCTCTTCGGCCTGCGGCGCGGGCGTCGGGTCACTGCCGCACGCCCCGAGGGCCAGCATCGGGGCGGTCACCGCGCCCAGCATCAGAAATCGCATTTCCTCTCCCCAACCTTGGTGTCGAGTCATTGGCGCAAGGCTCTACTGCCCGGCCCCAAAGTGCAAGACCAAAGCGCACCGGGTTCCATCATCGCCGACGCCGGATACCGCGCGTTGGCGCATGGAAATCGGGCGGCTTCCCGTCGATCCAGCGCAGGAAGGCGGCAAGGGCAGGCGCGCCTCGCAAGTCGGCAGCGGAGGCAAGGTCGCGAGCCAATTGCGCGTTGGTGAAGGTCGCGTGGATGGTGCGATGGCAAATGGGATGCACCGCCACCGTCTCCCGCCCGCCCCGGCTCTTGGGCACAGGATGATGCCACTCGATCCGTGCGCCCAATGGCCGGCCGCAGAGCCAGCAGGGCAAATCCCTATTCGCCCTCGCCAATATCATCATCATCGACAAGCGCCTTGACCAGGTAGCCGCGCTGAAGCCGACCCAGACGGTTGAGCGGAAGAGAATATAATTCGGTGAGGAAACGTAAATCCCAGTCCGTCAGGCTGTCGGACCCATATTCAGCCTGGAAGAGGTTGATGATCGATCGAACAGAAGACGGCGAATTTCGGCGAATTTCGGCAAGGCCAACGAACGCGGCGTAGTCCGCGGCGGCGTTCAACGTGATGCCCTCGGCCCGGTTCACGTCGATGATGACGGTGGCAGCGCGTATGAGCCGTATCGCCTGACTGCGGATGAGGCTCGGCGCATAGGAGCCACCCGTCGGCACGCCATCGGGCAATATGGATCCTCCCGCCTCGCCATTGCCCCCGGTGATGGGAGAGGGGGTCGATGACAGGGCGTCGCCGTCGCCCGATCCATAGGCAATCGTATACCACCAACGAATAGGCGCATCGCCTTCGAGCAGTTCGCGGCGTTCCGGACCTTGGATATCCGTCATGCTGCCGGGCTGCCGTTCATTGACAAGGGCGGCGAGTTCCTGTCCGTCGCTTACGAATGCGACCAGGAGGTTGGTCGTGCATTTTCCGGTCGCGATCGGTGCGTCGACTCTCTGTATCGTCGACGTCATGCGCGCCTCAACGATGTCCGCAATATCGGCGGAAACACCTTTGATCTTGAGGCAAATGCCAGACGACCATCGCGCGGCCGGCCTGTCTCCCTGGACAACGCCCAGGCGCCGGACAAAGTCAGTTGCCCGTGCGCGCGCTTCCTCTTTCGTCAGTCGCTGACCGTTCACCACGATCGTGTCAGGCTCGGCAGCGCTCGCAAGCCCGCAACAGATGCCCAGGCTAAGTGACAGTGAAAGGATCAGCCGGACGATCACTTACTCTCTTCACATCTCGGGCCGATCCACTTGCCCTCCGAACGGGCGGTCATGGCCATGGTCTGGCCTTCGGGGCCACCTTCCATCTTCATGTCCATGTCCATCGCATAGCTGTCGGGCGCATAGCTGCCCGACATGGCGGCGTTCATGGTGCCGCCCTCCGCCTTGCAGGAGACGCGGCCCTTCACCTTGCCCGCGGTGGCGGAGAAATCGGCGAAGCGGCAATTTTTGTCCTCTTGGCCTGAAAACATCTCCGCGCCCGGATTGGCGGCTTCTTCGGGCGTCACGCAATAGGTGAGCGATGTCTGGCTCATCATCCGCTTCATCTGTTCTTCCATCGCCGGCGGCGTGCCGGGCATGCCCGACAGATCAATATCCTGGATGGTGAAGCGCCCCTCCCACTGGCCGGGCTTCAATTGCACCTTGTCCACGGCCTCTTTCACCTGCGCCTTGCTCATGGCGTCGGTCGCGGCGATGTCGCCGGCCTTTTCGCCTGGCTGATCGCCGCAGGCCGCCAGCGTCATGGTCAAGCCCAGCATCGTCAAAAGCGCTCCGCGCATCGTCCGATCTCCCTGTTGCACCCCTTATGTTCCGGCACCATATCAATCCGCGATGACAATTCAAATCCGCACCGACCTGTCCGAGCCGGAAACCGGCCAGAGCTTTGTCCCGCACCGTCCGGCGCGCCCGGAAAAAAGCGAGGGCGGGCGGCCGTTCACGCTGGTGAGCGACTATGAACCCTCCGGCGATCAGCCGACCGCGATCGCCGAACTGGTGGCGGCGGCGCGGGCCGGTGAGAAGGATCAGGTGCTGCTGGGCGTCACGGGCTCAGGCAAGACCTTCACCATGGCCAAGACGATCGAGGCGTTGCAGCGGCCCGCGCTGATCCTTGCGCCCAACAAGATTTTGGCGGCGCAACTCTATGGCGAGTTCAAGAGCTTCTTCCCCGACAATGCGGTCGAATATTTCGTCAGCTATTACGACTATTACCAGCCCGAAGCCTATGTGCCGCGCTCCGACACCTATATCGAAAAGGAGTCGAGCGTGAACGAGAGCATCGACCGGATGCGCCATTCGGCCACCCGCGCGCTGCTCGAGCGCGACGACGTCATCATCGTGGCGTCGGTGTCCTGCCTTTATGGCATCGGGTCGGTCGAAACCTATTCGGCCATGACCTTCAGCATGAAGAAGGGCGGTGTGGAGGATCAGCGGGAGATCATCCGCAAGCTGGTCGCGCTCCAGTATAAGCGCAACGATGCCGGCTTTGCGCGCGGCAATTTCCGCGTGAAGGGCGATAATCTGGAAATCTTCCCCTCGCACTATGAGGACACCGCCTGGCGCGTCAGCTTCTTTGGCAATGAGATTGAGGACATCGTCGAATTCGATCCGCTGACCGGCAAGAAGGTCGCCAGCCTCGATTATGTGAAGGTCTTCCCCAACAGCCACCATGTCACGCCCGGGCCGACGCTCAAGCAGGCGATGGAGGCGATCCGTTTTGAACTGGCCGAGCGCCTCAAGGAACTGGTGGCGGAGGGGAAGCTGCTGGAGGCGCAACGTCTGGAGCAGCGCACCAATTTCGATCTGGAGATGATCGCAGCGACGGGCAGCTGCGCCGGGATCGAGAATTATTCGCGCTTTCTGACCGGCCGCCTGCCCGGCGAGCCGCCACCGACCTTGTTCGAATATCTGCCCGAAAACGCCGTGCTGTTCGTCGACGAAAGCCACCAGACCGTGCCGCAGATCGGCGCGATGGCGCGGGGCGACCACCGGCGCAAGATCACGCTCGCTGAATATGGGTTCCGCTTGCCAAGCTGCATCGATAACCGCCCGCTGCGTTTCAACGAATGGGACGCGATGCGACCGCAGACCGTCAGCGTGTCGGCGACCCCCGGCCCATGGGAGATGGAGCAGACCGGCGGCGTGTTCAGCGAGCAGGTGATCCGCCCCACTGGCCTCATCGACCCACCGGTCGAGATCAAGCCGGTCGAGGACCAGGTTGACGACCTCATCAACGAATGCCGCAAGGTCGCGGCGCAGGGCTATCGCACGCTCGTCACCACGCTCACCAAGCGCATGGCCGAGGATCTGACCGAGTTCATGCATGAGGCGGGGATCAAGGTCCGCTACATGCATAGCGACGTCGAGACGCTGGAGCGTATCGAGCTGATCCGCGACCTGCGGCTTGGCGTCTATGATGTGCTGATCGGCATCAACCTGTTGCGCGAGGGGCTGGATATCCCCGAATGCGGGCTGGTCGCGATATTGGATGCCGACAAGGAAGGCTTCCTTCGCTCCGAAACCTCGCTCATTCAGACGATCGGCCGCGCCGCTCGCAATGTGGAGGGGCGGGTGATCCTTTACGCCGACCGCATCACCGGGTCGATGGAACGCGCGCTCAACGAGACCGCGCGCCGGCGTGAAAAGCAGCAGGCCTATAATCTGGAACATGGCATCACGCCGACGACGATCAAGCGCCAGATCGGCGACATCATCGCCCATGTCGCCTCCAAGGATCAGGTCACGGTGGATACCGGGCTGGACGACCGCCCGCATATGGTGGGCCATAATCTGCGCGCCTATATCGAGGATCTGGAAAAGAAGATGCGCGCCGCCGCCGCCGATCTGGAGTTCGAAGAGGCTGGAAGGATCAGGGACGAAATCCGCAAGCTGGAAGCAGAGGAACTGGGCCTGCCCGCCGACGAGCAGGTCGCCGCGCCGAGGGGGCGGGCGACCGAGGGCAAGCCGGGCACGCGCAAGCTGCGTTATGGCAAGACACAGCGGAAATTCGGGCGATAGAGACTATCACATCTAAATCTCAGTGGCCGCCCGAGGAACGTAACGTCGATTCAAATTGAGATCGTGAGTTGGCAGAAGTTAGATCAAAAGGATTTCCCGATGGTCAAACCCGCCAAACTCTTGCAACAACTGCTTCAGGGCAGTCGCAACCTCAGCTTCCGCGATTTTCAACGGCTTCTCGAAGCCTTCGGCTTTCGGCTAATGCGCGTCAGCGGCAATCATCATGTTTACGGTCGCGCAGGCATTGACCGTCCTTTGATCATTCAGCCCCACGGCAAGGATGCCAAGACCTATCAGGTCGAGCAATTCCTTGATATGATCGAAGCGCAAGGACTCAGCATGGACGAATGATGGACCATCAGTATCACATCAATGTCTTCTGGTCGAAGGAGGACAAGGTCTGGATTGCAGATGTGCCTGACCTCAAACCTTGCTCCGCGCACGGTGACACTCCAAGCGAAGCCATTGCCGAAGTCCAAGTGGCGATCGGGCTGTGGCTCGATTTCGCGCGCGAGCACGGTCATCCCATCCCGGAAGCTCGCTACCGCCCGGCCATCTACGCCGCCTAAATCCGCTCAATAAGTCCGGCTCGTTACCTTGGCGGTGCCGTCGGGCGTGATCTCGATCAGATGCGCGCTGTCATTGTCGCATTGCGCCTTCCAGCCTTTGACGCCCGGTCGAATGTCCGTTCGCTCCGATGCGGTGACGGTCGGGCAGGCAACGCCCGAATCGCGAATGGCCTTCTCGAACACGCCATTGCGCTGCTCAGGCGTCAGCTTGGCAACCTGCGCCGCCGCGCCGCTTTCCGCCATGGTCTGATCGCCGCTGGCCGCCGCCTGGTCCGTGGCCGCCTCTCCGCAACCGGCAAGTGCTGCCAACAGCGGCACCATCGTCCATCCCAGCATTCGTGTCGTCACTTGCATCGCTCCCAATCTCGGCTCGTCAAGGCAAAGCAAGATCGGCCTTAGAGTTCCCAATCAATTATCAGCAGTCGGTCGAGGGGCCAGTCGACTGCTTTCCAGCAGCGGCAGGCCGCCCTCGGTGGGTACATAGATGAGGCTGGCTTCTTTCGAATCGATCGCCTGAATCTGAAGATAGCGCAGATAGCCATCAGGGCCGCCCAGACTGTCCTGCAGAATGCGGTTGGCGCGCGCGGCGCCTTCTGCCCGAACGACTTCGGCGTCAGCAAGCATTTTGGCGCTTTCCAGCCGGGCCTTGGCTTCCAGCACGGCGATCTGGCGGGACGATTGCGCCTCCGCCAGTGCGGCGCGGCCCGCCTGTTCCTTGCTGTAGACATTGTAAGTCGGGCAGCCCCACAGCACCCCCGACAATGTCAGGGCAAAGAGCAGGATGATCCCCAGCATCCCGGTTCCGGTTATGCGCATGCTTCAGCTCTCCCCCTTTGTTCAGTCGGCAAATTCATCCGTCGCGCGGATGAGCGCGTCCAATATGCCCGGTTCGTTATAGGCATGGCCCGCGCCCTCTATCAGTTCGAAACGCGCCTGCGGCCAAGCCTTGTGCAAGGCCCAGGCGGTTTCGGCGGGGCAGGCCATGTCGTAGCGGCCATGGATGATGACGCCGGGAATGTCGGCCAGCAGGGCGGCATTGGCGATCAGCTGGCCTTCGTCCAGCCAGCCGCGATGCACGAAATAATGATTTTCGATCCGCGCGAAGGCGAGCGCGAAATCATCGGCGTCATGCACCGCCGACAGCGCCGGATCGGGCAACAACCGCACCGTTTCGCCCTCCCAGACGCTCCATGCCCGGGCCGCCGCGACGCGTGTGGCCGGATCGTCGCCTGTCAGCAGCCGTCGATAGGCCGCGACGATGGCGCCGCGCTCGGCTTCGGGCACCGGGGCGATGAACCGCTCCCATTTGTCGGGATAGATGCGGCTCGCGCCTTCCTGATAATACCAGTCGATCTCGGCCTGGCGGATCGTGAAGATGCCGCGCAGTACCAGTTCGCTGACGCGCGCAAGATGCGTCTGCGCATAGGCCAGCGCCAGCGTCGATCCCCAGCTGCCGCCGAACACGAGCCATCGGTCGACGCCCACCATGGCGCGCAACCGCTCTATATCGGCAACCAGATGCCAGGTGCTATTGGCGTCGAGCGAGGCATGCGGGGTCGATCGCCCGCAGCCGCGCTGGTCAAACAGCAGCAGATCGTATCGTGCGGGATCGAACAGCCGCCGGTGATCGGGGCTGAAGCCGCCGCCCGGCCCGCCATGCAAAAAGACGGCAGACTTTGCGCCGGGCGTGCCGCACCTTTCCCAATAGACATGGTGGCCATCCCCGACGTCGAGATGGCCGGAGGCATAGGGTTCGATCGGGGGATATAAAGTGCGCATGCCGCCCTTGTAACAGGCGATGCGATTTCAACCAGAGGAAGCGGCGACGCTTATTTCTTCTTGCCGAAATCCACCGTGACGACGTTCGAACCGTCCTCGTTCGTCACCTGCGGCCCGTCATTTTCCGCTTCGTCATGCGGTTCGGGGGCTTCGTCCGACTGGACCTGGAACTGAAGCGCGAAATTGACCGCCGGATCGACGAAAGCGGTGATTGCGCTGAAAGGAATGACCAGATGCGCCGCGACCTGATTGAAGGTCAGGCTGACCTCGAAATGCTGATCGCTGACCTTCAAGTCCCAGAATTTATTCTGGAGGACGATGGTCATTTCATCGGGAAAGCGCTCGACCAGATGCTTGGGAATGTCGACGCCCGGAGCCTGCGTCTTGAAGGTGATATAGAAATGATGCGCGCCGGGCAGGCCCCCCGTCTGCTGCACTTCGTCCAGCACACGGCCGACGACCGCGCGCAGCGCCTCCTGCACGATTTCGTCATAGGGAATCAGGCTGTCGGGCAGGTCATCGCTCATGGCGCAATGTCCTAACGGCCCGAAGCATGGGGTCAAGCCCGCTCCAGCGTGCGCGCGCACATTGCATGCTGCGTTCCACACGCTATAGGGCGGCCATGCGCACGGCCGAAATTCACCGCAACACTGCGGAAACGCAGATCGATGTGACCGTCAACCTGGATGGCACCGGGCTTTACACCGTGTCGACCGGCATCGGCTTTTTCGACCATATGCTCGAACAGCTTTCGCGCCATTCGCTGATCGACATGACGGTCAAGACCGTCGGCGACCTGCATGTCGACCAGCACCACACGACCGAGGATACGGCGATCGCCATTGGCGAAGCGGTGGCCAAGGCACTGGGCGACAAGCGCGGGATCAGCCGCTACGGCAGTGTCTATTCGCCGATGGACGAAACGTTGAGCCGGGTCGCGCTGGATATTTCAGGCCGCCCCTGGCTGGTATGCAAGCTGCCGTTCACGGTCACGAAGGTCGGCGAATGGGACACCGAAATGGTGGAGCATTTCTTCCATAGCTTCGCCCAGGCGGCTGGCATCACGCTGCACATCGAAATGCTTTATGGGAGCAATAATCATCATATCGTCGAAAGCGCGTTCAAGGGCCTCGCCCGGGCGCTGCGGCAGGCGGTGGAGGTCGACCCGCGCAAGGCCGACGCCATCCCTTCGACCAAAGGCATGTTGTAAATTTCCGGCGTAAAGGACCATCAGGCATGTTCATCATTTCCCTGACCTATGCCGCAGGGCTTGAAGCGCTTGAGCCCCACCGCCCGGCTCATCGCGCCTGGCTGGACCAAGGGGTCGCGGACGGATGGATGCTGCTGGCCGGCCCCCGCAATCCGCGTGACGGCGGGGTCATCTTGGCGCGTGGCACGCGCACGGAATTGCAGGAAAAAGCCGCGACCGATCCCTTCTTCCAGAATGGGCTCTCAACTTTCGACCTCATGGAATTCAACGCGGTGCGCGCGGCGGCGGGCGTTACGCTGGAATCGTTGCTGGCGTGACCATCGCTCTGATCGACTATGGCGCGGGCAACCTTCATTCGGTGCATAATGCCCTGCGCAAGGCTGGGGCGGAGAATGTCGTCATCACGGCCGACGCCGATGCGGTAGCGCGGGCCGACCGTATCGTGCTGCCGGGCGTCGGCGCTTTTCGAGCCTGTCGCGACGCGCTGATCGCGATTCCCGGCATGGTCGAAGCGATGGGCGAGGCGGTGAACGCGCGTGGTATTCCCTTTCTGGGCGTGTGCGTCGGCATGCAGTTGCTTGCCGATGCAGGCGAGGAATTTGGCCGTCATGAAGGCCTTGGCTGGATTCCCGGCACAGTGCAGCGGATCGAACCCGCCGATGCAACGGCCAAGGTGCCGCATATGGGCTGGAACGACGTGACGCTGACGGGCGCGCCGGGCCTGCTCCAGCCTGGGGAAGCCTATTTCCTGCACAGCTATCATTTCGATGCGGCCGATCCGGCCCATGTCGCCGCCGTGACCGACCATGGCGGCCCATTGGTCGCAGCAGTCGCCCGCGACACGATCATCGGTTGTCAGTTTCACCCGGAAAAAAGCCAGGCCTATGGCTTGTCCTTCCTGTCCCGCTTTCTCGACTGGCGGCCCTGACAGCTGCCGCGCGCAAAGGTTTCGCTCATGTCCCTGATCGTCTTTCCCGCCATCGACCTTAAAGGCGGCCAGGTCGTCCGCTTGGCCGAAGGGGACATGGATCGCGCCACCATTTATGGTGACAATCCCGCCGCGCAGGCGCTCCTGTTCGCGCAGGCGGGCGCGCAGCATCTTCATGTGGTGGATCTGGACGGCAGCTTCGCTGGCGAGGCGGTCAATGCCGCAGCGGTGGAGGCGATCATTGACGCCTTTCCCGGCCATGTTCAGTTGGGCGGCGGCATCCGCAATCGCGCGGCAGTGGAGCGCTGGTTCGATCTTGGCGTATCGCGCATCGTGATCGGCACCGCCGCGCTCAAGGATCCAGTCTTCGTCAAGGCGGCCGCCCGCGACTTTCCCGGCGGCATCGTTGTCGCGGTGGACGCGCGCGACGGGTTCGTCGCGACCGACGGCTGGGCGGAAAAGAGCGACATGCCGGTGGTCGACTTGGCCCGCCGGTTCGAGGATGCCGGTGTCGCCAGCCTGCTCTTCACCGATGTGGGACGCGACGGCCTGCTCAAGGGATGCAATATCGACGCCACCGTCGATCTCGCGCGCGCAACCGACATTCCGGTGATCGCAAGCGGCGGCGTGGCGGGGATCGCCGATATCCGGATACTCAGTCTTCATGCGGATGAGGGGATTGAGGGCGTCATCACCGGCCGGGCGCTCTATGATGGGCGCCTGGATCTGAAGACCGCCATGGCGGTCGCGCAGGCGGCGGCATGACCGTCCGCACCCGCGTCATTCCCTGCCTCGACGTCGCCAATGGCCGCGTGGTCAAGGGCGTCAATTTCGTCGACCTCAAGGATGCCGGCGACCCGGTGGAGCAGGCGCGCCTCTATGACGCGGCCGGCGCGGACGAACTTTGCTTCCTCGACATCACCGCCACGCATGAGGCGCGCGGCACGATATTGGACGTGGTACGGCGCACGGCGGAGGTGTGCTTCATGCCCGTGACGGTCGGGGGCGGCGTGCGCAGCGCGGATGACGCACGCGCGCTGCTGCTGGCGGGTGCCGACAAGGTCGCGGTCAACAGCGCGGCGGTCGTCCGCCCCGAACTGGTGGCGGATATCGCCGACCGTTTCGGTAGCCAGTGCATCGTCGGCTCCGTCGACGCGCGCAAAGTGGGGGAGGGGCGCTGGGAAATCTTCACCCATGGCGGCCGCAAGCCCACGGGCATCGACGCGTTGGAGCATGCGCTGCGCCTTGCGGAGCTGGGTGCGGGCGAATTGCTCGTGACGTCGATGGACGGAGACGGGACCCGGCAGGGCTATGACCTCGCCCTCACCCGCACCATTGCCGACGCGGTATCCGTGCCGGTAATTGCGAGCGGCGGGGTGGGCACGCTCGATCACCTGGTCGATGGCGTGATACAGGGGCATGCCAGCGCGGTTCTGGCCGCATCCATTTTTCATTTCGGTCAGCATAGCGTGGGCGATGCGCATCGCGCCCTGGCGGCCGCTGGGGTGCCGGTCCGCGCCGCCTGATTAACCGTCGGATCAAAATGGCACATTTGCGCCGTCATTATTGTGGTTAATCCGTTGGAAAGGTGCCTGCACGTCCCGTATTTCCTGGCCTCGACCAATTCCGTTCATTGGTAGCAGGGGTGTGACATGACATACGGGAAAACGCTTTTGATGGTCGGTGTTGCCGGTTTGATGGGCGCTGCTGTGCCCGCACCGGCGCAGGCGACTTGGGGATGCTGGTTCGGCAAGTGCGGCGGTTCGTCATCGTCGGGTGGTGGTTCGTCCACCGGCGGTTCGTCGGGCGGCACGCCGACGCCGGTGCCTGAACCCGAGCAGATGGCGCTGTTCGCGATGGGTGCGGCCGTGCTGTGTGGCCGCGCGGTCGTGGCGCACCGCAAGAACCGCCGGAAGTAAAATTCATTTGACGGGTCGCGCGCACGGCGCTTGATGCGCGCCATGCGCGCGACTCTTCATCAGCTGGAACAGACCATCCTCCAACGACGTACGGCCGATCCGACGGCGTCCTATGTCGCCAAGCTGACCGCCAGGGGCCGTGCGAAGATCGCGCAGAAGGTGGGCGAGGAAGCGGTGGAAACTGTGATCGCCGCAATGGCCGACGATCGCGCTGGAGCGGTGAGCGAAAGCGCAGACCTGCTTTTCCATCTTCTGGTTCTGCTCGCCGATCTCGAGATTGCGCTGGACACCGTCCTTGACGAATTGGATCGTCGTGAAGGCGTGTCGGGAATCGCGGAAAAGGCGTCCCGGCCTTCCGGCTGAACGGATAAAATCGCTCCATCCGGCGTTTAGCCGGCGAAGTCATCGCAGGGATGGGGGACTATCATGGTTCGTTCGGTTATCGGGGGGCTGCTCGGCGGCCTCGCCATGTATATCATTGGCTTTATCTTTTGGGGCACGCCGCTCAGCGCACTGGCCTTCAGCCGCGCGGGCGATCAGGAAAGCGCCAATCTTCAGGCCGCGCTCGCCCAGGGGCTGAATGCGACCGGCACCGGCGTCTATGTCATCCCCGATCCGGCCACCGCACAGGGCACGATCCTCTACGGCCGTGGCCCTATTGCCCAGGTTTTCTATAATAGCAGCGGTTTTCCGGTAACGGACAGCGCGTCGCTGATCGGCGGGCTGATCCTGGCACTGGCGGTCGGCATCCTGATCGCGCTCGCATTGCGCTTTGCCCTGACGGATTTCGGCAGCCGTATGCGCGTCACCATCCTGTTTTCGATCGCCGCCGTGCTCTGGCTGCATATCGGGCAGCCGGTCTTCAACCATGCGCCTTGGGGCTATTTCCTGTATCTGGCCTTCAGCGATTTCATCGCGCTGGCCGCAGCCGGCCTGATCGCTGCCAAGATCATGGAGACAAGGGCGGTGCCCGGAGCGTCGACGACGCACCATTGATCGGTCACGCGGCCGCCTCCTGCGCCATGCGGATCATGCAGGCCGCATGGCGATGCGCGATCGCCATGCGGTCCGCCCCATATCCGCCGCCCATGGTGCTGGCTACCGGAATGGCACGCTGACGGGCGTGGCGCAGGACGTATCTGTCGCGGGCGTCGAGTCCGGTGTCGGTAAGGTTCAACCGTCCCAATCTGTCATCGCCATGCGGGTCGACGCCGGCCTGATACAGGATCAGATCGGGTGCGAAGTTATCTAATATTCGTGGCAGGCTGCCAGCCAGCACGGCCATATAGCCGTCGTCATCGACACCGTCCTCCAGTCCGATATCCAGGCTGGATCGCGCCTTTCGCAGCGGGAAATTGCGTTCGGCATGAATGGACATTGTAAAGATATCGGCTCGGCCCGCCATCAACGCGGCCGTGCCGTCACCCTGATGCACGTCAAGGTCCAGGATCAGGATATGATCGGCGTCCCCTTCCGCGATCAACCGGTTGGCTGCGATCGCCAAGTCGTTGAACACGCAATAGCCGGCGCCAGTGTCATACAGGGCATGATGGCTGCCGCCCGCCGCATTGGCGGCATAGCCATGGACTTTCGCCAGGCGCGCCGCAGCCCAGGTGCCACCGGGCGACAGCAGTGACCGCGTCGCCACGCGATCGGTGATGGGAAATCCGATTCGGCGGGCCTTATCCGGCGGGACAGTCAGGCTTGTCACCTCTTCCACATAATCGGGGTCGTGCACGGCTTCGATCCATGCGCGGGGCATCGGTTCTGGCGTATGAACGGTCATCGTCGCGCCGCTTTGCGCCAGCGCATCCATCACCAGGCCATATTTGTCGAAACGATAGGCGCTGCCGGGTGTTGCCGGGGAGACATAGGCCGGGTGGTGAACAACGTGCAGCATGATCTTTTCCACTATCGCGATTTGAACCTAGAAAGCTTTGCGCTATCTGGTCCAGCATGAACCGTCCCTCCATGACCCGATTTTCTTTCGCCGCAATGGTCGGCTTTGCCGCTTCATCGCTCGTCGCCCTGCCTGCCCTGGCGCAGACGCCGCCTCCCGCGGTTGCGCCGACCCTGCCGGGATCGGGCATGGTGCAGCCCATTCCCGCGCTGCGTCCGCCTGTTCCCATTCCGTCCCTGTCCGCCGCGCAAGAGGCATGGGCCAATGACTGGCTCAAGACCGGCGCTGCCCAGGGGCTGATGGCCCGGCAGAAGCGCAGCGGCCCGCTGCGTGGCCAGGCGCTTGTCGACGCGATGCTCGACCGCGCCCGCGCGCTCAGCACCGGACGCGTCGACACGGCCGATTTCCTCGATATCTGGGCGCTGCGTCCGGAAAAGTTCGACCCGCGCCCCGGCCTTGCCAAGGCGGTGGCGGAGGACAGCCTGGACCAATGGGCCAGCCGGCTGACACCGCCCTGGGCGGGCTATGAGACGTTGCGCAAGGGGCTGGAGCGCTACGAGGCGATCCGGGATCAGGGCGGCTGGCAGACCCTGTCCGCCTCTTCGTCGCCGGACGCCATTCGCAAGCGCATCGCCCTGGAAGACCCCAGCGTGTCGCCGGACGAAAAGCTGACCGACATCATTCAGCGGGCGCAACGCCGCTACGGCCTTAATCCCACCGGCAATCTGGACGCCCGGACGCTCGCCGCGCTCAACGTCGGGGTCGATGACCGCATCGCCGCGATCATGGCCAATATGGAACGGTGGCGCTGGATGCCGCGCAGCCTGCCCGTCAATCGGGTGCAGGTGAACATAGCCGCCGCCGTGCTGACGCTGTTCGAAGGGGACCAGCCGGTCACGTCGATGCGCGCCGTCACAGGCAGCCCCGATAACCAGACGCCGATGCTGTCCTCCAGCATCCATTCGATCGTCGTCAACCCGCCGTGGA
Source organism: Sphingobium abikonense NBRC 16140 (assembly GCF_001598335.1). GTDB lineage: Bacteria > Pseudomonadota > Alphaproteobacteria > Sphingomonadales > Sphingomonadaceae > Sphingobium > Sphingobium abikonense. The sequence continues at coordinate 217,071 of NZ_BCYT01000002.1, forward strand.
ACGTGCCGATGTCGATCGCCCGGCGCGAACTCTTCCCCAAGGGACGCGCCACGCTGATCCGCCAGGGGTACAAGATCGTCAAGACGCCCGAAGGGGGCGAGCGCATCGTGCAGCCGGCCGGTCCCAACAGCGCGCTGGGCCGATTGAAGTTCGACTTCAACAACCCCTTCGCCGTCTACCTGCACGACACGCCGTCGCGGGGCAAATTTTCCAGCTATGACCGGCTGGCGAGCCATGGCTGCATCCGCTTGGAAAAACCGGTGGCCTTGGCCGAGCAGATGGTTGCTGCCTCCCCGGACCTCAACGGCCAGATCCAGAACCTGATTGACGAAGGAAAGACGCAGCGCGTGTCCCTGCCGCAGGATGTCGCCGTCTATCTCCTTTACTGGACGGCCTTTGCCAATGGCGACGGCGTCGTGTCGTTCCGTAATGATCCCTATGGCTGGGACAAGTTGCTGGCGCAGAAGATCGAGGCGTCGAGCAGCCGCGCCGATCCGACCGCCGCACCGGCCCCCGCCTCCATCGCATCGAAGGATTGAACCCATGCGCAAAATTGCCCTGATCGCGCTGTCCGGCGCCCTTGCCCTGGCCGCGTGCGGCAAGAAGGAAGAAGACGCGCCTGCGCCGGTCAATAATCTGGTCGAGCCGCCGGTTGAAAATGTCATCGTCGCCGAACCGGACGCGCCGATGCCGGAGCCGCAAAACCAGGTTGAGGCGCCGCCGGTCGCGCCGCCGCCTGCGATCTCGCAGGAGCAGCAGATCCTGGATGATGCGGAGGCGACAGGCATGACGTCACGCCTGCCGCGCGACGATGAGTCGGTTCAGCCCGCCGATGAAGCGAGCAATATGGGCGGCTGACCTCTCGCGCTCCGGGGTTCAACCGGAGCGCGCGCTTTGCTATAACGCGGGCATGGATCGCCGCAATTTTACGAAGTTCGCTTTGAGCGGACTCGCTTTTTCGTTTTTGTCGGACAGCATGGGTCGTGCCGCGCCGCCGGTCATGCCGCAACCCGCCGCGCCGCCTCCCGTTCCCGCAGCACCGACGCGGCCGTTGCCGCGCTATGCCGCGCTACTGGACCGCGCGCGCGCCGCGCTGGACCAGCATGGCGCCGCCTTCCCCCTTCGTGACCGCGTTGGCATCGTCGATTTCGACGCGCCGTCAAAGGATATGCGGATGCATATCGTCGACTTGGTGAGCGGACAGGCCAACAGCTATCTCGTGTCGCATGGGCGCGGATCGGACCCCGGCCATTCTGGTTGGCTGCATAGCTTTTCCAACGAATTCAATTCCTTGGCGAGCTGCCAGGGCGCTTTCCGCACGGAGGCGGAATATGTGGGGCAGCATGGACGTTCGATGCGCCTGGCCGGGCTTGATCCGCAGAACAATAACGCAGAAGCGCGCGCAATCGTCATTCATGGCGCCGATTATGTGACGGAAGATCACGTCGCGACCTGGGGCAAATGCGGCCGGAGCGAAGGCTGCTTCGCCGTTGCGCCGCATCTGGTGCCGCAGGTGCTGGGGCTGCTGGGGCAGGGCCGGCTCCTCTATTCGGGCAAGCTCGGCACGGCTTGATTGGGCAGGAGCGCGCTTCTATTCGCTGTCTGGCATTGCTGATACACCGCTGATAGTCTGCGCGCATGAACGGGGGAATCGAAGTAGCGGGTGACGCGGTCACCGGAGCGATGCTGGCGCGGACTGTCGAGCCGGCTCATGGTGAGGCGCATCAGTCCGGCCATGGCGCCTGCCTCAATTGTGGCGCGGCCCTCGACGGCCCTTATTGTGCGCAATGCGGCCAAGCGGCGCACACGCATCGCAGCTTTGCTGCAATCGGCCATGATCTGGCGCATGGCGTGCTGCATCTGGAAGGCAAGATATTCACGACCTTGCCCGAACTGGCGCTGCGGCCGGGCAAGCTGACGCGCCGCTACGTCCATGGGGAGCGGGCGAAATTCGTGTCGCCCTTTGCCCTGTTCCTGTTCAGCGCCTTCCTGATGTATGCGGTCTTTTCACTGACCAGTCATCATGGACCGGAAGGCCAGAGCAATGGCGTCCAGATGAATGCCGCTGCTCGCGCCGAACTGGCGCAGGAACAGGCAAAGGCGGACGCCCGGATACGAAAGCTGGAAGCTGACCTCGCCCAGCCTGGCTTGACCCGCGACCGGCGGGAGGCATTGGCCGAAGCGCTTGACGATGCGCGCGATGACCGGAAAGGGCTGACGCTCGCGGGCAATATCACCAACGCCCTGACCGTCGATGGCGTTAATGGCGGCGTTGCCAGGACGGTGGGAAAAACCATCAATGCGGCCGCCAAAAATCCGGAGTTGGCCTATTACAAGCTCAAGGCCAACGCCTATAAATTCTCCTGGGCGCTGATCCTCATCTCCCTGCCGTTCATGTGGCTGCTCTTTCCCTTCAGCCGCCGCTTCAAGATGTATGATCACGCCATTTACGTGACCTATTCCATCGCGTTCATGTCGCTGCTTTTCTCCCTGTCGATGATAATGACAGCGTTGCATGTCACCAGCGGCCTCGTCACGATCGCTTTGTTGCTGTTCGCGGCCTGGCATATGTATCGTCAGTTCAAGGATGCTTATTCCCTGTCGCGGACCAGCACGATTTTGCGCCTGCCGCTGCTGTACGGCTTTGCCTGCCTATCACTGTCGCTCTTCTTCACCTTCGTGGCGATGATGGGATGACGGCGCACGCGTCCCCGCTATAGGACGCGGCATGGTCACTTCTCCCATATGGCTGCCAGCCACCTTGGCCGCCGGCGCGCTTCAGGCCTGGCGCACGGCGGTCCAGCGCCGGGTGAGCGACACCTTGTCCCTGAACGGCGCGGGGCTCGTCCGCTATCTTTACGGCATTCCCTTCACCATCGCGCTGCTGGCGCTCTATTGCGTCCTTTTTCCGCACCCTTGGCCGCGCATGGATGCGAACGTCCCGTTCTTCTGCGCCGCCGGCGGTCTGGCGCAGATCGTCGCGACAAATTTGTTGATCAGCGCATTTCGCTATCGCAACTTCGTCGTAGGCACGGCCTATTCCAAGACGGAGGCGGTGCAGGGCGCCGTCCTGTCTTTTCTGCTGTTGGGCGAAAGGTTACCGCCGCTCGCCTGGATCGGCATCGGTTTCGGCGTTGCGGGCGTGATGTTGCTATCGACTGGCGGCCGCAAGATGGGGTTGATGAATTTCCTGCGCGCCCTGCGCCAGCCTGCAGCGGTCACGGGCATCGCCTCGGGCTTCTTCTTCGCGCTGACGGCGATCGGCATTCGTCGCGCGACGCAGGGCGTGGACACCGATACACCGTTCTTCGCCGCCCTGATCATATTCGCGATGACCGTGCCGATGCAGACGGTCATGCAGGGCGGCTGGCTCTTGTGGCGGGAGCCTGCCGAAATGCGCCGGGTTTTCGGCAGTTGGCGGGTATCCGGCCAGGTTGGTTTCCTGTCGGCCTTGGGGTCGGCCTGCTGGTTCACCGGCTTTGCCACTGCGCCGGTCGCGGTCGTCCGGATCGTGGGGCAGGTGGAGGTGGCATTCACCATGGCGTTCGGACATTTCTACCTGCGCGAAACCTTGCGCCGCAGCGAAGTGGCGGGCCTTGTCTTGGTGGCGACCGGCGTCGTCCTCGCTCTGGCGGGCGCACTCTAGCAGGTAGCCTGGTGCCGCTAACAGATAATTTACTATGCGGCGATAAGCCTGCACAGTGATGAGGGACACGCATTCCGACAATGTCGCGCGCGCGGTGATGAAGGTCGCCAAATTATCTGGCGACCTGGGCATTCGCACGCTTGATCTTCAAGCCGATATAGGCGAACTCGCCACGCGCGTGACGCAGCAGGCGCAGACGATCGAAACCATCAGTTCGGCCGCCGCCCAATTGTCTCAAGATGGCGAACGCGTATCGCTGGCGGGTCAGGATGCCCGCGAAAAGGCCGTGGCCGCCCGCGCGATCATTGACGATTCGGGGCGTCAGCTGTCGGCCGCCAACATGAATTTCGTCGATCTGATCGAGCAGGTCAGTCGCATCCACGCGCGGCTCGATGGCTTTGGCGAGGCGCTCAAGACCGTCGCCCATGTCACCAGCGTCATCAGCGGTATTGCCAGCCAGACCAACTTGCTGGCGCTCAACGCGACCATTGAAGCCGCGCGCGCGGGTGACGCCGGTCGCGGGTTCGCCGTGGTCGCGGCCGAGGTCAAGAAACTGGCGCAGGAAACCGGGGCGGCGACACAGACGATCGAACGATCGATTGCGGCGCTGACGGGTGAAGCGGACGGCATGCTGGACAGCATTTCGCGTGGCGCGCAGACCGCCCGCACGGCCCAGTCCGACACGCGCAATATAGAGGCGCTTGTGGAGCGGCTCGCCGCGCTCATGCTCGACCTGTCGAACAATAGCGAAACCGTGGCGCAACGCATTGGGTCCATGGTGGGATCGGCGGGAGAAATTCGCGTCGGCCTATCCGCCCTAGCCAGCACGTCGAGCGACAATGCCGGGGGTTTGCAGCGTCTGTCAGGCCGCATCACCAGCGCCAGCGAAGACACAAATCTCCTGCTGCAATATCTCGCTGAGAGCGGCGTCGATATTCCGGATTCGCCCTATATACGCTTCAGCCTGGAATCTGCGCAGGCTGTGTCCCAAGCGGTCGAAAAGGCTATCGCCAAGGGGGATATCAGCGAGGCCGAAGTGTTCAGCGAAAATTATGCGCTGATTACAGGCACGGACCCTGAACAATATACCCACCCCGTACAATCGGTGATGATCCCGGCGGCCCGCGCGCGTCAGGAAATGGCCAGAGGCTATGCCGGTCTGTTCGGGATGACCTTTACCGATCGTAACGCCTTTGGCGCGGTCGCCATGCCCGAACGCGCGCATCCGCAGCGTCCGGGACAACCCGTCTGGAATGCGGAGCATTCACGCCAGGGTCTGATCTTCGATTTTCCCGATACGCGCGAGCAATGCCGAACGACGCAGCCCTTCTGCATCAAGGCCTATCGTCGTCCGACCGCAGACGGCGAGGTGGTCCTGCTGAAACAGGTCATCGCCTCTATCCATATTTGCGGCCGGCACTGGGGTGTGTTGCAGATGGCCTATCAGGACCAAGGATAAGCCGACCTGCCGGGACCAGGCGCTCTCCGCGCCCGGCCCCGGCAATCGCTTAGCCGGATTTCGCGCCGGTCATGATCTCGATGGAGGGGCGATTGGTCGCATCGATCGTACCATCCGCCATCATCGCCTTGCCCATGTTGAGCGCTTCGTCGCGCAGGCCTTCTTCCGTCGTCGTCTGGCTCGCACCGATCAGCGCCGACAGGAGGATATTCTTGCTGACCGCATCGGCCGGCTGAGCTGCCGCGGATTTGCGCGCCAGCGTCAGCGCTTCCTGATAATAGGGATCAGCGCCATCAGTGTCCTGCACGGCGAGCTTCTGATTGCCCATCTGGATCAGCATGCCGGCCAGAATATTGCGGCTCGCCGTATCTTCGGGCTTGGCCTCCACGACCTTGCGCCAATAGGGCAGGGCCTCATCATAGAGGGAGATCACCTTGTCCATCTGGCCCATCGCACCATAGGCCGCCGCATCGGCATAGAGCGCATTGGCCAGGAAGTTCACATTGTCGATCTTGCTGGGATCGGCCTCGACCGCAGTGCGGATGGCGGGGATCGCCGCATCATATTTGGCTACCGCACCGGCATTGTCGCCAGCCTGCTGGGCGCTCTGGCCGGCGGTGAAGTCAGTCACCGCCTGGTTGAAGGCGGCGATTTCGTCGGGAGTCATCTCGCGCGCCGTCGCTGCCGGCGTAGCCGTCGTCGCATCGGTGGCGGGGGTTGCCGTAGTATCAGCCGGCGTCGTCGCGTCGGTGGGCTGCGCAGGGGCAGCCGGAGCGGCCGGCGTCTGCTGCGCCATCGCGGGCGCAGCCAGCGCCAGCGGTGCTGCGAACATCAGATAGGCGAATTTGGCATATCGGGCCAATGTCAGGGTCTCCTTGAACTGGTTGCATCGAAAGGATCGATCCAGCGCGATTTCCGCGCGTCTCAACTCCTTCAATGAACGAAGCAATAGCCCGGTTCCGAGTCCCTCAAACTCGGCTCATCGTGCAAAACGCTCCGGCTGTGGAAAACTCGCTCGCGCGACGCAGGTTCCGCGCGGCCGCTTCGGAATCTTCACCCCATTGCTCGCTCTGCCACTGTTCGTCGACCTGCACCGCCCGCCATAGCGCGTCGGGATCATGCCCACCCTCGACAATCGCCAGCCCGCAGATCAGCGACCCGCTTAGCGTCACCAATGTCGACAATCCTGCGAGCATGAAAGGATCATGGGCTCGTACCGCCGCCTCCAGGCGGGCGAGGCTGTCTTCGGGTTGCGACACCGGGATGACACCCTGGGTCACGATCAGAGGCGCATCATAGCGGTTTGCCGCCCAGTCCAGCAGTGGGTCCCATGCCGCCGCTTGCCGCGCCACCAGCGCGTCGGGGCCATCCGCGCGATAGCAGAGCAGGTCGCTTTGCGCGTAACGGGCGATGCCGGCCGCGAACTCCTCCGGATTGGGCGCGATATGATCAATGGCTGCGTTCGACAGGCCGGTGAAGATCATCGCCGCCGGGTCGATCTCGTCCCCCTGCGCCCGCCATTCGGCTGCAACGGCCTCCGCCAGATCCCGGGTGGGAAGCGCCAGCGGCGCGCGCGCGGGCGTGCGGACGGCCCGGCCATCCAGTTCGATGGCCAAACCATCCCGTCCCTCGACGATGGTCACGTCCTTGTAAAAGCGCTTCATTGCGGCGGCCTTTTGCGAAAAAGCGCCAGCAGCAGGCGCGGCACAACGACGAACTGGAACAGGCCGGTCAGCACCATGATGGTCCCGAAGGCTTTTGCCTTGCCACCCTGCACCCAGGAAAATCGCTGCATGATCGCCAGGAAGCCGAACATGACGATGAACGCCCCGGACAGGCGAAACAGGCCGATGGCGAAATGGCGCTGGCGCGCAACCTTTTCCGGATCGGGGGAGGGCGGGGGAAGGGGGCTATCGTTCATGGCGCGCCGATATGGCGGCGCAGGTCGGCGCTGTCCATGGCGACGCCATGCGCGCCGGCCCCTGTCAGGTCCTGCGGCGGATGATAGCCCCATGCGACGCCGATCGCGCGCGCGCCGGCCGCCAGCCCCATGTCGATGTCGAAGCTCGTGTCGCCGATCATCACGGTTGTCTCAGGCGCCGCGCCCGCTTCCGCCATCGCCGTCAGCAGCATCGAGGGATGGGGCTTGGACGGGTGACGGTCGGCGGTCTGGAGCGTCACGAACCGGTCGATGATGCCATGATGCGTGAGGCAGAGATGGAGGCCGCGATCGGACTTGCCTGTCGCCACGCCCAACAGCCAACCCGCCGCGTCCAGTTCCGCGATCAGGTCGGCCATGCCGGGATAGAGCGGTTCCGATACGGCATTGTCCTGACGCAGCGACCGGAACGCCTGTTTGTAATGCTCGGCCAGATGGTCATGGAAGTCGCTTTCCGCGTCCGGCAGCAGATGCGCCATCGCGACTGGCAGTGATAGCCCCACCACCGCCAGGATCGCCAGCCGTTCGGGCGGGGCAAGCTGCACCGCCTCGAACGCGCGGGTCATGGCGGCGCAGATATTATGCTGGCTGTCGACCAGCGTCCCGTCGCAATCGAACACGGCCAGGCGATTGGTCATGCGCGGCGCCTCACCCCTTGCGCGTGCTGCCGCGCGCGCGCCGTTCGCCCTTGCGCCCCTTGCGATACTGTTTGGCGTGCTGCCGCGCGGCTTTCTTCTCGTCCTCGCGCGTGGGCGTCCGGTCGATCTCGTCGTCCAGCGGCATGTCGCCCAGCGCCAGATCGAACCCCAGTTCGTGCAGGCTGTTGGCGAAATGCGTTGGCAATTGTGCCGTCATGTCGACCCGCCCGCCATCGGGATGATCGACCCGGATGCGCCGGGCGTGCAGATGCATCTTGCGGCTGATCGTACCCGACAGAAAGGCGTCCTTGCCGCCATATTTGCCGTCGCCCACGATCGGGTGGCCGATCGCCGCCATATGCACGCGCAACTGATGCGTGCGACCGGTATAGGGTTGCAACTCGACCCAGGCGGCACGATTGCCCGCGCGTTCGATGACGCGATAGCGCGACCGGGCGGGCAGCCCTTCCTCCTCATCGACATGCATCTTCTCGCCACCGGTGCCGGGCTGCTTGGCGATCGGCAATTCGATCATCCCATCCTCGATCGAAGGCACGCCCATCACCAGCGCCCAATAGACTTTCCGCGCCGTGCGGCTGGAAAAGGCCTTGGCGAAATGCGCGGCGGCGCGGCTCGTGCGCGCCAGCAGCAGCGCGCCCGACGTGTCCTTGTCCAGCCGATGCACCAGCTTCGGGCGGGATTCGGCGTCGAACAGAAGTGCGTCGAGCAATTTGTCGACATGCTCGTCGGTCTTGGTTCCGCCCTGTGTCGCAAGGCCCGGCGGCTTGTTGATAACGATCGCCTGGGCGTCGCGGTGGATCACCATGTCCTGCGCGTAGCTGATTTCATCCGGCGTCAGGTCAACGACCCGGACACGCCTGGGTCGGTCGGCTACATCGGGCCTCTGTTCGGCTGGCGGCACCCGGATCATCTGGCCTTCGCTGATGCGGTCGCCCGGCGCGGCGCGCGCGCCATCGACGCGCAATTGCCCCGTGCGCGACCAGCGTGAAACCAGGTTGAAGCCGACATCGGGCAAATGCCGCTGGAACCAGCGATCCAGCCGGATGCCGTCATCATCCGCCGCGACGCGATATTGCCGCACGTCGAGCGACACGCCTCTTGCAGGATTGGGCTTGGCCGCATTGGGTTTTGCCGCGACCGCCGGCTTGGCGGCCGCGCTGCGGGCAGCGCCCGATTTCGCCGCCGCCGGCGTGCGGGGTTTGAACGCTGGCTTGTCGCCATCGCGGGTGCGCGCGCCCGTCGGCTTGCCGCGCGCCGCGGGCTTGCGGCCGTCCTTGGGATTGCCACCGCGCGCGGGCGGGCCGCTTTTGCCGGGAGGACGCCCCTTCATGCCGCAGCGCTCCGCATCAGCATCAGGCCCAGCCCCAGAGCGCAGACCGCGCCGGCAACCGACGCCAGCGCATATAGCAGCGCCATGGTCGCCTGGCCGCGCTCGATCATCAGCATCGTTTCCAGGCTGAAGGCGGAAAATGTGGTGAAGCCACCCAGCAGGCCGACGCCCAGCAACAGGCGCAGCGATTCGCCGCTCATCGGCCCGGTCGCGCCGCTTTCGCGCGTCAGCCATCCGGCCAGCAGACCCATGGCGAAGCCGCCGATCAGATTGGCGGCGAACGTGCCCCAGGGCCAGGTCGCGCCCGGCGTCAGATGCCCGGCCAGGCGGCCAAGCTGATAGCGCAGCGCCGCGCCAACCGCGCCGCCCCCCATCACGAGAAAGATATTGGTCATGCAGTTCGCCCTATAGCGAATCAGCCACAGGGGAAAGGACGCAATCGGGCCGGGCTGTCCGCCATGGACCCGCAGCACGACACGCGCTCCCCGGTCCTAACCGCCCTGGCCCTGATCCTTCTATCGCCGCCCGCCAAATGCCGGGGTGAACAATTTTCGAAACTGGATGGAGACACTGCGTCCCAAGGGGTCGAGATAGTCCTGCTGATAGCGCAGCGGGGTCATTCCGGTCGCATCGCGCACCTCTCGCCGCTGATTGAACATATTATCTATCCGTAATGAAATGCGTGATCCTTTGAGGAAGGGCATGGACTTCACAAGATTGGGCATCTGCCCCAGATTGGCGAACAGGCGCAGGTTCGCCGTTGCCAGGCTGCCAAATTCCAGCCGCGACGTGCCATTGAGCGCGCCATCGACATGGGTGCCGCTCTCCCAATCCACGCCCAGTCGCGCGCCGATCCCGTTGTTGGAATAGCCGACCCGCGCCTTGATCTCGTGACGCGGCTGCCCGCCCGATGACCCGGTGGCGTCGCCGTTCAGCAGGTCAAGCTCCGGCACGCCGGGCGCGATCAGGATACTCTCCTCCAGATGCCAAGTGTGATAAAGGCTGACGCTCAGCCGTCCGCCGCCATTGCCGCCGCCACGCCCGCGCCCGCCGCCGCCAAAGCCGCGACCTGGCCCTCCGCGATCGCCGCGCGCCTGTCCGCGGTCACTGCTTCCGGCACTTTCGTTCGACCTGTCCCGTTCGCCGTCGCCGCTTTGGCGTTCGCCATTTTGCGACCCGCCGCCCCGAGCGCGGTTGCCGCCAAAGGCCGCGCGCATTTCTTCCAGTTCCTTGGGGCGATCCTCGGGCCGCGATCCGCTCGCGCGCCACGCCTCGATCACTTTCTGGATATGCGATTTGAGCGGCACCGACAGGTCGAAACCCCAGCGCAACTGCTCGCTGCGCGATCGCAAAAAATTGATCGGCCGCGCATCCACCTGGATCAGCGCGCCATCCGCGTCGCGCAGGAAACGTTGCGGGAATGCAGCCTCCAGATCGGGCGTGGGCGTGGGGAAGGCGGCGATGGGATTGCTGGTCCGGCTGTTGAGATAGGTCGCGGTCAGCGTCAGGTTCGGCTTGTCGAACGGCTTGATGCGCGCGTTCAGGCGAAATTGATCGCGCACGCTTTCTTTCAGCGCCGCGTTGCCGCCCGACAATTGCGTCACGAATACGCTCTGCCCGGTGGCATAATCAAACACGGATACATTGGGCGTGGAAATCAGCGGATCGGTGATCTGCGCGCCCGTCGGCGCGGCGCGATCCTGATTGGCGGAGGCGAGTATCTGGACCGCCCTTATCGGTTGCCAGCGCAGGCCATAGCCCAAAGTGGACAAGGTGCCGAAGTCCGAAAGCTGTTGCGCCGCGACGTTCAGGTTGACGCCGATATCGCCGATGCCGCCCATTATGCCCTTGGATCGACTGGTCAATGGCACGTCCACGCTGATCTGCCCGCTGCCGGTTTCCCGGCTGTAGCTGGTGCTGCGCGCGACGCCGGACCGGACCGATCGGCTGTCAAATCCGTTCGCCGACGCGCCGAGGCGTATGGAGGTCATGACATCGCCGGCGGGCATCGCGAACAACGCGCCGCTCACCAGCAGATCGCCGGTCACGGCCTGGCTCTTGGCGCGCGCGGTATCGATGGTGCGGGCGGCGATCAGCCCCGGCGCGAAATCGCCGTAGGGGTTCACCGACGGATCGCCCGCACCCAAGGCGGCCTGTATGGCGTCGGTGTCGATGCCGCGATCGGTCCGGGTGCGGGTGATGGACAGGTCGCCATTGCCGGTAAAGGACCATTGCCATTTCCGGCTGATCTGGCCGTTGAGCGTCACGCCGATATGGCCGGTCGTGCCCCGGATCTGCTGCCCCAGTGCCCCGCCTTGCGCCAAATAGCGATACAGGGTGACGTCCTGCGCGAAGGGGGAGAAGGGCGATCCGGCGGCCAGGCCCAGCGTGGCGGTCGACAGCCCCTGAAGCGAATCATTTTCCGACAGCGCCAATCGCCCGTTGATCGTCGCCGACACGCCCCCCAGCGCCCGCGCCAACGTCGCGTTGGCGGAAAAATTCTCCGTCGCCGGGCTCAGCGTGCGATAGGGGGTCAGGTCAGGGACAGACGCGTTGTTCGCGCCTGCGACGAAATCGGTCAGGGATGGCGCAGCATTGGCGGCATTGGCTGGAGCGGCGGCAATGGAAACGGTCTGACCGACCAGCGCTGATAAAGCAGGGTCGATCTCTTCTCCATCGAGGGCCCCCGTGACATTCCCACCCAGCGCATAGGGGCGACGGGCCGGCGTGGTGATGATATCCCGCTCGCTCTCCAGCAGCCGCGCGGTGCGGCTATATTGCAGGTCCAGCGAAAAGCGGTTGTCGCCCCGGATGCGCAGCAGCCCTGCTTCGACTTCGCCACTGTCCCGGCCGCCCTCGGTTGTCGTTCCCAATTGCACGTCTGCCTTTTCGGACCGGAAACGCTGGCGCAGGACGACGTTGACGACTTTCTGCGTCGGCGCATAGCCATAGGACAAGGCAACCTGCTCGGGCAGTATGTCCACCCGGGCTACGGCTTCTGAGGGGATGTCGCGGATTTCCGAGAAGCTCGAAATCCGCTTGCCGTTCAACAGGATGATCGGCGACCCGTTGGTCTGCGGCTCTAGTTCGGTGATGAGTTCGGCGATCGACGTGACGCCCAGCGCCCTTATATCGGCCGACGACAATTTCTGCTCCGCTTCGATGTCGCCGATCACCGCGCCCCGTTCCGGTTGCCCGGTGACGATGATCTCCTCGCCTTCGTCTGCTTCGTCCTGCGGCGGGGTAGTCTGTTGTTCGACCCCCTGCGCCATCAGGGCGCCGGGCGCGGCGCCGGTCAGCAAAGGCAAAAGGATCAGATATGCGGATCGACGCACGAATACCCCCGGACAAATCGTTGAAGCTTTCATGGCCGGTCTAGGCGACATTTGTCGCAAGATTCTGGCATATGTCGGACAAATTTGTCGCAAAATGTAATGGCTTGGCTGAACACAGGCTTGCGCGGCGCCAAATGAGGCAAGGGGCCGTGCGCGTGCCGCTTGACGAGCGGCCAGGCCCCATGGTGAAAGACCGGACGATCGCGGGAGGCGGCATGAGCGACACCTGGCTATATGACGAGCATCCCGCGATGTTCCGGGCGCATCCGGTGCTGTTCCTGCTGCTGCTCATTTCCGTGGTCGGCATCCTCGCCATCGCTATCTGGTGGCTGATGCACAAGGGCGAGCGATTGGCGCTGTCCGACCGCGACGTGCTGATGGAAAAGGGGCTTTTGTCCAAGCAGCGGACCGAAATCGCGCTGTCGAGCATCCGGTCGGTGCGCATCACCCAGACGCTGGGACAGCGCATCTTTCGCGTCGGCCATGTCGAATTGTTCAGCGCGGGCGACTATGCCGAAATCGCGATCAAGAATATGCCGAACCCCGACCGGATCAGGGCAATCGCTGCGTCGCGGAACGTGGACCTGTTGCCCCAGCGATAGACTATTTCGCGCAGCCCCTTGACTTGCGCGCATATATTTCAACGATAGCGGCATCATGAAGCCGTCAGAGCTTCGACCGTGAGGACGCCATGTCAGGGAACCCTGGCCGCATTTGGGCGGGCAGGGCATTGAAGGGGTGTCGCCATGGTAGGCTTGCGAGTGATGCCGTCCTTGCCGGATCTGACGGCCGAGGAACGCGCGACCGTCCGCCATTCCTGCGGCTTCGCCTGCGTGCGGTGCGGTGTCACCATCTATCGCTATCTGCGCTTGCCCGACAGTCCCGGTGTGACTTTGTTCTGTCCCACCTGCCATGGCCTGGTGGAGGAAGGACGGCTGACGCCCACACAAGTCCATAGCTTTCACGCCAATCCAGTCGTGCGGCAGCGCCATTTCGCGCGCGATCGCCTGCCATTTTCCGCCGAACTGCCGCAATTGATCGTGGGCGGATCGCGGCTGCTGCGCGACACGCCTATCCCGATCACGCTGGACGGCGAACCGATCCTGATGTTCGCGCCGCCTCGCCGCACCAATGGCGCGACCCGCATCAGCGTGCGGCTGGGCAATGCCGATGGCGATGCGATGCAGGTGATCGACGGCAATGAATGGAAGCCATTGGACGGAAGCTGGCACTTCCTGCTGCGTGGCGATCGCTATTCGATGATGGCCGCGCGGGGCGACGGTCTGTGCGTGCTGCGCATCGTGGCGCGCAACCGGATCGCGGTCGAACATTTGCGCACCACCATCCGGGGACGACGGCTGGAAGTCACACCCGACTGGCTCGAGATCGACGGCAAGCGCCATGTCGATCGTATCGGCAGCGGCACCCTCATCGGCCTGGAACTGTGATCGCGCGGGTTACGCCAACGTGACGAAGATTTCCGCTTCGATCAGCCAGGACCCCGCCACGTCGCGCCATTTCGCGCAATAGCTGCCCGATGTGAGGATGCGGCCGTCCGCTGCGGCCGCCCCAGTCCAACGACCTTCTTCCATCGCGATCGGTTCGACCGGGGAAACGGTGATTCGATCCGGCGTGCGCGTGTAGACAAGGCGATCCGATGCCGCAAATTCCCGCTTCCATGCGGCAAGCTGCGCGCGCTTGCCCGCCAGAACCGCGCTATCAGATCCCGTCACCAGCATCACGTCGCGCGCGAGCAAGGGCTCGATCGCTTTCAGATTCGCTTCGGCCAATGCCCGATTGAAGGCGGCGCGCGCCATCCTGATGGCAAGATCGGCAGAGGCGGTCATCGAAGGACGCTGGCCACGCGGCGGCTTATCCGCAGCGAACGCTGGTAATCATCATTGCCTCGTCATAGCTGACGGTCAGCCGATCGGCCCGGAAATCCATCGTCATGGCCATGCCCGGCGCGCCCCAGCGCAGCGTCTTTGCGCCCGATGCCGCCAGCAATTGCGCGCCGACGTCGCCGCTTGCCTTCTGTCCGACGAACCGGTCCAGCCCTGCGTCGCGGCAAGGGCCATCCGTCATCGCGGGCGGCGGCGTTTGGAGACCGGAGCCATTGGCGCCGGCACAGCCCGTCAGGCCGGCGATCATCATTGCCGTCATTTCCCAGCGCATCGCCATGCCTCCTACTCGGTTCGCGTCATTTTCAGCCGCCCGCCCTTGACCGCAAAGGCGAGCCGGCCTTCGACCAGGTCAACCGCGTCGCGGCCAAATTGTTCATACCGCCAGCCTTCCAGGATCGACAGGCCTTCGCGCACGCCCGCCGCCAGCGCATCGATGTCGTCGCTGCGCGCGATCAGGCGGGCAGCCACGTCAATGTCGCGCGACCGGATCTTGAGCAGCAATTTCAGCAGGTCGGCGACCAGCGCGCCATCCTTGCCCAGGCCCGGCCGCTTGGGATCGCGTTCGGGCATTTCGTCGCGGTCCAGCGGCTGAGACACCTTGATCGCGCTCATCAGTCGCGCGCCGATGTCGTTGGTCTTCCAGGTGGCGGACAGGCCGCGCACCTTGCCCAGATCCTCCTGCGCGCGCGGCGGGTGGCTGGCGATATCGGCCAGCGTCTCGTCCTTGACGATGCGCCCGCGCGGCAAATTCTTGTCCTGCGCCTCCATTTCCCGCCAGGCGGCCAGCGCCTTCAGCCGGCCCAGCACATCGGCCTTGCGGCTGGCGATGCGCACGCGTTTCCACGCGTCGGCCGGGTCATTTTCATAATTGGACGGATCGCTGATCCGTTCCATTTCCTGGTCCAGCCAGTCGCCGCGCCCGGTCTTCTTCAATTCTTCCAGCATCTTGGGGAAGATTTTGATGAGATAGGTGACGTCGCCAATCGCATAGTCGATCTGCCGCTTGTCGAGCGGCCGGCGCGCCCAGTCAGTGAAGCGCGCGCCCTTGTCGAGCTGCACGCCCAGCCATGCGTCGACCAGATTGCCATAGCCAATCTGTTCGCCAAGGCCGAGCGCCATCGCCGCGATCTGCGTGTCGAACATCGGATGCGGGGTCTTGCCCGTCAGGTTGTGGACGATTTCAATGTCCTGCCCGCCGGCATGAAAGACCTTGAGCACGTCCTCATTGTTAACCAGCAGGTCGAGCAGCGGCGTCAGGTCGATGCCCGGCGCCTTGGGATCGATCGCCGCGGCCTCATGACTATCGGCGACCTGCACCAGACAAAGGTCGGGCCAATAGCTGTTTTCGCGCATGAACTCCGTGTCGACGGCGACATAGGGGGAATTCGCGATGCGGGCGCAAAAATCGGAAAGCGTCTTGCTCTCGGTAATCAGCGGATGAATTTGCATATGGTCTTCGATCTTATTATGGGCTGGCCCGCGTCCGGCGGGCTGGTCGAAAGGTCGACAAGGCAAGCCCATAGCCGGGCCGCAACAATTTGTCATTTCCGTAAAACGATTCTGAAAGATCAAAACGCCATGCATGCCTATCGCACCCACACCTGCGGCGCCCTGACCATCGCCGATGCCGGCAATGAGGTCCGCGTGTCGGGCTGGGTGCATCGCAAGCGCGACCATGGCGATCTGGTCTTCATCGACCTGCGCGATCATTATGGCATGGTGCAGATCGTGACCGAAGTGGACGGTCCGGTGTTCCAGGTGATCGAGGGGCTGCGCGCCGAAAGCGTCGTCACCGTGACCGGCAAGGTCGTTGCCCGCGCGAAGGAAGCAGTGAACCCCAACCTGCCGACCGGCGAGATCGAGATACGCGCGCTGGACGCGGCCGTCCTGTCCGCTGCCGCCGACCTGCCGCTGCCGGTTGCGGGCGAACAGGATTATCCCGAGGATATTCGCCTGCGCTACCGCTTCCTCGACCTGCGGCGCGAGACGCTGCATGCCAATATCGTCAAGCGCACCAAGATCATTTCCGACATGCGCCGCCGGATGGAAGGCGCGGGCTTCACCGAATATTCGACGCCGATCCTGACCGCCTCCTCGCCCGAGGGCGCGCGCGACTTTCTGGTGCCCAGCCGCATCCATCCCGGCAAATTCTACGCCCTGCCGCAGGCGCCCCAGCAATATAAGCAGCTGCTGATGGTCGCTGGCTTCGACCGCTATTTCCAGATCGCGCCCTGCTTCCGCGACGAAGACCCGCGCGCCGATCGCCTGCCCGGCGAATTCTATCAGCTCGACCTTGAAATGAGCTTCGTCCGCCAAGAAGACGTCTGGAACACGATGGAGCCGGTGATCGCGCAGGTGTTCGAAGCCTTTGCGGACGGCAAGCCCGTGACCCCGGCGGGCAGCTTCCCGCGCATCCCGCACGCCGAGGCGATGCTGAAATATGGCAGCGACAAGCCGGACCTGCGCAACCCCATCATCATCCAGGACGTGACCGATCATTTCGTCGGGTCAGGCTTTGGCATCTTCGCCAGCCTCGTCGATGGCGGCGCGCGCATCCGCGCCATTCCTGCACCGGGCGCAGGCGCGGGCAGCCGCAAATTCTTTGATGACATGAACGTCTGGGCGCGCGGCGAAGGCTATTCGGGCCTTGGCTATATCAACATCAAGGATGGCGTCCCCGGCGGCCCGATCGCCAAGAATCATGGGCCCGAAGCGACCGCGAAGCTAATCGCGGCGCTGGGCCTTGGCCCCAATGACGGCGTCTTCTTCGCCGCCGGCAAGGAAAGCCAGGCCGCCAAGCTCGCCGGACTCGCCCGCATCCGCGTTGGCGAGAGCCTAGACCTCATCGACAAGGACCGGTTCGAACTCTGCTGGATCGTCGATTTCCCCTTCTACGAATATGACGAGGAGACGAAGTCGATCGATTTCGCGCACAACCCCTTCTCGATGCCGCAGGGCGGGCTGGAGGCGCTGGAAAGCCAGGACCCGCTCACCATCAATGCCTATCAATATGACATGGTGTGCAACGGCTATGAGATCGCGTCGGGCTCGATCCGTAACCAGTCGCCCGACCTGATGGTCAAGGCCTTCGAACTGGTCGGCCTCAGCAAGGCGGACGTGGAGGAGCGCTTCGGCGGCCTCTATCGCGCCTTCCAATATGGCGCGCCGCCCCATGGCGGCATGGCGGCCGGTGTCGACCGCATCGTCATGCTGCTGTGCGGCGCACAGAATCTGCGCGAGATCACGCTGTTCCCGATGAACCAGCGCGCCGAAGACTTGCTGATGGGCGCACCCAGCGCGGCCGAGTTCAAGCAACTGCGCGAACTCCACGTCCGCGTGGTGGAGCCGCAGGCGAAGAATTAGGTCGGCCCCGTTCGCCCTGAGTAGCCCCTGAGCTTGCCGAAGGGGTGTATCGAAGGGCATGGTGCGCCCAGTGCTTCGATACGGGCCTTCGACATGCTCAGACCCTACTCAGCACGAACGGATGTTGAGAGGGATATGCGCATGACCATCGACCTGTCCGACCACGAAAAGGGCAAGAAATATAAGGGCGACTATGACGCCGATCTGGCCGCGCTTCAGGAGCGACTGGCCAAGATTCAGGTCGCGCATATCGTCCACGATCGGCGCAGCGTCATCCTGCTGGAAGGATGGGACGCGGCGGGCAAGGGCGGCATCATCAAGCGGATGACCGCCGACTGGGACCCGCGCTATTATCAGGTGCATCCGATCGCCGCGCCGACGGAGGTGGAGCGCGACCATCATTTCCTCTGGCGTTTCTGGACGCGCCTGCCCGCGGGCCGCAACATCGCGATCTTCGACCGCAGCTGGTATGGCCGCGTGCTGGTCGAGCGGGTCGAAGGCTATTGCGACAAGGCAGACTGGAAGCGCGCCTATGACGAGATCAACGCCTTCGAACGGCAGCAGATCGACGCGGGCGCCAACCTCGTCAAACTGTTCGTCCACATTACCCAGGAAACGCAGGACGAACAACTCGCCCAGCGTCTCGACACGCCGTGGAAGCGGTGGAAGACGGGTGCCGACGATTATCGCAATCGGGCGCGGCGCGACGATTATCTGAACGCGATGCACGACATGTTCGGCAAGACGGACCGGAAAGATGCGCCCTGGCATGTCATCGACAATAACCACCGAAAGGCCGGACGCATCGCGGCGCTCACCTATGTCGCCGATCGCCTTGAAAAGCTGGTGCCGATGGACTTCCCCGACGCCGATCCTGCCGTGGTCGAACTTGCGCGCGAGGCGTTCGGCTACCGGAAGACATGACAGGAAAAGACTTAGAAAACAATTGCTTGTAATATAAATGTAACTTTAGCCTAACTGCGCTTTTACGATTGCGGTCTATGGTGTCGGGCATGACCGTTGCCGTGCTGCCCTTTTCCTCGCCCTCTCCGGCATCCTTGCTGGCTCCAGTCGACATCCACTTGGCGGCGAGCGGGCCGTCGGTGCGCCTGGACTGTCCCCTGAGCGAGGCGGTGGATCATTTCCAGCGGGATTCCGCGCTTCGGCTCCTGCCGGTGCTCGACATGGCCGATCGACCCGTTGGCGCGATTTATGAGCGCGACATGCGCCGCATCCTCTTCAATCCCTTCGGCCATGCCCTGCTCCGCAATCCCAGCTTCGGCGGCTGCCTGAATGACCATGTCCGTCCCTGCGCGAGCGCGGATCGGGCGACGGACGTGGAAACGCTCGTCGATCTTTTCGCCGCGCAGGGGGAGGGATGCGAAGGATTGATCGTTACCGATGGCGGGGTATTTGCCGGAGTGCTCGGCGGGTCGCTGCTGCTGCGGCTGACGGCGCAGCGTGATGCGCGCGTCGCCGTCGCGCGAGCGGAACGCATTGAAAAAATCGCGCAGGAAAGCGCCGATTTCCGGACCGATGTCGAACGATTGATCGCGGATCTGGTTATCATGGCCGATCAGTTGGCGACTCTCGCTGGTGAGGCGACAGAGCGGGCGGCGCTGGATGATGCCGACGCGGCCGCGATGGCGGTGGCGGCTGTTCAGACCGCCGACCGGCTGGCGGGCATCTCGACGGGGGGCGCGGACCTTGGCGCAATATTCGCTGCGATGGAGGCCGAAACGCGCGACGCTGGAGAGGCGATAAGGGACGCGGTGGCGCGCAGCCGTTCTGGAGCCGCTCGAAGCGAGGCGTTGGCGCAGGAGGCCGAGGATATCGGCACCGTGGTCGCCATGATCGACACGATCGCGCGGGCCACCAGCATGCTGGCGCTCAATGCCAGTATAGAGGCGGCGCGCGCCGGCGCTGCCGGGGAGGGCTTTGCTGTCGTGGCCAGAGAGGTGCAGTCCCTTGCCGCCCAAACGCGCGATGCGGCCGGGCAGATTTCGGGGAAGATCGACCATTTTCGCGGTGCGATCAGGGAGGTCGCCGCCGGCCACGTTCATATGGACACCGCCATGGCGCGCGTGAAACATCTTTCAGCGGCAGTCTTCGATGCGGTGGCCCGGCAGAGCGCCTTCAGCCTGACCATTTCTGAAAGCGTCGCCGAAGCCGCGCTGTCGAGCGACCATATCCGCACAGGCGCACGGCAGATCAGCGACAATGCGTCGGGCCGGGCACAGGCGGCGCGCCTGATGCGCGATGTCGCCGGGCGGCTTGCGGAGGAGGCGCATCGGCTGGAGGACCGGGCGGGCGGGTTCATCACCGCGATCCGGGCGGCCTGATCGCGACCCACTGGCGCGATCTAGCGAAACCGCTACTCTGCGTCTCCCATAGAAAAAAGGAGAGGCATGTCATGCTCGTCATGTTCGTCGGTACAGACCGCACGCAGACCGCGGTCAATCCCGCGCAGGTCACATTCGTCACCCAGGTCAGCGACGGCACCCGCATCCGCTTTGGCGAGGGGCGCAGCGTTACCGTGACGGAACCGATCGCCGCGGTGCTCGACAGCCTGAACCAGGCGTTGCGACCGCACGACTAGCGAAGGGGAGGGAGGGGCGCTGCCCGCCCTCCCTCAATAATCCTTCGAGTAGCGCAGGTTCGCGGATGACCCTGCGTTGGTGCCCGTCTTCGACAGCAGGCTCAGCGTCTTGGACAGAGCGATTTCCAGTTGGGTCGCGGTGAAGCCCTTGGAGTCAGTAATGACCTCCACATAGATATTGTTGGAGATATGCTGGCCAACCGCCAGACTGGTGCCGCGCCCCGTCGCCTCATCTCCGCCCACGATGCCAATCCGGTCGAGGCCGGTCGCGCCCTGCAGCTTGCCCATCGGGTTGAGGCCACCGCTGCCACCCCGCAAGCCGTTCAGAGCCGCCGCCAGTTGCACCGCCTGGATTGGTGACAGATTGGCGACATTGTCGCCAAAGAGGATGCGAGACAGGATTTCGTCCTGCGGCAACGTCGGCGTGGAAATGAAGCTGATATCGGGCTGCTGCGCGCTGCCCGTGACGCGGATGCCCGCCGTCACCGTATCAATCCGCGTTTCAGCAGTGATTTGGAGCGTTGGGTTCGTCATCGGGCCATTGAAGCTGATCAGGCCCTGTTCCAATTCGAACTGATGGCCCGAGAAGCTGTAGCGGCCGCGGATCACCTCGACCTGGCCGACGACGCGCGGATTGGTCGCCGTTCCGGTGACGCGCATGTTCGTCTTCCATTCGGAATCCAGTCCCATGCCGGTCACGTAGATTTCGTTGTCGGCCCGGACGCGAATGTCCAGCTTCCACGGTTTGGGGGCAGCGGCCGCCTTGCGATCGGCCAGGCGCTGGTCGAGGAGATCAGTCCCTTCGCCCTTGCGCCGCACACCCGTCAGCTGGCGGATTTCCGTGCCACCCTGCCAGGCGACGCGGTAGCGCGTTTCGGGCAGGCGCAGGTCGCCCTTGATCAGGCCGCCATTGGCCGCGCTGTTTGTGATGTTGAGCGTTCCGCTGACGACGCTGGCGATCGCCTCGCTGCGCGCCAGACGGGCGCGGTCCAGCTTGATCGCGATGTTCATCGGGAAACCGCTGTCCGCCGCCAGCCCAACATCGCCGCTCGCCTGCACCGTGCCATCGCCAGCGCGCCCGGAAAAGTCACGAATTTCCAGATGATCGTTCGTGAAGCGGCCATCGAGCCGCATCTGCGTCACGCGGGTGCCGAAGCTCTCATTCTCGTACGTCAGGCTGTTGGCGCGCACCACGCCATTGAGTCGCGGGTCGCTCAGGCGGCCGTTGAAATCGGCCGCGACGGCCAAGCCACCGGTCAACTGCTGATCGGCCAGACCCGCAAAGGAAAACAGCACATCGGCCGGACCCGAATAGCGAATGCCTCCGCCCAACGGCGCATTCTGCAACTGCTCCGTCCAGGATGCGCCGGCCCCCGGAGGCGCCAGCGTGGCCACGAAGCGACCAAGAGTCGTGCCGCCGCGACGGATGAGGCCGCGCATATCGCCGCCTGCCGATGACAGCTTGCCTTCGACGTTCATCGATACCGGGTCCGACACCGCGGTCAGGCTGGACCGGCGGAAATCGTTGATGGCCAGCCGCGTGGTCGCGGTCGGGAAGGCATTGCCGGTCTGGCTGTAATCCAGAGTGCCGGTGGCGCGCCCGCTGATGCCCAGGCCAGGTGCAGCCATATTGGCGATGGCGAGGTCGAAATCCTTGAAGCGCGCCTGCATCGCGGTAGTGCCGCCGAACCGGCCGGCAAGGTCAACCTTTCCCTGCGGCAGCACCAGCGTGACCGGCTCCAGCCTATATCCGCCGCTTTCCGACCGGATGATCGCCGGTTGTGCCAGGCGGAAATCAATATTGGCGGCCTTCCCCTGGAGGGCGACGGCATAAAGATCAGGGCGCAGCGCCACGTTGACCGCGACCGAGAAGGGGACGCCGCTGGAGCCATCGGCGACCAGCTGCGCCTTGCCGCGTCCACCCTGATAATCGAGCTTGGCGCGGGCCTTGCGCACGACATAGTCGCCATAGGCGGCATTGCCGATCTGCGCGTCGGCGCGGATCTGCGGCTGGTCGGCGAGCAGGACCGAGGCATTAACGATGGCGCGGCCGATGATGATGTCGGCCTCACCGGGCAATTTGGCGTTGGTCGCGTTGGCGTTCACGTCCACGCCCTGCACCTTGCCGACCGCTGCCAGACGAACGGCGCCAGTGATGCCGGACCCGTTCATGTCGAGCCGTCCGGTAAAAGGTCCGGCCGCACTTTGCTGGATGCGACCGTTCATATCGACCCCGGCGAAGCGGGCGCGGGTGACGTCGATGGTCAGCGGGCCCTGCGCCGTGCGGATAAGGACATTGGCGAAGAAGGGACCATAGGGGGATCCGCCGGTCGCCTCCAGCCGGTAGCCGGCAGCTTCGCCGTTCAGCTTCGCCACCACATCGGTCAATTGCACGCCGACATTGGGGCGCGCGGCGCGCAGCACCGCCTGCGGCCGGTCCACCGTCCCGCGCACGGTCAGCGCCAACGGGCCATATTGCTTTGAGGAAGCGGTGGCATCGAAGGCGATCTGCCCATCGGTGTCATAGCTGCCGGAGCCGGACTGGATGGTGAAATTGGGCGCCGCACCCTTAAGGCCAGCCAAAGTGAACTTGCCCTCGGGCGTCATGCCGATCCGCCCTGACACCACGGCATTGCCACCCAGAAAATCCCGGACCGATGCGTTGTCCCAGTGCGCCGTGCGCACGCCGAACCGGCCGGACAGGCCAAAGCCGCCCTTGGGTCCTGGCACCAGTTCGACATCGGTGTTCAAATTGACGATGCCAACGCCATCGATCCGATAGTCATTGACGCGGCCTTTGAGGCCGCCGCGATAAATGGCGTTGTCCAGGTCGGCGAGCACGATCGCCGTTGCGTCGACCTTGTCACTGTCGATCTTGAGATTGTCGCTGATCAGCTTGCCTGCGGCATAGGCGAAATCGCCCTTGACCCGCAGATTCTGAAGCAGGCCGCCGGCGGCGGCGTTGAGGCCGGTCACGCGACTTGCGGTGGCGTTCACGGGAATGCGGATGCGATCGGCGTCGATCACCGCGCGGCCGCTGGCCTTCAAATTCTCGATACCGGTCGCGTCGAAGGCAATGCTCCTGGCGGTGATGTCATAGTCGATGAACGGCGTCGCCATCGGCCCATCCAGGACGATGGATGCGCGCACGTCCCGCCCCTTGACCTTTTCCATGATCGCACCGGGCGTCAGCAGCGCGGCATTGATCCGAAGCTCGCCGAATTTACTTTGGGCAAGGTCGACCAGACCTTGAATATCGGCGGTCATGGCCGATGACCGCACCGATCCCTTGAGATTGACCTTGCGCTCATCAAGACCCGCGAACAGGTCCACGTCCAGCTGCGGCGCGGTCAGCCGATCGACAGTGCCGGCAAAGACCAGTCCGGGGCGCAGCGGGCCCCTGGCGGTGAAATTGCCCTCACGCGCCGCCAGCGCGATGTTCGCCAGTTCACCCTTGGGCGACGTCGCGACGATCCGCCCGTCCCACGCCTGCCAGCTACCCTTACCGTCCAGCGTGGCGGTCATGCCATCGGTCAGGCCGGACATGGCGGCGATGACGCCGCCTCTGGGCGCGGTCAGCGTGCCGCTCATGGCCAGGCGGTTTTGGTCGGGCACGGCGTCCAGCTTCGCCTGCAAACGGTCGCCGCTGTCGACCAGTGCGCTGGCCTCCAGCTGGGCACGGCCATCGGCGATATGGGTGACAGCGTCGATCGCGATTTCCCGCTTTTGGCCGATCACCGGCTTGGCGAGCACGAACTTGTCGATCTTCAGCCTGTCCACGTCGATGTCGAGGTCAGGCAGGATCGGCGCGTTGGGATCGCTTTCGGTGACGTTGAATTGCGGGCTGCGCGCCAGCACGACCAAGGGGGTTTCCAGCAGGCTGACGGAAATATGATTATTGACGTAGCGAAAGGGCTTCCACACGACATGGACGCGCGGGGACGCGGCAAATACGCCCTTGGGATCGCGCAGGATAAGGTCATGGATGACCATGTCGCTGTAGATCGACCCGTCGATCCGGCCGACCTCAATCTGCATGCCCGATTCAAGCTGAAGCGCCGCAATCTGCTTGATCAGGAATTTCTTTCCAGGCTGGGTGTTGAGCCCGAGCAGCAGGACGCCGACCAGCAGGATGAAACCGACCAGCATGCCAGCAACGCCAATGGCGATCTTTTGCCACAGCGGCCGCTTTTCGCGCACGACGATGGTTTCCGCAGGCGTCTCAGCCACTTCCGGAGCGAGAGGAGGGGTGTCGTCCTGTGCCATCAGAAAGCCTGCCCAATGCCGATATAGATGGCGAATTTGGATTCACCCGGTTGCCGGTTGATCGGCATGGCGATGTCGGCACGGAACGGGCCGAAATTGGTATAGAAGCGCCCACCCACGCCGACGCCGTAACGCATATCGGAAAATTGGGGGATCGAGCTTTCATAGACTTGGCCAGCATCGACAAAGGCGACGACGCCATAATTGCCGAAGCGATAGCGCCCTTCGACCGCGAATTCATTGACGGACCGCCCGCCGATCGGATCGTTGTTGACGTCCTTGGGCCCAAGTTCCTGATAGCCAAAGCCGCGGACCGATCCGCCGCCGCCGGCATAGACGCGCCGCGATGGCGCCACATCGTCGCGGTCGACGCCGCTGATCGTGCCCAGCCGCGTGCGCGCCGCGATGACCAGGCTGTCGGACACCGGATAGTAGCCCGAAAGATCGAACGTGGCGCGCAGATAGGGCGAGAAATTGCCCTGTAATGACCCTTCCGGTTCGGCGCGCAGATTGGCGCGGAACCCCTTGGTCGGATTGAGCAGGTCATTGGACCGGTCATAGCCGATCTGGAGCGGCAGGCCGCCGATGAAATAGGTGCGCCGCGTCTTTTCCGCCGTGGTCGGGTCGATCACGACCTGTTCGTTGGTCAGCAGGATTTCCGCGCCGTAGCTGTAAGTCCAGCGTTTCTGGAAGATCGGCGTCGATTGCCGCGCCCAGCCGATGTTGATGCCGGCGGTATAGGCTTCATAGGCATCATAATTCTGGTGATTGAGCGTGATGCCGGTCTGGAAGGTCTTGTCCCGCTTGCCGGCGTTGGAGCGGCGAAATGTCGCCGATGCGCCCTGTTCCTGCGTGCCGGCGATCGCCCCAAGAATGAGCGCGCCTTCGGGCGGAAACAGGTTGCGATGCGTCCAGGTGCCTTCAGCGCGAAAGCCCTGGCCCGTCCCGTAGCCCGCTTCACCGGCCAGCGTGCGCGGCGGGCCGGCATCCTGTTCGACATGCAGGTCGACATATTCGGTGCCGTCAGGCCCCGGTTCGCCCGTGCGGACGGGATCCACCGCCACGCTGGAGAATAATCCAGTCGCCACCAGCGCCTTGCGCAGGTCATCGACCTTGCGACTGTCATAGAGTTCGCCGGGCTTGTACCGCTTGATTACTTCCATATGATCCGCGCCGAACGCCTGATCCTCACCACTGGTGGTGATCTTGCGGAAACTGGCGCGCGGGCCGGTTTCCACCGGCAGCGTGTAGGCGCCCGTAACGGTCGCGGGATCAAGCAATATGTCGCGCTGCCCCACTTCGACGAAGGGATAGCCCTTTTCGGGCAGCTTGAGCGCGACATTGGCCTCCGCTCCCTCGACATTGGCGGCAATGATGTAATCGCCGGTTTTGAGCGGCAGGCTGTCACGCACCAGTCCGGGCGGCACCGTTGGCTTGGCGTTGATGACAATGTCGCCGATCTTGTAGCGCTTGCCCGGCGTCACCGACACGACGGCGGTCAATGCCCCATCGCTGCCCTGATCCAGGCTGGCGATCGCCGTCCCGTCATAATAGCCCTGAGAATAGAGCAGGCGCACGGCAAGATCCTGATCCGCTTCGGCGCGCTGCTGCACCATCGTTGCCGTATCGGCTTTCCCATCGCCATCGAACAGAGCCGACTCGGCGCGGAATTCGTCCTCCAGTCCGGTCTTCCCGAAGCCTTCGACCCGGGTCGCGTAGCGGACGTCGGGCAGTTCGGCATTGGGATCGTCCTGCGTCGCTTCATTGGCTGGAACCGTCACGCTACCCAGGGGAGGCAGGGGCTGCGCAAGTTCCTGTTCTTCCGCCGGGTCGACGGCAGGCGGCAGTTCCGCGGGCACGGCGGATTGAGCCGGCATCTGCTGGTCGATCCAACTGTCGATCGAAGGCAGGGGCGCATTGGGATCGCTGCCTTCGATCTTGGGCAAGCGCGCCTCGAACTGCGCATCGGGCAAAATGGGTTCTTCGGTGTCTGTTTGTGAGGCGGGGGCGGTCTGGGCAAGCAGGGGAAGGGGAGATGCGGTCAACAGCAGGAGGCCCAACATGCGCTGGACATGAAATGCCTGTCGTCTCGTCATTGTCGTGCGTCGCCCCTTTTGCGCCACGCCCGTTATGACGTCCGGCAAAGATTACATACGCCCAACAGGTTGCAACGGTTCCGCCTGCGACATGATTCCCGCCACTTTCCATGGGGCTTGCGGGCGGCTACAGGCTTTTCATGACATTTGCGCTCAATATTTCGCGTTCCCTGTCCGGGCAGCCTTGGCGCTGGCGCGGGGCGGGGGCCGACACGCGCGAGCCTGCCTGTCTCCCCGACGATCTGGTCACGCAATTGCTGCTGGCGCGCGGTTGCACCCGCGAGGGGCTGGATGTGCACCGCAATCCGACGATCCGCGGCTTCATGCCCGATCCCAGCCTGTTCCGCGACATGGACGTGGCGGCCGGACGCCTGGCCGATGCGGTGGAGCGTCAGGAAGATGTGCGCATCTTCGGTGATTATGACGTCGATGGCGCAACCAGCGCGGCGTTGTTGATCCGGTTGCTGCGCGACTTGGGGCTGAGCGCGCGTCCCTATATTCCCGACCGGTTGATGGAGGGATATGGCCCATCGGGCGAGGCGCTCGTTCGCCTGGCTGGCGAAGGGGCAAGCCTGATCATCACCGTCGATTGCGGCGCGCAGGCGTTCGAGGCGCTGGCGATGGCCAAGGCCGCCGGCGTCGATGTCGTGGTGGTGGATCACCACAAATGCGCCAGCCAGTTGCCCGAGGCGTTTGCGCTGGTGAACCCCAATAGACTGGACGAACATCCCGAAGCGGCGCTGCACGGACATCTGGCGGCGGTCGGCGTGGCATTCCTGCTGGGCGCGCGCTTGTTGAAGACGCTGGACGACAGGGGCTGGTTTGCGAACCGCAACAAGCCCAATCTGCTCGACTTGCTGGATATCGTTGCACTGGGCACCGTAGCGGATGTGGCGCAGCTGAAGGGGCTTAACCGCGCCTTCGTTGCGCAGGGGCTCAAGGTGATGGGCAAGCGCCGCAATATCGGGCTGGCCGCGTTGATCGACGCCAGCCGGTTGACGCGCGCGCCGTTGTGCCATGACCTTGGCTTTGCGCTCGGCCCGCGCATCAATGCGGGCGGCCGGGTGGGGCAGGCGGATCTGGGCGTCCGGCTGCTGACGACCGAGGACCCCGCGGAAGCGGCGCAGATCGCGGCGCAGCTCGACCAGTATAATGAGGAACGGCGCGCGATCGAATCGACGGTGCAGGAGCAGGCAGAGGCTTTGCTTGCAGCCCAGGGGAACAGAGCCGTCGCAGTGATCGCGGGTGCCGGCTGGCACCCCGGCGTCATCGGCATCGTCGCAGGTCGGATTAAGGAGAAAGCCGGGCAACCCGCGATCGTGATTGCGCTGGACGACGCGGGCGTCGGCAAGGGGTCGGGCCGTTCGATTTCCGGCGTTGACCTGGGCGCGGCGGTGCTGGCCGCAAAGGATAGCGGGTTGCTGGTCGCGGGCGGTGGGCACGCGATGGCGGCGGGGCTGACCGTGGCGGCGGACCGCATCGACGCGCTGGCGGATTATCTGGACGACCGGCTCTCGGCAGCCGTGGCAAAGGCGCGGGACGATCGCGCCCTGCTCATTGACGCGGTCCTTGCGCCCACCGGAGTCAACCCGGACTTTGTTGCGGCGCTCGACCAGGGTGGCCCTTATGGTGCGGGTTGGCCCGCTCCGCTCATTGCGGCCGGCCCGATGCGCGTCATCAAGGCCGACGTGGTGGGCAATGGTCATCTGCGCGCGATTATGGCCGGCGATGATGGCCGTTCGATCAAGACGATCGCGTTTCGGCGCGCGGAAACCGAACTGGGCCAGGCGATCCTTGCCGCGCCGCGTGACCGACGGCTCTGGGTTGCGGGCAAGGCCAAGATTGACGACTGGGGTAGCCGCCCTGCTGCCGAACTCCATTTGGAGGACGCTGCCTGGGCGGATTGAGGCAGATTGCAATTTTCTTGGCGTTTAGGGGTTGACCCTTTTTCCGTCCCCGCCTAATTGCGCCCTCGCTTCGCAGCGCTGCCTGGCAGCACTGCTGAACGGCCCCTTCGTCTAGCGGTTAGGACGCGGCCCTTTCACGGCTGAAACACGGGTTCGATTCCCGTAGGGGTCACCACCTTCATTTTACATGCGGTTGCGGGTTGTCTCCTTTCGGGGAAAGCGGCTTGTTGCTCTCTATGCTTCGCGGCACCTTCCCCGATAGATCGGCTAAAGACTTTTCAATGAAGGCCGGTCCGAAGTGATTGCCGCGAGCATTGCGGTTGCGTCTTGCGCACGCCGATCAGCAACATACCGCTCTAGAGCTGTCATTGATTGATTCCCCTTATGGGTTTACTTTAGAGAAGCCTTCCCGTGCCGCTTGCACAAGGCAGGCTGAAAATGGCAGCTGGGTCCCGGGAACCGCCCGTCGCAACCCTTCCTCTTTCCGTCATTCCCGCGATCCAAAGGGCTGTCAGGGGGCGGTGCGGCAACCCCTTTCGTTAACCTCCCCATTTGCAACGCCGGGGGAAATATCCGCGCGTTCGCAGGAATGACAGGGATATGAAATGGCCATTCCTACCCCAGCCTTTTCAATCCGCCAAAACCGCGGCTGTCCTATGCAAAGTCCCGCCCCTCTTGCAGCCCGCGCCGCCCGCGTCTAAAGGGCGCGCAACTTTCCAACAATCCGGAGTTCCGAGGGCCATGGCCGTCACGCGCACCTTTTCGATCATCAAGCCCGACGCGACCCGTCGCAACCTGACCGGAGCGGTCACCAAGAAGCTGGAAGATGCTGGCCTGCGTGTCGTCGCTTCCAAGCGTATCCGCATGAGCCGCGAACAGGCCGAGGGCTTTTACGCCGTCCACAAGGAACGCCCCTTCTTCGCTGACCTGGTCGCCTTCATGATCTCCGGCCCGGTGGTCGTGCAGGTGCTGGAAGGCGAGGACGCCGTGAAGCGCAACCGCGACATCATGGGCGCCACCAACCCCGCCAACGCCGACGAAGGCACGATCCGGAAGGATTATGCCGAATCGATCGAAGCCAATTCGGTCCATGGGTCGGACAGCGAGGAAAATGCCGCGATCGAAATCGCCTATTTCTTCAAGCCCGAAGAAATCGTCGGCTGATCGACGCCTGGCCCGATCGGGATGAACAGGGGGCTGCCGCAAGGTGGCCCCTTTTTCATGGGCGCGCGGTTATTGGGCGGACCGCCCCGCCGGCATCCTCGCCCAACGCCGATCCAGCGCCTTTTGCGCGCCCGCGACCGTGACGGCATTCACCAGCGATAGACCCCGCAGGCTCAACCGATGCCCCGCCAGCCAGCGGCCGGTAATGCCATAGCCAATGTCGTAGAGCGCCGCGCTCTCATGCGGTTCACCGTCGATAACGAAGCGAGTGATGATCGCCACGGGCAGCTTTTCGTCGCCTACGCTGTCATCGGGCAGCTTCGCCTGCTCGCGCGCGCGCTTCAGGGGATTGGCGAACCAGTCCGCCTCGATGCGCGGCTCGCCGGTGGTATCGACCGGCGTCAGCTCCAGCGCCTTGGGAAACAGGATGGTCTGGCTCTGCACGACTTGGCGGGGGTCGGTCGGGCGCAGGCGAATGCGGTCGCCCTCGACCGAATCGGCGTGCAGCACCAGCCCCGCCGCGCGGACGGACGCCGCCTGGCTTTCCGCCGCCTTTTCGGCGCGCCGGTCCTGCTTGTCCGACCAGTTGATATAGAGCGTCATCGCCGAGATCGTCACCGCCAGCACCGCGATGCCTTCGCCCAGCGTGATCCAGCGCCGCCTGATCGCGGCAGCTTCCTTGGCGCGCGCTTCCTTGGCCGTTTCGTCGGTCGTCTCCGATTCGTCGGTCATCGTCACACCGTCTGCGGCGGGCCTTCGAAACGGTCGATGACCCAATCCTCCGCCTGCGCGCCGCCGATCCATTCCTGCATCCAGGGATGAGCGATGATCGCCTGCATATAGCCTTGGGCGAAACGGGCGACGGGCAACTGATAGGTGATGAAGCGAGTCACGACCGGCGCGAACATGATGTCGGCTGCGCCAAATTCACCGAACAGGAAGTCGCCTTCGCCGCCGTAGCGCGCGCGCGCCTGCGCCCATAACTCCATGATACGCGCTATATCCTGTGCGACGCCATCCGATGGCGGGACGGGATCGTAGATCTGGCGGATGTTCATGCTGTGCTCGCGGCGTAGCGCGGCAAAGCTGCTGTGCATCTCCGCCGCCATCGACCGGGCCATGGCGCGTGGCGCGGGGTTCGCCGGCCAGAACCGGTCGCCGCTGCTCTTTTCATTCAGATATTCGACGATGGCCAGGCTGTCCCACACGACGATGTCGTCGCCATCCCACAATATCGGCACCTTGCCCGACGACGGCGCGAATTCGTCGCCTTCGCGCCGCTTCTCCCATGCCTGGTCATAGAGCGGCACCACCACTTCTTCAAAAGGGAGGCCCGACAATTTGCACGCCAGCCAGCCGCGCAGCGACCAGCTGGAATAGGCCTTGTTGCCGATAAAGAGCTTCATCATGCGCCCTTCTTAGCGCCCTGTCCGGACCCAAGTCGAGCAGGAAGACGGTGGGCAGGTCAGCGACAGGAATGTCAACCATCCTTGACAAGCCGTCTTGAGGCATGTCAATGACACTTTACATTATGTCAAAGGAGCTTTGCCATGACGCCTGTTTCCGATCGGTCACGCCACCCCATCCTGCTCTGGTGCCTCGCCTTCTGCGGCGCGATGATCGTCGCTGGGCTGGTCATCCACAAATTCGACCTGGGTTGGGCCGGGACGCTGGCAGTCATGCTGACGGCGACCGGGATGACCATCCCGATCGTCCGGGCGGCGGAGCGGTCGGCGCGGGTCGAAGGCAATCTGTCGCCTGCAATGCGGCGCTATAATCGCCGGATGGTGGCGGGCAGCCTTTTCTACACGCTGGGTCTGTTCCTGGCGGTCTATGCCTATAAAAACTGGGCCCCGGCCGGCGCGGTGCTGTGGGGTCTAGCCCTGTTGCCGGCCCTTGGCGCCTTGGCGATGGTGTTTGCCATGGCGCGGCTGCTGATTGAGGAGAAGGATGAATATCTGCGCCTCAAACTGGCGCAGTCCGCACTGTTCGGCACCGGGGCCTTGCTGGTTCTCGCGACGGTCTGGGGATTTCTCGAACAATTCCGGCTCGTCCCCCATGTCCCCGCCTGGGCCGCCATTCCCGTTTTCGTCATCGCCATCGGCGTGTCGCGTTGCCTGACCTGGGCGCGGGCATGAAGAACCGGCTCAAGCTGCTGCGGGCCGAGCGCGACTGGAGTCAGGGCGAACTGGCCACCCGGCTCGGCATTTCACGCCAGAGCGTCAACGCGATCGAAACCGGTAAATATGATCCCTCGCTCCCGCTCGCCTTTCGCATCGCCGACTTGTTTGCATTGCGCATTGAGGATATTTTCCTGCGCGACGAAGAAGGAGCGGGGGAATGAGGCTGGTGCGCGCCAGTGCGGCGATCCTGATGTGCCTTGCCGCCCTATGGGGCGCGGCGCATGTCGGCGTGCTGCCGTCGGCGCTGGGCTGGCGCGCCGACGCCGTATCGGCCGGACCCGTCGCCCATGCCCGGCCGCCGCGTTTCCATTGGCGCCTGCCGGTCCTGCGTTGATCGCGTCAGGCGAAGACCAGCCGCTCATCCTCGTTCAGCTTCTGCAGCAGGGCGATCGGCCCGGTGACGTCGGTCCCTGCTGGAAGGTCAGCGATGCTCACGTCCGCCAGGCTCATCCCGCTCTGACAGGCGCTCAATTGGACGCCAAGCGAACGTGCCTCTTCCAGCAAATCCTTGAGCGGCGGGAGTCCTGCCGCCTCATGCCCGGCGTCGCGCGGCGCTGCGACAGGGGAACGGAGCAGAGCGACAGCATCCAGTTGCAGGAATATTCGCGCCGCCCCGCCCAGCGCCGCCTGCGCCGCCGCCAGCATCAGCGCGCCACGAAAACGCTCCGGGTCCGGCGTCGCGACGATGATGGTCAGGGCGCGCATATTTCCATCGCGCACCCCAAGCAGGCCGGATCCTTGGCGACGTCCAGAGTGCGAAAACGCATCGTCAGAAGATCCGCGATCAGCAGCTTGCCCGCCATGTCGGTTCCGAACGGCACAAGCGCACGGATCGTCTCCAGTGCCGCCAGGCTGCCGATCGTGCCGGTCAGCGCGCCGATGACGCCGGTTTCGGCGCAATTGCGTTCCGGCGCGTCCTGCGGATCACCCACCAAGCAACGATAGCAGGGTTTGTCCGCCTCCCATCCCCGATAGGTCGCGATCTGTCCTTCAAACGGGCCAACGGCCGCCGACACCAGCGGGATGCGCAACCGCTGCGCGAAGTTAGCCACGGTCAGGCGGGTCGCGAAATTGTCGCTTCCGTCCAGCACTACATCAGCGTCGCGCAGCATCAATCCGGCATTGTCGGCATTGATCCGCGTGTTGATGGGGATCAGCTTGACGTCGGGGTTGATCCGCGTCACCGCCGCCATCGCCGCTTCGGCTTTAGGCGTGCCTATATCGTCCGTGCCAAACAACACCTGTCGTTGCAGATTGGACAAGGCAACGGCGTCATCGTCGATCACGCGGATCGTGCCGACGCCCGCAGCCGCCAGATACAGGATTGCGGGGCTGCCGATCCCGCCTGCGCCGATCACGGCCACGTCCGCGCCCAGCAGCCGCATCTGTCCAGCGCCCCCAATTTCTCGCAGCACGATATGCCGGGCGTAACGGTCCAGTTTCGCGTCGGTCAGCGTCACGGCGCGTCCGACCAGAGGAAACGCACCTGCGATCGCATCCACTGCGGCTCGGCCGACCCGCTCTTGGGGAAGGATCCGCGCAGCGATCCCAAAATGCGATTGCTGATAAACTGCTCAACCTCGGGACAGTGCGCATTGACCGGGGCGACCTGCAAAGGCTTACCGTCCCCCGAGAGCAGGAACAGCATGTCGATTTCCAGCAGGTTGGACCCCTCAAAGGGCACCGCGCCAGAACATTTCCCCTTGCGGTATTGCCGCGCCACATCCTCGGACCAGCGCGGCGAAATTTTCCGCCCCAGCCATCCTTCGATCACCGGCACCTGGCTCAACTCCTGCGGCATTGGCGGCATCGCGGCCGGTGCGGGCGTCGCCGCCAACATCAGGGAAAGCAGGATGGTCATGGCGTCACACTCCCGTCGAACCAAAGCCGCCCTGTCCGCGGGCGGTATCGTCCAGACTATCGACTTGGGCGAAACTGGCAAGCTGGACCGGCGCGACCACCAGCTGGGCGATCCGGTCGCCGCGCGCGATGGCGAAGGGCTGGTCGCTAAAGTTGATGAGGATGATCTTCACCTCGCCGCGATAATCGGCGTCGATCGTTCCGGGACTATTGGGCAGGCTGATCCCATGTTTGAGCGCCAGGCCCGATCGCGGGCGGGCCTGTATCTCATAGCCTTCGGGTATCGCCATGGCAAAGCCGGTCGCGACGGCATGGCGTCCGCCTGGCGGCAGGATCAGATCCTCGGCCGACACCACGTCCATGCCGGCCGCCTGCGCGGTGGCGTAGGCAGGCAATGGCAAGCCTTCGCCATGCGGCAGGCGCTTGATCCGTATTTCAATCGGCGGAAGGGGAGAGGGCATGGGCAACCTTTGCAATGAGTTTGTCGGCGACGGCGTGCTTGGGCAGGCGCGGCCAGCATTCGATGCCCTGCGCGCTGACAATCTGCACGGCATTGTCCTCGCCGCCCATCACGCTTTTGCCCGGAGCGCCGGACACGTCATTGGCGACGATCCAGTCCGCGCCTTTCTTCGCCAGCTTGGCCTGCGCATGGTCCGCGACCTTTTCCGTCTCGGCGGCAAAACCGATCAGCAGCTTTGGTCTTTGAGCATGATGCCCCAGCGTGGCGAGAATGTCGGGGTTTTCTACCAAGGAAAGGGGGGCAGGCCGGCCTGATCCATCCTTTTTGATCTTCTGCCCGGCAGCGTCGACCACGCGCCAGTCGGCCACGGCGGCGACCATGATCGCGGCATCGACCGGCAAGGCCGCTTCGACGGCGGACAGCATCTCCCGCGCTGTCTCCACGTCGATCCGGGTCACGCCCGCTGGCGTCGGCAATTGCACTGGCCCGGCCACCAGCGTCACGCGGGCACCAGCGCGCGCGGCGGCGGCGGCGATAGCAAAACCCTGTTTGCCCGAAGACCGGTTGGCGATGTAGCGCACCGGGTCGATCGGCTCATGCGTCGGCCCGGCGGTGATCAGGACATGGCGGCCCGCCAGCGATCCGCTATCGGCGGCGAAGTCAGATTGTCCGGCCAGGGGATCGGCAGGCAGGGGCAAAGCGAGCAGGCGCGCGATTTCCGTCACAATGGCTTCCGGTTCGGGCAGGCGGCCCTTGCCAAATTCCCCGCAGGCCATCGCGCCGTCATCCGGCTCCATCACATGCACGCCATCGGCCCGCAGCTGGTGCAGGTTCCGCTGGGTCGCGACATGATGCCACATGCGCACATTCATCGCAGGGACGGCCAGCACCGGCTTGTCGGTGGCGAGCAGCAGTGTGGTCGCCAGATCGTCGGCGAGGCCGTTCGCCATCTTCGCGAGGATATTGGCAGTGGCCGGCGCGACCACCACCAGATCGGCCTGGCGGCTAAGGTGGATATGACCGATCTCGCGCTCTTCCTTCAGGTCGAACATGTCGTCGAACACCTGATCCTCGGTCAGCACGCCAAGGCTGAGCGGCGTCACGAACTGCTTGGCGCTCGTCGTCAGCACCGCCCGCACCGCGATCCCGCGCTTGCGCAACAGCCGCACAAGTTCGAGCGATTTATAGGCAGCGATCCCGCCGGAAATGATGAGGAGGATGCGGTGGGTCATGGTGGTTCGAACATTTGGTCGTGCGAACCGGCCTTGTCCAGACTATTAGAGCATGATGCAAACAAGGGAGGCACCGGATGCGGAAATGGCTGATGCCTTGCGTGGCCCTTCTGCTCCAGGGATGCCAGCCGCCGCCGCCCTTTGTGATAGCGGTAATTGAGACGGGGAAGCTGACCTTTCATATCCGCCAGCGTGGATTGTTCGCAGATCGCATTTTCGGCTGGGACGATTCACATGCCACAGTAAGGCGTTTGACCATTGTAAATGGCAATTTGCCGATCGTTCGTTTTGAACAGTGGCAGGGTGCAATGCAGCCTTGCCTGAGTTCGGACAAGTTCCCGGTTACGTTAGGCGAACGACGATGTGGCTATCGCTGGGTGGGCCGCAACATTCTGCCGACGGGTGAGCAAATTTACAGCGTCTATCTGGATTCCTGCGTCGGCGTCGTTGTGCCGCGCTGTAACATCGGTGGCGAATATTGGGCCGATCGTCCCGTTGGCCGCTTCCGCCTCAATCCCGACGGCTCAGTCGCCAACATCCGGCCCGATTAATCCTCGAACAATCGCAGCGCACACCCCTCCACAGATCATGCCGGTCAGGATCAGGTTGACGAGGAGTGCGTGCCCGAGCCCCAGCGGAAAAGAATAGGCGAATAGGGCCGGGGGCCCGAGAACGACGCCCGATCCCGCCCATAGCAGCCAATTATATTTCTGCGGGACGACTGGCTCTATCCGCATCACCCCTTGCACCATCAGCAGCACGAGAGGCCAGACGGCGAAGAGAGCAAACAAACCAGCGGGGATCACGAGAAATGCGCTCCGCATGACCAACAGCCAAGGATCGCTGAGTATCCGCCAATCCACACCAAAGGGTGATCCGGGATATAGTTTGATGGCAAAACAGAAGCCGGCGATCCAGCACGTCGCAATTGATGCCAGCAGCAGGCGAGAATAAGGATTGTCCCGCCTGTTCGTTGTCACAGCAATTGCGCTTCCCACATCACGCCAGCCCCTGCCGCCGCCGCGATCACCGCCACCAGCGCGTAGCGCCAGCCGCCGCCTACACGGATCAGCTTCACCTCGGTAAGAGGGGGCGGGGGCGGGGCGCCGCCCTTTTCGGGGAAGGCATCCTCGATCCGTTTGATGAGGCCCGGAAGACGCTGGAGCGTACGCCAATTTTCGATCAGTGTGTCGGCCGCCTTGGCCTCTGGCCCCAGTTCGTCGCGCAGCCAGCCTTTCACATAAGGCCCGCTCGTCTCCCACATATTGATGTCGGGATCGAGCGTATGGGCCACGCCCTCCACCATCACCATGGTCTTTTGCAGCAGCAGCAAATGCGGCTGGGTCTGCATGTCGAAATCGCGCGTGATGGCGAACAGGCCGTCCAGCATGCCGCCCACCGACAATTCGCTCGCCGCCTTGCCACGCATCGGTTCGCCCACGGCGCGCAGTGCCGTCGCGAATTCGGCGACATTATGATGGGCGGGGACATATTGCGCCTCGAAATGGATTTCGGCGACGCGTTTGTAATTGCCGGTGATGAGGCCGTAGAGAATTTCCGCCAGCCACATGCGCGCGCGCCGGTCGATCCGGCCCATGATGCCAAAGTCGATCGCGACAATCTCGCCGCTTGCCGTCACGAACAAATTGCCCTGATGCATGTCCGCGTGGAAAAAGCCTTCGGCGATCGCCTGCCGCAGGAAGGCATTGACCAGACGGGCGGCCAGATCCTTCATGTCATGGCCGGCGGCGACCAGCGCGGCGCGATCGGCGATCTTGATGCCGTCGATCCACTCCATCGTCATGACCTTGCCGCTCGTGCGGTCCCAGTCGATGGCGGGGATGCGATAGCCCGGCATCGCCTCCATCGCCTCGGCCAGCTCGGACGCCGAAGCCGCCTCGCGCCGCAGGTCCAGTTCGCGCGCGGTCCAGCGCTTCAGGTTGGCGATGACCAGGCGCGGGCGCAGACGCGCGACTTCGCCGCCCAGCTGTTCGATATGGGCCGCGGCCCATTCATAGGTCTGGATGTCGCGGTTGAACTGATCGATGACGCCGGGGCGGATCACCTTGACCGCAACGTCCCGCCCGTCGGTGGTGAGCGCGCGATGCACCTGCGCGATCGATGCCGCACCCACCGGCGTTTCGTCGAACCGTCTGTAAAGCGCTTCGATCGGCCGGCCGAAACTTTGCTCGATCTGGGCGCGGATCGTGTCGAACGGCACAGGGGGCAGGGCGTCCTGCAAGCGTAGCAGATCATTGGCCGCTTCCTCGCCGACTAGGTCGGGCCGCGTTGCAAGTGTCTGGCCCAGCTTGATCGCCGCGGGGCCGATCGCCTGAAACGCATCGGCATAGCGCGGCTGCTTGGGCACGCGCGCGCCCAGCCGGGCGATCCGCACCAGACGGCGCACGGGCGCAGGCGTCAGCGGATCGCGCTCGATCCCGCGCAGCGCGCCATGCCGTGCCAATATGCGCCCCCATTTCAGGAGCCGCCAGATATGGGTGATGTGGGACGTCATGCGTGGGTCAGATCTTCCACCCGCTATGGATGGCCACCAGTCCGCCCATGATCGGCTCGACCTTGGTATTCACGAAACCCGCGTCGCGGATCATGCCTTCAAATTGGGGCATGGGCGGGAAGCGGCGGATCGATTCGATCAGATAGCGGTAGCTGTCGGCATCATTGGCGAACAGCTTGCCCAATTGCGGCACCAGCTTGTGCGAATAGACGTCATAGACGTCCGAAAAGCCCGGCCAGCTCGTGGTGGAAAATTCCAGGCAAAAAAAACGCCCGCCAAATTTCAGCACGCGATGCGCCTCTGCCAGCGCCTGATCGATATGGGTGACGTTGCGGATGCCAAAGGCGATCGTGTAGGCGTCGAAGGTGCGGTCGCCAAAAGTCAGCTCTTCGGCATTCTGCTCAGACCAGATCAGCCCTTCATAACCCTTTTTCTGCGCCCGCTCGACGCCGACCGCCAGCATTTCGGGATTGATGTCCGACACGGTCACCTGCGCGCCACGGCGGTGCATGCGGAACGCGATGTCGCCCGTGCCGCCGGCCATGTCGAGTATCTCTTCGCCCGCACGCGGCTTTACGCGGCGGACGAACTGGTCTTTCCACAGCCGATGCGCGCCGCCCGACATGGCGTCGTTCATCAGGTCATATTTGGCCGCGACATTGGAAAAGACGGCGCGGACCATGCCCGCTTTTTCGGCGGCATCGACGTCGCGATAGCCGAAGGATGCTGTTTCGCTCATGACCTCCGCTCTAGCGGCTGTTTTGGCGCCATGCCAGCGCGAAGGCAGCAGCGGCCGGAACGTTTCGCCTGCGTCATCCATTCCCTCGTCCGACCGACCGACAAGGGGGAATGTCGATATGCGCCGACCCGTCCGCTTCACCGTCGCGCTTGCCGCGCTGCTTTGCATGGCGCAGGCCGCGCCGCCGCCTAGCCCCCAGCAAATTTACGGTCCCTTATTCGAAGCGGTGCAGGGCGGGCGGGTGTTTGAAGACGGCAAGACCTTCGTCGATGCCGCGCCCAAAGGCGACCCCGCCGCCATTGTCGAGGCCTATCGGCGGGAACAGCCAAAGGGCGCGGCCTTGCGCCAGTTCGTTCTGCGCCATTTCACCGTGCCGGGCGAGGGGGGGGAACGGCCGGCTCCATCGCTGCGCGACCATATCCGGGCGCTCTGGCCGCAACTCACGCGGCCCGCGCTCAATCCGCCTGCCGGTTCGTCGGCGCTGTCCCTGCCCGCGCCCTATGTCGTGCCGGGCGGTCGCTTTCGCGAAATCTATTATTGGGACAGCTATTTCACGATGCTCGGCCTCAAGGCGGATGGGCAGCAATCGCTGATCGATTCGATGCTCACCGATTTTGAAAGCCTGATCGCCCGCTACGGCTTCATCCCCAACGGCACCCGCACTTACTATCTGGGGCGATCGCAGCCGCCTTTTTTGTCGCTGATGGTCGATCTGGCCAGTGATCCTACCGATCCCCGCCATCTGGCCGCGTTGCGCGCCGAACATGCCTTCTGGATACGCGGTAGCGATCACGCCATCCGGGCAGGCGCGTCGCTGCGCGTGGTGCGCATGCCCGACGGCGCGCTGCTCAACCGCTATTGGGATGATCGGCCCGGACCGCGCGATGAAAGCTGGGCCGAGGATGTCGCGACCGCGCGGGAAAGCAACAGGGCCAAGGGCGACGTCTATCGCGACCTGCGCGCCGGTGCGGAAAGCGGCTGGGATTTTTCGTCTCGCTGGCTTGCCGACTCCAAACGCCTGTCCACGATCCGCACCACGCACATCGTGCCCGTCGATCTCAACAGCCTGCTCTGGCGGCTGGAGCGTGCGATTGCCGGCCGATGCGCGACAGCGGGCGATGCCGGCTGCGCGCGTGAGTTCCATCAGCTGGCTGCAAGGCGCAAGGCCGCCATCGACCGTTGGCTCTGGCAGGCAGACGCAGGGCATTATGCGGACTGGGACATGGACAGCCATGGACCCACGCCCATTTTGTCGGCAGCGACGCTCTTTCCGTTGTTCGTAGGCCTGTCCAGCAAAGCCCAGGCCGATGCCGTTGCCCGGATCACGCGCGATCAGCTTGTCGGGGAGGGCGGCTTGCGCACGACCCGGCTCGCGACAGGGCAGCAGTGGGACAGCCCCAATGGCTGGGCGCCGCTTCAATGGGTGGCGATCGACGGGCTGGCGCGTACAGGCCATCTGCCCCTCGCCAGGGACATTGCGCGCCGCTGGATATCGACGGTCGACTCGGCCTTCCGCCAAAGCGGCAAGATGCTGGAAAAATATGATGTGGAA
Source organism: Sphingobium abikonense NBRC 16140 (assembly GCF_001598335.1). Lineage (GTDB taxonomy): Bacteria > Pseudomonadota > Alphaproteobacteria > Sphingomonadales > Sphingomonadaceae > Sphingobium > Sphingobium abikonense. The sequence goes on from NZ_BCYT01000002.1 coordinate 257,279, forward strand.
GAACGCAAGCCCGGCGGCGGCGGCGAATATCCGCTGCAGGACGGCTTTGGCTGGACCAACGGCGTGACTGCAGCGCTGATCGATCGCTGGCCGGACCTTGATCCCGATGCCCCTGTTGCGGCGGGGGAATAGCCCCTACATGACGGCCCATGCCTGAACTTCCCGAAGTCGAAACCACTGTGGCGGGCCTGCGCTCGGTCTTGCTCGGCAGCCGGCTCATGCGAGTCGAACCGCGCCGCGCCGACCTGCGCTTTCCCATTCCGCCGGACCTGCGCCAGCGGATGACGGGCGCGACGGTTACGGGTCTGTCCCGGCGGGCCAAATATGGCCTGATTGAAACCGACCGGGGCGACATGATGATCTTCCACCTTGGCATGTCGGGGCGTTGGCGTATCGACCCGGCGGAGATTGGCGCACACGACCATCTGCTCGTCGAAACCGATCAGGGGCGGCTCCTGTCCCTCAACGACCCGCGCCGGTTCGGATCGCTTAATTTGGTGCGGGCCGACGCCTGGTCCGGCTATGCGCCCTTTACCCGCATGGGGCCGGAGCCTTTAGGGCATGAATTCTCGCCCGCGATGCTGGCCACAGCCCTGAAAGGCAAGGCGACCTCGATCAAGGCGGCGCTGCTGGACCAGCGCATCGTGGCTGGATTGGGCAATATCTATGTCTGTGAGGCGCTCAACATGTCGGGCATCGCCCCGACCCGCCCGGCCGGGCGAATCAGCGGTGCGCGCCTGGCGCTGCTGGTGGACGCGATTCGCACCGTGCTGACGGCCGCCATCACCGCTGGCGGATCGACTCTGCGCGACTATGCCCGGCCAGATGGCGAATTGGGCTATTTTTCCAAGCAATGGCGCGTCTATGGCCGGGAGGGGCAGCCCTGCCCGTGCGGTGGCACCGTGCGACGGCGCGTCGATGGCGGGCGATCGACATTCTATTGCCCCACATGCCAGAAATAGCCGACCGCGAATCCGTTGACGCCCGCCCCGATACTCTGTAAGGGGCGCACCTTCACGAGGCATGTCGGCATTTTTCGGCGGGCCTCTTCCCGAGATTTGACGAGAACCGAGGAATAGAATGGCCAATACGCCGCAAGCCAAGAAGCGCATCCGTCGCAACGAGCGTCGCGCCGCAATCAATGGCGCCCGCATCAGCCGGATCCGCACCCTGGTGAAGAAGGTGGAAGCCGCCATCGTCGCTGGCGACAAGGATGCCGCCACGACCGCGCTGCAGACCGTTCAGCCTGAACTGGCGCGCGGCGTCGCGCGCGGCGTGCTGCACAAGAACACCGCCGCACGCAAGTTCGGCCGCCTGACCAAGGCCGTCAGCGCGATCGCCTGACACCCCCGCAAGGGAATGACGAACCTAAGTGCCCGCTCCGGATTGCCGGAGCGGGCCTTTCGTTTTTGCGTCACATCTTTGTCATCAGCCAGACACACGGGAATCCCGCGATTCGGCCGGGAACGCCAAGATTGTGACCAAATAAATAACTGAAAAACTGTGGTAAAATGGCAAGTTGGCCTTTTCCGCGGCTTTGCCGAGTCAACGGCTTTATTTCATTTTTTTGAAGTGTCTCGGCCTTGATCCTGCGGATCGCGCCTGTCTATTTTGCTCCTCCGGCCGCCGCTCGAATCGTTTTTCAGGCGGTCGTTATTAGGTCAGACGATGCAGGGTGATCGGAAAGCCAGTGGCTTTTCCGGATAGCTACGCTTGTGTCGTTCAGGCCGATTTGGGGGGTCGCTTCAGGTATGAACGTCAGGGCAGCTTTGGTGGAACGTCAGGCAACGGACAGTGAAAATGGCGCCGGCCTGGATTCCGCCTGGAGCGCGATCCGGACGGGCCTACGCCGTGATCTTGGCGCGCGTCTGTTCGACCAGTGGCTAAAGCCTGCGCGGCTTGGCGACTATTGCCCCGAATCGCAGACGCTCGACCTGCTGGTCGCCACTGACTTCAGCGCGAATTTCGTGTCGGGCCAGTTTGGCGATCGCCTGCGCATGGCATGGCGCAGCGCCGGAGTCGGTGTGCGCGAGGTGCGGGTGCGCCGCGCGCCTGACGCTGCCGGACCGCGCCTGCTGGAAATCGCGTCCTTGCCGGAAGCCGACTCCTGCGTCGTCGAGGAAATGGTTGTCGCGTCCAACTTCCAGCCGCGCCACAGGCTCGACGATTTCGTCGTAGGCGACACCAACCGCCTGGCCTGGTCTGCGGCGCAGGCGATGGCGGGCGAAGCGCAGCCGCGTTTTACGCCGCTGTTCATTCATGGCGGTACGGGGCAGGGCAAGACCCATTTGCTGCACGGCATCGCAGCGGCGTTCTCGGCGCATTCGCCCAAGGCCCCGGTCCTCTATATGTCGGCCGAACGCTTCATGATGGAATTTGTGAACGCGATGCGCGCCAATGAGACGATGGCGTTCAAGGCGCGGCTGCGGGCCGCGCGCCTGTTGCTGATCGACGATATCCAGTTCATCGCGGGCAAAGGATCGACGCAGGAGGAATTTCTCCACACGATCAACGACCTGATCGACAGTGGCGCGCGCATCGTCGTCACCGCGGATCGCGCGCCCCAGATGCTCGAAGCGATCGACGCGCGCATTCTCTCGCGACTGGCCGGTGGGCTGGTCGCGGACATTCGCGCCGCCGGCCTCGACCTTCGCCTCGCCATCCTTCAATCAAAGCGCGCTCTGGCCGGCGACACGACCGTCCCAGACATGGTGATCGATTTCCTCGCCCGCTCGATCCGGTCGAATGTGCGCGAACTGGAAGGCGCCTTCAACAAGCTGGTCGCTTATGGCCAGTTGACCGGACGCGCGATTGATCTGGATTTCGCCCAGCAGATGCTGGCCGATGCTGTCCGCGCCAATGCCCGCCGCATCACCGTGGATGAAATCCAGAAGGCCTGCGCTGCGCATTTCAAGATCGATCCGGCGGAAATGCGCTCCAAGCGCCGCGCGCGCGCCGTCGCCCGTCCGCGTCAAGTGGCCATGTATCTCGCCAAGAAGATGACGCCGCGATCGCTGCCCGAGATCGGCCGCATCTTCGGCGGACGTGACCACAGCACCGTGATCCATGCCGTGCGCACGATCGAGGCGCTGCGTGAAACCAGTCCCGACATGGACGCCGACATCCGCGCGTTGCAGCGCCAGCTGGAGGGGTAAGCCCCCTCTGGCGCGTGGCGCCCGATCGGCTAGGCTGGCGGACATGATTCGCCAGCTTGTCCTTATCCTCTCCGCCTTCCTGTCGATCGTCCCGGCATCGGCGCAGACTTCTTCGTCATCCGCCCCCGATCCGGCCGATGTTCGCGTGCTGATGCAGACGGAGCAGGGGCCGATCGTGCTCGCGGTGCATAGCGGCAAGGCCCCCATCACCGCCGCCAATTTCCTGAAATATGTCGATCAGAAGCGTCTCGATGGCACGGCCTTCTACCGTGGCGTTGGCGCTGCCGATTATGGCTTCGTGCAGGGCGGCGCGCAAAATGACCCCAAACGCATCCTGCCGCCGATCGCGCATGAACCGACCAGCCAGACGGGCCTGGTCCATGATGACGGGGCGCTTTCCATGGCGCGTTATGCGCCGGGCAGCGCGACTGGCGACTTTTTCGTCGTGCTGGGGCGGATGCCGTCCATGGACGCCAATCCCGACGCAGCCGGCGATAATCAGGGATTTGCGGTTTTCGCCCATGTGGTGGAGGGGCTGGATGTGATCAAGGCGATCCTCGCCGCGCCCAAATCGCCGACCAAGGGTGAAGGCGTCATGAAGGGCCAGATGCTCGAAACACCCGTCAGGATCATCAGCGTGCGCCGCGCGCCCTGACAAACGCCCGTCAGTCCGCTGCGCGCCGCTGGTCCAGGATGCGGGCAACGCCCATGTCGGCGGTGACATTGCCGACAGTGCGGAAGATGTCGGGCACCGTTTCCACCGCGAGCAAAAGCGGCAGCGCCTCCACCGGCACGCCCATGGCAAGGCAGATGGGCCCCGTGGTCGTGAAGAAGGTGATCTGGCTGGGAAGCCCCACGGCGGCCAGGCTGACCACCGCCGCCACCAGCACGCCCAGGACCAGCTGCGTCGCGCCCAGATCGACGCCATTCATGGCAGCGACATAGAGGGCGACGCCCAGATTGGCGGGCGGGCTGGTGATCCGAAAGAGGGAAATCGCCAGCGGCAGGACGATGGACCGGCTCGTTTCCCGCACCGCCAGCGCGCCATCGCTTGCCTGGATCATAGCAGGCAGCGACGCGATCGAGCTTTGCGTCGAAAAGGCGATGGCCTGCGCTGGAAAGGCGGCGCGGGCAAACCGGCCGACGCCGATCCGGCCGAGCAGGACCGTCATCGGATAGACGAGCAATGTCACCAGCAGGCACAAGGCCACGATGAACAGGATATAGTGGAGCAGAGCGCCCGCCGTCGCGAGGCCCGACCGCGCGCCCGCGACCAGCGCGAGCGCGAATACGCCCAAGGGCGCGAGCCACAAGACCCAGTTCACCACCACGAGCAGTGCGTCGGCCAGCGCCTGAAAAAAGCCGACCAGCTGCGCGCGCCTGTCTGCCGCGATCCGCGTCACCGCAAAGCCGAAGATCAGCGCGAACAGTACGATGGCGACCACTTGCCCATCGGCTGCCGATTTGAGCGGGTTGACGGGAATGAAACCGAGCAGCCATTCCGCCGAGGGCCGCACGTCCGGGACCTCGCTGACCGGTCCTGCGCCCGCCAGCGCGCCCACCGCGCCTTCCGGCACCGGCCAGAGCGTCAGCAGGAGCGGCCCGGCAAGCGCTGCGACGCTTGCCGCCCCGACCAGCAGGATCGCGAACAAGCCGATTGCGCGCGCGGCGAGGCCATTATTCCGCGCTGTCGTCGCTGCCTGCGCGATGCCCGTAACCAATAGGGCAAAGATCAGCGGGATGAGCGGCATCTGCAATCCGCCAAGCCACGCCTTGCCGATCGGCTGCACCACGTCGACGATCGTCCTGTCCCAGGCGCCGCCCCATTCGGCGATGGCAATGCCGCAGATCAGCCCGAAGACCAGGGCAATGAGGATGCGGACGGTCAACGTCATGGGTTCAGCTCTTTCCGGTCAGGGCTTGCACAGACAGGCAAACGGATCGGATGCGGGCAAGCCGCCAGCTGGTTCTCACTCGCCAAAGCTGCGCGGGGCGGGATCGATGACGGTGAAATTGCCCGCGCCGACCTCCGAGACTTCCAGAGCGCGTTCGGCAACGCCCGTGCGGGTGAAGCGGAAGGCGCCGTCGATACCGGAAAATCCTCCCGCGTCGCGCAGCCGAGCGGCGGGGAAGGGCGCGCCGGCTTTCCACTGCTGGGCGATCCGCACGGTCAGCAACACCGCGTCATAGCCGAGCGACGACAGGCGAAATGGCGCCGACCCGTACCGGGCGCGATATTTGGCGACGAGCTGGCGATAGAGGCCATCCGAGACGCTGGCGAACCAGGCGCCGCGCAGCGCGGGATTGCTGGCAAGCGATGGTTCCGCATTCCACAATTCGGTGCCCAGCAACCGGGCGCTGCCGCCGCCATTTTTGCGCAGGATCGGCGCGATCTGCAACGCGACGCGCCCGGAATCGGCGATCAGCAACGCGTCATAGCTGGAGGACGCTTGCAATGCCTTGACCGCTGCGGCGATCGACCCTGCCGATCGGTCGAATGTCTGCATCGACACGACGGTCCCGCCGGCCTGCTCGACCGCACGCAGCATCGCATTGCCCGCCCGTTCGCCATAGGTGCCGCGCGGCACCAGCGCGCCGAACTGGCTCAGCCCCTTGGCGCGCGCGAAATCGACCACTCGCTCGATCGACTGGTTGGGGTTGTAGCCCATGATATAGACGCCGTTGCCCGCGACGCTGCTGTCGTTGGAAAAGCTTATGACCGGCACATTCGCCCGCGCCGCGATTGGCCCCACGACCCGCGCATCTTCCGCCAGCAACGGTCCCAGGATCAGCCGGTTGCCATCGGCCAGCGCCTTGTTCACGGCGGCCGCTGCGCCCATTGCCGTATCATAGGTGGTGATGCGCACCTTGTCGGTCTTGGTATCGAGCAGCGCCAGCGTCGTGGCGTTGGCGATCGACTGGCCTACCCCGGCATTGGCCCCGCTCATCGGCACCAGCAGCGCGACGCGGTGGCGAGCCGTGTCGGTGGGCAGGCCCTGGACGACTTCGGGCGTGGTCGGTCGCGTAGGCGCGTTGGGTGTGCTGGGGGCCGGTGCCTTGGGCACGATTGACTGACAGGCGGCCAGGAACAGGGCCGCGCCCATGAAGGCGACGCGCGCACCGCGCTTCATTGAAGCGAAGATGTTCGCTTGCCGGGGGGCATCCGTCTCTGTCATCTGGCGTCCTTATGGAAACTGAACTTTCTGGGCTGGAGCCCGGGCTTTACATCGTCGCGGGGCCGATCGGCAACCTTGGAGACCTGACCCCGCGCGCGGCCGAGATATTACGGCGGGCCGACGTGGTCGCGGTCGAAGATACGCGGGTCAGCGCCCGCCTGCTGCGCCATGCCGGATCGGACCGCCCGATGCTGCCTTATCATGATCACAGTGCGGATCATGTCCGCCAGCGGCTGGTCGATCGCATGGCAAGCGAATCAGTGGCGTTGCTTTCGGACGCGGGCACGCCACTCATTTCCGATCCTGGCTACAAGCTTGTGCGTGATGCTCGCGCGGCAGGGCGCAAGGTGACGACGCTGCCCGGCCCCAGCGCCGCGATCGCGGCGCTCACGCTCTCGGGGCTGCCGAGCGACCGCTTCCTTTTCATGGGCTTCCTGCCGGCCAAGGCCAAGGCGCGGGGCGATGCGCTGGGCGAAGTGGCGGCGCTGCGCGCGACGTTGGTCTTCTATGAAAGCGGGCCGCGCCTGTCCGACAGCCTGTCGGCAATGGCCGCGCATCTGGGCGATCGGGATGCCGCCGTCAGCCGGGAGATCAGCAAGGCGTTCGAGGAAACGGCGACGGGCACGCTGACTGCCCTGTCGCAGCGCTACGCCGATACGCCGCCCAAGGGTGAGATCGTTGTCATCGTCGGGCCGCCCGGCGAAGCGCCCCCGGCCAGTACGGAGGATGCCGACGCCGCCTTGCTGGAGGCAATGACGCGCCTGCCCGTGTCGAAAGCCGCTGGTGAGGTCGCCAGGAAGCTGGGGCTTGACCGCCGGACTCTCTATGACCGGGCGATGGACCTTAAGGGATGAGCCGCGCCCAGGCGGATCAGCGCGGACGGCAGGGCGAGCGCATCGCCGCCTGGTGGCTGCGGCTCAAGGGGTGGCAGATTGTCGGCCGCCGGATGCGCACGCGCGCAGGTGAAGTCGACATAGTGGCGCGGCGCGGCGCGATGCTCGCCTTTGTCGAGGTGAAGGCGCGGGCGAGTGTAGCGGAGCTAGACCTGGCGATCGACGAACGCCGCCTGGCGCGGGTTGCGGCGGCGGCCGAAATCCTCTGGCATGATCTGGCGAAGCCGGGGGACGATATGCGAATAGACGTCATCCTTCTTGCGCCGGGCCGCCCGCCGCGCCATCTGGCCAATGTCTGGCATGGGGGGTGACGGCGGCCTGCCGCGCCCTGTCCTTGTGAGTGGAAGGTGTTTGGAATGACGCAATTCAACCCCCTGACCGTCGCGGTGCAGATGGATCCGATGGAAAGGATCAACATCGCCGGCGATTCGACCTTCCACATCATGCTGGCTGGGCAGGCGCGCGGGCATAAGCTGTATCATTACCTCGCGCCCGACCTCACCTATCGCGACGGTCGGGTGCTGGCGAAGGCGCGGCCGGTGCGGGTGCAGAAAGTGCAGGGCGATCATTTCGCGCTGGGCGAATGGGAGATGCTGGACCTAGGCCGCGACGTCGACGTGGTGCTGATGCGGCAGGACCCGCCCTTCGACCTGAGCTACATTACCGCCACCCATTTGCTGGAGCGGGTGCAGGCCGAAACGCTGGTGGTCAACGATCCCGGCAGCGTGCGCGATGCGCCCGAAAAGCTGTTCGTACTCGATTATGCGCGCTTCATGCCGCCCACCATGATCACCCGCGACCTGGCCGAGGTCAAAAGCTTCTTGGCGGAACATGGCGAGATCGTGGTCAAGCCGCTATACGGCAATGGCGGCGTCGCGGTGTTCCATGTCGGCGCGAACGGGGCGAACCTGTCCTCGCTGGTCGAGCTGTTCAAGGAAAAATGGGTCGAACCCTTCATGGTGCAGGCCTTCATCCCCGGCGTCGCGGAAGGGGACAAGCGCATCGTGCTGGTCGATGGCGAGGTGATGGGCGCGGTCAACCGCATACCGGGCAAGGGCGAAATTAGGTCGAACCTGGCTGTTGGCGGATCGGCGGCCAAGACAGAACTTACCGACAAGGAACGGGAAATCTGCGCGGCCCTGGGGCCGGAGCTCAAGGCGCGCGGGCTGCTGTTTGTGGGCATCGACGTGATCGGGGGCGAATGGCTGACGGAAATCAACGTCACCTCGCCCACCGGCATCGTGTCGATCGAGGCGTTCGACGGCACGGACACCGGCGGGATGATCTGGGACGCGATCGACGCGCGGCTGGCGGCGCGGGCGGCGGACTGAACGGACTGGCGCTTGGCGCGTTGAGCCGCGGTGATCCCTTTTCCAGACCATGAGCCGCTGACATGACCGACTGGGTTCTGCGCCTGATCGACGCGGGCGGCTATTGGGGCATCGGCTTCCTCATGGTGCTGGAAAATGTCTTTCCGCCCATCCCGTCCGAACTCATCATGGGGATTGGCGGCATTCGCGTCGGGCAGGGGCGGATGGCGATGGAATGGCTGCTGCTGGCCGGGACGCTGGGCACCACGATCGGCAATTATTTCTGGTATCTGGTCGGGCATATGCTGGGGTTCGAGCGGTTGAAGCCGCTGGTCGATCGCTATGGCCGCTGGGCGACGCTGGAGTGGCGCGATGTCGAGGCACTGGATCGCCTGTTCGGCAAATATGGGCAGATCGTCGTCTTCGTGTTCCGCTTCCTGCCGGCGTTCCGCACGATGATATCGCTGCCCGCCGGTCTGTTTCGCATGGGGCATATCCGTTTCCTGCTGTGGACGGCGGGCGGAGCACTGATCTGGAACATCATCCTTGCCTATGCCGGCTTTGCGCTGGGGCGGCATTTCCAGGATATCGACCGCTATCTGGGTCCGGCGGCGAGCGTGTGCGTGGTCGGTGCCGTGATCTTCTATCTCTGGCGTCTGGCGACCTGGCGGCCGCGCGGCTGAAGGGTCAGGCGCGGGGATGGGCGTTGCGGTAGATGTCGAGCAGATGGGCGGCGTCGACCTGCGTATAGATTTGCGTGGACGACAGGCTGGCATGCCCGAGCAGTTCCTGCAGGCTGCGCAAATCCGCGCCGCGACCAAGCAGATGCGTGGCGAAGCTGTGGCGCAGGGCGTGGGGCGTGGTGCGCTCTGACAGGCCTAGGCGGCCGCGTGCCCCCTGCACGGCGCGACGGATCAGCGCAGGGGAGAGCGGGCCGCCGCGTGCGCCGCGAAACAGCGGGGCGTCGCGCTCCAGCGGATAGGGGCAGGCGGCGACATAGGTTTCGATGGCGGCGCGCAATTGCGGCAGCAGGGGCACGAGCCGGGTCTTGCCGCGCTTGCCGGTGACGCGCAGCGTGTCGCCCAGCGGCCAGACTGCGCCGGTCAGTCCCATTGCCTCACCAATGCGCAGGCCCGCGCCGTAGAGCAGCAGCAGCACGGCCCAGTCGCGGGCGCCGATCCAGTTTTCGCGGGCGGTTTCGGCGATGTCGGCGGCCAGCGCCATGGCTTCGTCGGGGGAGACGGGGCGGGGAAGGCCGCGCTTGACCCTTGGTCCCTTGAGCCGGGGAGGCCTCGCATCCTCGCCGCCGATGAAGGTGAGGAAACCCCGGACCGCCGAAAGCTCGCGCGCGGCGGAGAGATTGCCGATGCCATCGTGGCGCCGGCTGGTGAGGAAGGCGCGCAGATCGGCCTGCTCCAGGCTCGCCAGCATGGCCTGCGTCACCGCCTCGCCGCGATGCTGTTCCAAGAAGGCGACCAGCCTTTCAGCGGTGGCCTGATAGGCGCGGACGGTGTGGACCGACCGGCGGCGGTCGAGGGCGAGATGGGCGCGCCAGCATTCGATGAGGGCGGAGGAAGCGGACATGGGCCGCGCCAGGATAGGGGAGGCGGGGCGGGAAGGAAATCGCCAATCGCGTGCCCCACCAAAAGCGAAAAGGGCAGCGCCCTGACGGCGCCGCCCCTTCTTTGCCCCGGCCGAAAAGGCCGGATCGGCGCGTTCGCGAAGGAGGCACGCCCCCCCGCGCGAACGCCTGACCGATTACTTCAGCTCGACGGTCGCGCCGGCTTCTTCCAGCTGCTTCTTGAGCTTTTCGGCTTCTTCCTTGTTCACGCCTTCCTTGACGGCCTTGGGCGCGCCTTCGACCAGCGCCTTGGCTTCGGTCAGACCGAGGCCCGTGATGGCGCGGACTTCCTTGATGACGTTGATCTTCTTGCCACCGTCGCCGGTCAGGATGACGTCGAATTCGTCCTTCACTTCTTCAGCGGCAGCGGCCGGGGCGCCACCGGCGGGGCCAGCGACAGCGACGGCGGCGGCGGCCGAAACGCCCCACTTTTCTTCCAGAGCCTTGGACAGCTCGGCGGCTTCGAGGACGGTGAGGGCCGAAAGCTGGTCGACCAGAGCGTTGATGTCTGCCATGTGTTTAGTTCCTTGTTTGGGGCGATATGCCCCGTCAGATTTGGGTCAAAAAATCGGAGGGCGAACGGCTCAGGCCGCTTCCTTCTCCGCATAGGCGTTGAAGACACGCGCGAGCTGCGCGGCCGGCGCCTGGGTGACGGTTGCGAGCTTGGTAGCGGGCGCGACGATAAGGCCGACCAGCTTTGCACGCAGTTCATCCAGCGACGGCATCGATGCGAGCGCCTTGACGCCCTCTGCATCGAGCAGCACTTCGCCCATCGCGCCGCCAACGATCTCAAGCTTGTCGTTGGTCTTGGCGAAATCGATCGCAACCTTGGCGGCGGCGACCGGATCGACCGAGGTGGCCAGGCCGACCGGACCGGTGAGCATGTCGCTCAGCGCGGTATAGTCGGTGCCATCAAGGGCGATGCGGGCGAGGCGGTTCTTCGTAACCTTGTAGGACGCACCGGCGTCGCGCATCTTCTGGCGCAGGACGGTCGACTGGGCGACGGTCATGCCGAGGTTGCGGGTCACGACGACCACGCCAACTTCTGCCAGCTCTGCGTTCAGCGCGGAAACGACCTCAGCTTTCTGATTACGATCCATGCCATTACTCCACTTCATGTCCCGCGCAGCGCCGGTGAAGGCCCGCGCCAGGACGGCTCAAAACCCGCACGCCGGGTAGGCGCACGGGGCACAAAGTCCGAAGGGGAGAGATCAACCGGCCTGGAACCCCAAAAGGAACAGGCAGTCCCGAATCGGGCGAGCGCCCGTCCGGTAAAGAGCTTTTCCCCGTCTAGGCCGGGCATTAAGAAGGGCATATTCCCTTCACCGACTGTCTCGGACGGAAGGCCGACGGCATCTCTGCCACGGCCTGCGGGTGCGCCCTTAGCGAAAGCGGCCGGTGATGTCACGCCAAATCTGGCGCTGGGGCGGATATGGCTGCGCGCGTGTAAGAGCGGGCGGCGGAATTTCTCCTACGAAGTTCACAGTGTCGTCGGGGGGCCACCGACGCAAAACATGGAAAACCCAGAAGCGACGCGACGCGCAAGCGACCATGAGGCGACCACGAAGCGACACCTGTAAGGGGAGGGAAGTTCGGACGCACGGGGCGGGGAAAAGCGGGCGAGGCAGCGGGCTGGTCCATCGACAAGGATAGACCAGAGAAAATCCTATTAGGGAAGGGAATAGGGCGCTGGAGCCGGTAAATATTTGGGTCGGACACCGCCATTAGGTTTTGGATGTGTGACACCGGATAGCCGTGAAAGGCAGCCATTGCACCTAGAGTGCATTTACGCGGCAGCAGGCATGCCGGGAGGCGATACTATCCTGACGCCCCTGACCTGAAAGGTCGATGACAGCAACGCTCCTTATGCCCCCGCGGCCTCTCAAACCCAGAATGGAGCAGCCTATGACCGAAATATGGACTCACATCGTCGCGGATTTCGCCAATATCGGATCGCCCGCCGCGCTGGCCGCCTTCGGTCAGGTGGTGCTGATCGACATCATGCTGGCGGCGGATAATGCGATCGTGGTGGGCGCGCTGGCAGCTGGACTGCCGCCCGCTTCGCGCCGCAAGGTGATCGCCATCGGCGTGATCGCGGCGCTGGTGCTGCGGATCGCCTTTGCGCTCGTGGTGACGCAGCTGATGCAGCTGGTGGGACTGGTCTTCGCCGGCGGCCTCTTGCTGGTCTGGGTCGCGTGGAAGATGTGGCGCGAGTTGCGCTCGGACGGCGAGGCGGAAGACGCCGGAGATGTCGCCGGCCCCACCGCGCCAAAGGGCTTTGCTCAGGCGGCCTGGGCCGTAGCGGTCGCGGACGTGTCGATGAGCCTGGACAATGTGCTGGCGGTCGCGGGCGCGGCGCGCGAGCATCCGGGAATCTTGGTCGTCGGACTGGTCCTGTCTGTCGCGCTGATGGGCGTTGCGGCCAACCTGCTGGCCCGCGTCATCGAACGATATCGCGCGATTGCCTATATCGGCTTGCTGGTGATCCTCTATGTCGCGGGCAAGATGATCTACGAAGGCATTGTCGATCCCGCCACGGGGATCGCGGCGCTATTTTGATGTCGGTCAGGCCATGACCCGATCGGGACTCCGGGTCATGGCCTGCCCCCCTGCCGTCAGGCGACGAAGGGGAAAGCGAGCGCGATCATTCCCGCCAAGGTCATGACGATGCAGACGGCGGCGGCCGGTAGCAGCGTGAAGCGCTGATGATCGGCAAGGTCGATGCCCGCCAGGCTGACGAGCAGATAGGTCGAGGGCACCAGCGGCGAAAGCAGATGCACCGGCTGCCCCATGAGCGAAGCGCGCGCGATCGCCATGGGTTCGACGCCATAATGCGCGCCCGCCTCCGCCAGGATCGGCAGCATGCCGAAATAAAAGGCGTCATTGGAGATGAAGAAGGTGAAGGGCATGGACAGCAGCGCGGTGATCGGCGCCATATAGGGACCGAGCGCAGGCGGGATGAAGCCGACCACTTCCTTGCTCATCGCTTCCACCATGCCGGTGCCGCCCAGGATGCCGGTAAAGATGCCCGCGGCAAAAATCAGCGAAACGACCGACAGCACATTGCCGGCATGCGCCGCGATCCGTTCCTTCTGCTGCGCGACGCGGGGATAATTGACCACCATCGCGATCGCAAAGGCGATCATCATGAGCACCGATAAGGGCAGGATGCCCCAGACGAGCAGGCCAAGCAGCGCGACGACCAACGCGGCATTGATCCAGCGCAGATGCGGGCGGCGCGCTTCGGGATATTGCGACACGCCCAGTTCGGCGATGTCGACGGGTTCCCGCTGCGGCACATGGACATGCCCCAGGCGGCGCCTTTCCTTGATGCCGAACCAGAAAGCGAGGCCCAGCAGAAAGGCCAGGCCCGCGATCATGCCGGGAATGAGCGGCAGGAACAGATCGGCGGCATCCAGCTTGAGCGCGCTTGCCGCGCGAGCGGTCGGCCCGCCCCATGGCGTCAGGTTCATGATCCCGCTCGCCACCATCAGCAGGCAGACGAGGTAGATGCGCTTCATGTCGAAGCGTTTGTAGAGCGGCAACAGAGCGGCGATGGTGATGATGTAGGTGGTGGAGCCGTCGCCATCGAGGCTGACGATGGCGCACAGCACCACGCTGCCCAGCAGGATGAGCAGCGGATCCCCATGGACGATCCGCACCAGCCGCCCGACCAGCGGGTCGAACAGGCCCGTGTCGGTCATCGTCGAGAAAAAGAGGATCGCAAACAGCAGCATGACGCCGGTGGGGGCGAGGTTTTTGATCCCGTCGATCATCATGTCGCCCAGGCCCGCCGCCTGACCGGCAATCACCCCGAAAATGGAGGGAATGAGGATCAGGGCAACGAGCGGCGTCATCCGCTTGGTCATGATCAGCGTCATGAAGGTGGCGACCATCAGGAAGCCGAGCAGGGCAAGGTTCATTGCTGCATCCTTGGAAGGGACAAGAGGAGGATCAGAAGGTGACGCCGACGCGGGCGCTGACGGTCTGGCCGTCGTCGCTGCCGGTGAAGTCCCCGGCGCGATTATGGGTACGCCAATGGATTCCGTTCAGCTGAAGCCGGGTGAAGCTGTTGAGATACCAGTTGACGCCCAGCGTCGCGGCCCAGCCATCGCCGCCCAGCGCCAAGTCGGTATAATCCAGATTTTCGTACCGCGCCGTCAGCTCGATCGCGCCGGGACCACCATCGAAAGTGGGGCTGAGCACATTGGGCTGGCCAAAGCTGCCGAGGCGCGGGTTGTAGGGCGGCAATTCGCCGGTCAGGAAAAAGCCGGTGGACAGGCTCCACGCCTTGCTTTCGAAGTCCGGCCGGTCGCCGGTCAGCCGCGCCACGCGCCGGCCCGCTTCGCCCATCACCCACAGGCTGCCGGCATAGCCGCCCAGTTCCAGACCATAGCCGGTCGTCGATCGACCGCCGAGCAATTCGCCGGTCGACACCCGCACGGCACCGTTGAAGCGGCCGCCGATGACGGTGCTGCGCGTCAGGGTGGTCGCTGCCGACGACAGCGCCTCGTCAAAGCCCCAGGCGCCGACATGGAGCAGGGACCGGTCGGTCTTGATCGGGTTCCAGTGTGCGCGGGCGGCCACGGTGCGGCTGTCATTGGTCGCCTGCTGACCATCGATCCGATCGCCGGTCACGCTGACCGAGGCATGCCAGTCCGGGCCGAACAGCCTGCCCATGATCCCGATTCCATAGAAGCCGCGCTGTGGAATGATGGCGGTCGATACGGTGCTGCGTTCGAGGAATGGCGTCGAATCCGATCCGGTGCTGCCTTCAAAGGCGCGATCGTTGAACAAATGGCCGGCGCGCACGTCATAGTCGACCTTGCTGCCCAGGCGATTGCGCCAACCAAGGAAGGCGGTGACGATATCGACCTCATTTTCCGAAAAATCGCTTTCGAACTGATAGAAGAAATGCGGGCCGACGCCGCCTTCCAGCCCCAGGCGCAATGCCCGCATGCCGGTCGTCGTGGTATTGCGGCCCTTGTAACGCGACCCGTAGGTCGAGCTGACATCGACCAGGATGCGGCCGCGCGGCTTGTAGGTGAAGACGCCATCGGCAGACCGGAAAACCGGCAGGCCCGCGCCCCATTCGGTCGTGACCCCGGCCGGGTTGGCGGCGACGGCGCGGGCCTGCGCCACGTCAAGGTCGGCGGGGCCGGGCGGCACGATCTGCGGCGCGAACGGGGTGATGACCAGCGGCGGTGCCGATTGCTGTTGTGCGACCTGCTGATCGGGCGTTGTTGAAGGCTGCGCGGCGGTCGCGGCCGTGACGGCTGGCGGGGTTTGCCCCTCCAGCCGGTCGAGCCGGGCCTTGAGGGTGGCGATTTCAGCCGCCTGCGCCTTGACGAGCGCCGCCAGCTCTTGCGCACTGGGCGTTTGCGCCAAGGCGGGGGTCGCGGCGCTGAGCGCCAAGGCGGCGCAGCCGGCCCGTAGCGGAATAGCAGGCATTTTATCTGGCTCCAGAGGCTAAGGTCTCGCGCCACTGGCGCAGAAAGCGCTGTTGTTTGAGGCGGTCGAGATTGACGAGAAGCTGAGGCCCCACGCGCACGGGGCGCGCCTGCGCGGCAGGAAGCCGGCGCGCGCGGATGTCGGTGCGCACCGGCCAGAGGCTGTGCCGGGCAAGCAGGGACTGGCCCTGACGCGACAGCAGGAAATCAAGAAACAGCTTGGCCCCGGCGGGATGCCGCGCCTCGCGCGCGATGAACGCGATGCGCGAGAGAATGATGGTATAATCCTGCGGGAAGACGACGCCGATCCGCGGGTCGCGCCGCGCCCGCTCCAACGCATAGGAACCGATCACATTGTAGGCGATGGCCAACCGGCCCTCGGCCACGCGGCGCAGCATCGGTTCGGTCGTGGTGGCGAGCACCGGCCGGGTGGCTGCCATCGCTTCGACAAGCGACTGGGTATCGCGCGTGATGGCGTAATCCTGTGTCAGGTACAGATAGCCGGTGTTGGACCGCGCCGGATCAAAGGTCGCGACCTTGCCCATGAGCGCACGGCGATCCCGGCGCAGCATCGTTTCCAGCGCGGCATGGCTGCGCGGCGGATTGGGCACGGCTTTCTTGTTATAGACATAGGCGATGGGTTCAGCGGTGATGCCATATCCCATATTCTTCCACACCGCCGACGCGGGGAGCGCGGGCTTTTCGGGGCTTGCATAGGCCTGCGCAAAGCCATCGTTGATGAGCTTTACCTGCTGGTCCATCGCCGAGGACCAGACCAGGTCCGCCGATGCCTTGCGCGCCCGCGTTTCGGCGACGAAGCGCCGATACATCTCGTTGGAGCCAAGGTCGGTATAGCGGACGGTGACGCCGGGATAGCGCCGCTGGAACGCGACGATGACCGGCGCCATTTCCGACGTGTCGGCATTGGCGTAGACGATGACCTGCCGCTCGGCGCGCGCCGCCGCGATCAGCTGGTCATAGGAGCGCGGATAGCCCGTCGGCCGCTCCGCCACGGCGGTGGTGGCCGGCGCAACCAGACTTGCCAACAGCGCCATGATCCGAATAACCCGTTGCATCATCCACTCCTTGCTTCGTCCGCTTCTGTCGCCGGATTAAGATGCAGGGGTTCGTTACGAAGCCAAGCTGTCATCAACCTTTCATCAGCAGGTGCCCCATTCGCATTTTGATGATCGAGGACGACGCTGCCCTGGCCCGCAGCATTTCGGCGTTGTTGCGCGCGAGCGGCCATGCCGTCGATCATGTCCCGACCGGGGAGGATGCGCTCGCCATCGTGGGCAGCGAACCCTATGCGCTGATCATCCTGGATGTGGGCCTGCCGGGCATGGACGGATTTGCCGTGCTGGCCGATCTGCGCCGCCGCGGGGAAAGGGTGCCGGTCCTGATGCTGACGGCGCGGGACGCGCTGGATGACCGCGTGCGCGGGCTGGACCTGGGGGCGGACGATTATCTGCGCAAGCCGTTTGATCCCGAAGAACTGGAAGCGCGCGTGCGCGCGCTGGGGCGCCGTCGCGGCGGGGACCCGACGCCGCAGATCCGTGTCGGGTCGCTGACCATCAACCGGTCGACCGGCGCGGTCGCGGTGGGGGAACGGCCGATCGACCTGCGCCGCCGGGAACTGGCGGTGCTCGAAGCGCTCGCCACGCGTGCAGGGCAGGTGGTGCCGCGCGAAATGCTGATCGGAGAAGTGTTCGGTTTTGACGAGCCGGTCGGCGGCAACGCGATCGAGGTGCATGTGACGCGCGTGCGCGGCAAGCTGGCGCCCGATGGACCGACGATCCGGACCGTGCGCGGCGTCGGCTATATGCTCGATGCGGGGTAAAGGCGGCCCCAGAGCGCACGCGATCGCCCTGCGCACCCGTTTGCTGGCGGCGATGCTGGGGCCGTTGCTGGGCGCGGCGGCGATCATCGGGATAGGCGGAGCGACGCTGATTTCCGATGTCGTTCGCCGAACCAACGACCGCGTGCTGCGGGGCGCGCTGGGGGCGATCGCCGAAACGGTTCAGGTGGAACGGGGCGAAGTGACGCTTGACCTGCCGCCGGCCGCTTTTGGCATGCTGGAAAATAGCGAGCGCGACAATGTTTATTACCGTATCGCGGTGGGGCCGGACCTGCTGAACGGCTATGCCGACCTGCCCGCGCCGGACCCGGCGACGCTGGCGATCGATCAGCCCCGCTTTCGCTTTGCGCGCTTTCGCGATCAGGACATACGCATCGCGGAAGTCAAACGCATGCTGCCGCGCATCGAACGGCCGGTCATCGTGCAGGTCGCCGAAACGCTCGACAACCGCACCATGCTCATTCGCCGGCTCATCATTGCGCTGTTGATCGGCGAAGTGGTGCTCGTTGGCGTCGCCGTCCTGCTGCTCCGTCCGGCGCTGGGATGGAGCCTGCGCCCGCTGGCCCGGTTACGCCGCACCGTCGAGGCGCGCGATGCCAATTTGCGGCCTGATTTCTCGCCGCTTGACGCCGGGCCTCTGCCCAATGAACTGGAGCTGCTGGCTACCGCGTTCGACCATCTGCTGGCACAGCTGGACCGGGCGACCAGCGGCGTCCGGCGCTTCACCGCCGACGCCTCCCACCAGATGCGCACGCCCCTCGCCATTCTCAAGGTGCAGATCGAATTGGCACGCCGGGGTTCGGCAGGCGCGATTGATGAGATTGCAGAGGCGGTCCAACGGCTAGAGCGTCTGGTAACGCAATTGCTGGCGCTGGCGCGTGCCGAAGAGGGCGGCATCGCTCCGCCGTTCGAAGAGGTCGACCTTCAAGAAGTGAGCAAGGCCGTTATCAGCCGGCTCATCAATCAGGCGATCCAGGCGCGAATTGAACTTCATTTCGAAGCGGTCGAAGGCGAACGTTTTTTGGTGCGGGCACATCGCACGCTGGTGTTCGAGATCATCGCCAACCTGATCGACAACGGCGTGCGGTATAATCGGCCAGGCGGGAATGTAACGGTCCGGCTTGATCGTGACGACCATCACATTCTATTGTCGGTCCGCGATGATGGACCTGGTATCCCGCCTGCCTATCATAAATCGGTGTTCGAACGATTCTTTCGCGGGGACAGCGCCGACCATGCGGATGGTAGCGGCCTTGGCCTGGCGATTGTCCAATCCGCAGCGTCGCGTATGGGCGCCAGCATCTGGATCGAGACCCTCGACCCCGGGGTGGCAATCATAATCCGCTTTCCGCTTTTCCAACAGGCGACGTCCGACGAGCGGGCGGCCACCGACGCCTGAAAGTCAGGGAGGTGCGTCGAACACGGTTCGTCCCTCGCATCGTTCAGATAGAGGAAATGGGGAATTAAACAAAAAATCCGCCAAGCCGTCAGACCTGGCGGATTTTTCGATGGTGGGCGTGGCAAGGATTGAACTTGCGACCCCTGCGATGTCAACACAGTGCTCTACCACTGAGCTACACGCCCGCCGTGGAGGGGGCCAATAGCCGGGGGCGTGCGCCCGCGCAAGCGGTTATTTCGCGCCCGGACACATTCTTCTGGACAGGGAAGGGGGGGGGCATATGTTGCGATGCAAACAGGGGGACGCCACTTCATCATGATGCCATCGCCATCTTCGCCG
This sequence comes from Sphingobium abikonense NBRC 16140, assembly GCF_001598335.1. Classification (GTDB taxonomy): domain Bacteria; phylum Pseudomonadota; class Alphaproteobacteria; order Sphingomonadales; family Sphingomonadaceae; genus Sphingobium; species Sphingobium abikonense. Next base: position 276,480 of record NZ_BCYT01000002.1, read on the forward strand.
ATCCAGACGGCGCCGCGTCTGCCATTCTATCGCCAGCTCTATGTTCAGGTTCTGGTCGCGATCGCACTGGGCGTGGCAATCGGCCATTTCTTTCCCGATGCCGGCGTCCAGCTCAAGCCGCTGGGCGAAGCCTTCATCAAGCTGGTGAAGATGATCATCGCGCCGGTCATCTTCCTGACCATCGTCACCGGCATCGCCGGCATGAAGGAACTGGGCGCGATCGGCCGGGTGGCGGCAAAGGCATTTGGCTATTTCCTGACCTTTTCGACGCTGGCGCTGATCGTCGGACTGATTGTCGCCAATGTCGTGCAACCGGGCGCTGGACTCAACATCGATCCGGCCACGCTCGACGCCGGGAAGGTCGCCGACTATGCGCATCAGGCGCATGAGCGCACGCTGACCGGCTTCCTGATGAGCATCATCCCGGCAACCATGGTGTCGGCCGTGGCGGACGGCAACATATTGCAAGTGCTGTTCGTCGCCATCCTGTTCGGCATTGCGCTCACCATGATCGGCGACAAGGCCGCGCCGCTGATGGCGGTGCTGGAATCGGCGAGCCATGCCGTGTTCAAGCTGGTGGGCTTCCTGATGAAGGCCGCGCCGATCGGGGCGTTCGGGGCAATGGCCTTCACCATCGGCGAATATGGCGTGGGCACGCTCGCCAATCTCGCGGGGCTGGTCGCGACATTCTATCTGACGTCCCTGCTGTTCGTGCTGGTGGTGCTTGGGGCGGTGTGCTGGGCGGTGGGGTTCAATATCCTGCACCTTATCCGCTATCTGAAGGCGGAACTGCTGCTGGTGCTCGGCACATCCTCGTCCGAAGCGGCGCTGCCCAGCCTGATCGAGAAGATGGAGCGGGCGGGATGTCGCAAGTCAGTCGTCGGACTGGTGGTGCCAACCGGCTACAGCTTCAACCTGGATGGCACCAATATCTACATGACGCTGGCCGCCCTGTTCATCGCCCAGGCCTGCAATGTGCATATCAGCCTGGAGGAGCAGATATTGCTGCTGCTGGTCGCGATGATTTCGTCCAAGGGCGCGGCCGGGGTGACGGGTGCGGGCTTCATCACGCTCGCTGCGACGCTGTCGATCGTGCCGTCCGTGCCGGTCGCGGGCATGACCCTGATTCTGGGCGTCGACCGGTTCATGAGCGAGTGCCGCAGCCTCACCAATTTCGTGGGCAATGCGGTGGCGACGGTCGTGGTGTCGGTATGGGAAAAGGGGCTGGATCGCGAGCGCTTCGCCGCAGCGATGGCCGGCATCCCGCTCGACCCGACGCCCGACATGCAGGAAGTCGTGCCCGATTGATGCGGGTCAGCTCAGGCCCGAAAGGCTTTCGCTGCCGAACATGCGCTCAACCTCCAGCACCAGATCGCGCAGGTGGAACGGCTTGGACAGCACCTTGGCCTGGGGCACCGCCTTGCCGGCCTTGAGGGTGACGGCGGCAAAGCCGGTGATGAACATGATGCGCATGTCCGGCGCGACCTGCGCTGCATGCTGTGCCAGTTCGATGCCGTCCATTTCGGGCATGACGATATCCGTCAGCAGCAGATCGAACCGGTCGGAATCGATATAGGGCACGGCTTGCGTGCCGGTCGCCACGGCGATGACCTCATATCCCGATCGTTCCAGAGCACGGGCAAGATAGACGCGCATGCTCTCATCATCTTCGGCCAGTAGAATGCGAATCATTGCCCCCAACTTCGGTCCGTCCGGCGCAGCGCCGGCGTGCACGCCCCCGACAGGGTGGCGCGAAGCCCGCTTATATGCGACAAGGTGTAAATATTATCCAGCCGGGTAACCAATTTCGCGGATCGGATGAAAGGAGCCGCCTTGAACGAAGACGTGCTGCCAGTTCCGTCCGTGCGTAACACCGCCTTCGACCGTTTCGGTCCGGACCTGCCAGACCGTCCCGTCATTCTTTCCGTTCCCCATGCGGGCCGCGATTATCCCGATTCCCTGATGGCCACCGCCCGCGTGCGCCCCGCCATGCTGCGGCGATTGGAAGACCGCTGGGTGGATTTGCTCGCCCGCCCGCTGATCGCGCGGGGCTTTACCGTGCTGGTGGCCCGCGCACCGCGTGCGTTGATCGATCTCAACCGGCATGAGCGGGAGGTCGACCCGGCGATGATCGCCGACCCGCCGCACGATGCCGCCTGGCACAGCAGCGCGAAATTGCGCGGCGGCCTGGGCCTGTTTCCTCGGCGGATGCCTGGCGCCAGCGACCTGTGGCTGCGCCCCATGCCGTGGGCGGAGGCGCGGCGGCGGATCGAGACTGCCCATCGGCCCTATCATGCGGCGCTTGCGCATTTGATGACGGCGACCCGGGATGCGCATGGCCATGCCATCCTGATCGACCTTCATTCCATGCCGCCGCTGCCGCCGCCGGGCGCAGGGCAGACGCCGCCGGGCATCGTGCTGGGGGACCGTTTCGGCCGCAGCGCGTCGAGCCAGCTGATCGCGCTCGCCGCCGACATCGCGCATAGTCATGGGGTAGGGGTGGCGCAAAATTCCCCCTATGCCGGCGACTATCTGCTGGAACGGCATGGACGACCCGGCCGGGGGCTGCATGCCTTGCAGGTGGAAATCGATCGGCAACTCTATCTCGATGGCGCGCTGGACGAGCCGGGTCCCGGCGTGGCGCGGATGCAGGCGCTGATCACGGACGTGGCCGAGGCGCTGGCGGTGGAGCTGCCGCGCGCGGGCTATGCAATGGCGGCGGAATAGCGCCGTCGCGGATCACGCGCAGCGCGCCGGCGACGCTCAAATGATGCGAATCGAAATAGAGCGGCTTGCCGTCCGCCTCTATCGCGCAGGGGCCTGACGCGCATAGCGCCGCCAGCGGACTGATCAATGATACGTCGCGCCCCCGCCAGCGATCGAACAGGGCGCGCAGATGCGGCGTGCGCGCTTCCACCCAGGCGCGACTGACTCCGCGCGCCTCGTTCAGCTGCCCGGCGCGCGCGAGATGGGCAAGGTGGCGGGGAACGTCGAAAGGCTGGGGCGGGACCGGGCCGATCAGCACGACCTGCCGCCCTTCGCGCCGGATCGCGGCGATGGTCCGGTCGAGCTTGGCGACGAAGCCCGGTGCGTCGAAATCGCCATTGGCCCAGAAGGCGATCAGATAGACGCGGCGGATTGCCGGATCGGCGCGCAATGCGGCAAAGGCGGTGCGGTTGGCGGCGGCGCAGCGCGGGTCCCTGCCGTCATAGCCCAGGACCGGCGCGCAGCTGGAGGTGGTGCGCTGGATCAGGGCGCGGCCCTGTGCCTTCGCCTTCAATGACAGAGCGTAGGCCAGTTCCACGCCATGGCTGTCGCCCCAGAGCATCGCGTCGGGAGCCACCTGTGCGCCCAAGATGCAGGGACGCGCGCCACGCATATAGCTGTCATGGCATTGTTTGCGCGTCGGGCTGAAATCATTTCGTCCAGCGATTTGCGCCAGCACCGGCGCGGAGAAGCGGGACGGCCATCCGCCCATCGCCATCAGTCCGCCCGATGCCAAGCACAGCAGGAGCATGGCGGCGGCGGTGAAGCGGAATATCCCCTTGTCGGACACGCGCGATCGATCGCGAAACGGCCGCTCGACATGGCGCCAGGATAGATAGGCGAGGGCAATGGCGGCAGCGATTACGCCCAAGCGCGGTGCTCCCGCCAGCGGCGCGTCGGTCGCATATTCGGCAAAGACGATCAGCGGCCAGTGCCAGAGATAAAGCGAGTAGGAGAGAAGGCCGATGCCGACGAGGAGCGGTCGGCCGAGAAGCCGTCCGACGCTGGTGCCGGGCGCGGCATGGAGTAGGGCCGCGGCTCCGAGCACGGGCGGCAGGGCGGCAAGGCCGGGAAAGACGGTGGTGCGATCATAGAGGGCGACCGGCAGGGCGATCGCCAGCAGGCCGGCGCAGGCGAGCATTTCGGCCACCGCGCGGCGGCGAATCGTCGGAACCGCGCCGATCGCCAGCAACGCCCCGGCGAATAATTCCCAGGCTCGGGTCGGCAGCAGATAGAAGGTGAAGCCGCTGGTATCCCGCTGCATCAGGATGGCGAGCGCCAGCGACAGGGCGGCAAGCGTCGCCAGTGCGGCGGTGCGCCAGCGCGGCGCATAGCGGGCAAGCAGCATCAGCAGCAGCGGAAAGCCGATATAATATTGCTCCTCCACCGCAAGCGACCAGGTGTGGAGCAGCGGCTTCACGTCCGCGCCGCCCGCGAAATAGCCGGTGTCGGTGAAGAACCACAGATTGGAGGCGAAGAGCGTCGCGGCCAGCGCCGATCGGGGCACCCCCTCCAGATCGCCGGGGAAATAGAGCCAGGCGGCGATGGTGAGGGTGGCGAGGATCATCAGCGCCAGCGCGGGGATGATCCGTCGGAAGCGGCGCTCATAGAAACGGATCAGCGAAAATTGATCACGATCAATGTCGCGGGCAAGGATGCCGGTGATGAGATAGCCCGAAATGACGAAGAAGATGTCGACGCCGACATAGCCGCCGGAAAAGCCGGGCACATGGGCGTGGAACAGCAGGACGGGCAGGATGGCGAGCGCGCGCAGGCCGTCAATGTCGCGCCGGTAGCGCTGGGGATGGTCTGTCGCCGCCATGGGAACTGGTCCGTGCATCGGCGTCCCTTTAGCCCAAAAGCCCTGCCAATTGCTTTCGGCCGGGGCGGTCATTGCATCCTTTGCAATCGGGCTTTCGCTCTTCGCAGTTGCGAAAGATCCGCCGACCGGTCACAAGGACTGTGCCTTTCAGGCATCCTCTCCTAAAAACTTATCGGCTGATCTTCGGATCAGCCTTTTTTTTGTCATCGGGCTGGAGTAAGCGACTCCTGCTCATGCCGCGTCACTAAAACAGTTTCTGGAGAGGAGCCGCCGGTAAGACCGGCAGGCGCGGCATGGCTGGGGGATCGAGCGCTTTTGATCCAGCGCTCTCCCCCATCATTTTTGAGCTCACTCCTTCAGTTCACCAGGACTTCGGCTTCGCGGCCGTAGGCGACCACGGCCTCGACCTCCGCCGTGTCGCCCAGCACCACGCCCACGCGCTGGTGCAGGCCCTGCGCCGCGACGTCCATGATTGGCATGAAGCCGTCGCTGGCGGCGCCGCCCGCCTGTTCGATCAGATAGGCCATGGGATTGGCCTCATACATCAGACGCAGCTTGGCCTTGCCGGGCGAGCGATGGTCATAGGGATACATGAAGATGCCGCCGCGCTTGAGGATGCGATGCACGTCCGCCACCATGGAGGCGGTCCAGCGCATATTATAATCCTTGCCGCACGGGCCCTTGGCCCCCATTACCCGTTCGTCGATATAGCGTTCGACGCTCGGCGACCATTGGCGGCGGTTGGACATGTTGATCGCGAATTCGCATTTGCCCTGCGGCATTTTCATGTCCGGGTCGGTCATGACCCAGCTGCCCACTTCCCGGTCCAGCGTGAATTCATAGACGCCGGTGCCGACGCTGAGCACCAGCAATGTCTGCGGACCGTAGATGGCGTAGCCGGCGGCGACCTGATGCCGGCCGGTCTGGAGGAAATCCTCTTCCGTCACATCGCGCCCGGCGCAGGCTTCGGGCGCCTTGAGCACGGAAAAGATCGTGCCGACCGACAGGTCGACGTCGATATTGCTCGACCCGTCAATGGGGTCGAACAGCATCAGATATTCGCCCTTGGGATAGCGGTTGGGGATGGGGTAAATGGTTTCCATCTCCTCCGACGCCATGGCGGCCAGATGCCCGCCCCATTCATTGGCGTCGAGCAGCAATTCATTGGCGATGACGTCCAGCTTCTTCTGCACTTCGCCCTGCACATTTTCGCTGTCCAGGCTGCCGAGGACCTCGCCAAGCGCGCCCTTGCTGACGGCGTGGCTGATCGTCTTGCAGGCGCGGGCGACCGTTTCGATCAGCAGCCGCAATTCGGCGGGCAGCGCGTTGGCGTTGCGCTGTTGTTCGATCAGAAAACGCGTGAGGGTGGTTCTGGTCATTGGCCCGCCTCTGGCAAAGGGGTGAAAGAGAATGTGTCGCGATCCGCAGGGTCGATGCGGACGGGCTGTCGCTACGGCAGCACCGCCCGCAAGTCCAGCGCGCGGCTTATTGATCGGCGGCGCGCGCCTGTGCGTCTTCGCGTCCGATGGTGAGGTCGCGGACCCGGTCGATATCCTCCTGCGCCTTGCCGGCCTGCGCATAAAGGCGTTCGGCCTGCGCATAATCGCCGTCCCGCTCCGCGCACAGGCCAAGGTTGAACAGCAAAGAAGGATGGCCGGGGCGATCGCGGTTCATGCCATCCCATTGCGCGCAGGCGGCGGCGGGATCGCGCTGCGACAGGCGGATGCTGTCCTTGAACGCCTGGCCCATCGCCTTGTCCATGCCATCGCGTCCTTCGCGCAGGCGGATGCGGTAGCGTTCATGGCGCGGCACGATATCGTCGACGAAGCGATCCGCTGCCGTGCGCACCATCCGGTCGATGCTGTCCTTGGGATTGCGACGGGTTTTGTCCTTGGGGCAGGTGACGATCGTGTCGGATTGCGGCCGGGTCTGGGTATAGAGGATGCGGCCGTCATCGGACCGCGCGACCCGCAGGGTGGAGGAGAAGCTGACGACTTCCTGCGCGCAGATGATGTCGACCTTTTCCTTCTTCGGGCAGATGCTGGCCTGCTTGTCCGCGCATTCCTCGACCGTGCGCTTGACGTCGCTCTTGCGGATGGTGGCGTCCGCCATGCCGCTGACGATGGCGTCGGCGTCCGGCCCGTTGCGCGACAGGGCGATAAGGTCGAAATGGGGGCGGCCATCCGGGCCGCGTCGGCTGAGCAATTGCTCCAGCGCGAGCGACAGGGCCATGCCGTCTCGCCCGCCGATCCGGTCGACGCCGATGCTGCGCGCCAGGCTGACATCGCGGAAGGGGGCCGGGAAATGGCCGTCCATCTCGAAGACTTCGGCCCGTGCCTGGACAGGCAAGGCGAGGGCGACGCCAAGGCCCCCCAGCATGAACATGAAACGCATGGAAAAATCCCCCCGGACAATGATGCGCCAGCCTTATAAAGTCGGCGTTGCGGCATCAAGCAGCAACAGAGGAACGATAGAGCGTCATCGCCGTTTCGATACGTTGCCGATCCGAAACATGGGCGTGGTCGGATAATCAGGGGAGCATCATGGACAGTCTCGTCACCGCCTTTACCGATCCCACCGCGCTGGCCGCATTGATTGCGCTGGTGGTGATGGAGGTGGTGCTGGGGATCGACAATCTGGTCTTCATTTCCATCCTGACCAACAAGCTGCCGGAGGCGCAGCGGCCCAAGGCGCGGCGCATCGGCATCGGGCTGGCGCTGGCGATGCGATTGGTGCTGCTGTCGATGATCGCGTGGATCGTCGGCTTGACGGCGCCGGTGTTCGACCTTGGCTGGCGCGGACCGCTCGACAGCCATGGCGCGCCGACATTCGAGACGCAATTTTCCTGGCGCGACATGATCCTGATTGCCGGCGGCCTGTTCCTGATCTGGAAAGCGACCAAGGAAATCCACCATAATGTCGACCCGCATGGCGGCGACGATGTGCTGGACAAGAAAAGCGTGGCCACGATGAGCTTCGGCAGCGCCATCGTGCAGATCATCCTGCTGGACATGATCTTTTCGCTGGATTCGATCCTGACGGCGGTGGGCATGACAGACAATCTGGCGGTCATGTATATCGCCGTGATCGTGGCGGTGACGGTGATGCTGATCGCGGCCGATCCGCTGGCCAATTTCATCGCGCGCAATCCGACCGTCGTCATGCTGGCGCTCGGCTTCCTGCTGATGATCGGCGCGGTGCTGATCGCAGACGGCTTTGGCGTGCATGTGCCCAAGGGCTATATCTACGCCGCCATGGCCTTTTCGACGCTGGTGGAGGTGCTCAACATCTTCGCGCGGCGGGCGAAGACGCGCAAGGGCGACGCCTGAATCCGCCCGGCCTCCGGCGGAGCGAAGTTCACACCGTCGTCGGGCGTCAAGCGACCACGAAGCGCCTGCGAAGCGACCATGAAGCGACAGCGACGCGACCGGGGGCTGCGCGGGCGCACACGCGTGCGATGGGCTGGTCAGACGGGGCGGGCAGGGCTTCATCGATCAGGGTAGATCAGAGAAAATCCTACATTGGAAGGGGGCTGAAGCGAGAGAGGCAAGGCGGGTTTCCGGCCCTGGCCTGAAACGCCGGGAGGAAGCCTATTCCTCCTCCTCCATCACTTCGCCGGGGGCGGCATCGACCCAGCGGCGCGCCAGCGCATAGGCGTGGCCAGCGCGCAGGAAGGCGGCGATCGCCTTTTCGCGCTGCTTGGGGTCGAGCGGGGCGGTCGCATAGGGGCCGATACGCTTGCGGCGGGCGAAGCGATCGGCCGCAGCCCAGGCGTCACGGGTGGTCTGCGCATCGGCCTGCTCCCGGTCTTCCTCCGCTATGCCGGCGGCGCGCAGCGCCTCGCCCACGCGGCGCGCGCCATAGCCGCGCCGGACGAGCGACGCGCTTTTCATGACGGCATAGGCGGCGTCGTCGATATAGTTGAGGTCGGCGAAGCGTTCGACCAGCGCCTGCGGGTCGGCGGGGCGCTCGCCCGCCCAGCCGCGTTCGCGCAGCTTGCGGTTGAGATAGGCGAGCAGCTTGCCCCGGCTGGTCGCGAAGCGCGCCACATGGCGCAGCGCCAGGTCGCGCAGCGCATCCTCATCGAGCGGCGGAGGGGGGCGTTTGCCGGTCATATCGCGCCAGCATGGCCGATGCGCCATGTTTATGCCACAGTCGGGCCGGAATTTTACCGCGCCTTGTGGGCTAGAAAGCCAGGCTGGAATGCAACTATCCGGTGCATGGGGCCGCCAAAGCTGCTAGCGGCGGCCCTTTGACAAATTTTATGACATTGGGTGAAACCAATATGACGGGTTCGCAAGAGATGATGGCACCGACGCCGACCACTGATGATCTGCCGCGCCGCTTCTCCGATTTCGGGACGCTGGGCGAGGCGCTGGACTATGCGGCGCAGGGCAAGCGGGGCCTGAATTTCCACGACGCGCGCGGCAATCTGGCGCGCCCCTATCCGTTCAGCGAACTGCGCGCCGACGCCATCGCCTGCGCCCACCGGTTGATCGCCCATGGCGTCAAACCGCAGGACCGGGTGGCGTTGGTGGCGGAAACCGGGGCGGATTTCGCGATGCTCTTCTTCGGCATCGTCTATGCCGGCGCCTGGCCGGTGCCGCTGCCGCTGCCGACCAGCTTTGGCGGCAAGGAAAGCTATATCGACCAGCTCAACGTCCAGCTGACCAGCTGCGACCCGATGCTGTTCCTGTTCCCCAAGGAACTGGAGGAAATGGCGGGGGAATCGGGCCGGCAAAAGTCGGTCGAGAGCATCGCGTTCGAGGATTTCATCGCGCGCGACGCGGTGCCGTGCGACTTGCCGCAGGCGCAGCCGCAAGAGATCGCCTATCTGCAATATTCCAGCGGGTCGACCCGCTTCCCCCATGGCGTCGCGGTGACGCATCATGCGTTGCTGAGCAACCTGTCGGCGCACAGCCATGGCATGGCGTTGCAGGACAGCGACCGCTGCATCAGCTGGCTGCCCTGGTATCATGACATGGGGCTGGTCGGCTGCTTCCTGTCGGTCGTCGCCAACCAGGTGTCGACCGATTATATGAAGACCGAGGATTTCGCGCGTCGCCCGCTCGCCTGGCTGGATCTGATCAGCCGCAATGAGGGCACGTCGATCAGCTATTCGCCGACATTCGGCTATGACATTTGCGCGCGGCGCATGTCGAGCCAGACGAAGGCGGCCGATCGGTTCGACCTGTCGCGCTGGCGGCTGGCGGGCAATGGCGCGGACATGATCCGCCCCGACGTGATGCAGAGCTTCGTCGACGCCTTTGCCGATGCGGGGTTCAGCCCCAGCGCCTTCCTGCCGAGCTATGGCCTGGCCGAAGCGACCTTGGCCGTCACGATCATGCCGCCGGGCGAGGGCATCATCGTCGAACTGGTCGAGGAAACCGACCTGTCGGGCGGCGCCGCGCCCGAAGGCCGCCCGCAGCGTTTCCGCTCCATCGTCAATTGCGGCAAGCCCGCCAAGGACATGGTCGTGGAAATCCGCGACGAGGATGGCGGCCTGATGGCCGAGCGGCAGATCGGCAAGGTGTGGACCACCGGCCCTTCGCTGATGGTCGGCTATTTCCGGGACGAGGCGGCGACCGCGGCCTGTATGGCCGACGGCTGGCTCGACACGGGCGACATGGGCTATTTGTCGGACGGCTATCTCTACATCGTCGGCCGCGCCAAGGACATGATCATCATCAACGGCAAGAATCACTGGCCGCAGGATATTGAATGGGCGGTGGAGCAACTGCCTGGGTTCAAGCAGGGCGATATCGCCGCCTTTGCGATCACGACGCCGGGCGGCGAGGAAGCGCCCGCCGTGCTGGTCCATTGCCGCACGTCCGACAATGAGGAAAGATCGCGCCTGCGCGACCAGATCCGCGAGCGGGTGCGGGCGATCACCGGCATGAACTGCGTCGTCGAACTAGTGCCGCCGCGCACCTTGCCGCGCACGTCATCGGGGAAGCTCAGCCGGTCGAAGGCGCGCAACCTGTATCTGACGGGCGAAATTCGGCCCTACGACATCGCCGCCTGACGCGACGGGTGGGGGGCGGGGGCGGGCCTTAGCGCCCGCTCAATTGCCGTTCGACCTGCGTCCAGAGCGACGCGAAGGCCTGCGCTGAGGGCGACGCTGGCGCGAAGGCGCCCAGCGGCTTGCGGCGCACGGTCATCTGCTCGATCGTGCTGGCCATGGGAATGGCGGGCCAGCCGGTCTGGCTTTCCAGCGCGGCGCGATGCAGGCTGCGGCGGCGATCCACCATCGAATAGACCGGCAGGATCGGCGCATGGGCGCCGCCACGCTGGACCAGATAGCGCGCGACTTCGCCCATCGCCCGTTGCGAAAGGGGTGAGGGGATGACCGGAATGACGATGAGGTCGGCGGCGCGCAGCACCTGTTCGCTGGTTTCGGTAAGGCCCGGCGGGCAATCGAGAATGATGCGGTCATAGTCGCGGCTGAGGCTTTCGATCAGCTTGGCCAGCCGCTTCTTCTTGTCCATTTCGCGGAACAGATGATCGAGGCCGCGCAGCGAGGTGTCGGCGGCGATCAGGTCCAGCGCTGGCACGGTGGACGGCTGGATCAGCTTTTTAACCTCCACATCCTTGCTGAAGATCGCCTGCGCCGCGTCGCGGCTGGTCTGGTCGGTCGACAGGAGCCAGCTGGACGCGGCCTGCGGGTCGAGATCCCACAGCAAGGTGCGCCGCCGGGAAATGCAGGCCGATGCCCAGGCGAGGTTGACGGACATGGTGGTCTTCCCCACCCCGCCCTTCAGGCTGTAGACCGCGATTGTCGCCGATGCCGTTTTCTGCGTGCTGCCCTTTGCCATGGCGGGAAAGCTAGGGCCTCCCGGCGGCAAAGCAAGCCGCAATTTGCCATGATCGTTACGCTGCCGGGCGAATGTCGACAGGTATGGTCTTGTAGGCGGGCGTACCGCTTTGCCGGTCATGCGCGTCGAGCGGCAACAGGCCATTGGCTTCGGGATAATAGGCTGCGACAGAGCCGGCGGCGATGTCGTGATGGATCGCGGTCTGGCCCCGCAAGATGCGGTCGGGCGCGGCCACCACATCGACGCGGTCGCCATGGGCGATGCCCAGCCGCTCCATGTCGGCGGCGTTCATGAACAGGATGTCGCGCCGGCCGGTGATGCCGCGATAACGGTCATTGAGGCCATAGATGGTGGTGTTATATTGGTCGTGGCTGCGGACGGTCGCCAGCATCAGCCGCTCTTCGGGCGCAGAAGCGTCCCCTGCGGGCAGGAAATGCGCCTTGCCATCGGGCGTTGGCCAGTGGCGCTGCGACGGGCCGACGGTCAGGCGAAAGCCGCCGGGCGCGCGGACGCGCCGGTTGAAATCATGAAAGTCGGGATAGACCGCCGCGATCCCGTCGCGGATACGGTCATAATCGGCGGCCAGGCCATCCCAGTCGATCGGGCTGCCGGGCAACGTCGCCTTCGCCATGGCGGCGACGATGGCGGGTTCGGATTTCAGATCGTCCGATGCCGGCTTCAGCCGCCCGCGCGAGGCGTGGACCATCGACATGCTGTCTTCCACCGTCACCCATTGCGGGCCGGTCGCCTGCATGTCGAGTTCGGTGCGGCCAAGGCAGGGCAGGATGATGGTTTCGCGCGCGGGGAGCAGGCAGGAACGGTTGAACTTGGTGAGGATATGAACGGCGAGGTCAAGCTTACGGAAGGCGGCGAAACAGGCCTGCGGATCGGGCATGGCGACGGCGAGATTGCCGCCCAGCGCGATGAGCGCGCGCGCTTCGCCCGACACCATCGCCGCCAGCGCGTCGACGGCATTATGGCCATGTTTGCGCGGGCTGGTGATGCCGAAATGGGCGTCCAGCCGCGCCAGCATCGCTTCGCCGGGCGCTTCGGTGATGCCCACGGTGCGATCGCCCTGCACATTGCTGTGGCCCCGCAAGGGGCAGATGCCCGCACCCGGACGCCCGAAATTGCCGCGCAGCAGCAGCAGATTGGCGATCTGCTGCACATTTTGCGTGCCGTGGCGATGCTGGGTGATGCCCATGCCATAGCAGATGATGACATTGCGGGCCTTGGCATAGACCTGCGCCATGCTTTCCATCGCCGCGCGGGTGAGGCCGCTGCCCTGTTCCAGCACGGCCCAGTCCTGCGCTTCCACTTCCGCGCGCAGGGCTTCATAGCCGACCGTATGCTCGGCGATGAAGGCGCGGTCGATCAGGCCCGCACCATCGGCGGCGAGATCGGCGGCATCGGCGGCGAACAATGCCTTCATGATCCCCTGTAACATCGGCAGGTCGCCGCCAACCTTCACCTGATGATAGGCCGAGGCTAGTTGCGTCGCGCCGGGCGTCAGCATTTCGGTCGGATGCTGGGGCGACTTGAAGCGTTCCAGGCCCCGTTCGCGCATCGGATTGGCGACGATGATCGGCGCGCCGCGCCTGGCCGCCGCGGCCAGCGTCGACAGCATGCGCGGGTGATTGGTGCCCGGATTATGGCCGATGCAGAAGATCGCATCGGCATGGTCGAAATCCTCCAGCGTCACCGACCCCTTGCCAAGGCCGATCGACCTGGCGAGGCCGACGCTGGTCGCCTCATGGCACATATTCGAACAATCGGGGAAATTGTTGGTGCCAAAGGCGCGGGCGAACAGCTGATAGAGAAAGGCCGCTTCGTTGGAGGCGCGGCCCGAACAGTAGAATTCTGCCCTGTCGGCATGGTCGAGCGCGTTGAGGCTGGCGCCGATCCGCGCCATCGCCTCGTCCCAGCCGATCGGGACATAATGGTCGGTTGCCGGATCATAGCGCAGCGGGTGGGTGAGGCGGCCGGCATCCTCCAGCTGGTGATCGCTCCAGTCCCACAGGTCCGATAGACTGTGGCTGGCGAAAAAGTCCGGGTCGACGCGCTTGGGCGTCGCTTCCCAGGTGACGGCCTTCGCGCCATTTTCGCAAAATTCGAAGGAGGATGTGTGGCGCGGGTCGGGCCAGGCGCATCCCGGACAGTCGAAACCGTCCGGCTGGTTCATCTGAAGCAAGGCGCGGGTGTCGGCGCTGGCGCCCATCTGGTCCTTGATCGCCAGTGCCACGGCGCGCAGCGCACCCCAGCCGCCCGCCGGCCCGTCATAGGGGGCGACGCCCGGCACCGGCGCATCATCGTCGATCGTCGAACCATCCTGCGCCATGATGCCGTGCCTCGTCCCGCGTGCCGCCTAGAGAATTTCGCGCACCTTGTCCTGCGGCCGGCAGAAGCGCACGCCCTTGTCGGTTTCGACGAAGGGCCGATTTACATAGGCAGGGTTGGCCGCCATCGCATCGAGGATCGCGTCGGCGTCCATATCCGCCAACCCCCGTTCCTGTGCATCGGTTCCCATGGTGCGGATCGCGTCGGCGGGCGTCATGCCGGCGTCCGCGATCAGCTGCGCCAGCTTGTCGCGGCTATAGGGGACTTTCAGATATTCGATTACCTCGACGTCGACACCCGGCGTTTCTTCCAGGATGGCGAGCGTCTTGCGCGACGTGCCGCATTTGGGATTGTGCCAGATCGTCGCCTTCATGCCGCGTCTTCCCGCGCCAGCCACTCTTCCAGCCACTTGATCGTATAGTCGCCGTTGAGGAAGTCGGGATCGGTCAGCAGCGCCTGATGCAGCGGGATGGTGGTCTTCATCCCTTCGATCACATATTCCTCCAGTGCGCGGCGCAGGCGCATGATCGCGCCCTCGCGGGTGCGGCCATAGACGATCAGCTTGCCGATCATGGAGTCATAATAAGGCGGCACCTTATAGCCCTGATACAGGCCGCTATCGACGCGGACATGCATGCCGCCCGGGACATGATAGCTGGTGACGGTGCCGGGCGAGGGCGCGAATGTCTTGGGGTCTTCGGCGTTGATGCGGCATTCGATCGCATGGCCGGTAAAGCGGATGTCCTCCTGGCGCACCGACAGCGGTTTGCCCTCCGCGACGCGGATCTGTTCGCGCACCAGGTCGAGGCCGGTAATCATCTCCGTCACTGGATGTTCCACCTGAAGCCGGGTGTTCATCTCGATGAAGTAGAATTCGCCATTTTCCCACAGGAACTCGATTGTGCCCGCGCCGCGATAGCCCATGTCGGCCATCGCCTTCGCGCAGGTGCTGCCGATGCGTTCGCGCTCGGCCGACGACAGGACGGGCGAGGGCGCTTCCTCCAGCACCTTCTGGTGGCGGCGCTGGAGCGAGCAGTCGCGCTCGCCCAGATGGATGGCGTTGCCATTTCCGTCGCCGAACACCTGGATTTCGATGTGGCGCGGATTGCCGAGATATTTTTCGATATAGACGGTGGCGTCGCCAAAGGCTGCCTTTGCCTCGCTGCCCGCCTGCTGCATCAGCGTCTCAAGCTGGTCGGGCGAGGTGCAGACCTTCATGCCCCGACCGCCGCCGCCCGAAGCCGCCTTGATGATGACGGGATAGCCCGCCGTCTCCGCGATAGCCTTGGCTTCCTCCAGGTCGCTGACCGCGCCGTCGGAGCCGGGGACGAGCGGCAGGCCGAGCGCGCCGGCGGTGCGCTTCGCCTCGATCTTGTCGCCCATGGTGCGGATATGTTCGGGCTTCGGCCCGACGAAGGCGATGCCATGCGCCTCGACGATCTCGGCGAACTTGGCGTTTTCGGAAAGGAAACCATAGCCTGGATGGATTGCGTCCGCGCCCGAAATTTCCGCCGCCGAAATGATCGCCGCGACGTTCAGATAGCTGTCCTTGGCCGCCGGCGGACCGATGCAGATCGCCTCGTCGGCCAGGCGCACATGCATGGCGTCGGCGTCGGCGGTCGAATGAACCGCGACCGTCCTGATGCCCATTTCATGGCAGGCGCGGTGGATGCGGAGCGCGATCTCGCCGCGATTGGCGATCAGCAGCTTTTCAATGCCCATGATCGTCGCGCGCCTTATTCGATCACGATCAGCGGCTGGTCATATTCGACCGGCTGGCCATTATCGACCAGCACCGTCTTGACCGTGCCGGACACGGGCGCGGCGATGGCGTTCATGACCTTCATCGCTTCGACGATCAGCACGGTGTCGCCGGCCTGCACCTGCGATCCCACGCGGGCGAAGGGCGCGGCGCCCGGTTCGGCGGACAGATAGGCGGTGCCCACGATCGGCGATTTGACCAGCGTGCCGGGCGGCAGCGCGCCTTCGGGCGCGGCGGCGGGCGCAGCCGGCGCGGCAGCCGGAGCAGGCGCAGCGGCCGCCGGGGCGGCAGGCGCGGGCGCATAGACAGCGGCGGGCGCGCCGCCGGCCTTGCGCGCGACGCGGATCTTGCGGTCGCCATCCTCCACCTCGATTTCGGTGAGGTTGGTGTCATCGAGCAGGGCGGCAAGGTCCCGCACCAGCTGAACGTCGACCTGCATTGCGCCCTTTTCCTGTTTATCGGTCATGTAAAATCCCTGGCAGGTTGATATGGTTTCTGGCGCCAGCGCCTATGCGTATTTCCGGCAAAGCGCAACTTTCGTGCGTCGGATCATAATTCCAGCGCGGCTTCCAGCGCCAGCATGTAGGACATGGGGCCAAAGCCCGCGATCGTGCCCTTCGCCGCCATGCCGACATAGCTTTTGTGGCGGAAGGGTTCGCGCGCATGGGGGTTGGACAGGTGAATTTCGATGACCGGCACGCTGATGCCCTTGATCGCGTCATGCAGGGCGATGGACGTGTGGGTATAGGCGCCGGGGTTGATGATGACGGCATGCGCCCCTTCCGCATGGGCTTCCTGCAACCAGTCGACCAGATGGCCCTCATGATTGGACTGGCGGAAATCAATCTCGACATGGGCGCGATTGGCCGCGTCCTCCATGCGTTCGGCAATGTCGTCGAGCGTGTCATAGCCGTAGATTTCCGGCTCGCGCGTGCCGAGCATGTTGAGATTGGGTCCATTGAGCACATAGATTTTGCGCGCGTCGGCCACGTCCGGTCCCCTGTTTCAGATGTTGCGGCGGAGGCAGGGCCGCCCCTATATGCGGGGCAATCCATAGCCCTTCCTGTCTCGCCGCGTCGAGACACTTTGCCAATCGGGACAGCATAGTGAGCATAGACGGCACCATTTCCATCCGCATCAATGGCGAACATCGCCGCGTTCGCGAGGGGCTGACCCTGGCTGAACTGGCGAGCGAACTGGGCTTCACGCCCGAAAAGGTGGCGGTGGAGCGCAATCTGGAGGTGGTGCCGCGATCGACGCTGGGGCAGGTGAAGGTTGAGGATGGGGACGAACTGGAAATCGTGCATTTCGTCGGCGGCGGCGATGTGACCGTTGACGACAGCTGGACCGTCGCGGGCAAGACGTTCCGGTCGCGCCTTATCGTGGGCACGGGCAAATATAAGAATTTCGAGCAGAATGCGGCAGCGCTGGCGGCGTCGGGCGCGGAAATCGTGACGGTGGCGGTGCGCCGCGTCAACGTGTCCGATCCCAAAGCGCCGATGCTGACCGACTATATCGACCCCAAGAAGATTACCTATCTGCCCAATACTGCCGGCTGCTTCACCGGCGAGGAAGCGATCCGCACCCTGCGCCTGGCGCGCGAGGCGGGGGGATGGGACCTCGTCAAGCTGGAGGTGCTGGGCGAAGCGCGCACGCTTTACCCGGACATGGTCGAAACGCTGCGCGCGACCGAAGTGCTGGCCAAGGAAGGCTTCAAGCCGATGGTCTATTGCGTCGATGATCCCATTGCGGCCAAGCGGCTGGAGGATGCGGGCGCGGTCGCGATCATGCCGCTGGGCGCGCCGATCGGCAGTGGCCTTGGCATCCAGAACAAGGTCACGATCCGCCTGATCGTGGAGGGCACCAAGCTGCCCGTGCTGGTCGATGCGGGCGTGGGCACCGCTTCGGAAGCCGCGCAGGCGATGGAGCTGGGCTGCACCGGCGTCCTCATGAACACCGCCATCGCCGAAGCCAAGGACCCGGTGCTGATGGCCGCCGCGATGAAGGCGGGAGTCGAAGCCGGACGCATGGCCTATCGCGCCGGACGCATGGGCAAGCGGATGTATGCCGACCCGTCCAGTCCGCTCGCGGGCCTCATCTAGAGCCGCAAGTCGCTCGCCCGGCCGAAGATTGCCAGGACCAGCGGATCGCTTTCGGCCGCGCGCACCGCGACGTGAAAGGCGATTTGCGGCAGGGGCGGCATGTCGGGCAGTCTGGCGAGCCGGCCATCGTGCAGATGGGCGCGCACCATCGCTTCGGGAAAGGCGCCGACGCCGCCACCGCGCGTGACGATATCGATCATCGTGCGCACATTGTTGCACAGGTTGACCGGGCTGGCGGCTAGCGGGGAGTGGGCCAGCGCATCCTTGACGATGTGATAGAGCGGCGAGGCGCTGGAGAGCGACCAGAGCGGCGGGCGCGACGGCGGCGCGCTGGCGATGGCGGGGCTGGCGAGCCAGAGCAGGTCGACGCCGCCGATCGGGGTCGAGCGCAGCAAGGGGTGGGCGACCGGACCCGCGCCGAAGATCATGTCGGCCTGCCCCGACGCCAGTTGCTGGATCAGGTCGACGGTCAGCGCGATGTCGATTTCCAGCGTGACATTGGGCAGGTCGCGGCCCAGCGCGGTAACGAAGGAGGGCAGGCAGATGGCCGCCGCGATCTCCCCCGATCCCACGCGCACGACCCCGCGCGCGCCGCCAATGTCGCTGCATCCGGTGAGCACGGTCTGGAACCGCGCCCAGAGCGGTTCGCTTTCGCGCACCAGTTCGCGGCCCGCTGGCGTCAGCGCCATGGCGCGCCCTTCGCGGCGGAAGAGGGCGGTGCCCAGATGGCCTTCCAGTTCGCGCACGCGCGCGGAAATGGCGGGCTGCGTCGTGTTGAGCCGCGCCGCAGCCGCCGCGAAAGTGCCCAGCCGCGCGATCCACAGCAGCGTTTCGAGATGATAGAAAGCGATGCGATTGATAGCCATTATTTTGGCTTATCGGAAAAAACAAATCATTGGTATTGATCCTTCCGGCCGCCTAGACCCTTGGGTCATATATTAGGAGAAAGCGCCCATGGTGAAGAAGCTCTACCCCGATGCTGCGGCTGCGCTGGACGGATTGCTGTTCGACGGGATGCAGATTTGCGCGGGCGGTTTTGGCCTGTGTGGCATCCCCGAACGGCTGATCGACGCCATCCGCGATTCCGGGGTCAAGGATCTGACCATCGCGTCCAACAATGCCGGCATCGACGGCGAAGGGCTGGGCAAGCTGCTGCGCACGCGCCAGGTGAAGAAGATGATCTCCTCCTATGTCGGGGAGAATAAGGAATTCGAACGGCAGTTTCTGGCCGGCGAACTGGAGGTCGAATTCTGCCCGCAGGGGACGCTGGCCGAACGCTGCCGCGCCGGCGGCGCGGGAATTCCGGGCTTCTACACCAAGACCGGCGTCGGAACCCAGGTGGCCGAGGGAAAGGAAGTCAAGAATTTCGACGGCCAGGACTATATATTGGAGCGCGGCATCTTCGCCGACATCGCGATCGTCAAGGGGTGGAAGGCCGACGAGAGCGGCAACCTCATGTTCCGCAAGACCGCGCGCAACTTCAACCAGCCCATGGCGACGGCCGCGAAAATCTGCATCGCGGAGGTCGAGGAAGTGGTGCCGACCGGCAGCCTGGACCCCGACGCGATCCATCTGCCCGGCATCTATGTCAAGCGCATGATCGTGGGCGCGCCCTATGACAAGAAGATCGAGTTCCGCACCGTGAGGCAGCGGGAAGCGGCGTGATGTTTCGCGAGATGGCTGCTGCTAGTGCCCCTGCGAAGGCAGGAGCCCAGGGTCGAGCGACGCGCCTTGGCGCTCTGGGCTCCTGCCTTCGCAGGAGCGCAATATTACTGCTGGGGCCCTTGGCGGCTTGTGCGACGACGACGCCTCCGGCCGTAACGGGCGCAGCACCCGCCAATCCGCCCGCTGGGATGCAATATCTCTACGGGTCGGGCGAGGGCGCGGCGCTGTCGGTGCAGGCCTGGCATGGGCTGCTGGGTTATGTCGCGAGCAAGATGAAGGCGCGCCCGGCCGATAGCGTGGTGCTGGCGCAGGGCGCGAGCCTGGACGCGCCCACATTCGTGCCCTGCGGCGACAAGCCACTGGCGGCGGTATTCGACGTCGATGAAACGGTGCTGCTCAACATCGGCTATGAATATCATGATGCGACGAGCGGCAAGGGCTACAACGCCGCCGACTGGGATGCGTGGGAAAAGACCGGGGAGGGCGCGGTCGCGCCGGTTCCGGGCGCGGACCATGTGCTGGCCGCGCTGCGCAAGATGGGCGTGACCGTGATCTTCAACACCAACCGGTCGGCCGCCAATGCCGATGCGACCGCGCGCGCGATCCGCGCGGCCGGGCTGGGCGAGGCGGTGCATGGCGAGACGCTGTACCTGAGCGGTGACGACGCCATGGGATCACGCAAGGATGGCCGCCGCGCGACGATCGCCGCCAGATATTGCGTCATCGCCATGGGCGGCGACCAGCTGGGCGATTTCTCCGACCTGTTCAATGCGGGGCAGTCCGTGACCGCGCGCCGCGCCGCGACCATGACCCTGCCGATCGCCGGCATGTGGGGCAATGGCTGGTTCGTCATGCCCAATCCCGTCTATGGCAGCGGCCTCAAAGGCGGGTTCGACGACATATTTCCGATGGACAAGAGGTGGGCCCCGCCCGCCAAGGGAGAGCAATGATGCCCTGGACTCGTGACGAGATGGCCGCGCGCGCGGCGAAGGAACTCAAGGACGGTTTCTACGTGAACCTTGGCATCGGTATTCCGACGCTGGTGGCGAATCATATCCCTGCGGGCGTGGAAGTGACGCTCCAGTCGGAAAACGGAATGCTGGGCATCGGCCCCTTCCCGTTCGAGGGCGATGAGGATGCCGACCTGATCAATGCGGGCAAGCAGACGATCAGCGAGCTGCCGCAGTCGGTCTATTTTTCCAGCGCCGACAGTTTCGCGATGATCCGGGGCGGGCATATCGACCTTACCGTGCTGGGCGCGATGGAGGTCGCGGAAAATGGCGACATCGCCAACTGGATGATCCCCGGCAAGATGATCAAGGGCATGGGCGGCGCGATGGACCTGGTCGCGGGCGTCAAGAAGATCATCGTCGTGATGGAGCACACGTCGAAGAACGGCGATCCCAAGTTCATCCCGGCCTGCACCCTGCCGCTGACCGGCACCAATGTCGTTGACATGATCGTCACCGACCTGGCGGTGTTCCAGCGGCCCGATCATGACAGCCCGTTCAAGCTCATTGAACTGGCGCCGGGCGTGACGGCGGAGGAAGTCGCTGCTAAGACGAGCGCCCATTATATCAGCTAAGGGCAATCCATGAGCCTCGACGGCACCTATGACGACGCCAATATCTTCGCCCTGATTTTGCAGGGTAAGATACCGTCGACCACGCTGTATGAGGATGCCGACACGCTGTCTTTCCTCGACATCATGCCGCAGACGCGGGGCCATGCGCTGGTCATTTCCAAATGGTCGAAGGCGCGCAACCTGCTGGACATGGAGGACGAGGCGCTGGCCCAGGTGATGGCGACGACGAAGAAGGTCGCCACCGCCATTCGCAAGGTGCTGAACCCCGACGGCATCCAGATCGCCCAGTTCAATGGCGCGCCGGCCGGGCAGACCATTTTCCATCTGCACGTCCACATCCTGCCGCGCTGGGAGGGCGACCCCAAGGGGTTCGCCGCCCATGGCGCGGGTGGCAAGGCCGATCCCGACGCGCTCGAAGCGCTGGCGCAAGAGATACGCGCGCAATTCTGATGCCGATCGCCTGCCTGTCTGATCCGAACGGCGGACGCTGAGCCGATGGCGCTGCGTCCCTTCAATGCCCCCGGCGCGCGGCTGGCGCTGCGCACCAAGCGGGCCAGCCCGCGCTTCGGCGGCGCGCGCGGCGACAGTGAAGTGGTGCTGGACGTGTCGCGATTGCTGTCGCGCGCCTTTCACCCCGCGCCGACCGGGATCGACCGCGTCGAATATGTCTATGCCCGCGAATTGCTGGAGCGGATGCCCCACCGCTTGTCCTTTGCCGCGGTGCATCCTGCCGGCGGCTATTATGGGCGGCTGAGCAATGCGGCGGTGCGCCAGTTCCTGGCGTTCACCGCGGCCAAATGGCGCAATGCCCGCAGCGACGCGGGCGGCGAGGGCAAGGCGGCGGTCATCCGCCATATGTTCGCGACCCGGCCGCGCCCGGTGCCCAAGGCGAAGGGGCCGCGCCTCTATTTGCAGGTATCGCCGCACCATCTTGACGATGCGGCCCAAGTTGGCGCGATCTTGCGCGCGGAGGGCGCCCGGCTGGTGACGCTGGTGCATGACGTCATCCCCTTGAGCCATCCTGAATATGCCCGGCCGCAGGGAGCCGAGGAGCATCGTCGGCGCGTGCGCACGATCGACCGCTATGCCACCGGCATCATCGGCAACAGCCAGGCGACGATCGACGCGCTGGCGCCGCATCTGGGCGCCGGGCTGGACGGCCGGGTGGTGCGGGTGGCGCATTTCGGCGCGGACGCGCCCGACATATTCGGCGCGCGCGACGAGTCGCTGCCCAGGCGGCCCTATTTCGTCTATATCTCGACGATCGAGCCGCGAAAGAACCATCTGCTGCTGCTCACCATCTGGCGGCGACTGGTGGAGGACATGGGCGACGCCGCGCCGGTGCTGGTGCTGGTCGGCCGGCGTGGCTGGGAAAATGAGAATGTCATCGACATATTGGAACGCGCCGACATTTTGCGCGGCCATGTGATCGAGGCGGGCGAAGTGTCCGACAACCGGATGCAGGCGTTGGTCGCCAACGCCCGCGCGATGCTGATGCCGTCCTTTGCCGAAGGCTTCGGCATGCCCGTGGTCGAGGCTCTGGCGTCGGGTGTGCCGGTCATTTGCAGCGACATCATCGCTCATCGCGAAGTGGGTGGCGATGCGCCGGATTATCTCGACCCGCTGGACGGATTGGGCTGGATGCGGGCAATCTGCGCCTATGCGCAGGCGGATTCGCCCGAGCGCGCGGCGCAGCAGGCGCGCATCAGCGTCTGGCGCGCGCCGACATGGCGTGACTATTTCGACATAGTGACAGACCTGATCGAGGAAGTAACAGCCTCTGTTCCTTGACCTTTGCGCTGGCGCTGCCCAAGGGGGAGTATGACGATGCGGGGCGCTGTGGGACTGATATGGGACGGATGGCCGCCCTCGGCCTGTCAGCGCGCATGACCCCGTTTCTCCGCTCCCCGCCCTTTCCCGGTGTCGACCCGGCGGTTGCCGCCGTCGCCGTGCCTGCCGATGGACGGGCCGCGCATGACGTGACCGACGCGGCGCTGGATCAGCTTCGCGCCGCGCGTGTGGGCGGTTGCTTCTGGGGCGCGCGGCCTGACCCGGTGCGGCGGCTGATGCGGGTGGGCATGCCGATCGACGCGCGGGTTTCTGCTCAGCTGGAGCCGGATCAGATCGGCCTGTTGCCCGGCAAGGGCGCGGCCCAGGTGGCGGGACGCATGCTACCCGCCGACTGCGACCCATGGCATCTGATCGAAGGCGCGCAGGCGGTCCATGCCGATGCGGAGGATGACTGGGCGCTGATCGCCGGGTTGCTGGGCGTACCGGTGATCGGAGCGGACGGGGTGGCGGTAGAGCCAGCGCGGCTGCACGCTTTGCTGCGCGCCCGATTGACCGCAGCGCAATATCGCGACCCGTTTTCCGGCGCGCCGATCAGTGTGTCGCAGGCGATCGCGCAATTGGCCGACTGGCGGCGGCATCTGGACGGCAATCGCGGCCTGTCAGCGGCCAGCGGCATGGCCTTCTGGAAGCGCGAGGCGATCCACGCCTTTTTGTGGGATGGCGAGCGGTCGCCGCCCTTCCTGTCGGCGCGCAAGGGCCTGCGCAAGGCGCGGCGGGAGGGCGGCGCGCTGGCGGTCTGGCCTTCGCGGGTGCCCGCCGCCATCGTCGCGCGGGCAGAGGCCGATGGCGTGCCGATCGCGCGGGTGGAGGATGGTTTCCTGCGCTCGCGCGGGCTGGGGGCAGCGCTTTATCCACCCGGCTCCGTGGTCGTCGATCGCAGCGGCATTTATTATAATGCGCTCCAGGCCAACGATTTGGAGACGCTGCTCGCGAACCACGACTTTCCGCCCGCGCTGGTCGAGCGGGCGGCGCGGCTGCGGGCGCGCATCTGCGCGTCGGGCGTCACCAAATATGGGGCGCAGGGCGGTGATTTTCCCGCCTTGCCACAGGGGCGGCGCACGGTCTTGGCGGTCGGCCAGGTCGACGATGACCTGTCGGTGCGGCTGGGCGGCGCAGGGGTGGCGGGCAATCTCGATTTTTTGAAGCGCGTGCGGCGCGCCGAACCCGATGCCTTCATCCTCTATCGCCCGCATCCCGACGTGCAGGCGGGGCATCGCAAGGGGCATCTGACCGATGCCGTGGCGCTGGCCCATGCGGATGCGGTCGACAGCGGCGGATCGCTGATGGACCTGGTGCAGGCCGTCGACGCGGTGCATGTGCTTTCCTCGCTCACCGGGTTCGAGGCGCTGATCCGGGGGTGCGCCGTGACCGTGCACGGCATGCCCTTCTACGCCGGCTGGGGCCTGACGCGCGATCTGGCAGAGCCAAGCCCCCGGCGCGGGCGACAACTCAGCGTTGATGAACTTGTCGCTGGCGCCCTCATTCTCTATCCCCGCTATCTCGATCCGATGACCGGATTGCCCTGTGGGCCTGAAGTGATGGTGGAGCGTTTAGCCAATGGGTCGACGCCGCCTGTCACTTGGCTTATCAGGGTGCGGGCCATGCAGGGGAAGTTGCGCAGATTTATGACTTTGGCCGCAGAGTTTTTTCATGGCTGATCCGCAGGTTAAGACCTTTCTCTTCCTGCAGGGACCGCACGGACCCTATTTCGCGATGCTGGCCGACGCCTTGCGGGCGCGGGGGCATCGCGCCTTGCGCATCAACATCAACGGCGGCGACAAGGTCGACTGGCCGGGTGAAGCAGCGGACTATCGCGGCACCTTCCGCAACTGGCCGCTCTTCTTCGACGATTTTATCGTTAACCACGGCGTTACCGACCTTATCCTCTACGGCGATTGCCGCCCTTATCACACGTCGGCCCACGGCATGGCGCGGCTGCGCGGATTGCGGGTACACTGCATGGAGGAGGGCTATATCCGGCCCGACTTCCTGACTTTGCAGGATGATGGCGTGAACGGCAATTCGACGCTGCCGCTCGATCCGCAATGGTATCTCGATCAGGCCGCTGGCCTGCCCGAACGGGCCGAACCGCTGCCGCCGGTGCCCTCCACATTCCAGGCGCGGGCGCGCAACACGATGCGCAATGGCCTGTCATCGGCGCTGATGCGGCCCTATTTTCCTTATTATCGCACGCACCGCCCGCACAGTTTCATCCTGGAATCGGTCGCCTGGTGCTGGAAGCTGCTGATGGCAAAGCGGGAGGCCGAACGATCGGCCGCGACTTGGGACGCCATCAAGGACCAGCCCTATTTCACCCTGCCGTTGCAGCTCAATTCCGACTATCAGATCCGCGTCCATTCGCCCTTTGGCGACATGCGCGCCGCCTTGCGGTTCGTGATCAAGAGCTTCGCCCAACATGCACCATCGGGCGTCGCTTTGCTGGTGAAACGCCATCCGCTGGATCCGGGGCTGGTGGGCTGGGAACGACTGACGCGCAAGCTGGCGGTCCATTATGGCGTCGGCGATCGGGTTCATTATCTTTCCGACTGGGATATTGCGCAGGTCGTGCAAACGTCGCTGGGCGTCGTGACGGTGAACAGCACGGTGGGCACGCTGGCGCTCAACAGCGCCAAGCCGGTCGTGGTGCTGGGCCATGCGGTCTACAAGGTGCCCGGCATCGTCCATCACACTAGCCTCGACAGTTTCTGGGGGGCACCGCGCCGGCCCGACATGACGCTCTATTCCGCGTTCCGCTGCGTGCTGGAGGATCGCTGCTTGATCCGGGGCGGGCTGCTGAGCGAGGAAGGTCTGCAGATGCTGGTCGACAATGCGGTCGAACGGCTGGAAAAGGACCCGTCCGAAGTCCTGCCCCTGACCCGCCCCGCGCGGCGCCGGCGGCGCGGCATGGATGTCGTGCATGGAAGCGCGGCGTAGGGGCTGGGCGCGGGCTAATGACTTTCTCCGCGACATGTAAAGTGTCGCTTGACATGAATATGTAAAGTGATACCTTCCATGGATGGAGATTGAGAGCATTCGCCACAAGGCTTTGCGGCGGTTTATCGAAACCGGCCAGGCCAAGGGGCTGCCCGGGGACGTGGTGGATCGGCTGTTCAGGATGATGACCTTCATCATTGATGCCGACACGCTGGATGAACTTTCCACTCCACCAAATTACGGCCTCCACCCGTTAATCGGCGACCGCACGGGAACATGGGCAATGACCGTGATCCGAAACTGGCGGCTAACTTTTTCAATGAATGAACAGGGTGCCCTCATAAACATAGACTTGGAGGATTATCACTGATGGCTATCAGGATTCATGCCTCGTTTGCGATCCATCCCGGTGATTGGCTCAAGACGGAAATCGTGCAGGCCCACGGCGTTTCCATCAACGATCTGGCCGAGGCATTTGGCGTCAGCCGTCAGTCGATCAGTTCGCTGTTGAACGGGCGGGCGGCGCTGTCCGCGGATATGGCCATCCGCTTTGAACATGCCTTTGGCGTGAAGGCCGAGACCCTGATGCGGATGCAGGCCCGTTATGATCTGGGCAAGGCGCGTGAACATGAAGCTGATTTGGCGGTGCGGAGCCTGATTTCGGTGTAGCCATTGGCTTTGGCGAGGCATGCATCACAATTGCAGCGCGGCACGGACCACACAGTACCCTGCGGTTTGATCGGAAAATGCCTAGGGGTGTGGATGCCCGACGAGGATTCGAACCTCGATTGACGGAGTCAGAGTCCGTAGTCTTACCTTTAGACGATCGGGCAACGATCGTAAGCGGTGTCCCGCTCGGGAGGCCGCAGATAGGCGGCGGCAGGCGGGTGGTCAAGTGCTTTGTTTGGGGCGGTGCAGGCGCGTTGGACTCGCCGCGACGTCAGCCCAGCGAGAGCAGCTTGCGACGCTTTTTCGCCTTCTTGTCGAGCCGGTCGGCGCCGATCACGGTGATGGTCGCGCGGCGGTCCTTGAACTCGGGCGAGTCCATGATGGCGCGCAGCATGTCCTCCTTGCTCATGCCGTTGGCGATGAGGGCGCGATGATGATCCAGCCCGGCCGGATCGGCGCGGCGGCCGAGGATCTGGATATAGAAGGCCTCGATAAAGGCGTCGCCGTCGAGCGCGAGGATGGCGGGCAGGTCAACCGTCGCGGCCGGCGCCAGGTTGAGGGCGACCGGCCCGCCGCTTGCGCCTGACTGCGCTGTCTCGCTTTTGCCGGCCACGTGGCGGCGGAGCATGTCGCCATCCTCGATCCGGCTGATCAGCTGATCGCAAATATCGGGCCGGTCGAGCAGGCCAGTGGCGAAATCGAACAGGCCGCGCGACCAGTCGTCCCAATCCTGCCCGTCCTTTTCCACCACGCGCGATTGCCCGCATTGCACGGCCCGGCGAACGGCGTCGGGCAGGTCGCTGTCCTTGAAATAGAGGAAGATGCCCTCCACCGCGGAGAAGGTCGCAAGGATTTCGCGCGTGGCGGGGATGTCGCGGGCCACCACGGGCTTGCCGAGCGCCAGCGCGTGCATCACCGACAGGCCAAAGCCCTCATAATAAGAGGGGAGGATGATGACGCTGCTGGAGGCGAAAATCTCGTTCATTTCGACGTCGGGAATGACGCCGGCGTGAAGCTGTCGCACGTTGGACGGCATGTCGTCGCCGCCCTTGCCCATGACGAGGACCGACAGGCTGGGGATGGCTTCGCCCAAGATGCGGGCGGACGCGCCGGAAGCCTTGTGCGCGAAATGATTGCCCAGAACCAGTACATGGTCGCGGCGCAGCTCCAGCCCTTCATAGCGCGCAGCATAGGCCGAGGGGCGGGTGGGCAGCAGGCGGGTATGGACCTGCGCGCCGAACCGACGCGGGAAGCGATGCCGGAATGTCTCTTCCGAAAACTCGCTGATGAAGAAGAGCCCGTTGGCGTTGCGGGCGACATAGGACCAGAGCGTCTGCACGTCATTGTCCGCGCGCAGATTGCCGCAGTCGAGCGCGATGACGTCGAGCATGCCGTAGATATTGACCGGGGCCAGATGCTCCATGACGCTGATCTGGTCAAGGTCGAAGGGCTGGCCGAAGAAGATGGACACGGCATAGCCCGGCGTCACATCGGTGCGCAGCCGAACCTGGTCCAGCCGGTCGATGCCGTGAAATTCCGCGACGGACCGCTTGCAGATGATATGCAGTTCGAACCCGCCGGGCGGCTGGCGGTCGAACCAGCGGATGAAGTTCATGATGAGTTCGTTGGTGCCATTGTGATGATGGCCGACGCTCAGAAGGTTGAGGGCGATCTTGAGCCGGCCATCAACCGTGGGCACCAGGTTCGCCATCTGCGCGATCGCGCGATATTCTGCCGATGCTTCATGCGCCCAGACCAGCGGCAGAAATTCGGGATGGCGCGCGTCGATCATGCGCAGATTGGCCTGCTGCTGGCCCTTATAGTCGATGTCGTGCAGCTTGAAGGACGCCGAACCGGCATGATAGGCGAAGGCGTGATTGGCGAGCACGGCGCGAAAGCCCACCTTGCCCGCGCGCATGACGAGGTCATTTTCCTCCTCATAGCCGACGCCGAAATCTTCATCGAGATAGCCGAAATTGGCGACGACCTGCGCGGAAATGAGCAGATAAAAGCCAACGGCGGTCGGCGCGAAGCTGTAGCGGGGGAGGTGGCGATGCACCGATTCCCAGGCGATGTGGCAGATTTCCGGCGTGGTCGCGATGCCCGAAAGATTATGCGGCGCGGGCGGGAAGGTCGCCAGCGCGGCATTGTTCGAGCGTGGGCAGACGAAGCCGATTTGCGGATCGGCCTCCAGCACGGCCAGCATTTCCGACAGGGTGCCCGGATAGGTCAGCGTGTCGCTGTTGACGAGCAGGGCCGCATGCCCATCCCGCCGCGCCATCGCCAGCCCCTGATTGACGCTGCGCACGAAGCCGAGATTTTCGGGATTGCGGATATGGACGTCGATCAGGCCGTCGGCCTGACATTGGCGCAGATAGGCGTCGACCGCTTCGTCATCGGGCGAATCGTTGATCGCGATCAGGCGGGGATTGTGATCGCGTATCTCGCCGAGATTCTGGACGAGCGAGTCCAGGCAGGCCCGGACCATGTCGACGTTTCGATAAATGGGAAGAATGATATCGAGCGTCATCGATGGTCCTGCGCGGCCTGCCTGGCGATGAAGGATCAGCCGGCCAGCGCGGCCCGCGCCACCAGAGGACGCCACCAGTCCTGATTGTCGAGGAACCAGTTGAGCGTATCGGCAAAGCCCTGCGGGAAGTCGCGCGAGGGTTCATAGCCCAGTTCGCTGCGGATCTTGGTCTCGTCGATCGCATAGCGGCGGTCATGGCCCTTGCGGTCCTGCACATAGGTCATGAGTTCGGCCGACGGACGACCATGGGCGGCCGGTGCATCAGGGAATACCGATGCGAGCGCCGGATTGCGCGCAAAGGCTTCATCGACGCCGCGGCAGATTTCCTTGATGACCTCGATATTGGGCAGTTCCTGCCCGCCGCCGACATTATAGGTTTCGCCGATCCGGCCCTTGCGCAGGATGAGTTCGATGCCGATGCAGTGATCCTCGACGTGCAGCCAGTCGCGGATGTTCATGCCATCGCCATAGATGGGCAGATTCTTGCCCGACAGCGCGTTGAGCGTGAACAGCGGGATCAGCTTTTCGGGAAACTGGTAGGGACCATAATTGTTCGAGCAATTGCTGGTCGTCGTTTCCAGGCCATAGGTGTGGTGATAGGCGCGCACCAGATGGTCCGACCCTGCCTTCGACGCGGAATAGGGCGAATTGGGGGCGTAGGGCGTGGTTTCGCTGAACGCGGGATCATCCAGTTCCAGCGTGCCATATACTTCGTCGGTCGACACATGGTGGAAGCGGTGAGGCCGGCCCGTGCCCTTGTCAAGCCAGGCCGCCTTGGCGGCTTTCAACAGGCTGTGAGTGCCGATGACGTTGGTGGTGACGAAAGCGTCGGGACCGGTGATCGAACGGTCGACATGGCTTTCGGCGGCGAAGTGGACGATGGTGTCGACGTCATGATCGGCGATCAGTTGCGATACGAGCGCGGTGTCGCAAATGTCCCCTTCGACCAGCGAAACGTCGGGCACGTCGGCGATGTTGGCGGGGTTACCGGCGTAAGTCAGCGCATCGAGCACGACGATGCCGTCATTGGGGGAAACCTTGCGCCAGTGACGGACGAAATTCGCGCCGATGAAGCCTGCGCCCCCGGTGATGATCAGATTGGCCATGCGCCTACTCTCTTGCTCCCTCGGTGATCCGCGCGCGGCGGATGGATATGAAGACCCGCTTCGTCCAAGCGGAATTTATATGTCGACCGGACTTCGCACTTGCCGCAAAGTCGCGCTTTTCGCAATCGCGATACTGCGCAGCCTGCCAGTCTTTTTGCGTTCTAACCCGCCGACAGCATGACAAGGCCGACACCCAGCACGCGCGGATCGACTGCAATACCGTGCGTTACCGGACTGACGGGCGCCTCATGCTGGAACTGCAATAGGATATCGCCATCGCCGATGCAGGAGGGGGGAAGACGCAGCCGGATGATGCGGGGCTTGGCATCCAGACGATGCGACCCGAGAAAATATCCGTTCGCGCTGATGTCGACATGCGGGCGTTCCATGCCATCAGCGAGGAAGCAGAATAAGGACAGGCTGACCGTGACATAGCCGCCCTGCCAGCGGTCAAGGGCGAAGCGCAGGGCGTGGACCGCGTCGCTCCCCCATACGCCCCAAGGCTCGCGCTTATGCCATCCGCTGGCGAGATAGGCTTCCGGATCCGGCTCCCCCGCCGGCGTGTCGGAGCGGAACTGGACCGGCGTGTTTCGCGGCAGCACGGGAAAGCCGGCCGCCGACCATCGGTGCGACGGGTCGGCCTCGGCTGCATTGTCGAGCCGGCGGGCGAGCGTTTCGGCAAGGGTCAGCTCCACCAGATGCTGCACCTGATCGAGTTGGCTGCTGGTTTCCGCCAACCGGGCCTCGATCGCGTCGATACGGGCGGCAAGTGCCGCTTGCGTCGAAGCCGCGCTGCTGTCGTCCGTGTCGGTCACGAGGGGATATATCCGGTCAAAACGCGATCCTGATGGCGTCCCGAAGCGTCGCTGTCACGGAGTTTCTGCGCCAGCGAGCCTATCCGTCGGGCATTTCGACGATGCGGTCGGCCAGCCGCTCGGCTTCGTGGAGGTCATGGGTGACGTAGAGGATCGGCAGGCGCAGTTCGTCCCGCACGCGCTCTATAAGCCGCAATATTTCTTCGCGCCGGGCGCGATCGACGCCGGAAAGCGGTTCGTCCATCAGCAGGAAACGGGGAGCGGACAGCAGCGCGCGGCCGATCGCGACGCGCTGCGCTTCGCCGCCCGACAGGGTGGGCGGCATGCGGTGGAGGAGGTGGCCGATGCCCAGAAAGGCCAGCACCTCGTCCTCCGACAGTGCGCCGCCTGGCCGGCGACCATAGCGCAGGTTTCGCTCCACGCGCATATGGGGAAAGAGGCGCAGGTCCTGGAACAAATAGCCGGCGTGACGATCCTCCGCCGGTCGGTCGATGCCGCTCGCGCTGTCGAACAGGGTGTCGCCGCCAATGCGGACATGGCCTTCATCAGGGCGCCGCAGGCCAGCGACCATGTTGAGGATGCTGGTCTTGCCAACGCCCGACGGCCCGATCAGCGCAATGAGTCGCGCGTCTGCGACACAGTCGAGCGCGATGGTCCGGCCGCCCAGGCGCCGGCGCAGGCGCAGGTCAAAGGACATGGGGCATGCGCCCTTGCGTCGCGCGGCGGGCGAGGATTTCGGAGATCAGCAGCGCGCCCAAAGACAGCAGTACTGAAATGATGGCGAAGCGGCTGACGGCGGCTTCGGCGCCCGGCACCTGAAGCGCGGCATAGATGGCGATGGGCAAGGTGCGGGTTTCGCCGGGAATGTCGGACACGAAGGTGATGGTGGCGCCGAATTCCCCGATTGAACGGGCAAAGCCCAGCATCGCACCGGCAAAGATGCCCGGCAAGGATAGCGGCAGCGAAATGGACAGGAAGCGGCGCAGCGGCGAAGCGCCCAGCGTCTGCGCCGCCTGTTCCAGCCGGCGGTCGACCGATTCGATGGACAGGCGCATCGCGCGCACCATCAGCGGCATCGCCATGATCGCGGCGGCAAGCGCGGCCCCGGTCCAGCGAAACAACAGGGTGACGCCGAACCACTGGTCCAGCCGGCTGCCGATCGGGCCGTTGATGCCGAACAGGAGCAAAAGCAGCCAGCCAGTGACGACCGGCGGCACGACCAGCGGCAGATGCACCAGCGCGTCGAGCAGCAACTTGCCGGGAAAGCGCCAGCGCGCCAAGATCCAGGCCAGGGCAAAGGCGATGGGCAACATGGTTGTGACCGCGACCAGGCTGATCTTCAACGACAGGCCGATGACCGTCCAGTCCTGCGGTGACAGGGAAAAATCCATGGCCGGTGCGTGGGCGATTGCGGTCCGCGCGTCAAGCAAGGGCGACCATGGTTAGCGCGGTTGCGCAACGCAGGCGCGCTGGTGTAGCGCGCCGGGCGACGACACGCCCGCATGGATGGGACAGCGCCATGAAATCACTGATTGCCTTTGACCTCGACGGAACCCTGGCGCTGAGCAAGCAGCCGCTGGAGGCGGACATGGCCGAAGCGCTGGCGGACCTGCTGACCGTCGCGCATGTCGCGGTCATTTCGGGGGGTGACTGGCCGCAATTCGACAAGCAGGTGGCGAGCCGCCTGCCGGCCCACGCGGATCGATCGCGCCTGTGGCTGATGCCGACGACGGGCACGAAGCTGTATACGCATGGCGCGGACGGGTGGTCGGCGGTCTATGCCGAATTGTTCGATGCCGCGCAGAAAGCTAAGATATTGGCGGCGTTCGACGCGGCGCTGGCCGCGACCGGGTTCGTGCCCGAGCAGACATGGGGCGAACGGATCGAGGACCGGGGCAGCCAGATCACCTTTTCCGCGCTGGGCCAGCAGGCGCCGATCCATGCGAAGGAATCATGGGACCCCGACTTCGCCAAGCGCAAGCTGATCCAGGCCGATCTTCGCCAGCGCCTGCCCGGCCTGTCGATCAACATGGGCGGCGCAACGTCCATCGACATCACGCGTGAAGGCGTCGACAAGGCCTATGGTCTGCGCAAATTGCGCGACGCCAGCGGGATCGCGCTGGATGCGATGATGTTCATCGGCGACGCCATCTTTCCGGGCGGCAATGACTATCCGGCCAAGCAGATGGGGCTGGACACGGTGCGCGTGCGCGACCCGCAGGAAACGCTGGCGGTGATCGCCGCCATCATCGCCTGCCAGAAATAAGGCTCAGGGCGCGCTGAACCCATAACGCGCCAGAATCGCGCGGCCGGTCGAGGAAAGAAGGAATCGGCGGAAGCCCTCCGCATCGCGGTGGCGGCTGCCGGTCAGGCGGGCGAGCGGATAACGGATCGGCGGATGGCTGCCCGGCGGGAAGGCGCCGACGATCGCCACGCCATTACCGGCGCGCGCGTCGGTGGCATAGACGATGCCGAGCGGCGTCGCCCCGCGTTCGACCAGCGCCAGCGCGGCGCGGACATTGTCGGCGCGCGCGATTTTGCCAGCGATCGAGGGCCAGACGCCGAGCGCGGTCAGCGCCGCCTTGCCATATTTGCCCGCCGGCACGCTGTCGGGATTGGCCATGGCAAGGCGGCCACGGCCCAGAGCTCGCGCAATCGGCATGTTGCGCCCGATGCGCAGCGACACGCGCCTGTTCGCCGGGCGCACCAGCACCAGCCTGTTGCCGGCAAGGTCGGTGCGCGTGCCGCGCATCACGAATCCGGCCTTTTCCACATCGTCCATCCAGTCTTCGTCGGCGGACAGGAACAGGTCGGCTGGCGCGCCGGCGCGAATCTGTCGCGCGAGCGCGGAGGACCCGGCAAAGGAGAGGACAGGGCGCGGATGGCCGCGCGCAGCCCAGGCATCAGCGGCGGCGGTCATCGCCTCCTGCATGCTCGCGGCAGCCAGCAGCAGCGGCCCGCGCTCTTGCGCGGCGGCAGGCGACTGGGGAGCGATCAGCAGCGCAAGAAGCGCGAGGATACGAAGCAAGGGAATCGACATGCGCGCACTGTGTCGATGCCGGGGCCGAAAGCAAGGTCGCTTGCTCCACTTTTGTCCGGGCGCGCCATCGGCTAGGACGCGCGTCATGACCGCCCGCCGCAGCGATACCGCCTGACCATGGCCATTGTGCGAAGCCTGTGCGGGGAATGCGCGGTGGGTTGCGGCATCCGCGCCGTGACAGAAGAGGATCGCATCCTGCATCTGGAGGGAGATGCGGCGCACCCCGCCAATGGCGGGTTGCTGTGCGCCAAGGCGAAGCGGCTGCGCGACGCCTGCGCGCTCGACGGACGATTGCTGCATCCGATCATGGAAGGACGCCGGCAGTCATGGGAGCGGACGATCGCGCAGCTGGCGCGGCGACTGGCGGCGGTGGTGGCGCGCCATGGTCCGGGCAGCGTGGCCTTGCATGTCGGGGGCGGACTGTCGACCGAGGATTATTATGTCGCCAACAAGCTGATGAAGGGCTTTTTGGGGTCTGCGCACATCCATGCCCCTTGGCGCGGCGCGATCGACCGCGCGCAGCGCGCGGCCTTTGGCGAGGATGTCATGCCGACCAGCTTCGAGGATATCGGCCGCGCGGGCCTGATCCTGCTGGCCGGCGATGCGGTGGCGACGGATCATCCTGTGCTGTTCGACCGGGTGCAGGCGATGCGGGCGGACAGCGGCGCGCAGCTGGTGATGATCGCGCCGGAAGGGGCGGCTGCGGGGCTGGAGGTCGGCCTGCACCTGCCGGTGGCGCAAGAGGCGATCGCGCCCTTGCTCAACGGACTGCTGCTGCATGTCCATGACGCGGGGCTTGGCCGCGTTCCCGCGCTGACGCCGGCGAACTTCTGGGAAGCCTTGCGACCCGGCCATGACATCTGGTCGGTGGCGCGAACATGCGGCCTGTCGCCGCAAGGCGTGCGGGATTTCTATGATCTGTGGGCATCGCAGGATCGCGCCCTGACCCTGTTCAGCGGGGAGGATGGGGCGGTCGCCGCCGCGACAATCAATCTGCACGTGGCAACCGGACGGATCGCGCGGCCGGGGGCGGGGCCGTTCGCATTGGGGCGGGCGGCGAACGGCATGGGCGCGCGTGAGGTCGGATGCCTGGCCGATACTCTGGCGGCGCACCGGGATTTCACGCCCGACAGCATCGCTGACGCGCGGCGTTTCTGGGGCGCGCGGACGATGGCCGAGACGCCGGGGCTGGAAGGGGCGGCGCTGCTGCAGGCGATCCGCGACGGGGCGGTGCGTGCCCTTATCAGCATAGGCGATGATATGGGGGCCATGGACTGGCTGGCGCAGGCGCGGTCAGGGGTCGCCCTGTCGATTCGCGCCAGCGCGCATGCGGATGCAGCGGCACAAGGCTGGACCGCTGTGCTTCCAGCGCCGGTCGGCATTGAACAGGACGGGACGATGACGGCGCTCGACCGGCTGGTGAGCCGCCAACGTCGCCTGTTCGACCTGCCAGGCGCGGCGCGGTCCGGCTGGTGGATGCTGACCCGGATCGCGCAGGCAATGGGGTGGGGCGACGCCTTCCACTATGAGCGGCCGGCGGATATTTATCGCGAGCATGTACGGCTGACCGCTTACGGCAACAGCGGGGAGCGGGTGCTGAACCTCAAGCGGCACGCGCCCATTTCCAACCCGGCCTATGCCGAATTGACGCCTTGGCGCTGGGGCGAGGTGCCGTTCGACGACGGGCGGTTTCCGACGCCGGACGGGCGCGCACACCTATTGCCGCTTCAGGCAGCGCCCGAGGCGGCGATCGATTGAAGATGCGCAAGCAGCGCGTCGCCATTGGCCTGCCAGGTGAAGCGCAGCGCGGATTCGCGCACCGCGGCCTGCACCGGCGGATTGTCGAGGATCGCGCGGATGGCGGCGGCGATCGCTTCGGGATCGCGCTCCACGATCCGGCCCGCCTCAGGCCGGTCGAGCAGTTCGCGCGCGCCACCCACATCGCTGATGACGATGGGCGTGCCGCAGGCGAGCGATTCGACCCAGGCATTGGCCAGGCCTTCCGATTCGGACACCAGCGCCATCACGTCCGCCGCGGCGAAAATGCGCGGCAGCTTGTGATGGGGGACGGAGCCGAGGAAGCCGATCCGCCGCTCGACGCCCAATTCCTGCGCCAGCGTTTCGAGCGTGCGGCGATACTGACCCTGGCCTGCGAGCAGCAGGGTCACGTCGGGCAGCTGCGGCAGCGCGCGCACCAGCAGATCCTGTCCCTTGCGCGGGATCAGCGCGCCGACGCTCAGGACGACCGAACCGTTGAAATCCAGCGCGGCCTTCGCCGCCTGCCGATCGGTGAGTTCGAACGTGTCGAGATCGACCCCGGTATAATGGACGCGGATCTTGTCAGCGTCGATGCCCATGCGCGCCATCGATCGACGCATCGCTTCGGATACGGCGAGCAGGCCGGCGGCGTCATCGGCCGCCTGGCGTACGAGCTTGCGGGTGGACGGCTGCGTGCCCCAATGGTGGATGTCCGCACCGCGCGCCTTGACCGAATAGGGGATGCCGAGCGCCTTCGACAGGCGGCGGGCGACCGGGCCGTCGGGAAAAAAGAAGCTGGCGTCGATGACGTCGAACGGGCGCTGCGCATGCAGGCGGCGGACGAGCGGCAGGATGGCGCGGGTCATCGCGCCGACATTGCTGCGGCCGCCAATTTTCGGGATGGTGCGGAAGACCGGGCGATAGACGGTGACTTCGCGCCAGCGTTCCTTGCGCGGCAGCGCGCGCAATGCGGCATAGCCGGGCGCGAGCGAAAAGGGCCAGACGGGAATGCCGACCGGCGCGATGACGGTCACGTCCGCCTGGGGGCGGCTGGCCAGCTCCCGCGCCTGGCGTTCGACGAAGACGCCGAAATTGGGGCGGCTCATGTCCGGAAAGAGGGTCGAGAGCGTAAGGACGTTGAGTGTCATGACCCCTCCTTGGATGCACAGCTTTGACACATGGTTAAGCGTGGAGCGACCAATTGGCTAGAGACGTCGGACGAGCTGTTCGGCAACCGCCGCCCAGGGCGGATCGGTGACGACCAGCTGGCGCGTGCCCGAACCAAGCGGCAGCAACTGCAACCGGTCGCCTTCGCGCCCGATCAGGCGGCCGAACAGGAAGCGGCCCGCCGGGCGCGGCAGCAATATGTCGCGATTGAGCGCCGCGCCATAGTCCGCCGGGCCGATGCGGCGGCACCAGATGGCGTCGCCGGCGCGATAATCGCCGATGCTGGCGCCGACATGGACGCCAACCATGCCATCGGAAGCGATGGGCGGCGGGAAAGCGAGCGGCCGGGTGGGCGCGCGGACGCCGTCGGGGCCTAGCAATGCCGCCACGGCGATTTCGCTATGGCCGGGCAGGGCGACCAGTTCGGCGCTGGTGACGCCCAGCGCCAGCGCGATGCGGTTCAACCAGTTGACCGAAACAGTGCGGGTGCCGGTTTCCAGCCGCCCGATGGTCTGCGCCGTGGTCGGCGGATCGCACAGCGCGCCGACCTGTTCGAGCGTCAGCCCCTTCGCCTTGCGGACCTCACGGATGCGGGTGATCATGGCATTGTTCCGTATAACCTATTTGGTTTCCTCTTTCCTACAGATTATCCCCCGTGGCAAGTCCCATCGCCTTGATATCCGCCGCGAGGGAGATGCCGATGGCCAGCCATGTTCAACAGATGATCGAGGATCCCGATGGCGTCCGACAGGCCGTGCTGGTGCATATGGGCGAATCGCCGCTCGCTTGGCTGCGTGCGCGCGGGCGGCTGAGCGAGCGGCATTTCATTGCGGGCGACATGTTGCGGAATGACTGGGAGCGGGCGGGACTGGGGGCGCGGGTAACGATGCGCTGGGACGCGGCGGCGCGGTATGGCGGGCGACGGGGGCCGGCGCGTCCCGCCGACCCCACGCTGGCGCAAATGGCGGCGCGCGAGCGGTTCGACGGCGCGATCCGGGCGGCGGGGCCGGGGTTGGCCGACATTCTCTGGCGCGTCGCCTGCGCTGGCGAAGGGCTGGCGGCGGCGGAAAAGGCGCTGTGCTGGCCCAGCCGCGCTGGCAAGCTGGTGCTGACGCTGGCGCTCGACCGGGTGGCGGACTGGTATCGGGTGCCCTGAGCGCGCGCTCAGGCGACCATGCCCGCGCCCAGCAGCAGCAGCAGCTTCACGTCCATCGCATAGCCCTGCGCGCGCCAGTCGGCGACATGATCGGCGATGCGGTCGAGCGGCACGCGGTGGACCAGGATATCCTCTTCGGCGACACCGCCGCCCGCGCTGGTCCTGGTGAGGCCATGGGCGCGGAACAGGGTGAACCCTTCGGACACCATGCCCGGTGAGGCGCTGAAGTCGCCCAGCCGTTCCAGCCGTTCGGGGCGATAGCCGGTTTCTTCCTCCAATTCGCGTGCGGCGGCGAGGCTCGCCTCCTCGCCGGCCTGCTCATCGCCGACAAGGCCTGCGGGCAACTCGATGCAGCGGCGGCCCAGCGGAACGCGATATTGATCGACCAGCAGGACGTGCCGGCCGTCGGCCGCTTCGTCGATCGCCAGGATGACGGCGGCGTGAATGCCGCGCGCGCGGGAGACATATTCCCATTTCCCGCGCGTCTTGGCGGTGATGAAGCTGCCCGCCCACATGATTTGTTCGGGCAGGTCGCGGTCCGGGTCGGTCATAATTCGATCAGCCTGTCGGGAAGTTCGTTGATGTCATCGGCTTCGCGCGGGAAATGCGCGGCGAGCACGGCGCCGACCTGGGCGACGGCCGCCGCCAGCCCTTCGCCGGCGCGATCCTGTCGCAGCGCGTCGACCAGCGTGGCCATGGCGTCACCCCATGCGTCGGGCGACACTTTTGCATTGATCGCCCGATCGGCCACCAGTTCGGCGCGATGTTCGTCCAGGCTGATATAGATGAGCACGCCGGTGCGGCCGCGCGTGCGCGCTTCGGCGGCGGTGCGGAAGAGCAGGATTGCGCGACGGCGCACGCGGCGGGCCTTGGTCGCTTTGGGCGTCAGCAGCATACGCAGCGGCATGATCGCCAGCAGATATCGGACGATCAGGAATTTGAGGATGAGGATGCCGAGCAGCCCCGTCAGCAGCTTCCAGTCCGCCAGTTCATGTTCCCAGTCGAGCAGCAGCATGGACAGGAAGGCGCGCAGATGGGCGGGGAAGGCGGCCATCAACGCCAGCGCGATGAATACCGCCGCCGCCGCCCAGCTTAGCCCCACATCATGATAGCTGTCGGACTGGCGCGCGACGATGGTGACGATCTCGCCGGACGTGCGCGTCTCCGCCTCCGCCACGGCGGCGGAGACGAGTTCATGGTCGGATTGCGTCAGATGAAGCTGCATCACCAGTCCCCCGACGCGCCACCGCCGCCGAAGCTGCCGCCGCCCGAAAAGCCGCCGCCGCCGCCCCAGCCGCCGCCCCAGCCTGAACCGCCCGAACCCGAACCCCAGCCGGACCCGAGGCCAGGACCCCAGATAACCACGCGGGCACTGCCGCCGCGCCGATAGCGCCGGCCGCCGCGCGCCCGCGACAGCATCGGCAACAGGATGAAGAAGACGACGAACAGGATGATCCAGAAGGCGATGATGCCGCCGCCGTCATCCTGGCTGTCGCGCGCGGCCGCCTCCGCCTTGGCCGCCTGCGCCCGCGCCTGGTCGGGGGGAAGCGCAAGCAGGGTGGTGATGGCGTCGACACCTGCGTCGATGCCGCCCACCATGTCGCCGGCCTTGAAGCGCGGCGCGATGACGGTGCGGATGATCTGCGAAGACAGCGCGTCGGTCAGGATGCCTTCCAGGCCATAGCCGACCTCGATCCGCAGTTTCCGCTCGGACGGCGCGACGATCAGCAGCGCGCCATTGCTGTCCTTGTCGCCGATGCCCCATGCGCGGCCCAGCCGATAGCCATAGTCGGCAATGTCATAGCCCTGAAGATCGGGAATGGTGGCGACCACCAGCGACCGGCCGCTGGCCTGTTTCTGCGCGATCAGCTTCTGGCTCAGCGCCTGTTCCTGCTGCGGCGTCAGGATATTGGCGGCGTCGACCACGCCCTTGTCGTCGAATTTGGGGAAGGTCTGGGCCTGCGCCGTCGATGCCAGCGCGAGCAGAAGGAAGGCAAGGAGCAGGACGATCGCATGCGTCCGGCCATGATCTCTCCGGGCGGAGGGACAGGCCTTCGACAGGCTCAGGCCGAACGGGTGCGGGGGCGTGGGGCTGGGCGGGGCGAAATGCACGTCCCGGTCAGCTGCCGAAATCGACCTTAGGCGCTTCTTCCGCGCCCGGCGTGGTCGCTTCGAACGGCGTCATGGGCTTGGCGCCGTGGATCAGCTTCGCGCCGATCGCGTCGGGGAAGGTGCGGATGCGGGTATTATAGGCCTGGACCGCGCCATTATAGTCGCGGATGGCGACGGCGATGCGGTTTTCGGTGCCTTCCAGCTGCGATTGCAATTGCAGGAAATTCTCATTGGTCTTGAGATCGGGATAGGCCTCGACGCTGGCGAGCAGGCGGCCAAGCCCCTGGCTCAATTGCGCCTGCGCGGCCTGGAACTGGGCGACCTTGGCGGGATCGGACAGGTCTTGAGCATTGACCTGCACCGACGTTGCCTTGGCGCGGGCTTCCGTCACACGGACCAGCGTATCCTGTTCCTGCTTGCCCGCCGCCTTGACCGTGGCGACCAGATTGCCGACCAGATTGGCGCGGCGCTGATATTGCGCCTGGACGTCGGCCCATTTGGCCTTCGCCTCCTCCTCTGCCGTGGGCACGCTGTTGATGCCGCAGGCGGACAGAGCCATCGCCCCGAACATCGGCAACAGGACGGAAGAGAAGCGGCGCAGCAGCGACATGGAAGATCCTTCGGCTTTGTTTCGATCGTGGAAATAGGGCGTTGTCCTGCGCGGCGCAACGGGCCATCCTGACTTCATCACCAGCACGGCAAAGGGATATGCACATGGGGCTGATGTCCGAATTCAAGACTTTCATCAATCGCGGCAATGTCATGGACCTGGCGGTCGGCGTCATCATCGGCGGCGCGTTCGCCACCATCACCAAGTCGCTGACCGATGACCTGATCATGCCGGTCGTCGGCTATGTCTTTGGCGGGGCGGATTTTTCGCGCTATTTCGTGCGGCTGGGTCCGATTCCCGAAACCTTCAAGGGCAATCCGGCCAGCTATGCCGATTTGAAGGCAGCGGGCGTCGCGATGCTGGGCTGGGGCGAATTCCTGACCGTCCTGGTCAATTTCCTGATCCTGGCCTTCATCATCTTCCTGATGGTCAAGGCCGTCAATCGCCTGACGCACAAGGAGGAGGCCAAGCAGGAGGCCGCGCCGCCGCCGCCCACGCCAGAGGATATTATTCTGCTGCGCGAAATCCGCGACTCCTTGAAAAAATAATCGTTTATGCGACGAAACGAGTTGGCGGCGGGAACCATCCGGCATGCGACCGGTTGATCGCCGTCAGGGTGAGGGGTTGCCATGGCAGCCTGACGCCTTGCCCAGAGACGTCAGCCCCCGGGGGCACAACAGGAGAATAACGCCGTGAAAACCTTCGTCACTGTCCTTGGCCTTGCCAGCCTTGTCGCGCTCGCTGCCTGCGATTCCGCCAAGGAAAACCAGGTCGAGAATGCTTACGAAAATCAGGCGGACGCGCTCGACAACCAGGCTGACAATATGGAAGCCATGGCCGACAACCTGTCGGGCAACGCTGAAATGGCGGCCGAAAACGCAGCCGATCGTCTGGAAAACAAGGCCGACGCCACGCGTGAAGCCGGCGAAGCTGCCGAGGACGCGGTGGAAAAGCAGCAGTAATTTCTGCTTGAATCCAGTTACGAGGGGGCGCTGCGGCTTGCCGTGGCGCCCTTTTTCGTGCCGCCGCGCTTTTAACGCGGCCTTAACCACGCCCCGCCATGGTGCCCTGGCGCGCAGCCATCAGGGCCAGGGGCATGGACGAGCTACTTCAGGAATTTATCTCAGAAACGCAGGAAACGCTGGAGGCTCTGGCGGGCGAGGTCGTGGCCTGGGAAGCGGATCCGTCGGATCGCGACCGGCTGGACGCGATCTTCCGATTTTTCCACACCGTCAAGGGCAGTTGCGGCTTTCTGAACCTGCCCCGGTTCGAGCGGCTGAGCCATGCGGCCGAAGATGTGCTGGCCGACATCCGCGCCGGCGAGCGGCAGGCCGATCCCGTGACGGTGAGCGCGGTGCTGGGCCTGATGGACCGGATTGGCGAGCTGACGGAAGCCGTCGCCATGGGGGCGGCCCTGCCCAACGAGAATGACGATTATCTGATCGCGGCGCTCAATACCCCGCCCGGCGCCGGTGCGGACCAAGTCCCCGCCGCCGAACCAGTCGAGGGCGAAGCCGCGCCGGTATCGGTCGCGCGGCCCCAAGCGCCGCAAGCCGCCCCGCGCACGATCCGCCTGCCATTAAGCCTGATCGACCAGTTGATGAACGGCGTGTCGGACATGGTGCTGGCGCGCAATGAAATGTCGCGCAAATTGCGCGATCGCAGCAGCGACGCGGAACTCGACACTGTGTTCGAGCGCCTGTCCACATGTGTCGCCGATATGCGCGACGTCATTTCCAAGACGCGGATGCAGCGCGTCGATCGCCTGTTTGCCGCGATCCCGCGCATGGTCCGGGATCTGGGCCGCGACCTGGGCAAGCGAATCGACCTGACGCTGGAGGGCGGCGATGTCGAAATGGACCGCGAGATGGTGGAGATGGTCGTCGACCCGCTCACCCATATCGTGCGCAACAGCATCGACCATGGTATCGAAACGCCCGAACGCCGCCGCACGGCCGGCAAGCCGGAGGCGGGACGCCTTCGCGTCGAGGCGCGCCAGTCTGGCAATCAGATCGTCATCATGATCAGCGACGATGGCGCGGGGATCGATACCGGCAGGCTGGTGGACAAGGCGATCGCTGCCGGCCGCCTGACGCCTGATGCTGCCGCGCGCCTGACCGAGCAGGAAAAGCTCGACCTCATCTTCATGGCCGGGCTGTCGACCGCGCAGCAGGTGACGGCAATTTCCGGCCGGGGGGTCGGCATGGATGTGGTCCGCGCCAATGTGGAGCGGATCGGCGGCGTCATCGCGCTGGACAATCATCCCGGCCAGGGATTGTGCATCACGCTGCGCGTGCCGCTGACGCTGACCATCATTCCGGGCTTGATCGTGCGCGCCGGTGGTCAGCATTTCGCGATCCCGCGCGCCGCAGTCGTCGAAATCCTGCACGACAATAATGACATGCTACAGATCAGCGAAGTGGGCGGCGCCAAGATCGCGACGATCCGCGCCGTGCGCCATTCGATGGTGG
The DNA here is from genome assembly GCF_001598335.1 of Sphingobium abikonense NBRC 16140. Classification (GTDB taxonomy): domain Bacteria; phylum Pseudomonadota; class Alphaproteobacteria; order Sphingomonadales; family Sphingomonadaceae; genus Sphingobium; species Sphingobium abikonense. Next base: position 319,553 of record NZ_BCYT01000002.1, read on the forward strand.
ATCTGGAAGCGGTGCTGGGCATGGAAAAACTGCCGCAGCCTGGACCCCGCGCGATCATGGTCGTGCGATCGAGCACGGGCATGCCCTTTGCCCTGGGCGTTGCCGCCGTGGACAATCATGAGGAACTGGTCATTCGCCCCGCCTCTCCCCTGGTGATGGCGAGCGGCGTCTATGCCGGCATGACCCTGCCGGACAATGGCCGGCCGATGCTGCTGCTGGATGCGGCGGGTCTGGCCAGTGTCGCGCGCCTGCCCAACATCGTCGAGGATGATGCCGCGCGCCGGCAGGAGGACGAGAGCGAAGCCGCCGGCGTCGAAATGGTGGCCGCGCTGCGTTTCGAGGAATTGTCGGGCGAACGCCGCCTGCTCAAATTGTCGCTGATCGAACGGGTCGAGGATATCGACACCAGCCTGTTCGGAAAATCCGCCGGTCAGGCCTTCGTCCGGCTCGACGGGCGACTGGTGACGGTCGTCAACGGCCATAGCCGCTTTGCCGGGGACAAGGTCTGCGCGCTGCGCCTGCGCGATGGCGAGCAGGAAACCTGCTATCCGGTCGCTGCGGTGCTCGATATCGTCCAGATGCCGCTGGTGCCCGACATGGTCGCCCTGCACGGTTTGCTGAGCGGCGTGTCCGTGATCGACGGCGAGCATCTCGAAGTGCTGAATCCCTTTGCGCTGTTCGCATCGCTGCCGCAGGAAAGGCCGGACCCCGCCCGTCAGGGACGCTGCATCCTGGTCGAAAGCGAGGACGGATGGACGCGCGAAATCCTGGCGCCCCTGCTGCGGCAGGCCGGTCATGACGTGACGCTGGGCCTGCCGGCCGACACATCGGTCGACCCGCGCGACATCATCCTGTGCAACGGCCCCGACACGGCGCAGGCCGGCGAAATGCTGGGTTGTCGCGTCGTGCAGTTGCGCGCGTCGCCACGCGCGGCGGGGCCGCAGGACGGCAGCATCTATCGATATGATCAGGATGCGCTGATGGCCGCCATCGGCGGCAGGCAGGGGTAAGCGATATGGACAATCTCTATCTGTTCGCGATCCTGGCGGGCACGCGCGTCGCGGTGGACGCCGGCGAAGTCGAGGCGGTGGTCAGGCTGACCGATATTTCCCCGGTGCCCGGCATGGGCGCGCATGTCGCTGGCCTGTCGGCGTTGCGCAGCCGGGTGCTCACCATCGTCGACGTCGCTGCGATCGTGCACGGGCGACCAACGCCGGCCGACCAGCGCGGATTGGCGATCATCGCCGATATCAGCGGCCACAGTTACGGGCTGATGCTGGACAGCGTATCGGACATATGCCGCGTGCCCGAAGGAGCGGTGCCGTTGCGCGGGCAACTGGATTCCGCTTGGGCGCCCTATGCCAGCGCGATCGTGGAACATGACGGGCATCCCTGGCTGCTGGTGTCGCTGTCGGCGTTCATCGAGAGCGCATCGACCGCGCAGGCGGCCTGAAGCCGCGTCCATGATGCGCTGTACTACATGTTTACCAAATACTCGCTTTTACTGACTAAATCCCCGTCAACGGGAAGCACGTATTAAAGGGACGCTCCATGAAGAACTGCCTCGTCGTCGACGATTCGAAGGTTATCCGCAAGGTGGCCCGGCATATATTGGAATCGCTCGACCTGTCGGTCAGCGAAGCCGTGGACGGCCAGGATGCGCTGACCCAGTGCGAAGCGGCGGCGCCAGACGTCGTCCTGCTCGACTGGAACATGCCGATCATGAGCGGGATGGAATTTCTCCAGGCCCTGTCCAGCGCCAAGATGACCGCCCGGCCCAAGATCATATTCTGCACCACCGAAAATGGCATCAGCCACATCAAGGCGGCGGTGGATGCCGGGGCCGACGAATATGTGATGAAGCCGTTCGACCGCGAAACGCTGGAAAGCAAATTGTCGATCGTGGGGATCATTTAGCAGCCCGGTCTTCGTGCCGTTTCAAAGGAGCCCTGTCCCGCCTTCGTCCTTCGTCCAGGAAGTTTTCCGATGTCCAGTGCGCCGATCATGACCAGCCCCAGCCGTGCGTCGCGGCCAATCCGCACGCTGGTCGTTGATGATTCGGTCGTGGTGCGCACGGTGATCGAGCGCATCCTGAACGGCAATGACCGCTATGTCGTGGTCAACAAGAGCAGCAGCGCCGAGCAGGCGCTCGCCTTTCTGTCGGGAAACAGTGTCGACCTGATATTGCTGGATATCGAATTGCCGGGCCAGAGCGGCCTGGCGGCGCTGCCGGCGATCATGCAGGCGGGCGCTGGCGTCAAGGTCGCGATCCTGTCGGGCAAGTGCGAGGAAGGCAGCGCCGCGGCAGTCGAGGCGCTGGCGCTGGGCGCGAGCGATATTCTGTCCAAGCCGGGCAGCGGCAGCTTTGGCGAACAATTCCCCCAGGCGCTGGTCGAGCGGCTGAACCGCCTGTTCGACACGGATGCGCAACCCGTGTCGCCGCCCGTAGCGCAGCCCCCGGCGCGCCCGGTTCGGCATGAAGCAAACAAGCCGCTCGCCTGTCTGGGGATCGGCGCGTCGACCGGCGGCATCCATGCGCTGGGCCAACTGCTTGACGGACTGGACGCGCCGCTGGGCGTACCGATCCTGCTGACGCAGCATCTGCCCCTGAGCTTCACCGTCTATTTCGCGCAACAGCTGGCGCGGATGACCAGCCTGCGGGTCAAGGTGGCGGAAACCGGCGACCTGCTGGCGCCGGACATGATTTACGTCGCGCCTGGCGACGCCAATCTGCAAGTGCGCAAGGGGCTGCACGGGCGCGTCACGATCCAGCTGAACCCCGAACGCACGCCGGCGGGCAATCTGCCGGGTGTCGACCCGATGTTCGCCAGCATGGCTGAAGCCTTTGGCGCGGGCGCGGCGGGGATCGTCCTGACGGGCATGGGGCGTGACGGAACCGTCGGCGCACGCGACATCGTCGCAGCCGGCGGATGGATCGTCGCGCAGGATGAAGCGAGCAGCGTGGTATGGGGGATGCCGGGATCGGTAGCGGGCGAGGGCCTGAGCTGCGCGGTGATGGCGCCCAGAGAAATGATGGCGTTTGTCGCGCGCCGAGGAAAGGGTGTGGCTTGATGACGGTTGGTGCGTCCGATTCGCAGCAGGGTGCTGCCCGCATCCTGTCCGCCTTGCTGGAAGCGCGCACGGGACAGACTTTGTCCGAAGGGCGCGCCTGGCGGATGGAAACGGCGCTGCGCCCGGTGCTGCGCGATCATGGGCTGGACGATATCGACGCGCTGACGGCGCGGCTGTTGCGCAAGGGCGATAGCGGGCTGGAACAGGCCGTGGTGGAGGCGCTGCTCAACAATGAAAGCAGCTTCTTTCGCGACCTTCAGCTGTTCGACATGCTGCAAAGCCGGATTTTGCCCCATTTGCACGAAAGCCGATCCAACCGGGTGCTGCGGATCTGGAGCGCGGGCTGTTCGACGGGGCAGGAAGCCTATTCGCTTGCCATTCAGCTGCGCAACGCCTGGTCGCGCTGGAATGGCTGGCAGATCGAGATACTGGCGACCGACATTTCCGGCCGCGCGATCGAACAGGCGCAATCGGGCATCTATTCCCAGATGGACGTGCAGCGCGGGCTGTCGATCGGCGATCTGATCAAATGGTTCGAACCGCATGGCGATGACTGGCGCGCCAGCCCCGAATTGCGGCGGATGATCCGTTTCCGGCAAGACAATCTGTTCGATGCGCGCGAACCGACCGGTGAATATGACCTGCTGTTGTGCCGTAACGTTCTCCTCTATTTCACACCCGAACGGCGCAAGGCGGTGCTGACGTTGCTGGGGCGTCACAGCCATGCCGGATCGATATTGCTGCTGGGTGCGGGGGAAACGGTGATCGGCCAGGGCGACGATTTCATCGCCCATGGCGATTTCCGGGGCGGCTATGCGCGACAGGCGGCCGTGACGGCGCAGCATGTCGCGGGAATGCGGCGCGCTGGCTGACCGCGCAGGCGGGCATGTGCCCATACTTGATTGCATCGCGGGACTGCGTCATGGTCGACGCAGGCCCATGTCGTTCGACCGGCCGGAAGGGCGCGATGACCGACTAGTGAAGCAGACTGGCGTTTTCCGATGAGCGATGTGCCGATGATCGAAACGCCGTCGCCCAATTTCGACGAGCGCAAGTCGCCGGTGTCGATGCTGGTGCTGCATTATACCGGCATGCGCGACGCCCAGAGCGCGATCGCCTGGCTCGCAAGCCCGGAATCCAAGGTGTCGGCCCATTATGTCGTGTGCGAGGATGGGCAGATCATCCGCATGGTCGATGAGGCCAAGCGCGCCTGGCATGCGGGCCGGTCGCACTGGCGCGGCATCAATGACGTCAATTCCGCCAGCATCGGCATAGAGATCGTCAATCCGGGCCATGAATGGGGCTATCGACCCTTTCCGCAGGCGCAGATCGGCGCGCTCATTCCGCTGATGCACGATATCGTCCAGCGCCATGGCATCACCCGGGGCAATATCGTCGGGCATAGTGACGTGGCGCCCGCGCGCAAGCAGGACCCCGGCGAGCTGTTTCCCTGGGGGCAATTGGCGCGGTTGCGCCTGGCCCTGCCGCGCCCGACGCGCAACCTGATGGACCCGCTGTGGACCGACAGCGCCTTTCTGCTGGCGCTGGAGCGGTTCGGCTATGACATTGCCGAGCCGGACGCTGCGGTCATCGCCTTTCAGCGGCGGTTCCGCCCGGAACTGATCGACGGCGTGATCGACGGCGAATGCCGCGCGATATTGCTCGCGCTTCTGCTGCCCAAGCCGCGCGGCGACGAATAGCCAGGTGACGGGACGGCAAAAGCGCGCTAGGGCGCTGGACGCCAGAGGGCCGGGCGGCCGCGGCGTGGCGGGTAACTTCCACGGCGAGGAAAGTCCGGGCTTCACGAAATGACGGTGCCGGCTAACGGCCGGCTGGAGCGATCCAAGGGACAGTGCAACAGAAAGCAGGTCGCTAAGGCCTAGGCCCAGCGAAATTGAAAGGGTGCGGTAAGAGCGCACCGCGTCTGCGGCAACGCAAGACGGCACGGTAAACCCCACCGGAAGCAAGACCGAATAGGGGCGGCGCGCAGCGTCATGCTGCTAGGCAGATTTCGGCCGAGACCGCCCGGGTTGGTTGCTGGAGGAACGGAGCAATCCGTTCCCTAGAGGAATGGTCGCCCATCCTTCGCAAGAAGGGGGACAGAACCCGGCTTACAGGCCCTCTGGCATTTGATTTTCCTGTCTTTTCATGCTGCATGGACCATGGACCATGCGGGGGTGACGATGAAGCTATGGGGTTGGGCGCTGGCGTGCGTGCTGGCGGCAGGGACGGCGCAGGCGCAGGAACAGCCGACGCAAAGCGTGCAGCAGATTTTCGATGCCGCCGCCGCGGCCACGGGCAAGGGCGATCATGCCGCCGCCGCCGCGATGCTCGCGACGCTGGAGCAGCGGGTCAAGAATCCGCGCAGCCTGGCCATTGTTCGTCTGCGCAGGGGCATGGCGCTGGGGGAAATGCGCCGCTGGAAGGAAGCGCGGCCGCTGTTGGAACAGGCGCTGGCGGCCCTGCCGATGGATGACCGCAGTCTGGATATCGACCGGGGACAGGCCCTGCGCGCGCTGGGAAGGCTGGAATTGCATGACCTCGATTATGAGGCGGCATTCGACTATTATGACCGGTCGCTGGCGGTCGCGATTGACCCGTCCGAACGCATCGCCAGCCTGCTGGGCAAGGCGCAGGCAGGCACCTTCATCGATGCGAACCGTGCGCTGGCCGATGCCGATGCCGCAGCGGCGCTGATCGAGCAAAGCGCCAAGGGCGACAAATCGGCCGCTGGCTATGCCGCGTCCATGCGCGGGCAGCCGCTGCTTAATCTGGGTCGCTTTTTCGAGGCGGAGCAAGCGTTCGCGAGGACAGTCGCGGCTGAAGGCGGTCTGTCGCGCAAAGCCAATTATGACGATCTGGTCGCGCGATCCAACGCCTCCATCGCCGCGCTGCTGGCCGGGCACCGGGACAAGGCGCAACAATATCTGCTCTACACCGGCGCGGGTCGAATGGAGAAACAGGATTTCGGGATTGGCGCAGACATGGCTTTGCCCATTTGCGGCGAAGACGGCATCAAGCCCGACGATATGGCGGTAGTCGAGTTCGGCATCGCCGATGACGGGACCGTCAGCTACGCCCGGCCGATATACGGGTCGCGCCCTGGCGCCATGCCGCTGACGTTTGCGCGCGCGGTGCAGAACTGGACCTGGCGTCCCGAAGAGGTGGCGCAAATTCCCTGGCTGTTTCGATTGGTGACGCGCCTGGAACTGCGCTGTTCCACCAGCGAAGGCGGACCGTCGCTGGCCGATGGCGCGCGCGCGGCGTTTCGCGACTGGGTCGAGAGCCAGGGCGTTCAGCCCTATCTGGCAGACGCTGGATCGGAAGCGCAGCGGCGCGCGATGCTGGTCGCCGAACTTGAACGGCGACGCGCAAACGCGACCAATCCGCTGGCGCAGGCCCTGCTGCTATCGGACCTGCTGGAAAATCCGCTGGTGACCGGCGCGACAGCGGAGGCGTGCAAAGCGCAATTGCGGTCCTTGCTGGACGCGGCGAGAGCACCGGCGCCGGTCCGGCTGTGGGCGGATTGGCTGTCGCGCAGGAGCGGCTCTGACGAACTGGACGCCAATGCCTATGCCGCCGATCCGGCCGCCTATGCGCGCGCCCAGTTACTGAACTATGACCGGCCGCAATCGCGGCGCCGGCGACGGGACCCGGCGATACTGGATCGCATCATCGCCGATTCGCGGCTGGCGCAGGATGATCCGCTGCGGGTTGCGGCATTGATGCGGCGAGCGTCGGTTCGGGCGGCGGCGAAGGATTTTGCCGGCGCGCGGGCCGATTATCAGGCGACCGGGCTGACCGAACAGCAATGTTCCATCGTCGATGCGCAGCCCATGTTGCGCGGGGTCAATGTGTCCAGCAACGACTATCCTACCGACATGGTGCGTCTGGGCATAGAAGGGTGGACGCGGGTTCAGCATGATGTGTCGGCTGACGGCAAGGTCTTGAATGCGCGGGTGATTGCCGCCTATCCGCCGATCGTGTTCAGCCCCAATGGCGTCGCGCTGATGTCGCGGGCGAAATTCGAGCAGACTTATCGCCCCGATGGCGCGATGGGTTGTGGCGGCAGTGTCGGCACTATCCGTTTCGTTAATCCTTGATGGCGGCCCGCACTGGTATTCAGCGCGCACATTTCCTAATTTGCCATGATGGCAAGACAGGGTCGATCCAATGACTGGGGCTTTCCCCGGTGGCGCAGCTATGGCGCGGCGCGCGAGGCGCAGCAGGTGCGGCTATGTGACCGCCATGGTTGTGAAAAGCCGGGGGAGTGTCCGGCGCCCAAATCCCCCAATAGCCCGGAACGCTGGTATTTCTGTTCGGACCATGCGGCAGAATATAACCGGAACTGGGATTATTTTCAGGGGCTGGACCAGGAAGAGCGCGAACAGCGCGAACGGGCGGAACGGCGCGACGCCAGCGGTTTTCAGTCGAGCGCCTATCATGGCTGGGGCGGGCCGGGCGATGGCAGCCGCTCACGCGATGAACTCCACGCCTTGAAAGCGCTGGAGCTGGAGGACGACGCCAGTTTCGAGACGGTGAAGAAAAGCTGGCGGCGGCTGGCGAAGGAAAATCACCCGGACGTAAAGCCGGGTGATGCCGAGGCTGCGGTGCGGTTTCAGGCGATCCAGGCCGCCTATGAAGTGCTGCGCGCCGCCGAGGAGCGGCGGACGTGGAAGCCGCGCGCGGCGGCCGACTGAAAGACAGGAGCGTGAAGGATCATGTCCGATCGAACTGGCAGCAGGCCGTGCTGGTCTGCCGCAAATGCTCCAAAAAGGTCGGCGGTGGGTTTGGCCCGGATGGCGACGAACGCCTGGCCAAGGCATTGCGCCGGCATTTGTCGCTCAAGAAAGGGCGCAAGGCCGCGGCGGGAATTGTCGAGGTGAATTGCCTTGGCATCTGTCCCAAGGGCGCGGTCACGGTGGTGAATGGCGCGGACAGCCGCGATTGGCTGTTGGTCCGTCCCAAGGCTGACCTCGACATGCTGGCGCAGCAATTGGGGCTGGCCGCGGCGCGGGATCGTTAATCACATCCTTACCATCTGCCCCCTATCGAGGCGGCATGATGATTCCCGCACGATTGGGGCGTAACGCACCCATTATCATCCAATGCGGCCTTGGCCTTTTCGGCCTCCTATTTCTGTATGCCATGCCGCCTGCGTCGGGCCGGATGGCGCTGGTGCCTGTCACGTCCCACGGACGCGCCATGCTGGCGTCGGTCGCCATCGCACATGGCGCAAGGCTGGTGAGCGCGGGGCCGGGGCAGAGCCTGCTGGTTGAGGGGGAACGCAGCCGCCTGATGCAGCCGCTCATGCTTGCCGGCGTGCTGGTGCTGTCGGCGCGGGCGGGTGGTTGTGGAGGAATTGCCTGATGCGCGCGATCGACAGTCTGAGCCGCTTGCGTCTTCAGGGATTGCAAATTCTGCTTCTTGGTAGCTGGATCTGGAGCGGCGCGCTGGGATTGTTGTCGCTCGGCCTGGGGCTTGGCGATGGGGCGCAGGTGCTGCTGGTGTCGGCGCTGGTCAACATCATGCCCACCATCATGGTCCTGCGTCATCGGCAGGATGCCGTCGTTCGCCTGATGATGAGCACGCTGGCGACGGTGCAGCCGGCGCTTGGCGTCTTCCTGCTGTCCGGCCACCGGTGGCAGATGGACGCGCATATGTTTTTCTTCGTGGCGCTGGCGGGGCTGGCGCTGCTTTACGACTGGCGGCCGATCATCCTGTCGGCGGGCCTGACGGCGCTGCACCATCTGGCGCTCAATTTCATCGCGCCCGACTGGGTGTTTCTGGGCAGCGGCAATGTGCAGCGGGTCGCCGTTCACGGCGTGGCGGTCAGCCTTCAGGCGGCAGTGCTTTGCTATCTGGCGGTGCGTTTGCGGTCGCAATTGCTTGCGCTCGATAGTCATGCGAACGCGGCGGCGCAACTGGCCGAGGCGGCGGAGGCGGGACGAAGCGCCGCCGAACGCGCCATGGCGCAAAGTCGGGAGGCGGCTCTGCGTGAAGATGCGATGCGCGCTGAACGTGAGCAGGAGCGGGCGCGGCTCACAACGGAAAGGCGCGCTGAAACGCTGGCATTGGTCCAGGCTTTCCGCCAGTCGATCGCCGACGTCGTGAGCGCTGTCAGCGACGCGACGAGCGACCTGGACGATTCGGCGCGCGCGCTCAACGAACTGGCGCGGCGTGCCAGCGCGGGGACGGACGAAACCGTGGCAGCGGCCGAACGCTCGTCCGATCGCGCGGCGGAACTGGCGGGTCGGATCGAACAATTGTCCCAGTCCATCACGGCGATCGCGTCGGCGGCGGCGCAGCAGGCATCGCTCGGCGGCGACGCGCAGCGCGTGTCGAGCGCCGGGCATCAGGCGATGCGCGACATGGAAACCCGCACCGCGTCGATCACCAGCTTTGCCGATTCGATCACGCAGATCGCCGCGCGCACTAATTTGCTGGCGCTCAACGCGACCATCGAAGCGGCGCGCGCAGGGGAGGTTGGGCGCGGCTTCGCGGTCGTGGCGCAGGAAGTGAAGCAGCTGGCGGGGCAGGCGGCGAGCGCGACCGGCGAAATCCAATCGCTCGCGACATCCGCGCATCAAGGGGCGGGCGTCGCCCAGGGTGCCCTGTCCGATGTGGCGCGGGTGGTCGAGCAACTGGCCGCGGCTGCCGGCGAAATCCAGCGCGCGGTCGACAGCCAGCGCACCGCGACCAGCGCCATCGGCGAATCAGCGCGCGATACGGCGGAAGGCGTGACGCGCATGGCCGAGCGGGTGGAGCAGGCGGCCGACATGGCGCGCAGCACGGAAAGCCTGTCCGATCGGGTGTCGAGCGCGGCATCGGGATTGTCCCGCACGGCGCGCGCCCTGCAACGCGCGGCCGACCAGTTCGTCGCGCAACTGGAAGCGGCCTAAATTATCACGCCGAGCGGGCGGCAGGGCTCCGGCCAATGCCGCGGCCCTGCGACAATGTATCGAACAGCCGGTCTTCCCGGCCGACCCGCTCCATCAGCATGTCCAGGATCAGGCGTGTCTCCACGCAAAAGGCCTGCCATTCACGGCCGATGCGCGTGTCGCTCCAGTCTGTCATATAAGCCCTAAACCGTTCGCCCAGAGCGCCCAGTTCCCTTTCCAGCGCCGTCGCATGGTCGCGGGTCGACGCTTCGGGCGATCGTTTGAGTGTGGGGTAGAAGATGCGGTCTTCCAGCGCGACATGCGTCAGAAGCTGTCGCGCCAGTTGCCAGCGCAGCCGCGCCACGCCTTCGGGCTGATATTCTTCCGCCACGGCTCGTTCGAGCGCGCGTGCGGTAAGGCCGATTTCGGCATGCTGGCGGCGTAATTCGTCCAGATCCATCGATCCCTCCTGACGTCGCGTCGGGAAAGGAAAGCATCACCGAGAATATTTAAGAATATCTTGTCATCCTGCCCAAATGGGAAGGGACGCAGCCGCCCCGCCATAAGGGCAGGGCGGCGCGTGGGCATCAGCCCGGCTGGTCGGCGCGGCTGACGCCCTGACCATCCAGATTCTGGGCTGCAAAGTCCCAGTTGATCGCTTCCTTGAGCACGCGCTCGGCATAGTTGGGGCGCGCGTTGCGATAATCGATATAATAGGCGTGTTCCCATACATCGAGGATCAGCAGCGGCGTGTGGCCTTCATGCGCGACCGGCGTGTCGGCGTCGTGATAGCTGGTCACTTCCAGCTTGCCGTCCTTGAGGATCAGCGCGGCCCAGCCGCTGGCGAAATGGCCAACGGCCTCTGCCTTCATCTTGTCGATCAGGGCGTCGACCGAACCGAAGGCGTCATTGATCTTGTCCAGCAATTCGCCCGACGGCTGCTTCTTTTCGGGGCTGAGCGAATGCCAGTAGAATGTGTGGTTCCAGATCTGGCCGACCTGGTTGAACAGGCCGCCCTTGGACGACTTGATGAGTTCGACCAGCGACTTGCCTTGGAGCGACGTGTCAGCAGCGACCAGTTCATTGGCCTTGGTCACATAGGCATTGTGATGCTTGCCATGATGATAGTCAAAGGTTTCGGCCGACAGGATGTCGCCGAAGGCGTCCTTGGCATAGGGAAGGTCGGGCAGAACAAAGGCCATGGCGGATCTCCTCGGATTCGTTATGGGGACGGCCGCTCAACGGACGGAGCGGCCGAAAGGTTCATCGTCGCAGCAAGGCTGCAAGCCCGCCGCGCATCCCATATGCGCTCGCCGGCGCGGATTAAAAGAGGCTTGTGCCTATTGCGAAACGATCGCAGAAATCAGCCCTGCGGCGGGGTGGTTTCGCCAATATCCTCGCTCGGCTTTTCCTCGCCCAGCGTCAGGCCGTGGCGCATCAGCATCGGGATGTTGGCGCCCGCAAAAATGACCGACACGACCGTCACGCCCCAGACCTTGACCGCCAGCCAGGCGTCGAAGCTCATCGTCCGGCGCATGGCTTCATTGGCGATCGCCATGGCAACAAAGAACAGCGCCCAATTGCGTGACAATTTCATCCAGCCTTCGTGCGTCAGCCCATCATAGGCCGCCTGGAGGAGATATTTGAGCAGCGGCTGGCCGCGCAACAGGCCCGCAAACAGCATCAGCGCGAAAAAGGCGTAGATGATGGTCGGCTTGACCTGAATGAAACTCTGGTCGCGAAAATAGATGGTGAGGCCGCCAAAGAACAGGATCAGCAACGCCGACAGCCAGAGCATGGGCGATACGCGGCCGAGCTTCACCTTCGAAATGATGACGGCAATGACGATCGCGGCCATGAAGGCCCCGGTGCCAAAGGTCATCGCCGTGATCGGATTGCCTGCGCCCCAGATCCAGCCCGCCCCCTTGTAGGTCAAGAAGAAGACGAGCAGCGGCCCGAAGTCGAGCGCAAGGGACAAGGTGCCGTTATTGTGGGATTTTGTCGCTGTCATTTGCATCTTCCGTTCGCCCTCAAGCCTGTCGAAGGGCCGCACTTATTCCAGAGAGGGCTGGGCTTCGACAGGCCCAGCCCGAACGGATCATGATCGCTTAGCGCGCATAGGCCGTGCCAGCGATCGCCTTTGCCATGTCGCCGGGGTCGAAGGGGCGCAGATCCTCGATCTTCTCACCCACGCCGATGGCATGGATGGGCAGGCGGAATTTCTCCGCCGCAGCAACCAGCACGCCGCCGCGCGCCGTGCCGTCCAACTTGGTCATGACCAGCCCCGTCACCTGCGCCGTTTCCTTGAAGACCTCGATCTGGTTCAACGCATTCTGTCCCGTCGTGGCGTCCAGCACCAGCACAACGTCATGCGGGGCAGCGGGGTTCAATCGGCCCAGCACCCGGCGCACCTTGGCCAGTTCGTCCATCAGTTCGGTCTTGTTCTGAAGCCGCCCGGCGGTGTCGACGATCAGCACGTCGATGCCGGTCGCGGTCGCCTGCTTGACGGCGTCGAACACGATGCCTGCCGCATCGCCCCCTTCCTTGCCGGCGACGATGGGGACGCCCAGCCGTTCGGCCCAGACTTTGAGCTGGCCGATCGCTGCGGCGCGGAACGTGTCGCCCGCCGCCAGCATCACGCCATAATCCTGTTCCAGGAAATTATGCGCCAGCTTGGCGATGGTCGTCGTCTTGCCCGAACCGTTGACGCCGATGACCAGGATGACCTGAGGGCGGGGAAACGCCTCGATCTCCAGCGGCCGCGCGACCGGGGCGAGCGTCTTTTCAATTTCCTCGGCGATGATCTCGCGCAGATATTCCTCGGTCAGTTCCCGATTGAAGCGCCCTTCTGCCAGCCGGTCGCGCACCCGGGCCGCCATGGCCGGGCCAAGGTCGGAAACGATCAGCGCCTCCTCGATCTCATCGAGCGTCTGGTCGTCGAGCGCGGCCTTGGTGAAAAGGCCGGTCAGATTGTCGCCCAGCCGGTCGGACGTGCGCTTGAGCCCGCCGAACAGTCGATCGCGCCAGTTTGTATCAGCCATGATGAATATCCGTCATGCCGCCTCTTGCGCGATCAGGACGCCCTTCTCAAGCCCTGTGATGGTCGCGCGCAGGATGGCGGAGGGTGTCTGCGTCGTCGTGAAACGCACCGGCGCAAAATTTTCCGCGTGGCCGCTCAGGCCGCTGCGTTCGACCAGCACGGAGTGTTGCGTGCCGATCAGGCTGCGCAGCCAGGCGTCGCGGCGGTCCGCGCAGGCGGCGCGCAGCCGGGCGGCGCGGGTCTTGATCGTCGCCCGGTCGACCTGCGGCATCCGCGCGGCGGGTGTGCCTGCGCGCGGGGAATAGGGAAAGATATGGCCGTGGACGATGGCGCAATCGTCGATCAGGGCCAGGCTGCGCGCGAACATCGCGTCGTCTTCGGTCGGGAAACCGGCGATGATGTCCGCGCCGATGCTGATGTCGGGCCGTGCGGCCTTCAGCCGCTCGACGATCCGCACCGCGTCGGCGCGGCTGTGGCGGCGCTTCATGCGCTTGAGGATCATGTCGTCGCCCGCCTGGAGCGACAAATGGACATGCGGCATCATGCGCGGTTCGCGCGCGATGAGGTCGAACAGGCGATCGTCCATCTCCACGCTGTCGATCGACGAGAGGCGCAGGCGCGGCAGGTCAGGTACGCCTTTAAGGATGCGCTCGACCAGCAGGCCCAGCGTCGGCGCGCCGGGCAGGTCGGGGCCATAGCTGGTCACGTCGACCCCGGTGAGGACGATTTCGCGATAGCCCGCGTCCACCAGCTCGCGCGCCTTGTCCACAACCGCGCCCGCCGGGACGGACCGGCTGTTCCCCCGGCCATAGGGGATGATGCAGAAGGTGCAGCGATGGTCGCAGCCATTTTGCACCTCAAGGAAAGCGCGGGCATGGTCGGCAAAGGCGCTCGCCATGTGGGGCGCGGTGTCGCGCACGGTCATGATGTCGGCGACGCGGACCTTTGAGGGCTGCTCAAACGGACGGTGGTAGGTCGCCGCCTCCATCTTTTCCCGGTTGCCGATGACCGCGTCCACCTCCGCCATGGCGGCGAAGGTTTGCGGCTCCGTCTGCGCGGCGCAGCCGGTGACGAGGATGCGCGCGTCGGGCCGTTCGCGTCGCGCGCGGCGGATCGCCTGGCGGGTCTGGCGCACCGCTTCGGCGGTAACGGCGCAACTGTTGACGACGATAAGGTCGCCCTGATCCGCCGCCATCTGTCGGATCGCCTCGCTTTCGGCGATGTTGAGGCGGCACCCCATGGTGATGATGTCGGGGCCGCTCATGTCAGAAGCGCGCCCAGTCGGCCTCGCCATCGAAGACATGGGTGGCGGGGCCGGTCATCCGGATGGAGCCGCCCGGCCTCCAGTCGATGACGAGATCGCCACCCGGCAGCGTCACGATGACAGGGCCGTGCGCCAGCTTGCGCCGGATGGCGGCGACGGCGGTGGCGCAGGCCCCGGTGCCGCAAGCGCGCGTCAGGCCGGCGCCGCGCTCCCAGACGATCAGGCGGATGTGGTTTTCGCCCACGACCTGCGCGAAATTCACGTTCACGCGCTTCGGGAAGAGCGGGTCCTGCTCGATCACGGGTCCAAGCCGTGCGGTGTCGACGCCGTCCAAATCATCGACGAAGAAGATGACATGCGGATTGCCGACATTGACCGCGGCGGGGGCGGGCAGCTCTTCCCAGCTCGCCGGCATCGTCAGCGTGTCCATCGCATAGGCGAGCGGGATCGCGTCCCAGTCGAACCGCGGCGCGCCCATGTCGACGCTGGCCCCGCCGTCGATCAGCCGGGCGTCGAGCAGGCCGGCCCTGGTGCGGATGGTGACGTCACGCCCGATAAACAGCGGCACGCAGCGCGTGGCGTTGCCGCACGCCTCCACCTCGCTGCCGTCGGCGTTGAAGATTTGCATCGACACGTCGGCATCGGGCGCATCGCCAATCACGATCAACTGGTCGCAACCGATGCCGGCATGACGGTCGGCAATGGCGCGAGCGCGCGCCTCGCTCATGGCCACCGGCGCGGCGCGCGCGTCGATGACCACGAAGTCATTGCCCAGACCATGCATTTTGGAGAAGCGTCCCATGCGCGGCCATGTAGGGCGCGTGAGGGGAAAAGGCGAGTCCGGGCTTAAGGTGCCGCGACCTGGAATTTGACAGTGAGCAGCTGCACGATAGGCACTGGACGCCCGTCGGCGTCGGCGGTGACTGAGCTAAATAATTGCTGTGTCTGCTGGCATGCGACCTCAACCAGTTTTGCGGACGATTGGTCGGGGTTGAACGCTTGGCAAGCAGTGACATGTCCGGTTTGATCAAACTTTGCGGTCAGCGTTACGCGCTCCTCCTGCGCTCCGCCGGGCAAGCGCTTGACCTGTAATGTCATATCAACAGGAGGCACATAGCGATAGGATGGGCCACCTAGCTTGCCGGGAAGGCGCCAGTACAGCATTCCTCTATACGAGCCGTATGTCGCAGCGGCATTTTCGTCCCTCGCCGCTTTGAAGCGACCGCGTGACGCGATCATGGCACAGGTTCGTTCGTCCAAATCCGCCGAGCCGCTGGTCTGCGTGATCATGCAGTTGGCAATGCGCCCGGTCGGCGAGATGAGAAGGGAAAATGCTACCGGCCCTTCCTCTTTCCGCTTCAGCGCACCCGAAGGGTAGTCGTCGTCGCTCAGCCAATATCCGGGCGACTTTGCCGGCATTGCTGGAACAAGTGTCGCGGCCAGCATGATGCTTAGTAAGGCAGTCAATTCCAGCTCCTTATTTTGCGGCGCTCGCCCGTCGCTGCCCATAAAGGAAATACACCGCCAGGCCTATCGCATTCCAGGCCGCGCAGGCCATGATCGTCATCATCGGCAGGCTGAGGAACAGATAGGCGCAGCCCGCGACTGCGCCGATGCCCACGACCCAGGCTGCAGGCGTGCGGAACGGGCGGCGCAGGTCGGGCGCGCGCTTGCGCAGGACGAGGAGGCACAGGCCTACGGCGGTGAAGGCAATCAGCGTGCCGGCATTGGCCAGCGCCGCGATCTCGTCGATCGGCAGCAGCCCCGCGATGATCGCGACCAGCACCGCCGTCACCAGCGTGATCCGCGCCGGGGTGCCGCGCTTCGATATGCGGGCGAGGCCTTGGGGCAGGAAGCCGTCGCGCGCCATCACCAGGAAGATGCGGCTCTGGCCATAGAGGAAGCCCAGCAGCACCGTCGGCAGCGCGATGACCGCGGCAATGGCCACGATGCGCGCCACGCCGCCCTGGTTCATTTCGCGCAGGATCAGCGCCAGCGGCTCGGGGCTGTCGGCAAAGCGGGTGAAGGGCAGCGCGCCGATCGCGGCGGCGGCGACGAGGACATAGATCAACGTGCAGACGATCAGCGACCCGACGATGCCGATGGCCAGGTCACGGTCGGGGTTTTTCGCTTCCTCCGCCGCCGTCGAAATCGCGTCGAAGCCGTAAAAGGCGAAGAAGATGATTGCGGCGGCGGCCATGACCCCACGCTCGACGCCATCGGGGCTCATCGACTTGGCAAAGCCGAAGGGCATGAACGGCTCCAGGTTCGCCGCGTCGAAGGCGGGCAGGGCATAGGCGACGAACAGGCTCAACGTCACGATCTTGATGAGGACAAGGATGGTGTTGAGCCGCGCGCTTTCGCGCGTGCCGAACATCAGCAATCCTGCGACCACGGCGATGATGAAGATGGCGGGCAGGTTGATGATGCCGCCCAGCTCCGGTCCCTTGGTGAGCGCCTCCGGGAAACCCAGCGGGGTCAGCAGCGGCCCGGCATAGCCCGACCAGCCGACCGCCACGGTCGACACGACGAGGCTATATTCCAGGATCAGCGACCAGCCCACGATCCAGGCGATCCCTTCGCCAAGGACGACATAGGAGTAGCTGTAGGCGCTGCCGGCCGCCGGCATCATGGTGGAGAGTTCGGCATAGGCGAGCGCCGCGCAGGCGCAGATCGCGCCGGCAATGGCGAAGGAGAGGAGGACGGCGGGGCCGGCCCGGTCCGCGCCAACGCCGATCAGCGTCAGGATGCCCGTCCCCACGATCGCGCCGACGCCCAGCGCCAGCAGGTGCGGCCAGGACAGGGTGCGGGCGAGTTTATGCCCGCTATCCTGCGGCACCATCGCCTCCATCGGCTTGCGGCGTGTCCAGCTCATGCGTGTAGGCTCCCCTCTGCTATCCCCTTAGCTTCGCATATTTCCCGCAGAATGCGACATAAAATTACGCGGGGGCGATCCTATCGGAAAGTGGGTGTTCGGGTGCAGTGTTGCGGATCACGGCTTGGCAACGAAGGGCGATGTAGGAGAGGCTCAGTGAACATGAGTCCGCAGCGTCATCCCGGCCCTGAGCCGGGATCCCGCTTTTTTACAAAGGCAGATAAGCGGGATGCCGGGTAAGCCCGGCATGACGAAGGGAGTAGCAAGGATCGACCAATGGCAGCAATTGACGTGGCGATTGATGATTTTCGATAGCTGACGAGCGCAGATTGGTTTAGCGTCGAGCCATGGATAGCACCGAAATAGAACAGCGGATGGCGGCCATCCAGTCTCAGCCGGCCTTTGACATTCCGGAGTTGTGGCTGACGTTCTACCTCACGGCACCGTCGAACCGATTGACAGCGTTTGCAGAAAAGCTCGCAGAATTTGACGCTGTGAATCTCACCGATGCGGAAGGTGGTTTCCTGTACCCGAAACTGCCGGTGCCGAATTCAACTTCCCAAATCTCAAGTCTTATTGAGCAAGTCCGGAACTTGGCTGCTCAGCACAACGTTGAGGTGATTCAAGTCGATGCGGATACGACCACCGATCCATCAACTTCCCGGTTTGCAAAAATCATCCGTTATTGATCGAATGCCGGCTGAGTTGACCCGCCCGCGCCGTAGCCGACACTCTGCACCCCGCCACCACCGCTCCCCGCTTGCTATTCCCCACGCATTCCCCTAAGGGCACGCCCAGCATCGGGCGGCGTGCCGTTCGACTCTGACGACTCCAGGGCGCCCAATCGGGGCATCGGATGGACGCTGGCCGGCGAGGTTTCGCCCGCCGGCGATTTTGTCGTTTGAGGGGTCTGCTACGGATTTTCAAGGGCTTCGGCCCGAATGAGGTGTTGATGTTCGATTCGCTCAGCGATCGCCTAGGTGGGGTCTTCGACAAGCTGCGTGGGCGCGGTGCGCTTACGGAGGACGATGTCCGCGCCGCGATGCGCGAAGTCCGGATCGCGCTGCTGGAGGCCGACGTGGCGCTGCCGGTGGTGCGCCAATTCGTCGATCAGGCGACCGAGCGGGCGGTGGGCAGCGATGTGCTGCGTTCGGTCACGCCGGGCCAGATGGTCGTCAAGATCGTCTCCGACACGCTGACCGAGACTTTGGGTTCGGATACGTCTGACCTGATGATCGACGTGACCCCGCCCGCCGTCATCATGATGGTGGGGCTTCAGGGATCGGGCAAGACCACCTCCACTGCGAAGATCGCCAAGCGCCTCAAGGAAAAAGAGCGGAAGAAGGTGCTGATGGCGTCGCTCGACGTGCAGCGCCCGGCCGCGCAGGAGCAGCTGGCGGTGCTCGGCACGCAGACGGACGTCGCGACGCTGCCGATCATCGCCGGTCAGCAGCCGGTCGACATCGCCCGCCGCGCATTGCAGGCGGCGAAGCTTCAGGGCTTCGACGTGGTGATGCTCGACACCGCCGGGCGCCTGCATGTCGACCAGGCGTTGATGGACGAGATGAAGGCGGTGGCCGATGTCGCCACGCCGGCCGAAATCCTGCTTGTCGTCGATTCGCTCACCGGGCAGGACGCCGTGAACGTCGCGACCAGCTTTACCGCCCAAGTGCCGCTGACCGGCGTGGTGCTGACGCGCATGGACGGCGATGCGCGCGGCGGCGCGGCGCTGTCGATGCGGGCGGTGACGGGCCGTCCGATCAAATTCGCGGGCACGGGCGAAAAGCTCGACGCGATCGAGCCTTTCCATCCGCAGCGTGTCGCGCAGCGCATCCTGGGCATGGGCGATGTCGTGTCGCTGGTGGAAAAGGCCGCCGAGACGATCGACGCCGAGGAAGCCGACAAGCTCGCCAAGAAAATGGCCAAGGGTCAGTTCGACATGAACGACCTGCGCGCGCAATTGAATCAGATGCGCCGCATGGGCGGGCTGGGCGCGCTGGCGGGCATGCTGCCGGGGCTGAAAAAAGCGCAGGCGGCGATGGCCAATAGCGGCGCCAATGACAAGACGCTGATCCATCTCGACGCGATGATCAGCTCCATGACGCCCAAGGAGCGGGAGAAGCCCGCGCTCATCAACGCCAAGCGCAAGATCCGCATCGCCAAGGGTTCCGGCACTACGGTGCAGGAGGTCAACCGGCTCCTGAAAATGCATCAGGAGATGGAAAGCGCGATGAAGAAGATCCGCAAGATGGGCGGCCTTAAAGGGCTGGCCAAGATGTTCGGCGGCGGCGGGCTTGGCGGCCTGGGCGGCGCGGGCGGTCCCGAAGGGCAGGGCGGTCCGCCCGACCTGTCGGGCCTTGGCGGATTGGGCGGGCTTGGCGGCAACATGCCCAAGCTCCCGCCGGGCTTTCAGAATTTCATGAAGAAATAAGCAGTTACATTACATTTGGTTTGAACAGAAAGGCAAATATCCATGGCAACCTCCATCCGTCTGTCGCGCGGCGGCTCCAAGAAGCGCCCCTACTACCGCATCGTCGTCGCCGACAGCCGCGCCCCGCGTGACGGCAAGTTCATCGAGCGCATCGGCAGCTACAACCCCGTCCTGCCCAAGGGCGATGAAAAGCGCGTCGTTCTGGACGTCGAGCGTGCGAAGCACTGGGTCGCCGCCGGCGCGCAGCCGACCGACCGCGTCGCCCGCTTCCTCGACGCCGCCGGCGTGAAGGAACGCGCCGCCCGCAACAACCCCAAGAAGGCGGAGCCGGGCCAGAAGGCCAAGGATCGCGCGGAAGATCGCGCGACCAAGGCTGCCGAGGCCGAAGAAGCCCGCAAGGCTGCGGAAGAAGCCGCCAACGCGCCGGCTGAAACTCCTGCTGAGGAAGCCGCGCCCGCTGAAGAAGCCACTGCCGAGCAGGCCGAGGGCTGATCGACTTGACCGACAAGCCTGTCACTCTGGCCGTCGTCACAGGGGCGCATGGGGTGACGGGCGAGGTCCGTCTCAAGCTGTTCGGCGACGGGCCGGACAGCCTCAAAAGCTATGGCGGCTTCATGGCCGCCGGGCGCATGCTGACGTTGAAGTCGCTGCGCCCCGGCCCCAATGGCGCGGTCGCCCGCTTTGCTGAAATCGGCGATCGCGGTGCGGCCGAAGCGCTGCGCGGCACGGAATTGACGGTGCCGCGATCAGCCCTGCCGCCGCTGGGCGAGGGCGAATATTATCATGTCGACCTCATCGACCTGCCCTGCACCTCCAGCACCGGCGAGGCGTTGGGCAGCATCGTCGCCGTCGAGAATTTCGGCGCGGGTGACATTGTCGAGATAGAGCGCGCCAATGGCAAACGCTTCATGGTGCCGATGCACGCGGTGACGCTGGAGGGCGGCGGAGCCACGATTGACGCCGCGTTCGTGGAATAGTATATACACCCCGTATATACGGAGCTGTTCCATGGGCGAAGAGTATAAGGCCAAGATTTTCAAGTCCGGCAACAGCCTGGCCCTGCGCCTGCCCAAGGCGCTGGGGCTGCAGGAAGGCGAAGAAATGACGCTTGTCCCGCATGACGATGGCAGCTTTTCCTTCTGGCGACAGGATCGGGCGCGAGAGGTCCTGATGGGACTTTACGGCAGCATGTCTGCCGGCTTCATGGCGGATGGCCGGGACGATACGGCTCAAGCCGAGCGTGACTGGAGCCGTGACGCGACCCAGGCCGCATGACGACGTCGCTCTATCTGCTGGACACGAGTGTCTGCATCGATTTCCTGCTGGGGCGAAGCGCCCCGCTGGCGCGGCGCATGGGCGATGCCCTCGATGCGTTGAGCGTGTCGGCGATAACCGCGGCCGAATTGCGCGTGGGCAATCGGACGTCCAGCGATCCGGTCGGGGACGGGCGGCGGGTGGATGCCTTCCTCTCTCTGCTGAACGTCGCGCCGTTCGATGATGCGGCATCGCGGACCTATGCTCAGGTGGCGGCCCAGGTCGGCATTCGCCGCAACAGCTTCGATCGCTTGATCGGAACGCAGGCATTGGCCCTCGGAATGGTTCTGGTGACGCGTAATCAAAAGGATTTCGCGGATATCGAGGGGCTGAAGATGGAGGACTGGACCCTGTGAAGGTCTGGCTGCTGCTCCTGCTGCTGTCCTTCCCCGCCCTTGCCCAGGCGCAGGCTGACGAGGCGAAGATCGCCGCCGCCACCGCCGACATCGATCGCCTGTTCCATGACTTCCGGCAGGACAGCCATGCCCCAGGCCTGGTCTATGGCATCGTCGCCAATGGGCGGCTGGTCCATGTAAAGGCTTTTGGCGTGCAGGACCTGGACCGGCAGCGCCCGGTCAAGCCCGACAGCCTGTTCCGCATCGCGTCGATGACCAAGGCGTTCACTGCGCTTGCGATCCTGAAATTGCGGGAGGAGGGCAAGCTGTCGCTGGATGACCTGGCGGAGCGGCATGTTCCTGAATTGCGCCAGTGGACCTATCCGACACGGGACAGCCCGCGCATCCGAATCCGCGACCTTCTGACCCACAGCGCCGGGTTTGTGGATGATAATCCATGGGGTGACCGGCAGACGCCGATGCCTGAGCAGGATTTCACCCGCCTGTTGGCGCAGGGCGTGCCGTTCAGCACCGCGCCGGGCACACGCTATGAATATAGCAATCTGGGCTATGCGCTGCTCGGGCGAATAATCGCCAATGTCAGCGGCATGGCCTATCGCCGCTATGTCGAAACCCGCCTGCTCGCCCCGCTTGGCATGACGTCGAGCGGATATGCGGTAAGCGAATGGCCACACGACCGTCGCGCGCTGGGCTATCGCTGGGAGGAGGGGCGATGGCGGCGCGAGCCGGACATGGCGGACGGCGCATTTGGTGCAATGGGGGGCTTGCAGACCAGCGCGACGGACTATGCGCGCTGGGTCGCCTTCCTGCTGTCGGCCTGGCCGGCGCGGGATGATGCCGATCAGGGGCCAGTCGCGCGCGCGTCCGTGCGGATGCTGGCGCAGGGCAGCAACTTCGTGAAGCCGGCGCAACGCAACGGCAAGAGCGGGCCGGACGCCTGCAAACAGGCGGCGGCCTATGGCTTTGGCATGCGGGTCGCGCAGGATTGCGACCTGGGGCTGACCTTGTCCCATGGCGGCGGCTATCCCGGCTATGGCAGCCATGTGATGCTGATGCCGGACTATGGCGTTGGCATCTTCGTCTTCACCAACCGCACCTATAATGGCGGGGCGGGTCCGGCCTGGGATGCGGCGGTCGCGTTGAAGCAGGCCGGGGCGCTCATCGCCCGCAATCTGCCGGTGACGCCGCTTCTGGCCGATGGCTATGCTGCTGCGGGCCGCATCTATGCCACTGGCAACATCCTGGCGGCGCGGGACCGTCTGGCGATGAACATGCTGCTGGACAATGACGCCGACGGTTGGGGGCGCCGCCTCGACGCAATGCGCGGGCAAGTCGGGGCCTGCCGCACGGACGCGCCGATCGCGGCCAGCGGCAACCTGTCGGGCAGCTTCACCTGGTCGTGCGACCGTGGGCGGGTGGACGGGACGCTGCTGCTTGCGCCCACCCCGACCGCGCAGATTCAGGAATTGAAACTGGTCGCGCGCCAGCCATGATGCGGCGGATGCTGGACGCTGCCCGCCCCATCGCCTAAGCGCGGGCGCATGGCCGTCGTCCCGCAAATCGTCCTGGCGCTCTACCTGCTGTTCCTGCTCGCGGCCGGATGGCGGCTATGGGGGATTGGCTGGCGTGCTGGCGTCAAGATCGCCGTGGCGCTCGCGCTCGTCCTGCCGATGCCCTTGCTCTTCATCCTGCCCGGCCTGATGCGACAGAATGACTGGTCGGACCTGCTGATCCGCTTCGGCCTGACATTGCTCCTCTGCGGCATGCTGTGCCTGGCCGGCGGCTTTTCGGCGGCCCGCTTGCGGGCGCGGCGGCGCGGATGAGCTTCACCGCGCAAATCCTGACCCTCTACCCGGAGATGTTTCCCGGGCCGTTGGGCGTGTCGCTGGCGGGGCGGGCACTGGGCGAGGGGAAGTGGGCGTGCGATCCCATTCAGATTCGCCACTTTGCGGCGGACAAGCATCGCACCGTGGACGATACCCCGGCGGGCGGTGGCGCGGGGATGGTGCTGCGCGCCGATGTGCTGGGCAAGGCGGTGGATCATGCGCTGGAAAAGCGGCCCGACCTGCCGGTGCTGGCAATGACGCCGCGTGGTCAGCCCATCACGCAGGCGCGCGTGCGCGATCTGGCGGCGGGGCCGGGCGCGACTATCTTGTGCGGCCGGTTCGAGGGGTTTGACGAAAGGATTTTCGACGCCCGCCCGATCGAGCAGGTCAGCATGGGCGACATCATATTGTCGGGCGGGGAAATGGCGGCCTTGCTGCTGCTGGATGCTTGCGTGCGGTTGCTTCCCGGTGTAATGGGCGCGGCTTCCAGCGGAGTCGAGGAATCCTTCGAAACAGGGCTGCTCGAATATCCGCATTATACCCGCCCGGTGGAATGGGAGGGGCGCACGATCCCGCAAGTGTTGCGATCGGGGGATCATGCGAAGATCGCCGCCTGGCGGAATCAAAGGGCGGAGGATGATACACGGCTAAGGCGGCCGGACCTTTGGGAACGTCATATCGGCGTTCGGGACCAGCCGCCCTCTGGTGCGCAACGAACGACCAAGGACTGAGTGACATGAACATCATCCAGCAGATCGAGGCGGAAAACATCGCCGCCCTCGCCAAGGATATTCCCGACTTCCGCCCCGGCGACACGCTGCGCGTGGGCGTCAAGGTCAAGGAAGGCGACCGCAGCCGCGTCCAGAATTATGAAGGCGTGTGCATCGCCCGCTCCAACAAGGGCATGGGGTCCAACTTCACCGTGCGCAAGATTTCGTTCGGCGAAGGCGTGGAGCGCGTGTTCCCGCTCTATTCGCCGAACATCGACAGCATCACCGTCGTCCGCCGCGGTGTCGTGCGTCGCGCCAAGCTCTACTATCTGCGTGGCCGCACCGGCAAGCGCGCCCGCATCGCCGAGCGCCGCGACGTCCGCAGCGAAGGCTGATCGCCGCGCGATCAGGCTTGAGGGTAAAGAAAGGCGGCGGCTTCGGCTCGCCGCCTTTTTTATGTCTGCGCGCCGCGCGTCGCCCACAGGCCCATCAGGCTGATGGCGGCCGCCGCCGTCATGTAGAGGCCGACCAGCGCCACGCCCTGCGCCGCGATCAGCCAGGTGGCGACGATCGGGGCGAGCGCGCCGCCGATGATGCCGCCAAGGTTGAAGGCGAAGGACGCGCCGGTGTAGCGCAGCTGGATCGGGAACAGGGCGGGCAGATAGGCGCCCAGCGGGCCGTAGACGAAGCCCATCAGGAACAGCGCAATCGCCAGGATCGCAAAGATGGGCAGCAGCGCGCCCGTGCCGATCATCGGCCCGAAGGCAAGGCCCATCAGCGTCGTGCCCGCGCAGCCCCAGGCCAGCACGCGCGTCGGCGTGCGCTGATCCGACCACCAGCCCGCCAGCACGATGCCCACCGCCATGAACAGGATTGCGCCCAGTTGCAGCGACAGGAAGATGCTGCGGTCGATGCCCAATGTCGTGGTGCCGTATCCCAGGGCGAAGGCGGTGGCGATATAATAAACGGCAAAGCAGGCGACGACCGCGAAGGTGCCGGCGATGGCGGCGCCCAGATGATCGCGCAGCAGCGTAGCGAGCGGGACGGCGGGTGGCGGCGCTTGCGCCTGCGCGGCGGCGAATTCGGGCGTTTCAGTGAGTTTGAGGCGGACCCACAGGCCCAGGAACACCAGCACCGCGCTGCCCAGGAACGGCAGGCGCCAGCCCCAGGCGAGGAAATCCGCTTCGGACAATGCGGTGTCGAGGATCAGGAACAGGCCGTTGGCGGCGATGAAGCCGGCCGGCGCGCCCAGTTGCGGGAACATGCCGAACCGCGCGCGCCACCCGGGCGGCGCATTTTCCACTGCCAGCAGCGCCGCGCCGCCCCATTCGCCGCCCAGGCCCAGACCCTGGCCAAAGCGCAGCAGGCACAGGATCAGGGGCGCCCACCAGCCGATCTGCGCATGGGTCGGCAGGAAGCCGATTGCTAGCGTGCAGCCACCCATCAGCATCAGCGACGTCACCAGCGTGGCCTTGCGCCCCACGCGGTCGCCATAATGGCCGAACACCGCCGCGCCCAACGGTCGCGCGAAAAAGGCAAGGGCCAGGCTGCCATAGGAGGCCATGAGCTGCGCGGTGGGGGAGGAGGCGGGGAAGAAGAGCGCGGGGAAGATCAGGCTGGCGGCGGTGGCATAGATGTAGAAGTCGTAAAATTCGACCGCCGTGCCTATGAGGCTGGCCGCCAGCACCCGCTTGTGCCGCCAAATGTCGCCGATGCCGCTGGTCTGTGTCATGATGTTTAGCCCCCTCATTCCATCTTGCGCCCCGTTCGTCCTGAGTAGTCGCTGAGCAAAGTCGAAGCGGCGTATCGAAGGACAGGTGCGCTTCCTTCGATACGGGCCTTCGGCTCCGCTCAGTCCCACCTCAGGACGAACGGATCATGATGTCTCGCCTCTTCTGATTCAGCAGTTCATAGGCCATCACCGCGGTCGCGACGGCGGCGTTCAGGCTGTCGGCCTTGCCGCGCATCGGCATTTTGACCAGCAGGTCGCATTGCGCCTCATAATCGGCGGGCAGGCCCTGCGCTTCATTGCCCACCAGCAGGAAGCTGGGGCTTTGATAGGCCGGCTCCTGATAATCCTGCGTGGCTTTGAGGCTGGTGCCGATCAATTGCCCCGCGCCGCCGCGCAGCCAGGGGATGAAGTCCTCCCACCGCGCCTGGGTGATCGACTGGGTGAAAAGCGCGCCCATGCTGGCGCGCACCGATTCGACCGAGAAGGGATCGACGCAATCGTCGATCAGGATGAGGCCGCCCGCGCCGACCGCATCGCCGGTGCGCAGGATAGTGCCCAGATTGCCGGGATCGCGCAGCGACTGGGCGACGATCCAGATGTCCGCCCTGTCCCTGTCGAGCGCGGCGAGCGGCGTCAGCCGGTCGCGATAGACGCCGACGAGCGCCTGCGCATTATCCTTGCCGCTGATCTTGGACAGGATGTCGGGCGTGGTGACGATGACGTCACCGCCCGCCGCCTCGATCGCGTCGATCAGCTCCAGCGCCAGCGAGTGCGTGGCGCCGGCATGGAAAAGCATTTCGGGCAGCACGCCTTCCTCGCGCGCTTCGGTCAGGATGCGCAGCCCTTCGGCCAGGAACAGCCCTTCGGCCTTGCGATATTTCTTTTCCCGCAAGCTGCGGACGCGCTTGACCAGCGGGTTGGAAAAACCGGTGATTTCGCGTGCCACTGTGCCGATATGCCCATGCTGGAGATAAACAGGCGGCTTCCTTAGCGGGGGCGGGCGCAAAAGGACAGGCTTGGCCCGCGCGCGGCGATGGATTTGCGCGCAGGATTTTGCCAAGGATGGGTGATGACGCCCGATTCCGATCCGCCCCCGATGCACCTGTCGACCAAGCTGGAGGATGGCTTCTTCCTCGGCTTCGTCCTGCTGGTGTCGATCGCCTTCGCCCTGGTGATTGAACCCTTCTTCGCCGCGATCCTGTGGGGCGTGATCGTCGCCATCGTGTTCGCGCCGGTGCATCATCGCATTCGCGCGCGGATGCCGGGCCGGACCAATGCGGCAGCGCTGCTGACCTTGCTGCTCATCCTCTTGCTGGTGATCGTTCCCGCCTTCGTCCTGGGGGCGGCGCTGTTGCAGGAAGCGACCTATTTCTATGGCAAGGTGCAGTCGGGCGAGATTAATTTCGTCCGCCTGTTCTACGATGTGATCGCGGCGCTGCCCGACTGGTTGCGCCCCTATGTCCAGCGGCTGGGCATCACCAATTTCTATGCCGCGCAGGAAATGGTGACGCGCGGCCTGACCAGCAGTTTCCGCACGCTCGCAGGCCAGGCTTTCCAGATCGGGCAGAGCGCTTTCAGCTTTTTCGTGGCGCTGGGCGTCATGCTCTATCTCGCCTTCTTCCTGCTGCGCGATGGCGACTGGCTGGCGCGCAGGATTGCGGCCGCCGCCCCGCTGCGCGCGGGCCAGCGCACGGCGCTCATCGAACAGTTCGTCATCGTCACCCGCGCCACGATCAAGGGCAGCATCGTCGTCGCCATCGTGCAGGGGCTGATCGGCGGGCTGGTCTTCTGGGCGCTGGGCATTCAGGGCGCGCTGCTCTGGGGCGTGCTCATGGGCGCCTTTTCGTTGCTGCCCGCCATAGGCACCGCGATCGTGTGGGTTCCCGTCGCCATCTATCTGTTCGCCACCGGCGCGGTGTGGCAGGGCGTGGTGCTGGTGGTGTGCGGCGCGCTGGTGATCGGGTCGGTCGACAATGTGCTGCGCCCCATCCTGGTCGGCCGCGACACGCGCATTCCTGATTATGTGGTGCTCATCTCCACGCTGGGCGGGCTGGAGCTGTTCGGCTTCAACGGCATCGTCATCGGCCCGGTGATCGCGGCTTTGTTCATCGCGACATGGAATATCTTCACCCGGATGCGGGGGGAGGGTGAGCTAGCTGACGGGTAAAGGATCGCGGCTGAGAACGACCGGCTGCAACCAGACGCGGCGATGGTCTGGAAGCTACCAAAGCAGGTCATTGCTAGTCCTGCTTGCAATTCTGCAAAGCAGACATGACACTGGCCCGCATGAGGTTCGCTGCGAAGATAATCGGCGTATTTTGGGCTATCATCATACTGCCGGGAATGATCCTTGGTGCGCTTTGGTCAGGATCAATTCCGATGTGGCCCCCGGTAGTGTCAGGCACAGATGCTGATCTTATTGACTGGGTCGTGCTTTTCTCGTTCGCGTATGGGACCCCTCTTATTGCAGGCGGCCTCTTGATACTTGGACGCTACCGAGCAAGAGAATGAAAGCCGATGTGGCAAGATGCCCGGTGGCAAACGACCACTCCCGGTCATTTAATAGCGCCTTTGGCTCGCCCCCATAGCC
>NZ_BCYT01000003.1 GCF_001598335.1 Sphingobium abikonense NBRC 16140
CGACCAATGGCGGACGCTCAGCCATCGATTTCCGATCCTCAGATGCGGACGGTCCGGTTTCTGCGTTTCCTCCATAAGACGGCGCAACGCGGCGGATGGCGATCTGAGAAGCGCCTGGCGTACGCCATGGTCGGAAAAGAGAGACAGGGGCATTCGATTGCAAGAGACAGCACAGGCGTGGCCGATATCGCACTCTCGACATAGACGGCTAGGGCGGATCGCTTTACGGTCCGTATCCGGGCAAACGACAAGATATCACTTTCAAAGTCTTCATTCCGCCATTCTATTTCGATTACGGTGCGGTTGCAGTCATAAGTTCACCTATCGCTGCGCTCAGTGTTTCGGCTCCGTAAGGCTTTGATAGAACGCGCAGGTGCCCTCTTCCTTCCCCGACAAGCTGGTCACTATGTCCAGTTGCAAGGAGGACTGGTAGCTTGGGGGCCCGAATGTGCAATTGTCGCGCTAGATCAATACCGCTCATGCCTGGCATAACAATGTCCGTGAATACGAGATCAAACGCCTGCTCCTGGAGCAGCGCAAGCGCTTCACTCGCGTTACTCGCGCACACCGTCCGACAACCCAGATCATCCAACAGTTGCTCGGCAAAGTGGAGAACCTGGATATTATCTTCGACCAGTAGAACTCTGATTCCGGGAGGTATGGAAGCCAGTCTGCCTTTCTGTTGGATCGCCGCTGGCGTTTTGTCGACTTTGGGAAGGATGATCGTAAGGGTGGTGCCCAACCCTACGCGGGAACTTATCTTGGCGATGCCGCTGGCCTGGGCCGCGAAGCCATGGATCTGGGACAATCCCAGTCCTGTTCCCTCGCCAATAGGTTTGGTTGTGAAGAAAGGTTCGAAAACGCGGGCGAGCGTATCCTCCGACATACCGATCCCTGTATCTGTTATGTCGATGGCTACCGCTCCATGGCCCTCATGGACGGCGTCCCGTGTCTCTATGAGGAGCTCCCCACCTCCGGGCATCGCGTCGCGAGCATTTACCGCAGCGTTCAGGACGGCTGTTTCCAGTTCAGTGGGATCTACTTCCACGCGGGCGTTCTTCGCCGATGGCTTCACCGACAGAGCGATGCCGTTCCCGAGGGACCGGGATAGAATTTCAGCCCAAGCATCGAGATGGATATTGAGATCGATAACTTCGGGACGGATGGCTCGGCGCCGGCTGAAAGCAAGAAGGTGACCTGTAAGGGTAGAGGCCCGCTCAACGGTTGCTGCTATGTTGTCGATATAGCGAGCGCGCTTTTCTTCTGGCAGATCGACTTTTCGGAGCATCTCGGCCGCCCCGCCGATGACTGTCAAAAGATTATTGAAATCATGAGCGACCCCGCCGGTCAGTTCGCCAACCGCCTGCAGCTTCTGTGCCTGAAGCAGCGCGCTGCGGGTGTCTTCCAACTCCTCCTGTGCCTTGCGTTTGTCAGTCGCGTCACGGGTGATCTTGGCGAAACCGACATGCTTTCCCTCTTCATCATAAATCGGATCGATCAACACATTGGCCCAAAATAGGGTGCCGTCCTTGCGAACGCGCCAAGCCTCCGTCTCATACTTCCCGGACACGAGGGCGGTCGCCAACGCCCGTTCGGGTGCGCCCGCGTCCCGGTCATCGCTGGTGTAGAAAATGGAAAAATGTTTGCCGATCACTTCGTCGGAACCGTAACCCTTGATCGCTGCGGCGCCGGTGTTCCAATTGGTGATGACACCGTCGGTATCCAGCATGTAGATTGCGCAATCCTTGACCCCCTGGACGAGGAGCCGAAAGCGCTGTTCTGCCTGAAAGAGAGCGAGTTCTCTCTCACGGCGTTCGGTGATGTCGCGGCTTATTTTTGCAAAGCCGATCAATTCTCCGGCATCGTTCCTGATAGGATCGATAACAGAATTGGCAAAAAACCGGCTGCCGTCTTTCCTGATTCGCCAGCCCTCGGCTTCGAAGCGCCCCTCTTGCGCTGCGACCCGCAAGGCACGTTCCGGTAGACCGGTATCGCGATCCTCTTGGGTAAAGAAGCACGAAAAGTGCCGCCCTACGATTTCGTCAGCGGTATAGCCCTTGGCTCTCTGAGCGCCGCTATTCCATGTCGTGATCCGGCCTTCCGGATCCAGCATGTAAAGCGCATAGTCCATAACCGCGTCGACGAGCAGCTTGAATTTTGCTTCGGCTTCGCCGGGCATATCAGAATTCGTCACGCGACATCCTCAACAAGCCCCCCGGCTTGCACCCCGGACTTAAGTCCATATCGAATCATAGGAGGTTGGCAAGGCTCTTCAGAGCGGCCTTGCTTTACGTTAAAGGCCCGCCTCTATGGCGATCCTGATGGCCTCGGTCGAAGTCTGAACACCGAGGCGATGCACCAACGCGCCACGATGCATCTTGATGGTCTTGATGGAAAGGCCGAGGCTTTTTGCGATATCGGCGTGCCGCATGCCGCGTGCCATTTGCTCGAGGACCTTCAACTGCTGAGGCGTTAAGTCGGCTAACTTTGCCTTTGCGGTTCCGACATCTTGGGCTTCGCCATCTACCTTCAATTGGGTCCCGATGAAAAAGGAAAGAACACCGCCTTCGTCATAAACGGGCGCAATCATCACGGCATTGTGGAATGCTTGACCATCTTTACGATAGTTGACCAGAGTGACAAATGCCGGTCGGCCCGCTTCAATAGCCTGTCGCAACAGCGCCCGAGATGTTGGACAGGTGGCAGGTCCTGAGAGCAAACGACAGTTTCGGTCGATTATATCGGACTCGGCATAGCCGCTCAGCCGTTCAAAGGCATCATTGGCAGCAATGATAGCATTGTCGGTTCTCGCATCCGTTACGATAGTAGCGAGGGGCGAGTAGCGGCTGGACCGTATCAATTCGTCTCGCAGCCTTTGCCCATGCAAAGCGGGCTGCGCAGCGTCGGCCATGTGATCAGGGAGCGTTGGCATCCTGTACGTTCACGAAAACGCCAGATGAGAGACGCGACATCCGTTGAGTGTCTGGAGGCGCAAGAACATTCCGATCTATGTAGGTCCTTGATGGTCGGGCATCGCTTTCGGCGGCATCCCTACCACA
Organism: Sphingobium abikonense NBRC 16140; assembly: GCF_001598335.1. GTDB lineage: Bacteria > Pseudomonadota > Alphaproteobacteria > Sphingomonadales > Sphingomonadaceae > Sphingobium > Sphingobium abikonense. The sequence continues at coordinate 3,060 of NZ_BCYT01000003.1, forward strand.
GTGCGCGCTGCAGAGCCATTGGCTGCGTTCAATGGGCTGCCGGACCAAAACGACCATTTGTGGCCATTCAGCAGAATGGGGCCTTCGTCTAAAAGCGGTCACTCTCAAAAGCTGAGATAGCGTCTAATTCTCTGCCAAATGGATGGCGTTTGAACCGGCAGACTTTGGCCAGCGAGGCGAGCGGTTGGCTGGTTGCTGAATAGCACTCCTAAGAGTTCTTTGGTTGAAATGCCCATCTCCTCCGGCACTGGAATTGTTGCCGATCCGGTGACTTGGCGGATTCCATCTACATCAACCTCAATGCAGTCGCCACCGCTGGCCCAGATTATAATCTGATCACCAGTATCTTCGACATCCAATTTATCGCGTGGAGATTGAGCGTTTACAATTCGGAACGTTGCTGTGGATTTGCTTGGGACTTCTATTTCGTCCGCCCATGGCTCAAGCCAAAGAAACAGTCCATCCGGGCCCAAATTTGAAATCGCCCAATGCCAGTTCGGCTGATTATTCACATTAGGCCTCGTTTGGTGGATGGCGGTTAAACAGCTTATCTGCCTCGGCAGCAGTCGTTCCGCAATCCACCCATAACAGCCCCTCCCAAAGCGTGAAATCTGGCCGAACAGCCTAAGCACTTTCCATCGTGATTCTCTGTCTGATCCCACCGGCACCAAATGTCGTTTCGACGGTATCGATCAACCAGGCGACGGCGTCGATCCGGCTGTTCCAGCCCGACAAGGTGAGCTTACGGCCTGACGTTATGCGGCAGTCGGCCAGCGCCAGGTCATATTCGAAGCGATAGCCGCCGCGCGCGCGCTTCTTCCTTTCCGCTTCGGCGGCCTGTCTGGCCTCGGCTTCGCTGGTGTAGACGCGCTTGAGGCGCTTTGGGTTATCGCCGCCGGTCGAGTGCTTGCGGCGTCGGCCAGCGGCCTGGTCGTGCCATTGGGCCTCCACACCGTCATTTTCGTCCCGCTGGGCGTGGGTGAAGCTCCAGCGCCAGCCATCCTGGCGCGTCAGGGTCATGGCCGGGATCGCGGTCCCCCTGGCGGTGGTGGCGCTTCCCACTGGCATGAAGATCAGGCGACGATCCTTCCAGGTCGCGACGGCATCAAAGCGACTGCCGAGATCCTTGACCAGCGCCATGTCGCTTTTGCCGTGCTGGTCGAGCGTGGCGATGATCTTGCCAGCGAGATCGGGGTGAACTTGGGCGGTGATCCCGTGGCGGCCCGCAATGTCGGTCAGGATGGCGCCCAGCGTCTTGTCGCGCCAAGTGCGGGTGCGGCGCTTGCGATAATCGCCCGACAGGTCGGCCGAACGGGCCCGGATCGTGATCTGATCGGGTGGGCCGGATGCCTCGACTTCGTCAACCGTATAGCGGCCCTTGTCGACCAGGCCGATACTGACGTCGTCGCCCTGTTCCCAGCCCAGCGCCAGCGCGATGACCTTGCCGGGATCGGGCATGGCCAGACGGCCATCGGCATTTTGCAGGGTGAGGCTCAGTTCGTCGGCTTCGCCGCCGGTCTTTTCCGTGAGGGTGAGTTCGACCAAGCGCGGGTTGACCTTGTCCATTAGGTCGACGCCGTCGAGGGTGATGCGCGCCTGCGCCTTGTTCGCGGTCATCCGTCGACCCGTCGCAAGTCCATGGTAAAATTCTGCCCGCGCGGGAGGCCACCGGCCATGATCCCGACATGGCCGGTGTCGATCGCCTCGATCCGGTAATGGCCAAGGACGCGACCAAGCCCGTCCATCAGGGGCCAATTGTCGCCGGTGTCGGCCATTTCGATCAGGCGCCTGATCGCGCCATAGTCACCGGCGACTTCGGGGACGATCAACGCGCCGATCGTGACGATGTCTTCGCCTGGGCCGGCGAATTGGGCGGCGGGACGAAGGCCAAATCGGTCGCTTTCCTCGTGCCGCCAGGACATGCGGCGCTGCAGATCCTGATAGGGAATCGTATCCATGCCGAAGATGAAGAGGCCGAGCGTCATCAGGTGGGCCGGGCTTAACAGGGGAAGGGATGCCATTAGTCGTCCTCATAGCCTCGGCGGCGCTCGCGCTCTTTGGCCTTGCGGATCGCTTCCATGACCCGTTCGGCGAGCGCTTCGGCATCTTCGCCGGGCAGCTGCTTAATGTGGAAATGATAGGTATCGCCCGAAGGGGGCGGCGGGCCACCTGCGCCGCCACGCGCTGAGGCGGTCGCGGGTGACAGCGCCAGCGACCCGGCGGCGGCGACCCCGACCGCCAGCCTTCGGGCAGCATTGGCAGGGCCGCGTCGGTTGCCGTCGATACCCCGCTCCAGACCGCCCGCGACATGGCCGCCGAGCGCCATGAACAGGCGCGACGGGGATTTGATGCCGAGATAGGCCTTGAACTGTTGAACGCCATATTTGGCCATGCCGATCAGCTTCTGCGCCAGGGCGGCAGGGTTTATGGCCATCAGAAGCCCCTGCATCATCATGGAGCCGATGTTGCGCATCCAGGCGGGCAGAGCGCCGAGCGACTGTTTCACCCAGGCGACGCCGGCACCGAACGCCGCCTTGATGCTGTCCCAATGGGTATAGATGAGATAGGCGGCCGCGCCGATCGCGACCACGACGGCGGTGATGACCAGCACGATCGGGTTGGCGAGCATCATGGCGCCCGCGCGCAGGAAGCCCTGGCCAAGGAATAGCGCGGCCATGCGCAAAGCGCCCAGCACCGGCCCGGCCTTGCGCGCGATGGCGATGACGCTGCCAATGGGACCAAGGATCGTGCCCAGCGCGAATTGCGCCACGCCCAGCCCGATCTTGAGCGATATGAGGGCCGCCGCGCCTTTCATGATGCTGGCGGCCAACACGGGGTTTGCCTGCGCCCAATCGCCGACATAGCTGGCAGCGTTGCCGAGCATGCCGAGCACTTCGGTGCCGACAGGCAAGAGCGTGGTGCCCAGCACGATCGCGACACTGGAGGCGGTGCCGAGGAAGGCACGCCATTGCACGGTGGCATCGCGCGCAACCCGCTGGTCGAAGGCGCGATCGGTGGTGCCCGACGCGGCCGCGATCTGGGCGCGCATCGACCGGAAATCATCCATGTTCTGGATCATGGAGCGCAGGGCAGATTGTGCCTGCATATCCTCAAACACATAGCCCAGCTTGCCCAGATCGCCGCCGGTGGCGCGGCTCGACAATTCGGCGATGGCTTCGAGCGGCGTCTTGCCCTGGGCATAGGCCTTTTTCAGGGCGGCAGGCAGGTCGATACCGAAGTTCTTTTCGAACGCCTTGACCGTCGCGGGCGCGTTGATCTTGCTCAGCAGATTCTGGACATTGTTAGCGGCGGCGTCGGCATCGCCAGCGCCCCGGCGCGCGATCTGCAAGGCAGCGGACAGATCCGCGACGGCGGGCACCCCCTTCTGCCCAAGCGCCTGCATCTGCGCGGTCAGGCCGGGGAACCAGCGCGCCATGTCCTTGACTTCAAAGGCACCGGCATTGCCGGCGGCGGCCATGACGTCGAGCGCCTTGGCGGTCTGGTCGATCGGCACCTTAAGATTGTTGAGGTTGGCGTAGGCGGCGGCGGCACCGTCCGCGAGTTCGACCTTGAAGGCGCTGCCCAAGCGGCCGATCGGCGCAATCATCTGCACCGCCTTGCGTGGATCGAGGCCAAAGCCCGACAGCACGTCAACGCCCGCGCGCATGTCTTCAGGCATCTGGCGCGCGGCCTTTGCAGCGCGCGTGATGTTGGAAGCCATGGCGTCGGTCGCCGCGTTGGTCAGTTCCGCTTTTTGCTGAATATCGACCATGCCGCTCGAAAATTCAGCGGCGGACTTCATTGCGAGAATGATGGGAGCGGCCAGGGCGGCCCCGCCGATGACATTGTCGCGGCCCCGATTTTTCAGATCTTCGCCACGGCGCTGCATGGCGGCGCGATCGGCATCGATCGCCGTCAGGCGTTGCTGGCGCTGCAGCTGGGTATTGGTCTGCGCAAGTTGACGCTCGAGCTCGCGCTCCCGGTTGATGAGGTCGGTGACGTTGCCGGCACCGCGCGCGATTTCCCGCTGGACCGAACGCAGGTCGCGCGACAGCCTGCGCGAGTCACCGGCGAGCGAACGGAGTGAGCGCGAGCCCCGGTTGCCCAGGCCGACGATGTTCTTGAGCGCGCCGGACATACGGTCGACGCCGATGAAGTTCACCAGCAACGATAGCTTGTTGTTCACCGGCTCCCTTCCTTCCCGCCCCACATGGCGTTCCAGCGCTCGGTCGCCCGCGCGCTCCATTCGATCAGTTCATCCAGCGCCAGGTCGCGCAATTCGGACAGGGGCCAGTGAAAGACGGCCGCGATATTGGCCATCAGGTCATCGGCTGATGATCCGCGATGTAGAGCTCGATCGCCTTCTTCTCGGCCGCCGTCATAAAAAAACCCCGGATGACACCGCCAATTTCGGCCAGGTCTTCCGCGTCCAGGTTCTCGACTTCATCCCTGATCAGGATCGGATCGGAGATACGGGGAATGATCTCCATGGTGGCGGTGATGTCGCTGCTAAGAATATCGCGCAGGGACAGGCCGCGCAGCTCGCCGCTTTTCGGTTTGCGCAAAGTCAGCTGTTCGATGGTCGCTTCGCCCCGGCGGATGGGTTCGGCCAGGGTGACGGTGACAAAGCGGTTGGTGCGTTCGGCATTGCCGGTCGGGAGATCGGGCGGGTTCGTCATGCGGGGATCCTCTGAAGAGCGGGGCTTGTGGGCCGATGGGGTTTATGGAGAGGAATCGCCCCCACCGGCCCGCCACCGGACGGCAGCCCCGCATTGGGCCGCCCGGCGGTTTGCAGGAATGTCAGCCGACAAGGATCGCCATGATTTCCGCATAACGATCGACGCCATCGACGACGAAGACGCCCTGAACCATGTCGATCTCAATTTCCGTGCGACCATCGACGACGCGGCGATAGTAGGACAGCGAGGCGGTATATTTGTGTTCGGTCGCGTCGCCGGGCTTGTCCTTGCCCATGTCGATTTCGGAAAAGCGGCCGCCGACATAGATTTCGACCGCGTGGGCCGGGGTGCCATCGTCCGCGCGATAGGCGCCGACCAGGCGCAGGCGGACGCCTTCCACGCTGGTCGTGCCGAATTTGCGAATGAGCGCCTTTTCATGGCCGCCGAAGGTGACGGTCGCTTCCATCGGCTCGACGCCCTTGTCGAGCTTGACCGCGCCGACCATGCCGCCGCCGCGCCATTCCTCCGTGGAGATGGCGAGCTTGGGCTGTTCGAATTCGGAGACAATGCCGAGATAGCTGACGCCATCGGCATAGGCATTGATGTTAACAAGGGTGCGAGGGAGGCCCATGGCGCTATCCTTTCAGGGGGAGGTCAGGCGAGCTGGTCCGCGAAGCCTTCGTAATATTCGGCGGTGTTGATGAGCTCGATGATCGGGTTTTCCAGCGGCGAGGCCGGGGTGTATTTGATGCTGATCGTCGGCCGACCGGCGGCCAGCTGGACCGAACCGTTCTTTGCCGGGTCATAATAGGCGAGCGCGCCGATGATGCGCCCTTCCACCACCAGCTGGCGCAGCTGGGCGTTGATGGTTTCGAGCACGTCCTTGATGAGGCCGACCGTCATAGGCTGATCCATGAACGGGCCGAGCGCGGTGACGATCATGTCCTGCAGGGCATGGCTGGTCCGCACGGCGCTTTCGAAGCTGAACTCGGGGTGATCATCGCCGGCGCAGGTGCGATTGCCCCAGAAACGGAAGCCTTCGTTGCGAATGAGCGTCGTGATCTGGGCATCGTTGAGCAGGCCGGCGGGGGTCGATGCATCCTGCAGGTCGAAATGGACGTCCTTGGTGAGCTTGGTGATGCCGCCGATCGTCACGTTGCTGATCGTCTTGTGCCAGCCCTGCTGTTCATCGATCATGGCGCGCAGGCCAAGGGCGCGGGCGATCGCGTCGCCAGCGAAGACAGGCGAGCTATCGGGCCAGATCAGCATCAGTTCGCGGTCCCCGAAGTTTTCCCGGTAGGTGATTGCCTCCGCAACGTCGTCGCCGATCGCGGCGGCATAGACCATGGCGCGCAGCTTCTTCGCCGCGACGATCAGTTCGGCCGTCACTTCCTGGCTATCGAGGCCGGGAGCGCCAAGGATGCGCGGACGCACGCCCAAGGTTCCCTGCGACGCCAGCAGCGCCTGAATTCCCGTATAGCTGTTGCCGTCGGTCGCACCAATGACATTGGCGTCGGTCGCGGCCTGGTCGGCCCCTTCCTCGACACGCACCACGACGATGATGGGGCTTCCCTGGTCGCCGATGGCCTCAAGCGCGGCCTTGAGCGTGCCGCCCGTGCCCGCATTGCCGGCCGCGACATCGGCGTCCGTCACCAGGACGGGCGTGTTGAGCGGGAAAGCAGCGTTCAAGGCTGCGGCAGGTTCGCCGACGGCTGCTGTCGCCGTTGCGATCAGGCCGATGACGGCCAGGCTGGACTGGCGGATTGCGCGGGCGCCGGTAGTGGTTTCGGTGATGGTAATGCCGTGCATGGCGGTTCCTTCAGCTGGCGATGGTGGCGGGAAGCGGGATCGAAAGGGTGGTGCGGGTGCCGGTGGCGTGCTGATCAGTGCGGGTGCCGATGATGTTGATGGTGAGCGAGCCCAGCGCGACCGCGCCGGTCAGGGACACGCGCTCGATACGGATGCGCGGTTCCCAACGGCGCAAGGCGACGGCGGTCGCGGCGCGCAGCAACATGGTGGTGGCGGCATTGATGGGCTGATCGATCAGGTCGAAGATGAGCGAGCCATAGTCGCGCAGCATCAGCCGGCTTCCCAAGGGGGTGCCGAGAATGTCAGCGATCGACTGGACCAGATGATCCGTGTCCGCGTTCGCCTTGCCGGTTGTGACGTGCATCCCGTTCATGACGGGGATCGATGGCGCCTTCGGCGCCCTGTTAGCCAGTGGGTGCGCTGGTAGCGGGCGGTGCTACCGACCTAGCGCCAAGGTCGGGCCAATCCCTGGGCGATCAGATATTCGCCAGCGTCGCGGCCGCGCACGCTGATCGTTGCAATGGTGCGGCCGTAACGATCCTTGCCCGACCGATGGATCTTCGCCTTCCCGCCGGCGAGGAACGCGGCAAGCGCATCGCGGCTGCGGATGGCCAGATCATAGTCGCACCATCCGTTGCGCCGACGGTCGCGGCACTTCGGGCTGTTCCGCATTTCCGGCGCGTCGATATTGGCGATACGGATCCGCTCGCCCCCGCATGTCCGGATGGTATCGCCGTCATGGACGGGGCCGACGCACAAGCTAGCTGCGGCAAGGATGGCGAGGATGGGCATGAATAGCCGCCTAGCGGTGTTTTCGGTCGATGGCAAAGGGGCGGGGGATGATCAAAGAGGCTCGCCGGTCTGGGCACCGCCCGCCTGCACATTGCCGTGCTTATGCGATTTCAGGCTGATACCATCGGCCGTCACGTCTTCGCTTGCATCCATGCGACCGGCGAGCGTCACATCCCCCTCAATTCGCACGTCCGCCCTGATCGTCAGGCCGCCGGGGGCCTCGACCAGCGCCGTCGCGCCGTCGGGGAGGATGGCGGTAAGGCTATGGCTTTCGGGATCATATCCAACCTTCGCGCCATCGGCATATTCGATCAGTTCGGCCAGGGTGGATCCGGGGGGCGGGAATGCATCCTGCCATATCCCGACCAGGGCGACGGCACCGGCCAGCTGGCCATCGGGCGCGAGAATGATCGCCTGTTCGCCGATCGTCGGAGGCGACCAGATGCGCGTCCTTCCAGCGCGCGGGGCCAGCCAGCGGATCGGCGGGGTTTCGGCTTCGGCATCGTCGTCCGGGTCGCCATAGCGGACCGTGCAGGTTGCCGCCGCCAGATCGACAGTCGCGACAGTGCCCAGGCGAATAAGCTCCGACAGGTCGGCGGGGATGTCTTCCTGTTGCTTCACCGGATCGGGCACACACGGTCGATGGTGCGGATGGTCAATTGCGCCGCGCTGCGGACGGCTTGGGCGTTCTCACAGGATATGGCCGGCATGGATTTGCATCCCGCGAGTAGAAGAAGCGGCAACAGGCGGATCATCGGCCGATCTCTCGCATGTTCACCGGGTCGTTTGGCCGCCCGCTGGCCTGCTGCGTTGCGATGCGCTCCGCCGCGTGATTTTGCATGAAGAAGAAGCCCACCACCGAGTTGAGCAGGCCGGTGATGATGATGCCGCTGGCGATCGTCTTAAAGAAATCGTCGCGACGAAGGTCGGGATATTCCTTGATCATCCAAAGGATCATGACTGACAGAAGGACCATGGAGGCACCGACCAGACCGCGACCGCTGGGCCAGCCCGGCAGCTTGTCGATCTGGCGATCAAGAAACTGCCAAATGTTCATCGTGCCCACTCGCCCGTCCTGCCCTTCAGCCACAACAGAAACTGCGCGACGGTCTTGTCCTTGAGAATGGAAGGGTTCGCGCGCGTGGCGGAGGATCCGGCGATCAGGTCGGCGCGCGCATCCAGATCGGCGCCAATGACGGCGGCGGCGGTCAAGGGGCCGAAGAAGTGGGCGGCATATAGCGAGGCCTTGTTGATCGGGATACCGCGCTTTTGGAGATAGGCCGCGTTTTTGCGGGTGAACGACTTTGCCCGTTCGGTCTGTTCGTCGATTGAGGGTTTGAGCCCGCCGAATGCTTGCGTCATATCGCCGCCCCATTTCCCTCCTTCGGCAAGCCAAGTCGAGCGAATGAACTGGTAGAGCCCTGACGCGCTGGAGGTGGTTGCCTTGATATAGGGGCGGTTGGTGCTTTCAATTTTCGCGAGCATTGGCCAGTAGGCGTCAGGAATGCCGATCGCCGGGACGGTCTGGGCCGGGGCGATACGGTCCAGCTTGGCCAACGTGTCGCGGCCAGCCCAGCCATCGATCGCAAGACCGTGAAGCGCTTGGAAGAAGCGGACGAAGGCGTCATCATCCAGCGGGAACGCATGGACCTTGGCAGTGCCCGGCGCATTTTCCTTCGCTTTCGCGATGGTGATCGGACCAGCGACGCCGTCCTGTTTCAGGCCAAAACGCGATTGAAACAGGATGACAAATGCGTTGTCGGAGATGGTGCTCATCCAATTTCTCCCAATTTTGCTTCCATGTCGTGGGGGACGTGCAGGTGGAGCGGGAAGGCATCGCCCAGGATTCCGCGCACCTGCAGCAGCTCGGGGCTGTGGGGGTCGGAGCGGTATTCCTTGGCGACCAGGATGTTCACCGCCACGGTCAGGCGCGTGATCTTTTCCTCGAGCTGATCGACGCGAAGGTTAAGCGCTTGCACCTTGGCTGATTCTTCCCCCTGCAATTTTGCTTCACGTTCCAGCCGTCGTTCATCTCGCTTGCCCCACCATTCGATGAACCAGCGCGCGCCCGCCCCCAGGCCGAACAGCCCGCCGCCGCCCAGCAGCCATTGGGCCGTGGAGGGTTCGTCCGACATGATCAGGTGATTCCGGCGGCATGAGAGCCGGTGGCGATATGCATGCGTCCCTCCGGGCTGCGGCCAAGTGTTTGGACGGGCATGACAAGCTGGCGCGCGCGCGCGAAGGGCGCGACGGGGTAGAAGCCACTGCTACCCCGTCCCACTAGCTTGTTGGGCCAAGCCGACTTAAACGACCGCAACATGCAACAAATGAGATCTGGCGATCAGGAGACTTGAGATGAGCTTTAGCGCTTACCTGAGGCTGGAGGATGACGACACCGACTGGTTTGATGGCATCGTCGATTTCCCAGTCATGCCTGCGGTAGGGACAATTGTTCGAGTAATCGATCGCAACGCGAACCTTCGGGAATGGTCAGTAAGAAAGGTGATAATCGAAGGGCGGCGGCAATCATCGGAATCGCCTTTCAAGCCAGCCCTACGGATCATGCTGATTTGCTCCGGTGATTAAAGTGAAAGGAACAGGGTGGTCCACAAAACTAGAGACCACCCTCCCGCATGTTTATTATGCCAAACCGAAGTCTGCCCCATAATCGCTGGCGATGTCGGCCAGCAGATCGGCGCGGAGCATATCCTTGTCAGCGCTCACCAACTGTTCGTCACAGATGAAGATTTCGGCCATGTCGCCCAGGAACATTTGCGTGCCGGCGACGCCCGCAATATTGAACTTGCCGCCGATCGCCACCTGCCGGCCCGGGCCGGCGGGTTCCAATATGTTGTTCGTGGCCCAGGCGCGCGGCAGGACTGAATTACATCCTACCATGGGCGTCTTCGTCGCCGGATCATAGCTGGCCCAGACGAGGTAGCATTTGCCGGCTTCGAACGTGCCGCCACTGGTTTGCTGCGCGGCGACATTGCCATGGGTCAGGCAGAGCGCATTGTTGAGCATGAAGAACTGCACGTCGATATCGCTGGTGTCGACGCCGCTCGCGAAGAAGGTGTAGGGCGTGCCGGCCAGCGCCACGCCTGCCCCCCATTTGATGACGGCCGCAAAGAAATAGCCCTTGGTGATGTCCAGTTCGAAGCCCTGGACATGCAGCGGCAGTTCGGGCGCTGTCGTCGTGCCACCAGGGAATTTGATGACCGGCTTGGCGTCGCCGGTCATGCCGTTGCCGACGATGATCGCATCGTCGCTGGCAAAGCCCATATGGCCCTTGCGGCCCGCGATGCGCAGCGCCTTGCCTGATCGGCGGACATTGCCGTCCGCCGGCTTCAGCCAGACCTTGAGCGCATCATAGGACAGCAGCCGACGATCGCGGTCGGTCAGGCTGTAGGTCGGCCGCGCCGGCATGTTCGGCATGGCGAAGGGAACGCGGGTGATGGCGGATACGGCCATGATTTATGCCTCCTGTGTTGCGGCAAGGGTCTGGATGGTGGCGAAGATGTCGAGCGGTCGGCCGTCGATCAGGCTGTAGCGTCGCCAGTCGGCGCGCTTGAAGACGGTGCGCTGCCCGCCATCGAAGCCCTGGGTCAGCGCCGACGCCATGGCCTGGTTGCCATAACCCATGCGCGCGGTTTCGACCGCGCCGGCGGGGATCGCGGCCGACATGCTGCCGACGATCCGGGTCGGGTTGGTTTCGTCGATCAGCGCGGTGGACAGGGTGACGGTGGTGCCAGCGCTGTTGCTGTGCGACAGGCCGCCATTGCCGCTGGTCAGGCTGATCGTTTCCGCGTCGCGCGTGACGGGATGATTCATGGTGACGGTCATCTTCGACCCGCCCCATGTCGCCGACTGCATCATCAGCGCGGCGGTTTCGCCGCGGATCAGCCAGTCCGCCATCGCTTCACCCGACAGCGCCCCGCGCCATGTTTCTTCGGGCGCCTTGTAGTGGATGGTGTCGCCGTCGAAATCGGTGAAATAATGCGGCGGCAGGATATGGATGTCCGCATTGTTCCGCGCCAGCTCGACCTGCGCCAGGCCGGAATAGGCAGGTTCGGCATAGGGGCCACGCGCCTGGATCGTCTGATGATAGAAAAGCTGCGGCGCGGCGGCCTGGGCCGTGCGCGACGTGATGTCGCCCTTCATGATCGCCCATGCGGCCTCGACCTGGGCGCGATAATTGGCGTTGCTCCAGTCGGCCTCGCCCTGGTCGATCAGCAAATGCACTTCAAGCGCCACGCCCTTGGCGTTGGCGATCGCCTTGGCGGTGTCGATCGAGGCGAGCGCATTGTGCCAGGGTTGCATCCGGTTGGTGCCGTCATGGATCAGCTGCGCGAAGGAGCGCGATCCGAAACCGAAGCTGGCGGCCGCCAGATAGACCGACCCGTCATAGCCGTTGGGGCCGTTCAAATGGGTGGCGAGCGCGGTGACGAAGCTTTCGCGCGTCCATCCGCCCTTCACATCGGCCCCGTCCTGACCCAGACCTTCGCGCATGGGGACAAAGGAGGCGATGCGCGCCGCGTCGATCGGGATGGTGCTCGCTTCCACCCCGCCGACGATCGCGTCGCCGTCCAGAATGCCCTGGTGCGGGATGGTGCCCCCATTCCATGTGAGCAGGCGCGAGGCGAACGCGGCCTTGCGGATGGGCATGGCGGTGCGGATCGTCTGCGGCCCGGTGATGCCGGTCGGATTGTAGCCATAGGAACCGGCTGCGACGCTGTTGGACTGGCCGATGACGACGATGTAGACGATCTTCTGTGGCGCGGCCGTCGCCGGCTCGCTGACATGCCAATGCGCATGGCGCACCTTGTGCCGGTCGCGGATCGGGTCGGTATCGTTGCAGCTGATGCGCACGAAGCCGGGCTTGGTGCCATCTGGCCGTTGGATGACCTGAAAGCCCGTCACGCCATATTGGCTGAAGGTCAGCTGGCGCTTCATCCGGGTCGGCCCCTTGGGACTGTCGACCAGCGCCCACAGCTGAGGCACCTTGTTATGGTCGCCCTGGATCGACAGGCCGTCCAGCACCTGGGGATGCAGGCGGATGCGCTGCCCCGGCTCATAGCCGGCGAGCGGTTGGCCCGCTTCGTCCCATTCGGTGACGCGCAGGAAGTCGAAGTCGCTGGTCGGTGGTGCGCCCAGCATTTCGCCATAGTCCGCGACGATCCGGCGATCGAACAGATCGAAGGACAGCATCGGTTGCCCGCCCTGCGCACGCATGAGTGGAATGCGACCGTTGGCGACCAGGCCGGCGCCACCGTCCAGCTGCAGATTGTGCAGGCTGACCTTGCCGGTGACGGGGTCGAGATAGAAGAACGCGCCATTGGCATCTTCGGCCAGGATCAGCTTGCCATCCATCATGTGCGCCGGCGTGACGCGCGGCGTGGCATAATCACGTGCGGCGACCCGGCGGCGATCGATATTTTCTGTTTCAAGCGCGGCGCGCGCCTGGTTGGCGGCGGTATCGACCGCAACCGTCCAGAGCCCGTTGCCCAGCGAAGGGCGCACGACGCGCAGGATGCCGACGCCCGCCCCTGCGTTCGACCGGACATAGCCTGGCCGTTCGGGATCGATGGTGAAGGTGGTGTTGAGCTCCGGGCTTGCGCCGTCGCTGCGCAACAGGTCTGTCGTCGGCAACCAGCCGGCTGTCTTGACGCGGCCATAGGCATTGGGGCGGATGTCCTCCCAGGCAATGCCCGCAAAGGCGCTGGGCTGATCGGCGGCGGTCATCGGCCGCACGGACAGCGCGCCGCGCGTGTCATGCGCCAGCGCCATGCCCATGAGTATGGTGGAGCCGGACCGGTTTTGCAGCTGCTGTTCTTCGTCGGCAAAGAAGGGGCGATAGCGGCCTTCAACGTCATATTCCGCCGCCACGGCATGGCCATCCAGCGCCGCATTGATGACCTGCAGCACCTGCCAGTTGGTCCATCCGCGATAGTCCTGATCGAAGGTGATGACGATCGTCGTCTCGCTGGCCAGACCGCGATCGAGCGTGACGGTCATTTGCTTGGGCGTGGCCGTGCAATCGCCCAGGCGCTTGCCCAGCGCGGTGATGAGGATGTTGCGGTTGGGGCCGACACCGATCGTTTCCTGCACGCAGCCCCAGCTACGCGCGGAGCCGGACAAGCCGACGTCGCCGGCGGTCTCGATAAAGGGGCGCGTCGAAATCGCGTCGGCGGCCGTGCCGCTGACTTCCACCCGCGAGCCCACCGCCATGGTGCTGGAAACGATGCGAAGCGCGCGCGACCAGCTGTCAGAGCGGAAAGCCGCCGGCGTATTGCCGCTGCCGCGGAGATCCCATTCGCGCCGATCGGCGGGCTGATCCTCGATTGCGGTCGGATACCAGGGCGAAACCGTCATGCTGATTTCGCCCGACAGGCTAGAGCCTTCGAGCACATAGCGGTCCATCAGCCGTGACCCGACGCTTTCCAGGCGCAGCGCCCAATAGCCTTCCCATGTCGCGGCGAAGTCGCAATTGCGGGCGGTGATGATGGAGGGATGGTCAAAGTTGACCTGGTTGTGCGCGCTGAACCCGGCGCGCGGCCCCACCGCCCGCACATTGGTGAACAGATAATGGGAGCCCGAGCAGGTGCCGAGCGCGATGCCGTGCGGCGATCCCCAGGTGGTGGAGCCCCAATAGGCGTTGGCCGCGTCATTGCCGAAATGGGTGACGCTGACATTGGTCGCTTCCAGCCGGCTGTTCGGCTTGAAATTGACCGGATCGATATGCCAGCCATAGCGGCAGTTTGCCGCCCATATGCTTAGGTCGCCGACCTGTTGCGACGCATTGAAATCAAGCGGGCTGCGCGCGCGAATGAGCGTGGGGTGCGTGTCGGGTCCCTGTCGACCGTCGATGATCGTGCGGTCAATGCCGGCACCCTGCAGGATGACGTGATCGCCATCGGTGCCGCTGCCGATGAGGCCGAGCGAATGTTCGGCGAAAATACCGGCGGGCACCGTCACCGCCGCCATAGCGCCAGGGCTGGCAAGCGCGGTCGCCGCCTGCAGCGCCAGGGCAAGGGTGCCCAGGCTGGCGGCGCGCAGTAGCGCGCCCACGCGCCTGCCGGTGCCCGACAGGACGGCCGCCGCCTGCGCCACGGCCGACGATCGCGCAAGCTCCGCGCCCAGCATGTCAGTGGCGGCGGCTTCCTGAGTGATGTCCGACGCGTTGCGGTAGATCGCCATGGTGGCGTCCGTCAGGACGAAGCGTTCGGCCTGGTCCGCGATGGCTGGATCGTCGAAGACCAGATAGGGGCGCAGTTCGGCGACGACGAAATCATCGGGACAGATGAAGCTGAAGGAGATTTCCAGGCGGCCGACGCTGCCCTGGTCATCGACGAAATCGAACCGGTTGATGTCGAGCGTCGTCAGGTCGAGCCTGCCAACCTGCATATTGAGCACATGGCTGCGCGCCCAGTTTTCGGGCACGTCGAAGCCGAGCGATATCCGCTGCTGGTTGCCCTGCATCATGGCGCGCAGGCGGCCGTCCAGCGGCAAGGCCCATTGGAGGACGCTGCCTTCGCCGCTGGCCCCGGCGGGCATTTCCACGCCCACAATCTTGCCGGCGGCGTCCAGCACATAGCCCGCGCCATTCTTAAGGTAGTTTGGACCCTGGACGGGCTTGAGGGCATGCATGATGTCAACGGCGGGGGCCATCTGCGCCAGGCGCGCGCGCAACACCGCGTCGGCCGATGTTGTCGCGCCATCTGCATCGGGCACGTCGATGACTTCCCAAGCGGCCGATACGATCTCGAACGACATATCCTGCGCCACGGGCGCATGCGTGGACCCGACCTGCATGGTCGCGCCGATCCAGCGTTCGTCGCCCGCCACCACATAGGAGAAGTCGCGCGTCAGGATGCCATCCTGTTCCAGCACCGGACCAAGCGTTTCCCCCTCATTATCGTCGATCGCGCCATCCTTGCGCTCGACGCGAACGTAGTTCCCGCCCCAGCTGACGGCATCCTTGTATCCCGGCGTCACCTTGGCGCGGGTGCGCAGGCCGATGCGACCGTCCTTCAATGCAGCGGCAAGGCCATGGTCGAAGGGCAGCAGCAGAACGACATAGGTGGCGCTGCCCATCGCGCCGGCGGGTATGGTCCACCCGACGCGACGGCCGCCGCGAATGATGTAAGCGGTGCCGTCATCCGCCGGTTCGCCATAAAGCACGCGCGCGACATTCAGCAGGTTGCCCGACGTGGTGATGAGGCGCGGCACATAGGAACCGCTGACGGTGGAGGAAGGCACGCGCTTGGTGCCTTCGCCATCCTCGATGATCAGCAGTTCGGACCCGGTGAGATCGCCCTCGAACGGCGGCAGATCGGCAATTTTGGGCATGGTCAGTCCTGGGGCCAGAGGGGATGGGCAGCGGGATCGATGGCGGCGAGCGCGTCGCCGGCGGCGGCGGTGATTTCCGCCTCGATCGCGTTGGAGGCGGCGCGGATCGCGTCGATCGCGGCGAAACGGGCTTCGCCTTCCCGCGACGGGGCGCGCTGGTCGTTCAGCTGGCGCCAGATCGGGGCGATGGCGTCGATGCGGCGCGCGGCCTGGCGCTTGACGGCGCGAATGAGCGCGGCGCGACGGGTGGCGATGGTGACGGTCGGGCGGTCGGCGCGCGGCTTGCCCCGGTCATCGGCGACGATGGAAGCGCCTTCGCCCTGGGCGGCAAGCAATTCGCGATGACGCGCAGCCGTGATCGCCACCGCGTCTGCTGGCAAGTCGGCATGTATCGTGTCGTCGAAAAAGCCGGGGGTGGCGGCGGAGTAGAAGATCGCCATGTGTCAGATCCCGATCGCGAGGTAGGCCATGCCCGACGTGTTGTCGTCGGCCGAAAAGACCGCGAAGCCGCTGGACGTGATGCCGGACGTGATCAGCACCGGCGGATTGTCCTGGCTGTCCGCACCGCCCGCGACGCCGCCACAGGGCGTCACGGCGAAACAGGCGGACGGGAAGGCGATTGGGAAGAGCGTGTTGGTTGTGGTGTTGGGCGGCGCGCTGAAGCGCCCCCATTGCAGCAACAAGCCGCCGGTGCCGGGCAGATAGGCATAGCCATTCTGGGCCAGGCTGCGCGCCAGGCCGGATAGGGCCGCCGGCGTGATGGCCTTATCCGTTTCGATGCCTGCGGCGACGTCGGCCGCGCTGGCGGCCGTGACGGTCAGTTCGCGGCTTGCGCTCAGGTCGCCGCCACCCGACACCAGGCCCGCCCCGGTGATGGTGCGGGCGATCAGGGCGGCGAAGGCGTCGGCGAAATTATCGCTGTCCGGCGCGATCAGTTCGCCCAGCGCATCGAGCACCTGGCGCAATTTGGCGGGCGTGATGATCCGTTCGTCATCGGTGCCGGCGGCGGCTTCGGCGGCGGTCGCGATTTCCGCGACGCCCTTCACCGTTTCGGTCGCCGGGGGCATCAGGAATGTGTTGTCGCCAAAGACGATGTCGCCGGCGACGCCGTTGGAAAAAGCGATGTCCAGCGCCAGCAGGAAGAAGGCGATCGACACCTTGCGAAAAAGGGGCGTTGCCTGGCTGTAGACCGCGAACAGCGTGCCATCGGCCAGATAGAGACCAAGGCCGCGCAGCTCGTAGATGTCGGTGCTGACGTCCTGCGCCGTCATGTGGATGACGGTTTCGCTGACGACTGCGCCCGACACGGTATCGAGCCGCTTGATCTCGCCAGGCAGGGCCGTGATGGTCGGCGCCATGGTGAAGGCGTTGGCGGTGAGACCTACTTCCGCGATCTGAATGGGATCGGTGCCGCCGCCCTGGGCGTCGACCAGCGCATCAAGGCCAGCGGCGGTGATCATGAACAGGATGGGGTCCATGTCAGGCCTCCAGATAAGCGCCGGCGAGCGTCAGGATCGGTTCGCCGTCGCGGGTTTGCAGATAAGTGTTCCAGACAGGGTCCAGCGCGCTGTCCTGGTCGGCGTCGCTGTCGAGGCGGGTGAGGCCGCCGGCCTGCGCGGCCGAGATCAGCCAGGCGCGCGCTTGCGCCCGCACGCGAAAGACCGCCTGCATCTGGGCGCGCACGGGTTTGACCTGGGCGATGTCGCGCAGGATCCGCGCGACCAGATTTTCGTCATAGACGACGTCGCTTTCCGCCAGCAGCGGCAGTTCTAGGCGGAAATGATAGGGATCGAGCGTGTCGCGATCCCCGAACCATTCGACGATCCGGATCAGCGGATCGAAGCGATCGAGCACGACGCGCAGGGACGCGGGCGTGCCCTTGCGACGCTGGAACAGGATGGCGTCGGCGATGGCGGCGCGCTTTTGCGCTTCGGTCCAGGCCGAATCCCATAAGTCGATCGACAAGCCCCAGGCGAGCCAGGGGAGCAGCATCGCCGGGCAGGTCGCCGGGTTCCACAGCTGGTCGATGGCGACGGGCACGCCGTCGAGCGACGCCGCCGGCGCGAGCGACAGCGCCTTTTCCAGCGGCGTCGCATTGGGGGGAAGGAGATGCATCGGGCCGGGCATCAGGCGACCTCGATCGTGATGCTGGTCGGATGCGCGGCCTGGGTGCGGGCGATCGGGATATCGGCCGCCGGGCTGATCAGCTCGAGCGTTTCGACGCCCGCCACCTGCAGCGCGCCGGCATGGCCGCTATGGCTGACCAGGCGGCCGAGCTTGCGCCGGCTCGCGAGATAGGATGCCAGCGCGGCCTGCGCGGTCGACAGCACCAGCTGGGTGTCGGGGCCGTAGGCAATGTGCAGCCGGGCATGGATGGCATAGTCGACGATCTGCGCGCTCTGGACCGTCACATTGTCAGTGAGCGGGCGCACTTCGTCATGCGTCAGGACCGCCGTCACCGCCGCGATCTGTTCGGCCGACGCGGTGCCATCACCCGCCGCGCCCAGCAGGCTGACGATGACTTCGCCGGGATCGCCCATGATCGCGCTGGCGTCGGCGATCGTGCCGTCGGCGGTGAGCGCGTGGAAGACATAGGCGCTTTCGGGGCCGGCGACCGAATAGCTGTCGGGCGCGAGCTGGACGCGGCGCAGCAGGGCCGTGTCGTCTTCCACAATTGCTGCCGCGCCGGTTTCGGGATCCGCCGGCGTGACGGTCAGGCGCGACACGCCGAAGAAGGCGGCAAGGTTGTCGAGATCCGCGCCGGTGGCAAAGGGCAGCAGCATCGACACGGCGCGCTCGTTGAAATTCTGGCGCAGCAGCAGTTCGCGATAGGCGAAGACTTCGATCAGCTTCATCGCCGGGTCGCTTTCGACCAGGGCGTCATAATCAGCGAAGCGGGTCTGGAAATCGGCGATCATCGCCGCCTTGATCGCGTCGAAGCTCAATGTCTCGATGACCTGCGGCGCGGGCAGGCGGGACAGGTCGACGGCGACGGAGGCGGGAGGAAGGGAGGCCATGTCCGTCGCATCGCGCGGATTTTCGCGCGCGCGAAGCGAGGGGCGGGGTAGAAGGGGGTGTTACCTTAAAGGATTTGGTGCTGCCTGATATGCGGAGGCCGCCAACTTATCTTGGCTGCGTTTGGCTCCGGCGGCTTCTAGCCCCGGATTGCTATGTCCTTTATCGCTCGGATGAGGCTTTCACCTAGGGGATGTGGATCACGAATGCGGGTGCTGAGCTTACTTAGAAGCACCTCCAGCCGCGATTGAGCTGCATGCACATTTTGAATAGCCATGGTTGCAGCGTCATTTTCGCAAGCGAGATTCCGTGCTTCCGTTAATGTTTCTGCGATGTTACGGCCTTGAGGCGGTCGGCATACACGTGCACCATATCAGTTCGCCCACGCTCGAAAGAGAATTCGACACCTAAGCCGTGACGATTTTGATCAACTGCATCGGTTAGTGCAGCAATTTTCTCACGTGGCATTAAAGGCAGTTTACCAACCGAAATCTGATGATAGCTCCTTCCACTGGAAGACTTATCGTTCCCCTCCAAATGGGCATTCAGCACCGCCCTGAGTGTCGGTGCATAAGTTTCTTTGACCCAATTTCTGTAGATGCTACCGGCGCGAAGCACCTCAGTTTCAGTATTTTCGCATTCCCGCCTTATCAACTCTGGCAGCAAGTTGGCCTTTCCACTTTCTAACATCCTGCGAAAGGGCGGCGTTGACCGGTCGCCAGACCGAGGAAAATCAGACCAGGTCTTCGGATCATGCGCTTCTATAGCATCCCGCAATAAGCCAAAATGCTCATATAGGCTCCGATAGATTTCGCGCAGATCGACCCGGTCGCCTTGATCCTTTGCTAAACGCACGCTGACGACGAAAGTAACGAAGCCAAACACCGCGCTGGTGATTGTGCTGATAATGACGGTTAATGTGATAGTTTCCGGCAGCGTCCACATTTTTGGCGTTATCGGCATTCCATTCGAAAATGTCCACGGTGACCTACGATGGGTTAAAAAGCGCGGCTATCTCTAGTCTATCATTACAATTTTTTCAGATCGCCTGTCGTTACCATAAAATGGATGAATTAGGTTACATCTGCGCCAGGATTTATAAGATCGGCAGCGGCCTCCACAATTAAGGCACGATCGTCGGCCGATAGGCCCAGCAAACGCCGCTCCGGGTATTTCGCGCGGATGACGCGGCCGTCGCGCAGGCGGCCGACCCGGTCGGTTTCGCCGAAATGATGCACCGCCGCCACCTTGTCGATCGCTGCAGAGGCGGGCGCTATTTCGACGCCGTCAGCGTCGGCTGAGATGGACCAGGCCTTGGCGAGCCGCAGCCGTCGAAACATGCGCGCGCCAGCCTTTTGCCGCACGCGCCCACGCTCATTCGCCGACGCCTTGCGCTTTTCCATCGCGCCGCCGTCTGGTTCGACATTGGCGGAAATACGCATGAGGTTCGCGCGGCGGATGGCCTGTCCCAGCTTTAAAGCGGCGGCGCGGCGGCGTGCGGGGGCCAGCCCAGCCTGGATGCGACCGAGCCATTGCTCCAGTTCGGCAAGATCGTCCGCCATCAGCCGGGATAGTCGATATCGACGCCGGCGAAGGGCGGGGCCGGTGCGATCCCGTCGATTGGCTGGTCATCTGTGAACAGCGGATCCGGCTCGGCCAGGTAGGCCAGTGCAAAGCCGCCACCGTCCTTGGGCGCGACGGTGACATTCTGGGTCAGCTGCAGCTGGAGCAGGACGTCGGCGCTGCCATTGTCGAGAATGTCAGCGTCAAAGCTGAAGCCTTCCCGGCCCGGCGATAGCAGATCGGGTTGATTGACGCGGAGCCAGCGAAATATGGCATGCGCGAGCACTGCGATCTCGCTGGTCATTTCGACGATCAGCACATTGGCCTGGAAGGTGAAGCCGAAGGCATCGCTTGTCGTGCCCTGGCATCGTCCTGCCCCGCGTTCGATCCATATGCGCAGGTGTTCGGGGCTGCGCGCCATTTCGGGAAGGGCGGTGGCGATAGCCTTGCGCAGGGAATCGAGCTTCAGCATGTCAGTCCCACAGGTTGACGGTTTCGCGCATGGCCGGGGCCAGCTGGGCGGGTTCGGGCAGGACGACGATCGTTCCCGCCGGCAGGTTCGGCCCGAGCGCCGACAAGCCAGGGTTGAGCTGAAGCACCTGTTCCGTCACGTCCTTCGTGCGGCCGAGCTTTCGCCAGCAGATGGCATCGACGGTTTCGCCGTCCAGGGCGGTGGCCTTCATCAGATGAGCGCCACACGGGTGCGCGGGACCGGTTCGGCAACGCCGATGCTCAAAAGGTCAGCGACCGCAGCCAGGCCACGCCGGCGCAGTTCGTCGCTGGTCAGATCCTTTTCAGCGGCGCGGTCCAGGCCCTGGTCGGTCGCGGTGACGTCGCGGTAGTCGGCTGCCAGATCGGCGCCGGCAAAATAGCGGACGACGCGTTCCCAAAGAAGCACCGCGAGATTGCGACCGTTCAATTCCAAGGGAGTGACGTCGGTCAGGCTCAAAGCGCCGGCCAGCGCGTGGGCGGTGCGCCAATCGGCCAGTTCGCGAAAGGCGTGCAGCATGCCCCCTTCCACGGCTTCGGTCAGGCGGGCCGTGGTGACAGCGCCTTCGCCCAGGCGCAGGCGGTCCCGCACGTCGGCCAGGCGTATGGGAGGAAACCAGCCATCGGCCGCGACAAATGCCTGGTCCGGTTCCGGCGCCGGCACGGGGGACGATATCAGGCCTGTCATCTGCGCTTCCTGTCATTTTCGGGGGGTGGGGATGGTCAGGCCGTCGGATCCGTGCAGGGTCGCCGACCAGTCCATCCGCCCCCCGAGCGCCGTGGGGCGTCCTGTTATTCGTCCGACGCGGGTTGCGCGTCGGCCTGCAATTTCTTTTGTGCGCGCTCGACGCGGTCGATGTCCTTCTTGACGCCGATATCCTTGTAGAGCTCGAGCGCCCGTTTGAGGTGCGTCAGGGCCTCTTCCACGAAAGCGGCTTTGCCGCCCGCCGGGGCGTTGTCGGCGGTGGGGTCGAAGGCGTCGGCGCGGCGCTCATAGGCGCGGCCGATCGCCTTGTGCAGCTTGGCGCGCGCCGGGTCGGGCATGTCCGCATCCTGGGTCAGGGCCAGCGTCTGCATCAGCTGTTCAAGGGTGACGGCTTCGTGACTGTCGAGCGCGATGGTGCCGATCTCTTCTGCGACGAAACAGGCCGCCGTGCGGTTGTAGCGTTCGGGCAGGACCAGGCCGAACTTGAGCACATGTTCGGCGATGCGCAGAGCATAGTCGAAATTGCGATAGTCGATCGCCCAGATCATGTTGGTGACAAGGATTTCGTCCTGCGCGGCATGTCCCTGTTCACCAGCGGCCAGCACGCCCGCAATCCAGTCGGAAAATTGGGCGGCCATGTCGGCCTTCATGGGGTTTCGCGCTTCGATCGACTGGACGTCGGCCAGCTTGCGCAGATCATCATGCAACAGCACGCGCAGCGCCGCATATTCGCGCCCCGCCTCCGTATCGGCCCTGGGCTCATCCGGGGCGGTGGTCATCGACTTGGCCAGCGCATTGCCTGCGCCGCTCTGGATAGCGCGGACCATCTGCTGGCGGCGGCGAAAGGGGCTAAGCATGATATTCTCCTGCAGATGATGGCCGCGCTATCCGGCGCGCGGCCGACCGGGTCGGTTGAATGGAGCATCCGCTCCCCTCCCGGCCATCATGTGGGCTCTTGCGCGATCCGCCCCGGATGGCAGCATCGCGCCGTCAAAGCCCCTGGGTATTAGGGACGGTCGCCGAAGGTGATGTTTTCGGCCATGACCATGAAATCGGTGTCCTCGATCACATAGCCTTCGTTGACCGAGTTATAGTCGACCAGGCTCGCCTTGTTTTCCGGTTCGTCGCGGATGTAGCGACGGCGCGATCCTTCCTGATAATAGATCGACAGGTTGGAACTGCCGCTGCCATTGGGCTGGGCCAGTGGCGTCACGACCATCGTTCCTTCGGGGAACTTTGGCACGATTGCCGCCGGTCGGCCGCCGATCTGCTTGGACGACATGACGATGTCGCGGGTGACGACGTCGCTGATCGCACGGCCGCCGTCGATCGTGTCGGCCAGCGGTCGATTGATCATCGGGAAATATTTTTCGTCGACCAGATCCTGGCTGACCAGGACGACATGTTCGGTCGAGCTGCGCGCCCAGCTGGGCATGCCCGAGATCAGATCATAGGCGAGCGCGTCGATATTCTTGTAATCGCCCGCCGCCATGTCGGCATTGTTACCGATATAGATCGGTTCGGCCGCGCCTGTCGCCGTCGTGACGTCGCCATTGGTGACGGTCGCTCGCCCCATGACATGGTCTGCCTTTTCCAGGCGCAGTTTCTGAAGCCAGCCGATATTGACGTCTTCGCCGTTGGGATTGGCGACGGGATTGGTGCTGGCGGCGGCGGTGATGCCATGCCAGCCCACGGCAATCCGACTAAGCGCGACGGAAATCGCCACATGGCGGGAATAGCGCTGGGCGAAATCAGGGAATTTCGACCAGGCGTCGATGATCTGCCAAGGCAGCTTGGTGTCGAATTCCGTGTCCCAAAGCCGATATTCGCGGTCATCCATCTGGCCGATATATTTCGGCTTGCGGGGCAGATCGGCTTCGGCGGTGCGCGATGCGATCATGTCTTCGGTGCCCAGGCCGATGACCTGGCCGATCATGTCGCGCACGCCAATGACGTTGATCCGCTGAAGGAAGGCGACCTGTTCGCGCTGCAGATCCTCGAGCCGCTGTTCGGCGGTCGGATCCAGCGCGAAGCTGCTGTGCACGCCGCGCGATGGGGCGTTGATCTGGGTGATGGCCGCATAAAGGGTGTCGAGCGCCCGACGGCCGCGATCAGAAAGAAGATATTTCGCCATGAGGTAAATCCTTGGAGGTGGTGGCGGTGAAGGTGCGGTTGGCGGGGGCTTGGGTTAGAAGACGTCCTTGAGGGCGCCGGCATTGCCGTCCGACAGGGGGCGGCGGTTGTAATGGCGGTCGGGGGTTTCTTCGTGCTTGTCGCTCAGCTGCTTGAACTGGAGCGCCAAGCCGTCGACTTCGGTGCGAAACTCAGTGCGGATTGCGCCAAGTTCGGTGGTGATGGTCTGGCCGAGATTTTCGAACAGCGGGCGCAGGGCCGAAAAGGTAAACGCGTCGACGGGCTCGCCCTGGCCATCGGGCTTTGCCGGCGGCGTTTCTTCCTTGGTCGCGAATTTTGCAGCGAAGCCGTCCAGCAGGCCCTTGAGGCCGGTCAGGAAGGTCGCGCCGTCATCCGTCTTGTCTTCCGCAAATTCCAGCAAAGCCGCGTCGTCGCGCGACAGGCGGATGGTGCCGGGCAGGTGGCGGTTGAACTGCAGCCGCTGGGTGGCGATCGATGCCGGGCTGTCGGTCAGGGCGCAGCCCATGAGGTAGGCGAAGCCCTTGCCGGCGAAATTGTCCTCGATCTCGATCGAGGGATAGACTTTCTGCCCCGCGTCATTGAGCGCCTTAGCGTCGTCCGTCACGTCGAAGACGCCGAACAGGCCCAGGCGCTTTTCGGTCTTGCCATTGAAATTGACGTCCACTTCGGCCGTGGTGAGCTCAAGCACGTCGCCATAGGAGCGGAATGGCTTGTCGCCGGAAATGCCGCGGATATGCTCGATATTAAGCCGCGCGCCATAGGTTTTGGGGTCGTAGCTGGAGGCCATTTCCTTCAGCAGCTTTTCGTCGATCGTGCGCCCGTCGACGGTCGAACCGGCGGTGGCAAGGAGAAACGGCTTGGTCTTCATGGGTCGGCTCCGTGTCGGCGGGGGCAGTTTTTGCGATGGCGTGATGAACGGAGAGCCGATCCGGGGCGCTACTGGCAACGCGCGGGCGCGGTAGCAGTCGATGCTACCCCCTGACCCCTTCGACAGACGGGCCGGGACCGGGTGCATGGCATGGCCATGCCCAATGCCCATGCCATCGACAGCGACGACAGTCCGGCGATCAGCCGACAGGTGGCACACGCCCAGCGCCGTGAGGCCCGGTCGCTCTATTGGCGCGGTTGGCGGATCCGCGACATTGCGGCGGACATGGGCCTGGCCGAGGGCACTATTTCCAGCTGGAAGAACCGCGACAGATGGAATGAGGATCCGCCGGTCGCGATTATCGAGGACCGGATAGAGGCGAAAATCGCCACCTATCTCGACAAGCCGGATTTCAACGAAGGCGACATGAAGCGCATCGATTTCCTGATGCGCCAGATGGAGCGCGCGGCGCGGATCAAGAAATTCGACCAGACCGGGAAGGAGGGCGACCTCAACGGCAAGATCGCCGCCCGCAATGACGACAAGGCCAAGGCGAAGCGTGCGGACAAGCGCCGCAACTTCCTGACGCTGGACCAGTGGCAGGCGCTGCTGGACGACTTCCACGACAGGAATTTCGATTATCAGGAATTGTGGTGGGAGCACCGCGACGATCGGACGCGCAAGCTGCGCAAGAGCCGCCAGGTCGGCGCGACCTGGTATTTTGCGCGAGAGGCGTTGGCGAAGGTTGCCGAAGCGATCCTGGCGGCCGCCGGCAAGGCCAGGCTGGGCGAGGAAGAGCGGCCGCGCAACCAAATCTTCCTGTCCGCATCGGAGCGCCAGGCGCTCAAATTCCGGCGCGAGATCGTGGGCTGGGTGCGCCGCGTCACCGGCGTCGAGCTCAAGGGCAAGATCATCATGCTCGACTTTGTCGGGCAATATCCTGACGACGATGCCGGCGAGGCGACAGGCCCTTCGCTCGACCCGGTCGGTTTCTATTTCCTGTCGACCAACAGCGCCACCGCCCAGGGCGAAAGCGGCGATTTCTATTTCGACGAATATGCCTGGGTTCACGGGTTCGCCCAGCTCAACAAGGTCGCCAGCGCGATGGCGACGCACAAAATTTACAAGAAGACCTATTTTTCGACGCCATCGACCAAAACGCATGAAAGCCATGCCTTCTGGTCAGGGGAGGCGTGGAACAAGGGCCGGGCAAAGGGGCAGCAGCAGCCGTTTGACGTCAGCCTGAAAAATCTGCGCCATGGTGCCTACATGCCGGACGGATCGTGGCAGCAGCTGCTGACCATCCATGACGCGGTGGCGGGCGGGCTGGGCAAGCTGGTCGACGTGGACGAGCTGCGCCGCGAACATGGCGAAGAAGAATTCCGCAACCTGTTCGAGTGCGAGGATGTCGACGACAGCGAAAGCAGCTTCCCCTATGCGCGCATCGCGCCGGCACGGGTAGACAGCTTCCTGAAATGGCGTGACTTCAAACCGGCGTTGATCGACATTCCGGGGGCGCGGCCGTTTGGCGACAGGCCAGTCTGGATTGGCTATGACCCCAACAAACAGGGTCGCGACGATGCTGCGCTGATCGTGGTTGCGCCGCCCGAAGACGAGGGCCGGGGCAAGCACCGGGTGCTCGAGAAATATCGGCTCAACGGGCTCAATTTTCAGGGCCAGGCCGATTTCATCCGACAGGTCAGCAAGCGCTATAACGTCACCGATATCGCGATCGACACCACCGGTCATGGGCAGGCGGTTTTCGAGCTGGTCGCCAACTGGTTTCCGCTGGTCCGCAAAATCGAATATTCGGTCGCGAGCAAGACCGCCCTGGTCATCAAGGCGCAAAGCATCTTTCGCGAAGGCCGCATAGAGTTCGATGCCGGGTGGACCGACCTGATGCAGGCGCTGATGGCGATCCGCCCGACCCTGACGGGTAGCCAGAAGGGCGTTACCTACACCGCGAAACGCAATGGCGAGATCGGCCATGCGGACCTTGCCTGGGCTTTGCTCAACGCCCTTTCCAACGAGCCGCTGGACGCGGGCAGCGCCAGTGAAGGCCAGGGCGGCCGCGTGATATTTTTCGAATGACAGGAGCCGATATGACCCAGACCAGCGAGATCGAGCAGGTGGAGGCCGACGCGGTGCGCCACCCTGCCACCGTATTTTCGTTCGGCGACCCTGAAAGCGTGCTCGATCGGCGCGAAATCGCCCAATATTTCGAGATCTGGCACAATGGCCGCTGGTATGAGCCGCCACTTCCGATGGGCAGGCTTGCCCAGACGTTCAACATGGCCCCCTATCATCGCAGCGCGGTGGCGCTGAAGGTCAACCTTCTGGTCGCCCAGCAGGTTGTCAGCCGGTGGATGAGCGCCGACGTGTTCGAGCGTTGGGCGCTGGACTTTGTCCAGATGGGCAATGGTTATCTGGAATGGATCCCGAACATGTCGGGCCGCCTTGCGCGGGTGGAGCATAGCCCGGCGATGCACACCAGGGCGGGCGTCGATCCCGACGTCTATTGGTTCGTCAACGGGCCGATGGGCAATATCCATGAATATGAGCGGGGCAGGATATTCCACCTGCAGCAGCCCGACGTGGCGCAGGAAATCTATGGCATGCCCGAATGGCTGTCCGCGTTGCAATCGGGGCTGTTGAGCGAAAATGCCACGCTGTTCCGGCGCCGCTATTATTTGAACGGGGCGCATGCTGGCTTCCTGCTGTATCTGAGCGAGCCGCTGGCCGACATGAAGACGGCCGACGCTATCCAGGAGAAATTGAGCCAGGCCAAGGGCGTCGGCAATTTCAAAAACCTGTTCGTGCATATCCCCAAGGGGAAGAAGGACGGAATCCAGATCATGCCGATCGCCGACGTGACGGCGAAGGATGAGTTTTCGAGCGTCAAGGATATCAGCCGCGATGACCTGTTGGCGGCGCACCGCACGCCGCCGCAGCTGATCGGTGTCATTCCGCGCAACAATGGCGGCTTTGGGAAGGTGAGCGAAACGCGCGACGCCTATTATGAAGGCGAGATCGTGCCGATCGCGCGCCGGATGCTGCGCGCGAATGCCTGGTTCGGCATGCAGGTGCTGTCCTTTGCTGACTATGTGTGCAGCGACGGGTCGATCATCCGGCAGCAGGGCGACGGGTTCGTCAAGGTGCCGGCGGGCGCGCGGTGATGGGTGTCGCTGCCCGTAGTGCTATCCCCTCGCCTGCCTGATCAATCTTTTGCGCTCATAGTCGTCGGCCGCGCGCCACGCCCTGGGGCTGATGCCTATGGGCACGCCGATTGATAGCGGCACGATGTTGCCGGTAGGCGGAGGCGGATCCTGATCAAATGCGATCCGCGCGGGCCTGTGTCCGCATTTCCTGCAACGAAACAGCTGTGAAACGGACGTCCAGCGGGTGCTGATGCGGCGCTGGCGACAATGCATCATCAATATCTCAATTTCGATAGTCGCGCGCCGATCGCATGCTGGGCAGCGGATCGCGATGTGCCCGTTGTCGCGCACTAGATCCTCAAGGCGAGATGCGACTCGGCGCGACATTGCGTCTTGAGAACAGAATGAGAACGGAATGGCAAGCTGGAGGCTGTAGAGCCCGCTAGGGCACGGCCCGGCCACCCCGCGCGCCGCGCTCGCCCCCACGCCACGCTTCCGGCTTCAACCTCGATTATCCTGCAAAGTGCATCGACTGCTTGCACCACGGGCGGGCGGTAGCCCCTCGCAACACTGCTACATGTGTAACATGGCACATTCGGCACAGGCCAAAGCCGCAGAAATCAGGCGTTTTTGATGTAGCACTCACAGTGCTACCTGACCGTAATCCCGATCTGACAAAAATGTTATGCCTCTGAAATTCAGGGATTTTATGGCGGACAAATGTAACACTTAAAAACTGTAATCTAGTAGCATTCAGATAACAGTTTTGTAGCAGCATAACCCGTTGATTTTGCGGCAATGTAGCAGATGTAGCATGTTTGCGACGCACCCCCTCTTGCCCATATCCTTCGACGCGTTTCTGCCGAAAAACCCAATAGGCCGGCTCGCTAATGGGCAGGAAGAAGAAGGGGCACGGCGCTCGCACTTTCTTGCGCCGCACGCATCACAATGCGCACGGGGGTAATCGATCAGGTTGGTCGGGACTATGTCGGGACTCTAGGTTCCGTTCTGTTCCGTCCGATCCCGCTCTGTTCCGCGAAAGCGTTGTTGACGGCGGCCGAAAATCGCCTAGAAGCGCCGGAATTCCCCACGGGGGCGATTAGCTCAGTTGGTAGAGCGTCTCGTTTACACCGAGAATGTCGGCGGTTCGAGCCCGTCATCGCCCACCATGTGTCTTGGCAGTGCTACTTCTGTAACCAGCTTTGCTCACAATCCCTGAGCCACATTTTTTGCCTGTTCAGCGAGCGTAATAATCTGGATGGCCGCATCAGCTTATGTGATCGCGGCATATTGCGGTGCAGTGCGGCCGCTGCTAATTCTATTTCATGATCCAGCCGCCCGAAATCATCCGAGTCTCGAAAGCCCGTGTGTCCTGTGATGGGTCGGGGGATATTCCCGCGGCGCTTGGGCATCCGCGCGTGTTCCTGGAAATCGACGAGCATGGTTATGTCGATTGCGGCTATTGCGATCGCCGCTTCGTGCTGATCGGTGGTGTGGCCGATACGCCCGATGTCGTCACCAAGCCGGATATTGCTTCAGGCGCCAGCCTGTAAGCTTTTCGGTTGGGTTGCAGGCAGGGTGCGCCTATATCAGGCGTATGATTGATACCGCTTCCCTCTTCACCGACGCCCGTGGCCTTCTCTACCGTCCTGGCCTGCTCGATCCTGATGGCGCGCGCCGGCTGACGGCGCAGGTGCTTGCGCGCTGCGACGACGGCGAGCTTTATCTGCAATATCGCGCCAGCGAGAGCTTCGGGTTCGACGACGGCCGGCTGAAGACCGCAGACTATTCCACCGATGCGGGCTTTGGTCTGCGTGGCGTATCTGGCGAGATGACGGGCTTTGCCCATGCCAATGATTTGAGCGAGGCGGCCATCGCCAAGGCGGCGCAGACGCTGACCTTGCTCGATCCCGCCAAGGATCAGCCTGCGCCGCCGCCCCAGCGCACCAATCGCCATCTTTATACTGACGCCAATCCGCTTGAAATTGTCCCCTTTGCCGAAAAGGTCGCGCTTTGCGCGGAGATTGATGCTGCGGCCCGTGCACGCGACCCGCGTGTCGCGCAAGTCTCGGTCAGCCTCGCGGGCAGCTGGTCGGTGGTCGAAATCGTGCGTGCCGACGGCTTTACTGCGACTGACATCCGCCCCCTGGTACGCCTCAATGTCTCCATCATATTAGAGGAAAATGGACGGCGCGAAACGGGCGTGTTCGGTATCGGCGGCCGATACCTGTATGATCAGGTGATGGATAAGGCGGTGTGGAACCGCGCGATCGATGAGGCGCTGGCGCAGGCGCGCGTCAATATGCGCTCTGTCGCCGCGCCTGCTGGCGAGATGACTGTGCTGCTGGGCCCTGGATGGCCCGGCGTCTTGGTCCACGAAGCGATCGGACATGGCCTTGAGGGTGATTTCAACCGCAAGGGCACCAGCGCTTTTTCTGGACGCATTGGTAAACGCGTCGCGGCACCGGGCGTCACTGTGGTTGATGACGGGAGCATCATGGATCGGCGCGGTTCCCTGTCGATTGATGATGAGGGCACCCCCACGCAGGAAAATATCCTTATCGAGGACGGCGTCCTGCGCGGCTACATGCAGGACCGGCTGAATGCCCGGCTGATGGGGGTTGCGCCCACGGGCAATGGCCGCCGCGAAAGCTATGCCCATGCGCCTATGCCGCGCATGACCAACACCTTCATCAAGGGCGGGCAGGATGATCCGGCCGAGTTGCTCAGCCGCATGAAGAACGGGATTTTCGCCAAAAGCTTCGGCGGCGGTCAGGTCGATATCGTGTCGGGCAAGTTCGTCTTTTCCTGCACCGAGGCTTACAAGGTGGAAAATGGCAAGCTGGGCGATCCCATCAAGGGCGCGACGCTGATCGGCGATGGTCCAACCGCGCTGACCAAGGTTATCGGCATCGGCAATGACTGGGCGCTGGATGAGGGCATCGGCATGTGCGGCAAGGGCGGGCAGAGCGTGCCGGCCGGTGTCGGCCAGCCCACGCTGCTGCTGGAGGGCCTGACGGTGGGTGGCACGGCGGCATAGGCCTGCCTACGCCCAACCGAGCCACTTGTCCCGCCAAGCGTGGGAACCACTGGTTCGGTGCGACATTGGTTCTGCATGAATATGCTGACCGACAGCCACGATGCCGTGACCGCCGACTGGGCGGCCGCGTTGCTCGATTTCTGGTTCAACCAAGTTGGTGAAGAAGGATGGTGGAGTCATGATCCCAGGCTGGATCGTGTCTGCACCGAAAAATTCGCAGAGCTTTGGCGCGACAAAAAGGCTCAACCCGCTGAGCATTTTCTGGATCGCGCCGATGACGCCCTCGCGGCGATTCTTCTGTTTGATCAACTGCCCCGCAATATGTTCCGGGATAGCGCGGACGCCTTTGCAACTGATGCCCTGGCCCGCGAGATTGCGCGCGGCGCGATTGCGCAGGGCTATGATGTGCAGATTGGCGGAGCGGGACGCTGTTTTTTCTATATGCCCTTCATGCATAGTGAAGCCCGCGAGGATCAGAACTTGTCCCTGACGCTGTTCGAAGGCGCGGGCGATGAGAAATGGCTAGATTTTGCGCGGCAGCATCATGCAATCATCGCGCAATTTGGTCGTTTTCCCCATCGCAACGCCGTGCTTGGTCGCGAAACCAGCGATGAGGAACAGGATGCTGTCGCCAAGGGAAAGGATTGGTAGACGTTTTGCCCAAAAATTAGGCAACATTCCGGCGCTGCTCAATTTTGCAGCGTGTGTTCTGCTACAAGCTGCCGCAAGGCCCGCATTAACGCGCCATTAGCATTTTGGCACGCCCCTTGCTGCTATGCTCCCGCACACCATTCACAGGGGGCGACATGAAACTTGTCATGGCTATCATCAAGCCGTTCAAGCTGGACGATGTCCGCGAGGCGCTGTCCTCGCTCGGCATTGCCGGCATGACGGTCAGCGAAGTGAAGGGCTTCGGTCGCCAGAAGGGGCAGACCGAAATCTATCGCGGCGCCGAATATTCCACCAACATGGTCCCGAAAATCAAGGTTGAGGTCGTCTGCGACGATGATCTGGCGCCACGCGTGGTCGAAGCGACCCAGGCGGCGGCCAATTCGGGCGCCATTGGCGATGGCAAGATTTTCGTCCTCGATGTCGGTCAGGCCGTGCGCATCCGCACTGGCGAGACTGGCGAAACCGCGCTGTAAGAAGGGGGGAATGATGAGCTTTTCCAAGAAATTCTGCGGCGTGGCGGGGGCTGGCGCCCTGTCGCTGTTCGCCGCTCTGCCCGCATGGGCGCAAGAGGCGGCGGCCGCCGCCCCGACGCCGGACAAGGGCGACACCGCCTGGATGATGATGTCGACCATCCTTGTCCTGGCGATGATCCTGCCGGGCCTCGCCCTTTTCTATGGCGGCCTCGTCCGCACGAAGAACATGCTGTCGGTCATGACGCAGATTGGCGCGGCGACCTGCTTCGCCATGCTGATCTGGGTGATTTACGGCTACAGCCTGGCTTTCGCCGGCCCGAGCAACGGTTTCATCTCCGATCTTTCCAAGGTCTTCCTGGCCGGCATCACGCCGGATTCGACGGCGGCGACCTTCACCGATGGCGTCGTCATTCCCGAATATGTGTTCGTCTGCTTCCAGATGACCTTCGCGGCGATTACGGTATCGCTGGTGCTGGGGTCCGTGGTCGAGCGGATCAAATTCTCGGCGGTCATGGTGTTCGCCCTCATTTGGCTGACCATCGTCTATTTCCCGATCGCCCATATGGTGTGGGCCGCTGGCGGCCTGTTCTTCGAAATGGGCGCGCTGGATTTTGCCGGTGGCACCGTGGTGCACATCAATGCCGGTGTCTCGGCGCTGGTCGCCTGCCTTATCCTGGGCAAGCGTATCGGCTATCCCAAGGAGCCCATGCCGCCGCACAGCCTGACGCTGACGGCGGTCGGCACCGGCCTGCTGTGGGTCGGCTGGTTCGGCTTCAACGCCGGCTCGGCGCTGGAGGCCAATGGATCGGCCGCGCTGGCCATGATCAACACCTTCGTCGCTACCGCTTCGGCCGGTCTGTTCTGGATGCTCGCCGAGCGTGTCAATGGCCACAAGGGGTCTGCTCTGGGCTTCTGCTCGGGCATCATCGCTGGCCTTGTCGCCGTCACGCCGGCAGCGGGCAATTCGGGTCCGTTCGGCGCCATCGTCCTGGGCGCGGTCGCATCGGTCATCTGCTTCTACACCGTCACGGTTCTCAAGCCCAAGCTCGGCTATGACGACAGCCTGGACGCCTTTGGCATCCACGGCGTGGGCGGCATGATCGGCGCGATCGGCACCGGTATCGTCTATTCGCCCTCGCTGGGCGGTCCTGGCGGCGCGGACTTCTCGATCGGCAGCCAGCTAGTGACGCAGATTCTGGCGACCGTCACGACGATCGTCTGGGCGGCCATCGGCACCGCCATCGCCATCTATATCGCCAAGGCCGTCACTGGTCTGCGGGTCAGCCAGGAGGTCGAATATGAAGGCCTCGACCTCGGCGAACATGGCGAGCGTGCCTACAACCCGTAAGTTTCACTGATTTGGCCGGGCGGCCACCCCTGACAGAGGGATTGCCGTCCCGCCTTCCGATGTTCCTCCTGCGAACATGCCTTGGGCCGGTGCGAAAGCATCGGCTCATTTTTTAAGTGGAGGGCGTGCGGATCGGTCTGGTGGCGATCCTGTTCCGGTTCAGACGGATGGCCGACGCCAAAGCGTCCTAGGCCGGACGGTTTCCCCAGGCCAGCGCTGCGCGCGCCCCATTACTTGAAGCCCGGCCCGCGCGACCCACATCAGCTTGTCGCTCTTGCGCGTCACCACGCGATGATCCCACGCCATCGGTCCGCGCCGCGCCACGGTGCGGGCAATGTCGCCATAGATGCCGGCGGCGGCAAGCACCGCCCAGGCCGCACGGGGTGGCAGCGCGCCGGTGCCGTGCCGCGCGCTCGCCTCATAGGCGGCGGCCATGTCGGCGAGCCGGCGGCCAAGGATGGCAAGGCGGGGGCGGACCCATGGCTTCATATGTTCGCCCGGCGGAATGTCCATTTCCACCAGCCATTCCACGGGCAGGTAACAGCGGTCCGCCGCCTCATCCTCGCCAATGTCGCGCGCGATATTGGCGAGTTGAAAGGCAAGGCCCAGGTCGCAGGCGCGATTCAGCGTCGCGTCGTCCTGCGGATCGACCCCCATCAACACCGCCATCATGCAGCCGACCGCACCGGCGACATGATAGCAATAGCGCAGCATGTCATCCTGGCTGCGCGGCCGCCAGTCGCGGGCGTCCAGCGCAAATCCTTCGATCAGATCATGGGCGTAGCGATGGGGGATCGCGCATTCGCGCATCACCATGCCAAAACCATCAAAGGCCGGATCACCTGTGGGCTCGCCGCGCAGGGCGCGATCGGTCATCACCCGCATGTCCGACAGGCGGGCCTGCGCATCGGCAACGACGCTCAAAGCCCCGCCATGATCCTGCCCGTCGGCAATGTCGTCGCACTTGCGGCACCAGGCATAGAGCAGCCAAGCGCGTTCCCGCGTCTGCCGGTCGAACAATTTGGACGCCAGGGCGAAGCTTCTGGAACCGCGCGCTATGCTGTCGCGGGCATGGGCGACCAGAGCGGTGCGGTCAGGGACGGCGCGATCGAAAGCAATGGGATCGGTCATGGGCGTAACCCATGCCCGCGCGCATCGCCGGCGTCGAGGGGTTACAGCCGCGCGGCCTTCATCGCGAATATCGTTTCGTGCGGCTGATAAGCCGCCATCGCGTCGACCAGCGCTTCGATACTGTCTTCATGGACCAGGATGCCGGCATGCTGCGGCCGGATGAAGCCGCTTTCCACCATCTGGCGGTTGAAGCCGATCAGCTGGTCGTAAAAGCCAGCGACGTTGAGCAGGCCGACGGGCTTGTCATGATAGCCCAGCTGCGCCCAACTGATCGCCTCCCACAATTCATCCATCGTGCCGACGCCGCCGGGCAGGGTCACGAACCCGTCCGAGAGGTCGGTAAATAGTTGCTTGCGCTGATGCATGGTCTGGACGACGTGCAGCTGCGTGCAGCCCTTGTGCGCGACTTCCGCGCCCACTAGCGCTTCGGGAATCACCCCGATGACTTCGCCGCCCGCCTCCAGCGCCGCGTCCGCCACCGCGCCCATCAGGCCCAGCCGTCCGCCGCCATAGACGACGCCGATGCCCCGCTGCGCCAATGTGCGGCCGACATGGCGCGCCGCGTCGATAAAGGTAAGGTCGGCCGGGGTGGCCGACCCGCAATAGACTGCCAGTCTTTTCATTTACGTCCTGCTCAAGTCATCCAGCATCAGCGCGGCGGTCGCCTTGGCGCTACCCACCACGCCGGGAATGCCCGCGCCGGGATGGGTGCCGGCCCCTACCAGATAGAGGTTGGGAATGACATCGTCACGATTATGCGCGCGGAAGAAGGCGCTCTGGGTCAGCAAGGGCTCCAGGCTGAAGGCGCTGCCCATATGGGCGGCAAGATCCCGGCCAAAGTCGC
The DNA here is from genome assembly GCF_001598335.1 of Sphingobium abikonense NBRC 16140. Taxonomy (GTDB): domain Bacteria; phylum Pseudomonadota; class Alphaproteobacteria; order Sphingomonadales; family Sphingomonadaceae; genus Sphingobium; species Sphingobium abikonense. Next base: position 38,150 of record NZ_BCYT01000003.1, read on the forward strand.
GCGGCGTATAGTGGAACTGGGTGACGATGCGCGATCGGATGTCGGGGATCAGGCGATGCTGGATTTCGTCCAATATCCGTTCGGCATAGGCTGCGCCGAACTGATCCCAGTCGATCGGCAGCTTGCCCATATGCGGCACCGGCGCGAGCGCGTAAAAAGTGGAATGGCCATCGGGCGCCATCGACGGATCGGTGACGGTCGGGTGGTGCAGATAGAGCGAGAAATCCTGCGGCAGCACGCCATGATCGTAAATATCGGTCAGCAACCCTTCATAGCGCGGACCAAACAGGATCATATGATGCGGGATGCCAGGCCAACTGCCCTTGATCCCGAAATGCAGCACGAACAGGCTGGGCGACCAGCGCTTGGCCGCCAGCTTTTCGGCCTGCTTCTGCCCGCGCGGATGATGGGCGAGCAGGTCACGATAGCTGTGCATCAGGTCAGCGTTGGAGGCGACCGCATCAGCTTCGCCGCGCCAGCCCGATGCGGTGTGCACCGCCGTTGCCTTGTCGCCATAGGTTTCGATCCGCGTGACCGGATCGCCCAGGCGAAGCATGCCGCCCAGCCGCTCGAAATGGGTGGCCATGCCCTGCACCAGGCGATTGGTCCCGCCCTTCGCAAACCAGACCCCGCCGTCTTTCTCCAGCTTGTGAATGAGGGCATAGATCGAGCTGGTTTTCATAGGATTGCCGCCGACCAGCAGGGTATGGAAGGACAGCGCCTCGCGCAGCTTCTCATTCTTCACATAGGACGCGACGATCGAATAGACCGATCGCCAGGCCTGATGCTTGGCGAGCGCAGGCGCAGCCTTCACCATCGACGCGAAATCGAGGAAGGCAACATGGCCAAGCTTGCGGTAGCCCTCTTCATACACACCGGCGGCATAATCGCAGAAGCGCTCATAGCCAGCGACATCGCCCGGATCGAGCTTGGCGATCTCGGCCCGGAGCGCGGGTTCGTCGTTGGAATAATCGAAATTGGTGCCGTCACGCCAGTTAAGCCGGTAGAAAGGGGACACCGGCATCAGCGTGACGTCCTGCGTCATGTCATGGCCCGACAGCCGCCACAGTTCGGCAAGGCAATCGGGATCGGTGATGACGGTCGGCCCCGCGTCGAAGGTGAAGCCGTCCTTTTCCCACATATAGGCGCGGCCGCCCGGGCGATCACGCGCCTCCACCAAGGTGGTCTGGACGCCCGCCGACTGGAGGCGGATGGCAAGGGCGAGGCCGCCAAAGCCCGCGCCGATGACGATTGCGGTTCGGGACATCAGGCGGGCGGGTTCAGCAAGGTGCGCATGGCGCTCCTTATGGGGACGGGCGGCTTGCCGCACAAGATGCGCAAACGGTCAGCCATGGTTGACTGGCCGGCATAGAATCTCTGGATGAGCGCGGGGCTGAGGCGGTAGAAGCGAGAGAATATCCGCCATCGCTCCTCGGGCCGGGCTGCGCCGAACAGCATCTTGCCCAGCATGCGATAATAGCTTCCGTCCCGCCAATGCGCCTTGGCATAGGCGCGAGTGGCGGCGGGCAGGCCGTCAAGCGGCTGACGGGCCAGCCAGAGCGCGAAGCGGACGGCGTCGGGCAAGGAATAGCCGGTCATCGGCTGGAACAGGCCGGCGCGCACGCCCGCGCGCGCGATAGGATCGGATGCCGGCCAGTAACGATCAAAGTCGCCGCCATGGACGACCGGCAACACGCCGTCTTCCCGATGGATGCTCTCAGCGTTCCATCCCCTGGCTTTGGCATAGGCGGCGATACGATCGTCCAGCATGGCGACGTCGAGATCGGGCGTGTCGCTATAATAAGTGTCTTCGACGAAGATGGTGTGATCATCCCAGGGGAGCAGATAGACGAAGCGGTAGCCGTCCATTTGATCGACGCTGGCGTCCATGATGACGGGCCGTGCGACGCCGTGCGGCGCAGCGCAGCGCAGCGCGTGCCCGACGAATTTCTGCCATCCGCAGCGCAGCGCGGTCAGGTCGCCTGGCCCGCGTGCGTCGAGCACCGCCTGCGCATGGATGGTGCGGCCATCGGCCAGCGTGACATGATCGGGCGCAAGCCTTTGAACCGCCGACCCCGTGAGCAGCCGGTCGCCCAATATTTTGCGCAGATGGACGGCGAAGGCGACGGAAGTCAGGCTGTTATAAGGCGTAGCCAGATTGCGCTCGAAACCTGGGAAGACGACGGCATGGCCCTGTGCCCAGCGATGGGCGACCATGGGGTCCACCAGCCAGCGATCCTGCGGGGCGACGTCGCCGTCGAAGAAAGACCAGATATGGTTGCCGCCTGGCTCTACGTCGCGTTCGATCAGCAGCACGCGAAGCTCCGGCCTCAGGGCGGCCAGAGCGAGCGCAGCCAGGCCGCCGGCAAGGCCGCCGCCGATGATTGCGAGGTCATACTCGATGGAATGCATAGGCCCTTCATAGGGGCTGGAGCGCGGCTGCGATAGCGTCCCTTCCGCCCCTTGTCGCAAAAGGGGATATAATATAGGGGGGTATAGTATGCATATTGTGGAAGACAGGGAAAAGCTGCTTGCGCGGACGCGTCGGATTGCGGGTCAGGTCGCGGCCGTCGAGCGGCAATTGGCGGGCGACGCCGATTGTTCGCAGACGTTGCAGCTGGTCGCGTCCGTCCGCGGCGCCGTCGGCAGTTTGATGGAAGAATTGATCGAACAGCATATGCGCGCGCATGTTGCGCGACCGGGGCTGAGCGACGCTGCCCGCGCGGCGGCGGCCGAAGAGATGCTGGCGCTTATCCGCCGCTACGGGAAATGACGATGCACGGCGATCACCATCACGACAATGACCACGATCACGCACATGATCATGACGCGCCGCCGCCTCTGCCCACCGCGACGCCGGGGGAGGCGGAGGAAAGCCATTATTTCGACCATATCTATCTGAGCGCGGGGCATGATCGTAACGCGCGCCGCACCATATGGGTGGTGTGGCTGACCGCCGCGACGATGGTGGTAGAGATTGCGTTCGGCTGGCTCACAGGATCAATGGCGTTGCTGGCCGATGGGTTTCACATGGCGACCCATGCCGGCGCGCTGGCGGTGGCGGCCTATGGCTATGCACGCCGTCACGCCCGCAATCCGCGCTTCACCTTTGGCACGGGCAAGGTTGGCGACCTGTCGGGTTTCGCGTCCGCTTTGCTGCTGGGCGTCACCGCCCTGTTCATCGCGGTCGAATCGATCCTGCGGTTCTTTGAGCCGGTGCAGGTGGCGTTCGGCGAAGCGACGCTGGTGGCGGTCATCGGCCTGGTCATCAACATCGCGAGCGCGCTGCTGCTGGGGCACGACCATAGCCATGCCGATGGGGACGCGCACGGCCATGTCCATGCGGACAATAATATGCGCGCGGCCTATATCCATGTGCTGACCGATGCGCTGACGTCGGTGCTGGCGATCGCGGCGCTGCTGGCAGGGCGCTATATGGGCTGGTGGTGGCTGGACCCGGCGGTCGGCCTGCTGGGCGCGGTGGTCATCGCCCGCTGGGCCTGGGGGCTGATGCAGGATACGGCCGCAATCCTGCTCGATACCGCCGAGCCGGCGCTGATGGCGCGGCTGCGACTGGAGGCGGAAGCCGAAGGGGCGACGATCCGCGACCTGCATGTCTGGCGGATCGGCCCGCATGCCCATGCCGCGATCCTGAGCCTTGCGCCGGGCGCCGATGGCGCAGCGGTGCGCGCGCGGATCAAGGCGCTGCCGCGCATGGAGCATGTGACGGTGGAGTGCGGATGAACCGCCCGCTTATTGCGGCTTGAGCGCATCCATGATCTGGCGCACCGGGCTGATATCATAGCCTGCCGCGGCCGCCTGTGCCGCCAGAACGTCGGGATGATCGCCCGCCCGCGCGCGGGTCAGTGCCCAGAGCAGCGTGCTGCGCGTGCCCGACCGGCAATAGGCCAGCATCTTGCCATCGCCTGTCTGGTCCAGCGCCTGCGCCATGCCATCAAGCTGCCAGGGGGCAAAGCCGCCATGGGCGACCGGCACGGCGATATAGTCGATGCCGGCCTTCAACGCCGCCGCCTCGATCTCCGCGCCGTTGACCTGCCCCGGCTCTTCATCGTCGGGCCGGTTGTTGACGATCATCGTCACGCCCTGCGCTTTTGCTTCAGCGACTTGCTCCACGCTGATCTGCGGGGCCACGAGGATGCGGTCGGTGAGCGTACGGAACATGGGGCTTCTCCTTCTGGGGCAGAGCGATGCCTTTCGATGGCCGCGCTGGCAAGGCCTTTGCGTCACCCGAAGGCGCGGCGGAGATGGTTCGGTTGCGCCGCCGGGGGTTAGAGGAACGGCCGGATGGCCGCCACAAAGGCGTCGCCATAGGCGTCGAGCTTCTTCTGGCCGATACCGCTGATGTGGCTAAGCTCGCGGATATTGGCCGGCCGCTGTTCGGCCATTTCGCGCAGCGTCGAATCGTGAAAGATGACATAGGGCGGCACGCCCTGGTCCTGCGCCAGTTCGCGGCGGCAGGCGCGCAGGGCGTCGAACAGCGGATCGCCCACGGGGTTGGCGTCCCCGCCGTTGCGGGCATTGCGGCGGCCGCGCCGTTCGCGCTTTGGCGGCACCAGGATGCGCACTTCCTCCTCACCGCGCAGGATCGGGCGGGCATTGGGGCCGAGCATCAGCCCGCCATGCTCCGTCGTTTCCAGCGCGTCGCGGACCAGCAAGGCGCGTTGCACCGGGCGCAGCAAGGTCGTTTCCTCTCCGCGCACGATGCCATGGACGGAGATGCGGTCATGGCCCCGTTCGCGCACCTTGTCATTGGCGGCGGCGGTCAAGACCGCTTCGATATGGCCTGCGCCAAAGCTCTGGCCGGTGCGATAGACGGCGGACAGATATTTGCGGGCGGTTTCCGTCGCGTCCACGCTGGCCGGGGGCGACAGGCAATTGTCGCAATTGCCGCAGCTGGGCGGCGGGTTTTCGCCGAAATGGCGCAGGAGGATCGCGCGGCGGCATGTCGCGGTTTCGACCAGTGCGCCAAGCGCCGCGATGCGCGCGCGCTCGCCCGGCTGGCGGGCGGGTTCCAACTCACCGATGCGCAGGCGCGCGCGGGCGAAATCCTCCGCCCCCCAGAAAAGATGCGCGACCGCCGGTTCGCCATCGCGACCGGCGCGGCCCGATTCCTGATAATAGCCCTCGATCGACTTGGGCAGCCCGGCGTGCGCGACGAAGCGCACGTCGGGCTTGTCGATGCCCATGCCAAAGGCGACGGTGGCGACCATCACCATATCCTCGCTGGCGATGAAGGCGGCCTGGTTGGCGGCGCGGGTCGCCGGGTCCATGCCGGCATGATAGGCGCGCACGGCTCGCCCGCCGCGCCCCAGCGTCTCGGCGAGCTTTTCGGTCGTGGCGCGGGTCTGGGCATAGACGACGCCGGGGCCGGGGTGCTGGGCGAGCAGGTCGGCCAGCTGGCGCGTCAGCCCCTCGCGCGGGTGAACGGCGTAGCGGATATTGGGCCGGTCAAAGCCCGAGATAATGAGGCCGTCTTCGGGAATGCCAAGCTGGACCAGAATGTCGGCGCGGGTATGCGCGTCCGCCGTCGCGGTGAGGGCAAGGCGCGGGACGCGCTGAAATTCGTCGAGCAGCGGGCGCAGCAGCCGATAGTCGGGGCGGAAATCATGGCCCCATTCGGACACGCAATGGGCTTCGTCGATGGCGAAAAGCGCGATCTTTGCCGAACGGAGCAGGTTACGGAAATTTTCCTGGCTGGCGCGTTCGGGCGCAACATAGAGCAGGTCAAGATCGCCACCGCGCAACCGGTCCTGGGTTTCGCGCCAGTCTTGGTCCACGCTGGTCAGGCTGGCGGCGCGCAGGCCCACCGCATTGGCGGCGCGCAGCTGGTCGTGCATCAGCGCGATGAGCGGAGACACGACGATGCAGCAGCCATCCAGCGCCGCGGCGGGAAGCTGGTAACAAAGCGATTTGCCCGCACCCGTGGGCATGATGGCCAGCGTCGGGCGGCCCGCCATGATGCGGCCCACCACCTGTTCCTGAACTCCGCGAAAGGCGGTGAAGCCGAAAATATCGTGGAGAAGCGTAGGGATGTCGCGCGCCATGGCGCGGCCTTAGCGACTGGGGGAGGCAAGAGCTAGAGCGCAGCGCGGGGGGAGGGTTGGAATGTCCGCCGGGCAAGGGGGCAGGCCCTTCCGGAAAAAGGTCAGGCAGCCTTGCCTTTGAGCGCCTTTTGCCGGCGGCGCTGCACGGACGATCCGATGCCCATGGCTTCGCGATATTTGGCTACCGTGCGGCGGGCAATGTCCATGCCCTTGGCCCGCAGCATATCGACCAGCGTGTCGTCGGACAGGATCGCCTGCGGGTCTTCGGCGGAAATCAGCGCCTTGATGTGGCTTTTGACCGCTTCGGCCGACACCGCGCCGTCGCCGCCCGAGGCCGCCACGCCGCTGGTGAAGAAATATTTGAGTTCGTACAGCCCGCGCGGGCAGGAAAGATATTTGTTCGACGTGACGCGGCTGACGGTGCTTTCGTGCATGCCGATCGCGTCGGCCACGGCCTTGAGCGTCAGGGGCTTCAAATGCGCGACGCCCTTTTGGAAGAACCCCTCCTGCTGGCGCAGGATTTCGCTCGCCACCTTGATGATCGTCTTCTGTCGCTGATCGAGCGCCTTCACCAGCCAGTTGGCGCTGGCCAGGCAGTCGGCGAGCCAGGCCTTGCTGTCCTTGTCCTGCTTGCCAGTCGACAGTTCGACATAATAGCTGCGGTTGACCAGCACGCGGGGCAGGGTGGCGCTGTTGATCTCTATCGCCCAGCCGTCGCTGGCCGGGCGAATGAAGAGGTCGGGCGTCACCGGCGCGGCGGTGGAAGAGGAAAAGCGCAGGCCGGGCTTGGGATCATAGCCGCGCAATTCGGCGATCATGTCGGCCATATCCTCTTCGTCCACACCGCAGATGCGGCGCAACTGGGGTAGCGCGCCCTTGGCCAAAAGGTCCAGATTGGCGAGCAGCCGCGCCATGCACGGATCGTGGCGATCCGCCTCCTTGGCTTGCAGCGCCAGGCATTCGGCCAGCGATCGCGCGCCAACGCCTGTGGGATCAAAGCCATGGATGACGTCCAGCACCCGCTCCACCTGATGAAGCGGCACGCCCAGGTCATGGGCGGTCGCCAGCAGGTTGGCTTCCAGATAGCCCGCTTCGTCGATCTGGCCGATCAGCTGCGACGCGATCAACAGGTCCATCCCCGCCAAAGCGGCGCGTGCCTGATCCATCAGATGCTCCTGCAAGCTGACGTCCGGGGCGGCGAAACTGTCGAAATCGGGCGCATCCTCGGCATGGCCGCCGCCTATGGGCTCCGCACCGCCGCTGGCGCCCATTGCCGACGCGATCCGGTCGCTGGGACCATCATCTATGAAGGTTTCCGCCCCATGGTCGACGTCGAGCGGGCTGTCGGCCGCGCCAAGGCCTTGCGCGATCAGGTCGTCGCTGGCCCCGCTTTCGGCCGCAAGCGCCGGAGCCTCGACAATGCGGTCAATGCCGTCGGCCGGGATGGGCGCATCATCCGCGCCGGAGTCGAGCAACGGGTTTTTTTCCAGTTCGCTTGCGACAAAGGCGTCGAGTTCCAGGTTGGACAGCGCCAGCAGCTTGATCGCCTGCTGCAATTGCGGCGTCATCACCAGAGACTGGCTCTGGCGAATGTCGAGGCGCGGCCCCAGCGCCATCAGCCGGGCGCCCGATCAACAAAGAGAGGCCGCCCCCGACCCATCTTACAACTGGAAATTTTCGCCCAGATACAGGCGACGGACTTCGGTGTTGGCGACCAGTTCGGTGGGATTGCCGGCAAACAGCACCTGACCGCCATAAATGATGCAGGCGCGATCGACGATTTCCAGCGTCTCGCGCACATTATGGTCGGTGATGAGGACGCCGATGCCCCGGTTCTTGAGGTCCTTTACCAGATCGCGAATGTCGGCGATCGACAGGGGGTCGATACCGGCAAAGGGTTCGTCGAGCAGCACGATTGAGGGGTTGGCCGCCAGCGCGCGGGCGATTTCGCAGCGGCGACGCTCGCCGCCCGACAGCGCCATGGCCGATGAATCGCGCAGCCGGGTGAGGCCGAATTCGTCGAGCAACTGTTCCAGCCGCGCGGCCCGCGCCGCCTTGTCCGGTTCGGCCAGTTCCAGCACCGCGCCGATATTCTGCGCGACGCTCAGCCCCCGAAAAATCGAGGTTTCCTGTGGCAGATAACCCAGGCCCAGGATCGCACGGCGATACATGGGCAGGCCGGTGATATCCTGACCGTCCAGCACGATGCGGCCGCGATCGGGGCGGACCAGCCCCATGACCGAATAGAAACAGGTCGTCTTGCCTGCGCCATTGGGGCCGAGCAGGCCGACCACTTCGCCCTTGCCCACGGTCAAGGACACGTCGGACAGCACCACGCGCTTGTCGTAGCTTTTGGCGATCGAGATGACGGACAGGCCATCGCCCACTTCCTGCGGGGCAAGGGGGTGGGCCGGGGTCGGCCGGTCCTGAACGGTCACGTCGTGCATCCTGTCATCCTTGGCGAGCCATGGGTTCGCGCGCATGGATTGGCAGTCCTCGCGCGGCTGGCAAGCTTTGTGCATGGTAACAGGATGGGAGCAAGAGTAAAATCCCGGCTCAGCGGATCGGCAAGGCTGTCTCATATTTGGTCGTCGACAGCGCAAATTGCGACGATGCGCCCGCGACCGATGGATGTTTGAGCAAGGTGCGCATCAGGAAATGTTCATAGTCCGCGACGTCGGACGCGACGACGCGCAGCAGATAATCCCATTCGCCCGACATCGAATAGCATTCCATCACCTGTTCGTGGGCGCGCACAAAATCCTCGAACGCGGCAATGGCTTCGGCGGAAAATTCCTTCATCCGCACATGGCACAGCACGATGACGCCTTGCCCCAACGCGTTGGGATCAGCGATCCACACCGCGCGCTGCAACAGGCCCTGATCCTGCATCGCGCGGACGCGTCGCCAGCAGGACGGGCCGGTGCTGCCGACCCGTTCGGCGAGTTCGGCGTTGCTGAGCGTCGCGTCGCGCTGCAATTCCGAAAGGATACGGCGGTCTAGCGGGTCCAGACTGGATAGTTTTGTCATGTGGTTGCCTTATCACGAAAAAGGCTTTCAGTCAGGCAAGACGCGGCCGGGATTTTGAAAAGCATTTTCGCGCGTCATTTGCGATGATGGTCACATGGAGATGGACGTCCAAAATCCGCCCGCCGGCGCGGCAGCCGACTGGACAATCTCGCAGGATTGGACCGCCTATGGCGTGGCCGATCATGCGATGTGGGACCGGCTGTTCGAACGACAGGCGGCCATGCTGGAGGAGCGGGTGGTCCCGGAATTTCTCCAAGGCCTCGACATTTTGCGCATGGACCGCCCGGGCATACCCGAATTTGCCGCGCTCAATGAGCGGCTCGGCGCAGCTACAGGCTGGGAAGTGATCGCGGTGCCGGGACTGGTGCCCGATCGTGTCTTCTTCGATCATCTTGCCAACCGGCGTTTCCCGGCCGGGCGGTTCATCCGTACGCCCGAACAGGAGGATTACCTTCAGGAACCGGATATTTTTCATGACGTCTTCGGTCATGTCCCGCTGCTCGCCAATCCGGTCTTCGCCGACTATATGCAGGCTTATGGACGCGGTGGCCTGCGCGCGGACGGAATGGGCGTGATCGCGAAGCTCGCGCGGCTTTACTGGTATACGGTCGAATTCGGCCTGATCCAGACGGATGCTGGCCTGCGCCTTTATGGCGCGGGAATCGTGTCGTCCAACGCGGAATCGCATTTCGCGCTGGAGGACCCGTCGCCCAACCGCATCGGCTTTGACCTGCGGCGGATCATGCGCACCCGCTATCGCATCGACGATTTCCAGCAGAGCTATTTCGTCATCGACAGTTTCGAGCAATTGCTGGAGCAGACGACGCAAACGGACTTCGCGCCGTTTTACGCCGATCTGGCCGCGCTGCCCGATTATGAAACCGACACCATCGCGCCTGAGGACCGCGTGCTGACGCGCGGAACCCAGGCCTATGCCCGACAGAAGGAAGAGGAGCCTTTATGACCGCCACCATGCTGGACCAGCAACCCGACATCACGTCCGCCAATCCGCTGGGCCTCAACGGGTTTGAATTTGTCGAATTCACCTCGCCCGATCCCGAAGCGATGGCTGCGCAGTTCGAGGCGCTGGGCTTCACCGCGACGCATCGCCACCCGACCAAGAATATCACCCGCTACAAGCAGGGGCGCATCAACCTGATGCTGAACCGCGACGATGCCGGTCGCGTGGCGGCCTTTCGCGGGGTGCATGGCCCGTCCGCCAGCGCCATGGCCTTCCGCGTCGCCGATCCGCAGGCGGCGCTTGCCTGGGCGCTCGACCATGGGGCCAAGGCGACGGAAGAGGATGACACGGTGATCGAAGGGATTGGCGGCGCCTATCTCTATTTCATCAAGGATGGCGAGGACCTTTATGCCAATTGGGCGGAGATGCCCGGCTGGCGTGAGAAAGAAGCGGTGAACAGTGTCGGGCTGGACCTGCTCGATCACCTGACCCACAATGTCCGGCGCGGCCAGATGCGCGTCTGGAGCGAATTCTACCGCACGCTCTTCAATTTCGAGGAGCAGAAATTCTTTGACATCAAGGGGAAGGCGACTGGCCTCACCAGCCAGGCGATGATCGCGCCCGACCGTGCGATCCGTATCCCTTTGAATGAAAGCCAGGACGACAAGAGCCAGATCGAGGAGTTTATCCGCGACTATCATGGCGAAGGCATCCAGCATCTCGCGCTCACCACCGACAATATCTATGAGACGGTCGAAAAGCTGAGGGCGCGCGGCGTGCGGCTGCAGGACACGATCGAAACCTATTATGAACTGGTCGACAAGCGCGTGCCGGGGCATGGCGAGGATCTGGAACGCCTGCGCCGCAACCGCATCCTCATCGACGGCGATGTAGAGAGCGAGGGCATATTGCTCCAAATTTTCACGGAGAATATGTTCGGCCCGATCTTCTTCGAGATCATTCAGCGCAAGGGCAATGAAGGCTTTGGCAACGGCAACTTCCAGGCCCTGTTCGAAAGCATCGAACTCGACCAGATCCGCCGCGGCGTCATCAGCGTCGATAGCTGACGCATGCGGTTCCCGCGCTGCATGGCGCGGGAGCGTGCTGCGCTGTTCTAACAGATAAAATGGCGGCCGGTTCGGGATTGGAGAAAATCCCGGTCCGACCGCCATTGGAGCAAAGCGCGATGAGGAGACACCGCGCTTTGCCGGGCACTCATTTGAACGTGTAGCGAAGGCCCAAAGCAAAGGTTCGTGCAAGCAGGGTGGTGCCAAGGTTAAACTGATCGGGACCGCCGACATCTTCAAACTTGTAGTAGGTCTGCTGCTTCGCCTTGGTGAGGTTGACCGCGTCGAACGTGAAGCCCAATCGATCATTGACGTTCCAGGTCAGCTGGAAATCGAGGCTCTTTTCCGGGTTGCGCCATACGCCAATCGGATTGGCGAACAGGCGTGCTTCGTTGTTGGCCAGAAATTCCTTACGCCAGATATAGGACAGGCGTGCGCCGATAGGCCCATTGTCATAGGCCAGCGTCGCATTGTAGCTGAGGTCCGATACGCCGAAGAAGGATGAACTGGCCTGACCGGTGATTTCCCCCGCCGAATTGGACAGCGGGATATTCTGCTTTGAATCGAGCACCGTGACGCTGCCGACAAAACCAAGTCCGTCGAGCGGACCGGGCAGATAGGACGGGAAATAGGTCAGCCCCAGTTCCAGGCCCTTGAGCACGCCGTTGGAGGCATTGACCGGACGCGTGATGGCGAAATTGTTGGTCGCACCCGCTTCGATGCCGTTGTTGGGGATGAACTCCTGAATGGTGAGCGGCACGACGAGACCGTCGATTTCGCGCCGGAACGCGGTCAGCGTGATCGCGCTGTTGCGTTCGAAATACCATTCCAGCGCCACGTCGAAATTCTTCGAATGGGTGGGCCGCAGGTCCGCCGTGCCAGCCGTGCCGCTGCCATAACCCAGATTGGTAAGGTCGCCGGTCAGCGAATAATTCGGGTTGATGTCGCCGAAGTTGGGGCGTCGCAGCGTTTCGCCATAGTTAAAGCGCAGGCGCAGGGCGTCGGTGATCTCGTACCGGGCAGTGAAGCTGGGAAGCCAGCGGTCCGACCCTGACGAGACGCTGGTCTGCGCGCCGTTATTGTAGCGATCGAAGAAATTATAGTCGGTATCGACGGTGACATAACGTGCGCCGGCCTGGAGTTTGAGCGGTCGGCCGAAGATCGAGACTTCGCCATCCACCTGCAGATACATGGCGATGGTGCTTTCATCGATGTCGAAAGTCTTTTGCAGGGACAGTTGATCAGACGTCCGCAACCCGTAAAGACCGCGCACCATGTCCGCATTGTCGTACAGCCAATAGCCGTTCGCCAGCGTCCAGCTGGTCGGAACATCCGCCCGGCCCTGATAGAAGTCGGAATTGGTAAAGCTTGCGTCTTCGCCCAGCTCCGCCAGAGATGTCGCCACCAAGGGAGCGCCACGATCCTGCGTGCGCACGAAATTGGACGCCTTGCGCTGATCGATACGTATGCCGGCCTTTACCTGACGGATGAAGCCTTCATCCCAAGTGTAATAGCCGTCCAGCGTGCCCGTGATGGCGCTGCCTTTGTCCCGGTTCGCATTGTCGTAAAGTTGCGCGACGTTCCAGATGCTGGTGTCGTTGAGCAGGCTGTCATCGTTGAAATGATATGACGGTATGCCCCCGCCTGCGTTGAAATCCGTGGTGATGCTGTTGGCCACGCGATCGGTGCGCATGGCGATGAAGCTGCTGTTCACCTTGCTGCGCTGATAAGCGATGTCCCCGACGATCTTGCCGCGATCCCCCAGGTCCCATTTGCCGTTGAGGGCATAAACCCAGCTGTCGGTCTTCGACTTGGTGAAGTCGCCGCTGTTGAAACCATAGACCGAGTTGGCCGTCCGGGATTTGACGATGTTGGTACCATCGTACAGGACAGGGGCCTCGGGATCGGCCCAGAAATCGACGAAGCTGAATTGCAGGCTGTTAAACGTCTCGCCCCGGAAGCCGGCGTAGAAGACTTCGGCCGTATACAAGGAGCTGCTGTTGGGTGCCCACTGGAGCGCGACGTTGAAGGAAGGACGTTCCCGCTTGCCATAAAGATCGGAGCTGAAAACAGCGTCGCGCGACAGATAATAGGGGGTTTCCACGCCATTGACGAGCATCGTCGATCCAGCGGCAGTGGGGAGACCGCGATCAAGCCCAGGTTCCCAGGCTCCAAGACCCGGCGCAACGGCAAACGCACCTGTGACAGGATCCTTCGCGGCCGGGAAGATGCGCTGGAAGGCGGTAAGACCCGTGCCATCCACCGGATTCATGTCGGCGAACGGAACCAAGGCCCCGGCCGTCACCGTCTGATCGCGATATTTGGTGCGGGTGTAGCTTCCGTTCACAAGGATGCCGATGTCGCCAATACCCGTTTCCCAGCGATCGCTGACAAGCAAGGCCACGTTCGGATTATAGGTATCGGCCTGTTCATTGTAGATGCCGCGCGCAAGCCCCGAGATGGCAAAGCCGTCGAAATCGAAGGGCCGACGGGTTTGAACGTCAACCTGGCCAGCGAGGCCGGTTTCAATCTGGTCAGCAGAGCGCGTCTTGTAGACATCGACGCGGTTGACGAGGTTGGCGGAAATATCCTGGAGCGCAAAGGATTGGCCAGCCGCGGTGAAGATGTTGCGCCCGTTGAGGGTCGTAAGGGCGTCGGGCAAGCCGCGGATCGAGATACCGGCAGCTTCGCCGCCGGTGCGGTTTGTCACCTGCACGCCGGTCACGCGCTGCAATGCCTCGATGACATTATTGTCGGGTAGTTTGCCGACATCTTCCGACACGATCGAATCGACGATCTGGGTCGATTCCTTGCGGACATTGAGTGCACCCACGATCGACGCGCGCACGCCGGTCACGACGATTTCGTTGACCTCGTCCTCTGCCTGCGGCGTAGCGGCGGCAGGAGCGGTTTGCGCCTGCGCAGCGCCTGCCAGCATCAGCGCGACCATCGAGCTGGAACCGAAAATGAAGGGCTTCAAGGCCATCGAACAATCCTCCCCGGGGGCTGGCGCATACGCCATGCCTGAGCTTCAATTACTCCGACTAATTATTGCTCCGACAAATGAAGCGCAAGCGGAAAATTGGTCGGCCGTGCAACTCGAGCCTGGGTTGTGACATATATGCTGCATTTTTTGCGAATAGTCGGCCCCATGGGTCGCAGAAACGCACAAAATAGGGCCAGCGACACCGATGGGTCGCCAGCCCCCTGGGCCATCATTTTGTCAGACTTTGTGAGGCGTCAATCCGCCCGCCAATAGGCGCTGCTGTCGCGACTTCCCACCAGCCCAATCTGGCCGTCGACCATCCCGATGGCCTTGCCCGGAGCGGCGACGGCGGCGAACCGCAGCAATCCCTGCCCCTTTTCCTCCAGCCGCACGAATTGGCTGTGCAGCGAAAAGTCCGCACTTTTGCTGTCTGGCTGCAAGGTGACGGTGCCGTCGTTGCCGGCGACCAGATAATGGTCGGGCATCAGGATGGGCGAGAGCATGACGCTGTCCTTCCCCGCGCGACCCTTCGTCTGGCGAAACTGCGTTTGCGCCAATGAGGGGTTGCCGCTGACCAGTCGCGCGCCGTCATGCGCCAGCAGCGCGGCTGGATTGGCGGCGGACACGAATCGTTCGGGCAGGGGGCCATTGCCGACCGGGACGCCGAAGTCGGGCGTGCCGTCGGCTGCGTAATAGAGGCGCTGGACACGGGTGTGGCGGTCGGGGTTGAACAGGGGATCGCCCTTGATCTCCTCATAGTCGCGGCCGTGATAGACCAATATGTCGCGGCCCTGTTCGTCGACCGTGAAGCTGTTATGCCCTGGGCCATAGACGCTGGTCTGGGCGTTGGTGACGAACACTGGTTGCTTGGACTTGGTCCAGCTTTTGGCGTCCATCAGATCGGCATTTTCGTCGGCGGTCAGCAGCCCCAGGCAGTAGCGCGCATCGGTCGCGCTGGCCGAATAGGTCATGAACAAGCGGCCGTTGCGATGAAGGATGGCAGGCGCTTCGGCGACCTTGTACCCGCGCACTTCCCAGTCGAGCGTCGGGACGGTGAGCCGCGCGGGCTGCGCACTGAACGTCAGCGGCGTCTTCATCGGCGCGATATAGAGATTGGAATTGGTTTCGATGCCGGGTTCGCGCTGCGCCCAGGCCATGTAGCGAACGCCCTTGTGCACGAAGATCGTGGAATCGAGATTGAAGCTGTCCCATGGCGTCTGCAATTCGCCCAAGACGCGCCATTTGCCGGTCATGGGGTCGGCCCCGTCGCACACTACGGCATAGGTGCGGATGCGGAATACATCGTCCCCGCCGCCGCTCGGGCCAGCGGCGAAATACATATACCAGACGCCGTCAATCTGGTGCAGTTCGGGCGCCCAGAGGAAGCCGGAACGTGGCCCGCTGGCCTCATGCCGCCACAGCACCGCTTCCTTGGCGGTAGCGAGGCCTGCGATCGTCTTTGAGCGGCGCAGCACCAGCCGGTCATATTCGGGAACCGAGCCGGTCATGTAATAATAGCCGTCCTCGTGGCGAAAAATCTGCGCATCGGCGCGATTCTTGACCAGCGGATTGACTGGCACGGGCGCTGCCGCGTCGGCCTTGGCGGCGCGCACCGCGGCCGGAGCGGCCGACAGGGCGGCAGCGCTGCTGATGAAGCCGCGACGGGACAGGGCGAAAGGCATCAGGAACTCTCCGGTTAAGTCAGACTAATGAGGATCAATATTGCGCCACGGGCCAGCCGTCAGCCCCCCATGTCACCGGCGCGATGCGCAGCGTCGGCGCGCCATCGGCCTGCTTGTCATAGGCGTGATAGACGACATAGTCTCTGCCGTCCTCGTCATGCAGCCAGCCGGCATGTCCGGGGCCGCGCCAGCGCTGCTGTTCCTGCAAGTCGGCGCGCAGGAAGATGGTGCCGCCCCCTTCCATCAGCTTGCTGCCATCCTTGCCCAGATAGGGGCCGGTAATTGCCTTCGATCGGCCTATGACCGTGTAATAGGTGCTGTTCACGCCCTTGCAGCAATAATCATAGCTGACCATCAGCCAGTAATAGCCGCCATGGTCGATAATGAAGGGAGCCTCCACCGGGGCGGGGCCCCCGGCCGGCGCCGGGCGGCGGGCAATGCTGATGGGCCTGGCCTTCGGGTCCATGGGCTTGCCGGTCGCCGGGTCCAGTTCGAACAGCTTGATGCCGCTCCAGAAACTGCCCAGCGTCAGCCAATGGCGGCCATCTCGGTCGATGATGAAATTGGGGTCGATGGCGTTATAGTCATCGTCTTTGGTCGACATGACCACCATGCCCTCGTCGCGCCATCCATAATCGGGCGAGGCGCGGTCCAGCGTCTTTGACGTCGCCAGGCCGATCGCCGAGCGGTTCGAGCCGAATGTGGAAACGGAATAATAAAGGCGATAACGGCCATCGACGAAGCTGATGTCGGGCGCCCACATGCCGTTGCTGCCGGGGATCGCCTCGCTGGCCCAGGCTGGCAGGGCGGTGAAAACGGGATCACCGGCCTTCCAGTTCACCAAGTCCGTCGACATACGCGTTTCGATCAGGCGCTTGCCATGGCCCGTGCTGAACACATGATAGGTGTCGCCTTCGCGGATGATGACCGGGTCATGGGTGGGGACCAGATCGCCTGCCAGGCGGCTGTTGAGCGACGGCTGGGCGGGCTGCGCCGCCGGCTGTTGCGCCACGGCGGGCAGCGCGGCTGCGACCAGGGCGATGCCGGTCAAGGCAGAGATGATCCGTCGGGTCATAGTGACCTCTCCATTGGTAGCGGGCGTGCTCACGGCACTGGCCGGAAAGGGATGGAGCGGGCGGCGATTCCACCCTCCGCCCGCTCCAAACTGTCATTGCAGGTCGAGCACCACGACCGACTTGGGCGGCAGGGTGACACTGAGCGTCCCGCCGCTGACCTGCGCCCCGGTGAAGGGGGCGGGCTTGATGGCTTCGGGTGCATCGAAGCTGTTGTGCGCGTTCATCGCCGATGCCGTCAGGATGCGGCCGGACACGGTTGCGGCGTTGAGGCCATCCAGCTTGACGGTGACAGTGTTGGACTGGTTGGGGTCGAGGTTGGACAGGCCCACATGTACCTTCCCGTCCTTGCCGCGCACCGCCGAACCGCTCACCGCCGGCATGGTGAACTGCCCCTTGCCATACCAGGGCGTGTCAAGCTCGATCGGCAGCACGGTCGCGTCCTGCCAGGGCTTGTACATTTCGAACACATGATAGGTGGGGGTGAGCACCATCTTGTTGCCGTCGGTCAGGATCATCGCCTGAAGCACGTTCACCATCTGGGCGATGGCGGTCATGCGCACGCGGTCGGCATGTTTGGCGAAGATGTCGAGATGGACCGATGCGACCAGCGCGTCGCGCAGCGTATTTTGCTGCCGCAGGAAGCCAGGATGGGTGCCGGGGTCCTGCGCATACCAGGTGCCCCATTCGTCGACCGCCAGGAAGACGCGCTTCTTGGGATCATATTTGTCCATGATCGCGACATGCTTGGTGATCAGCTCGTCGATATGGACGGCTTTGGCCAGCGTATCGGCCCATTCGGCTTCGCCGAAATTGACCGGATCGGCCTTGGGCGGCCAGCCGCCCTGGGGCAGGGTGTAATAATGCAGCGACAGCGCGTCCAGCTGATCGCCCGCAATCCGCATCATGGTTTCGGTCCAGCTGTAATCGTCGGAATTGGCGCCGGCCGCGATCTTGAGGATCTTCGTGTCGCGCGGAGCCTTGATGAAGGTGGCGTAGCGGCGTGTCACGTCGGCGGCATATTCGGCGCGCATATTGCCGCCGCAGCCCCATAGTTCGTTACCGATGCCGAAATAGGGCACGGCATAGGGTTGCTTGTGCCCATTCTTCGCGCGCTCATCCGCCAGAGTGCCGGCGGGCGCGGTCATATATTCGACCCACTCGGCCATTTCCTGCGGCGTGCCGTTGCCGACATTGCCCGCGACATAGGCTTCCGCGCCGACTTGGCGCAGCAGTTCGAAAAATTCGTCAGTGCCCACGCTGTTGGGTTCGGTCACGCCGCCCCAATGGGTGTTGACCTTGACCGGACGCTTCGCCTTGGGACCGACGCCTTCGCGCCAGTGATATTCGTCGGCGAAACAGCCGCCGGGCCAGCGGATGACGGGAACCGACAGATTGCGCAGCGCCGCGACGACGTCGTTGCGAAAACCGTTGGTGTTGGGGATTGATCTGTCATTGCCGACCCACAGGCCGCCATAAATGCCGTTACCCAGATGTTCGGCAAATTGGGTGAATATCCGCCGGTCATAGACTGGGCCGGGCGTGTCGGCGTGGATGGTCGCGCTGGTCGGTGTGCCGTCGGTGTCGGCGACGGCCGGGGCCGCCAGCGCGCTGGTCGCCAGCAGCAGCGCGGCGGTCGCGCGGCGCAAATAACTGATCATATCGGTCCTCTCCTGTTGCAATCAGTCGTGAAAAGGGTCGGTGGTTTCGCGGCGGCCGCGCAGGAAAGCGTCGGCGACGAGGCGGAGCGGTGCTGTATCGACGTCGCTGCGGCCACCCCGGATCAGCGTGGCGAAGCGGCTATAGAGTCCGGCATATTCGATATCGTCGCCATGTTCGGTGCCGGTGGGCAGGGTCAGTACCGCGCCGCCCTGGCTGAGGCGGAGCGTGCCGGCGTCGGTATCCACCACGATGTCCCAGCTTTGCGGGCCGGTCTGCCGCCAGTCCAGATCCATATGGATGGGCGCGCCGGCCGTGTCGCGAAAGACCAGATCGGCCGCGATCGGCGCGGCGCGGTTTTCCGGCAGCACCAATGTCGCGTCATTTAGGAAGAAAGGGCGCGGCAGGATATGGGTGACGATGGAGAGGGCGTTGATGCCCGGATCGAAAACGCCGAGCCCGCCCGGCTGCCAGATCCATGCCTGCCCCGGATGCCAGACGCGCACATCCTCCCGCCAGATGATCGAAACCTTGTCGATGCGACGCTCGGCCAACCAGGCGCGCGCAGGGGCGACGCCGGCGGCAAACCGGCTGTGCCAGGCGGCGAACAATGTCGCGCCGACCTTGTCCGCCTGGGTCTTCAGCGCTTCCACTTCAGCGAGCGTGGCGCCGGGCGGCTTTTCGAGGAACACATGCGCGCCGCGACCCAGCGCCTGCGCCGCCAGATCATAGCGGACCTGCGGCGGGGTGCAGAGCGCGACCGCATCCACCGCCGGCCCCTGTGCCAGCAAGGCGTCCAGGCTGGCGTGATGGGGCACGCCGGGCAGGCCCGCATCATGCGGGCTGACGGTTGCGGCCAGGCTGAACGCGCCATTGCCCCCGATCGCCGGCACATGCTGGTCGCGCGCGATCTTGCCGATGCCGACGATGGCGATGCGGATCGGGTCCATGGGGATCAGAGCGTCTTGACGGCGACCTGGACAGGTGCAGCGCGCGTGAGCGCGTTGCGAACGGGCAGCGTGAAGGGCGCGGCGAGGATTTCGAACACGTCGCCTTCCTGGCAGGTCACGCCATCGCTGAAGGACAGGGTGGCGGTGCCGAAGAAATGGACATGGACGTCACCGGCCCGGCGGAACAGGTCATATTTGAAGTGATGATGTTCCAGATTGGCAAAGCTGTGCGACATATTGCCTTCGCCCGAAAGGAACGGCTTTTCCCAGATCACGTCGCCATCGCGCAGGATGCGGCTTGATCCTTCGATATGTTCGGGTGGCGCGCCCACCAGCAATTCCGGACCCAGCGAGGCCTGGCGCAGCTTGCTATGGGCAAGCCAGAGATAATTGTGCCGTTCGGTGACATGGTCGGAAAACTCATTGGCAAGCGCCAGCCCCAGTCGATAGGGCGTGCCGTCTTCGCCGATCAGGTAGACGCCGGCCAGTTCCGGTTCCTCGCCACCATCCTGGGCAAAGGCGGGCATGGTGAAGGGCGCGCCGGGATTGACCAGTTGAGACCCGTCGCCCTTGTAGAACCATTCGGGCTGTTGCCCGACCTCGCCCGCCGCCGGCTTTCCGCCTTCCAGTCCTTCCAGGAACATGCGCATGGAATCGGTCTGCTTTTCCGCTGCGGCCGCTTCCCGGTGCATCTTGTCGCGACCTTCGGCCGACCCGAGATGGGTAAGGCCGGTCCCGGTCATCAGCACATGCGCGCCGTCGTCATGGTCGATCGGAGCCAGCAGGCGCCCTGCTTCATATTCCGCCGAAATGTCGATCGCACTGCCCTGACCGGCATTCACCACCGCCTGCGCCAAGTCGATTCCCTGGGCGATCGCATGGAGCGCCAGCGCGCGGATGCTGGTGAAGCCCGGGACGAAACAGGCGGTATCACCTTGCGCCGCGATGACGGCGCGCTCGCCCGAATCCGAACGATGCTGCAACAGACGCAATGACATGAAGCTCTCCTCCCGCGCGCCCTGCCGGCGCTGGTCCCGACCAAATAGCTGCTGCCCGAGCGACGCCATGCCGCCCGCGCGATGAAACTGAATTACTCCGACATATTGCAAGGCGATGGCAAAGGCAATGATTGTATTTTACAGCAAACTATGCCTCAAAGGATCGAGGTGGGAGGAGCCCGAATGGTGAAGCAAAGTCCGTCGTTGCAAGCGGAAGAGGCGGTTGGCAACGGCAGGGACCGGGCGACGCGAGGGCCGGGTCGACGGCTGCACGGCGCGATCGCCCACAAGCTGGGCACGGCGATCTTGTCAGGGCAGTATCAGCCCGGAGATACGCTGTCTGGCGAAGTCGCCTTCGCCGAAGAACTGGAAGTGTCGCGCAGCGCCTATCGTGAGGCAATTCAGGTGCTGACTGCCAAGGGGCTGGTGGAAAGCCGGCCCAAGGCAGGCACGCGCGTCCTGCCGCGCACGCGCTGGAACCTGCTGGACCCCGATGTCCTCGCCTGGGCCTTTGCCGGGGAGCCGGATATCCAGTTCGTGCGCGACCTGTTCGAATTGCGCGCAATCGTCGAACCGGCTGCGGCACGGCTGGCGGCGCAGCGGCGCGACAAGGATGACCTCAAGCTCATGAAGGACGCGCTTGCCGCGATGCGTCGTCATACGCTGGCGACCGAGGCCGGTCGCGCCGCGGACCGGGATTTTCACAATGCGATCCTCAATGCGACGCGCAACGATGCGTTGCTGGTGCTGACCGCCAGCATCGGTGCGGCGGTCAACTGGACCACCCAATTCAAGCAGCGCGCCCGCGCCCTGCCGCGCAATCCCATTCCCGACCATGTCCGCGTCTATGATGCCATCGTGGCGGGCGACCCGCAGGCCGCGGCAGAGGCGATGGGCGTGCTGGTCGATCTCGCACTGGAAGACACGGCCAGCGCGATGGAGCGATAGAAGCGCAGAAAGCGAAACGAAAAAAAAGGGCCGGCACATATCCCATGTGCCGGCCCTTTTTCCTGTCCGATGGTGCGACCCCTCGGCTCGTTACGCCTCGATTTGCTGGTCCGGCAGCGCGTTGGTCGTCTTTGACCCCCACAGCGCGTAAAAGAGTACATAAAGCTCGCAGGCAGCGGTCAGCAGGAAACTGGTCTGCAGGCCATAATGGTCGGCCAGCCAACCCTGCACCACCACCAGCGCACCGCCGGCAATCGCCATGATGAGCAGGCCCGACCCTTCCTCGGTCAGCGGCCCAAGCCCCTTGATGCCGAGCGTGAAGATGGTCGGGAACATGATGGAGTGGAACAGGCCGACCAGGATCAGCGACCACATGGCGATGGGGCCGGTGGTGAAGACGGTAACCAGCATCACGATGAACGCGCCGATCGAGAAGGCGGCGAGCACATGGCCGGCATCGAAGCGCTGCATGATCGCGGAGCCGGCGAAGCGGCCGACCATCATGCCGCCCCAGAGGAAGGTCAGATAATTGCCGGCCTGCTCATGTGTCAGGTTGGCGATCTGCGGCTGGCTGACGAAGTTGATGAACAGGTTGGCGACGCCGATTTCCGCGATCAGGTAGATGAAGATCGCGGGAATGCCGAACACCAGGTTGCGGTGCTTCCAGAGCGAGTGTTTCTTGCGCTCTTCCTTGTTGTGGCGCTGCGTCGCATTGCCCATGGCGGGCAGGGGAAAGCGGGCAATCACCACGGCCAGCACGGTCAGCACGATCGCCACCAGCACATAAGGCAGGATGACCGACTGCGCATCGGCCAGTCGCTCGGCCTGGGTGAGGACAACCTCGCCCTGCGCGGTGCCCCCCTTCGACCGGCCCAGGATCAGATAGGCCCCGAACATGGGCGCCAGCATCGTGCCCGCCGAATTCATCGCCTGCACAAGGTTGAGGCGCGAGGAGGCGGTTTCCGGCTTGCCGACGACCGCGACATAGGGGTTGGCCGCGACCTGCAACAGCGTGATGCCGCTGGCGATCACGAACAGCATGACCAGCGTCACACCATAGGACGGAATGGACGCCGCCAGCGTCATGCCCAGCGCGCCCGCCGCCATGATGAGCAAGCCGATCACCATCGACTTTTGATAGCCCACCCGTTCGATCAGCTTGGCCGACGGAATGGAGGCGAAGAAATAGGCAATGAACCAGACTGATTCGATCAGCGTCGTCTGGGTGTAGCTTAGATCGAACACGCTGCGCAGATGCGGCAGCAGCGTGTTGTTGATGACGGTGATGAAGCCCCACATGAAGAAGAGGCTGGCAAGCAGCGCGAGGGCGGGGCCGTAGCGCGTGCCGGGATTATGCGTTGCGGCCGGCGCCGCGCCAGACGAGATCGGTCCTGCCATTCATCCTTCTCCAGTGCAGTTCCAGGCGGCGGGCGACCGATCAAGGGTTGCGCACGCCAATTTTGTCGGAGTATATCCCGCGAAACCGCCCGTCAATGGGCGCGCGTCACCGGGAGGAAGTCCAATGCGAAAGGTCGTCACGTTGAAAACAGCGTTGTCATATGCGCTCGCCCTCAGCCTCGCAAGCGGAACAGCGCTTGCCGCCGAAGCGAGCCGTGCGCCGGCCGGCACGATCGACGGCGCGGCCATCGAAACGCTGACGCTGACCAACGGCCGGGGCGTGACGGCGAAGATCCTGACCTATGGCGCGACGCTTCAGTCATTGATGGCGCCGGGCAAGGATGGGCAAATTGCCGACGTGCTGCTCGGCTATGACGACGCCAAGGATTATGCCGACCATCCCAATTATTTCGGCGTCACGGTCGGCCGCTACGCCAATCGTATTGCTGGTGGCAAGTTCAGCCTGGACGGCACGTCCTATCAGCTGCCGGTCAATGACAATGACGTCAATTCGCTTCACGGCGGCGGCAAGGGCTTTGACAAGCAGGTCTGGAAGGTCGTCTCGATCAAGAGCGGCCCGACTGCCAAGGCGGTGCTGGCGCTCACAAGTCCTGATGGCGACGCGGGCTATCCCGGCAAGCTCGACGTGACCGTCACTTATACCCTCGACGAAAACGGCAATCTGGGCATCGCCTTCGACGCGAAGACCGACAAGCCTACCATCGTCAACATGACCAATCATGCCATCTTCAACTTGGCGGGCGAAGGATCGCCCGAAGGCGCGCTGGGTCATGTGCTGACCATCCCCGCCAAGGCCTTCACGCCGGTTGACGCCAACCTGATCCCGACGGGCGAATTGAAGCCGGTCGATGGCAGCGTGTTCGATTTCCGCACGGCCCGCCGCGTGGCCGACGGCATTCGCGACGGTCGCGATCAGCAGATCGTCTATGGCCGGGGCTATGACCATAATTGGGCGCTCGACAAGGGCGCGACCCGGACGCCGGAACTGGCCGCGCGGCTGGAGGACCCGGTGTCGGGCCGGGTGCTTGAAGTGCTGACGACCGAGCCGGGCGTGCAGTTCTACGCAGGCAACTTCCTCGACGGGACGCTGGTCGGCAAGGGGGGGCATCTCTACCGCATGGGCGATGGCATCGCGCTGGAACCGCAGAAATTCCCCGACGCGCCCAATAAACCAGCCTTCCTGTCGGCGCGGGTCGATCCGGGCAAGCCCTATCACCACCAGATGATCTATCGGCTGTCGGTGAAGCGCTGATGCCGCAATGGCGGATGATCGCGCGGGAAGGCGCGGACATATTGGGGGAGGGGACATTGTGGTCGGCGCGGGAAAACGCCGTCTACTGGGTCGACATCCTCGCCCCCGCGCTCAACCGCCTGTCGCTTGACGACGGGGCCGTCACCCGGGTCGCCATGCTGGAACCGCTCGGCTGGCTGGCGGAACGGCAGGCGGGCGGTTTCATCGCCGGCTTTCAGAGCGGCTTTGCCGCGCTGACGCTCGACCCGCTGACGATTGAGCCCATCGGCGACCCCGAACCGCACTTTCCCGGCAACCGGATGAACGATGGCAAGGCGGATCAGCAAGGCCATATCTGGTGCGGGACGATGGATATGGCGGAAGAGCATGATCGCGGATCGCTCTACCGCCTTGTGCCCGATCATGGCTGGGCCGTCATCGACAGTGGCTATCGCGTGCCCAACGGCCCCTGTTTTTCGCCCTGCGGCCAATGGCTCTATCATAGCGATACGGCCAGGCGGCAAATGTACCGCTTCCGCCGGACGGAGGAAGGGGCCACGGATCGCGAACCCTTCATCAAGTTTGAAGAGGCGGACGGCTATCCCGATGGCATGACCGTCGATGCTGACGGGCATATATGGGTGGCGCATTGGGGCGGTAGCCGGATCAGCCGCTTCACGCCTGAGGGCCAGCTTGATCGCGCGATCGCCTTGCCGGCGCGGCAGGTGACCAATATCTGCTTCGCCGGCCGCGATCTTGATCGCATGTTCGTCAGTTCAGCGACGGTCGGGCTGGACGACCCGTCGGAGCATGATGGCGGCTTTTTTGAGGTCGATTGCGGCGTGAAGGGCTTGCCCACGCATCTGTTCGCGGGCTGAAAAAGCGCAAAATTTCAAAAAACCGGGAGCGGTGAGCCAGCGCTCACTGCTCCCTTTTTCATTCCATCCACTGCGCATCAGCAGACTTGCAATTGCCGCCAAATGCCTCTACCAAGCTTGGACAACGTTGTCATTCCCTCTCCAAGGCAGACGACGTTGCGCCCGGACAGCCTTTGGCGAACTGCACGCGTCCAAAGGCTGTCCGGGTCGATTTTGCTTCTATCACGATCTCCTCTTTGGCGACGTTACGGCGCAAGCATTTCTGTCCGCGCGGCGAAGATTGCTTGCCCGGCTTATCTCTATCATAATGATAGTAAGCCGCGACGAGTCGGCGCGAAGGAGAGCCATGACCCATATCGAGCGAGAGGCAGCGCCATCCTGGTGGACGCGCCTGACACAGGCGCTGATCCGCGACCCCGCGATTATTCTGCTCGACACGCATGATGATAATAGTGACGGGGACACCGAGCTGCGCGCGCCGTTGCATGTCCGCGAAAGCGTCGACTGAACGCTATGTTGCCAATTTAGGGCTTCGTTTCGGCGCGATGGCCGGGCATGGATGGCGCGACGTTCATCCTTATGAGGCAAATCATGGCAACAAACCCGCGCGCCGTTTCCCGTCCTGTCGACCCCCTGCTGCTGGAGCGCTGGTCGCCGCGCGCCTTTGATGGATCGGCGATACCGCAGGAGGATCTGGATACGTTGTTCGACGCAGCGCGCTGGGCGCCGTCCGCCTCCAATTACCAGCCCTGGCGGTTCCTTTATGCCCATCGCGACAGTGCGGACTGGCAGCGGTTCCTGGACTTGCTGGTGCCGGGCAATAGCGTCTGGGCGAAACAGGCGTCGGTGCTAATGATGGTGCTGTCCGACACGTTGACCTCAGCGCCGGGATCCGATGAGGTGAAGCCCTCGCACAGCCACAGTTTCGACGCCGGCGCGGCATGGCTGGCGCTGGCGTTGCAGGCGACGCGCATGGGCTATCACACGCATGCCATGGCCGGAGTCGATTTCGATCGCGCCCGGACCGAACTCACCGTGCCCGACCGCTTCCGTCTGGAAGCCGCCGTCGCCATCGGCCGTCAGGCGGACAAAGGCATTCTGCCCGACCATTTGCAGGCCCGCGAGATGCCGAGCGGCCGCAAACCGATCGAGGACTTCGCCTTCGCCGGCAATTTCCGCGACTGATGGCACGACGGCAGGCGGGGATGTGCGCCCCGCCTGCCGGCCTTCAACCGTCCGTCCAGCCGCCGCCCAACGCGCGGAACAGGTCGACCTGCGCGAAGGCGACGGCGCGGTCCGCGCTCGCCAGGTCTGCGTCGGCCGCCGCCTGGGTGCGCAGCGCGTCGAGAACGGTCAGGAAATCGATCCGCCCCTCCCGCTGGCGCGCCGTGCTGATGCGTGCTGCCCGCGCGGCTTCGTCCCGCGCGGTCTGGAGCGCGGCGCGCCGGGACAGCGCTTGCGCATAATTGGACAGCGCCGTTTCCGTTTCTTCCAGCGCGCTCAGCACGGTGCCATCGAAGCTGGCGAGCGCGGCGTCGCCATCGGCGCGCGCTGCGGCGATGCGGGCGCGATTGGCCTCCTGGTTGGGAAAGGCCCAGCTGATGAGCGGGCCCAGCAACCAGTTCAGGGGGCCGCCGCCAAACAGATTGCCGCCGCCGATCGCTGTTGTGCCGACAGATCCGCCCAGCGTGATGCGGGGATAGAGATCGGCCGTCGCCACGCCGATCCGCGCCGTGTCCGCCGCCAGTCGCCGCTCCGCCGCCCGGACGTCGGGTCGTCGCGCCAGCAGCGCGCGGCCGTCGCCGACCGGAATCGGCTGTGTCAGGTCGGGCGTCCGCCGCGCCGCGCGTACCGCGTCCGGCAGGTCCTGCGGCGTGCGGCCGGTCAACGTGGCAAGACGGAACAAAGCGGCATTACGATCGGCCTCCAGCGACGGGATGAGTGCGGCCTGCTGATCGCGCAGCGACGTCACGCGCACCACGTCCAGCCGGTCCGACCGGCCGACGTCAAAGCGGGCCTGGGTGATGCGTAAAGACCGATCGAGCAAATCCACCGTCTGACGGGCAACAGCGATCCGTTCGGCCGACGTGGTAGCGTCGACATAGGCGCGCACTGTATCGGCCACCACCGCGACTCGCACGGCGTCGGCATCGGCGGCGGCCGCCGCAGTGTCGCCGCGTGCCGCCTCGATCGACCGTTTGACCCGGCCGAACAGATCCACCTCATAGGCGACGTCCAGTCCCATATCGATGGTCCAGTTTTCCCGATCCATGCCGGGCAGCGTCTGCGCCTGGGACGCGCGGCCATAGGTCGGCGATCCGCTGAGCGTCGTGCTGGGCAGCCGGTCCGACCGCGCGCCGCGTAGCTGGGCGCGGGCGCGCTCCAGCCGGGCGACCGCAACGCGGATGTCGGTATTGGCAGCCAGCGCGTCACGCACCAGCGTGTCGAGCAGCGGATCGTCATAAAGCCGCCACCAATGATCCTGCGCCGGGCTTTGTGCGACCGCCGGGTCCTCCGCTCCGATGAAAGGGGCGGCCGCACTGGTGGGCGTTACGGGCGGGCGATAATCCGGCCCGGCGGCACAGGCGGTCAGCGCGCTGGCGCCAAGCAGCAGGGTGATGAAAGTCCTCGTCATGATTTACGTCCTCATTCGGCGGGCTGGATCGCGCTTGCGTCCGCCTGCCCGGGCCGGCGACGGGCGAAGCGATCGCCCAGCGCGCGGCACACGACATAGAAGGTGGGGGTGAAGAGCAGGCCGAAGGCCGTGACGCCGGTCATCCCGAAGAAGACCGCCGTGCCCAGCGCCTGGCGCAATTCCGCGCCCGCACCGCTTGCGATCACCAGCGGCACCGCCCCCAGGATGAAGGCGAAGCTGGTCATCAGGATCGGCCGCAACCGGGTCTGCGCCGCCTGAACCGCCGCCTCGATGGGCGACAGGCCCTGGTCTTCCTCCGCCTGTTTGGCGAATTCGACCACCAGGATGGCGTTCTTCGCCGCCAGCGCAATCAGCACGACCAGGCCGATTTGCGTGAGGATATTATTGTCCATCCCCCGCAGGTTCACGCCCAGCATGGCCGCGAACAGGCACATCGGCACGATCAGGATGATCGACAGCGGCAGCGTCAGGCTTTCATATTGCGCCGCCAGCACAAGGAAGACGAAGAACACCGCCATGCCAAAGACGAGGCCCGCGGTATTGCCCGCGCTCTTCTGCTGGAAGGCGACGCCCGTCCATTCCGCGCCATAGCCGGACGGCGCTTGTGCCGCGAGCTTCTCCATCGTCATGAGCGACTGGCCCGACGAATAGCCCGGCGCCGTGTCGCCATCGATCTCCACCGCAGGCATCAGATTGTAGCGCACCACGCGGTAGGGACCGGTCTTGTCCTCGAAGGTCGCGACGGACCCGATTGGCACCATCTGCCCGCTGTTGGAGCGGGTCTTGAGGTTCGCGATATCCGCCACCGATCCGCGATGGTCCGCATCGGCCTGCGCGGTGACGCGATAGGTGCGGCCTAGCAGGTTGAAATCGTTGACGAAGGCGGAGCCGAGATAGACCTGCATCGCTTCGAAGATGCGTTCGGGCGGCACGCCCAGCAGGTCGGCCTTGCGGCGATCGACATCGGCATAGACGCGTGGCGTGCCAACGTCGAACAATGTGTAGACCATCGACAGGCTGGGCGACTGGTTCGCCTTGGCAATCAGGTCATTGGCCTGTTTGTTAAGGTCGGCATAGCCGCGCCCCTCCCGGTCCTCCAGCATCATGCGATAGCCACCGGCGGACCCGATGCCCTGGATGAGCGGCGGGGGGACCAGCAGGATGCGCGCCTTGTCATAGCCCGCAACCGCCTTGTTCGCCTGCTCCATAATGCCCGCATAGGTGACGCCTTCCTTCTCCCGCTCGGCAAAGCTGTTGAACGGGAAATAGATGGCCGCGCTGTTGGGGGCCTGCGTCTGCGACGGGCCGTGGAAGCCGGCGAACATCACCGCGCCGCGCAGGCCCTTGATCGGCAGGATCTTCTCCGCGACCTCGCGCGTCACCTTGTCCGTGCGCTCCAGCGACGCGCCCGAAGGCAGCTGGACGACGGCCAGGAAATAGCCCTGATCCTGCGCGGGAATGAAACCGCCGGGCGTCACCCAGAACAGGGCGATGGTGGCGGCGATCAGGCCCGCATAGGTCAGCAGCATCTTCTTGGGCCGCGCGACCAGGAAGCGGGTGAGCCGGCCATAGCCCGCGCTCATCCGGTCGAACCCGCGATTGAACGCGTCAGCGCCCTGGCCCAGCTTCTGCCGCCAGACCGGATCGCCGCTGCGGTCGCGGGGGCCATGTTTGGGCTTGAGCAGCAGCGCGGCGGCCGCCGGCGACAAAGTGAGCGAGAGGATCAGCGAAATGACCGTCGCGGTCGAGATGGTGACGGCGAACTGCTGATAGAAGGCGCCTGAAATGCCGGTGATGAACAGCGTCGGCACGAACACCGCACACAGCACCAGCACGATCGCGATCAGCGCGGTCGACACTTCGTCCATGGACAGGCGCGCGGCCTCCAACGGCGACAGGCCGTTTTCGATATTGCGCTCGACATTTTCGACCACGACGATGGCGTCGTCGACGACGATGCCGATCGCCAGCACCAGCCCGAACAGCGACAGGTTGTTGAGGCTATAGCCCAAGCCCGCCAGGATCGTCGCGGTGCCGATCAGGGATACCGGAATGGCGATGATCGGAATGATCGCAGCCCGCCAGTTCTGCAGGAAGACGAGGATCACCAGCACCACCAGCAGCACAGCTTCGATCAGCGTATGATAGACGGCGTCGATCGACTGGCTGATAAATTCGGTGGGGTTATAGATTACGCTATATTCCAGCCCCTTGGGGAAACGCTGCGACAGCTGATCCATTTCCGCCTGCACCTTTTCCGCCGCGTCGAGCGCGTTGGATCCGGGCCGCTGCATCACCGCGATGACGACGGTGGGCTTGTTCGACAGATAGGTGTTGATGCCATAATCCTGCGCGCCCAGTTCGACGCGGGCGACGTCGCGCACGCGCACTTGCCGCCCGTCGGCGTCGCTGCGGATGACGATGTCGGAAAATTGCTCGGGCGTCTTGAGCCGGCCCTGCATTTCCACGCCGATCTGGAAGGCTTCGCCCCGGTCGTAGGGCGGCTGGCCGATTGACCCGGCGGACACCTGCACATTTTGCGCGCGCAGCGCCGACACGATCTCGCCGGCGGTCAGGTCCAGCGCAGCGGCCCGGTCCGGGTCGATCCAGATGCGCATCGCATAATCGCGTGATCCGAACAATTGCACATCGCCCACGCCGTCCAGCCGCGCCAGCCGGTCGCGCACCTGTGTCAGCGCATAGTTGGACAGGTAATTGCGATCGAACGTGCCGTCGGGGGATTGCAGGTTCACGACCATCAGGAATTCGGGCGTGGTCTTGCGCGTGACGACGCCCAGCCGCTGCACTTCCTCGGGCAGGCGCGGCACGGCGACCGCGACGCGGTTTTGCACGAGCACCTGCGCGGCGTCGAGGTCCGTGCCGATCTTGAAGGTGACGGTGATCGTCACCTTGCCATCGCCGGTCGACTGGCTGCTCTGGTACAGCATGTCGTCGACGCCATTGATTTCCTGCTCGATCGGGGCAGCGACGGTCGATGCAACCGTTTCGGCCGATGCGCCGGGATATTGGGCAGACACCGTCACGGTGGGCGGCACGATGTCGGGATATTGGCTGACCGGCAGGCCGATAAAGGCCAGCGCGCCGACCACGGTGATGACCACCGCGATCACGGCGGCGAAGATCGGCCGGTCGATGAAAAAACGGGAAAAGCGCATCGGATCGTCCTTTGCGAGCGAAAGGGATGCCGCGCGATCCGGCGCGGCCGGATCACGGGCTTTGGAATATCGGGCAGTTACGGACGCTTATCGGGCGAACGTCGCCTGCGCCGCGGCCGGGGCCACGCTGTCGACCGGGGTCACGGGCGCTGGCGCAGGCCGGATCGTTGCAGGCCGGGTCGCGACCTTGGCGCCGGGCATGGCCGCCTGAACATTGGTGATGACGACGCGGTCTTGGGGGTCAAGGCCGCTGCGGATGATGCGCAGCCCATCGACAACGGGTCCCAGTTCGACGGGCTTGGCCGCAACGCTGTCATCCTTGCCCACGACCAGCACCGTCTTGCGCGCCTGGTCTGACTGGATCGCTGCGTCCGGCACCAGCAGGGCGTTCGCCTTCCCGCCATTGGCCAGGCGCATATTGCCAAACAGGCCCGGCGTCAGGAAATTGTCGGGATTGGCGAACACCGCGCGAATGCGGATCGTCCCGGATCGCGGATCAAGGCCATTGTCGGTGAAGTCGAGCCGGCCCTTGTGGCGATAATCGGCCTCATCCTGCAATCGCACCTCGACCAGGCCACCATCGGCCTGATCCCGTTGCGACTTGAGGTAAAGCGCTTCGGACGCGTCGAAGTTGAAGTAAATGGGGTCGAGCTTGTTGATCGTGGTCAACAGGGTCGCACCATTGCCCTCCGCGCCCGACACCAAATTGCCGATATCGACGCGACGATCCGACACGCGGCCGGAAATGGGCGCGCGAACCTGCGTGAATTCGACGTCGAGCGCGCGGCTGCGTTCGCGCGCCTGCGCGCCCGCCAGCTCCGCCTGGGCCGCCTGCAACCGGGAACGCAGGGCATCGACTTCGCTTGCGGAAACCGCTTCGTCGCCGGTCAGGCGCTGGACGCGGGCATAGTCATTCTGCGCCAGCAGCAGCGCGCTGCGCGCTGATGCCACGCTTGCCCGGGCTTCGGCCAGCGCGGCGCGGAACGGCCGCTGGTCGATGGTGAAGAGCGGTTGGCCCTTGCGCACATAATCGCCGTCCTGAAAATGAATGGCGGTGACGGCGCCCGACACGCGGGGGCGAATATCGACAGTCTGGCTGGGGGCGAAGCGGCCGACATAGTCGTCCCATTGGGTCACGACGCGTTGCAGCGGCGCGGATATGCCCACCGTGGCGACCTGAGCTGCCTGCGCCTGCGCTTGCGGCCTGTCGACCAGCTTCCATATGCCTCCCAGCGCCACCACCAGGGCGATCGCGGCGATGCCGCCCTGGCGGCGCGACCAGCGCCGGCGCGTGCTGTGAGGCGCTGCGTCGTGCGCGCCGTCCGTCGTGATTTTGGTCATCTGGTTCATGCAAAACTCCGGCGTGGGCGGGCGTGACGGCCCGCGCTGATGGTGGCGAGCAGCAATTCCAGCTGCGCGGTGGAAAAGCCGGCCGCGCGGAAAGCGGCCAGGGCTGAGAGCGATACGGCATAGCCGCGGTGCCAGGCTTCGACGGCCAGGCGGCGCAGCGCCTCCAGCCTCTCGCTGGCGAGCGCCAAATTGGTGTCTTCGCCGAAAATCCAGCGGCGCAGGCGGACGAAGCGCCCCGGTCCCTGCAGCGACCGCAGGCCATCGGTGCGGGCCAGCGAGACGATCTGCCATTCTTGCGGGGTGAAGTCGGTGGGGGCGGCAACCGCTTGCGCTGTTGACGCGACCGGAGCGGGGCCGGCCATGGGTTGGCTGAAATCAAGGAAAGCCATGAGGATGCTCCTTCCTGTCCCTGTTGAAAACCTGCCTGAAGCGGACGCGCGGCCTTATCCCGGGAATCACGCTGGTGGCGTCCCGCGGCTTGCGTCCGAATTTTGCGCAGACCATCCCGTCTGACCGCGCGGCTGCACGTCAGGGGAACAGGCTGTGATGATGAAAATGGTGCGACCGGGCGGACCCGATGCGCGCCACTAGCCCGCCGTCAGCGACAGCGGATGATGATGGGAATGTTGTTCAAGATTGACCTCCCCGGGCCAGCGCCCAGTTCCTTCTATACCAGGCGGTATATATTAACCGGAGCTGTCCGGTCAAGAGGCTTTTCTGTACCGGTAGGTATTTATTTGCGATGCGGCATGGAAGCGGGCCTCAGCGTCCCGGCCACATCGACAGGGTGGTGTCGATCAGCGCTTCCAGCCGTTCCACCGCGACACCCGCGCCGGCCTGCACGGCCATGCCCTGCAACACCGTCGACAGATAACAGGCCAGACCAGCCGGATCGACATGGTCGGGCAGGTCGCCTTCATCCCTCGCGCGTTGCAGCCGCGCGACCAGCGCGCGATCCGATGAGGCCCGACGGGTCAGGATTTCGTCGCGAATACATTCGGAATGGGCGGTGCCGCCCACCGCGCTGATGACGCCCATGCACCCTTTGGGATCGGTGCTGTTGGTCTGGATCGCCAGGGATCCACGCAACAACCGATCGGCCACCTCCCGCGACGTCGGCGCGTCCAGCGCGGATTTCATATAGCACAGCTTGTCGCGCTCGTAGAGATCGAGCGCCTTGCGAAACAGCGATTCCTTGTTGCCGAAACAGGCATAAAGGCTGGGCTTGGTGATGCCCATGGCCTCGGTGAGTTCGGCGAGCGACGCCCCTTCATAGCCGCGACGCCAGAACACCTGCAACGCAGCCGACAGCGCTTCTTCGGGATCAAACTCTCGTGGCCTGCCCCTCCCGCTTTGTGTCACCGTTTCCATACCGATCGGTATATAGGTCGTCTGACCAAGATGTCCAGTGCCGCGGGCTTCGGGCAAATGGCTTCGACCTGTCGCTTTTGCTGTCGAAATATGTCGTCAGGGCCGGCGGCGTCAGTCCAATACGTTGGGCAAATCCTCGAACCCCTTGCGCAGTGCGGCGCTCCAGCTTTGCGATATGCGCGCGAATTCCTCATTATCCGCTTCGATGCGGGTGCGGACGCGAAAATCGAACATGTCGGTCGGGATGACGACCAGATCGAGCGGCATGCCGACCGACAGGTTGGAGCGCAGCGTCGAATCCATCGACACCAGCACCGCCTTGGTCGCGTCCTCCAGGCTGGTTTCGCGGGCGATGATCCGGTCCAGGATCGGCTTGCCATATTTATGCTCGCCAATCTGGAAGAAGGGCGTGTCTTCGGTCGCCTCGATGAAATTGCCGGCCGAATAGACGAGGTAGAGGCGAGGCTTGCCGCCCCGGCGCTGGCCCGCGATCATGATCGACGCGCTGGCGCCCGATCCGCCCATTTCGATATTTTCGCGATAGCGCTGCTGCATCGCCTGCATCGAAGCGCCAACAATCTGCGCCACGCGATACATGGTGTCGCAATTGAGGATGGTTTCGATATCGGGGTCGAAGGCCGATTCCTTGATGGCCTTGCTCAACATCGACTTCACCCCCTGGGTGATCGACAGATTGCCCGAACATAGCAGGGTGATCGCCCGTTCGCCGGGCACATGATAGGTAAAGCTCTTCCGAAAGCGCGCGATATTGTCCATGCCCGCATTGGTGCGGGTGTCGGACAGCATCACCAGTCCCTGGTCGACGCGCACGGCCACACAATAAGTCACGGCCCCCCGGCCTCCCGATGCAATTGACCCGATCGACGAATCGTCGGACCCTCCATCCGACGTGCGACCGCTATTTTCAACCTGCGGCTTGGGGTGGGGGTGTGCTTTGTTGCTGCTGTCGCTGCAATTGCCGTTCCTCCACGCCCTCTTGCGCCTGCGCGATGCGCACGTCGGCGTCGATCCAGATGTCGCCTGCGACCGTCACCGATCCGCGGATCGGCGCGGCATCGTCGGCGTCCAGGCCGCTGGCGACGCGCAGATAGCGTTCGGTGACGCAGACGCGATTGGACGGGTCAAAGCCGATCCAGCCCAGGTCCGGCAGCCAGGCTTCCGCCCAGCCATGGGTTTCGTGCAGCGTGTCGCCTTCGCCTGCGAGCAGATAGCCCGATACATAGCGGGCCGGCATGCCGATCGTGCGAGCGGCGGTGATGAAGACCTGCGCATGGTCCTGGCACACGCCTGCGCCCAGCGCGAAGGCGTCGGCCGCGCATGTGTCGGCGGTGGTGACGCCGGCGCGATACTGGACCGCGTCGCTGACGGCGGCCGACAGGGCGTGCAGCGTCGCGAGTGGGCCGCCGTCGGCCGGCAAGGACCTGGCCATTGCCGCTATCGCCTCGGACGGGCGAGTAAGGCGGGTGTCGCGCAGGAAATAGCGCGGATCGACCTTGCTGCCCAGATGCCCCTGCACACCATGGCGTTCCTGGGTTTCGACCAGCCCTTCGGCCACGATGACGGCATGGTCCAACCGGTCGTGCCGCACCCAGATCGCTTCCTTCTCACCATAGCTGTTGGACCGAAAGCTGGTGAGCGGCTCCTCGTTCACGGATACCTGCCAGTCCAGCACGCGCTGCGCGGGCGTATCGACCGGCATCAGCTTCAGCCGCATGGCTACGCGGCCAGCGGCTGCGGCATAGCTGTAGATGGTCTGATGGCGGACAATCAGCTTCATGATGAGGTCATCCGCGCCATCAGCCGAAATGATAGGTCTGGGCGATCTCCGCGCCCAGTCTGTTCGTCACCATCAGGCCATGCTGCACGGTTTCATGCAGACCCTGTCGGAAGATTTCGCCGCTGTCCTGGCTTTCCAGCCCCGCCACCATGTCCTTGACCGTGTCATGGCACGGCCCCTTGGCATCATGCCAGCCGGCCAGGCGATTGAGCCGGTAGGCCAGTTGGTCGTAACAATAGGCGACGCTGCGCGGGAACAGGCGATTGAGCATCAGGAAGTCGGTAATCTGCCAGGGCGTGTAGGTGCCGCCATAGACATGATGATAGGCGCGCGCGCCCGACAGCGCATAGAGCACCGACGTCCATTGATAATGATCGCGATTGCCGCCGATGACTTCGGTTTCGGGCAGCAGGACATAATATTTGACGTCGAGCAGGCGCAGCGTCATCTGCGCCCGCTCCAGCGCCGATCCGCAGCGCAGGAAATCATGGCCTTCGTTGCGCAACTGGCCCGAATGGGCCGCGCCGCGAAAGGTCATGACGCGGGTCTTGACCCAGTCGATCAGGCTGGGCAGTTGCTGCCGCGCTTCGGCCACGTCATAGCTGTCGAGCTTGCGCCAGCCCTCGTTCAGCGCTTCCCACATATCCTGCGTCAACATGGTGCGGGCGGACTTGGCATTGGCGCGCGCCTTCAACAAACAGGACCGGATCGAGCTGGCATTGTCGAGGTCAAGCATCAAATAGGCGACGGCGTCGCTTTCGGTCACGGTCGAGCCTTCGGGAAAGCGATATTCCGCCCCCGTCGCGCGCACCACCGACCGCCATTCGTCGCGATGATGCGCGCCTGGCAGGATCGCCATGCGCTGCCCCATGGTCAGCAGCCGCGCAGTGGCTTCGGCACGTTCCATGTAGCGCGCCATCCAGAAGAGATTTTCGGCGGTCCGGCTCAGCATCGCATCATTCCTGCAGCACCCAGGTATCCTTGACCCCGCCGCCCTGGCTGGAATTGACCACCAGTGACCCTTCGGTCAGCGCGACGCGGGTGAGGCCGCCGGGCACGAGGCGGATCTGTTTGCCGACCAGGCAATAGGGGCGGAAGTCGGCATGGCGGCCCACGATTGATGCCGGGCCGAGCGTCGGGACGGTCGACAGGTCCAGCGTGGGCTGGGCGATGAACTCGCCCGGATTGGCCTTGATCCGCTCCGCATAGGCTTCCACTTCGGCATGGCTCGCCTTGGGGCCGATCAGCATGCCATAGCCGCCCGACCCATGGACTTCCTTGGCGACCAGCTCGTGCAGATGGTCCAGCACATATTTCAGCTCGTCCGGCTTGCCGCACTGCCAGGTCTGGATGTTGTCGAGAATCGGCCTCTCGCCGAGATAGAAGCGGATCATCTCCGGCACGTAGATATAGACCGCCTTGTCGTCGGCGATACCGGACCCTGGCGCCGACGCCAGCGTTACGCCGCCATTGCGGTAGACGTTGAAGATGCCGGGCACGCCCAGCAGGCTGTCGGGGCGGAAGACCAGCGGGTCGATATATTCGTCGTCGATCCGCCGGTAGATGACATCGACCGCCTTTGGCCCCAGCGTCGTCTTCATCCACACGCGATCATCGTCGACGAACAGGTCCGCCGGTTCGACCAGTTCGACGCCCATCAGGTCGGCGAGGAAGCTGTGCTCATAATAAGCGCTGTTGAGCGATCCCGGCGTCAGAACCACGACGACCGGGTCGCCCTTGCAGGCGGGCGGGGCAACTTCCTTCAGGCTCTTGAGCAATTCGGCGGGGTAATCGTCGACCGGCGCCACCACGCCCTGGGCAAACAGTTCGGGGAACATGCGCGTCATGATCTCGCGATTTTCGAGCATGTAGGACACGCCCGAAGGCGTGCGGCAATTATCTTCCAGCACTTCGAAGCTGCCCGGCCCGGTCCGCACGATGTCGATGCCCACGATATGGCTGTAAACTTTGCCGGGCGGCGTGAAGTCGGCCATTTCGGCCAGATAGGCGCTGTTCCTGTAAATGATGTCGGCCGGCATGATGCCCGCCTTCACGATCTCGCCGCGATGATAGACGTCATGCAGGAAGGCGTTCAATGCACGGGCGCGCTGGCGGATGCCCTTGTCCAATATGCGCCATTCATTGGCGGTGAAGATGCGCGGCAGCAGGTCGAAGGGGATGAGCCGTTCTGGATCGCCGCCTTCGCCATAGACGGCGAAGGTGATGCCGATGCGCCGGAAAATCGCCTCCGCCTCGTCCATGCGTCGGTTGAGCCCGGCGATGCCGGTGCGGTCCACCCATTGTTGCACTTCGTCATAACAGGGGCGGATCGACCCGTCGGGCTCAAACATCTCATGGAAGGGCAAGTGGACGATCCTCCCTCGGCCGGCGGCCGGTTGTGCATTGCAATATTAGTGCGCCGCGCCGTGGTGAATGCAAGGCAAAAGTGGCGAGCGGCAAAAAGGTTGCCAGAGCGTTGACCCTAAATGGCGGAAAAGTCGTTTATCTTCGTTTTTACTCGGGATTTTGAGAAGCGCACCGCATCCCGTCCAAATTTTTCGCGCGCCCCGTTGACCGGTCGACCGCCGCAGCATATAGCGCCGCCTCACCGTCGGCCATGGCGCCGCGCGATGCCCCTTGGGGCGGAGTAGCTCAGCTGGTTAGAGCAGCGGAATCATAATCCGCGTGTCGGGGGTTCAAGTCCCTCCTCCGCTACCAACGGTAAGATACCTTTCTGGAACTTTGCGTTTTCTAGGGGCATACTGTGCTCGGCGAACGCAAGACGCAACTGGACTTTTCTGCTTTTCCCCAAGGCACGCGGGCATGAGCGCGCTTTCGCTTGGCGAGATCGCTGGCGCATTCGCCGACCGCAAAGACCCCGATCGGAAGCGCACCCCGCGCCGGAATAGCTATGACGTCGACGATCAGCGGGCGCAGGTCTTCCAGCCAGTAAAGCACGGCTGGGACTGGATTGCTGCTGTCCTCCAAGCATTTGACGAACTGCTGCACGATCAACGCGTGACGCGCTACAAAGAGCATGACCGGCTCCAAGATGGCGATCGACGGATACTGCTCAGCTTCCTCAAGCTGATGGATTTCAAGACCGGTCAACTCGATCCCAGCTATCAGGAGTTGGCGGATCGTGCGGGCTGTCATCGCTCTACAGCGATCGAAGCGTGCAAGCGCTTCGCGAAATGGCTTGGGCTGCGCTGGGTTCGCCGCACAATCGTCGCAGAGACGGTCGGACAGGCCGGACCGCAACGCGAACAGATCAGCAATGCCTTTTATTTCGATCTCAGTTCAGCACCCAGGCGTGTCTGGGCAACCTTCAAAGCTGCATTGCGTCGGAAGATCATCAAGCGGCGCGGCAAAGCTCCCGAGGGCATGCAGTCGCCGCCGAAACCGGCCGACGATCCTACCCTTATGTCCGCGTTAATTTCGTTGAGCGGTGCGCTCGATAATCGGGATAGCGCTAGTCGGAAGACCCGACACTATCCAGGGGTAGAAATATAAAAGGGGAAAGGACTGGCTCCGCCAGGCGTACATTTGAAGGAACCACCGCTGTTGTCGCCCTACAAGGCAAAGAAGCACTCTCGACGCACCGTTGGGGGCCGGTGCCGCTTACGCGCCACCGGGGGCTGCCCAGGGGGCGCCCAGGGTGAAATTAGCGCGGTCCTCGACCGTGGCGTTCGGGGCACGGCAGGTGCATCTATGTGCATCAGCGTAGCGCTGTGTTCGGATCGACTTCAGCCTAGGGCTTAGGCCGTCTCGCGGCAAAGGCCGCTAATGCATCAAAAGGGACATAAAAAGCGCGCGGGCGAGGCGGGGGGAAAAGCGCGCTTTTAGGGGCAACCCCTTGCTAACTTCCGATGGACGACTAGGTCCATGCCTCCTGTCCTGCAACTGTGAGGGTTCGGATGCGTTGACCTGAATCTAACACGGGCGGAAACGAAGAAGATGCTAAACCGTAGATCACTAATTCAGGGGTTGGGTCTCGCCGCCGTTGCACCAATGGCTTACGCAAAAGATCGACCGAATGTACCAGTAGGCGCCATCAGATGGGACGCGTGGTACGCTCCTGGCTCAACGATAACCGAAGCGGTGGCGAAGACATTAGGAGCCACTGAGTATGCTGGTCGTATTCCAACTTTCGGCAGTCACTGCTCAGAAACTCTCGCCTGCTTTCCACGCATCAGCCAATCTCAGATCGACATGGAAATAGATATGGCCGCTGCTGCCGGCCTGGATTTCTGGGCATTCATGGCTTACCAGAAAGGGCATCCGATGCACCTAGCCTTCCAGCACTATTTGCAAAGCCAGAGTGCCTCAAAAATCAACTTCAGCCTCATATGCAGCGCCGGACGCTTTATGAATGACCAGTCTCTAATCGATGACCATTCCAAGCTTCTTGCCCATCCCGGTTATCAGAAGTCGGCGACCGGGCTCCCGCTATATTCCATCTTCATCTCCAATAAGGGCACTGCCCCCAGCAGCGGGATGAACAAGCTTCAGGAAACAATCGAAGCCTTCAGAATGATGGCGCGCAACAAGTCTCGGACGCGCGTGGAGATCGCTGCGCTGCTAGCTCCCGGAACAGAACCGTCATCCGAGTTGATGAGAGCCGGATTTGATGCGGTCGGTCATTATTCAATTGTATGTTCGCGCGCGGGAAGCACCTTTCGCGACCTAACCAGTTGCGCCGAAGCGCAATGGCAAAAAGATGCCATGACATACCGCGCGCTAATCCCAACGGTCATGACTGGATGGGACAGGCGCCCGAGAATGAATAATCCCGTACCTTGGGAATCGAGGCCAACTAGGCAGGGAATAAGCTTCAATCAGCCGTCTGCGGCAGCGTTCCATGCCCACGTCGGAAACGCGTTGCGCTTCGCCGTTGCTCATCCTGCAACACCAGCCATTCTGATATATGCGTGGAACGAGTTTGACGAAGGAGGTTGGCTCTACCCGACGCTGGCCGATGATTTCGACAGACTCGGATCCTTAAAGATCGCCCTTCGGTCAGCATCAAAAGGGTCAAAAGAATCCAATTGCTCAGGTGAAAGCGATGGGTGCGAATAAAATGCCAAATTTCAAGGTTTCTGCACTGAACCTCACCGCCGAGGTAGCGGCTGAACATCCTTAGAAGTGCTTATTTCGCGCACGAGCGCGAGCATCGCATGAACATGATTTCCAACATAGGCCTTATCCATTCTATCATTATTGTTATTGACTTGATCACTTAGCCCTTGAACATAGTCCGCGCTGCGCAATTTCTCAATCTCTTCGAGATATTTTCGATCCAATTCAATTCTTGAATTATTAGAATACAATGTATAATTGCGAAATGCCTCATCCTTAAAATCAATCTTCCTTAGATTATCAATAAATCTATTTATCTCATCCTCTCCAACTCCTTTCTGATGTAAATGAATGATTAATTCTGTCGCGAAGATCGGCAGGCTCTCGTTATACCTAGAATCAGAAACTAAATTCATGTCAGATGAATCAATTCCTATAGCGTTGAGGAATGCTCTGACACTATTTCGCCTTACCATGGGATCGTCGTAGTTTAATACTGTTACTTTTCCATCACTAGATACGCTCGCCCAATCTTCAACGAATTGAGCCACATCGAGGCGGCTACGTTGATTTTTCTGGAAATCCACGAACGGCCGATTCCCGGACGAGTGGACAACCGTTGTGTTATATAGAGACTCTATCAGGTCAGGTAAATTTCGCACAAAAACTACCGGCTTGATATTATATCCCTTCAGTTGCCTCGCGACATTCTCAATTTCTGCAGCCGAGCAGACATCAAATTCTTCCGAAGATAGAATCACATTCTCACTGTCGGACCTGGCAATCTCTTGTCGTAGGCGGTTCCATATATCTCTCTTTTTTGACTGAGAGAATGTAGCGCGATAGCCATGAAGGGATGGAAGATTGTCTTCAATCTCGAATACAGACCAAGGCAAAAGATGGTGCCCAAACTTCGCCCAATCTGGAACACCGGCATGTGGGTACAAGTAATTAAGCTTGGAGAGAAATTCTCTCCTCTGCGTCAATGCAACCTGAATGCTTGTCGTTCCAGTTTTGTGGAAACCAACATGAATGAAAATATTTTTCTTCATAGCATTTTACCTCGGTCAGTAAAATATCTGTAACAAATCTACGCCTCAGAATACGTAGTAAAAATTTTTCGAAATTGCGATAGATTAGGAGTCAATAATTTTTCACATCAACTCCAAATTTTCGATCTACTGACACGAAATCACCGCGTTTTACATCTGTTCCGTCGCTAGTTCTGACCGTGCATATTGTATTTACGCGGCTCAAGAACCACCTTGCCTCTCCCATATTGGCTTAAGCGGCGCTTTGTCGATCGTAAATGCGCCAGCTTTTCATTCCGCGGCCCATTTCTCTGTCGAAAAAGCGCGACATGCCATTTTGAGCAACGAATTGCTCGAAATATCCTGGCCAAGTCCAAGGACTGGGGCATAGTGAATTGAGAGGTGCAGCATCAATCACACGGCGGAAGAAGCGTCGAATGACGACCTCGGTCTCCACTTCAGCCATATGACTCAACCCCTTAAACGAATTTTGCGGATGAAGGCGATAGTTATAGAGGGGTTGAAGAATTGCTGTAGGCTCACAGTAAAAAAGCGACTGCAAGATAAAATCCCAGTCATGACAATATTTAAGCGATAGGAAACCACCGATTTCATTATATATTCTGCGACTGAATACCATGTTTCCAGTCGACACAGCCACATTTTGCCGAAGAAGGCTAAACCCAGTCGTTACATCTCGCTGCAAGTTTAGCGCTTGACGAATGGTGAAATGAACAAATGGCGCAAGCTCTTCATCGGAAAAGGCATCTCCGCCGTCATTTACCACATTAACTAGACTGAAGCCAACATCAGTCCTGCTTCTCTTCATCTCTCTAACGATGCTTGCTATA
The DNA here is from genome assembly GCF_001598335.1 of Sphingobium abikonense NBRC 16140. Classification (GTDB taxonomy): domain Bacteria; phylum Pseudomonadota; class Alphaproteobacteria; order Sphingomonadales; family Sphingomonadaceae; genus Sphingobium; species Sphingobium abikonense. Next base: position 80,409 of record NZ_BCYT01000003.1, read on the forward strand.
CGATCAGGAAGAAATTGGTCATCTGAGTTGATGACCGTAATCAATTCTCCCCTGGCTCTTTCAATGCCTTTGTTGATTGTTGCGTGGGCTCCAATATTCACATCATTTTTGGTTACGTCGACGCGACTGAACCGACTTCCAAATGGCGTCCTAAGCAGATTCGTGGCAAAGGCGAAGCTGTCATCAGCGGAACAATCATCCACCAGGATGATCTCAATATTAGCATAGGACTGATCGCTGACCGACTTCAGGCATTCATAGAGATAGCTTTCATGATTATAGCTTGGAATGACGACACTGACTAAGGGATCGCTGATAGCAGTCCAATTGCCCGGAATGAATGTCATGAAACCACCAGTTCGACGTAAGTTGGTACCGAAATCATTGCCTTCAAGTCGCCGGGCAGAGAGAGCATCAAGCTGATTCGATACGCTCCTGGCGCCACTCCTTGGAGATCAGCCTTCAATGCGAAACCGCACCACAGCGAGCTTTCAGTAAGGTTAAGCGAGCCTATAATGTCTTCCCGAGGTTCGCGATCATAGATCGTCGCGAAATACGAAAGCCCCTTAGTCTCCGTAGATTCCAGGCAAGCGAACACGGGCAGAGATGGACTTAGGGCAATGGCAGGCGCGTTAATCCACCCTCTAAGTGAAAGATTTTGTTGTTTTGAAAGCAACAGGATTCGCGTGTCATGGCCCGGACGACCGTTGACGCTGTCGAGCCAAACTCTGTCGCCCCGCTCTCCCTTCTCACTCCTGTACCACTGGCTATTGACTTGGACGAACGGAGAAGCGCGATCGCCGATGGCCCCCTCATAATTCTTGATAATGCGTTGGAGTTGATGGTTGGCGTTCCACATCTTTTCAACAAGGATTTTCACATCGGCGGCGCGGACCGGTCCGATCTGCTCGTTACCTGTGGTCATATCGAGTGCAGCCATCACCCCGCGATCATGACTAAGCGCGGTTCGCACTGCGCCAAGAAATCCATGAGCATGCTTGGCGTCGGGCTCAAGGTGAGCGCCCTCCGCCCATTCGTTCCAAGCGTTGATGAAAACGAACCGAGACTCCGGCGGGAGATTTGTCCGGGCTTGTGCACAGAGGTAACTCAACCAGGTTTCGAATAACTCAGGCGATGAATAGGCAAATATGTTGCCGTCCTTGCCTTTGCGGCTGGTGTTGTCCCACGAGGGCATCGCGCAACGAAACTGCATGTAATCAGCAGCAGGTCGAGCTATCTCCGAGCGGACAACCTCACGGTAGTCATATATCTTGCCCCGATATTCGGGATCCAATTCCTTGATCTTGGAATTGATTTCGGGGGAGACGACGCCGTGGGGGGGGAACTGGCAACTACTGTTGCACCCATATGAGTTTGGATCATTTAGGCCGAAGCTTTCCACCATACTGACATGCAAGTCAGGAAAACCATGAGACCGTACAATCTGTCGCCAGCGGGCAATCGTGCTCAACGGATTCTGGAGCAACGAAATGCGATATACCAGCAGCAGCGGAGCGCCGTCGATCTTGATGTATTTTTCCGATTTGAAATAGTCTATGCACGAATTAATGAAGTCGACATCATCCTCTTCGACATGCCGCTGCGCCATCAATACGTCAGATTCGGAGCCGTCCCAACGGCGCGACCAGTTTTCATTGGCCCAGCACAAGCAAAAATCGAGATCCAAATTCTGCTCGACATGCCGATCAATCGGCATTGTCATCAGTTTTTTTCCAGAAAACCAATAATAATAATAGCAAAAGCCCTGAATTCCATAGCGCTTCGCTAGGTCGATCTGTTGCCGCTGGACGTCTTCTACGCGCAAATCGTAATAACCGAAATCGGCCGGCACATGCGGTTGGTGGTGCTCAGAGAAAAAGCTCTTCGCGCCAACTACATTGGTCCACTCGGTAAAGCCTTCTCCCCACCACTCGTTATTCTCCGGAAACGGATGAAATTGCGGAAGATAGAAGGCGATCGGCTTCACGGCATCTGCATCAGCTTCATAAACTGACGGCCCTGAAATCAACTGATCCCGGACTCTAATATATTCATTGCGCAAGCGTGTGCCGACAATTGCGTCCAAAATCGGTAGCAACGTACTGACACTGATTTTCTCTGACCGAACTTTATTGCTGAATGGCAATGCTATGTCGCTATCGGCGATCTTTACTGCAACGATGTTTTCGATAGGCTGCTCGGCCTTATCCAGCGCCTTCAGAGCATCAAAAATACGCGTTGCTGCTTCGGAACTGATCGCCTGAGCACTGACTTGGAAGCCTGCTTTTATCGGTAGGCCAATAATCTGGTCAATGTCGACCCTACCGTAGCGACTAGTTGTCGTTGTTACATGGATGCCGCAGATGTATATATCCAGGCTCACGGGAACCATCACGTTTTTTGTCGAGAACACCCAACCGCGAATATTCCACTCCGAGAATCCATCGACGCAACCTCGCCAAGCAGGCGCAGCTTCGAGATTCTTGAGGTCTTGAAGAGGCGATATCTTAGCCGGTTTAGGGACTGAAGAGGCGGGAACCATCGGTGGCTCAATTGCATCGGACTGTTGCCGGGGATGCCCCTTGAGTGCGTCATGCGGCGAAGCATCTTTCTTCGATACCGCCGCGTCTTTAACCGAATCGCCTTGATCTGAATGCACTTTTTACAACCCCCAATGCTACCGACAGCACGCATTAAAACTGAAGCCCTAACCGATGCAATCATTTGTTGAGGCCCAAGTTAGACTCCGTTTGGCGGGCCTGTTGCGCTGATAGGCAGTTGCGGTGAACGCAATTTTCGTCGCTAGCCCGTTGCAGCACGGCCATCTCCGCTCCGGGAGTTCGGACAATCGTCAAGACAATGCTGCACAAGTGGTCTGACCGCGAACCGCTGCCGCCGCCCCGAAAGTGGCGGGGTCGTGATCGCCATCTGCATTGCGGTCGGTGCATTGATGGCCGGCGATATGCTGAGGCGCTTATCGGATATCCTCTGACTTTTCGGGTCGTATCGGGCCGGCACCGCAGCACCGGCCCTGCCCACTCACGGCAGCACAAAATTGCTGACGATCAGTTCCGTCACTGGTTTGGCCTGACCGCCGATCGTATAGGTGGTGGGCACATCCGCGACATTGAACCGGGAGAACGTCGCCCGCGCGCCATCGGTCGCGTTGATCGACAGCAGGAACTTGCCCTTGATGCCCGCCAGCTGGTCGGCCAGCTGCTCGAAGTCGCCGCGCGAAAACACGTCCTGGCCATAGTCGCTTTCGCAGCCCCAATAGGGCGGATCGAGGTAGAAGAGCGCGCCCGCATGGTCATAGCGGCGGATGAACTCGCCATAGCCCAGCTGCTCGATGACGACACCGGCAAGCCGCTCATGGATATCGGCCAGCATCGGCTCCAGCTTGGTGATGTTGAACAGCGACGGCCCCTCTCGTCGGATGCCGAAGTTCCGGCCCTCAACTTTTCCGCCAAATGCCAGCTTCTGCAAATAGAGGAACCGCGCCGCGCGCTGCAAGTCGGTCAGCCGATCGGCGGGCAAGGCGCGCAACCGTTCGAACTCTGACCGGCTCGACAACCGCCAGCGCAGCATGTCGATGAAATAGGGATAATGCTCCTGGAGCACGCGGAAGAAATTGGCCACATCGCCGCTGACATCGTTGATCGCCTCGGCCCTGGGCCGTTCCTTCCGCCGCAGGAAGATGCCGCCCATGCCGACGAACGGTTCGGCATAGCTGTCATGCGGCACGCGCCCGATGATCGACACCAGGCGCGATGCCAGATTGCGCTTGCCGCCGATGTAAGCGGCGGCGGGGGAAACGGGGCGAATTTTTTCGAGTGACATGTAGGATTTTAGCTCACAGATGAACCACCGCCCTGGTGTCAGGGGCGGGGCGGCCAGGGTGGCCGGTTGGTTGTGGCGAGCGCGATTCTCGTCGGTGGCCGCGTTGCAGCGCGGTCATCCCCGCTCTTGGGGAATTCGGCTATTCGGGCGAGGCTTTCTCGCGCTTGCGGAAGCGGACGGCCTCTAAACCCAGCTGGTCGTTCAGTTCGAGGAACACGCTCTGCAACGGCTCGATCTCCAGTTCGAAGAAGGCGTCGGTCGCCTTGCTCACATCGCCGAACCCGCCCGCGTTCGCCGGCACGATGCCCAGCAGCTGGGGCGGCACGCGGTGCGCGGCCAGCACGTCATCGCGCGTCGTGTTCTTGATGCCGACAAATTCATCCTTGGCGCCCACCTCGGCGATCGGCTTCAATTGGATGCCGCTTTCCTTGCCGCTGGGCGAATGGACGAACAGGTTGCGGAAATTGCCCGGCCCCTTCGACCGCTTGAGCGCATCGCGCATCGCGTCGACATCGCCATCAGCAAATTCGCCGGTGGCATAGAGGATGTAGCCGGCATGGCTGCCATTCTCATAGTAGCGGCGACGGAACAGGGTCGCATTCTCGTTGAGCAGCGCGGATTGCAGGGCCGACAGATATTCGGGCAGGCCATAGATTTCCTGATTGATATCGGGCGCCAGCAGATGATGGACCGTGCCCGCCTCGAACTCGACTTCGTTGCGATAGCCCGGCACCCACCAGAAGCTGCCCGGCGCGACCCCGCGCCGCGTATATTTGGCCAGCACATGATCGAGCCGCATCACCCCGCCCAGGCGGTTGCGCACCGCCTGCACATAGCAATTGCCCAGAACCAGATAGTCCTGCACCATGCCCGCGAAAGCCTTGCGCGACAGCACGGCCGAAGGCTCCAGGCTGGCGGCCAGCATGTTGCGCTTGAGGATGATGGCGCTCGAATGATGCGGCGACGCGCGATAGGTGCGCGCCAGTCCGTCGAGCGAGATCGGCGGCTCATACCAGCGCTGGTTGTGATAGCATTCCAGCATGTCCAGCATGGTGGCCCGGCTGTTGACCGGTTCGGGATCCCCGAAGGTGAAGGCGGTGACACCGCGATTGTCATTGGCCGCGACGATTGCGCCGCGCGCCGCCTCGGCCGATTCACGGCGGTTCATCCTGCGCGCGCGCTTGCTCATTCCAATACCTCCATCGTGCCCTTGGGCTTTTCCTTGCCGTCGAGCGGCTCGTTCATCAGGATGTGCATCGTCGCCCAGGCGAGGTCTGCGTGGCCGTCATCACCGCCACGCCCCGCCTTGAAGGTGACGTTCCGCCCGCTGGTGGTCAGGGTCTTCTTGATCGACACGAAGGCCGAAACGATGTCGAGCATCCCGGCATCGAAGGCGATGCGGCCCCGGCGCACGACATTCTGCGCCTTCATGATCATCTGGGCCTTGAGTTCGAGCGAATATTCGATCTTCGCCACGGTGCAGCCGGGCATGGCGCCGACCTTGGCCAGCAGCTGATACACGCCCGCGCCCACGCCCTTGGCGTCGATGCCCAGATAGGTGCAGTGGTAGCGGCTCAGGATCGCCTTGATGAATTCGGCCTGCTGTTCGAAATCGAGGCCGCGCAGCTGGTGGCGCTCAAGGATGCGGAACGGGCCGCCTTCGATCAGCGGCGGCGCGGCGATCACCAGCGCGGCATTGTCGCCCGTCTCGCTTTCCTGCGGGTCATAGCCGGCCCACACATTGCGCTCGCCATAGGGGCGCGACGCCTCGGGATCGAAGTCCAGCCATTCGACCAGGCTGTCACAGCCGCACCGGATCAGATCGTTGAATTTGAAGGCCGACAGGCTGTCGTCCACGAAATCGCACATGAACAGGTTGGCGAATTCGTCGGGCGCATATTCGTCTTCCAGTTCCTCGATATCGAACAGGTCGCACCCGCCCGCCTCTGCGTCGCGGATGTTGACGATGTTGCGCCAGATGCGATCCGGGCCGACGCTGCCGATCGCCAGCGCCGCATGGCTGACATCGATCTTGATCTGGTCGGCCTTCTTGCGCCGGCGGTTGCGCCTGTCGCCAGTCCAGTAGGGATAGGCGGGATGCGCGACGCTGCTGGGCGTGGAAAAGTAGGTTTTGCGCCACTTCTTGTGCGTCGCCATGCCCGAGGCGACCTTGTTCAGTTCCTCGAACGAATGGACCCAGAAAAATTCGTCGAAATAGAAATTGCCGTGGCGGCCCTGGGCGGTGCGGAAATTGGTGCCCAGAAAATGCAGTTCGGCCGCAGCCTCTTCCTCTGGGCGCAAATCCGACGTGATCAGCATCGGATCGCCGGTCAGCGCCACGCCCACCAGCTTGGCGAAGCTGACAATATAGGACCGAAACTGATGCGCCTGCGCCTTGGAGGCGGACAGGAATATCTGGTTTCGCCCGGTCTCGATCGCGTCGATCAGCGCCTCGAACGCGAAATAATAGGTCGCACCGATCTGGCGCGACTTGAGGATCATGCGGGTGCGCTGATCCTTCGCCTGCCACCAGCGGTGCTGATAATCATACAGGCCGTCGAGGAAGAGGCGCTTGAGTTCGGCGGCCTGATCGGCGGTGAAATGATTCTTCCTCGCCTTCTTGCGCGGCCCAGCGTTGCGGTTGGCGACCTTGTCGTTCAGGTCGCCGGCATGGCCACCCGGCGCCTCATAGCGGCGGACCTTGGCCAGGCTTTCGATCGAGCGGTTGAGCGCTTCGATCTCGACATAATCGGCGCTGGTCTTCTTTTCCTTCGCGACCAGCGTCAGCAGGCGGATTTCAATACCGTCCTCGACCTTCCGGATCGATGGCGCATCATCCCATCGGTCGCGCTGCTTCCATGCCTCGATCGTCGCGCGCGGGATCGGCCCGCCCTTGTCGTTCACCACGCCATGCAGCGCGAACTCGTCGGCGATCTGCGTCACGCCCCATCCGCGCCAGTAGAGGCTGCGCGCATGGCGGCGCGGGTCGAACTGCCACAGGACAGACGGCGCGCCGGGGAGGATCGGTTGCTGGGTCATCGCGGCGGACCATGCCGCGCGGATCAGCCGCTAATCACCGTGGTCCATTTGGATAGCCGCCTGTCCAAATGCAGGGGCTTGAGGCTGGCCCGGCATCGGTCCCTTTCTGCCTTCCTGTCATCAGGGGCGCGCCGCCCCGCAACCACGGGAACCGGACCGATCATGGCCAAGAGCAAGTTTTTCCGCGTCGGCGTCGAGGGCGCCACTGTCGATGGTCGCGTGATCCAGCGTGAATGGCTGGAGCAGATGGCCGCCAATTATGACCCGGCGACCTACACCGCGCGCATCAACTGCGAACATATTGCCGGCTACAGTCCCGACAAGCCGTTCAACGCCTATGGCTCGGTCCTGTCGCTCAAGACCGAAGAGGTCGAACTGACGCTCGCCGGCGAAAAGAAGACGCTGCTCGGTCTCTATGCCGAAATCGACGCCAATGATCAGCTGCTCACCATCAACAAGGCCGGGCAGAAGCTGTTCACCAGCATGGAAATTCACCCGGATTTCGCCGGCGCCGGCGAAGCCTATCTGGTCGGCCTGGCCGTCACTGACAGCCCGGCGTCGCTCGGCACCGAAGCGCTCAAATTCGCGGCGCAGTCGCGCAGCAACATCTTCTCGACCGCTTACGAAACCGCGATCGAACTGGAGCCGGCCACCGACAGCGCCACCATCGCCGAAGGCGTGAAGACGGGGCTGATGAGCGCCTTCACCAGCCTGTTCGCCAAGGAAAAGCCCAAGGACGAACCGGCGCAGACGCCGCCCCCGGCCAATGACAATGGTTTCGACATGACCAAATTCGCCGCGATCATGGGCGACCAGATCGCGGCGGCGGTGAAGCCCGCCAATGATGCCGTCGCCGCGCTCAGCAGCCGCTTCGACGCGATGGAGGCGCGGCTCAAGGGCGAGGAAAAGCCCGGCACCTTCAAGCGCGCGCCTGCCACCGGCGGCAAGGCTGCGATCGTCACCGACTGCTGATCCGTCCCCAGACCCCTCCGACCACACCGGCGCCCGCCCCCGCACTCAGGAGTCCCCATGCGTAAAGAAACCCGCATCGCCTTTGCCGCCTATGTCAGCCAGATCGCGCTGCTCAATGGCGTCGAGGCCGCCGAAGTCACGTCGACCAAGTTCACCGTCGCGCCCAATGTCGAACAGAAACTGGAAGAGAAAATCCAGGAGTCGAGCGACTTCCTGAGTTCGGTCAGCGTCGTCATGGTCCCCAGCCAGACCGGCGCCAAGGTCGGCGTCGGCGCCACCCGCCCGATCGCGAGCCGCACCAACACCGCCGCCGGCAACCGCCGCACCCCCACCGATCCGACCGATACCAGCGATGACGGCGGCTACCACTGCCGCCAGACCAACTATGACACGGCGATCAAATATGCCAAGCTCGACGCCTGGCGCCATCGCCCCGAATTCCAGACGCTGCTGCGCGACGTCATCCTGAAACAGCAGGGTCGCGACCGGATCATGATCGGCTTCAACGGCACGTCGGTCGCCGCTGCCACCGACCGCGTCGCCAATCCGTTGCTCCAGGACGTCAACGAAGGCTGGCTGCACAAGATCCGCACCCATGCGGCCGAACGCGTGCTGGACGACGGCGCCCTGACCACCGATCCCACCAAGGCGATCTATGTCGCCGCCGGTGTCGAAGTGGTCGACGGCGATCAGACCAACGTCGCCACGGCCGACGCCGACTATGCCAATCTCGACGCGCTGGCGTTCGACGCGCTCGACCTGCTCGACCCCTGGCATCGCAGCGACACCGACCTTGTCGTCATCGTCGGCTGGGCGCTGGTGAAGGACAAATATCTGAACCTGCTCCAGGGCGCGGGCGCGACCGCGACCGAGAATGAGGCCGCGCATCGCATCCTGACCCTGCCCAAGCAGCTGGCCGGCAAGCGCGCGGTCATCGTGCCCTTCTTCCCCGAAGATGCGCTGATGATCACCAGCCTCGATAATCTGGCCATCTATGTGCAGGAAGAAACCCGCCGCCGTCAGGTGAAGGACGAACCGGCGCTCGACCAGATCGAGAATTATGAGTCGGTCAACGAGGATTATGTGGTCGAGGATTATGGCCGCGCCGCCCTCGTGGAAAATATCGTGATGGGCAAGAAACCGGCCTGATCGCGCTTCCCCAATACCTCCATCTGACAGGACACGCGCATGAGCCTCGCTCGCCGCCACCGTGAACGCATCCTCGCTGCCCAGACCATCAGCGCAGCGGCTGCACCTGCACATGGAGGGGCAACCGCCCCCGCTGTTTCCCCTCTCCGGGCAGCGGGGGCGGCCAAGCCTTCCCCGGCGGACATCGCCGCCCGCCAGATCGGCCTGCGCCTGACCCATGATCTGCGGCGTCTCAAGGAAATCCGCTCGATCGACGCGAAGGTCGCGGCCAAGCGCGAAATGCTGCCCGAATATCGCGCCTGGGTGCAAGGGATCATCGCCGCCGATGCGGGCGTGGGCGCGGGCCTTGCCGCCGAAGTCGTCCCGACCTGCATGGTCTGGCTGATCGACGTTGGCGATTATGACGCCGCCATCACCCTTGCCGAATTCATCATGCGGCACAGGGTCGCCATGCCTTCGCGCTACCAGCGCGACGCGGCGACCATCCTGATCGAGGAAATCGCCGACGCCGCGATCAAGGCGCAGGGCGCGAACGAGAGCTTCTCGCTCGCCACGCTGGAGCAAGTAGCCGACCTGACCGGCCATCTCGACATTCACGATCAGGTCCGCGCCAAGCTGATGAAGGCGATCGGCGTCGAGCAGCTGGACCGGGGCGCAGATATGGCCGCCAAAGAGGGCAAGCCGGTGCTGCAACAGGCGCTGGCACGCCTGACCGAGGCCCAGCGCCTCCATGACCGCATCAGCGTCAAGGACAGAATCAAGCGGGCGGGCAAGCTGCTGGCGGCCATCCCCGCCGCCGCGCCCGACCCGAACACGGAACAGGGCGGCGACAACGCCGCCTGACAGGCTCGCCCCCGGCGCTCAGGGGCGGATCGCGCGATGCGGGAGGCTTTCGGGCCGCAGGGCCGCATCTGACCCGATCCCCACCCCTGTAAGCCGGCGGGCCGGATTGGAAGGCACCATGAACCATCACAGCCATTTCCCGCATGTGCCGCCGCCGATCTTCATTGGCGGCGCGATCCTCCTCTTCGCCGTCCTCGATCTGGCCGCCCGCATGGTGATGGCATGACCTTCGTCGCGCGCCCGCCCGCCGGCGAAGTCGATCAGCCGCCCGCGCCCGAAGCGCCGGTGGTCAATGACGGCTTTTTTCCCGACGTCGATACGGCGGACGTGCGCGACGTCGCGCGCATCCCCACCAGCATCACGGCGCCGCGCCTGCGCGCCGCGATCCTCGCCGCGATCATGACCGTGGAAATCGATCTGCGCGCCTTCGCCGCCGCCGCCATCGCCGCCGGTCACGCCACGCTGGCCGCCATGCCCGCGCCCCAGCTGGACGGCAGGAGCGTGCAGGTCGTTCGCTACCTGCGCGCGGTGTCGCTCTATGCCAAGGCCGAACTGATCGACCGCCACCGCGACTTCGACACCACGGCCGCCGGCGGCAACCAGGCCGACGAACTCACCCCCTCGATCGGCGAACTGCGCCGCGACGCGCAGCACGCCGTGCGCGACATCAAGGGGCTGACCCGCGCGACCGTGGACCTGATCTGATGGTGAGCGCGCAACGCCTGGTCGCCCGGCAAGGCGATACGCTCGACCAGCTGCTCTGGCGCGAGGCGGGGCTTGGCCCCGGCAAGATCACGCCTGTTCTCGACGCCAACCCCGGCCTTGCCGACCTTGGTTCCATCCTGCCGCTCGGCACCGTCGTCATCGTCCCCGCGAGCGAGGAAGCCGCCACCACCCGCACCCTGCCGCTCATTCAACTCTGGAGCTGATCCATGGACCTTCGCACCTTTCTCGAATCGGGGGCCGAAATGGTCGGTTCGCTGACCCCGTCGCTGATCGGCTCGGCCGTCGCCCAGGCATGGAAGCCCGCCCTGCCGTTCCGCCAGCGCTTCCTGCAATGGATCGTGGGATCCACGGTCAGCTATTATGCGACGCAGGCGATCGTCGCGGTCACCGACTGGAATCAGTTCGTCGCGCAATCGATCGCCTTCGCCATCGCGCTCATCGCCTTCGACGCCACCCCGCGCATCGCCCGCGCCGCGATCGACACGCTCGCCGCCGCGCCCTCCCGCATCGCTGACCGCTTTCTGCCCCGGAAGGATTGATCATGCCCCTATTCGATCGGGCGGCCCTGGCCGCCGAACTGGTCCGCGACGAGGGCGAAAGGCTGAAAGTCTATCGCTGCACCGCCGGCAAGCGGACGATCGGCGTCGGCCGCAATCTGGACGATGTCGGCATCAGCGCGCAGGAGACGCGCGATCTGGGCATCACCCTCGCCAGCTGCATCGCCACCGGCATCACCCGCAGCCAGTCCCGCGCCCTGCTCGACAATGACATCGCCCGGTGCGAGGCCGACCTTGACCGTCGCCTGCGCTGGTGGCGGACGCTCGATGCGGTGCGCCAGCGCATCCTGCTCAATATGTGCTTCAATCTGGGCATCGGGAGCCTGCTGGGCTTCGTGAACACCCTCGCGATGGTGAAGGCGGGCCGCTACGCCGATGCCGCCGTCAACATGCTCAAGTCCAGATGGGCGGGGCAGGTCGGCAAGCGCGCCGATCGCCTGTCCACCATGATGCGCACCGGCGCGGCATGATCGGCCGCGCGCATCTGATCCTCGGCGCCGCGCTCGCCGCCTGCCTCGCCGGCATGGGCGGCTTTGCCTATGGCGCCCGCGTCGGCGCCGCCCAGGAACAGGCGGCGCAGAAGCGGGCCGACGACGCCCGCGAGACGCAGCGCCAGCAGTTGCAGGCCCGGCTCGATGCATCGGCGCAGCGCGCCCAGGCCGCCGAATATGCCCGACAGGGCGATGTCAGGGAAATCTATCATGAAAGCCAGAAAATCATCGAGCGCCCGGTTTATGGCGCTATGTGCGTCGATGCTGATGGCGTCGGCCTGCTCGACCGCGCCGCCGCCACGGCCAATGGCGAAGGTGCCCGCGACCCTGCTGGCGCCACCGCCGCGCCTGCCCCCGGTCCAGCGGACTGAGGCCGGCGCGATGACCGGCGGCCAGTGCCATGCCAGCCTGCTCAGCCTCTACGACGTCGCCGGGCAAATCCGCGCAACGCTAATCGAACTGCAAGGCGCGGCGCGCGCCGCCGGCGGCGAGGCGGACCACTGATGCGCAAGGCCGACAGCTTGCGGCGCTGGCTCTCCGCCTCCCTGCCTGAATTTCGGACGCACCCTGACCGGATGCAAATCTATGTCGAGGGCGGCGCCGTCAACGCGCGCCGATCCGCCAGCCTGTCCTTCACCTACAGCTATACGCTCAAGCTGCTGATCACCGACTATGCCGGCGACACCGACCTGATCATGGTGCCGGTGCTGGCATGGATCGAGAAGGAACAGCCGCAGCTGCTCCAGCGACCGGACAGCCAGCCTTTCAGCTTCGAAGCCGAACTGCTCGACAGCGAATGCTTTGATATCGAAATCGCGATCGACCTCACTGAAATGGTCCTGGTCATGCCGCGCCCCGATCATAGCGGCTATGACGTCGATCATCCGCCCGAACCGGACTTCACCGACAGCTGGCCCGACGTGCAGGCGTCCTTCCTGCAAGGATTCGGCAATGTCGAATTGCTGGCGGAGACGCAGGATCCCGAAGCCGTGCTGACCCCGGCCATTCCCCCGGCGGCATGACCGACGATCTGGCCGAAATCGAGCGCATCGCCGGCGGCCTGCTACGCAGCCTGTCGTCGGGCGAGCGCCGCACGCTGATGCGGAAGATGGCCCGCGCGCTGGCGATCAGCAACCGCGAGCGCATCAGCGCCCAGCGGCAACCGGACGGGACCGCGTTCGAGGCACGAAAGCAGAAAGAACCGCCGGTGTCAGGCCGGGGCGCGGCCTGTTTCCTCTATCCCTCGGGTGGCGGCGGCGAACCGCGCCGCGTCATCATGAAGAGCTTCACCTGGGGCAATGGCCGGATGATGACCGGCTTCGACATCGAGGCCGGCGGCATCCGCTCCTTCGAATTCGACCGGATCGTCAAATGGCTGCCGGTGCCCGAGGAGCATCGCAATGCCGGCGGCGGCAAGCTGCGCCGCCGGGGCGGCCTGCGCCGCCGCGCCATGTTCCGCCGCCTCGCATCGTCCCGATTCCTGAAAACCGGCACCGACGATCAGGGCTTCTGGGTCGGCTTCACCGGCAAGGTCTCACAGATCGCCAGCGTCCATCACTATGGCCTGCGCGACAAGCCATCGCTCCGCGCGAAAGCCGTGTCCTATCCCCGCCGCGAACTGATCGGCGCCACCCCGGCGGACCGCGACCAGTTGCTGGACCTGCTTTATTCCCATCTCGCCACGGACTAACAGAAGCTACCACCCGTCTCGAGTTTGATTCAGAAATCCTATCATCAGTTTTTATCTGGCGCTTCAACATCATGCGGTTCGGCAGCCCCTTCCAATCCTTGATTATTGACATATTTATTAGAAATAGTTTCTGATGTTTTCGCAGAATCTGATGAAATAAGCGAAACTCTATCCAGCGTATCTTTCCACATCTGAACGATATTTTCTCCCGAAAGCGAATCCGTGTCCGATTGAAGAGTTTTCCCGCTATGTCCTTCTGTATGAACAAATTTACGAGAATTATTGTTTAATGTTATTTGACATAGATAGAAAAATGCGATGTTTGCGAATGCTGTTTGGCCGTTTGTAGCGTTCGTCAGCATCACGTTGTTGTTGGCCGCAATGCCAACCTTTGCTAAGTCGCCTTCGCCCAGTGAATTTGGCGATGCTTTAGCAATTTGAACGATATCATTGCTAAGATTTGCTGTCATTTCCATAGACTTGGCATTTGCCGTGAGCGCACCTTGCGCGCATACGCCGCCTTGCGAAGCGATACCTGCGGAATAATCTGCCTTCCAGATGAACACCCGTTGGCCATAGCCGCCTTTGATATCAGGCCTATAAGACATCGCGCTTCTGTCCATCATTGCACAGCCGCTAACCTTTGCTATTCACCGGAGGGCAGGAGGAGGTTGGCGAGAGTGGCGTAAGGCACTGTTCTGAAGTAGGAAATTGGTTGTCTACACCATTCCTGTTCAGGACAGAAAATGCCACAAGCCACACCCGCCGGTAGCGAGGTTAGCGCGCCCCGGTTTTCGTTTCCAGCCATCGGGCGCAAGAAAGTGAGCGCGGCGTTCGACGGAGGCCGATTGACCTCAGACGGCGGAGTTCTGCTTCTGGCGCGGGCCGAGCGCGAGATGCGGATTTGCGCGCGGCTCGCCAGCTGTATTGCCGATCCGCGCGAGCCCTCTCGGGTGATCCATGCGCTGGACGACATTCTGCGGGCGCGGGTCCTGGCGATCTGCTGCGGTTACGAAGATGCCGACGACCTTGATTCTCTGCGCGATGATCCCGGCTTCCGCCTGGCGTTGGGCAAGCTGCCGGGCTCCGGCTCGGGCCTTGCCAGCCAACCGACGATGAGCCGCTGGGAGAACGCACCGACCACGCGCGAACTGGCCCGGATGATGGCCGCGATGATCGGCATCTATTGCACCAGTTATCCCGCCCCGCCGGCAGCGGTGACGCTGGACATCGATGACACCTGCGATGTCGTCCACGGCTACCAGCAGCTCTCGTTCTGGAACGGTCATCATGGCGAGCGCTGCTTCCTGCCGATCCATGTCTACGACACCGCCACCGGCCGGCCGGTTGCCATGTTGCTGTGCACCGGCAAGACGCCATCGGGCGCCGAAGCGGCCGGCCACATCCGGCGCCTGGTGCGCCATATCCGCCGGCACTGGCCCGAAACCCACATCACCGTCCGTGGCGACGGACATTACGGCCGGCCCGAGGTCATGGCCTTCTGCGAGGCGCACCGCGTCGACTACGTGTTCGGCCTGCCGACCAACGCCGCGCTGCGTGCCGATCCGATCATCGTTGCCGTCGCCGATGCCTGCGCGGTCAGGCGGGCCAAGGCCCAGTATCCGGTGCTGCGCAACTATGCCGAGACCCGCTACGGGGCGAAGAGCTGGAAGTGCCAGCGCCGCGTCGTCGCCCGGATTGAAGCCAGCACGCTGGGCATGGACATCCGCTATGTCGTCACCTCGCTGACCGATGGTTCGGCCGAGCACATCTACGACACGCTCTACTGCGCGCGCGGCCAGGCCGAAAACCTGATCAAGCGCCACAAATCGCAGCTCGCCAGCGATCGCACCTCGTGCCGCTCGGCCAACGCCAACCAGATGCGGCTGATTCTGCATACCGCGGCCTACTGGCTGATGTGGCGCATCCAGCAGGCAATCCCCAAGACAACCGCGCTCGCCGTTGCTGAGTTCGCCACCTTGCGCTTGCGGCTGCTCAAGGTCGCCGCCCGCGTCATCGAAACCGCCACGCGCATCCGCGTCGCGTTCGCGTCAGCCTGCCCCGAGGCCAGCACGTTTCAAACCGTTGCCGCCGCCTTCAGGCCCGCGCCGACATAGCCGGCGCGGCCACGCCGCCGCTCCCCCAAGCTCCAGCCCATCAACCTCGAAAAGCCCATTAATCCTGACGCGGTGAAAAACACCGGTGGAGATGCTCGCCCTGATCACCTAGCCGTCGACACATCGCGGCCGAACAAGCCCAGCGCTGCAGCCTCATGAATAGTGCGGGTTAAGCAGTTGCCCTACGCACACGAAGATAGGCAGAATTATCATTCTCATATGTGCAATCCCCCGTTGTCTCTGTGATTCAAATGCGCAGACAGCGGTAGCAAGAAGGCAAGGTTTTGCCAATTTCATTACGCAGGAGAAACTAGAAGTATACCCGCACTGGGCGAAAGGATTGCATTGTGACCATCTACCCATCGGCATGCGAAGCTTTTGACAATCTTGAACACCGGCGGTTCCGCCATCATGAATTGTTTCGACACCAAAGCGACCTGAAGCGCGGTCCGCATCCGCCCTTCCATTTGGATAGCCGCCTGTCCAAATGCAGGCCGTAGCCTTGGAGGCGCGGCTCGCCCGACATGACGGGCATGGCCGACGCTCCCTATACCGCCGTTGATCTTTCGCGCTTGCTCGCGCCCGACATTATCGAGCCGTTGGATTTCGAAACGATCCTGAGCGGTGCCGTCGCGCGCATGAAGGACGAGATGGCCGCGAGCGGCCTGACCTTCGAAAGCCGCGACAGCGACCCGGCGACCAAGCTGCTCCAGACCTTCTCCTATTTCGTCCAGCTGCTGCGCCAGCGCATCAACGATGCCGCCCGCGCCGTCATGCCCGCCTATGCGACCGGCGCCGATCTCGACAATATCGCCGCCGCCTTCGGCATCGCGCGCCTGGTCATCACCCCGGCGGATGCAGCGACCGGCGCGCCTGCGGTGCTGGAAAGCGACGATGATTTCCGCCGCCGCATGGTGCTGGCGCCCGAAGGCTATTCGGTCGCCGGGCCGGAGGGCGCCTATATCTCCCACGCCCTTTCGGCCGATGCCGACGTGCTGGACGCCAGCGCGACCAGCCCTGCCCCCGGCGAAGTGCTGGTGGCCATACTGTCCCGCACCGGCGACGGCGGCGCCTCGCCCGCGCTGGTCGACAAGGTCGCCGCCTACCTCTCGGCCGACACGCGCCGCCCCCTGACCGACTATGTGACCGTCCAGTCAGCGCAGCTGGTGGAATATGCCGTCGATTATGATCTGACCACCTATAACGGCCCCGATGGCGGTGTCGTGTTCGCCGCGTCGAAGGCCGCTGTGGATGCCTATGTCGCGCAGAGCCGGCGTCTGGGCATGGACATCACCCGATCGGCGATCTTCGCCGCCGCCCATGTCGCCGGCGTCCAGAACATCATATTGCGCAGCCCGCCGGCGGACATCGCGATCAGCAGGACGCAGGCGCCTGTCTGCACCGGCGTCACCGCCCGGCATCTGGGGACCGGCGAATGACCTATGCTTCGGTCCTGCCGCCCGGCTCGACGCCGCTGGAAAAGGCGCTCGAACAGGTCACAGCCTTCCTGCTCGATCTGCCGGTCGACATGCGCAAGCTCTGGTCGCCCATGGAGTGCCCGGCGGCCCATCTGCCATGGCTTGCCTGGGGGCTGTCGGTCGATATCTGGGATGCCGACTGGCCCGAAGCGGTCAAGCGCGCGGCGGTGGCCGACGCCATCGGCTTCCACCGGCGCAAGGGCACGGCGGCGTCGCTGCGCACCGTCCTCGATCGCTTCGACCCGCTGATCAGGATCGTCGAATGGTTCGAGGATCGCGACACGCTCGATCCCTACATGTTCCGGCTCGAACTGCCCCTCTCGGTCGACAGTCCTGTCATCTATGACGAAGCGCTGGTGGCGCAAATCCTGCGCGACATCGCCGCCGTCAAGCCGGTCCGCGCCCGCATGGTCGCCGTCCACAAACTGCGCGCGGACGCCGAAGCCTGGCTGACATCGGGCGCGCTGGCCGGCGGGATCAGCCGCATGGATGCCGCCGCCGATCTTCACAGCGCCACCGATCCGGTCTGGGGAACCTACCTCCAGACGGCGAACGGCGAACCCATCATTTCGGCGCTGGGCGCCTTTCTGGAGGTATAATGGCCGATCCCATTCGCATGATGATCACGGCAGCAGGGCTGGACGCCCTGGTCGACGCGCAGAGCGGCGCGACCGATGCCGTTCAGATCGCGCAGGTCGGACTGACGCAAAGCGCCTTCGTGATGGCGCCCACCATCACCAGCCTGCCCGGCGAATTCAAACGCATCAGCGCCGTGTCGGGCCAGTCGGTCAGCGAAACCGTCATCCACATGACGGCGCAGGACAATAGCGAGGATATTTATGATCTTCGCGGCCTTGGCCTGTTCCTGCCCAATGGTTCGCTTTTCGCCGTCTATAGCCAGGAAACGCCGATCTTCCGCAAGGTGTCGATCGCCTTCTTCCTGCTCGCGCTCGATATCGCCTTCAGCAATGGCGCGGCGGGCGACATCGTCTTTGGCGATACCAGCTTCCTCATGCCGCCGGCGACCGAGACGGTGAAGGGCGTCGCGCGGATCGCTGACCCCGCACTGGCCGAGGCCGGCGCCGATCATGACACCATCATCACGCCCCTGACGTTGCGGCAGCGCCTCGATGCGCTCGCGCTGGCGCTGACCGCCACCATCAACGCCCTGTCCGAATCGACCGACGCGGACCTCAACAGTCTGGCGGACGGGTTCAATGCGATCATCGCGGCGCTGGTGGCACGCACCATCACCGGCACCGGCCTGGTAACGGGTGGCGGCGATCTCACCCAATCCCGAACCGTCGACGTGCGGGCAGCGATCGGCGCGGAAGCCATTGCCGGCACCGCCACCGATTGCGCGCTCACGCCCGCCGCCCTGCGCGCGGTGCAGGCCGCGCTGACGGTCGGCGGCACTGGCCTTGTCACTGGCGGCGGCGATCTGACCCAATCCCGCACCGTCGATGTGCGCGCGGCGACCGGCGCGGAGGCCATCGCCGGCACCGCCACCGACTGCGCACTCACGCCCGCTGCCCTGCGCGCCGTGCAGGCGGCCCTGACGATCGGTGGCTCTGGCCTTGTCACCGGCGGCGGCGATCTGACCCAATCCCGCACCGTTGACGTGCGCGCGGCGACCGGCGCGGAAGCCATTGCCGGCACCGCCAGTGATTGCGCGCTCACGCCTGCTGCCCTGCGCGCTGTGCAGGCCGCGCTGACGCTCGGTGGCACTGGCCTTGTCACCGGCGGCGGCGATCTGACCCAATCCCGCACCGTGGATGTCAGGGCAGCAAGCGGGGCGGAAGCCATCGCCGGCACCGCCACCGACTGCGCGCTCACGCCTGCCGCCCTGCGCGCCGTGCAGGCGGCGCTCACGATCACGGGCAGCGGCCTTGTCACTGGCGGCGGCGACCTGACGCAGGGGCGCGCGCTCCATGTCGAAGCCGCCAGCGTGGCCGAAACGGCCGAAGGGGCGCTCGCCAGCAAGGCGGTGACGCCCGCCAGCCTGATCGGCGCCCTCACGCAACTGGGCGGATGGCAGTCGAGCGTCCCCCTGTTCCGAATCCCCGGCACGCCGATCATCGTCCAGGCCGGCACCATGCGCGCCACCGTCACCACCGAACTGGCGGCGCCGATGGTGTTTCCGGTCGCCTTCCCCAACGCGTGCATCTGGGTCGGACCGATCACCTATCTGTCGGCCGACAGCAATGTCCGCGATCTCTTCGTGCAGATGCGCGAGCGAACGACCACGGGCTTCAACGTCTTTTTCCAGGCGGGCGACAGCGCGGACAACCGCGCCGACGGCTTCGACTGGATCGCGATCGGATATTGAAAATGGACATCTTCTTTTCGCCCGGCGCGCGCGCCTTCTTCACCGACGCACTGCATGGCGATGCCATCCCCGATGACGCTGTGCCCATCTCGGCGGACGAACATCGCGCGCTGATCGCAGGGCAGTCGCAGGGGCGCGCGATCCTTGCCGGCGCAGATGGCCGGCCCTGCCTTGCCACCATCCCCCGCCAGACATTGGCCCAGCGGCGCGCAAAGGCTGTCGCCCAGGCGAAACGGGAAGCCGCGCGCCGGATCGAGGCTGCCGCCCCGCTCTGGCGCCAGTTGAACGATCAGCGGGCGCCATCGGCAGAGGGGGCAGCCCGCCTTGCCTTGATCGATGCGATCCGCGCCGCCTCCGACGCGATCGAGGCGGAAATCGCCGCCGCCACGGCAACGGGCCTCAAGGCCATCATCATCGCATCCCATCCCCTCTGGCCAGCCGAGTAAGCCATGCCCAAGATCGCCGACCTGCCGGAGTTCGAAAACCTCACCGGCGCTGAAACCGTCCTGATCGAGCGCGAGGAGGAAACCGGGCGCGCGCGCCTCGGCGACTATCTCGACGCGCTCGGCTTCGGGCAGATGAAGGTCGACATCGGCGCGCTCGGCCAGGGGCTGAGCGTCGAGCAGCAGGCGCGCGCGCAGGCCGTCGCGGCCGAGGCGCTGCAACGCGAAGCGGCCGACCTTGCCGAAGCACAGGCGCGGGCGCAGGGCATCGCCGGTGAAGCGGCTCTGCGCGAACAGGGACTGACCGCCGAAGCGCTGTCCCGCGTGCAAGCGGATTCGGCCGAAGAGCAGGCCCGCATTCAGGCCGATCTGGGCGAGGAGCAGGCGCGCATCCAGGGCGACCAGGCCGAAGCGCAGGCCCGCGCCCAGGGCGACGCCGACGAGGCGCTGGCGCGGCAACAGGCGGACGAGGCCGAAAGCCTGTCCCGCCGTCAGGCCGCCGCACTGGCGGCGGCGCGGCTGCCCCAGCCGCAATCCTTCGTGAAGGGGCGGGTCCATATCCATGCCAGCGACGGCCGCCAGACGCTCGACGGCACCGATCTGATCACCGGCCGCCGCCAGATCGCCAATCTCGCCCTGCCGGGGCATGACGCCATCATCCTGGGGGGCTATGTTCCGCTCATCACCGACGCGCGTGGTCGCGTCTCCGTGCGCTACAGCATGAAGTCGCGCCGCATCGAACTACCCGGCGCGCCGGTCGGCCTCATGACCGATCCGCCGCGTCAGGGCTGGTGGCCGACCGAGTTCGACGGCGCGGGCCGCGCGGTCGCTGGCTGGGAACCGGGCGGCCATGTCCGCCTCGCGCCGCTGCACGCCAATGGCCGCGTGCTGCGGCAGGGTGATGACAATCAGGTGCCCCAACTCTTCTATCTGGTCGAAGGCGCAAACCGCACGACGCTGGCCAGGGTTCAGCTGACCTACAGCCAGCACGGCATCACCGGCTTTGAAACCGTGCGCCGCGCGACCGTGACCATGCCCGGCCTGCTGCGTATCGAAACCAACGACCATGACGCAATCAGCAACACCCGCCATGCCGTGCGCTATGCTCATCTGCACAAGGTGCCGCCGGTCAGCGACCTGCCCACCATCCTGGAATATCTGGGCGTGGCGGGCCAGTCGAACAGCGTGGCGGCCGGCAGTTACGGCACCAATCCCACCGGCGTCACCGGGCCACAAACCATCCGCACGCCGCCGGTCCTGCGCAAAGGACCGTTTCGGGCGCTCAATCTTACCTGGAACACGGGGACCATTCCCCATCAGGGCAATCTGGACGGCGATGTCGTGGTTGCCGGCGGCGGCTATGCGCGCGACGTGCCCATCGATCCCGCCCGGATCAACAGCCTGGTGCCGATCCGCGAGGGGCTGGGGCAGGACGGCGCGCATGAAAAGGGCGGGTGGACGCGCGAAAGCTATTGCAGCGCGCTCGCCATCCACCTCAATGGTCCCTGGGGCTGGAACGGTGCGCGCTATGTCGCCTGCGCCTCCTTCGGCTTTGGCTCCTCCAAATTCGCCGAACTCTTCTGGGACGGCGCGACCCGGCGCCAGCCCTATCTGAACTTCCTCGCCTCGGTCACGCGCGCCAAGGAGATTGCCGACGCCAACGGCCTCCAGTTGCGCGTCAACATGCTGATCGAACAGGGCGAAGCGGACTGGACGAATGCGACCTGGGGCGATCAGCTGCTGGCGTTCATCCCGATCGCCCAGGCCGATATCGTGGCGATCAGCGGGCAGGCGAACGCGCCGCAAGTCTTCCTCGCCCAGACGGTGCAGGCCGCCGGCTCCCTGCGGCAGCCGGCGCTGTCCGGCCTCGCCCAGATGGAGATCGCCGCGTCCCATGCCGATGTCCATATCCTGCCGCCGGGCTATATCTGCGACTTTGACGGCGACGCCATCCACTACAAGGCGTCGGACGAGACATGGCGCGGGGCGATCGCGGCCGACGTCATGAACGACTGGTTCCAGCGCGGTCAGGATGCGGCGCTGCATATGACCACCGCCACCTGGCTGGGCAGTCAGGTAAAGGTCGATTTCACCCATTCCTTCATCTTCGACACGGAAACCGTGCAGATGACGGCGGTGGATGGCGGCGCCAGCATAAAAAACCTGAACGGCGCGACACCAACCATATCGCGCGTGCGCCGTGATCCCGCGAACCCGCGCCGGTTGCTCATCGATCTGGCGAGCGCGCTGCCGGCGGACGCCGTGGTGGAAGTGCGGATGGGCTATGGCAACCAGACCACGACCAACCCGCCCAGCCAGGGCTATGCCGGCGGGCAGCGCACCATCTTTCGCCGCAGCGATTGGGAACGCTTCTCCCTGATCGACGGGCGCCCCTTGCCCATCTTCGCCAATATCCAAGTCATCACCGCGACGCAGGAGTCCTGACCATGCCGCTCGGCAGCATCATCAACGTGCCTTTCCCCCTTCCCGGTTTCGCCGACGTGGCCGACGATCTGACGGAGTTCAGCGAAATCGACCGCCAGATCATCCAGTTCGCCGGACTGCGCGCCTGGATCACGGCCGCCAACGGCAATTATGAGAGCGTGGGCAGCGCGACGCGGGTCTGGGGGCCGTTGGGCGTCACCGCGTTCACCAGCGAAAACGCGATCACGGTCGGCCCTGACACTGTCGACGGGCGCGCGTCGATCTTCATGCCCGGCGGCATCACCGGCGCCAATGAACTGCCGCTCCATGTCCGCGATGTCGAAATCACCGGCGACTATACGATCTTCGTCGCGCTGCGCTGGGCGACCGACATGGTGACGAGCGGCACCGCCTATCAGATCATCCATGCCGGGATCGATGGCGGGCAGGACTGCGAACTCTATATGCTCAACAACGCCCTCTATCACCGGCACGGAACGCTACAGAATGCGACGTCGGGCAACCGCTTCACCGCCGGCGGCCGCTTCCTGGTTGGCATGACCTACAGCAGCGCGGCGGATCGGGGGCAGATGTTCATCAACTCGCCGGTCCCGCATGTGCTACAGGCCGAAGGCTTGTCGGGCCTGCCCGAAGGCGGCCGCCCGCTGGTCATAGGAGGCAAGCTCAACGCCCTGGGCAATGCCGGATCGATGCTGTTCAAGGGCGCGGTGCATGACGTCTATGTGTTCGACCGGCACATGTATGGCGATGAAATGGCGTCGGTGCGCGAGACCTTCTTTGGCCTGCTGGCGCAGAAATATCCGGGGGTAATCGCGTAAGCCGAGCCGTTTTTGCGTTCAAATAGCAACAAATGTCTGATCTGCGCGCTTGCCAGGCTGTGGTTCAAACGGGTAATGGAACGTTAGCGCGTTAGCCGAAAGTTCCCGCGCTGTGGCGTGATGCTGCACTCTCGAAAGGAGATGACCATGGTAGATCATAAGTACTCGAACCTATTTTCCTGCCTATACGACCAAAAAGGGTCAATAGAGACGAACGGCGGAAATCCACCATACTCCGTATTTCGTTCAACTCAAAGTCGCAACAAGGCAGGTGATACTACTTGTGAAATGACAATTCATGATTTCGCGGTCATATGGGACGAAGACCACGATGAACGCGTAATTTGTGCAATTGAGCGCCTACATCTTTTGGGCTTACTATGGCCAGTTGTCATTGCTTTTGAAAGTCGAGGATTGCTGACCCTCGTTTTACAAGGCGATTTGCCGGTTCCTGAAAATTACCGATCACTTGCGCATAATGCATGCAACAATGGTCTAAATGATGTTTGGCAGACGAAATTAGCAACGTACAACCGACCTCACCCATTCCACTTTCAACCAAACCAAAACACTCTCCCAGATTTCGATCCGGATGCTGCGTCTTTTGTATTTGCTATAGACCGACAGTGGAAGCTGGGGCTGCGCGAAAAGCCATTAGTCGAACTGAAATCAGTGTGGCAGGCATGGAGCAGCACTCACTCGTAAACAATATACCAAGACGGTAGCGTACCAGCGCGCTACCGTCTCTGCATCTGCTTGAGAGATGAAGTGAACTTCGACAAGCCGCCGATGTGCTTAGTCCTGTCCCTCAGCCAAAGACATAGATAATTCGCATTTGGATAGCCGCCTGTCCAAATGCAGGGCCGCGCAAGGCGCGCGCGCTCGCGCCATGGTCCCGCCATGGTGCAATCCCCCGATCTTGAGCAGATGGCCGGCGAGGCGATCCAATATGGCGCCGTCGCGTCGGTCGATCATGCCAATGCCACCTGCACCGTGCAGCTGGGCGACCTTGAAACCGGCGAACTGCCCTGGGTCGCCCAGCGCGCCGGCGGCGCCCGGCTCTGGTCCCCGCCCAGCGTGGGCGAACAATGCGTGGTCCTCTGTCCCGAAGGCGATCTGGCGAACGGCCTGGTCATCGTCGGCCTGTGGTCCGATGCCTTCCCGCCGCCCTCCAATTCCCCCGATGTCGTCCATCTGGAAATGCCCGATGGCGCGGTCATCCGCTATGACCATGCGGCCCATGCGCTGGCCGTCACACTACCGGCCGGCGGCACCGCTACGATCGACGCGCCCGAAGGGGCGACCATCAACGCCGACACCACGATCAACGGCGACCTGACCGTCAACGGGAATCTCACCGTCAATGGCCGGGTGACTGCGACCGATGACGTGCTGGGCGGCGGCATCAGCCTCAAAAGCCACAAGCATGGCGGCGTGCAGGCGGGCGGCGCGCAGACGCAGGGACCGGTGTGATGGCGGGCATGAGCCGCAGGACCGGCGGCGCGCTCGATGGCGTCGACCATATCATCCAGTCGGTGGGCGATATCCTGGGCACGCCGATCGGCACGCGCGTCGGCCGCCGCGACTATGGATCGCTGCTGCCCGACCTGATCGACCAGCCCATGACCCCCGCGAACATCCTGCGCCTCTACGCGGCGACCGCCGTCGCCCTGACCCGCTGGGAAGACCGGCTGCATTTGCGCCGGGTCAGCCTGTCCGCCGGCGAAAACCGGGGCGCGGCGAAAATCATCATCGACGCCGACCGAACCGACCTTCCCGCCGCCAATGCCCGCACCCGCCTCGTCCTGCCTCTCTCCCTCTAGTCAAAGGAAACCCTCATGCCGTTCAAGCATGGTATCACCGTTACCGAGATCAATGAGGGCGCCCGCACCCTCACCGCCGTTTCCACCGCCATCATCGGCCTGGTCGCCACCGCCGACGATGCCGACGCGGCGACCTTCCCGCTCGATTGCCCCGCGCTGATCACCGACATTGAGGCGGCGATCGGCGATGCCGGCACCGAAGGGACGCTGGCGAAGTCGCTGCGCGCCATCGCCGACCAGACCCGCCCCGTCCTGATCGTCGTGCGCGTGGCCGAGGGGGCCGACGCCGCCGAAACCAACGCCAATGTCATCGGCACCACCGGCGGGGACGGGATCAAGACCGGGATGCAGGCGCTGCTGGCGGCCGAAGGCCAGCTGGGCGTGAAGCCGAAGATTCTCGGCACGCCCGGCCTTGAGACGCAGGCCGTCACCGCCGCGCTGGTGGTAGTGGCGAAGAAGCTGCGCGGCTTCGTCTATGCCCGCGCGATCGGCGAGACGGTCGCTGCGGCCACCGCCTACCGCGCCGGCTTCGCCGCGCGTGAACTCATGCTGCTGATGCCTGATTTCGTCGTGTTCGATACGGTGGCGGCGGCCAATGTGCAGAGCTTCGCCGCTGCCCACGCCATGGGCCTGCGCGCGCTGATCGACACCCAGACCGGGCCGCACAAGACGCTGTCCAACGTCGCGGTGCAGGGCGTGGTCGGCCTCAGCAAGGATATCCATTGGGATATCGAGGATCAGGCGAGCGAGGCCGGTCTGCTCAACGCCGCGCAGGTGACGGCGCTGATCCGGGGCGGGACGGGCTATCGCTTCTGGGGCAACCGCACCACATCGGACGATGAACTCTTCGCCTTCGAAAGCACGGTGCGCGTCGCGCAGCTGCTGACCGATACGATCGTCAAGGGGATGCTCTGGGCGCTCGACAAGCCGCTGACCCCGGCGCTGGCGAAGGACATCATCGAAACCATCAACGGCTTCGGCCGCCAGCTGAAGGCGCAGGGCATCGTCCTGGGCTTCAATGCCTGGTTCGATGAGGCGAACAACAGCAAGGCCAGCCTGTCCGCCGGCAAGCTGCGCATCGACTATGACTATACCGTGCCGCCGCCGCTCGAAGACCTGACCTTCGGCCAGCGCATCACCGACAGCTATTTCGCCGACTTTGCGAGCCAGCTGGCCGAAACGGCCTGATCCCCGCCCCGCTATTCCCCCTTTCACGACAGGAGTTTCCGATGGGCCTGCCCCGCACCCTCAAGAACATGAACCTCTTCAACGAAGGTCTCGCCTATGGTGGCGAGGCCAAGACCGTGTCCCTGCCCACCCTCACCCGCAAGATGGAGGAATATCGCGGCGGCGGCATGAACGCACCGGTCATGATGGACATGGGCATGGAGGCCATGGAAATGTCCTTCACCGGCGGCGGCCCGCTGCGCGACGTGCTGCGCCAGTGGGGCGTGCCGACGATCGACGGCGTCTATCTGCGCTTTGCCGGCGGCTATCAGCAGGACGACAGCGGCGCGGTCGACGCGATCGAGGTCATCGTGCGCGGCCGCTATTCCGAGATCGAGATGGGCGATCAGGAAGTCGGCGAGCCGGGCGAGTTCACCGCCACCATGGCGCTGGCCTATTACAAGCTGGTCTGGAACGGCCGCACCGAAATCGAGATCGACCCCATCAACATGATCGAGATTGTCGGTGGCGTCGACCGCACCGCCGAACTGCGCGCCGCGATCGGCAGCTACTGACCCTGCGGCCCGGCGCCGCGCCGGGCCAGCTCCCTTCCCCTGACCACCGGAGAGCATCATGTCCGCGCCCACCACGCCCGAATTTCGCACCATCACGCTCGACGCGCCGATCGTGCGCGGCGAACAGACCATCGAAACCCTCCAGCTGCGCAAGCCCAAGTCCGGCGAACTGCGCGGCCTCTCCCTGGTCGATCTGGGCCAGTTGAAGGTCGACGCGCTGACCAAGCTGCTGCCCCGCATCGCCATGCCCGTCATCACAGAGGCGGACGCGGCCAATATGGAGCCGGCGGACCTGCTCGCCTGCGGCGCGGAGATCGGCAGTTTTTTGCTTCAGAAGTCGCAGCGCACGGCGCTCCTCGATCAGTAGATGATGCGATGGCGGACGTCGCCATCATCTTCCACTGGCCGCCCCAGGCCATGGACGGGATGGACCTGTCCGAACTGATGGGCTGGCGCGCGCAGGCCGCGCGCCGCTCCCAACACCCTGAGAAACCCGGAAAGCGATAATGGCCGACAGGAACCTCCGACTACAGGTCATTCTTGAGGCGCTGGACAAGGTGACGGCGCCGCTCAAATCCATCACCGGTGCGTCGTCCGCCGCGCGCAAGGATCTGGCGAAGACGCA
The DNA here is from genome assembly GCF_001598335.1 of Sphingobium abikonense NBRC 16140. GTDB lineage: Bacteria > Pseudomonadota > Alphaproteobacteria > Sphingomonadales > Sphingomonadaceae > Sphingobium > Sphingobium abikonense. The sequence continues at coordinate 107,536 of NZ_BCYT01000003.1, forward strand.
GGAGGAACTGAAAAACCTCGACGCGCTGCAAAAGCAGGTCGGTCGCTTCAAGTCCGCGGAATCCCGCTTCGCCGATGACACCCGCCAATATCAGGAGACGCAGGCCAAACTGGCGGCCCTGCGCGACCAGCTGGAGGCGACCGAAAAGCCGACGAAGAAGCTGCGCACCGAGTTCGAGCGCGCGGAGAGACAGGCCGCCGCGCTTGCCACCCGCCTCGACAGCGGCGGCGCGGAATTGCAGCAGCTGTCGGCGAAGCTGTCGGCCGCCGGCATCGACGTCGCCGATCTGGCCTCCCATGAAAACCGGCTCGCCGATCGCACCGCCGACGCGAACCGGGTCTTGCGCCAGCAGGCCGCCCAGCTGGAGAAGGTCAACCAGGCGAAACGCGACAGCGAGAAGCTGAACGACGTCAGCAACAAGGCCACCGGCATGGGCCTGGGCATGATCGCCGCTGGCGCCGCCGCCGGCACGCCGATCGTCATGGCGGCCAAACAGGCGATGACGCTGGAAAGCGCCATGGCCGACGTGCGCAAGGTCACGAACATGGCGTCGCCCCAGATCGATCGCATGTCGAACGACTTCCTCGACATGAGCGAGCAAATCCCGATGGCGGCCAGCGAACTGGCGACTATCGCCGGCGCCGCCGGCGCGGCAGGCGTCGGCATGGACAAGTTCGGCAAGCCGATGCGCGATCAACGCGAGCAACTGCTCGCCTTCACTACCGATGCGGCCGAAATGGGCGTGGCCTTCGACATGACGGCCGACGTCGCGGGCGAGACGATGGCCAAGTGGCGCACCGCCTTTGAACTGCCTCAGGAGGGCGTCCGCGCCCTGGGCGACGGCGTCAATGCTCTCACGAATCGCTTTGGCGGCAAAGCGGCCAATGTCACCGACATCATCACCCGCATCGGGCCGCTGGGCAAGGTCGCCGGCCTGGCCGCGCCGGAAATCGCGGCATTGGGTTCGACCCTCGATTCCATCGGCATCCCCAGCGAAGTCGCCGCCACCGGCATCAAGAACACGATGCTGGCCCTGACCAAGGGCGAAGCAGCGACCAAGGGCCAGCAGGAAGCCTATAAGGCGCTGGGGCTGGAGGCGACCGACGTCGGCAAGCGGATGCAGAAGGATGCCGCCGGCGCGATCATTGACGTCATGGAGCGCATCGGCAAGCTGGACCCAGACAAGCAGTCGGGTATCCTGACCCAGCTATTCGGATCGGAAAGCGTCGCGGCCATTGCGCCCATGCTGACCAATCTCGACGGGCTGAAACAGCGGCTCGCCCTGGTCGGTGACGCCAACAAGACCGCCGGCTCCATGCATGGGGAATTTCTCAACCGCATCGCCACCACAGAGGGCGCGGCGGGCCTCGCGAGCAATGCCCTGTCGGGTCTCAACATCACCATGGGCAAGGCGCTGCTGCCGACCGTGGTCAAGGTCTCCGAATATGTGGGCGCCGCCGCGTCGGCCGTGCGCGGTTGGGCGCAGGAACATCCGCTGCTGGCGAAGGGCATCATGATCTTCATGGGCGTGGGGGCGGCGCTGCTGATCCTGCTCGGCGGCATCGCGCTCGCCTTCGCCGCCCTGACCGCCGCCGCCGCGCCGCTGGGCATCGCCCTGGGGCCGTTGCTGCTGATCGTCGCGGCCATTGCCGCCGTCGCGGCCGCCGCCTTCCTGATCTACGATAATTGGGGGGCGATTGCCGGATGGTTCGGCGGGTTGTGGGGCAGCATCAAGGCCATAGTGTCCGGCGCGATCGGCTTTCTAATCAACGCCTTCCTGTCCTTCCACCCGCTCGGCCTGCTGATCCGCGCCTTCATGCCCGCGCTCGCCTATCTCCGATCGCTCAACTTCACCGAGATCGGGCGGAACCTGATACAGGGGCTGATCAACGGCGTAACGGGGATGCTGGGCGCGCTGAAATCCACGATTGTCAATGCCGCAACCTCGGTCGCCAACTGGTTCAAGGAAAAGCTGGGCATCAACTCGCCATCGCGCGTGTTCGCCGGGCTGGGCGGCTTCGTCATGGCGGGTCTGGATCAGGGTCTAGCCGCCAATGCGGACGGGCCGCTGGCGCGCATCACCGACCTTTCGGGCCAGATGACGAGAGCCTTGAGCGTCGGCGCCGCCGGCGCGGCGGTCGCCGGCGCCGGCATGGCGATGGCGCAGCCCGCCGGCACCGCTGCCGCCCCGGCCGCCGCACCGATGCAGGCGACCTACAATATCACCATCCACGCCGGCGCGGCGCCCGCACAGGACATCGCCGACCAGGTGCGCGCCGCGATCGAGCAGATCGAGCGCGAACGACACGCGCGCGGCTTTGGCGACGATTGAGGGAGGCTTGCATGCACCTGATGGCCCTTGGCATGTTCCTGTTCCAGATCCCGACACTCGCCTATGACGAGATGCAGCGGAAGACACAGTGGCGTCATGCCCGCTCGACCCGTGTCGGCGCACGCGATGCCACCCAATATATGGGCGTGGGCGACGAAACGATCAGCCTATCCGGCTCGGTCTATGCCGAGATTGCCGATGGCCGTGTCTCGCTCGATGATCTGCGCGCCATGGCCGATGATGGCGAGGCGCTGCCGCTGGTCGATGGCGGCGGCAGCGTCTACGGCAATTTCGTGATCGAGGCGATCGATGAGCGCCACGCCTATCTGCTCGCCGATGGCGCGGCCCGCCGGATCGACTTCGCCATCGACCTGCTGCGGGTCGATGATCCCGCGCCCACCAACAGCGCCGGGGCTGCGGCGTGACCGATCGCATCAACAATATGGCGGACTGGCGGGTGACGCTGGACGGCGCGGACCTGACCGATCGGCTGCGCCCGCGCCTGGTGTCGCTGACCCTTTCGGAAAAGCGCGGCGATGAAGCCGACCAGCTGGATATTGTCCTGACCGATCATGACGGCGCGCTGGCCATCCCGAAGGAGGGCGCCGTGCTGCGCGTCCAGCTGGGCTGGAAACAGGGGCGCGATGTCACGGTCGGGCTGATCGACAAGGGCAGTTTCAAGGTCGATGACGTGTCGCACAGCGGCCCGCCCGACCAGATCACCATCAAGGCGCGCGCCGCCGACTTCACCAGCGCGATCAGGAATCGCCGCGCGCAAAGCTGGAAGAACACCACACTGAGCGCGGTCCTGCGCGAGGTGGCGGGGCGCAATGGCCTGACGGCCCGCATAGCGCCCGCGCTGGCGTCGATCGCGCTGCCGGCGGCCACACAGAGCCGGGAAAGCGATATCGCCTTCCTGCGCCGCCTGGGGCGGGAAAATGACGCCGTCGCCACCATCAAGGACAAGCATCTGATCTTCGCGCCCAAGGGCGCCGGCCAGACCAGCACCGGCCAGGCGCTGCCGACCCTGACCATTCGCCGCCGTGACGGCGATCGTCACCAGTGGCAGCGGCAGAAGCGCGACGGGCAGGAAGGCGTGACCGCGACCTGGCATGACAGGGGCAGCGCCAAGCGCCAGACCGTCACCATGGGCGCGGAAGACGGCGCTAAGAAGCTGCGCAAGGTCTATCCCGATCAGGCGTCGGCGCGCCGCGCGGCCAGCGCCGAACGCGACCGGATCAAGCGGGCGCCCGCGACCTTCGACATGAAGCTGGCGCTAGGCCGACCCGACGCCGTGCCCGAAGCCCGCATAGCGGTGACGGGGTTCAAGGCGGAAATCGATGCGACCCAATGGCTGGTTTCGGAAGTGACCCACCGGCTCGACAAGGCGGGCGGGTTCACCACCGATATCAGGATGGAGACGGCGGCCTGATCACGCCACGGATTTACGCAGCGCCTCATTGATTCGCGACTGCCAGCCCGGCCCACCGGCCCGGAACCGCTCCAGCACATCCTTGTCGATCCGCAGTGACACCTGTTCCTTGTTCGATCCGCGTGGGCGTCCGACTTTCGTTTTGGGGAAGGCTGCGGCCAGTTCAGGGAAATCGCTGATCGGGCGTGCTCGCGCGAAATCCTCTGCCGTCCACTCCGGGTTATCTTCGTCGAAAATGACAGGGCGTTCCTTAGACATGACGCTTCATCTCCTTCTGGTGCGCACGACGCAGGCTGATGACGCGAACCACCGATCCGCGCAGCGTCACGGCCGCGCAATAGTTCAGCCCGTCGATCAGGCCATAAATGCGGAAACGGCGTTCGGCGAACCGATCATCCTCAACAACGACTGCCTGCTCCAGATCGGCGGCCCGCGAGAGGGAAATGCCGTGCTTCTCGATATTGACGGCGTCCTTCGTGGGGTCGAACTCAATTTCCATGACAATTTATGTAGCTTCAAAAATAGGATGATGCAACATTTTTTGTAGATGCGAAAATGGCCGGGAAATATAATTCCCCGGCCACCCTCGAGCGTTTCAATTTCAATCAAAAGCAGGGCGTCAGCAGGCACCCGCCTGCTTCGCACCAAAGGTTGCTTCGCTCACCGTGTATTGGCTACCGGCACTGGAAGACAGTTGTTCAATAAGACCCTTGCAGGAGAAACCGCTCATTTCAAGATACTGCTTGGCGGAGCGTGCAGCCTGTTCTTTCCAGTCGATGTTCAAGCTATCGACCGCTACGGTCGCATCGGCAACAGCATAACCATTCCCGGCATCTGACGACAGTTGATCAATGAGACCGTCGCGCGAGAAGCCAGATATACTGATATACTGCTGTGCAGAGCGCGCTGCATTCTGTTGGGGTCCGGTTAGGTTGCTAGCTGATAATTCCATGACATCAGCCTGCCCTTGACCTTCACTGGATGGTTCCACCGTTGCAGAACCGCCCCTTTCCCCAGTCGGATTGCTAGCGGCGGGCTTCTGGTCTCCCCCGGCGATTGCGCCAATCACGATGAGCATGACAAGGATGCCAACCATGACCAAGCACCCCTTGCCCAGCCCCTTCCTTTTCAGCGGTGGCGCTGGCGCGGCCTTCACCTCGGCGGGTTGGCCGGTTTCGAAGCTATAGTGGCAGAAGCGGCAGATTTTGGCTTCCGCTTTCACCGCCTCGGCACATTGCGGACATGTCTTTTCGGTCATTATTTCCCCCCAGGGCCATGCAGTGCGAGGGGATAAATGCCGTTCAAGATACTTATCCACAAGGATTTTTTCTGGGCGGCGTTTACCTCTTTCCTACCGTTCCTTCTTTAGCCAGATGGGAACGAACAGGGAACATTCGGAGTGTGCGGAGTTGAGCGGGCTAGCGATCAGGTTGACGCCGGGATGTGATTTTGCCTGCCAGCCATGCACCGTCAGGTGCGCGACGATGGCGCAGCTGCGCGATGATCTCTGGCGTGAGATTGAGGCGCTTCTGCGTCTGCAGGTGATAAATCCCCGTTTGGATCGAGCACGAGAGGTCCACATGCTGCGATCCCAGATGGAAGCCGTCGAGCGAGAATTTCAGCGGCTTCGTCTTTCGTCGCCCCGTCAGGCACCAGCACGAGCAGGCTGCGGAACATGTCACGCAGCGCGGCCTCACTAGGAAGCGCAACCTTCATCGCGAAATACTGGACCGCAGCGGCGCGGGGCGCCCCCTGTTCAGCGTTCGGTACGCCCCGAAGCCAATCTAGTTCGACGCCGAGCGCTCCTGCAATTTCCGGCAAGAAACGGGACCGTTGGGTTTTACCAACCAATATCTGGCTGATCGCGCCTTGAGTGCATCCCGCAGCGTCGGCCAGTTCACTCTGGTCCATGTTTCGCGCGGCCATCGCTTCGCGCAGGCGGTCAGCAAGAACGGTCATTTCAATGTCATAGCCTAAAAATATTAGCTGGCTCATGCAGTTTGCTATTGCAGATATAATAGATAACTATTATTTCGGCCGCATGTCGCACGATGATCAAGCCCAATCATGGTATCAGGAGGCCCGCGCCGCTTTCCTCAGCGCGGTACGGATCGCCGAGGGGCAGGTGCGCTTCGCGAAGATTTGTCACTGCACGCAGGGCAATGTCTCGCAACTCATTCGGCGTGGGTCGCTGCTGCCTGGTCGCTTCGTCCTCAACGTTGAGGACGCCACAGGCGTATCCCGTCATGCCCTTCGTCCCGACATTTATCCCCTTCAAGCGCCCCGGCGGATCGAGTTCGGCTCCGATCAAGTCACGGTAGAGATCATACCTCCCGCGAACGATCATGTCGCTTGCGATCAGAGTGCGGAAACGCAACGAAAGGACATCGACTGATGCCTGCGCGCACCCATTCACAGGAGCCTGAAACCAGCGCTCCCACCTATGCCCTGCGCGGCCGTTTCGTGGCTAGCCAGCCCTTCCCCGTCGCCGCCGACTTGGTCGACCGCGGCCCTCCCGCTCCTGAATATGAAACGGGGTGGCCGCGCTGGTTCAGCAGCGCAGCCTTTACGCTGATCAGCATGGCAACCCTGTTCGCCATGTGCGCGATGGGCCGGGCGGGAGCGTGACAAAGGCCCGCGCCCCTCTCAGCTTCGCCCTGGCGATCCACGAAGCCACGCTCTTCCTCGGCATCCCCGTCGCGACCCGCGTGACGGGCCGCGCCAAGCGGACGCTGGAACTGTGGCGTGAGGGCGGCAAGCGGGCGACCCCGTCGCTCGCCCAGGCATTCGCCCTCGATCGCGCCTATGTCGAGGCGGGCGGGACCGGCTTGCCGCCGATCATCGCGAGCTACCTGCGCCAGATCGAAACGATCATGGTTAGCCCCGCCGCGTGCCGGGCCGGTCTGCTCTCCGACCTGGGCTATGTGGCGCGGGAATCGAGCGACGCCTTCGCCGCCAGCCTCGCCCTGACCCAGCCGGGTGCCAGCGCCACGGCGATCCACCACGCCATAGCGGAAGCCGAGCAATCGGAACGCGCCATCACGCGCCTGCTCGCCCGCCTCAAATCCTTCCTGCCCGGCAATAGGGCCGCGCTTGGGAAAACGGGGGAAAGCTGAATGTCCGGTCGACCAAATCAATTGCCACATGTGACCTGCCCAGCTTGCGGCGGGCGTGCTTTTGCGCGTTCGACGGGCAAGCGCAGCGCAACCTATCGGGAGGTTTATTACCACTGCCGCAATCCCGATGCCTGCGGCCACGAATTCGTGGTCGCGCTGGAAGCGATCCGGACGGTGAAGAGCAGCCGCTATCCCAAACCGCTGATCGTCCTGCCCATCAGCCAATGGCACGCCGCCGCCAACGATCGCGCCGCCAACGACGATGATCGCCCGCCCAACCAGCCCGCCGCCGATGCCGTAGAGATCTAGGCGGCTAAGAGCCGACCACCCCATCACTGACTGAAACCGTCCATCCGGCTGCCCCCGTTGCCGGAAACGCCCTTCCTTTGTCCAACGTCGGGAGTTTCGAATATGCGCCACGTCCATCTATCGCGCTCCGTTGCGGCCACCGCGATCATTCAGCCTTGGGACTATGTTGCCATGCGCCGCGCCGCTGCCGGCCTCACCATCGGGCAGGTCGCCGCCATGCTCGGCGGCCGGGCTTATGAACGTCATCTGCGCATGTTGGAAACGCCGGGCATGCGGCTGAAACTGATCGCCGATCTGACGATCGCGATGCCGTTCAATCACGATGTCTACCGCCAGTTGACCGATCTGCCGCCCCATCAGCATCCGCTCCTTTGCCAGCGCTGTGGCTGGGACGAACATACAGACGTCCCCGACCACCTCGACGGCCTCACCACCTGGTCGCGCGCAGACGAAGCGATCTGCACCCGCTGCGAGCAGCAGGCCGCCGCGTGACCCGCCTCATCAAGATTCTGCTCATCCTCGCCACCATCCTTGTCATGCCCTTCCGCATCGCCTGGGCACTGACCAACAAGAAGGGAAATTGACTATGTCTGGACCCAACGTCGCTGCCGACCACCTCCGATTGATGATTGAGCGCATCGAGCGCCTTGAAGAGGAGAAGAAAGGCATCGGCGACGATATCCGCGACGTATATCTGGAAGGGAAAGCGTCCGGCTACGATACAAAGATCATGCGGCAGATCATCCAGCTTCGGAAGATGCAGCCGCACGATCGTCAGGAGATGGAGGCGATCCTCCAGACCTATCTGTCCGCCCTCGGCATGGAATGATCGTCAGCGCCCGGCTTTTGGCAGGGCGCCCGTCCAAATGCGCCGCATTGACCCGGCGCCCTCCGAAACAGGAACCATCCCCCAATGGCATCGCCCCGCCCCCTCGACCCCGCCGTCGCGCGAATCGTCGAAGCCCTCGCCGATCTGCTGGTCGACCGCGACATTGCCCGGCTGCGCAACCGCCCCGCGCCCAAGTCTACCAACACCATCCGCGCTGTCGCCGCAGGAGGCCGCTGATGACGTCGCTGTCGATCGACCATCTGGACATGCGCGAAGACAAGGCTCTGACCATCGCCTTCAACAAGAAGACCGGGAAATGGTGGTCCGTCGTCGGCCGCGATCGTGGTCCCCAACGCGTCGTTGGGGAAGGCGACTCTCCCATCGCCGCGCTCGGTGATCTCCTCCTCCAGATGGGCCATCGGCCCGCCTCTGCGAACTGAGGCGGCCATGCCCATCGTCTGCCGATCCACGATCACCGGTGCCGCGATCCCTATGCCCGCCGAACGCGTGCCTTCGCGGCGCTGCGTTACGATCAACTGCCCCCGCCATACCGGGGTGCCCCTGCCGGCGCGCGACGAGACGAAGAGCGGGGAGCGCGCCGCCTGACCATGCGCACCATCCTTTACGCCCGTTATTCCAGCGACCTACAGAATGCCCTTTCGACCGTCGATCAGCTGGCCTCGCTGCGCGAACGCGCCGATCGCGAAGGGTGGACCGTCATAGACACCTTCGCCGACGAGGAAATCAGTGGCCGCGCCGGCATCGGCGAAATGCAGCGCCCTGGTCTGAACGCCATGCTGACCCGAGTCGAGCGCGGCGACGTCGACCAGATTCTTGCCGAAGCGACCGACCGAATCGCTCGGCACAGTGGCGACGCCCATGCAGTTCGCGAGCATCTGGAGCATTTCGGCGCCCGCCTCTTCACTTTGGCCGATGGGCATGTCGACGAAATCACCGGCACCATCAAAGGGCTGATGGATTCGCGCTTCCTCAAGGATCTGGCGGACCGCATCCGTCGCGGGCAACGCGGCCAGCATGGGCGCGGCTTCAATCCAGGCGGCTTGGCCTATGGCTATAACGTCGTGAAAAAGATCGGCGACGATGGCGAAATCGTGCGTGGCCTCCTTGAGGTGAACGAAGAGGAAGCGGCCATCGTGCGCCGCATTTTCGAAGAAACGCTTGCGGGCGTTTCCAGCAGAGCCATCGTTAAGGCGCTCAATGAGGAAGGCGTTCCCTCTCCCAGCGGCGGGCTATGGGCGACGAACGTCATCCATGGCGATCGCATTCGTGCCAACGGTATCCTGCGCAACAATCTCTATCGGGGTGTCATGGTCTACGGCCGCACCCGTCGCGCCTATCACCCGAAAACCCGCCGCTATGTCTCGCGCGTCAACCCCGTCAACGAGTGGCGATTCGTGGACGTGCCGCATCTGCGCATCGTGTCGGATGAACATTGGGCCGCTATCGAGGCGCACTATGCCGCGTTCGATGGCGACATTCGCACGAAGAAACGCCACCCGAAGCGTCTCCTTTCAGGCTTGGGCAAGTGCAGCGTCTGCGGCGGCACATGGACTGTCATCAGCCCGGAAAAATGGGGCTGCTCGACCGCAAAGAACAAACAGGCATGCACGAACACGCGAACCATTTCGACGGGCCTGTATGAAAAGCGCACGCTGGGCCACCTGAAGGCAATTCTTCTCAACCCGGATGCCATCGAACTCTTCGTCGAGCGGTATAACATTGGCATTCAGAAGCGGCGGGCGGAAGTTGGAGCGAATCGCGCGCCGCTTGAGAAGAACGCAGCCGACCTTCGCGCCAGGATATCACGCCTGGTCGACGCCATTGCGGACGGTGCCGGTGAATTTCAGGAATTCAAGGATCGTCTGCGCACTGCCCGCGCTGATCTGGCCAATGTCGAACAGCAGTTGCAGGCGCTGATTGAAGCGGCACCGATCGTGCTCCCACACGATCTGGCGGATCGCTACCGCACCATCATTGCCGAGCTGGACGTCGCCTTGGCCACCGAAGGCACCGCCCGCGAGCGCGCCGCATCCGCCATCCGAGAACTCATCGAAGCGATCACACTCAGCCCGAAGACCCAGGGTCGCGGTGTGGAAATTCAAGTCACTGGCCGCATGGCCAACATCATCAACCTAGCAAAGGATTCGGCTTAGGTATCTTCCCGTTGGCATCATTCCTCCGCTACCATTTCACCCGTTATTTCGCATATCATCCTTGCCAGCGCGGACAAAGCGCGCCAATCACCCCCGCAAAAGGCGGCAAGGTGAAGAGGATTGCGGGCATATGAGCCTTTATGACGTTCTGATCGTGGGTGCGGGCCATGCCGGCGCCCAGGCGGCGATTTCGCTGCGGCAGTCGGGATTTGAAGGGTCGATCGGCATGATCGGCGACGAAAAGGACCCGCCTTATGAGCGTCCCCCGCTGTCCAAGGAATATTTCGCCGGCGACAAGCCGTTCGAGCGTATCCTGATCCGCCCCGCCGCCTTCTGGGAAGAGCGCAATATCGACATGCTGCTGGGCAAGCGAGTGAAAAGCGTCGATCCGGCAGGCAAGTTCGTGACCGTCGGGGGGGAGGAGATTGGCTATGACAAGCTGATCTGGTGCACCGGCGGCAGCCCGCGCATGCTGACCTGCAATGGCGCGGAAGCCAATAACGTCCATGCCGTGCGTCGCCGCGCCGATGTCGATGCGATGATGGCCAAGATGGACAGCGTCCGGCACGTGACCATCATCGGGGGCGGTTATATCGGGCTGGAAGCGGCGGCCGTGCTTACCAAGTTCGGCAAGACGGTCGTGTTGCTCGAGGCGCTGGACCGCGTACTGGCGCGCGTGGCGGGCGAGCCGCTGTCGCGCTTTTACGAAGCGGAGCATCGCGCCCATGGCGTCGACCTGCGCACCGGTGCGCGGATGGATTGCATCGAGGTCGCTGACGGTAAGGCGACGGCCGTGCTGATGGCCGATGGCGAGCGGATCGAAACCGACATGGTGATCGTGGGCATCGGCATCGTGCCAGAAACCGGGCCGCTGATCGCGGCGGGCGCGGTCGGTGGCAATGGCGTTGACGTCGATGAATATTGCCGCACATCGCTGCCCGACATCTATGCGATCGGCGATTGCGCCGCGCACGCCAACCGTTTCGCTGGCGGGGCGACGATGCGGCTGGAATCGGTGCAGAATGCCAATGACCAGGCGAAGACCGCCGTCTCCCACATCGTCGGAAAAGGCGAGCCCTACAATGCGGTGCCCTGGTTCTGGTCGAACCAATATGATCTGAAGCTTCAGACGGTGGGGCTATCCACAGGCTTTGATGATGTGGTGGTGCGCGGCGATCCCGACAGCCGCAGTTTTTCCGTCGTCTATCTGAAAGGCGGGAAGGTGATCGCGCTCGACTGCGTCAATGCGGTCAAGGATTATGTGCAGGGGCGCGCCCACGTCCTGTCAGGGGCGGCGCTGGATACGCAGCAGCTAGCCGACCCGGCCATTCCGCTGAAGGAAGTGGGGCTTGCCTGACGCGTATCGGGGCAGGAGGCGGTTCGGTATGCTAAGTGCTGACCGGAGTGCAAAAGCCCTGGTCGCTTCACCCCTATGCTGAGGGGCAAAGCGTAGGCGAAGGACGCCCGCTGAATGTCAGCGGGTCGGTTCCAGCCGCAGGCGCGCCGCCTTGTTCATCATATCCTCGATCCGCGCAGCGCCATCGACATTGGCGCGGATGACCTGCCAAGGGTCGACGCTTTGCGCGAACCGCATGCCGCACAAATCACCGCGCGACCACATGATACGCGCTTCCATGTCGATATCCTTCGCCTTCAGCCGTACCGTCGTGCCGATGCGAAAACCATCGCGATGTTCCAGCAGGCAACCGCCAGCCGACACATCGCCCACGATAACCTTGCGGCAATCCTCGCCCTCGATCAGTTCCGCTTCGAACGCGGTGACGAAGCGAGCATGACGACGCCGATCGAAACGTGCCGCCAATTCCGTGATAGTCATCGTTCCGCACCTCCGAAAATACGCCGGCAGCCTCTACAGGCCTCAGTGGCAAGACCCCGAATCTGGCAGTCAATCCTTAACAACTGGTAACGCAATCCAATCGTCGCGGCCGGACGAGTGTCTGGCGCGGGCAGGCGAAAACGCGCCATGAAACGACGCTGCTGAAGGATCAGCCGCCGGAACCTGCCTGGATAATCAAGGTCCAAAAGGAACTGATCGCGCTCTGATCGCTTCTGGGATCATCCCCCAGACACAAAGGAGCAACAAATATGGGCAGCGCGCGTCCCATGGGCCGGACATCCATCGCGGCCATGATCCTGGGCGGGGTCATCGCCCTTATTGGCCTGGTGCTGGCTGGGGGCGGTGCATGGCTGCTGATCGAGGGGGGCTCGGCCTATTACCTGATCACCGGCGTCGCGATGCTGATATCGGGCGTTCTGCTGATCCGCGGGCGCTTGGCGGGCGCTTGGCTGTATGTCGCCATCTTCCTTGCCACAATGGTCTGGGCCTTGTGGGAAGTGGGCACGCGTCCATGGGCGCTGGTGCCGCGCGTGGTTGCGCCGCTGGTGCTGCTGGTCGCCGTGCTGCTGGTCATGCCGACGTTGACCCGGCGGCCGGGGCGCTGGACATGGGCCGGCATTGGCGTAGTCGGGACTATTGCGATCGCCACGATCTTCGGCTGGAGCATCGCAGGCAATTATATCCCGCCAGTCAATGGCCAGTTGCCCGGCGCGCGCTATGCCATGACCGATCCTTCGCTGGGGCAGGTCGGCAATGACTGGCCGGCCTATGGCGGCACATACAGCGCGCGCCGCTATTCGCCGCTGGCGCAGATCACGCCGGCCAATGTCGGCGAACTGAAGCGGGCATGGACCATCCACACCGGGGATATGCCCAGCGCTGCAGCGAAGGGCACCTATGGCGCGGAAACGACGCCGCTCAAGATCGGCAATACGTTGTATCTGTGTACGCCAAAAAGTATGGTGCTGGCGCTCGATCCGGTGACGGGCAAGCAGAAATGGCGGTTCGACCCGGGCGTCAAGGATGACGCCATTCCCTATACTGCCGCCTGCCGTGGCGTGAGCTATTATCAGGTGCCCGGCGCAGCGGCCGATACGCCCTGTGCGCAGCGCATCATCCTGGGCACGCTGGACGCGCGGATCATCGCCCTTGATGCGCGGACGGGTCGTCAATGCCGGGATTTCGGTCAAAATGGCCAGGTGCGCATTACCGACGGCATGGGGCAGGTGAGCCCTGGCTATGTGTCGATCAATTCGCCGCCCACCATTGTGCAAGGCGTGGTCGTGACCGGACATCAGGTGCTCGACGGCCAGAGCCGCTGGGAGCCATCGGGCGTCATTCAGGCCTATGATGCGGTGACGGGCAAGATGCGCTGGGCCTGGGACATGATGCACCCTGAACGCAGCGGTCCGCCGCCCGCTGGCCAGACCTACACGCGTGGCACGCCGAATATGTGGACCATCGCGTCGGGCGACGAGAAACTGGGTCTTGTCTACCTGCCGATGGGCAATGCGTCAGCCGACTATTATAGCAGCCTGCGCCGCCCGGAGGAAAATCGCTATGCGACGTCGCTGGTCGCGATCGACGTCAAGACGGGGAAACCGCGCTGGACCTTCCAGGCAGTGAAGAAGGACGTGTGGGACTATGATTTCGGCGCGCAGGCGACGCTGGTGGACTTTCCCACGTCCAGCGGATCGGTACCCGCGATGGTGCTGCCCAGCAAGCAGGGCGACATCTATGTGCTTGATCGCCGCACCGGCAGGCCGCTGACGCCGATCGGCCAGATCAAGGCGCCGGGCGGTGGCGTCGAGCCGCAGGATCGCGCGCCGACCCAGCTTGTGTCGCTCTATCATGATCTGCGCAAGCCTGACCTGACCGAAAAGGATATGTGGGGCATGTCGCCGATCGACCAGATGATCTGCCGCATCCAATTCCGCGAGGCGAGCTACAAGGGCTTCTTCACGCCGCCCGAGGCCGACCGACGGTCGATCGAATATCCGGGCTATAATGGCGGGACCGACTGGGGCGGCATCGCAGTCGATCCGGCGCGCGGGGTGATCGTTGCCAATTATAACGACATGCCCAACTATGTCCGGCTGGTGCCGCGCGCCAAGGCCAATGAACTGGGCTGGGCGCCGCGCAATCAGGCGCGGGGCAAGATTGGCGGTGCAGAAGGGGCTGGCGACCCGCAGGCGCACACGCCTTATGCGATCGACGTCAATGCGGGCTGGCGGCTGAAATTTACCGGCATGTTATGCAAGCAGCCCCCTTATGGCGGCATCCGGGCCATCGACCTCGCCACCGGGCGCACCATCTGGGACCGGCCATTTGGTACGGCGCGCACCAATGGCCCCTTCGGCATCCCCTCCATGCTGCCGCTGACCATTGGCACGCCCAATAATGGCGGCGCAGTCGTCACCAAGAGCGGCCTCATCTTCATCGCCGCCGCCACCGACAATCTGATCCGCGCCATAGACCTACGAACCGGCAAGACGCTGTGGTCCGATACCCTGCCGGGCGGCGGGCAGGCGACGCCCATGACCTATAGCCAGAATGGCAAGCAATATCTGGTCATCATGGCGGGCGGGCATCATTTCATGGAAACGCCGGTCAGCGATCAACTGGTCGCCTATGCTCTGCCCTGAGCAGTTGTTTCTCGCGCTTTGCTGCGCCACATAGGCGTGACGATGCGCGGGGATGGCGTTACCCCCCCCCCGCTTGGCCAATCAGGAGATCGCATGACAGACAGGACCGTCCTCATCACCGGCGCGACCGCAGGCATTGGTGAAGCAGCTGCGCGCGCTTTTGCCCAGGCGGGATGGCGCGTGATCGGTACGGGCCGTCGGGCGGATCGGCTGGAGGCGCTCGCGGCGGAGATCGGCGCGCAGATGCACGGCCTGGCCTTCGACATGCGTGATGAGGCGGCGATCGACGAGGCGCTGGCATCGCTGCCGCCGGAGTTTCAGGCTGTCGACCTGTTGATCAATAATGCGGGACTGGCGCTCGGAACCGCGCCTGCTCAGCGGGCGGATTTGGCGCAATGGCGACAGATGATCGACACCAATATCAATGGCCTTATCGCCATGACTCACAAGCTGCTGCCGCGTCTGGTCGAGCGCAAGGGCGCAATCATCAACCTAAGCTCAGTGGCGGCGACCTATCCCTATCCCGGCGGCAATGTCTATGGCGGGACCAAGGCGTTCGTGCAGCAATTTTCGCTGGGCCTGCGATCCGATCTGCATGGCACGGGGGTGCGCGTCACCTCGATCGAGCCGGGCATGGTCGAAACCGAATTTACCCTGGTGCGCACCGGCAGCCAGGCCGCGTCCGACACGCTTTATGGCGGCGCTGACCCGATGACGGGGGAGGATATTGCCCAGACCCTGCTCTGGGTCGCAACCCTGCCGCCCCATCTCAACATCAATCGGCTGGAACTGATGCCGGTCAGCCAATCCTTCGCCGGATTTCAGGTCGCGCGGGAATAATAGGCTGGGCCGGTCGCCGTCAGGCGCAAAGCCCTTCCGCCTCCTCGACATCCAGCGGTTCCTGCTCCTTGGGCATGGTGAGCGCCTTGCCATAAGGAAAGTGCAGGCCGGAAACCTGTAGCGCCTGCGTATAGAAATCCCACCATTGCATCGTCATCTGCCAGGGCATTTGCCAAAGCTGAAAGAGCGGGCTCCAGCCGTCTGCAGCAGGATCATCCTCGAAACGGGCTATGGTCATGCGTCGTCTCCTTCTGAGTCGTGCTTATATCATGACCGGAAGGCGGCCCGACCCATGATGTTCCCCATATCTCCAAAAAATCGGATGACCCGAGGCGGTGAGTGCGCATTTTGGTCCAAAACGGCGCAGATTGTCGCCAATTTGGCGGTAGGGGCGATAAGGTCGCGCCATGCCACTCTCCGGACCGATCCGCCATGCTTATATCTGCCATATCTGCGGCAGCGATCATGTGACGCGCGATGCGCGGGCCATTTGGGATCTCGCGGCGCAAGATTGGGTGATCGAAACGCTGTTCGATCAGGCCCATTGCCACCATTGTAACGATCGTACGCAGGCACAGCGTGTCGTGCTGAGTAGTCCAAACACCTTTGCGGCGCCCGAGCGGGGCGGCGATTGAAGTCGTGACTTTGCTGTGGGCGGACTGGTCATGCTTTTTCACGCGGTTGCTCGGCGCAGGCCGTTCTGACCCATTGTTGAGTAACGCAAAGCCAGACCGCACTGTCCTTTGCCTGAACGGTCGGTTTTGTGACGTTCATGCAACATGTTTCAAAAGCGGGAGTTCTCAACCCATGACATGATTCAAGGAGCTTCGAGCCATGATGACCCCGTTCAAGCGCGTCCTTGCGGCGCTGTCTCTGGGCGCCATGACCCTGACCGGTATCACCGCCGCGCCGGCGCTGGCCCAACCGGGCCATAAGGCACGCGAGCATCGCAGGGATGTCCGCGATGCCCGCCGGGATTATCGCCGCGACAGTCGCCAGGCGCAGCGGCGCTATGTGCAGGATCAACGCCGCGCGCAGCGTGACTATCGCCGGGACGTGCGTGAGGCGCGACGCGACTGGCGGGGGGACCGTCGCGCCAGTTACCGCCGGCCCGGCCGCGTCGTCTATCGTTACGACTGGAACCGGCCCGATCCGCGCTATGGCCGCTTCTATCGTCCGGACCGCTATTATCGGACCGGCTACGCGCCGATCCGGGTCGATCGCCGCACGCGCATCTATCGCGGTTATGACGACCGCTATTATTGCCGCCGTTCGGACGGCACGACCGGCCTGATTGTCGGCGCGGCGCTCCGCGGCCTGCTGGGCAGCCAGATCGACCGGGGTCAGTCCAACATAGCGGGCGTTCTCATCGGCGGTGGTGCCGGCGCCCTGCTTGGCCGGGAAATTGATCGGGGCGGATTGAACTGTCGCTGAGGCGACGGCGGGAAGGGGTTGGGTTTCGTAACGCCTTCCCGCTTCAGCACCAGGGATGGCGCGCGCCATCCCATTTTCGCGCCAGCCCCTCGGCGACCAACATGCCCCCGATCGACTCTCCGCTGCGCGTGACAATGCGGAGCGAGCGGCCATAGCGATCAGTATCGCGCTCGCCCCGCTCCAGCGAAAATGCGCCCGCGTTCATCAGGCTCTGCAATCGGCGAGTCGCTTGCGCGCCCAGCGCCGCTTCGGCCGGGCAGCGGGGGCCGTGAGTTTCGGGCGTGTCGATATCGGCAATGCGATATTTCGCACCCTGAAACCAGAATGTGTCGCCATCGACGATGCAGTTGATGCCGCCGCCGCTGTGGCAGAAACCAAAGGTTGCGGTCAGCATGTCGGGAGGTGCGGCGAGCGAGACGGCAGGACTATCATTTTGCCAAGTCATGTCCAGCCAGACCGGGCCATACCAGCCAAGCAGCAGGCCGATGCACAGCATATAAACGACCGACGGTCCGCTGACCCCTCGTTCGACCCGCCTCGGGCGAAGCCTGGCAGCGGCCCCGCTGCGTGACCAGCTGTCGCGATGATTGTCGGCAAGCCGATGCCGTTTATTGTCGCGAGAAAATCCTGTCGCCATGGTCCCGCTTTGCCATGGCAGGACCAAATAAGGCGTTAAGACTGCGTCATCTTAACGCCAGCATGGAAGGGACCGGGGAAGATGTGGCATGACATCTGCCGGGCGCCGTGTGCGCGCCGCTGCGCAAGCATCCGAAACGGACGAGAACGGCAATCGCGGCTCCCCCCTTGGGATGCTCAAGGCATTCCGTCCTCATCGCCCGCGTCTTCCGTCGCGCCCAGAATATCTTCTTCATCGTCCATTTGCGGCTCGCCGGCAAAGGCATCCATGTCGATCTGGCCAGACCGGTTCATCGCGTTCATCTTTTCCACCAGATCCTCTGTATCGTCGGGCACCAGCTGCGCCGGATCGGTCCTGCCGCCCCGCTCGCTATCTTCGCTGAGGTCGATGCTGCGGGTGGCGGCATCATCGGCCACGTCCTGCGCCTGGGTGCCTGCTTCGGCCTGTTCGCTATTCTCTTCCATCTCGCGATCGGGGGCGGGGCGGTCCATGATGCGTCTCCTGTCAACTATACGGCCTTCATGAACGGCCGGCCGCGGCGGCTGTTCCGGGAAAAGCGCTGGACAGAGCGTGGAGGAGGGGGCAAAGCGCCTCGCGATCCTTTCGCACTGCAGCAGGAACCCTCCATGCCTCGCCAGCTCATTTCCTCCGGCTCGCCTTTCGAGGCGCAGGTCGGCTATTCGCGTGCCGTCGTCCAGGGCGATTGGTGTTTCGTCGCCGGCACGACCGGCACGGACCCGAACACCAAGACGATGCCTGATGACGTGGTCGAGCAAGGGCGCAACGCGCTGCAGACGATCGGCAGGGCGCTGGAGGAGGCGGGCTTTTCCTTCGCGGATGTGGTGCGCGTCACTTATTATATCACCGACGCTGCCTATTGGGACGTGATGGGCGACATCGCCGGCCCCGTCTTCGGCGACATCCGTCCCGCGGCAAGCTGCGTCATCGCCGGGCTGGTCAAGCCGGACATGAAGATCGAGATCGAAGTCACCGCATTCAAAGGGTGACAGGAGCACAGCATCATGATTACCATGTACGGCATCAAGAATTGCGACACCATCAAGAAGGCCCGTAACTGGCTGGACAATGAGCGCGTCCCCTACAGCTTCCACGACTATAAGGTGTCGGGCGTCGACAAGGACCGGCTGGAGGAATGGGTGATGGAGCATGGCTGGGAAACCATCCTCAACCGCTCCGGCACGACCTTCAAGGCGCTGGATGCGGGCGACAAGGCGCATATCGATGCGGACAAGGCGATCTTGCTGATGATGGCCAACCCCTCCATGATCAAGCGCCCGATCCTGGACACTGGCAAAGGCACGATCGTCGGGTTCAAGGCGACGACCTATGAAAATGCGCTGCACGGTGTGAAGGCGTGAGCATGCGGGGGCTGGCGCAATTAGGGCTGATTGTTCTGATGAGTCTCCTCCCTTTCTCGATGCTTCGGGCGGCGCCAAGCGCTGATCCCATCATCATCGCGCATCGCGGCGCGAGCGGCGAGCGGCCCGAACATACGCTGGCCGCCTATGAGCGCGCGATCGACCAGGGCGCGGATTATATCGAACCCGATCTGGTACTGACCAAGGACGCCGTGCTGGTCGCCCGCCACGAAAATGAGATTGGCGGGACGACGGACGTCGCCGATCATCCCGAATTTGCCGATCGCAAGACGACCAAGGTCATCGACGGCGTCGAAATGGCGGGCTGGTTCACCGAGGACTTCACCTTGGCGGAACTGCGCACATTGCGCGCGCGCGAACGCCTGCCCGACCTGCGTCCGGCTAACAAGCGCTATGATGCGCTCTACCAAATCCCGACATTCGAGGAGATTCTGAAGCTGGTCCGCGCCAAGGAGGCGGAGACTGGCCGGCGCATCGGCCTCTATCCCGAAACCAAGCATCCCGGCTATTTTGCGGGCATCGGTCTGCCCCATCAGGCGCCGTTGCTCGATCTGCTCAGCCGCTATGGCTATATGACGCAGGCCGATCCGGTCTTCATCCAGTCGTTCGAGGTCGGCAATCTGAAGGCGCTGCGCGCCGCCACGCGGCTGCGCCTCATCCAGCTGGTCGATGCGCAGGGCGGGCCAGCCGATATGCCCGGCACGAGCTATGACGACATGCTGACGGTGCAGGGCCTGACGGAGATTGCGACCTATGCCGATGGCATCGGCCCGTCCGCCACGCTGGTGATCGCACCCGAAGGCGCGACGGCGCTGGTCGGCCGCGCGCATGACGCAGGCTTGCAGGTGCATGTCTGGACGCTGCGAATGGAAAATCCTTTCCTGCCGGCCCAATATCAGCGCGGCGACGATCCCGAAGGACGCGGCGACTTTGCCGGCTATGTCCATGCGATCGTCGCGGCCGGGGTCGACGGCTTTTTCACTGACTTTCCGGGGCAGGCGCGCGCGGCGATCACTGCCGCACCCTAAGCGCTTGTCAAATGGCGGGCGGACGCGAATAACGGGGCCATGCTGTCTCAGAAGACCCGTTACGCCATCCGCGCTCTCCAGCATCTCGCCGATCGTTACCGCCAAGGGCCCGTGCCGCTGAACGAGATCGCGACGCGGCAAAATATTCCGGCCAAATTCCTGACGGTGATCCTGTCCGAATTGTCACGCGAGGGGCTGGTAGCTACGCAGCGGGGCAGGGACGGCGGCTATTGGCTGGCGCTGGCGCCAGTCGATGTAAGCTATGGCGATATCGTCCGGCTGACCCGTGGATCGCTGGCTCTGACCCCCTGCGCCAGCCGTTTCGCGCATGAAAGCTGCACCAATTGCCTGCCCGAAAGCGAGTGCCGGCTGCATCGGATCATGCTGCGTGTGCGCGACGAAACTGCCAAAGTGCTGGACGGCATCAGCCTGGCTGAGCCGATCCCGCTGGGGGCGGAGGACTGACCCTTGCGCGGCGCGCGTGGTTTCGCCACATCGGGGGCATGACCAACCCGCCACTCAAAGCCGCCCTGATCCCCGTTACACCGTTGCAGCAGAATTGCACGCTGTTGTGGTGCACGGACACGATGCGCGGCGCTTTCGTCGATCCGGGTGGGGACCTGCCGATGCTCAAGAAAGCGGCGCAGCAGCATGGCGTGACCATCGAGAAGCTGCTCATCACCCATGGGCATATCGATCATTGCGGACAGGCGGGCGTCCTAGCGCGCGATCTGGGCGTCCCCATCGAGGGGCCGCATGAGGAGGACCGGTTCTGGATCGAGCGGCTGGCGCAGGATGGCCAGCGCTGGAACGTGCCGGGGGAGAGTTTCGAGCCGGATCGCTGGCTGGCGGATGGCGACCAAGTGACGGTCGGCCACCTGACGCTGGACGTCTATCATTGCCCTGGCCATACGCCCGGCCATGTCGTGTTCCACCATGCGCCCAGCAAGCTGGCGATCGTCGGCGACGTGCTGTTCCAGGGGGCGATCGGCCGCACCGACTTTCCGCGCGGCGATCATCAGCAATTGATCGACGCCATCACGGGAAAGCTGTGGCCGCTGGGCGGAGAAACCGCCTTTGTTCCCGGTCATGGGCCGATGAGCAATTTTGCCCATGAACGCCGCACCAATCCGTTCGTCGCCGATTCGGTGCTGGCGCGCTGACCTAGACCTGCGCGGCCAAAGCGGGCGGCACGGGAACCTCGCGGGTGTGCTGATAGGCCAGAGCCAGTGCCGCGCCTGCGAGCAACAGCATGACGATCCAGGTGACGAGCGCTCCGCCCGCGCGCCAGGCGGTCGGCTTGTCCGCGTCCATGCCGATGCCATGGGCGATCCGCGCCAATATATAGGCCAGCGCACCGATCCACAGCCAGAGCGAAGGCCCGGCCGCCAGTTCGGTCAACGCAAAGAGGATGAGGACGATCGGCGTATATTCGATGAAATTGGCATGTGCTCGCATCCGTTTGGCGAGCAGCGCGTGGCCGGCGTCGCCATGCATGATCTTGTCCGAAATGCGGAACCGCGCGCAGCGAATCGCGAGCCACAGATTGAGCAGCGCGCAGGCGGCGGCAAAGGTCAATGTGATCGGCAGCAGCATCCGTCATTCCCCCTGTATCTGGATGCGCGCACCCTATCGCGCGGGGCGGGCCGGGCAAGCGCAAAGGAAGGAAGGGGTTGCGTGACCGGCAAAAAGCGCTATAGGCGCAGGGCTTCGCGATCACCCGGGCCGCATGGGTCTGCGGCGCCGTTGGCGTCGGCATCCCATCGGAAACCGGCCAGTCGCACAACCAGATCATTACACGGAACAAGGTGCCGACATGGCTGTCCCCAAGCGGAAAACTTCTCCCTCCCGTCGCGGCATGCGCCGCAGCCATGACGCGCTGCGCGTCGAGGCTTATCAGGAATGCTCCAACTGCGGTGAACTCAAGCGCCCGCACAATCTGTGCGACGCCTGCGGACACTATAACGGCCGCGAAGTCGTCGCCGTCGGGGCCTGAGCCCATTCTCTACTCCGCAAAGGGGTGACCTGACAGTGTCCAGACAACCGCGAATCGCAATCGACGCGATGGGCGGGGACGAAGGCGTGCGTGTGATGATGGCCGGGGCCGCTTTGGCCCGCCATCGTCACGAAGGCCTGCGGTTCACCCTGTTCGGCGACGAAGCGCGGATCAAGGCCGCGCTCGACCGTCATCCCAATTTGCGGGCGGCGTCGGATGTCGTGCATAGCGACAGCGTCGTGGATGGATCGGACAAGCCGAGCGTCGCTGTTCGCAAAAAGACCAGCTCCATGGCAATGGCGATCGCCGCAGTGAAGGCGGGTGACGCCGGCGCGGCAGTATCTGCCGGCAACACCGGCGCGCTGATGGCGATGGCGAAGCTGGCGCTGCGCACCATGCCCGGCGTCGACCGGCCAGCACTGGCAGCAATGCTGCCCACGCTGGGCGACAATGACGCCATCATGCTGGATCTGGGCGCGAACACCGAATGCGATGCCCGCAACCTGGTGCAGTTCGCGGTGATGGGCGCGGCCTATGCCCGTATCGCCTTTGACCTTGAGCGGCCGCGCGTCCGCCTGCTCAACATCGGCACCGAAGAGCTGAAGGGCACGGACGAAATTCGCGATGCGGCCGCCGTTCTGCGCGCCGCCAACGACCTCTCGCTCCAGTTCGACGGCTTCACCGAAGGCGACAAGATCGCGCGCGGGGACAGCGACGTCATCGTGTGCGATGGTTTTTCCGGCAATGTCGCGCTCAAGACGGCCGAAGGCACGGCCCGCTTCGTCACCGACGTGCTGCGCAAGGCCTTTACCAGCTCGATCCGGTCCAAGATCGGCTTCCTGATTTCAAAGCCGGCCATGTATATGCTCAAGCATCATCTGGACCCGAATAATCATAATGGCGCGGTGTTCCTGGGCCTCAACGGCGTCGTGGTGAAAAGCCATGGCAGCGCGGACGAAAAGGGCGTCGCCAATGCCGTCCATGTCGCGGCGCGCCTGCTGGAAGAAGATATTACCCGTCGCATCGCCGCCGATATGGCGGGCGTCGA
Organism: Sphingobium abikonense NBRC 16140; assembly: GCF_001598335.1. Classification (GTDB taxonomy): domain Bacteria; phylum Pseudomonadota; class Alphaproteobacteria; order Sphingomonadales; family Sphingomonadaceae; genus Sphingobium; species Sphingobium abikonense. Next base: position 130,614 of record NZ_BCYT01000003.1, read on the forward strand.
AGGACTGGGCGCCGTCGCATCGAAGCTGGAGCAGCCCGTCAAGTGATCCGTCGTTCCATTCTCCTGGGGACAGGTTCCGCCCTGCCCAAGCGTGTCGTCACCAATGCCGAACTGACCGAGACGGTGGACACCAGCGACGAGTGGATTGTCGAGCGCACGGGCATCCGCATGCGCCATATAGCGGGCGAGGGGGAAACCACCGCCACGCTGGCGACAGACGCCGCCAAGGCTGCGCTGGACGCTGCTGGCTTGGCCGCGCAGGATGTCGACCTCATCATCCTGGCAACGGCAACGCCCGACCAGACTTTTCCCGCCACCGCGACGAAGGTGCAGGCAGCGCTGGGCATTGATGATTGTGTCGCCTTCGATGTCGCCGCGGTGTGTTCGGGCTTTCTTTACGCCGTCACCGTCGCTGACAGCATGATCCGGTCGGGCGCGGCCCAGCGCGCGCTGGTGATCGGGTCGGAAACCTTCAGCCGCATTCTCGACTGGGAAGACCGCACGACCTGCGTCCTGTTCGGCGACGGCGCGGGCGCGATCGTGCTGGGGGCGGAGGAAAGCGCCACCACTGATCCCCGTTCCGCGCGCGGCATCCTGGCATCGAAACTGCACGCCGATGGCCGGCACAACCAGCTTCTCTATGTCGATGGCGGTCCGTCGACCACGGGCACGGTCGGCAAGCTGCGCATGAAGGGGCAGGAAGTGTTCCGCCATGCCGTGGTCAATCTGGCGTCGGTGCTGAACGAAGTCATGGGCGTGGCTGGCCTGGCCGCGAGCGACATCGACTGGCTGGTGCCGCATCAGGCCAATGCCCGCATTCTCGATGCGACCGCGCGCAAGCTCAAGCTGCCTGCCGAGCGCGTGATCGTGACGGTCGATCGGCACGCCAATACATCGGCCGCGTCGGTTCCGCTGGCGCTTGACCTGGCGATGCGCGACGGGCGGATCAAGGCGGGCGACCTCGTCGTGCTGGAAGCCATGGGTGGCGGCTTTACCTGGGGTGCCTGCGTCCTTCGCCTATGACCATTGGTGCGGCTTGCCGAATCAGCGGGAATCGGTCAAATTTGCCGCTGGTCATCGGGGGGTGACTGATGCAATCGGTCGAGAGGGGACCAATATGGGCGAAACAAGCACATTGACGCGGGCGGATCTGGCGGAAAGCCTCAATCGCCATGTCGGATTGTCGCGCGCGGAAGCGGCAGCGTTGGTCGAATCCATCCTGGACCATATGTCGGACGCGCTGGAGCGCGGCGAAAATGTGAAGATTTCCAGCTTTGGCACGTTCGTGCTGCGGGACAAGACCCAGCGCATGGGTCGCAATCCCAAGACCGGTGTGGAAGTGCCGATCGAGCCACGCCGGGTGCTGACATTCCGCGCCAGCCAGACCATGCGCGACCGCGTCGCCTGACAAGCGCAGGTTTATCCGCCGCTTTTTCCTGTCGGACGCCGTCGGTTGCAGTTGACGCCCTTGTGGGGACGGGTGCAACATTGCCGTCATGAAAAAGGCGGAGGGGGCATTTCTGACGATCAGCGAGTTGTCCGCTGAACTCGACGTGCCCCAACATATCCTGCGCTATTGGGAAACGCGTTTCCCCGCGTTGCGGCCGCTGCAACGCGCGGGCAACCGCCGCTATTACCGACCCGACGACGTGGAGCTGGCGCGGCGCATCCATCATCTGTTGAGCGTCGAGGGCTTCACGGTCAAGGGCGCGCAAAAGGCGCTAAGCGAAGGGGACGGGCGCACGCCGCCGTCTCCGCCAAATGATGTTGCACCCGAAACCCTGCTCAGCCAGTTGGAAATGGTGCGCGCCATGCTGGCGCGGGCGCTTGGTGTCTGACCAACCGGCGCGCTGGCTCAGCGCGTCTCCGGTCCCAGCGCCGGATCAAGGTCCCGCGGCCGCGTGAAGCTCTTGAGCGTGGCGACACCGGGCCGCGCATCGCTCCAGCGGTCGATCGCCAGTTCCATGACGGCCAGGCTGGCGGTGGGGAATTTGACCTCCACATCATCGCGCAGGGCGCTTTTGCCGTCATCGGGCACCAGATCGAGAATCAGTTCCTCAAAGCCGGGATTGTGACCTGACATGAGCGCGGCCTCCGCCGTCTCTGGCAAGTCGCGGACCACGTCGAACAGCGTCGCGGACGAGGCGAGATAGATGCGCCGGTCCCAGCGCGCCTCCAGCGTTTCGCCATAGCCGGTGAAAAAAGCGTCCAGCGTCTGCACCACGCGTTCTGCGGGGGAGGCTACCAGCTGATCGAAACGCATCGACTGGCGGGCGGCGAACTGCCCCATCAGTCGCGCGGCCTTTTCGCCACGCTGGTTGAGCGGGCGATCGAAATCGCGCGCGACCGGATCGTCCCAATCGGACTTTGCGTGACGCAACAGGGTCAGCCGCTTCATTATCACTCCTGTCGGGGCAAGCCGGATTCGTGCCCCTGATGCCCGATGGCGGCGCGTTCGCCAAGGCTTTCGCTTCGGGCCGATCGGCTGACGGCGATAATCGCTTCGTCCAAGGTCAGCCGGCGCACGGGTGTTCCGGGCGGAAAGGCGGAGAGCAGACGGCTGGGCATGGCGGCGGACAGGATGACGAAGCTGCCCCGATCCTCGGCTCGGCGGATCAGGCGGCCAAAGGCCTGCGCCAGCCGGGCGCGGATCAGCCGGTCATCATAGGCGCTGCCCCCGCCCGCCAGCCGTCGCGCGGCATGCAGCACCGTGGGCTTGGACCATGGCACGCCCTCCATCACCACCAGCCGCAGCGAATGGCCCGGCACATCGACCCCGTCCCGCAAGGCATCCGTGCCCAGCAGCGACGCGCGCGGATCGTCCCGAAAAATGTCGACCAGCGTGCCGGTGTCCATCGGATCGACATGCTGGGCATAGAGCGGCAGGCCTGCGCGGGCGAGCCGGTCGGCGATGCGGGCATGGACCGCGCGCAGCCGGCGAATGGCCGTGAACAGGCCCAGCGTACCACCGCCCGCCGCCTCGATCAGCCGGCCATAGGCGCCCGACAGCGCGGCGATGTCGCCCCGCTTGATGTCGGTGACGATCAGCACTTCGGCCCGGTCGGGATAGTCGAAAGGGCTGCTTGCCTCGAACCGTTGCGCGCCATGGGGCAAGTGGATCGCGCCGGCGCGGGCTTCGGCATTGTCCCATTCGCCCCCGCCCTTGAGCGTGGCCGAGGTGATGAGCACGCCCTGCGCGGGTTTCAGCACGGTTTCGGCGAGGGGGCGGGTCGGGTCCAGCCAATGGCGGTGGATGCCGATATCATATTCGCGCCCTTCGACCCGGTCGACGGTCATCCAGTCGACAAAGTCGGGATCGGCCGGCCCGCCGATCCGCGCCAGCAGCGCCAGCCAGGCGGCGATCAGGTCGCGCCGCCAGCCCAGCGATGCGATCGCGCCTTCCACCCGCGCCCGCGCGGCGCCATCCAGCCAGTCCGGCGCATCCTCGATGACCGCTTCCAGCCGGCGGGCGAGGCGCACCAGCGGCTTGATCAGCGCGTCGAGCGCCAGCGCGGCCTCCTGCGCCGCTTCCACCAATGCCCCGTCGGGTTCGGCCAGTTCGGTTTCCAGTCCGTAGCCGGCGTCCGCTTCGCCCGCATCGGCGGCGCGGGTGTAGACGGTGCCGCGCACCGCCGCGAGCAGCGCCTCCAATGGGCCGAATGGCTCGCCCGCCACGACGCGTTTCAACCAGTCATCGGCCGGCAGCGCCTGCGCCGCGTCGATGGCGGCGCGGATCGCCTGACCGCCTTCCTCATCATAGCTGGCAAGATCGGACAGGCGCGCGGCAAGGCCCCGCCTGCGGCCACGCGACCCGCCCTCAGGCCCCATGATCCACCGGCGCAGCTCGATCGCTTCCTGGCCCGACAGCGCTACCGAAAAAGTCGAATCGGCTGCGTCGAACAGATGATGGCCTTCGTCGAAGATGATGCGCTGCGGCCGCTGCCCCGTTTCGCGTCCGCGCGCGGCGTTGATCATGACCAGCGCATGATTGGCGATAACGATGTCCGCGTCCGCGCTCGCCCGGGCCGAGCGCTCGATGAAGCATTTGCGATAGTGCGGACAGCCGGCATAGATGCACTCGCCGCGCCGGTCGGTGAGCGCGGTGGAGCCGTTGCGGCGGAACAGTGTCGGCAGCCAGCCGGGAAGATCGCCGCCCACCATGTCGCCATCCTTGGTAAACGCCGCCCATCGCGCCACCAGTTGCGCCAAAATCGCCGCGCGCCCGGCAAAGCCGCCTTGCAACGCATCCTCCAGATTGAGGAGGCAAAGATAATTTTCGCGTCCCTTGCGGACGACGACGCGCCTCGCCGCCAGTGCCGGATCGGGAAACAGCCGCAGGGATTCGCGATCAAGCTGGCGTTGCAGCGCCTTGGTATAGGTGGACACCCATACCGTCCCCTGCGCTTCGCTGGCCCAGAGCGATGCGGGCGCTAAATAGCCCAGGGTCTTGCCGATGCCCGTGCCCGCTTCGGCCAGCAGCATATTGGGCTGATCACGATGGCGCTTGGGGGTGAAGGCCGCGCTGGCGGCGGCGGCATAGGCGCGCTGGCCGGGGCGTGGCTCGGCCGCAGCACCGGTTAGCGCGTCGAGCCGGGCCAGCACCTGATCCTCGTTCAGAGTGACGGTGCGCGGGGCAGGGCGGGGCTGCGCCTCCTCCCATTCGGGCAATTTGGAAAAAAGCCAGCGCTCCGCGTCCTTGGGGCGCGGGATGCGCGGCACAACCAGTGGCGACCAGGGCCAGCGCAGCCGATGCAGCGCCTGCGCCGCGGTCCAGCCGCCTTCCCGCTCCGGCCAGTCGGGCGCCTCCAGCCGGTCCAGCAGCAGCGTCGCGGCCTGTTGCAGCAAGCCAGGAATCTCGCCTTCCTGCACCGGCGCGGGCAGGTTCAGCGCCGCCGCCAGTCCCTTGGGCGTTGGCACCAGGAAGCGGGCGGGGTGGAGAAAGGCCCAGAGCTCCAGCAGGTCAAGGCCGTTAAGTTCTGGGTAGCCCAGTCGCTGACCGGTCAACGGGGCATTGAGCAGTAAAACTGGTGTTTCGGCCGCGCGGGCGATGGCCTGGCCCTTGGCAAGGCCCATGGTGCGGCCCTCTTCGCGAAGCCAGATGCCGCCATGGCTGGCGTGGAGCGCTGGCAGGGAGGCGGGGTCAATCACCCCGTCGGCTTAGAACAGCGGGAACAAAAGGAAAACCTGTTTCAGCCCATGCGACGGCCAAAACCGACGCCCTGTACCCGCTGCGGCACGCTCATGGCCTCGGTGCGCGCCGCGCGCGCCAGCATCAGCTTGTCGAACAAGGGACCTTCGGCAAGCGGATAAGGGAAACGGATGCCGATGCGATCCTCTTCGGACCATCGCACCAGGCCAAAGGTGATATGACCATCCAGATCCAGCTGGCAGGATGTCCCCGCAGGCAAGGAACATCCCGACACCTGCGCGCCGCCCTCGCTCAGATCGATGACCACTCCGTCCTGACAATCCAGAACGGTCGTCACGACGACAGGTATCTCGACAGACACGCGTTGATGGCCGCGTTGTACGTGCATATCGCCTCCACTTCGCGCAACTATAGCATATTGTACATCGATGACGCAAAGCGGCGCATGCTTCCTGTCGACCTTTGTCATCAAAAGGCGTTTTCTTTCCTTGCCGGCGGGACTAGGGGCTGTCCATCATGACTATGCCCGATCCGCTCCGCACCGCCGCTCAGGCGTCCAAGGCCTGGCCCTATGAAGAAGCGCGCAAGCTGCTGAAGCGCTATCCCAATGGCGCGCCGGACAAAGGGCATATCCTGTTCGAAACCGGCTATGGCCCGTCGGGTCTGCCGCATATCGGCACATTTAACGAAGTGCTGCGTACGACGATGGTGCGCAATGCCTATCACGCGCTGTCGGATATTCCGACGCGCTTGGTGGCGTTCAGTGACGACATGGACGGGCTGCGCAAGGTGCCCGACAATGTGCCCAACCAGGCGATGCTCAATGCGCATCTGGGAAAGCCGCTGACGCAGGTGCCCGATCCGTTCGAAAAGTTCGAAAGTTTCGCCCATCATAATAATGCGATGCTGCGGGAATTTCTCGACCGCTTCGGCTTCGACTATGAATTTGTTTCCGCGACCGAGCGCTATCAGGCCGGCGCGTTCGACGATGCGTTGCGTCAGGTGCTGCGGCGCTACCAGGCGATCATGGACATCATGCTGCCGACGCTGCGCAAGGAACGGCAGGCGACCTATTCGCCCGTCCTGCCGATCAGCCCCAGGAGCGGCATCGTCCTTCAGGTCCCCGTCGAGGTGATCGATGCGGAAGCGGGCCTGGTGCGCTTCGAGGATGAGGGCGAGACGATCGAACAGTCGATCCTGTCGGGCGGCGCCAAGCTGCAATGGAAGGTCGACTGGGCGATGCGCTGGTATGCGCTGGGCGTCGACTATGAAATGGCGGGCAAGGACCTGATCGATTCTGTCACGCAATCGTCCAAGATTTGCCGCGCGCTCGGCGGACGCCCGCCCGAAGGCTTCAACTACGAAATGTTCCTCGACGAAAAGGGCGAGAAGATTTCCAAGTCAAAGGGCAATGGCCTCAGCCTTGAGCAATGGCTGACCTATGGCCCGCAGGAAAGCCTTGCCTTCTACGCTTATCGCGAACCCAAAAAGGCCAAGCAGCTGCACATGGGTGTGATCCCGCGCGCTGTGGACGAATATTGGCAGTTCCGCGGCAATTATCCGCGCCAGACGATCGATCAGCAACTCGGCAACCCGGTGCATCATATCCATGACGGCAAGCTGCCGCAGGGCGAGCTGCCCGTAACCTTTGGCCTGCTGCTGAACCTAGTCGGCGTCATGGGCGATGCGAGCCGCGAACAGGTCTGGGGCTATCTGCAAAATTATGTGCCGGGCGCCAGCGTCGATACTTATCCGGAACTGGATGCGCTGATCGGTCATGCGCTCGCCTATCATCGCGATTTCGTTGCGCCGACGCTCCGGCGCCGTGCGCCCGAAGCGCATGAGGCGGCGGCGCTCAAGCGGCTCGACGAGGAATTGGCGGCGCTACCCGCCAACGCATCTGCGGAGGACATACAGAATATCGTCTACGCCATTGGCAAGGACGAAGCGTTCGGATTTGCCGAATTGCGTGACTGGTTCAAGGCGCTGTATCAGACGCTGCTTGGCGCGGATCAGGGGCCGCGCATGGGCAGTTTCATCGCCCTTTACGGCATCGAAAACAGCCGCAAGCTGATCGCGGAGGCGCTGGCCGCCTGATCCGGCAACATGGGGGAACAATGGCCGCAAAACGGCGTTTGCCCCTGTGGTCCACCCCCCTTTCGGACTGATGATGCGCTTCGCGCGCATTATCGGCCGCGTGCGCCCGGCAACGGGCGGCGCGGCCAAGGGCGGAATGATGCCAATCTGAATGATATGCGCAGCAAAGCGGCCCCGCTCCATATGGAGCGGGGCCGCTGCGCTATTGGTATGCTGGCTTACCAGAAGAAACCGCGATGCACCTGCATCACCCGTCCGGTGCGGACGTTCACCAGCAGTACGTCGTTATAGTGGCGGACCCAGCGCAGGTTCGCGCCAGGGCGGGGCAGGCGATAGCGATAGGGGTCGGCGATATAATAGCGCGAGCTGTAATAAGCCGGACGTAGCCGCGCGCCGGTATTCCAGGCGGTGTAGCGAAAGGGCGCGCGCCAGTTGCCGCCCCGATAGACGTTGCGATGGCTGCGGCGATAGTCGCGCCAGTCCTCGCGCACTTCGCGACGGGCTTCGCGCACGTCGCGGCGCTGCTCGCGAACGTCACGGCGATCGCCATAGCGCTGCGCCTGGCGCAGATCGCGCTTTTCCTCGCGCAGTTGCCGCTCGCTGCGGCGCGCTTCGCCATAGGACTGGGCCGAAGCGACACTGGGGACGACGGTGGCGGCCAGCAGGCCCAATAGGATCAGTTTACGCATCTTTGGTCTCCCATTCAGCTTGGCGTCGAACCGTCGGCTTGGCTTTCCGGTTCCTGCGCCAGTAAGGAGAGATATGGCCCCGTGCGTCTGAACGGACCGGGAATGGCGCCGTCAGATTCCAGTCATTTATGTCGCAATATGTATCAGCCGATCAGCGCCACGGCCGCTCGCGAAACCATTTGGTGACGACATATTTGGTCCCGCGCTCCACGGGTCGGGCGGCATGCAGGCTGAAGCGGTTGGGCGCGCCGTCGCTATTCATATTGTTCCAGATCAGGATCATGCCCTCGACCGGCGGCACCATGAATTCGCATTGCGGAAAATGAGTCTCTCCCCCGGCGTCCACCGCGGACAGATAGATCATCGCGGTCCAGGTCCGCTGCCCACCGGTGCCGCGCATCTTCTGCCAATAATCCGCCGCGACCGGGAAATAGTCGCAATGGACCTTATATTCCTGGCCCTGGGTGTAGCGCTGCCCCTGCAAGGTTTCGCCATGGGCCGCAGGCAGGCCAGTGAGGGCGCAAATCCGCGCGGTGATGGTTTCGACCAGCGGGTCCCATGGTGATAAATTACCGCTGTGGCTGGTGCGATAGTCGGCATTGGCGCTGCCGGAAAACAGCGTCGAGGGCTGCGCATGGGCATCGATCAGGCTGCGCAGTCCCGCGCATTCGTCCGGACTAAGAAAATCCTGCCGGCCGAATATGTCGAGATGCGGCGTTTCGATGCGGCTGACCATCGGATTGCGTTCCAGCCGTGCGCGCACGGCATCGCCTATGGCTGCACGCGTGGGAGAAGCGATACCGCCATCATCGGCGGGGTCTGCGTCAAAAGAGGCCGTCATGCCTTTTCCCTGCCACAGGGAGGCGGGCCATGAAAAGACCCCGACGCGTCACCGCGCCGGGGCCAGGGACTCCTGAAGGCCAGTTCAGGAAGCAGCAAGTTCAGACGATCAGAGCCTCACCAGAAAAAGTCGCGAATGACATCAACGACATAGCCGTCGCGAATATCGACCAAGAGCGCATCGTCATAATAGCGTATCCAGCGCAGCGAGCCATATGCTGGTGGCAGGCGATAGGCGTAGGGATCGTTGATCCAGTAATTATTGGCGTAGAGCAGGTCGTTCAGGAAGAAGCCGACCGAAAAGGAGCGATAGCCATAGGACCACCCGCGTGGCGCATAGTAGCGACCGACCCGGTAGCGATCGCCATAGCGGTTGCGATAGCTGCGCCAGTCATAACGACGGTCCTGACGCCAGCCATTGTCCCAGCGGCGCTGGTTGGTCCACCGCGTCCGATTGTCGTAACGGCGCACGTCGACGCGCTCACGCCCGCCCGTCCAGCGCCAGTCACCCGGACGAGAGTCACCCGGTCGAGCGTCGCGACGATCACTGCGCCAATCGGCCCGATCATCGCGTCGGTCGGAGCGCCAGTCGCGACGGTCCTCGCGGCGATCCCGCCGGTCATCGCGGCGATCCGCACGCCAGTCCTGCCGGTCGTCGCGGCGTTGATCCCGTTGATCCGAACGCCAGTCCCGGCGATCCTCGCGGCGGTTGTCGAGGTCCGCGCGGCGATCGGCACGCCCGGCCTGCCATCGATTGCGCCGCTCGCGCGCCTGATCGACGGCAAGGGCGGCGTCGCCGCGCAGGCGATTGTCAGGCCTTGCCGGCGCCATCTGACGCGGCTGTTCGGCCCGAGGTTGCGCTCTGGGCACGCGGTTTGCGTCGCCACGCGGCTGGCTCATACGATTTCCCCGCGACATGGCGGCGCCATCCCCATTGCGAACACCCCGTTCGCCCCGTGGGGCACGCTCCTGCGCGTAAACGGGCGTAATGCCGCCCAGCACCGTGGCGCTCATCAATCCTGCCAGCATGATCTTCTTGAACATGGGTCCAGCACTTTCTTTAAAGGGACACTTTGTCCCTGATGATCGACTTATATCCGATATACAGTGAGCGATGGCTGAACCTTGATGTCAGCAATATGAAAGAATCTCGCTTCCCAATATGGCTTTTGGGGCAGGTAACGCTTAAAACGAAGGGCTAGTGTGTCGAAACTGCCTGCACGGCTTTGTTGTGGCTGATTCAGATTAAAGACATTGTTTCCCATCCCCTTTAGGACTGCCGAGTGACGAAATCCCCCGATGCTGGCCGCACCCGTCAGGCCTTGCGAGACGCGACGATGGCGAGCCACGACCGGGTCGATTCTCTTTTCGCTGGTTTTTCCCTCGATCAGCCTGATGATTATGCCGATTTTTTGAGTGCGCACAGCCGCGCCCTGTCGGCGCTGGAGCCGGCCGCGCGTCCGGATCAGGCGCGTATGCCGTTGCTGGCGCAGGATCTTGCGGCCTTGGGCGTTGCGCAGCCGGAACCGCTCAGCCTCACGGCTGAATCCAGTGACGGCTATCGCTGGGGCTTGCTCTATGCGCTGGAAGGGTCGCGACTGGGCGGGGCATTCCTTTCGCGTCGGGTAGGGGCCGGGCTGCCGAGCGCCTATCTGTCCGCGACCCATGGCAAGGGCGAATGGGTGGCCTTCCAGCGCGCGCTTGACGGTGCTGCGGCGGAGGGCGGCGAAGGCTGGCTGAACGATGCCGTGCAGGGCGCGCTCGCCGCCTTCGCCCTTTTTGCCGAAGGCGCGACAGCGCAGAAGGCGGTGACGCATGGCTGAGGGCGATCCTGGCGACAAGGCGACCGGTTCCGACTTTGCGGTTGATCTGGGCAATTGCGACCGTGAGCCGATCCATATTCTGGGCGCGGTGCAGCCTTTCGGTTTTCTCATCGCGCTGACGGCCGACTGGCTGGTCGCGCGGGCCTCGGCCAACAGCGCGCAATTTATCGGCCTGTCGCCCGATGACATGCTGGGCCGCCCGATCGCGGACATTTTCGAAACCGATGCCATCCACGCGTTGCGCAATCGCATCACGCTATTGCGCGGGCCGGACTCGGTCGAGCGGTTGTTTTCCATTCCGCTGATCAAGGACGGGCCCGAATTCGATGTGGCCGTTCATTTTTCCGGCCAGTCGGTCATCGTGGAAGCGGAACCGGCCAGCCATGACGAGATGGAGGCGAGCAGCACCGTCCGCTCCATGGTGTCGCGCCTGGCGCAGGCCGAAACCATGTCCGCCTTCCTGCGCGATGGCGCGCGGCAGGTGCGCGCGCTTACAGGTTTCGACCGCGTCATGGTCTATCGCTTCGCCGATGGCGGCGATGGCGAAGTGGTCGCAGAAGCCTTACGGCCGGGTATCGAAAGCTTCTTTGGCCTCCATTATCCTGCCTCCGACATCCCCTCGCAGGCGCGCGCCCTGTATCTGCGCAACATATTCCGCATCATCGCCGATGTGCAGGCGGATCCGGTGCCGGTCATGCCGGCGCTCGACCCCCATGGCGCGGCGCTCGACATGTCGCTGTGCCTGACGCGCGCAGTGTCGCCCATCCATATCGAATATCTGCGCAACATGGGCGTCGGCGCGTCGCTGTCGATTTCCATCATCGTCGGTGGCAAGCTTTGGGGGTTGTTCGCCTGCCATCATTATGCGCCGCGATTGCCGACCTTTGCGCAGCGCAGCGCCGCTGAACTGTTCGGCCAGATATTCTCGATGATGCTCGAAAGCCGCGAGCGCGCGGAAACGGCGCATTATGAAGGCATGGCGCGGCAGGTGGCCGACCGGCTGCTGTCGGCGGTGGCGCAGGATCATGAACTATTGTCCAACGCGCGTTGGCTGGGCGACATCATGTTCGACACCATCCCGGCCGATGGCGTGGGCGTCTATATCGATGGGCATATCAGCCTGTCGGGTCTCACGCCCGATGAAACAGCCTTCGCCGCGATCGTGTCGATGCTCAACCGGACGGCGGCCAGCCAGATATTCACCACCGACAATCTGACGCGCCTCATTCCCGATGCGGCCCGTCATGCCGACCGGGCTGCGGGGCTGCTCGCCATTCCGATTTCGCGGCGGCCGCGCGATTATGTCGTGCTGTTTCGCGCCGAACAGCTGCGGTCCGTGCGGTGGGCGGGCAAACAGGAAAAGCATATCGAATATGGCCCGAACGGCCCGCGTCTGACTCCGCGCAAGAGTTTCGAGGAATGGTCGGAACTGGTAAAGGGCACGGCGCGGCCGTTCGCGCCAGCTGAACTGCGCGTGGCCGAAGCGATGCGCACCGCGCTTTTGGAGGTGATCCTGCGCCTGTCCGATTCGGCCGATGCCGAACGGCAGCGGGCGAACGAAAAGCAGGAATTGCTGATTGCCGAACTCAATCACCGCGTCCGAAACATCCTGTCGCTCATTCGCGGGCTGATCTCCCAGACGCGCGAGAGTGCTCAGTCGGTCGACGATTTTATCGGCACATTGGAAAGCCGCGTGCACGCATTGGCCCGCGCCCACGACCAAATCACCGCCGATCGCTGGAGCCCGGCGCGACTGATCGACCTTATTGAGGTGGAAGCCGGCGCCTATCTGGCCGAACGCAGCGATCGCGTGCGGTTGACAGGTCCCAATGTGCTCCTGACGCCCGGATGCTTCACTGTCCTGGCGCTCGTCATCCACGAAATGCTGACCAACGCCGCCAAGTATGGCGCGCTGTCCGATGGCGGCATCGTAGCGATCGACTGGCGCGTGGACGAAGATGGCAGCCTGCTGATCGACTGGACCGAAAGCGGCGGTCCGCCCGTCGTCGCGCCAACCCGGCGCGGTTTCGGGTCGACTGTGATCGAGCGATCCATCCCCTATGATCTGGGCGGGAATGCGGAAATCCATTACCGGCTTGCCGGGATAGAGGCACATTTCTGCATCCCCTCGCGCCATGTGGTGTCGGTGCTGCCCGATAGCGTGGGGCGCGATTGCGCGGCACCGATCCTTGCCGCCACACCGGGCTTGCTGCGCAATCGCCATGTGCTGCTAGTCGAGGACAATATGATCATCGCCATGGATGGCGAGGATGCGCTGCGCGACCTGGGCGCGGAGGTCTTCACCGCCGCCAGCGTCGGACGCGCGCGCGAAGCGATCGCGCTCCAGCCCGTCGACCTGGCTGTGCTGGATTTCAACCTGGGCCATGAGAACAGCCTGCCCATTGCCGACCTTCTGGTGGAAAGGGGCGTGCCCTTCATCTTCGCCACCGGCTATGGCGACGGGCTGGAACTGCCGCCGCGGTTTCAACATGTGACGCTGGTCAAGAAGCCCTATTCGGGCACAACGCTGGCGCAGGCGCTGGAGCCGGTGATCGGCAAGCCGGACTGAGCATGCCGCGCGGCCCGGCGACGGGCTAAGGCCGCTGCTTGGCCGGACTGGCCGATCGACCCAGCGCTGGCACGGTGCGCGCTGCTTCCTCCGGCGTGATGCCCGGCGGCGGGGCGGCGGCGATCCGTTCCTCCCCCCGCATGATCCGGCCCGCGCGCTTGATCGCGCCCCGCAGCCGGGGATAGATGCCGCAGCGGCAGATATTGGTGATCGCAGCGTCGATCTGCTCGTCGGTCGGATTGCTGTTTCGCCGCAGCAGGACCGAAGCCGCCATGATGACGCCCGGCACGCAATAGCCACATTGCGACACATTGTCGGCGGCAAAGGCCTGTTGCAGCGGGTGGCCGCGATCGGGTGACAGCGCCTCGATGGTGGTGACGAACCGTCCTTCGGCATTGGCGATGCTGATCTGGCAGGATCGCACCGCTTCCCCGTCAATATCGACCGTGCAGGCACCGCAGTCGCCCGTGCCGCACCCATATTTCGTGCCGGTGAGGTTCGATGCGTCGCGCAGCGCCCATAGCAAAGGCGTGTCGGGGTCCATGCGATATTGGACCGGGCGATCGTTGACGGTGAATTTGGTCATGCGCCGGTCGGGGCCTCGCTATCATCCTCATCCTCGACCTGGTGGAACAGCACTTCGTTGCGGATGTGAATGGTGCGCGACGCCAGCCTTATTTCCTGGATGAAGGTGGCGAAGGCGGCGGTTTGAAGCAGCATCGCGAAGATGAAGATCAGCGCGATCGCGGTGCCCAAATGTGCGTTGAACAGTTCGGCGGCGAACAGCAGCATGACGACCAGGCAGATGGCGCAGCCAGAGGCGACCGACAGGAAGATCGCGCCGTTGACCACGCTCATCCGCTTGTCGAGCACGCGGATTTCCGCGACCAGCCGGTCATGTTCGCCCCCGCGTGTCACCAGCACGCTCTGTTCGACCTTGCGCGCCCGGTCGATCACTCGCGCCAGCCGCCCGGCGCAGACGTTGAGGAACGCGCCCAGGCCCGCCAGCATGAACACCGGCGCGACCGCCAGTTGGATGGTTGCCGCCACCTGGCTGACCTGGGGAAGCAGGATCATGCCGCTCATGCCATCACTCCAGCGCCTCGGGTCAGGCCGCGCCCTTTGACGACGGCGTATTGATACCCATCGACTTCAGATAGGCTTTGATGTTGCGCGCCGCCTGTCGCAGTCGCTGTTCATTTTCCACCATCGCGATGCGCACGAAACCCTCGCCGTCCTCGCCATAGCCCACGCCCGGGGCAACCGCGACCTTGGCGTGGGTGAGCAATTGCTTGGAAAATTCCAGACTACCCATGTCCTTCAGCGCCGGCGGCAGCGGCGCCCAGCAGAACATCGACGCGCGCGCGGCGGGAATGTCCCAGCCCGCCCGGCTGAAGCTTTCGACCAGCACGTCGCGGCGCTTGTGGTAGAGTAGGCGGTTCTTCTCGACGATATCCTGCGGCCCGTTGAGCGCGGCGCAGGCCGCCGCCTGGATGGGCGTGAAGGCGCCATAGTCGAGATAGGATTTCACCCGCGTCATCGCCGCGATCAGCTTGGCGTTCCCTACGGCAAAGCCCATGCGCCATCCGGCCATGGAATAGGTCTTGGACAGCGATGTAAACTCGATCGCCACGTCCTTCGCGCCAGGCACTTGCAGGATCGACGGCGTGGGATTGCCATCATAATAAAGCTCGGAATAAGCGAGGTCAGACAGGATCCAGACCTTGTTCTCCTTCGCCCAAGCGACGAGGCGCTCGTAAAAGGCGAGGTCCACCGTCTCCGCCGTCGGGTTCGACGGATAATTGACCACCAGGATCGAGGGGCGCGGCACGGTGAAGGCCATGGCGCGGTCAAGCGATCGGAAATAATTTTCGTCCGGCGTCGTGGGCACCGACCGGATCGTCGCGCCGGCGATGATGAAGCCGAAAGTATGGATCGGATAGCTGGGATTGGGGGCCAGCACGACGTCGCCCGGCTCGGTGATCGCGGTGGCGAGACTCGCCAGCCCCTCCTTCGATCCCATGGTGACGACGACCTCGGTTTCCGGGTCGATGTCGACGCCAAAGCGCCGGCCGTAGTAATTGGCCTGCGCCTTGCGAAGGCCAGGGATGCCGCGCGACTGGCTATAGCCATGGGCGCTTGGCTTGCGCGCCACTTCGACCAGCTTGTCGATGACATGGTCGGGCGGCGGCAGGTCAGGATTGCCCATGCCCAGGTCGATAATATCCTCGCCCGCCGCGCGCGCCGCGGCCCGCATCGCATTGACTTCTGCGATGACATAGGGCGGCAGGCGCTTCATGCGGTAGAATTCTTCGGACATTATTGGGGCTTTCCTGAAAGCATCCTGTAGGGAATAGTGCGTGACGCGCCGCTGGCGTGTCATAATCGGGCTATAACCGGCCGGATCGGGACATGCCAGCGAAAGCCGCGACGCGTGCAATGCCAGGAAGAGGATGGTGGCCATGGGAAAAAGCAACGTCATGGAGCCCCGCCTGCCGACCCTTGAAGAGATGCAGCAATGGACGCAGGTGCTGGGCCGTGCCCAGCAATTGATGCTGGAGCAGGCGGCGGGATCGACCGGCCATGCGCTGCCGTTCGATCCTGCGCTGGTTGCACGCATCCAGACCAGCTTCGCGGACGAAGGGCTGGCGCTGTGGCAGCGTTTTCTGGATGCCGGCGGCCTGCTGCGCGAACGGCCCGATCCCGCGCCGGAGAGCAGCCCTGCGGCGACCAAGGACCGGCGCTTTGCCGACCCGGCGTGGACCGAACATCCCTTCTATGACCTCATTCGCCAGAGCTATCTGCTGCTGTCCGATTATCTGATGAAGATGGCCGATGCGGTCGACGGCGTTGATCCCAAGCAAAAGGCCAAGCTGCGCTTTGCCACCACCGGTCTGCTCGACGCCATGGCGCCCAGCAATTTCCCGCTCACCAATCCGCAGGTCATGCGCAAGACGATCGAAAGCGGCGGCGAAAATCTGCTTACCGGCCTCAAACATATGCTGGCCGACATGGAAAAGGGGCAGCTCACGCACACCGATGGCACGAAGTTCGAGCTTGGCCGCAATATCGCCGCGACGCCGGGCAAGGTGATCCACGAAACTCCGCTCTACCAGCTGATCCATTACGCGCCTTCGACCGAAGAGGTGTTGGAAACCCCGCTCATCATCTTCCCGCCCTGGATCAACCGCTTCTATATTCTCGACCTTTCGCCCGAAAAAAGCTTCGTCAAATGGGCGGTGGATCAGGGGATCAGCGTGTTCCTCGTGTCCTGGAAATCGGCCGACCCGTCAATGAAGGACCTGATCTGGGACGATTATATTCTGGGCGGCCAAATCGACGCGATCGATACCGTGCGCGACCTGCTGGGCGTGGAGAGCGTGCATACGATCGGCTATTGCGTGGCGGGCACGACGCTGGCCGCGACGCTGGCGCTGCTTGCCGCACGGGGCGAAGCGGACAAGGTGGCGAGCGCGACTTTCTTCACGGCGCAGGTGGATTTCAGCCAGGCCGGCGACCTCAGCCTGTTCGTCGATGATGATCAGATGAAGCTGGTCGACCAATTGTCGGCGCAAGGCTTTCTCGACGGGCGCTACATGGCCGCGACATTCAACCTGTTGCGCGGGCGCGACCTCATCTGGAACTATGTCGTCAACAATTATCTGCTGGGCATGGATTATCCGCCGTTCGACCTGCTCTACTGGAATGGCGACACCACCAACCTGCCGGCGCGCTGGCACAAGGATTATCTGACGCAGCTGTATCGCGACAATCTGCTGGTTACGCCCGGCGCCATCAGCGTCGCGGGCACGCCGATCGACCTGCGCGCCATCCGCACCCCGGCCTATGTTCAGGCGGGCAAGGAGGATCATATCGCGCCGCTGGAAAGCGTATGGAAGCTGACCGAGCATTTTGGCGGCCCGGTGCGCTTTCTACTGGCGGGATCGGGTCATATCGCGGGCGTGGTCAATCCGCCGGCGGCTGGCAAATATCAATATTGGGCGTGCGAGCACGCGCAGCCCACACTTGCGCACTTTCTGGAAGAGGCGGTCGAGACCAAGGGTAGCTGGTGGCCGGACTGGCGCGCCTGGCTGGGCGAGATCAATCCGCGCCTGGTGCCGGCCAAGGGCGCGCGTATACCCGGCAAGGGCCGGTTGAAGGCAATCGAGGATGCGCCGGGCCGCTACGTGAAGGCGCGCTGAGCGCCCGCATTTCGTAACGTCAGATCATCCTCCGTTAAAAATGCGACGAACCGTTGATCCAATTTTGCTGCACCGCACAATAAGACTTGCAAAGCCCGACTTCATTCTCTATTGTGCAGTGCAACAAACGGAGGATGGTCATGGCCGATACCCCCAAGGGACCGAGGACTACAGCGCGCGCGAAAGCCGGGTCGACCACTATGTCGGCTGCCGAAGCCTTGATGGCGGCAGAAGCCGCGATCGGCGCGGAACCGGCGCGTAAGAAGCCGGCGCCGCGCAAAATGGCCAAGGAGGCGCCGGAAGGTGCGCTCAAGCCGGTTGAAACCAACCCGCAGTCGGAACCTGCGCCAAAGCCTGCGCCGCCTCCTGCACCCCCGCCGCCGCCAACCGCGCCCGCCTCCACCATGATCAAGAGCCCGACAGAAATGGCCGCAACCGCCACCACCGATCCGCTGCCCGCGACAGAAGGAACCAAGATGATGAACGACGTTATGGAAACCGGAAAGAAGTTCGCCGAAGATGCCAAGGCGAAGTTTGAAACCGCTTATGCGGACTTCAACGACAAGGCCAAGGCCCATGTCGAAAAGTCGACCAAGGCGGTCGAGGAAATGAGCGATATGGCCAAGGGCAATATGGAAGCCATGGTCGAATCCGGCAAGATCGCCGCCAAGGGCATGGAAATGATGGGCCAGGAAGCCGTCGATTTCACCCGCAAGAATTTCGAAAAGGCGACCGCTTCGTTCAAGAGCCTGGCCACCGCCAAGACGCCGACCGAATTTTTCCAGCTTCAGAGCCAGCTTTTCTCCAGCAGCTTCGATGACTTCACCAAGGAAGCTGCGAAGAACAGCGAAGCGATGATGAAGCTGGCCGGCGACGTCGCCCAGCCGCTGACCGCGCGCATGTCGCTGGTCACCGACAAGGTGAAGTCGATCGCCGCCTGATCGGCGCGATCCGCCTGAAAATATCAGATCGAGGGCGTCCTCTTCCATAGGGAAGGGGGCGCCCTATTCTTTTTGGGGGGGAGGGTAGATCGGCAAACGTCCCGTCGCCCCCTTGCCATATCGAGGCGAATCGCCATATCCTTGCGCATCATGAACAGTCTCATCACCGCATCATGGCCCGTGAACATGGCGGGCCGGGACCAGGACGATCAGGGCGAGGGCCCCGGCGGACCCAATGTCGGCATTGCTACCCGTACGCGCACCCGCACCAAGAAGCCGTCGCTCTACAAGGTGCTGATGCTCAACGATGATTACACCCCGATGGAATTTGTGGTGCATGTCCTTCAAAGCTTCTTTCGCATGGACATGGAGGAAGCCACGCGCGTCATGCTGCATGTCCATCAACGCGGCGTCGGCATTTGCGGCATCTTCAGCTATGAGGTTGCCGAAACTAAGGTGAACCAGGTGATGGATTTCGCCCGTCAAAACCAGCATCCGCTCCAGTGCACGCTGGAAAAGGCCTAAGCCTATCCGTTCTGCCGAAAGAGACTTGCTGTCCTCACGGATCTTGGTGGGAACCGTCTGATCCATTTCCCGCGTGGCTTGCCGCTTGGGCTGACGAAGCGCTAACGCTGCGCTCTTTCCATGCTCGTCACGTCTGCCTACACCCAGCGGTGTGACGCAGGAGAGCCAAACCGTTACCCCCTATGACCTTGCCGTGATCGGCGGTGGGGTGAATGGCTGCGGCATCGCGCGCGATGCGGCGGGCCGGGGCGCGAAGGTGCTGCTGCTGGAGCAAGGCGATCTGGCGCAGGGCACCTCGTCCGCCTCCACCAAGCTGATCCATGGCGGGCTGCGTTATCTGGAACATCGCGAATTCGGCCTGGTCCGCGAGGCGTTGGCCGAACGGGAAAGACTCTGGCGGATCGCGCCGCACATCATTCATCCGATGCGGTTTGTCCTTCCCTGGACTCCAGGCCTGCGCCCGCGCTGGCTGCTGCGCCTGGGTCTGTTCGTCTATGATCATCTTGGCGGGCGGCGGGCCTTGCCGGCGACGCGAAGCATCGACCTGCGCCGTCATGTCGCCGGGCAGCCGCTGAAACCAGGTTTTTCCACCGGCTATTGCTATTCCGACGGCTGGGTCGATGATGCCCGGCTGGTGCTGCTCAACGCGCGCGACGCTGCGGATCGTGGCGCATCTGTACAGACCCGGACGCAACTTGTCGGGTTGCAGCGCGAGGGCGCGCTTTGGGCAATCGACGCGCGCACGATGGACGGCGCAGCGCTGCATTTCCACGCCCGCGCGATCGTCAACGCCACCGGCCCATCGGTTCTGGCTCTGCCGGGCGCGGGGGAAGGGCTGGCAGGTCGAAAAATGCGGCTGGTGCGCGGGTCGCATATCGTCGTGCCGCGTCTGTTCGACCACAATTTTTCCTATTTCTTCCAACTGCCTGACGGCCGCATTTTCTTCGCCATCCCCTATGAGCGCGATTTCACGCTGATCGGCACCACCGACCAGGATCATGACAGCGAAAACGATAGGATCGTGGCAAGCGCGCAGGAAGTGGCCTATCTTTGCGCCGCCGCCGGCCGCTATTTCGCCCAGCCAGTCACGCCGGACGATGTGGTGTGGAGCTATGCCGGCGTCAGGCCGCTGATCGACGATGGCTCCGATCGGCCGGAGGCGGCAACGCGGGGCTATCAGCTGGAGCTTGACGAAGGCGGGGAGGGCGAGGCCCCGGCGCTGCATGTGCTGGGGGGCAAGATCACCACCTACCGGCATCTGGCGGCCGAGGCTGTCGAGAGACTCCAGCCGCTGCTCCCCATGCTCCGTGGTGGCGACTGGACCGCAAACGCGCCATTGCCCGGCGGTGATTTCGCGATGACCGGATTGCCCGCGCTGCTGGACAGGCTGGCGCAGGATTATCCGTTTCTGGATGCTGCCAGCGTCGACCGCATTGGCCGCGCTTATGGAACCGACGCCTGGACCTGGCTCCGGAGGGCGCGCGAATGGAGCGATCTTGGCGTCGCTTTCGGCGTCGGCTTTACCGAGGCGGAGGCGGTCTGGCAGATTGAGCGGGAGTGGGCACGCACCACTGAAGATATGCTGTGGCGGCGCACCAAGCTCGGCCTGCGCTTTACACCGGACCAGGTAGCCAGGCTGGAACGCTGGGTAAGGGGGAGGCGATGAAGGAGGCCAGATTGCTGGTGCTGGATGCGGGCACCACATCGACCCGCGCCATGCTCTATACTCCCGATGGCAGGCGTATTGCGACGGCGCAGCGCGCGCTCAGCCAATTCTTTCCCCGGCCCGGCTGGGTCGAGCAGGATGCCGCCGAGATATGGGCGCTAAGCCTGGCCTGCGCACGCGACATGGTGGCCAGGGCGGGTGGTGCGGACCGCATTGCCGCCATCGGCATCACCAACCAGCGGGAAACCGTTATAGCCTGGGACAAGCGCAACGGCCAGCCGATCGCCCCGGCAATCGTCTGGCAGGATCGTCGCACTGCCGACCAATGCCAGGCTTTGCGTGAGGCGGGGCATGAGGAGATGGTCCAGAGGCGGACTGGCCTGGTCATCGACCCTTATTTTTCCGCCACCAAGATGCGCTGGCTGATGGATCATGAGCCAGCGGTCATACAGGCCGGCGATGCTCTGGCGTTCGGCACGGTCGAAAGCTGGCTGGTCTGGAACTTGACCGGCGGCCTGCATATCAGCGACGCGAGCAACGCCAGCCGCACGCAATTGCTGGCGCTCGATGGCGCAAGCTGGGATCGGGAATTATGCGACCTGTTTGGCGTACCGATCGCAGCGCTTCCCGACATCGTCGACAATGCTGGTCATTTCGGCCCGACCAGCCTTGCCCTGCTCGGCGGATCGATTCCGATCTGCGGCCTTGCCGGCGATCAGCAGTCAGCAACGATCGGGCAAGGCTGCCTGTCTCCGGGACAAGCCAAGGCGACGCTGGGCACCGGCGCCTTCATCCTGACGCCGACCGGTACGGTCCCGCCCCGATCGGAAAACCGGCTGCTCGGCACCATCTTGTGCCAGCTGGGCGGTCAGCGCCGCTATGCGCTCGAAGGGTCGATTTTCGTTGCGGGCAGCCTCATCAAATGGCTGCGGGACGAATTGGGGCTGATCCAAGCGGCGGAAGACACAGAGGCTTTGGCCCGCTCCGTCCCCGATAATGGCGGCGTGTCCTTGCTGCCCGCCTTGTCGGGCCTTGGCGCGCCACACTGGCGGCCCGACGCGCGCGGGGTGATAGCTGGCCTGACACAAGGCACGACCCGCGCGCACATTGTGCGGGCTGCGCTCGAATCGATGGCGCATCAGCTGCACGATCTGGCCACGGCCTTCGCCGCCGATGGTGCGCCATGGACGGATTTGCGCATTGATGGGGGCATGAGCGCCAATGACTGGATCGCGCAGGATCTGGCCGACATGCTGAACCTGCCTGTCGAGCGTCCCACCGATGTCGAAACCACCGCGCGGGGCGCCGCGATGCTGGCTGCGGTTGGATCGGGTCTGCACGCCACATTGGAGGACGCGGCGGCGATCATGCCCAGTCGGCGGCGGTTTCAACCCGGCATGGACGCGCAGCTGCGAGCGGCGAGACTTGCGACTTGGCGCGCGCTTTTGCGGGCGGCGAAGGCAGCATCGTGAGCGAAAAATTAAGGATGCCGCCCTATCGTCCCACGCACCATGTCGCGGTTTTCTCTTCGTAGTCCTCAATCGCCTTTTGCGCCCGTCATAACCGGCTGCGTCTATTTCGCGGCGGCGAGCTTCACCGTGTCGATTTCACGCTTCGAAGGGGGGCTGGCTTTCATCTGGATCGCCAATGCGTTCCTCATGGCGGAATTGCTGACCACCCGCACATCCTATTGGCCAAGGGCGGTCGTTGCCTGCGCCATTGCGAGCGCCATCGCGACTGCCTTGTTCGGCATCGGCCCTGTCGCAGCGGCGCCGATGGCCCTGATCAACGTCAGCGAATCGCTGATCGTGGCGGTGATCTGCCGATCTTTGCTCAAGGATGATGTCGTCACGGGGTCTTTCAAACCCCTGGTGGTGTTCATCCTCGCGCTGTGCGGCGTGGCGGACATCGTCACGGGTGTGGCCGCTGCGGCGGTCGCGTCGGCGACCACGCCGGTCGGCTTCAGTGCATCCTGGCTGCAATGGTATTCGGGTCATGCACTGGGCGGCCTGACCTGCACGCCGGTCGTCATATTGCTGCTTCAGGGCGAATGGTCGCGCTGGCTGCGCGATACGCCCAAGGCGGTTAAGATCGAGGCGCTGATCCTGCTTGCCCTGTTCACGCTGGTGACGGTGCATGTCTTTTACTGGGCGCGTTATCCCATGCTGTTCGCGCCGATGCTGCCGCTTGTCCTGATCGCCTTTCGCGTGGGGCATATCGGAGCGGCTGCGTCCATCGTCATCCTGGCGGTGATCGGCGGGGTGGCGACGATGTCGGACACGGGCCCACTGATGCTGATTCCGCTGTCGACGGGCGAGCGGGTGCTGGCGTTTCAATTTTATCTGGCGCTCAGTTTCCTGCTGTCGATGCCTGTTGCGGCCGAACTGAACGGGCGCCGCCGCCTGTTCCAGATGTTGCAGGAAAGCGAATCGCGCTTTCGCGCCATTGCTGAACATAGCGGCGATGTCGTGCTGAACATCAGTCTTTCTGGCACGGTCGAATATGCGTCTCCATCGGCACAGGACATGATTGGCTGCGCCCCCGCGCTTTTGGTGGGGCAGAGCGTGACCGAACTAGTCGATGCGCAGGACCGGGAAGCCGTGCAGACAATCCATGCGCAGGCGCTGGCGCAGCCCGGCAGTGTCCAGCAGGCGGAATTCCGCCCGCTGACGGCGTTGAGCGATCTGGATTGTTGCGAAATGGTCAGCCGAGCGGTCGTGGACGAACGCGGCCAACCGGTTGGCGTCGTCAGCATGATCCGCGACATATCCCGGCACAAGGCCCGCCAGCGCGCGCTGCAACAGGTGGCTGCGCACGACGCATTGACTGGCGCGGACAGCCGCCGCGCCTTTCTGGACAAGCTGGACGCTGAAATGCTGCGCGCGGCCGATGGGGCGCGGTCCTGCCTGCTGCTGATCGACCTCGATCATTTTAAGGCGGTCAATGATCGCTACGGCCATGGCGGGGGCGACCGTGTCCTGACCAGTTTCGTGCAGCGCATCCTGCCCGAATTGCGGGACGGGGACAGCATCGGGCGGCTGGGGGGCGAAGAATTCGCGATCCTGCTCGCCGATTGCGACCGGCGCGATGCCAGTCAATTGTGCGACCGGCTGCGCCAGCGGCTTGCGGCGCCGATCAGCGTCAACGATCAGGCCGACGCAATCGCCGTGACCTTCAGCGCCGGGCTGGTGCAGCTGGATGGCGGGTCGACCCGATCGGCGATGCTGGAGGCTGCGGACCGCGCTTTGTATGATGCGAAACATAGTGGCCGCAATTGCCTTCGCCTGGCTGCCTAGCCCGATATTCGCGACCTCGTTTAATTCGCAATGATATGTTGTAACTTGATCCGGGCTGGCCTATGTAGCCGGGACCATGTCGCACAGCCTCCGCCAAGCCCTCGTCTCCGGACGACTCGATCGCCTCGCGATCGCAGTATCGGGCCTGTGCGTCGCCCATTGTTTCGCGACTGCCGTCGTGCTTGGGTTGCTTGCGTCGGCCGGCGGGATTTTCGAAAGCCCGATCTTTCATGAGGCCGGTCTGGTAATCGCCATAGCGCTCGGCGCGATTGCACTGGGGCATGGGGCGATCGTCCATGGCTTCATGATGCCGGCCGCTGTCGGATCGCTGGGCCTCGGCGTCATGACGGGCGCGCTGACGATGGATCATGGGTTGCAGGAAAGCGTCTACACGCTGATCGGCGTCGGCATCCTGGCGCTTGGCCATGATCTCAATCACCGGGCCAGCCACTAGACGTTCATCGGGGCAATGGGCGCTGGTTCAGCCTTTTTCTGACGGCTCGCGCGTGCGATGTTCGCCTTTTACCCAGCGCACGGTGCCGGTGCTGGCGCGCATCACCACGCTCTCCGTCGTCAGCTTGCCGCCGGGTAGCCGCTTGACCCCGTCGAGCAGCGAGCCGTCGGTCACGCCCGTCGCGGCAAAGATGCAATCGCCCTTGGCCAGATCCTTGAGGTCGTAGATTTTTTCGAAATCGGTGATGCCCCATTTGCGCGCGCGTTGGCGTTCATCGTCGTTGCGGAAGAGCAGGCGGCCCTTGAACTGGCCGCCGACGCAGCGCAGCGCAGCGCAGGCAAGCACCCCCTCGGGCGCACCGCCTGATCCCATATACATGTCTATCGTGGTTTCCGGATCAGTCGTCGCGATGACGCCAGCCACGTCGCCATCGGGGATCAGCATGATGCCGCATCCGATCGCGCGCAATTCGGTGATCAGCTTCTCATGACGCGGGCGATCGAGCACGCACACGATGATCTCATGCGGCTCGACGCCCTTGGCCGCCGCCACCGCCGAGACATTGTCGCGGACGGACCGATCCAGATCGATGACCCCGTCGGGATAGCCCGGACCCACGGCCAGCTTGTCCATATAGACGTCCGGCGCGTTGAGCAGCCCGCCTTCCTCTGCGATGGCCAGCACGGCAAGCGCGTTCGGCCCCGCCTTGGCAGTGATGGTGGTGCCCTCCAGCGGGTCCAGCGCAATGTCGATCCGTGGTCCCTTGCCGATCGCGCTGCCGACCTTCTCGCCGATATAAAGCATCGGCGCTTCGTCTCGCTCGCCTTCGCCGATCACGACGGTGCCATCCATGTAGAGATCGTTGAAAGCCAGGCGCATGGCTTCGACCGCGGCGGCGTCGGCGGCCTTTTCATCACCGCGCCCGATCAGCCGGGACGCTGCGATCGCCGCAGCTTCGGTCACGCGGACCATCTCCAGCACCAATACCCGGTCCAGGTTCGCGCCTGCCTGTTCCATCACATCCTCTTCTCTTTTCTATTGCCCCGCCGATAGGCGCTCGCTGCCGCCTTGTCGAGCATGGCCCTCATTCGGCCATGATCGAATGATCGTGTGATCGCATGCGCCTGGCAGCTCTTCTTTTCACTTTGATGCTGCTGTCGCCGGGCAGGGGGCAGGCGCAGGACAGACCCGATCCGATGGCAGCCTATCGGGCCAAGACGCAGGTGCTCAAGCCCTGCGATCGCAGTGGTGGGGGCATCGTGGTGTGCGGCAACCGCGCAGAGCGCAACGCGCGTCAGCGCTTGCCATTGCCCAGGGAGACTGACGAGGGCCGCATCGTTGTTGGCGACGCACCGCGCGCATCGGCCGCGCCGGTGCGGCAAGGGGCGTGCGGCGTGGTCGGCGGGCAGGGAGCGGGCTGTGTTGGCGGGTTGAACGCGATCAAGGTCATCGACATGCTCGGAAAGGGTGCAACGCTCCTGATTGATCCCGATGCCGATGTTGCGTCGCCACCGCCCTTGCCCGAAAAATTTCGCGGCGCGACGCCGCGCTGACCTGCGCTTAGTCCAAGATGTGCATCACCATCGGCGCTTCAAGCAGGCTGTCCGATCCGCTCAATCGCTCCAGCGTGTCGCGCACACATTGTTCCGCGCCTGCATGGGTGACGATCGCCACCAGCACGCCATCTTCCTGATTGGCGCCGCGCTGGATCATGCTTTCAATCGACACGCCTGCGTCGCGGGTCGCCGCCGCAATCTCCGCCAGAACGCCGGGACGGTCCTTGACCCGGAACCGCAGATAGGCGCGGCCCACGCGCGCGCCGGCATCGGCCGTCTTGTGGGGGGCCAGCGCGGCGACCGGCATGGCGAAGGCGTCGCCATATTCGTCGCGCGCCACGTCGATCAGGTCCGCGACGACGGCCGATGCGGTGGGACCATCGCCAGCGCCCCGTCCTTGGAAGAAAAGGCGGCCGACGAAATTACCCTCCGCCACCACCGCATTCAGCGATCCGTCGACATGGGACAGCGGATGATCGAGCGGCACCAGCATGGGATGGACGCGCTGGAACAGGCCGCCGTCCGGGCCGTCGTCCGGGGCGTTCTGGGCCATGCCGACCAAGCGAATGCGATAGCCCAGTGCTGCGGCTTCCGCGATGTCGGCGGCGATGACGTGGCGGATGCCGGTGGTCGCCACCGCATCGAAATCTAGTTCGGTCCCGAAGGCCAGGCTGGCCAGGATCGACAGTTTGTGCGCGGCGTCCACCCCGTCGATGTCGATACCGGGATCGGCCTCGGCAAAGCCGAGGTCCTGCGCTTCCTTGAGCACATCGTCGAAACTGCGCCCCTCCTTTTCCATCGTGGTCAGGATGTAATTGCAGGTGCCGTTCAAGATGCCGTAGACGCGGCTGATCTCATTGGCCGCAGCGCCTTCGCGCATGCCCTTGATGACCGGAATGCCGCCCGCGACCGCGGCTTCATATTTGAGCGCGATACCGCCCGTTTCGGCCAGCCGGGCGAGATCCAGGCCGTGATGCGCCAGCATCGCCTTGTTGGCGGTCACGAACGGCTTGCCTGCGTTGAGGCACTGGCGCGCCAGGGTCAGCGCCGGGCCATCCGCGCCGCCGATCAATTCCACCACGACATCGACATCGTCGCGAGCCGCCAGCGTGGTCATGTCATCCACCCACTCATAGGGTGAAAGATCGACGCCGCGATCCTTGCTGCGGTCGCGCGCGGATATGGCAACGATCTGTATCGGGCAGCCGGCGCGGCGGGCGATCAGGTCGCCATTGGTTTCCAGCAACCGGATAACGCCGCCACCCACCGTACCGAGGCCGACGAGCGCGACGCGCAACGGGGCATGGCGGTGCAGATTGGTCATGGCGGCGGCTTTCCTTCTGGTTCCCAATGCCGTGCTGATAGCCATGTCTGCCCGCCTGTCCAAGGAAAAGCGCCCTTATCCGACGCTGCGGTTCCGGCGGCAGGAGCCGAGCGCGGCGATCACCAATTGATAATCCGCGCGCGCGGCCTGGGCGTCGGAAGGCGAGAGGGTGCGGACCGATTGCGGCGGCAGGACGGGCGGCAGGCCGCAGGCGAGGCGATACCAAAGCAGGCTGCCCTCCTCGGGCGGGCGGGCGGCCTCGTCCACGATCTCGCCCAGCGCCACGGCCCAGCGCGGTGCCTGTCCCGGCCGTCGCAGGATCGAAAGCGACACGGGATCGCCTGTTTCCGTCCGCAGGAATATCTGCGTCTCGCTTTCCCCGGCGATGGTGCCCGCAACATGGAAGGCTTCGCCGGGGCCGAGGATACGGGGCGGCGCATCGGGGGCGACCAGTGCGGACAGGATCGTGCGGATGCGCGCGACAGCCTGGGGTGTCGTCGGAAGCTGGGCGTCAGGCGCCACCAACTGGACTTCGCCGGGCTTCCCCCCGGCACGGGCAAAGATGATCACCTCGTCCTTCTTGAGCTTGGGCAGCTTGCCACGCCCGTCGAGCGGGGCGTCATAGAGATAGGTGACGCTGGGGCTGATGCCGCCTTCGCCGCGAATCAGGCCAAGGGTTTCCGCTTCGATATAGACGCGCCGATGCCCTTTCTGCACGCCTGTTGCCCGATCCGGCTTTAGCGCGATGCTGTTGCGAATCCGCACATGGGCGACCAGCGGCGCCTGTTCGGCAAGGTCCACGACGTCCGCATAGGTTAATCCCCCGACATCGCGCGTTGACGCCTCCGATGATGACGTTACCATCGGAGTGTCTTGTGCAAATGTCGGAGAAACCCCGGAAGGTGCGGCGGAAATGAGGCAGGCCAGCATCAGGCTGCAACGGTAAGTGGCGGGTTTCATCTACTGCTTCGTCCTGTATTTTCAGCCCGTGGCGGGAATGTCACAGGCAAGTGTTTCTGATAGGAAATGGTAAACGCAAATGAAGATAACGATAAAGCGTTTGCGTGCCACGATGCGTCGCGATAGGAGTTCGCTCGGTAGCAAATGAACGGACAGGGGCCAAAGGTGGCCGGGATAAGCCCGGACAGCTTGGGTCGTTTTTGGCTGATTTGTATAAACCACTGGTAAGATGAGTTAAGGAGTGTCGTTGCCGAATGGCCTATGCTGACCACTCGCAAGGATCGAGTCGCACGATATCGATCGTCATCGTCGCCCTGATTCACGCTGTTCTCGGCTATGCCTTCGTCACCGGTCTTGGCATGAAATATGTCAAAAAGGCGGCGGAACAGCTGAACGTGATCGACGTGAAGGAGGAGCCCCCGCCACCTGACGAGGAACCGCCGCCGCCGCCGCCAGACCAGCCGGTCGAGCCGCCGCCGGTCGTTGCCCCGCCGCCTATCGTCCGGACCCCGGCGCCTGCGCCGCCGATCCAGACCGTGCGGACGCCGCCCCCGGTGTTCAACCCGGTTCCGGTCGCTGCTCCGCCGCCACCGCCGCCGGCTCCGCCGCCGCCGCCCGTTGCGGCATCGCGCGCTTCGCCACGTGGCAATCCTGGGTCGTGGCTGAGTGACGCGGATTATCCTAGCCGCGCTCAGCGTGAAGAACGCTCGGGTACCGCTGGGTTCCGCCTGGACATCGGCGCGGACGGTCGGGTGACCAACTGCACCATCACCTCTTCGACCGGCCATAGCGATCTCGACGAGGCAACCTGTCGTCTGCTGCCGCGCCGCGCGCGCTTCAAGCCGGCGAAGGGATCCGATGGCAAGGAGATGCCCGACACCTACACTGGGCGCATCACCTGGCGTCTGCCTGAATAATCCAAATGGGCAAGGCGCGCGCCCGGCGCCGCCTTTCCCCCGCTTGATCTCATTGAGAGGGAAGTCTTGAACATGTTGATGTATCTCGCAGCTGCGGCTCCCCAGGCCGAAAACCCGTATGGCCTGATGGAAGCCCTTGAACAGGGCGGCACCATCGCCTGGACCGTATTCATCATCCTGTGCGCCATGTCGGTCGGCACTTTCTACATTCTGTTCACCAAGCTGATCGAACAGCAGAAGGTGATCAATCAGGGCAAGAAGATCCGCGCGACCTTCTGGCGTTCGGCCTCGCTGCGCGAAGCCTCGGCCAAGCTCGAAAAGAACTCCGCCTACAAGCAGATCGTCGACGACGGCATCAAGGCGCAGGAAGAGCATGGCAAGCTGAAGGATCCGGTCGAAGCGCATGACTGGCTGCACGGCTCGCTCGCCCGTTCGGAAGGCGCGATCAACTCGTCGCTGAATGGCGGCCTGGCGTTCCTCGCAACCGTGGGTTCGACCTCGCCGTTCATCGGTCTGTTTGGTACGGTTATCGGCATCTATCGCGCGCTCATCAAGATCGGCGCCGCCGGTCAGGCTTCGATCGACGCCGTTGCCGGCCCGGTCGGTGAAGCGCTGATCATGACCGCCCTGGGTCTGGCCGTCGCCGTTCCCGCGGTGCTTGCTTACAACTTCCTGCAGCGCCGCAACAAGGCGATCGCCGAGCAGCTGAACGGCTTCACCGTCGATCTGCTGGCCTATCTGGTTTCGGACGGCGCCGTGAAGCCGACCGTTGCTGCCGCGCCCGGCGCCCCGGTCGCCAAGCCGGCCGCTACGCCGACCAAGGCCTGATCGGTCTCAAGACGACGGTTGCGGGAATCGGGTGGCGGCTGCGACCGCCCGGTTCCCCGCCGACCATGGCTCCCATACTCGTCTCCCAGACTGATGGGCGGCCATCGACACCAAGGTTAGGATAATATCAATGGCAATGAGTGTTGGCTCCGACGGCGGTGACGACAAGCCGATGTCCGACATCAACACGACGCCGCTCGTCGACGTCATGCTGGTGTTGCTCATCATCTTTCTCATCGCGGTCCCGGTCGTCGTCCAGACGGTTGAGCTGCAGCTTCCCAAGGTTGAGTTCGAGCCGACCACGACGAAGCCGGAAAATGTCTCCCTGTCGATCACGCAGGCCGCCGACGGCAGCTGTGCGGTTTTCTGGGGCATGGCGCCGGTGACGTCGAGCGAACTGCTCGACCGCGCCGTCGCCAAGCTTGAGGCGGACATCAAGAAGGCGGGTGGCGTCGAAAATCTGAAGCCCGAAGATCTGCCCGAAGTGCATATCCGCGGCGACATCAATACACCCTATCGGTGCATTGGCGGCACCATCTACACGATGCAGCGCGCCGGTTTCCCCCGCGTGGGCTTCATCTCCGAACCGGAACCCGGTTCGGGCACCGTCCGCCTCTGATCGGTTGAAGAAGGAGAAATCCCCATGGCAATGAGTGCCGGCTCCGAAGATGGCGAACCGATGGTGGAAATGAACACGACGCCGTTGATCGACGTCATGCTCGTTCTGCTCATCATGTTCATCATCACCATTCCGATCCAGACCCACGCGGTGAAGATCGACCTGCCGCAAAATGCGCCGCCGTCTGACAGCGTGATCGATCCGGTCAAGAACAAGGTCGCGATCGACGCCGGTGGCGTCATCACCTGGAACGGTTCGCCGATCGACCTGCTGACTTTGCGTCAGTATCTGCAGCAGTCGCTGCGCCTGCCGGTCGAACCGGAACTTCAGTTCCAGCCGGATGCGCAGACCCGTTATGTGGTCGTCGATTCGGTGCTTGCGGAAATCAAGCGCGCAGGCGTCACCAAGCTGGGTTTCGTCGGCAACGAACAATATGGCAATTTCTAAAGGCTGATTTTTGGACCTGACGCGCACTTACGAGGACTTCCCCTTCGCGCTTATTGTCTGAAATTGCCTGAGAATTATTGCACGGATCAAGGGTCGCCAATGGCGGCCCTTTTTTTGCAAGCGCACCAAGCCGTTGCGCCTGCGTAGCGGTTTAATATTTTGCTTACCGATTTGCGCGATTGTCTTGCAAAGGACTGATCATGAGCGCCGACCCGCAATTTGAACAGGATCGCAAACGCCGCAATGCGGATCGACGGGTCGTCCAGATCGGCATCAGGGTCCGTCGTCCTGGCGAAACCTGGTTCAGCAGCCATATCGCGGATCTGTCGATCACGGGCTTCCGGCTGCAAAGCTTCATGAAATTACGCCCCGGCGACGACCTGTGGCTCATGCTACCGGGCTTTGAAGGGCGGCGTGCGCGCGTTTTGTGGACACGCGGCCATGAATCAGGCTGCAGCTTTGAGCGGCCATTACACCCGGCGATACTGGATCATGTGGTGCAGATCGGCCGGCGGCAGGCGGACGCCTGACCGCCATCATTCAGTTGCTGATGCCATCCTGAAATTGCAACCGCGCCAGGCGGGCATAGAGGCCATCGCGTGCAAGCAGCGTCGCATGATCGCCCTCCTCGACGATGCGTCCCTCATCCATCACGATGATACGATCGGCCGCGCGCACCGTCGCCAGCCGATGGGCGATGACGATGGTTGTGCGCCCCTGCATCAATGTCGCCAATGCGTCCTGCACCAGCCGTTCGGATTCGGCGTCCAGCGCCGAGGTCGCCTCGTCCAGCAGCAGGATGGACGCATCGCGCAGCAGGGCGCGCGCAATGGCGATCCGCTGGCGCTGGCCACCGGACAGGCGCGCACCGCCTTCGCCCAGGAAACTGTCCAGCCCTTGTGGTAGATCCCGCAGGAAGGCGTCCGCATTGGCTGCCCGCGCCGCATCCCATATTTGCGCGTCGCTCGCGCCCCAGCGCCCATAGCGCAGATTGTCGCGCGCAGACGCAGCAAAGATGACGCTGTCCTGCGGCACCATCGCCATCATCGCACGGAGTTCAGCCGGGGCCAGATCCGGCAGGGCCACGCCGTTTAAACGGACTGCCCCCGAATCGGGATCGTAAAAGCGCAGCGCCAGCTGGATCAGCGTTGATTTGCCGGCGCCCGAAGGCCCAACTACCGCGACCGTCTCGCCTGGATGGATGTCGAGGTCGATCCCATGCAGCGCCGCTTGGTCAGGCCGCGTCGGGTAATGAAACCGAACCTGATCGAAGGTCAGGCGCGCGCCCCGCTCCATGGCAGGAAGCATGTGGGTCCGGGAAGGGGGGCTGATGTCGGGCAACGCCGTCATGAGTTCGCCCAGCCGGCTCGCCGCGCCCGCGCCGCGCAGCAAGTCGCCCCAGCTTTCCGATAATGAACCGAACGCGCCGGCGACCAGCCCGCCGGTCAGAACGAAGGCGGCGATGCTGCCCCCAGACAGCCGCCCGGCAGCCACGTCGATCGCACCCAGCCACATGACGCCGGTAATCGCCCCGAAGATCAGCGCAAAGGCGACGGCCGTCATCATCGCCCGCAGCCGGATGCGTTGCCGTGCCGTCGCAAAGCCGCGCTCGACGGTGGCGCGAAACCGCGCTGCCTCCCGCTCTTCCTGACCAAAGGCCTGGACGATCTTCATCGCCCCCAGCACTTCGGTCGCGGCGCTGCCAATGTCAGCGAGCCGATCCTGGCTGGCGCGCGACAAGGCACGGACTTTGCGCGCAAGGCCGATCAGCACCAGCAGCACGATCGGAATGCCCAGCAGTAACAGTCCGGCCAGCTTGGGGGCCAAGGCAAACAGATAGACCAAGCCGCCAATCGCCGTCACCATGTTGCGCAGCGCCACCGATACGGTGGAGCCGACGATCTGCTCCACGATCGCGGTGTCGGCGGTCATGCGCGACGCGATCTCAGAGGGGCGATTTTCTTCAAAGAAACGGGGCGCCTGCCGCAGCAGATTAGCCTGCGTCGCGCAGCGTATGTCGGCCACCACGCGCTCGCCCAGCCAGGATACGAAATAGAAGCGCAGCGCGCTGGCCAGCGCCAGCACGACCACGATCATCAGCAGATATTCGAACCAGCGGCCGATATCGCCGCCGCCCATGAACCCCTTGTCGATGACCAGGCGAAACCCGTTGGGAATGGCGAGGGTCGCCGCCGACGACACGATAAGGGCGATCAGCGCGCCCGCGATCCTGCCGGGATAGCGGCGGGCGAACCGCCAGAGCATCGCCAGATTGCCAAGCGCCGGCCGCGTGTTGGGAGTGCTGCTGTCATCCGCCATGACGGGCGCTTAGCAGCCTGCCTTGTCGCCCTCAATGGCTCCTTCAGCCCGCTGGCGCGACGGACCCGGCCAGTTCCATGATCCGCGCCGGTGCGGCCTGTCCGGTCAAGGCATAGGCCATGGTGCCGACCTCCCAATAGGCGACGACGTCGGCGGCGCGGCGCTCGATAAGCGGCTTGGCCTCGGCCGGTGTCTCGGCCCGGTCGGCAAAGAAGGACAGATGTTCGCCACGCGGCGTTTCCAGTGACATGGCGATGGCGGGGCTGTCGGACGTGGGGAATAGTTGCACGTCGGTGATCCGCCAGTCGCGAGGAAGGTCGGGCAGGACAATGCCTGTCGCCGCTTCGATTTCCTGGGGATTGAGGGTCGCGCTTTCCACCTGCGACGCCATCGCCTGACGCAGCAGTCCCGCGCGGCGAGATGCGGCCGCCTCGTCAAGGAAACTGCTCGCTTGCGCGGCCTGCGGAAATTCGCCGAGTTCGCCGCGCGCGATCCATCCCGCCCCGATCAACGCCGCAATCCCCGCAGCGCGCTGGACATGACGCCAGGTCCGGCCGCGGTCATTATCATTGGCGACCGGCACGGAGATGTCGCGCCGACGACCGACCAGTGTGCCCTTGGTCCCGTCCTTCACCAACCGAAAGTCGATATGGGGCCAGCGTTTACGCCACCGGCGCGCGACCAGTCGCTCGCCGGGCCGCGCCGCATCGTCGAGCAGCACGACGCCCTGGGGCGACAATCGTGCGAACAGGCTGTCCGCCGCGCCGCGCACGAGCGGATGGACGCTCCAGGGCGGACCATCGATGATGATGAGGTCGATCTGTTCCGGCACCCCGTCCAGCGCATACCATCGCCCCGGCCAGTCGCTGCTATCCTGCGTCAGCGGGGCGTGACGAATGTCGACCGACAGGCCATGGTCGCTCAGCCATTGCCGCGTCGCATCAACGAACCCACCATGCTGGTCGAAACTGTGCAATTGCCCGCCGCCATGGAGTTGCAAAGCGCGCGCAGCCACCAGCGATGACGCGCCCGCGCCGAGTTCCACCACATGGGCCGGGCGCAGCCGGGCAATTTCCCGGACGATATGCCGCAGAAAGCCGACATCCGCCTTCCAGCTTCCCAGATGCGGCAAGGCGTCATGGGCAAGGCCCAGATCGTCAAGCAAGGCCCGCTTGTCCGCCTTGCGACCGCCCGACAGGCTGGCGAGCAACCACGGCCAGCCGATTGCCCCGAAACCGATGCGCCACGCCATGTCGGACAGCCGGCGCGACCATTGCGC
Source organism: Sphingobium abikonense NBRC 16140 (assembly GCF_001598335.1). Taxonomy (GTDB): domain Bacteria; phylum Pseudomonadota; class Alphaproteobacteria; order Sphingomonadales; family Sphingomonadaceae; genus Sphingobium; species Sphingobium abikonense. Next base: position 165,114 of record NZ_BCYT01000003.1, read on the forward strand.
GTCCGTCCCATGCCTGTCATCCAGAGGCAGGAAACCGGTAAGCTCACGGGACGTCACGGGCAATCAACTCCTGATGCGGGCAAGGCGGCGACTCTATGCCCGTTCATGCGGCGCGCGCATAGGGTGCAAGATGACCCGGCACGCAAATGCGGCAGAATAACCGGCCTGTGACAATGTCTTAACGGACGTCTTTCAATAACCCAGCGTCAGGCCCAAGGCATAATATTTCGGGCCGACATTGGCCTTCGCTCGAACTTTGGGCAGCAATGGCATGGCGACCGTGGCGTAGGGACGGATGTCATCGCCGCTGATTCGCGCGCCAGCGCCGATCCTTGCCGACAGGGGAATGGTGTAGGCCGCCTCCACGCGCCCATAAAGCTTTGTATCGCCATCGCGCAGGTAAACGCCGCCGCCGGGCGTCAGGCTGAAGCCCGCCATGCCAAAGGCATAGCCAGCGCCGATTTCGGTGCCCCAATGGCCGTCAGCGCGCCCATAGTTGATTTCGGCGCCCAGCCCCTGGGCGAATGCGGCTTGAGGTGCGGCGAAAGCGGCGGCGGCGAGCAGGAGCGGCATGATCTTCATGGTTGAGGCCGCTAGGTGAGCGGCCCGATCGCGACAAGCGCGCGCCGACGAATGGAGTCGCCCGCGCGCCAGTCCGCCGTCATCCTTCAACGTCGACCCGTTTGACAGGCTGCACTTCGGCATAGGGCATGATCATCCGGCCATCAGGCGCGGCCGTGAATGTCGTCTGCGTCGGATAGGCAAATTCGATGCCGCGCTCGTTGAACTGGCGCAGGATGGCGAGGCCGATATTGTGGCGGATTTTGTAGATGTCGTCCCATCCCGGCAGGTAGACCTCGAACTCCAGCTCGAAATCGAGGCTGGACGCGCCGAACCCGACAAAACCCGACCGGACGAAGGTGCCCCCCAAATCGTCGACGATCCCTTTCAGGATATCGGGGATCTGTTCCGCGACGTCCGGGGGTGTCTGATAAATGACGCCGATGGCGAATTTCAGCCGGCGATGATCCAGCGTCTGATAGCTGGTGATTTCCTTTTGCAGCAGATTGGCGTTGGAAATCACCTTCTTCTCGCCCGTCAGCGCGCGCAGGCGGGTGGATTTGAGGCCGATCTTCTCCACCGTCGCGGTTGTTGTGTCATAGGAAATGGATTCGCCCCGACGAAATGGCTTGTCGAAAATGATCGACAGCGCGGCGAACAGATCGGAGAAAATACCCTGAGCGGCAAGGCCGATGGCGATGCCGCCGATGCCAAGGCCTGCAACCAGGCCGGTGACGTTGACGCCCAGATTGTCGAGCACCATGATGGCCGCGACCGCGAACAGCGCCACCGTCACCAGCACGCGGATCAGGCCCATCGCGTTGGCGAGTGTTTCGCCTTGGCCATCCTCCGCCAATGTGCGCCGTTCGATCAGGCCCAATATGACTTCGCGTGCCCAGATCGCGCCCTGCAAAACGGTGGCGATGGTGAACAGGAATATGACGGTGCGATACAAAGCGGGCGGCGCGTCGGCATAGCCCACCACCAAGCGGGCGGACACCATCACCATGAAGAAATGCGTGGTCTTGGCGACCGTGCGGCCGAGCACATTGGTATAGCCGATCGTGTCGCCGCGCGTGCCCTTGTACCGCTTGCCCAGTCCCTTCAATGTGGCGAGCAGCAGATAGATGACGATCCCGGCGCCAATCGCAATCAGGATCTGAATATAATGAGCGGACAACCAATCTGACATGTCCCTCCACATTGCCTGAATGTCGGGCGTGCGAAGGGGTTTCGTCGGGAGGGCGGGGTCTTTTGTGTCGGCCATGCCTGTCCTGTCTGTTGTCTAGGGAATATAAAGGCGGACTACCGGCCCGCCACTTCTGCACCGGGGGGTAGAGCATGAACCCAGTCGGGTTCAAGCCGCCGCAGCCAGAGGCGTGCAATCGGCTATGTCATCGAGGAAGGCGATCAGGCCCCGTTCCATCCGCGAGAGATAGCGCGTCCTGCGCGGCAATCGCAACGTGTTGCGCCACTCTTCCTGTCCATCCTTGCAGAGGGCAATGAGGGCGGGATGGATATAGGATTTGCGGCTGATCGCCGGCGTGTTGCCGAGCGCCTGCGCGACCGGGGCGATCATCGCCTTGAGCGATACCGGACCGGTCGCCAGCTGTTCGAATGCGATGACCGACGCACCCCAGGTTCGGAAATGCTTGGCCGTGAAGGGCGCGCCCATGGCCTCGGCAATATAGGCATTGACGTCGGACGAATTGATCGGACGCGCATCGCCGTCCTCGTCGAGATATTGGAAGAGGTGCTGGCCGGGCAGATCCTGGACCTGCCGCACGAAGCGCAGCAGCCGGCTGTCCGTCACCGCCAGTTCCCGCTCCTTGCCCGATTTGGCACGATAGCGCAGCATGATCTTGCGTCCGCTGATGTCGAAATGCCGTCGCCGCAGGGTGGTGGCCCCGAAACTCTTGTTCGTGGTGGCATAATGTTCATTGCCCACGCGCAGCTTGGCAAGGTCGAGCAGGCGGACGACGGCGGCCAGCGTGCGGTCCTTACGCAGGCCGCGTTTAGACAGGTCGCTGTCCAATCGGGCGCGCAGCTTGGGCAAGGCGCGGCCGAAGTCCGGGCAACCGGCATATTTCGCCGCTTCCTGCGCAGCGCGGAAATCGGGATGATAGCGATATTGCTTGCGTCCCTTGTCGTCATAGCCGGTCGCCTGGATATGGCCGTAGGGCGACGCGCAGAACCAGCAGTCACGATAGGCGGGGGGCAAAGCGATGGCATTCAACCGATCGATCTCGTCACGGTCGGTAATCCGCTGCCCGTCGCCATCATAATAGGCCCATCCGTGTTTGAGCGCGCGTCGCGTGATGCCAGGGCTGGTGTCGTTGGTGTGGACGAGTGCGGGCTGGGCCATGTTTTCCTTCTCATGCCGCAAAACCCGCCGTTCATCGCTTCGTTCCGCAACTCCGTCGCTGCTCACCCGTTGAAAGGGTCTCACCCCCAAGCAAAGGAATATTTCATGCCAGCCATTGAGCAGAGCCGCATCCTCATCGTCGCGACCGACGGGTTCGAACAGTCAGAACTTTTCCAGCCACGCCAGAAGCTGATCGACGCCGGCGCGAAGGTCACGCTCGCGTCGCCCGCCACCGATCCGATCCAGGGCATGCAGCATGATGAAAAGGGCGACACGATCACGCCCGACATGACTTTGGAGTCCGTGAAGATCGAGGATTATGACGGTCTGATACTGCCCGGCGGTGTCGCCAATCCCGACACGCTGCGGACCAACGAACGCGCCGTACGAATCGTGCGAGACTTCGTGGCTTCGGGCAAGCCGGTCGCCGCCATCTGCCATGGTCCCTGGCTGCTGGTCGAGGCCGATTGCGTGGATGGCAAGACCGTCACATCCTGGCCGTCGGTGCGCACCGATCTGGCCAATGCGGGTGCGCGGGTGGTAGATCAGGAGGTTGTCGTCGACGGCAATCTCATCACCAGCCGCAATCCGGATGACATTCCCGCCTTTGTCGACGCCTTCAAGAAGGCGGTGACGCAAGCGGCCGCAGTGCCCGCCTGAACCGGCTGCTGGCGCCGCCGTCCCATTGCCAGGGCATGGGGCGGCGGCGCAGCGTCGACAGATGCGCCAAAGCCATTGTGGCGCCGACGGCGATCAACGGTAAAGCAAAGGGCAGTATCTGAGGAAATGTGATTGTCGATCCGACAGCGAGGGCGACGCTTATGACGGCCGAAACGGTCATGCGAATGTCGCCGTCCGGCCCCCGAAGCCAGAGGATGCCGGTCGCAATCCCCGCCATGAATGCGAAGGCCAAGCGGGCATCGCAGCCATCGATAACGCCAAGGGCCCCCACCAATATCATCAGAAAAGCTGCGGCGACGGGGCGGGTCGTCTGGCGCATCAGGCGAACGGACGCCGGATAGAGCAGCAGCTCGCTGACAATCGCTGCAAGGCCTATTGCTTGCGCATCCTGGGGCCGGTGCGCGATGATCGCGACGATCGCCATGACGCCCCAGGGTAGCAGCCGCGCTGGCGCCATGCGGATATGACTGATCCAGTCCAGCGCGCCGCTCCGCGCGTTCCATCGCCGATCCGCCAGCCGCAACTGGAACCCGCCGATCAGGAACAGCGCCTCCGCGCCCCATGGCAGCCATTCGCTCCGCCCCAGCCATGGCAGCGCCAGAAACAGCCCGAGCACCAGTCCATGCGCCACGTTGAGCGGCGCCATCTCCCTCTTCATGCGATGGCCCCATTGCCCAGGGCGATGGCCCTGTCCAACTGCTGCTTGGCGGCTGTCTTGCGCTTGCGCGACAGATAGGTGTCGAGCCCGATCTGCAATGCCAGCATCATGAAGATGAAGGGCTGATAGGCGATGCCCACGAACAGCGATCCGATCATGTAGATGATATGTCCCTGTTGCAGGGCCAGCGCAAAGGGCGCGACCCACGCGTCGTCCGGGCCGTCGCGCTTGCGATAGACGCGGCGGATAGCCTCTGTACGGATGAAGCAGATGAGGTGCAGCAGCGCCCACACGGCAAAACCGAAATAGCCCTGTTCGCCCAGCAGCTCGAAATAGGCGCTGTGATAGGCGCGCCCCCGGTCCGTCACCAGCCGGCGCTCGACCCGCGTGCCACCGCCATCCGTGACCGTGCCTTGGGCGAAATAGGTGAAGCTGTTCTGCAGATAGTTGTCGAAGCCCCCCCCGCCCGGATGCTCCTTCACATAGTCGAGCGTCCACATCCAGACAGCGACGCGCGTGGAGGCGCTTTCGTCGCCCTGGTGATTCTCGATCGTCTGCATCCGCTGGGTGAAGCTGGCCGGCAGGAAGGGGATGGAGATGAGCGCGGCCAGCAGCATCAGCGGGCCGTAAACGAATTTGCGCTTCGAGCGCATCAGCATCAGCCCCGCCAGTATGACGATGCAGACAAGGCCGGTGCGCGCTTCGGTGCCCACAGGCATCAGCAGGCAGGCGAGGCACAAGCAATAGCAAAACGTCTTCACCCTCCAGTCGGGCGGAAAGACGGTGCCATGTTTCGACAGCCACAGGATCAGCGGGATGAGCGAGATCGCAACGCAGGATATGATGCTGCCCTCGTAGAGGCCGCTGTTGTTTTCGACCATCAGGTTGAGCACGCCATAGCCGCCGCCCGACAGGGCCGTCTTCATGCCGCCATTGATGATGATCGTGCTGGCGCACAGCACCATGAACAGCGCCAGCGCCTCGATTCGCAGCCTTGTACGCAGCACCAGCGGCAGGAAGACGCCCGCGATGATCGCCTTCCACACCCAATTCCACTTGGTCAGCGCCTCGACCGGGAAATCGGCCGTCAACGTGGTATAGCCGCACCAGGCAAGCAGCAGCAGCATCAACCCCTGTCGCGCGGAAAAACGGCAATCCTTCTTGTCATCGACCAGCAGCCAAGCGCCCACCATCATCGCAAAGGCGATCGCGGAAATCGGGATCGAATTGAGCAGGAAATAGGAAAGTCGCTGGGGCGAAACGATGTCGATATAGGCATAGACCGCGACCAGCAGGAACGGCCGCCGCAGTCCCATCAGCCCGAACAGGCCGAGAAACGCGATGAAGAACAGGTCACGCATCGCCATGCGGCTCCTGCGCCGGCGGATCGCGATCCAGATCGGCGCGCGGCAACAGCCGCCACGCAGCGAGCAGGATGACGCCATGGCTGATCAGCAGGGACAAAGTGTCTATCATGGCTCGCTTGGGCTATCGCTTCGGAACATATGTCCTAGCCTGACAGAGTTGACGGGGCGTTAAACCTTTTGCCGCAAACAGGACAGGCTATGACTCGCATTCTTCATGTGCTGGACCACAGTCTGCCGATGCACAGCGGCTATACGTTCCGGACCCGGGCGATTCTGCGTGCGCAGATTGGCAAGGGGTGGGACGTGCGCGGCATTACCGGGCGGCGGCACAGCGCGACCGGGCCGGACGAGCAAATGGTGGATGGCCTGATCTTTCACCGCACGGCCGGACCGCCGGCGACCGGCAACGCGCTTATGCGTGAATGGCGCGATATCGCCGCGCATGCGGACGCGATCGAGGCATTGGTGCGGCGGTGGCGGCCGGATGTGATCCATGCCCATTCGCCGGTGCTGAACGCGATGGCCGCACAGCGCGTCGCGCGGCGGCACGGCATTCCTCTGATCTACGAAATTCGCGCTTTCTGGGAGGATGCGGCGGTCGGCAATGGGACGGGGCGCGAAGGCAGCCCCCGTTATTGGCTGACGCGGCAACTGGAAACCCGCGCCGTGCGCGAGGCGGATGCGGTTGCGGTGATTTGCGAAGGGCTGCGCGGCGATCTGGTCGCGCGGGGCATTGATCCGGCCAAGATCATCGTGTCGCCCAATGGCGTCGACATGGATCAGTTCGGCGCGCCGGTGCCGCGCGATCCGGAATTGACGGCGAAGCTGGGGCTGACGGGAGCGGACGTGGTCGGGTTCATCGGCAGCTTCTATGATTATGAGGGGCTGGACGACCTGATCGCCGCCATGCCGCGACTCGTGCGCGCCCGGCCGCGGGCCAAGCTGCTGCTGGTGGGGGGCGGACCGATGGAGCAGGCGCTGCAGGCACAGGCGATGGCGTCGCCCTTTGCCGATCATATCGTCTTCGTCGGTCGCGTGCCGCATGATGAGGTCGAACATTATTATGCGCAGGTCGATGTGTTGGCCTATCCGCGCAAGGCGATGCGGCTGACCGATCTCGTGACCCCGCTCAAGCCGCTGGAGGCGATGGCGCAGGGCAGGCTGGTGGCGGCATCGGACGTCGGCGGTCATCGCGAACTGATCGAGGATGGAGTGACAGGCGCCTTGTTCGCGCCCGACGATCCAGCGGCGATCGCGCAGTCGCTTGCCACGCTGTTCGCCGATCGAACGATGTGGGACGAGCGCCGCCAGGTCGCGCGGGCCTATGTCGAGCGTGAACGCACATGGTCATCGAATATTTTGCGTTACGAACCTGTTTACCAACTGTTGTTAGCACGGTCGCGTGAGAGTCGCGCGGCGGCGTGAACGGAAGCGAAGGTTGAGAGGGTGAACAGGGCAGGCGCCAGACGGGGAACGGCCATGGCGGTGCTGGCAGGCGTCGCGGCCGCCGTGGCCTTGCTCGCTACGCCGGTTGGCCTGCTGGAAATGCTGGTGGCGTCGAGTGGCCTGAGTGAAGCCCTACCAGCCGCCGCCCCGCCTTTGGGTGTGACCGCCCGGCTGACGATGGCGGTGTTTGTAGGTGTGTTGATAGCCGGTGCAGTGGCGGCAAGCGTCCGCGATCCGCGCCGGGCGGATGACGAACAGGATATGGACGGGCGACAGCGTAGCGCCCAGGGAGCAAGACAGATGGGTTTCGCCTTTTCCAAGCTGACAGCCCTGGCGCGGGGCCGCGCTACACCAACCAGAATCCCGGACGCTCCGGCGCTTCGCCGTGCCGATGCGCATCCCGACGCGCCGCCGCGTCCGCCGATCTTTGCGAGCCGGGATTTCGATGGCGTGGAAATTTTCGCCCGTCCCGACGCCAAGCGGCGCCCGCTGATCGTTTCGCCCGAACCTGAATCGCAATCGGTGGTGCCGATGCAGGGTGTTTCCGGGCCGTCGCCGGATCATGCGCGCGAAGCGGATCAGCCGACACCGTCCTTTGCGCGCCCCGCCGACAAAGGCGCCCCGAGCGCCGATCCGGTGGCGTTTCAGGCTGATGTCGAAGAGATTGCAGGCGATGAGGCTGAACGGTGCGTTGAGCAGGAGGCGGCTAACGTCGTCCGTCCTTCGCCGCTCCCGCTGCCTACCCATGGCTTGTCCGTCGCCGAGCTGACCGATCGACTGGAACGGGGGCTGGCCTCGCGCCGCCGCGCCACCACTGCGCCAGTGTTGGCCGACATGCCGGTCGCGCCAGCCGTGCCGGTCCGCGACAGCGTGGCGCCTGATGCGGACGAAGCATTGCGCGCGGCGCTTGGCACCTTGCGCACCATGGCCGCACGCCGCCGCTGATCTGCGTTCCTACCAGTCGCGGATGGTCAAAGCCGACAGTTGAACCCATGGTTCATCGTCCGCATTACCATGCGCATCGACGGTAATGTCGGCGACGAAATGGCCGGGCAAGGCCCATTCCGCTTCGTCAAGGCCAGCGATCAATCGATCCTTTTGATCCTGCGCCTTGGGGCCGCTGAAGCGAAGGCGAATGGCATGCCGCCGCCCCTCGAACAGGGCGCTGGCCCAAGGGCGACTGGTTGCACGGTCGATCACCGTCGGGCGGCCCGCCCGCAGCAGCAATTGCGCTAGCAAAAGCGGCAGGGGATCCGTCCCGCGCCGCTCGATCGCTTTATTTCGGAGCAGATTGGCGCGGCCAAAATGTGCATCCATGCTTGTCATTGGCCTTGGCTCCTGCGATAAGTGTTCATGAAATGTTCCACGCGTCTTGTCAGTCGCGCACCCGGTTCGCGGCCGCGTCGCAGGTCGAACACCAGCCGCGGGTCGCGGGCGCTACTGCGACCAAAGCGCGTTGGCGGCATGTCATTTTGACGCAGGAAAGTTTCGATCAATGGCAGCAGCATCAGCCCGTATCTCCCCGTTTAAAGCGACTCGCCCAATGCGAGTCGATGTGAATATTCCTATCTACTCCCCCCTAATTTCCTACTTGTCTAGGAAAAATCTTATCGATAATGGATAGATGATGGACCAATCGCAGGATGCCCGCGCCACGCTGGACCGGCTGATCGCCGAGCGAGGGGACAATTATGCCGATCTGTCCCGACTGATCGGCCGCAACGCCGCCTATATCCAGCAGTTCATCAAACGCGGCACGCCGCGCAAATTGGACGAGGATGACCGGCGCGTGCTGGCGCGCTATTTCGGTGTTTCGGAGGACATGCTGGGGGGCGTTGCGTCACTCGCCCCGCCGCCTGCGCGCAACCGTGGACTGCCCGCCGTCGTCTCCGTTCCGCGACTTGCGCTGGGCGCGTCGGCCGGGGGCGGCACGTTGGATGAGGATGAACGCGCGGCTGGCGTGATGGCGTTCGATGCGCACTGGTTGCGCCATCTGGGGGTGCGGCCACAGCGCGTGTCGATTATCCGCGTCGATGGCGAATCGATGGCGCCGACGCTCAGCGATGGTGACGACATCATGGTGGATCATGATGATGACGCAGATCGGTTGCGCGACGGCGTTTATGTGCTCCGGCTGGACGGTGTGCTGATGGTGAAGCGCATTGCCATGGGACCGCTGCGGGGGCGGTTTAGCGTGCTGAGCGACAATGCGCATTATCCCGACTGGACTGATATCGACCCGGCATTGGTCGACATCGTCGGGCGCGTCGTTTGGACGGGGCGACGCTTGCACTAGGGGCGCTTCATCCCCATTGCTTGTCGGTAGCGCGACGGTGCGCGCGAGCCGGGAGCATGATGTTTTGAACGACAATGGCGCGGTGATCCGCAAGGCGATCGAATGGCGCGGCGCGCCAATGGCGTTGGCCACGGTGATTTCGACCTGGGGTTCGGCGCCACGCCCGCGCGGCAGCCACATGCTGGTGCATCAGGACGGCAGGCTGGAAGGCAGCATTTCGGGCGGTTGCGTGGAAACCGACGTGCTGCAACGCGCGGCAGAGGTCATAGCCGGCCGGCCCGCCCATATGCACCGCTATGGCGTCGCCGATGGTGACGCGTGGGAGGTCGGACTGCCCTGTGGCGGCGAGATCGCAGTGCTGGTGCAGCCCATATCGGAGGTGGGTTTTCCACCTCACCTGTTCGATCTGGTCGCGAAGGCCAATGAAACGGGGCGGGCCGTCACGCTGGCGACTGACCTTGTCACTGGCCGGACGCGCGAGGGGGAGGCGGAGGGCGCATTCCTCAATCGCTATGATCCGCCGCGCCGGTTGCTGATCGTCGGTGCGGTGCAGATCGCTCAGTCGCTGGTTCCGCTGGCGCAGGCGATTGGCGTGACGCCCATCGTCATTGATCCGCGCGGCCGCTTCCTGACGGCGGAAAGATTCCCGAACGCGGAACTGGACGACCGTTGGCCCGATGAGGCGATCACCGCGCACCACCCGGGCGAGTCGACCGCGGTCGTGACGCTGAGCCATGACATCAAGATTGACGATCCCGCGTTGATCGCCGCGCTGAACGCGCCGACCGGCTATATCGCCGCCTTGGGATCGCGACGCAGCCATGCGGCGCGGCTTGATCGGTTGACCGCCGAGGGGTTTGACGCGGATGCGCTGGCGCGGATCGACGGCCCGGCGGGTCTGGATATCGGCGCGATCGGGCCGGCGGAAATCGCCCTGTCGATCACGGCGGGCATGATCGCGGGGTTCAACGCAAAGGGATAGGAAGAGGATGCCCCCCGCCGCAAGGGATGGGCAGGGGGCATGTCCTGAAGCTGTCGGGCACCAGAGACGGCCGCCCCGTAGCAGAGCGCCGGGAAACAGCAATAAAAAAACGGAGGCCGTATTAAACTTTATGAGCGTAAAACTGCAAAATATTGTAATATAATTGCAAGATTAACAGCAGCGCCCGCCGTTGCGGCCGCCATATCGGGCCTGTTGGCGATCACGGAAAAAGCTGGTGCGGTCCATCACCGGCTTGGCGGGATGATGGTCGGCCATATGGCGCAGATAAGCGTCATAATCGGGGATGCCAACCATCATATGCGCCGCCTGGCGCAGCTTTCTGAATAAATCCGTCATTGCGCTGGCGCCAGACTGGCAGGAATCTCGCATGCCGTAGGGGCGGCGTTGCGGCGCGCGGCGATGCAACTGCGGATGGTGAAAAACAAAATGGCAAGAACGACGGCGAGGAACAGGCCAACCAGCGCGGCGTCGACCCGGTCGTTGAAGATGATGCGCTGCATTTCGTCCATGGTTTTCGCCGGGCCAAGCAGCGAGCCAGCCTCTGCCGCCTCGCTGAATTTGGCTGCGTGCGCCAGGAAGCCGACCTTGGGATCAGCGGAAAATAATTTGAGCCAGCCTGCCGACAGCGTGCAGATCAGCAGCCAGGCGGTGGGCAGCATCGTCACCCAGGCGAACCGGTCCTGCTTCATGCGGAACAGCACGACCGTGCCCAGCATCAGCGCGATCGCGGCGAGCATCTGGTTGGAAATGCCGAATACCGGCCACAGCGTATTCACCCCGCCCAACGGATCAGTGACGCCCTGATAAAGGAAAAAGCCCCAGGCCGCGACGCACAGGGCGGTGGCGATGATGCCGGGCATGTGGCTCTCGCTCTGCTTGAATGCCGGGACGACAAGGGCGATCAGGTCCTGCAACATGAAACGACCCGCCCGCGTGCCCGCATCGACGGCGGTCAGGATGAACAGCGCCTCGAACAGAATGGCGAAATGATACCAGAAAGCCTTCATCGCCGGCCCGCCCACGACATGGCTGAAAATCTCCGCCATAGCCACCGCCAGCGTGGGTGCGCCGCCCGCGCGGCTGATGATCGTATGTTCGCCCACATCTCGCGCCGTCTGGGCGATGCTATCGGCTGAAATGGGAAAGCCCATCGCGGTGACGGCGGCGGATGCGCTGGCGGCGTCCGTGCCGATCAGGGCCGTCGGGCTGTTCATCGTGAAATAGATGCCCGGGTCCAGGATCGATGCGCCCACCAGCGCCATGATCGCCACGAACGCCTCCATCAGCATCGCGCCATAGCCGATCAGCGGCGCATGCGCTTCGCTGGCGATCAGCTTGGGCGTGGTGCCGCTCGAAATCAGCGCATGGAACCCGGACACCGCGCCGCAGGCGATGGTGATGAACAGGAAGGGGAACAGGCCGCCGGCCCAAACCGGCCCGTCGCCCGCGACAAATCGCGTCAGCGCCGGCATCTGGAGCGGCGGCGCCATGATGACGATGCCGATGGCGAGCGCGGCGATCGCCCCGATCTTGAGAAAGGTCGACAGATAGTCGCGTGGCGCGAGCAACAGCCAGACCGGCAGTACCGACGCCACCGCGCCATAGCCGATCAGGATCCAGCAGAGCTGCACCGGGGTGAAGGTGAAGGCCGGCCCCCAGATGGGGGACTGCGCCACGGCCTGCCCGTAGACGATCGCCGCGATCAGGCCGATGAGGCCCAGCACCGACACCTCGCCGATCCGCCCCGGCCTGATCCAGCGCGTATAGGCCCCCATCGCCATGGCGAGCGGCACGGTCGCCGCGACTGTGAACATGCCCCAGGGGCTTTCGGCCAGCGCCTTGACCACGATCAGCGCCAGCACCGCCAGGATGATGACCATGATCATGAACGCGCCGAACAGGACGATCGTACCGGCGACCTGGCCCATTTCCACGCGGATGAGTTCGCCCAGCGACTTGCCGTCGCGGCGCATGGAAATGAACAGGACCATGAAATCCTGCACTGCCCCGGCCAGCACCACGCCGAAGATGATCCACAATGTTCCGGGCAGATAGCCCATCTGCGCGGCGAGCACGGGTCCGACCAGCGGCCCCGCGCCCGCGATCGCCGCGAAATGGTGACCGAACAGGACGCTGCGGTCGGTCGCGACATAATCCAGGCCGTCCGCGCGGCGCACGGCAGGCGTCGGTCGCGCAGGGTCTAGTCCCATGACGTGCCGGGCGATGAACAGCGCATAATAGCGGTAGGCGACCAGGAAGCAGCTGACCGCTGCGACGACGATCCACAGCGCGTTGACGCTTTCCCCCCGTGATATCGCCACCACGGTCAGGGCCACGACGCCGATAATGGCTGTCACTATCCAGGGAATATGCCGGGTCACGCCGCCTCGCTCCGCTTGTTCACAGATTTGCCGTCACCCTAGGGGGGCGGGCGGCAAAGACAACCGCCTTAGCGCCGCCGCGCAAAAGGCCAGTCGATGACGCCGCTCGCCCACAGCGCCCACCAGATAATGACCGGTTGCAGCGCCAGTCGTGGTCCATGATACCACCAACTCAAGTGCACGCCGCCCAGCGGAATGTCGCTGAGCGCATGATGAATATTGGCCGGCCATACGCACAGCGCATAAAGCGCCAGCCCGATGCCCGCGGCGCGGCGAAAGGGCGGCAGCATCAGGCCTATCGACCCGGCGATTTCGGCGATGCCAGTCAGCCAGATAACGGTGGCGGGATAGGGCACCCAATCTGGCGTGATCGCGATGAACCCGCCCGGCGTCCGCAAATGCGCCACCCCTGCGATCAGATAGGCCAATGCCAGGACGGCGCGGGCGATCCGGCGGGGGCGGCTATCAGCGATCATCCCATCCCGATCGAAAAAAGGTCTATCCTTCATCATGCCGGGGCTGGCAGAGACATATTTAGAGTATCCGACTGTCTTTGGCGCGCCACGAAGGAACTGACGACTTGCGACTATCATCGATACGGCGGCATATTGCGCGCAAATTCAAGAGCGGTGAAGCGAAAACGGAGCAACCGCCCGTCGCCGACCAGCCAAAGAACAGCGACGAGGATATCAGTTTCCTGCCCGACATGAACCAGTGGGTCCGCACCCATTATGTCGGCGTCGTCGATGAATTCGTGGCGGCCATCGGCAGTCTGGAGGGGAAACGCATCCTGGATCTGGGGTGCGGCGAGATGCTGATGACCTATGGCCTCGCCTCGCGCGGCGCCGAACAGGTCGTCGGTCTGGATATCACCACGCCGGACCCGGACAAAAGCCTCAAGACCCTGGTCGATGGTGGTTTCCCCGACGCTACTAATTTCAGGGATCGCGTCGCCGCTGTCGTCTATGACGGCAAGTCCATGCCGTTTCCCGACGAGCATTTCGATATCATATTCTGCTGGGGCGTGATGGAGCATGTCGCCGATGTCCCGGCCGTGCTGGCCGAAATCAAGCGCGTGCTCAAGACAGGCGGCATCGCCTTCATCAAGGTTTTTCCCTGGTTCCATTCCTATTTCGGCAGTCATCTGTCGGACTTCGTGCCTGTCCCTTTCGCGCATCTGACGCATGACCGGGCAGCAATGCGCGCCATCATCGAAAAGACGGCGCATGAGCAGACCGTCGTTCATCCTGACATGATCCTCAACCATATGTGGAAGGAATATCTGACGCTGAACCGCTATTCGGCAGACATGTTCTATCGCGACGTCAAGGCGGCGGGCTTTTCGCGCGACATATGGACGCTCATCAGCCGCCAGCATGACCTGACGGATGCGCCGCCGGGATATGAATTGTCCCAGCTGATGGTGTCCGGTTCCGACACCATCCTGCATAAATAAAGCGGGCGCCTCCTCACGGGAGGTGCCCGTCAGTAAATCCCGCCCTGGTCCTGCAGGAAGTCGGCGTCGGTGCGCTGACGCCCGCGCGCCACGGCGGCTGCCGCCTTGGCATCGGCAGCCTTCGCCTGCGCCTCGGCCTCTTCCTTGCGGATCGACCGGCGCGGCTCGGTTTCGGGCTTGAACGCTTCCCAGATCACTGCGGGCTTGGGATCGTTGGTCGGCCACACGCCATAGACGCGCTTGCCCGAACGACGGTCGATCGTGACCATGCGGATGCCCGCCGGTGCGACGAAGGGCGTCTTGGGCATGGTTTCCAGGATCGGCGCCATCGCCGCCTTCCAGATCGGCGCGGCGATGCGGCCGCCCTGCGCCCACCCGCCCAGGCTTCGGGGCTTGTCATAGCCGACATAAACACCTGCCACCAAATCGGGCGATCCGCCCACGAACCAGACATTGGTGGGGCCATTGGTGGTGCCGGTCTTGCCGAACAGCGGGCGCTTGAGATCGGCCAGCACGGTGGCGGTGCCGCGCAGCACCACGCCCTCGGCGATATGCACGACCTGATAGGCGGTCATCGGGTTCATCACCTGCCGCCCTTCAAAGCCGAAGCGCGGCATCGGCTTGCCGTCCCAATTGGCCATGTTGCACCCGTCGCACGGACGCCAGCGTTCGGGCCAGATGACCTTGCCGCGCCGGTCCTGCACATAATCCATGACCTTGGACGGGTTCTGTTTTCCCTGGTTCGCCAGCGTCGCATAGGCATTGACCATCCGCTCCACCGTCGTTTCGCCCGCACCCAGCGCGAAGGAGAGGTAGGGCTGATAATCGCCGATGCCCATCGCCTTGATCGTGCGCACGACCCGGTCCATGCCGGTCTGGCTGGCGGCGCGCACCGTCATCAGGTTGCGGGACTGTTCCACGCCCCAGCGCATCGTCTGCGGCCCGGCGCTGCCGCCCGAGAAGTTGCGAAAGCATTTCTGCCCCAATCCCGCGCCTTGATAGACGCAGAGCGGTCCATCGACGATGATCGACGCGGGCGTCATGCCATTGTCCAGCGCGGCGGCATAAACGAAGGGCTTGATCGTGGAGCCGGGCTGGCGCTGGGCCTGGGTCGCGCGGTTATAGGAAGACAGGCGCGAATCGAACCCGCCCTGCATCGCGCGGATGCGGCCCGAATGCACTTCCTGCACCACCATGCCGCCCGACACTTCGGGAATGGTGCGCAGCGCCCAGTCGGCGCCATTCTTTGCGACGACGATCAGGTCGCCCGCCTTGAGCGCGGAAAAGGCGGGGCCACCGGTCCGGCGATAGGGCGTCTGCGCCAGCGACGCGGGCAGGGTGCCGGTGCTGCCGTCGGAAAAGCCGATCTGCGCCTGAGACGATGATCGATCGATGACCACGGCGACGCGCCAGCCTTCATAATCGACACCGACATAGCTGGCGGCCAGTTCGCGCGCCCAGCCCCGGTCAGGGTCGATATGGCCCACCGGACCCGACCAGCCGCGCCCCGCGCCAAAGCGCAGCAATCCGTTGCGCAGCGCATCCTTGGTGCGTTCCTGCGCCACCGGGTCATAAGGGCTGCGCACCCACAGGCCGCCGGCATAGACGCTGTTGGGGCCGTCCGTCGCCTTTTCGCCGAACCGGTCGATCAGGCGGCGGCGCACCTCTTCCATATAATAGCCGCCCGCGCGCGCATCGAAGCTGGAACCGCGGACGGTCACGGTGCCCAAGGGCTGCGCCTGCGCCTGTGCGCGCTGCGCGGCGGTGATCCAGCCATTGCGCTCCATTTCGCCCAGCGCCCAGTTGCGCCGCTCGATCGCGCGGGCGTGACCGGTTTCGCTTTCGGGACGGTAATTGGCCGGCCCCTTGGGCAGGATCGCCAGATAGGCCATTTCAGGCAGGCTGAGGTCAGCGACATCCTTGTCAAAATAGGCGCGCGCGGCTGCCTGAACGCCATAGGCGTTGCGGCCGAGGAAAATCTGGTTGAGGTAGAGCTCCAATATCTGCTGCTTTGACAGCACATTTTCCATGCGCCAGGCCAGGATCATCTCCTTGACCTTGCGGGTGGGCGAATATTCGTCGCCGATCAGCAGGTTCTTGGCCACCTGCTGCGTGATGGTCGACCCGCCGCGCGCGCGCTGCCCCGACCCCAGCTTGCTGACATAGTCGGCCACCGCGCCGGCAAAGCCGGGAAAATCGACGCCATGATGCTCGAAAAACGTCTTGTCCTCCGCCGCCAGATAGGCGCGGATCAGCAGCGGGGGATAATCGCTATATTGCAACTGCACCCGCCGTTCGCGGGCATAGCTGTGCACCGGCTGCCCGTTGATGTCGCGCACCATGGTGGGCAGCGGCGGCTCATATTCAAGCAAGGTCGCTGCATCGGGCAGGCCGCGCGCGAAAATCAGCCAGAACAGGAAGCTTGCCAGCAGAAACCCGCCCAGCAGGATCGCCAACCAGCGAAACAGCCTCCGGCCCCATAGCGGACGTATCCGGTCCATGACGCCGCCCGCGTCACGGCGCAGGCGATAGGCGAAGGATGTCGGGGCGGTATCGGAACGGGCCTCTTCCATGGGGAAGAGGCTCTAGGATCAAATCGCGGCCAAGGCCAGTGGCGTTTCGACGGGTCGCGCCTTCAGCCGCCCGCCGCAACCCCGCTCATCGCCAGCTTGCGCGCAAAATGCACCTCGATCGCCTTGGCAACGCCGCGTGCGATCTTCTGCTGCCCCTCGCGCGAGGACAGGAAGGCGGAGTCCGCCTCATTGCTGATATAGCCGGTTTCGAACAGGATCGACGGCGTGTCCGGGGCCTTGAGCACCATCAGCGATGCGAAGCGATGATAGGCGCTGCGGAAGGGTACATAGGGTGAAGCCTCACGCTGGAGCAGCCGCGCGAAACTGGACGATATGTTGAGCGATTCGCGTTGCGTCAAATCGATGAGAATAGAGGACACGTCGCCCGACTGGCCGCCCAGATTGACGCCGTTGATGATGTCGGCCTTGTTCTCGCGCGCGGCGAGGCGCGCGGCTTCCCGGTCCGACGCGGTTTCCGACAAGGTGTAGACCGTCGCGCCATGGGCATCAGTATTTTCGGCCGCATCGGCATGGATCGAAATGAACAGGTCCGCGCCCATCTTGCGCGCAATGCCATAGCGTTCCTGTAACACCAGAAAGCGATCATCGTCCCGCGTCAGGGCGACGCGCACCCGACCGCCCCTGACCAGTTGGTCGCGGATCGCCTGCGCGATCGCCAGTGTCACGTCCTTTTCGCGTTTGCCATTGTCCTTGTTGATGGCGCCGGGATCATGGCCGCCATGGCCCGCATCGATCACCACCAGCGGCCGCGCGCCGTCATTGACGCCCTGCACCGGCGGCAGGGCGACGCCGCGCGCGGCGGGTGGGATCGGCACGGTGATCGAATGCAACCGCTTTTGCGGCCGTGCGGCCATGTCCGCCGGCGCATCGAACGCCATGCGCCCGCGACCCAATTCACTGCGAAAGCGGCTGTCGCTCACGCCCTGGATCGCGAAGCTCAGCGATTTGCCGTCCGGTGCAATGCGCGCGTCGGCCAGCGTCGCCGGGCTTGCCAGGTCCAGCACGACACGCGCGCGCTCCGGGCTCAATTGCCCCTGCCGCACGCCCGCGACCGTGCCATTGCCTGGTGAAAAGGGAAAGCGGCCCGTCTGCGCGCCATCGATATCGAGGGCAATGCGCTGCGGCCCGTCGAGCAGGAAGGCGGACGCGCCCTCCACCCGCTCATCGAAACGCACCACCACCCGGTCCCCCTGCACATCGACGCCGGCGATGCCCCCCGCCTGGCCGGGGGAGGAAAGAAGAATGCTTGCCAGGGCAAGGCTTTGCAACATGCGCCGCTTGTGCACCGCAGGCCTGTCGGCCGTCCAGCCAAATATCATCGACGTTGACCCGTCCAGCGTCCCCACGCTGAACACCCGATTAAGCATCGCCCTCTTTTAACCCGGTAAAATGAGCTGGTTAACGTCATTTTCACCATGACCGGCCATGGTCCGAACGTCGAGTGCGCACCGGGACATAATATTTCGACCAGCCGTTGCCGCCCGCGCTATTGACTGCTAACCATTCCCATTCCTGCAAGAATTGTCGTTTTTGCGACCGGTCTTCAGGTGAAACGAGCGCCCGCTGCTGTGCGGGCGAGACAGAACAGGTTGACGCTGCATGAGGCATGAATTTCCATCCACGCTTGCCCCGGTGACGGGCATGGCGGCGTGGATGGTGCGGCCCGGCGCCTTGTCCGGCCCTGCCGATGCAGCAGACGCGCAGATTTTCCTTCAAAACCGGATGCTTGCCTGCGCCGCGCCCGATGGCGCGCGCTGGCCGGCACCCTTTTCTTATCGCGTGGCGGCGCGGCGTCATGCCGCAGCCCGCGCACGCCGGAGACTTATAAATGACAATGCGTATGCTGATCGATGCGCGTCACCGGGAAGAAACCCGGGTCGCGGTCGTCAAAGGTAACCGGATCGAGGAGTTCGATTTCGAATCGGCCGAGCACAAGCAGCTCAAAGGCAATATCTATCTGGCCAAGGTGACGCGCGTGGAGCCTTCGCTCCAGGCCGCCTTCGTCGATTATGGCGGCAACCGCCACGGCTTCCTGGCTTTCAGCGAAATCCACCCCGATTATTATCAGATCCCGCGCGAGGACCGTGAGGCGCTGCTCCAGGAAGAGCGGGCCCATGCCGAGGAAGAAGCTGCCCTGCGCGCCGAGATCGAGGATGATGAGGACGCGGGCGAGGATGGCGTCGAACTGGTCGAGGCGACCCATCATCATGAGGATGAGGAAGCGCCCGAGGCGGACGCCGAGCACGAGGCTCCCGAAGCCGCCAAGGGTGGCCGCCGCAAGCGCGGGAAGAATGGCGATGAGGCCGCCGACGAACTGCGCCGCAAGCGCATGGCGCTGCGTCGCCGCTACAAAATCCAGGACGTCATCAAGCGCCGCCAGGTGCTGCTGGTGCAGGTCGTGAAGGAAGAGCGCGGCAACAAGGGCGCGGCGCTGACCACCTATTTGTCGCTGGCGGGCCGCTATTGCGTGCTCATGCCCAACACGTCGCATGGCGGCGGCATCAGCCGCAAGATCAGCAACGCGGCCGATCGCAAGCGGTTGAAGACCATCATCGCGGAAATGAACCTGCCCTCTTCCATGGGGTGCATCGTTCGCACGGCGGGGCTTCAGCGGACCAAGCCGGAAATCAAGCGCGACTTCGATTATCTCGCGCGGCTGTGGGACGAGATTCGCGAAAAGACGCTCCAGGCGTCGGCACCCGAACTGATCCACAATGACAGCGACCTCATCAAGCGCGCCATCCGCGACATCTACAACAAGGACATCGAGGAAGTCATCGTCGAGGGCGAGGATGGCTACAAGGCCGCCAAGGACTTCATGAAGCTGCTGATGCCGAGCCATGCCCGGCGGGTGAAGCAATATGCCGATGCGGTGTCGCTGTTCCAGCGCGCGAGTGTCGAGGATCAGCTCGCCGCGATGTACAATCCGGTCGTTCAGCTCAAATCGGGCGGCTACCTGGTCATCAACCCGACCGAGGCGCTGGTGTCGATCGACATCAACTCTGGCCGGTCGACGCGCGAACATGGCATCGAACAGACCGCCGTCGCCACCAATCTGGAAGCGGCGCGCGAGATTGCGCGCCAGTTGCGTCTGCGCGACATGGCGGGCCTCGTCGTCATCGACTTTATCGACATGGAGATGAATTCCAACATTCGTAAGGTCGAAAAGGCAATGAAGGAGGCGCTCAAGGACGATCGCGCCCGCATTCAGGTCGGCCGGATTTCAGGCTTTGGCCTGATGGAAATGAGCCGCCAGCGTCTGCGCACCGGCGTGCTGGAAGCGTCGACGCGCCAATGCCCGCATTGCGAGGGCACCGGCCTTGTCCGCACCGCGTCGTCGGCGGGCCTCAGCGCGTTGCGTATGCTGGAAGAGGAAGCGGCGCGCGGTCGCGGCAACCTCATCACCCTGCGCGCCAGCCAGGAAGCGGCCTTCTACGTCCTCAACAACAAGCGTCGCGAACTGGACGAGATCGAGCAGCGCTATGGCGTGCGTATCGAAATCCTACCCGATGGCGAGATCGAAGGCGCGCGCATGTCGGTCGAAGCCAGCGGGCCGCGCCCGGAACGTGTCGTCACCTATGCGCCGCTGGTCGAGGATGATGACGATATCGACCTGCCCGAGGACGAAGACGACATCGAAGAGGTCGAGGACGCCCAAGGCAGCGCCGAGCGCGAGGAGCGGGGCGACAGGGGGGACGAGGATCGTGAAGGCGGCCGCCGTCGCCGTCGCCGTCGCCGTCGCCGCGGTGGCCAGCGCGACGAGCAGCGCGATGCCGGATCGGAAGCCGAGGCTGGCGACGCCGAGTCCGGTGACGAGACCGATACGGATGAAGGCGAAGAAGCCGACGATCGCGAAGGCGCCGAGCCCGCAAGCGACGCCGACAGTGACGAAGGCGGCGCGCGTCGTCGCGGGCGTCGTGGTCGTCGCGGAGGCCGCCGTCGGCGCGAAGCGGGCGAAACCGCTGCGATCGAGCAGGACGATGCAACGGCTGCGGCCGATGCTGAGGCGCCGGTTGAAGAGCCGGCTGCCGTAGAAACGCCTGTCGCCGAGCCGGTGAGCGAGGAAGCGGCCGAGCCCGCGCCCAAGACGCGTCGGCGTCCGCGCGCCCGCAAGAAAGCGGAGGCTGACACTGCTGAGGCAGCGACCGAGGCTCCGTCCGACACTGCTCCGGCCGCGACCGAAGAGCCTGCGCCAGCAGCCGAAGCGGACGCCGCACCGGCCAAGCCCAAGCGCACGCGTCGCAAGAAGGCGGTGGCGAGCGAGGGCGAGGCGGCTGAAGCAGATGCGCCAGCAGTTGAGGCGGACGCCGCGCCCGCCAAGCCCAAGCGTACGCGTCGCAAGAAGGTGGTGGCTGCCGAAGCGGAAGCGGCGGATCCTGCCGCCGAAGCCGCACCGGAAGCCCCGGCTGAAGCTGCGCCTGTCGCGCCGTCCGAACCGACCGGTTCGCCGGACCCGGTTCCAGCCGAAGCCGGCGCCGCCGACGACGCAGGCGGCGAGGATGCCGATGGCACGCCCCGGCGCGGCTGGTGGCAGCGCACCTTCGGTCAGTAAGCACGCGAAGGGTTGAATGATGAAGCGCCGCTGCCCGTCCGGTCCTTACCGGTGCGCAGCGGCGCTTTTCCTTGCGTCCCGCTTCACGGCGCGTTCAGGACGCCCATGGCAAGGGCTGGCATCCATGGCCCGTTTGCTCCAGTTCCTGGCCCTTGCGCTGACGTCGCTTGCGCTGATGTCGCGCCCGGCGCTCGCGCAGCAGATTTTGCGCGACGCTGAAACCGAAGCCTTCATGGCCGACATGTCCGCGCCGCTGGTCAAGGCGGCGGGCATGACGCCCAAGAACGTCCAGGTCCTCGTCATCAACGACCCGGAAATCAACGCCTTCGTCGCGGGCGGCCAATATGTCTGGGTGCATAGCGGCCTGATCGCCCAGGCGGACAATGTGAATCAGTTGCAGGGCGTGGTCGCGCACGAACTGGGCCATATCGAGGGCGGCCACATCATCCGCTCGGGCGAGGGGATCAAAGACGCGACCAGCGTCACCCTGCTCAGCCTCGTGCTCGGCGCGGCGGCGATCGCAGCGGGCGGCGCGGAAGCGGGCATGGGCATCATGGGCCTTGGCCAGCAGGCGGCGATGAGCAAGTTTCTCGCTTTCTCCCGCGCGCAGGAAAGCTCCGCCGACCTTGCCGGCGCGCGGTATCTCCACACCGCCGGGATCAGCGGCCGGGGGAGTCTGGAATTCTTCAAGAAGCTGCAGAACCAGGAATATCGCCTCGCCATTCCGCAGGACAATAGCTACGGGCGCACCCACCCGCTGTCGGGCGAACGCATCAGCGTCCTGCGGGAGGTCTATGAGGTCGACCCCGCCTGGGACAGGCCGGTCGACCCGCAGCTGGAGGCGCGGTTCGAACGGATCAAGGCAAAACTGATCGGTTTCGTGTCTGAACCGCAGCAGACGCTCATCAAATATCCCGAAAGCGACCAGTCGCTGCCGGCCCATTATGCCCGCGCCTATGCCTGGCACAAAAGCGCCTATCCGCAAAAGGCGCTGGCGGAGGCCGATGCGCTGCTCGCAGCGGAGCCGCATGACCCCTATTTTCTGGAACTCAAGGGCCAGATCCTGCTGGAAAGCGGCCGGCCGGCCGACGCCATCGCGCCGCTGCGCGAAGCGGTGAAGATCACCAATCAGCCGCTGATTTCCGTGCTCCTGTCCCACGCCCTCATCGCGACCGAAGACCCGGCCAATTTCGCGGAGGCCGAACAAGTGCTGCGGGTCGCCGTGCAGCGTGACCGCGAAAATCCCTTCGCCTGGTATCAGCTGGGCGTCGTTTACGAGCGGCGCGGCGACACGCCGCGCGCCGCGCTCGCCACGGCGGAACGCTATGCGATGATGGGCGATCATAATCTGGCGCTGCGTAGCGCCGACGTCGCGGTGCAGGGTTTGCAACCCGGCACGGTTGACTATCTGCGCGCGCAGGATATCGCCATGACGTCGCGTGCCGCGGTCGAGCAGCAGCGGAAGAAAAGATAGCAATGACAGATCAGACCCGGCCGAGCTTTCGCGCCGCCCTTGCCAACAGGACCATCCAGATGACCCTTGGCGCCTTCGCCTTCATCGCGGCCGCCGCCGGCGCCGCGCTCGCCGTCCAGGCTACCGCCAGCGTCGGCGCCACGGACAAAGCTGCGATCGAACAGATCGTCCATGACTATATCCTGGAGCATCCCGAAATCATCCCGCAGGCGATCGAGAAGCTGCAATCCAAGCGTCTTTCCAGCGTCATCGACACCAATCGCAGCGCGCTCGAAACCCCCTATGCCGGCGCATGGGAGGGGGCAGCGGACGCCGACGTGACCGTGGTGGAATTTTTCGACTATGCCTGCGGCTATTGCCGCGCCTCGCTGCCCGACCTTGGCAAGCTGGTGGGGTCCGACAAGAAGGTGAAGATCGTCTATCGCGAACTGCCGATCCTGTCGGAAGAAAGCGGCGATGCGGCCAAGGTATCGCTGCTGGCGGCCGAGCGCGGCCAGTATATGCCCTATCACAAGGCGCTCTATGCCGCCGGGCGCGTGACGCGCGACACCATCCTGGGGGCCGCGGCCAAGGCCGGCATCAGCAAGGCGGATGCGCAAGCGGCAATGGCGTCGAGCAAATATGATTCGGAAATCCAGTCGAACATCGCGCTCGCCCAGAAATTGCAGGCGACCGGCACGCCTACCTTCGTCATCGGCGATCAGGTGCTAAGCGGTGCGGTCGGCTTTGACGCGCTCAAGGAGGGCGTGGCGAGCGCGCGCGGAAAGTAGCGGCATCCTGTTTCTGCGAACGCAGGAACATGAAATGAAGAGATGCGGTGCCGCCCCGCCATTGACTTCCCCATCCCTTTTCCCTATCGGACGCCCCCTGACTGGCGGCCGCTGCGTAAGCGGCCCTTTTTTGTCACACCCGATTCTCTTGTTGTTTTTGAGGAATGAACGATGAAGCGCACCTTTCAGCCGAGCAATCTGGTTCGGAAGCGCCGTCACGGTTTCCGCGCCCGCATGGCGACCCCCGGCGGCCGCAATGTGATGCGCGCCCGTCGCGCCCGCGGCCGCAAGAATCTCTGCGCCTGACATCATCGCCGGATCAGCCCGCCGCGCCGGCCATCATGGTCCGGCGCGCGGATTTTCTGGCGGCGAATCGCGGGCGACGCGCGCCGATGCCGGGCTTTGTCCTGCTGGTGCGCGAACGCGGCGACGGTGATCCGGCGATGCGCTATGGCATCACGGTCACGAAAAAGATTGGCGGCGCTGTCATCCGCAACCGGATGAAGCGCCGTTTTCGCGTTCTGGCGCGCGAATTGCTGCCTACCCTTGGCATAGCCGGCGCCGATCATGTGTTGATCGGCCGGGAAGGGGGGATTGAGCGGGACTTTGCCCTGTTGCGCGGCGAACTAGAAAAGGCGCTGGGCAAGATCATGACGCGGCCGGTCGACGCGCCGCGCGACCCGTCCCGCTGCAAGGGAAAATCTTCCGGAACCAGAGCCCCGGCTAAGTCCCGATGATCGCGCGCCTGCTCATCCTGATCGCGCGTTTCTGGCAACTTGGCCCGTCGCGCATCCTGCCGCCCACCTGCCGCTATGCGCCCTCCTGTTCGGAATATGCGATTCAGGCGGTGCGCAAATATGGCGCGATCAAGGGTAGCTGGCTGGGGTTCAAGCGGCTAATGCGATGCCACCCATGGGGCGGGTCGGGCCACGACCCGATCCCCTGAAACGACAGATCACAAGACGGCGGAGCGCAAAAGCGTGGACGACAAGAAGAATATCATCCTGGCGGTGCTGCTGACCGCGGCGATTCTGTTCGGCTGGCCTTATCTTTCCAACTATTTCTTCCCCACGGCCAATCCGCCCGCAACGAAGATCGAGGGCGGGAAGCAGGTCCCCGTCGCCCGGCCCGATGCTGACCCCGCCGCCGACAGCCCCGCCGCGATCCGCGACCGTGCGCTTGTGCTCAAGGAAAGCCCGCGCATTCCCATTCGCACGCCCAAGCTGACTGGCTCGATCAACCTCAAGGGCGCGCGCATCGACGACATCGTGCTGCCGACCTACAAGGAAACGATCGCCAAGGATTCGCCGGACGTCCGTCTCTACAGCCCTTCGGGCACGCAGGACGCCTATTTTGCCGGTTTCGGCTGGCAGGGCGAAGGGCTGCGCGCGCCTGATCGCAACACGCTGTGGACCGCGCAGGGCAGCGCGCTAACGCCCACTAGCCCGGTAACGCTCAGCTGGAACAATGGCGCTGGGCAGCTCTTCGAAATCCGCCTGTCGGTCGACGACAATTATATGATCACCGCCGCGCAGAAGGTGTCGAACACCGGCGCCGGCACGGTCGGCGTCAAGCCCTATGCCTATATCAGCCGCACCGGCATTCCCAAGGACCCCGATACCTGGACCATCCATGTCGGACCGATGGGCGTGTTCAACGGCGCGGCCAATTATGACGTGAATTACAAGGATCTGGACAAGGGGCCGTCGGTCCAGAGCTTCCAGTCCAAGGGCGGGTGGATCGGCTTTACCGACAAATATTGGCTGTCTGCTCTCGTGCCGGCTGCCGACGCCGACTTTGCCGGCCAGTTCCGCAAGGGCGCGGGCACGCAATATCAGGCCGATGTCGCGCTTGGCTCCACTATGGTCGCGCCCGGCAAGGCGGTGACGCAGACGCAGCGCCTGTTCGTCGGCGCCAAGGAAGTGAAGACGCTCGAAGCCTATCAGGACGCCGGCGTGCCGCTGTTCGACCGGGCGATCGACTGGGGCTGGTTCTACTGGTTCGAAAAGCCGATCTTCGCCCTGCTGCACTGGCTGTTCGAACATATCGGCAATTTCGGCGTCGCCATCATCTGCCTGACGTTCGTCGTGCGCGCGATCATGTTCCCGATCGCCCAGCGCCAGTTTTCCAGCATGGCGGCGATGCGTGCGCTCCAGCCCAAGATGAAGGCGCTGCAGGAAAAGCATAAGGACGACAAGCAGCAGCTGCAGCTCAAGATGATGGAACTGTACAAGCAGGAGAAGGTCAATCCGCTCGCCGGCTGCCTGCCCATCTTCATCCAGATTCCGATCTTCTTCGCGCTCTACAAGGTGCTGATGCTGACGATCGAAATGCGCCACCAGCCCTTCGTCCTATGGATCAAGGACCTGTCCGCGCCCGATCCGCTGCATATCCTCAATCTCTTCGGCCTGCTCGACTTCACGCCGCCCGCGTTCCTGGGCATCGGCGTGCTGGCGCTGCTGCTGGGCATCAGCATGTATTTCCAGTTCAAGCTCAATCCGACGCAGATGGACCCGATGCAGCAGCAGATCATGGGCATCATGCCGTGGATGATGATGTTCATCATGGCGCCCTTCGCGGCGGGCCTTCTGGTCTACTGGATCACCAACAACTGCCTGTCGATGGCGCAGCAGTGGTGGCTCTATCGCAAGCATCCGGTGCCAGCGGCAGCGGTGCCGGCGAAGTAAATATACCTCTCAAGTCCCGTTCGTGCTGAGTGGGGACTGAGCGAAGTCGAAGGTCCGTATCGGAGCATTGCGACCTTCGGCCCTTCGATACGCCGCTTCGACAAGCTCAGCGGCTACTCAGGGCGAACGGAGAATGAGTGTGACCGAGCAAGACAACACTGCCCTGATCGAAGACGCGCGCAGGCTCTTTGCCGGGCCGATCGCCTTCCTTAAATCCGCGCCGGACCTCAAATTCCTGCCCGACATGGCGGTGAACGAGGTCGCTTTCGCGGGCCGTTCGAACGTGGGCAAATCCTCGCTGCTGAACGCGCTCACCAACCGCAATGGGCTGGCGCGCACGTCCAACACGCCAGGTCGCACGCAGGAACTCAATTTCTTCGACGTGGGCGATCCGCTGCGTTTCCGCCTCGTCGACATGCCGGGCTATGGCTATGCCAAGGCGCCCAAGGACATGGTCAAGAAATGGCGTTTCCTGGTGAACGACTATCTGCGTGGGCGGGCAGCACTCAAGCGCACGCTGGTGCTGATCGATAGCCGCCACGGCATCAAGGATGTCGACACCGACATGCTCGACATGCTTGATGGCGCGGCGGTCAGCTATCGCATCGTCCTGACCAAGGCGGACAAGATCAAGGCGAGCGCGCTCGCCGCTGTGACGCAGCAGACCGCCGACGCCATCCGCAAGCGTCCGGCCGCCCATCCCGACATCATCGCCACGTCGAGTGAAAAGGGCATGGGGCTGCCCGAACTGCGCGCCGCCGTGCTGGAAAGCGTGACGCAGGGCTGACCCTTGACGAAGTGCCTGCACATCGCGAAGTAACCCGCTTTCGACAAGACGGCCGCAACCCGCTACAGCGGCCGCACACGGCCCCGCGCCGCCTATTGGAGACATGACCATGCGCGCCGAAGCGCAGCAATATATCGACCGTATCGATGCCGCGCTCGCCCTGCTGCGCCAGTCGCTCGACTGGGACCGCGCGCTGCGCCGGCTGGATGAACTCAACGCCCGCGTCGAGGACCCGACCCTGTGGGATAATGCCAAGCAGGCGCAGGAGGTGATGCGCGAACGCACCCGGCTCGACAGCGCGATCGGCGCCACCCGCGCGATCGAGGGCGAAAAGACCGACACCGCCGAACTCATCGAGATGGCCGAGGCCGAGGGCGATGAGGGGATGGTGGACGAAGCGGTTGCGGCGCTCAAGGCGCTGGCCGATCGGGCCGATGAAGACAAGATCAAGGCGCTGCTGGCGGGTGAGGCCGATAGCTACGACACCTATCTGGAAATCCACGCCGGCGCTGGCGGGACCGAAAGCCAGGACTGGGCCGAAATGCTCAGCCGCATGTATCGGCGCTGGGCCGAACGGCGCGGCTACAAGGTGGAACTGGTCGATTATCAGGCTGGCGATCAGGCCGGCATCAAGTCTGCGACCTTCCTGTTCAAGGGCGAAAATGCCTATGGCTATGCCAAGACCGAAAGCGGCGTCCACCGCTTGGTCCGCATCAGCCCCTATGACAGCAGCGCGCGCCGGCACACCAGCTTCTCGTCGGTCTGGGTCTATCCCGTGATCGACGACGACATCGATATCGAGGTCAAGGAAAGCGACCTCAAGATCGACACCTATCGCGCTTCGGGTGCGGGCGGGCAGCACGTCAACACCACCGATTCCGCCGTCCGCATCACCCACATTCCCTCAGGCATCATCGTCGCGTCGCAGAATGACCGCTCGCAGCACAAGAACCGCGCCACCGCGATGAACATGCTCAAGGCTCGCCTCTATGAAGCCGAACTGCGCCGGCGGGAGGAAGCGGCGTCGAGCGACTATCAGGCCAAGACCGAAATCGGCTGGGGCCACCAGATCCGATCCTATGTGCTGCAACCCTATCAGCTGGTGAAGGACCTGCGCACCGGCGTCACCTCGACATCGCCCGACGATGTGCTGGACGGCGCGCTTGATCCCTTCATGGCGGCCGCGCTCAGCCAGAAGGTGACGGGCGAAAAGGTCGATGTGGAGGATGTCGACTGATGATCCGGGCGGCACTGGCGGGCGCGCTCGTCCTCCTGTCCGCCTGCGACCAGTTGAGCGGTGGCAATGCCTCCCAGCGCCCTGTCGCCGCCCGCGATTTTCCGCGCGCCGATCGGCCGGTAGCACCGATCGTGTCGACCCGCTGGTCCAGCGAGGAAGCGCGCGATCGCGTCAACGAGGCGGAGGATATCATGGATCGGGCCGGCATCCGCCCTGGCATGACCGTCGCCGACATCGGCGCTGGCGAAGGCTATTATACGGTGCGCCTGGCCCAGCGGGTCGGCCCGACCGGCAGGGTCCTGGCCGAGGACATATTGCCCGAAGTGATAGAGGCGTTGTCGCGGCGCATCACGCGGGAGGAATGGGACAATGTCAGCGTCAAGCTGGGCGCGCCCGAAGACCCGCGCCTGCCCGAAAACAGTTTCGACCGCATTCTGATGGTCCATATGTATCATGAGATCGCCGAGCCTTACGCCTTCCTGTGGCATCTCAGCCCTGCGCTGAAGCCCGACGGCGAACTGATCGTCGTCGATGCGGATCGGCCGACCGATCAGCACGGCACGCCGCCGCGCCTGCTGGCCTGTGAACTTGCGACCATGGGTTTCCGTATGGAAGAACTGATCCCCAAACCAACGGCCGGGGGCTATTTCGCGCGCTTTCGCCGCATCGTCGCCCGACCGGACCCAGCCGCCATCGTCCCCTGCACGATCAACCAGCCATCCTAAAGGTTAACGCAAGGGTCAGGCTGAAAAGATGGTCCCATGTGCCTGCCGATGCGTTACAGTGCGCTCGGGAGGTCATGCATGACGCAGAGTGAACCCAGAGCGGGACTGACTTTCGGTCCTGAACGCGCGCCGCGCCACAAATTATTCGAACCCGTTTCTCTGTGGCGCGATGGCGCATCCATGCGCGGGCATTTGCTCGACCTGTCGGCAACCGGCGCGCTGTGCCACAGCGATACGCCGTTCGGTGCGGGCGATCGCGTGCTGATCGACGCCGACTGTCTGGGCGTTGCAGGCCGGGTCGTATGGGCAGGCGGTAAGCGGTTCGGACTTCATTTCGATGCGGCGCTGCCCGCTCCTGTCATAGAGCGGGTCCTGCAACAGCGCTGATCAGCTTTTCCGACGCCAGCGCCGCACCATCGACAGTCCCAGAAAGCCGCCGCCCACGACCGCCGCGATCGCGCCCCCGGCCGACGCCAGCGCCCATGCCCCGGCCGCCAGCAGCCCGGTCAGAAAATCGACGATGATCAGGGTCAGGTGGATCATGACGGATTCAGGCCGGAACTAACGGCCCAGATCCTTGGCTTCCTGATATTTCAGCTCCAGAAAGCGATTTTGCGTCGCCAGCTTGTCCAGATCGCCACTTGCCAGGCTCTCGGTCACGCGCGCGATTTCCGCGTCGATCACGGTCAATCCTTCGACCAGCTGCTTTTCCGGTACGCGGCCATTGCGCTCCTCCCTTCGCATGGGCGCCGGGATGGATTGATAGCCGGTGACGAGCTCGGGCAGATGGTCCGACAGCAAGCGCCGGATTTCCAGCGCCGCCGGGTCCTGCTCGTTCAGCCGCTCCAATTGCGGCGCCAGCGTCTCCAGCCGCACGCCGATGCTGTCGACCAGCGTCACGGCCGGCGCGGGAAGTGCCTTGCGCTGTGTTTCCAGCCAGATTTCGGTCTTGAGGGGGAGGGCGGGCAGTTCAGTCTGCGCCAGCTTCTCGGCACTGACTGGGCGATCGCCGGGCAGCAGCGCGAAGAACAATGTCGCGATCAGCAACAGCCCCAGCACGATCATCACGCCATTGGTGCCCAGCGGCAGGAACCATCCGGCGATCATCGCGCCCATCAGGATGACGAAGATCGCGGCGCCAATCCGCCCCAGCCGCCGCATGATCGACGCATTGCGGCGGTCGCGCGCGCGCGCCGACAGGCTCCGTCCGCGCTCGCTGTGACGGCGCAGCACGGCTTCGGCATCCGCCAGCACGCGGTCGGATCGGCTCATAGACAAGGCGCCGGCATCCGTTCGCCCTGAGCTTGTCGAAGGGCTGTCCTGTCTTGAAAGAAAAAGCAGGGCTTCGACGGGCTCGGCCCGAACGGTAACAGGAGAGACATTGATATCATCACTCGATTGCGCTCAGCAGCGGATTGTCGACACGCGCTTCCTGCGCCGCCTGCGCCTGGCCCTGCGCCCGCGCGATATAGCCCTTGGACTTCTCCACTTCGTTCGACAGCGTATTCACCGTCGTCTTCATATTCTCCAGCGCTTTCATCTTGAACGTGTCGATATTGTCCATCGTGTCGTAGATATTCTGGAAGGCGCGCTGCAGCGTCTCGATCGGGATCGTGCTCGATGCTGCCTGTTCATGGATTTGCGCGGTCTGGCTTTTCAGCAGTTCGCCGGTCCGGTCGATCATGTTGGCGGTGGTGGTGTTGAGCGCGGTGATCTGTTCCAGCACCAGTTTCTGCCCGACCAGCGCCTGCGCCACCGTCACCGCCGTGCGCAGCGCCGCCACGGTTGTCGTGCTCGCGCGGTCGACGCCCTTCACCAGCTCGACATTGTTCTTCTTGACCAGGTCCAGCGCCAGATAGCCCTGCACCGTCACCGCCATCTGCGTCAGCAGGTCCTGCGTGCGTTGACGGATGTAGAAAAGCGCGCTTTCGCGGATTGCCTTGGCCTTGGCCGGATCGATCGAATCCATCTCCATCGCCTTGGCTTCCAGCCGCGCGTCCATGGTCTTGCTGATATGGATCATCTGTTCCAGACGACCCATGGTGGCCCACATGTTCTGCCGCTCAACATCGATCGCGGCATTATCCTTGATCAGCGTGTCCTTGCCGCTGGCGAGGCTTCCCAGGATCGAGTTGATGTGGCCCTGCGCGCTTTTATAGCCGTCGAAATAGTCGCGCATCTTGTTGCCGAAGGGGATGATGCCGAACAGCTTTTTCGGCGCCAGCAAACTGCCGCGCTTGCCCGGGTCCAAATCCTCGACCGTGCGGCGCAATTCGGCCAGGTCCGCCCCGACCTTGCTGTCGCTGTCCATCGCGCGCACCGGCCGGTCAAGGAAGCGATTGCTGTGCCCGGCGGCCTCGGCAATCTCCTTGCGCCCCATATTGGTCAACTGGTCCACCCGCTTGCCGAATTCGGGCGAATTGGCGTCCTGCGCGACCAGGTCCTCGACAAAGGCGTCGACCTTCTCGTCCAGCTTCGACTTCTTCTCCTCGTCGATCGGCACCAGTCCCGCGGCCTTGTCGGGCGCGACCGCCGGCACCGGATCGGGCGGCGTCAGATTGAGCGGGTCGGCGGTAGCGGTGGGCGCGGTCGAAGCCATGTCATCTCCTGATAAGCCCAAGGGCGGCATCAACTGTTATATGTGCATAAAACAGTAGGTCGCAAGTCTGCGCAATTTTTCCAGCACCTGCTATAAGGCCTGCGCCCCCGCCATTGCAATCGTCCGCCGCCGGGCTAGCATGCCGCCATATGGCGATGCTCGCCGCATGATGGGAAGGGGGAGCGCGTCGATGCAGGACGAACAGGACAGGCTGGCGGCTGCGGTTGCGGCCGATCCACGCTATGAAGCGCTGGTGGCGCGCCGATCGCAATTGGGCTGGACGCTTTCGGCGATCATCTTCATCGCCTTCGTCGGCTATCTGCTGCTGATCGCCTTTCACCCCGCGCTGCTGGCCATGCCGGTCGGCGCCGGAGTCACCTCGCTCGGCATTCCGCTCGGCCTTGGCCTCATCCTGCTCGCGATCGCGCTGACCGGCGTCTATGTGCGGCAGGCCAATCGCCATCATGATGCGCAGATGGCCGCCATACTTCGGGATCATGGCGCATGAGGGCGCTCATCGCCGCATTGGCGCTGCTGCTGCCCGCGTCCGCCTTTGCCGCCGCGCTGGAGGGGGAGGCGCAGCGCCAGCCGATCAACTGGGTGGCGATCGCCATGTTCGTCGCCTTTGTCGGCCTGACGCTCTGGATCACCAAGGCGGCGGCCGCGCGCACGCGCACCGCATCGGATTTCTATACGGCGGGTGGCGGCATCACCGGTTTCCAGAACGGCCTCGCCATGGCGGGCGACTATATGTCCGCCGCTTCCTTCCTCGGCATATCGGCGCAGATATTTGCCGATGGCTATGACGGCCTCATCTACTCCACCGGCTTTCTGGTCGGCTGGCCGATCCTCCTGTTCCTGATGGCGGAGCGGCTGCGCAACCTTGGTCGCTTCACCTTCGCCGATGTTGCCTCCTACCGTTTCGCGCAGCCCCCGGTCCGCAGTTTCGCGGCGGTCAGCACGTTGCTGGTCGTCAGCTTCTATCTTGTCGCGCAGATGGTGGGCGCGGGACAACTCATCAAATTGCTGTTCGGCCTGCCCTATGCCGCCGCCGTCGTGATCGTCGGCGGCCTGATGATGCTCTATGTCCTGTTCGGCGGCATGCGCGCGACCACATGGGTCCAGATCATCAAGGCTGTCTTGTTGCTGGGCGGCGCCAGCTTCATGGCGGTGATGGTGCTGGCGCAGGCGGGCTTCAGCCTGGAAACCCTTTTCGCCCGCGCGGTCGAGGTGAAGACGCAGGCTGCGCTCGCCACCGGCGTCAGCGCGGACCAGGCATTGGCGCAGGGCCGCGCCATCATGGCCCCCGGCGGCTTCATCAAGGACCCTGTATCGGCCATCTCCTTCGGCCTGGCCCTCATGCTTGGCACGGCGGGCCTGCCGCACATATTGATGCGCTTCTTCACCGTCCCGGACGCAAAGGAGGCGCGCAAGTCCGTGCTCTGGGCAACGGGCTGGATCGGCTATTTCTATATCCTGACCTTCATCATCGGTTTTGGCGCGATCCTGCTGGTGGGGACCAACGCCGCCTATCTGGACGGGCAAGGGGCCTTGCGCGGCGGAAGCAACATGGCGGCGATCCATCTGGCCCATGCGATTGGGGGCAATGCTTTCCTCGGCTTTATCTCGGCGGTCGCCTTCGCCACGATCCTCGCCGTGGTCGCGGGCCTGACGCTCTCGGCCGCCTCGGCCGTCAGCCATGACCTCTACGCCACGGTTCTGCGCCACGGGCAGGCCAGTTCCGCCGACGAACTGCGCGTGTCGCGGATCACGACGCTGGCGCTCGGCGCGCTTGCCGTGCTGCTCGGCCTCGTTTTCGAAAAACAGAATGTGGCGTTCATGGTCAGCCTCGCCTTCGCGCTTGCCGCGTCGGGCAATTTCCCGGTGCTGATCCTCTCGTTGCTCTGGAGCGGCTGCACCACGCGCGGCGCGGCGTGGGGCGGGACGATCGGGTTGCTGACGGCCTTCGTGCTGACCCTGCTGTCGCCGGCGGTCTGGACGACGACCTTTGCCCTGGGGGACGCGCCTTTCCCTTACAGTTCGGCCGCGATTGTCTCGGTGCCGGCAGGCTTTCTCGCCATCTGGCTCATTTCATTGGTCGACCGCTCGCCCCGCGCGGCGATCGACAAGGCGGGCTACCCAGCGCAGCGCGTCCGCGCCGAAACGGGGATCGGCGCTTTTACCGCCAGCGACCATTAAAAAAAGGGCGGTGGATCGCCACCGCCCGGTTTCGCGTCAGCGCGCCCCTTCGGCGTAATAGCGCTCCATATCCAGCCGCATCTGGTGCAGCGCCTCAGGGTTGAGGTAAACCATGTGGCCGGCCGGATAATAGCGGAACTGCAAATTCCCGCGCAGCTGCGGCTCCAGCATCATGTGCTTCAAGTCCCGCTCGGTCGAAAAGAAGGGCGTCGCCATGTCATAATAGCCATTGAGCGACAGCACGCGCAGATGCGGATTGGTGCGCATCGCGGCCGACAGGTCGGCGGTCACGTCGGCGACATTCTGCTTGCCCCCTTCGGGCGGTTGATGGCTCCAGTCCCATTTGAAGTCGCCGCCTTCGCGCGCGCTCAGGCGATAGGACAAGTCCGTCTTGTAGCCGATCTGGCGCGTCACCTGATCCAGAAAGCTGCCGACATAGAGGCCGGTGATGCCGGTGCTCGACGGATCATATTCGGGTTCCTCGCCGGCGGTGTCGGCATCGATGCCGGTATAGCGGCTGTCGAACCGGCCCAGCGTCGCATGCTCGTCACGCAGCAATTCCTTGCGAAAACGCGACAGGTTTACGCGCAGGTTCGCCCGCTTGAGGTAATCGACCGACAAGCCAGTATAGCGGTTGAGCTGGCGCGCCATCTCGTCCGTCTCCTGCGGCGTGATGTCGGACCCTTTCAGCAGCGCGGTGGCATAGGGACCGTTCGCAAATTGCCGCGCTTCCTCGACAAAGGCCTCCAGGCTGGCGGGGCGGCCGCCGGGCACCTTGTTATGATACCAGGCGGTGGCGGCATAGCTTGGCAGATAGCCGATATGGATCGTGTCGAAGCCCGACTGGCGGACGCCATAATTCATGATCGACGACAGCAGCACCACGCCGTTCAGCGCTAGCCCGCGATCCTCCAGCTGATAGGCCAGCGCGCCCGACCGGGTCGTCCCATAGCTTTCGCCGAAAATATATTTGGGGTCACCCCAGCGGCCATTCTTGGTCGTGTAGCGAATGATCGCCTTGGCAAAGGCATCGACATCCTGATCCACGCCATAAAAGTCCGAGCCCTTGGCGTCGCCGATCGGTCGCGAATAGCCCGCGCCGATTGCGTCCAGGAACACCATGTCGGTGCTGCCGATCAGGCTGTCATTATTGGGACCGACGTCGAAGGGCGCAGGCTTGACCGCCTGCGGGTCGGTGGTGCGTACATGCATCGGTGCGAAGCTGCCCATGCGCAGCCACAGCGACGAAGACCCCGGCCCGCCATTATAGAAGAAGGTGACGGGGCGGTTCTTTCCCGCTGCGGTATAGGCGGTGTAGAACATGCTCCCCATCGGCTTGCCCTGTTCATCGCGAATGGTGAGCGTGCCTGCCGTCTGGGTATAGGCGATGCTCTTGCCATCCACGCGCGCCGTGCCCTTGCTGCTCTGCGTCACTTCCTCGACCGGCGCGCTGGCCCAGTTGGCGGCGACTTCCTCCGCGACCTTTTCGGCATGCTGCTTCTGGGCGTCGGGCGCATCTTTTTGCGCCAAGGCAGGGGCATTCAGCGCGATCAGGGAAACAAGCGTCAGGGAAATGGGCAGCCGCATGGGCAATTCGTCCTTTCATGGTGCGATCCTGTATTGCCTCCATAGGGCAGTTATACGGGCGTGCAACTATCCAGGTTATTTTGTCACATAGCGTTGCCCTCTCGGCCCGCCCTTGCCGCAGCGCGGCATTTCCTGTAGGGGCGCGCCCGATAGTCCCGTCCCGGCGTGGTGCCGAACCGGGAAACCCGATCCCAAAGGCCGTTCATGTCCCAGCGTAATATCGCCATCATCGCGCACGTCGACCATGGCAAGACCACTCTCGTCGACCAGCTTTTCCGCCAGTCCGGCACCTTCCGCGACAATCAGCGCGTTGAAGAGCGCGCGATGGATTCCAACGATCTGGAAAAGGAGCGCGGCATCACCATTCTGGCCAAGCCCACCTCGGTCGAATGGAACGGCACCCGCATCAACATCGTCGACACGCCCGGCCACGCCGACTTTGGCGGTGAGGTGGAGCGCATCCTCTCGATGGTCGACGGCGTCATCCTGCTGGTCGATTCTTCGGAAGGCGCGATGCCCCAGACAAAGTTCGTGACCGGCAAGGCGCTGGCGCTGGGCTTGAAGCCCATCGTCGTCGTCAACAAGGTCGATCGCCCGGACGAGCGCATCCAGGAAGTGCTGGACGAAGTGTTCGACCTGTTCGTGACGCTGGACGCCAATGACGAACAGCTCGACTTCCCGGTCCTCTACGCGTCGGGCCGCAACGGCTATGCCAGCGAAGACCCGCAGCGCCGCGAAGGCACGCTGGAGCCGATGTTCCAGAAGATCGTCGACCATGTCCCGCCGCCGGCCCTGGACGAAAACGCGCCGTTCAGCTTCCTTGTGACCCTGCTTGATCGCGACAATTTCCTGGGTCGTATCCTGACCGGCCGGGTCCAGTCCGGCACGCTCAAGGTCAACCAGCCGATCCACGCGCTCGACGCCGACGGCAATGTGATCGAAACCGGCCGCGCGTCCAAGATCCTGTCCTTCCGCGGCCTCGATCGCGTGCCGGTGGACGAAGCGAAGGCGGGCGACATCATCAGCCTTGCCGGCCTTACCGTCGCGACCGTCGCCAACACCATCGCCGACCCGCAGGTCAGCGAGCCGATCAAGGCGCAGCCGATCGATCCGCCGACGCTGTCGATGCGCTTTGCCGTCAATGACTCGCCCATGGCGGGCCGTGAAGGCAGCAAGGTGACGAGCCGCATGATCCGCGACCGCCTGGCCCGCGAAGCGGAGTCCAACGTCGCCATCAAGGTCACCGAATCGGAGGACAAGGACAGTTTCGAAGTCGCCGGCCGCGGCGAGCTTCAGCTGGGCGTTCTTATCGAAACCATGCGCCGCGAAGGGTTCGAACTGGGCATCAGCCGTCCCCGCGTGCTGTTCGGCGAAGACGAAAATGGTAACAAGACCGAGCCTTATGAAACCGTCGTCATCGACGTGGATGACGAATTTTCCGGCACGGTCGTCGACAAGATGAACATCCGCAAGGCCGAGATGACCGATATGCGTCCCTCGGGCGGCGGCAAGACCCGCATCACCTTCTCGGCGCCCTCGCGCGGCCTGATCGGCTATCATGGCGAATTCCTGTCCGACACCCGCGGCACGGGCATCATGAACCGGCTGTTCGAAAAATATGGCCCGCACAAGGGCAAGATCGAGGGGCGCAAGAATGGCGTCCTCATCTCGAACGGCGCGGGCGAAGCCAATGCCTATGCTCTGGGTCCGCTGGAGGAACGCGGCATCCTGTTCGTGGGCGTGGGCGAAGCGCTGTACGAAGGCATGATCATCGGCGAGAACGCCAAGCCCGAAGACCTTGAAGTCAATCCGATGAAGTCCAAGGCGCTGACCAACTTCCGCGCCAGCGGCAAGGATGATTCGATCCGCCTGACCCCGCCTAAGAAGATGACGCTGGAACAGGCCATCGCCTATATCGACGATGATGAAATGGTCGAGGTGACGCCCAAGACCATCCGCCTGCGCAAGCGCTACCTGGACCCCAATGAGCGCAAGCGCATGAGCCGGGCGAAGGCGGCGGCCTGATAAGCCAAAGATTGTCCGGGGGGCCGGTGCCGCAAGGCGCCGGCCCTTCGCTTTTGGGCCGCGACTCAAAATGGGACAGGTGGCGTGATGCAGGGCCGCCTGCATTTGCGTCGGCTTGCCCTGTCATGTCATCTTTGCGCCCTAGGGCGAACCGAATCGTAACTGATGGTTTTGCAAGCAGGATGCGTGACGGGTGTTATGATCGCCACTGATCGTTGAACACTATGGTCGCACGCAGGAGGAAGACGGAGTGGCGGAGACCCTGCCAGCCTTGAGCGAGGGAGAAAAACAGTGCCTGCGCCTTGTCGCGCAGGGCTTCAACTCCAAGGAAATCGCGCGCCAGCTGCATGTGTCCGAACATACGGTCGACCAGCGCGTGCGCATCACCCTGCGCAAGTTTGGCGTGCCTTCCCGCAAGGAAGCAGCGCGCCTCTTCGTTTCGGCTGAACAACTATCGCCCCAGAACGGCACATATCAGCCATTGATATATCAATCGCAACCGCTTGCCTCCGATCCCGAACCTGCGTCATCCATGGGTCAGCCGGACGGATCGGATGACGAGCAGCAGCCCAGAACGCTCTTGCGACGCATCCTCGCCTTCGGCCCGCCGCTAGGGGGATCGACCAATGAACTGAGTATCGATGGCCGCATATTGGCGATGGTCCGGGCCGCTATTCTGACCGGCGTCGGCGTCGTCGCTTTGCTGCTGTTGCTCGCCGGAGCGTTCCGGCTGTTGGCCTGATCTTTCCTGAAATGCCCTGCTGAAAGAACGCACCGCTTCACCCGGCGTGTGCGAAGGAGAAGACTTGTGCTGAACCTCGACCCCGTCAAGACACAGGCTGTCGCCGCCCAGACCCGTCAGGCCTTCGCCGCGCTGGATACAGCTCTTGTCGATGCCGCCCAATTGACCACCGCCTTCGTCGCCGCTTCTCAGGGCTCTGGCCTCACCGCGAGCGAAAGCCAGCGCATCCTCAAGCAGATTCACGACAGCGCGACGAAGATTATCGAAGGTCGCGGAGATATGATCCGCGCTACCGCGCTCCTCACGCGCTGCCTTGAACATAGCGCCATTCCCGTCACCTCGGTCGGTTGCCCGATTGGACTCGAGCAGGAAGAAGACAAGCGCGAAACCGCGCATCACCTGACCCTGGTCGCCTGACCGGGCGGAAGTCGCTGGCCTTCGACCGGATGTTTGACCCCTCTCACAAACGGAGATTCGAATGCTGGCGGCTTCCTTCTGGCTCCTGACCCTGATGGCCTGCCTCTTCGCGGCCATATTTGGTGGCCGGGAAGGGCGATGGTTTGTCGGATTGTTCCTTTCTAGCGTGGTGCTCACCATTCCGGCGCAGTTGGCCGGATCCTGGCATGCCACGCAATTCTGGTTGGCCATGGTCGATCTGTTGCTGTTGGTCGGCTTGATATGGCTGATGCTCCGGGCGACGTGCTACTGGCCCATCTGGGCGGCCGCCAGCCAGTTCCTGACGGTCCTCACCCATTGCGTGACGCTGCTGCTTAGCAATTTCTCCGACCGCATCTACGCCGGGCTCAGCACTGTCTGGGTCATCCCGCTGCTTCTCTTCACCATCATCGGAATCGAACTCGACCGGAAGGCCCGTCATGACCGCGCATATGCCACCTGAACGCGCGATGCCCAGCCAGCAGGCCGTCGACCTGGTGGTCGCCCTGCAACGCTGCCTCACCCGCTTTCATGCTCTGCAGGAAGAGCCGCCCGTGCTGGAAGGGCAGGATGGCGACGGTTTCACCATGCTCGCCCGCTATGTTGAAGCGCGGCGGGCGCGATCCATGCTCTTTGGTCAGGGACTGTTTGCCGATCCGGCCTGGGACCTGCTGCTGACCCTGTTCCAGGCGGAGCTGGAAGACCGCACGATGACGCTGGAACAACTCACCGAAACGTTGCGTCTGTCGATGAACGTCATGCTCAACCATGTCGGCATCTTGGAACGGCGCGGGCTGCTGGCCGAACACAGCCTGTCGCCCCG
Organism: Sphingobium abikonense NBRC 16140; assembly: GCF_001598335.1. GTDB lineage: Bacteria > Pseudomonadota > Alphaproteobacteria > Sphingomonadales > Sphingomonadaceae > Sphingobium > Sphingobium abikonense. The sequence goes on from NZ_BCYT01000003.1 coordinate 204,564, forward strand.
GGGCAAACGCCGCCGGGTCATGCGCCTGACGCCGCTGGCGGTGGACGCGATGACGTCCTGGTTGTCGATTGCCTTCGGCGCGGAGGAGGGGGCGGGCGCCTGATGTCCTAGCGGGCAAGCGGCAACGTCAGCTTCACGCGCAGCCCGCCTTCCGCGCGATTGGTGAAGGCCAGCCGTCCGCCATGGCTTTCGGCGATGGTCCGCGCGATGGAGAGGCCTAGGCCGACGCCGCCCGTTTCCCTGTTTCGAGAGGCTTCGCCCCGATAAAAGGGCTCGCAGAGCCGATCGATGATGGTGTCGGGGACGCCTGGGCCTTGATCTTCGACGCTGATGGACGCGCGGCCGCTGGCCACATCGACGTCGATGACGGCGCTGCCGCCATAGCGAACCGCGTTTTCAACCAGATTGGCGATGCACCGGCGAAGCGCGCCAGCGTCGCCGAAGATCACGGCGCGCGCGCTACGCCGCACGCTCACATCTTGCCCCATATCCGCCAGGTCGTCGGCCAATGTATCCACGATCGCGGACAAGTCGATCCGCACGCGCTTGATCGGCTCGGAACCCTGCCGCATGAAGTCCAGCAGCGTCGTCACCATCGCTCGCATCTCCTCGACATCGGCCTGCGCCTTGGCGCGTGGCCCGTCGGGCAGCTGTTCCAGCCGGAAGGACAGCCGCGTCATCGGCGTTCGCAGGTCGTGGGCGATCGCGACCAGCATGGCGGTGCGCTCGTTCAGATAATCGGCGATGCGCGCGCGCATATGATTATAGGCCGCGCCGACCGCGCGCACTTCAGGGGGGCCGTTAAGCGGCAGGGGTTGAGCCTGTTCGGGCCGCTCGGTCGCAGCGCCCTCGGCCAGCCTGCGGATGGGTAGGGTGATGCGCCTGGCCACCCAATAAGCGGGCGCCAGCAGCAGCAGAAAAATGCCGGCCATCAGCGACAGGGTGACTGCATACCAAGGCAGGTTGGCGCCTTGCCAGGCTTGAATGACGTGCCACTGCGCGCCGTTGCGCTGTGCCAGGGTGAAGGCGCGATGGAGCGGCCGCTGTTGATCGGGCAAGGACATGCCCCGCATGGCTTCGGGTGGTTTTTCGCGGATCAGGCGAATGTCGCGTGCCGGCACGCCGACCAGATCGGCCACCTGCGCGCCTGTCCGCAGGTCGATTTGCTGGTCGGGTTCGGGGCTCGGCGCGCGATCCGATATGTAGCGCGTGACGCTCCACGCAGAACCAGGTGCCTCGCTTACGCCAGCACCCCGCAGCAATTGGGCCGCTTCGCTGAGCAACATCGGCCGCGCATGCGGCGGAGGTCCTCGAAAAGTCACCAGCATCATCGCTGCCAGCGCCAACAGCAACGCCGCCGCCACTAGTGCGACGATACGGGTCAGGATCGATGGGTTGAACCGCTCGGCGCGATCAGTCACGCGGGCAGCACCTCGGCGGTGAACATATAGCCTTCGTTGCGCACGGTGCGGACCAGGTCGCCGATGCCGGGGCGTCGCGCGCCGCGCTCCAGTTTGCGGCGCAGACGGCTGACCTGTACGTCGATCGCGCGATCATAGCTTTCGGCGTCACTGCCCGCCGAATAATCGAGCAGCTGATCCCGGCTCAACACCCTGCGCGGATGCTCGATGAAGGCGCGCAACAGCCGGAATTCGCCATCGGTCAGCGTCACTACGACATTGTCAGGGTCAGTGAGCAGCCGGGCGCCCATGTCGATTTGCCATCCCACGAAGCGCAGCTTGCGCGTTGAGGCGTTGACGCTTCCTTCCTCCTGCCGTCGGTGACGGCGCAGGACCGTGCGAATCCGCGCCAGCAATTCGCGCGGGTTGCACGGTTTGGACAAATAGTCCTCCGCGCCCATTTCCAGTCCCACGATACGGTCGACATCGTTGCCGATCGCAGACAGCATAATGATGGGGAGGCCACCGCGCGCGCTCAAACGCCGCAGGATGGAAAGCCCGTCTTCCCCAGGCATCATCACGTCCAGCACCGCCAGGTCGAACGTGCCGATCGCCAGTTCACGGTCCATCGCCAGTCCGTCCGCAACCGCCGTCACGTCAAAGCCGTGCTGTTCCAGAAAATCCGAAAGCAGGGACCGAATATCCCCATCATCGTCGATTACCAGAATGCGCGAACTGTCCATGATGGGGGGCAGCATATCTGCTATCCTGTCAGCCTGCAAAATCATTCCCTTGCCCCTCAGATCGCAAGCCCGACCGTCACTGTGCCGGTGTAGCCGTTGGTGAGGTCGCCTGTCATGACCGGCGTCATGGCCGTGACCTGCGCGCTGCTATTGTCGCCGAACACATTGTCGTTGCTGGTGGTCGTGTTGGCAAAATTGCTTGCACTGCTGGAATAGCCGCTGCTGGCATAGACCGTGTCGCAGGCCGCCTGCGGCATCGCGAATTGCGAACAAAGCAAACGGTTGCTGTAGCTTGTCGCCCGCGCCAAGCTGGGATAGACCTCAAAATGGATATGCGGGTAGCGCCCGGCATAGCAGCCCGGAAAAATGCTGGTGAATGTCACCTGTCCATCGGCGTCTGTGACGCCCACGCCGCGCAGGTAATTTTCATTCGGCACGGTGTAGAGCGAATAGAGTCCGTCGCGGGTGCAGTGCCAGATGTAAACGGCATAGCCTTCCAGCGTCGCGCACCCATTATTGACATTGACCACTGTGATGGTCAGCGTCATCGTCACGCCTTGCGCCGTGCCGCTCGACGATCCGAAGCTGGACCGGATGTCGCTGCGCTGAATGCCGCTGTCGTCCAGCACATTGACCAGCGTCCCGTTGCTGCTGTTGGATCCGTCCGCCGGATAGGGGCCGTTGGTTTCTTCCGGATCGGCAACGCAGGTGTCGCTGGACGTGGGAGTTGGTGTGGGCGTTGGCGTTGGCGTTGGGGTAGGTGTCGCCGTCGTCGTCGTGGTCGATCCGCTCGATGATCCCGATCCGCCGCATGCTCCAATCAGCGCCGCCCCGCTCGCGGAAAATAGCAGGCGTAATGTCCGCCGTCGGCCGATATTCTCCCGCGCCAACATCCGTATCCGCTCCAGATCATGCAGTAACCCGTGGTCATGATCCAAATCTTGTTCGTGCATCGTCCCGACCTTTGCCCGTTCCTCGATCTGCCTGTTCAGGCCCAGGCCGCAGGATAGGGATGGCGTGTCTCCAGCCGATTGCCCGACGTAGCGTCTTTGTAGCATTCCAAAAGGCTGGCTTCGGCGCGTCGCTCTCCATATAGTCGCCCGCGTTTGCCCTATTCCCGCGAAAGCGCTTCATGCATCTTCTCATCGGCCTTGCCGGCATCGTCCTTATTCTTGCCATCGCCTTTGCCCTCTCGTCCAACCGCCGCGCCATCCGCCCGCGCGTTGTCGGCGCAGCGTTCCTGTTGCAGGCGGGGATCGCGCTGCTGGTGCTCTACGTGCCGGCCGGCCGCGCCATCATCGCGGGCATGTCGCGGGGTGTGTCGAACCTGCTCGGCTATGCGCAGGCGGGCACCGATTTCATCTTCGGGCCGCTCGCCCGCCCGGATGTCGGCGGGGCGAGCTTTGCGATCGCCGCGCTGCCCGTCATCATCTTCTTCGCCAGCCTCGTGTCGATCCTCTATTATCTCGGCATCATGCAATTCGTCGTCCGCTGGGTCGGCGGCGCGATCGAAAAAGTGACCGGCGTGTCCAAGGTCGAAAGCCTGTGCGCGGCCGCCAATATCTTCGTCGGGCAAAGCGAAAGCCCCCTGGTCATCCGCCCATATCTCGCCGCGCTCAACCCCGCGCAACTGTTCGCGGTCATGACCAGCGGCATGGCGGGCGTCGCCGGCACCATCCTGGCCGCCTATGCCTCCATGGGCATCCGCATCGACTATCTGCTCGCCGCCAGCTTCATGGCCGCGCCCGGCGGCCTGCTGATGGCAAAGATCATCATGCCCGATGAGCCCGAGCGGGAACCGGAATTGCCGCTGGAGGCGCATCGCGACCTCCCGCTGCCCGACGCGCGGATGAGCGGCGCCGGCCCGGCCGCGTTGATGAGCGAAACGACCCCGGGCGAGCCCATGCCGCCCGCCACCCATGATGAGGAGCGGCCCGCCAATATCATCATGGCCGCCGCGCAAGGGGCGCAGACTGGCGTCAAGCTCGCTGTCGCGGTCGGCGCCATGGTGCTGGCCTTCGTCGCGTTGGTGGCGCTCGCCAACGGCATATTGGGCGGCATCGGCGGGCTGTTCGGCTATCCTGATCTCAGCTTCCAGATGCTGCTGGGTTATGTGTTTTCCCCGGTCATGTATCTGCTCAATATTCCCTGGACCGAAGCGCAGGTGGCGGGCGGCCTGTTCGGGACGAAGGTCGTGCTCAACGAATTTGTCGCCTATATCAATCTGGGTCAGGTCCAGGGCGCGCTGTCGCCCACCACCATCGCCATCGTCACCTTTGCGCTGTGCGGCTTCGCCAATTTCAGCTCGATCGCGATCCAGATGGCGGTGACAGGCAATCTTGCTCCCAACCAGCGGCCGATGATCGCCAAGCTGGGCATCAAGGCGCTGGTCGCGGGGAGCCTCGCCAATCTGATGAGCGCGGCGCTGGCGGGCCTGATGTTGAGCCTCTAAGCCCGATCGGGACGAAAGCGTAACAGAAGCCCTGTTTCTTTCGCCGTAAATAGGCTATGGTTAACGCCATGGGGGCAAAGACTTTTCTTGCGGCTGCGCTGGCGGCCCTGAGCTGGTCGGGCATGAGCGCGGCGCAAGCGCCGACGCCCGGCACCTTGGAAACCTACAAGGACTGGACGATCGGCTGCGATAACCGCAACCGCTGCGAAGCCGTTGCCTTGCTGCCCGAAGGTGGCGAGTGGCCGGACAATCCCGTCATGGTCGGTGTCTCGCGCGACGCTGGACCGGACGCAGAGGCCGAGGTCTGGGTCAGTCGCGATGCCAAGGGCGATGGCGACGTCAGTTTCATCGTCGATGGCCGCCGCCTCGCCACGGCGCGCAGCCGCGATGGCGACGCGACGGTGCGCGGGCCGCAGGCGGCTGCGCTGGTGATCGCCATGGCGCGGGGCAGCCAGATGGAATTGCGTGCCGGCAGCCGCCTTCTGGGCCGCCCGTCGCTAGCCGGGTCCGGCGCGGCGCTGCGCTACATGGATGCGCGGCAGGGCCGGGCCGGGACCAGCACAGCGCTCGTCGCGACGGGGCCGCTGGGTCCTTTGGCCGTGCGCGCGGCGCCGCCCGCCCCTGTCATCAAGCGCGCGCCGGTCCCGGTCGGCGGCGCGCCTGTGACCCTGTGGCGGGAGGAACGAACCGCTCTTGGAAAATTCACAGGCTGCACCGAGGAGATGCGCGACGCCGAGCCGCCCCAACTTTATCGCCTGTCCAAGACGGAGACGTTGATCCTCGTACCCTGCGGCAGCGGCGCCTATAATTTCACGACAATTCCCGTGATCGCCACCGGCATCGCCGGGCGTCGCGCCTTTCATTTCGCACCATTCGATTACAAGCCCGGCTGGAGCGAGGAAGAGGCCAAGCCGATGCTGGTCAACGCTGGTTGGGTGCCGGAGAAGTCGGAATTGTCGAGCTTCGCCAAGGGCCGCGGCATCGGTGACTGCGGCGGCAGCGAAACCTATGTCTGGGACGGATCGCGCTTCCGCCTGACCGAAGCGACCAGCATGGGCGAATGCCGCGGCGCCTGGCATTGGATCAGGACCTGGTCGGCGCGGGTCAGCGATTGACAATCACTCCGCCGCTCTTTGCAATGGCAGCGCCATGGGCCGTGCCTATATGGCAGGCATGGCTTCTGAAACCCTGACCGCGCCCACGCCTTCGTTGAGCCTTCCCGATCCGATCCGGGCCGTCATTTTCGATATGGACGGCACGCTGATCGACACGGAGGCGGCCCATCGGCGCGCCTTTGTCGATACCGGTCATGCGCTCGGCTGGCCGCTGGCGGACGAACTGCTCCTCTCCATGGTGGGTATCCACCGGGACGAAAATGAGCGGATGCTGGCGCAGCGCCTCGGCCCGGACTTCCCGCTGGCACAATTTTATGCCGACAGCGACGCGCTGTTCGAAGCGGCGGTGGATGCGGGCATTCCGCTGCGTCCCGGCGCGGACCTGTTGCTCGATCATCTTTTCCGCGCCGGTATTCCCATGGCGCTCGCCACATCCACCGCCGCGCCCTTCGCGCAGCAGCGTCTGGAACGCAGCGGGCTGATCCATTATTTCGATGTCATCGTGACGCGCAGCGACGTGGAACGGCCAAAGCCCTATCCTGAACCCTATCTGCTTGCCGCCAAGCGCTTGGGCATCGATCCGGCCGATTGTGTGGCCGTAGAGGACAGCTATGCCGGCGTTCGCTCAGCAACGGCAGCCGGTATTGCTACCGTGATGGTGCCAGACCTGCTGCCCCCGACCGAGGAATTGACGCTGGCCTGCGCGCATGTGCTGCCGAGCCTTACTGATTTGCGCGACCTGCTACGCGCGACGGATTGATCGGAATTGGCCGGGAGGTCAGGCCGCCTGCGCCAGCACCAACCCGAACAGGCCCTCGGCGTCGGTCCATTCTTCCACCGGGTCCCAGCCGCCCGCGCGCAGCAGAATTCGCTCGTCGCGCGTCCCATATTTGTGGCTGCTTTCGGTATGGATGGTTTCGCCCCGCTCCATGTGAAAGCGCGCGCCGGCAACCTGGAAATCCAGGGCGCGCAGGGCTTCGAGATGCATTTCGATCCGCGCCTTCTGGTCGTTCCAGACCGCACGATGGGCAAAGCCGTCAACTGGCATGTCGCCTTCCAATTCGCGGTTGATCCGCTCAATCAGGTTGAGGTTGAAGGCTGCGGTCACGCCCTGCGCATCGTCATAGGCCGCAATCAGTCGATCGCGATCCTTTATCCGGTCCATGCCGATCAGCAGCATGGCATCGTCGCCCAGCAGCCGACGCATCGCGCGCAGCAGATCGACTGCGGCCCCCGGGTCCATATTGCCGATCGTGGAGCCGGGGAAGAAACCCAGGCGCGGCATGCCGCTTATTTCTTCCGGCAGGTCGAGCGGTTGATTGAAATCGCCCACCACCGGCAGGACCGGCAAATGCGGGAAGGCGCGCGCCAGTTCAGCGCTGCTGTCGTGCAAAAAATCGCCGCTGATATCGATGGGCACATAGGCGGCCGGCTCAATTGCGCGCAACAGATGGGGGGTCTTGCGCGAACTGCCCGCGCCAAATTCTACCACCGCGCGACCCGCGCCGGCTGCGCGCGCCACATCCGGGCCATGCGCCTTGAGCAAAGCAGTTTCGGTGCGGGTCGGATAATATTCGGGCAAATCCGTGATCTGCTCGAACAGTTCGGAGCCGCGCCGGTCGTAGAACCAGATAGGCGGTGTGGCTTTCGGTTCCTGCGCCAGCCCCTCCAATATATCGCGGCGAAAGGCCGGATCTATCCGTTGCGTTCGGGCAGGGGCATCCTCGGTCAGCAGCATCGTCACAGATCCTTTGCCAGCCGCAGCCCGGTGAACTGCCAGCGTTGGTGGGGGTAGAAGAAATTGCGGTAGCTGGCCCGCATATGGCCACGCGGGGTGGCGCAACTGCCGCCCTTCAGCACGAACTGGCCGGACATGAACTTGCCATTATATTCGCCCACGGCCCCGTCCGCTGCCCGAAAACCGGGATGCGGGCGATAGGCGCTGCCGGTCCATTCCCATACATCGCCGAACATCTGCTTGAGCGTATCGGTAGGTGCCGCCGGATAGGGGCGGGGGCATGTCGACCCGTCGAACTGGTTGCCGCCGCCTGGCGCGATATTCTGTGCGGCGCTTTCCCATTCGGCTTCGGTAGGCAGGCGCGCGCCCGCCCAGCTGGCAAAGGCGTCGGCTTCATACAGGCTGATATGCGTCACAGGCGCTGCGGGATTGACCGGCTGGCGGCCATCGAGTCCGAAGCGGCTCCAACCCTGTTCACCCTGCTTCCAGTAAAGCGGCGCCTGAACGCCCTCTCGCTGCACCCACGCCCACCCGTCCGACAGCCAGAGCGAAGGGGTCGTGTAGCCGCCATCCTCGATGAAGGCGATCCATTCGCCATTGGTGATCGGGCGGTGCGCCAGGGCGTGGGGATGTAGCAAGGCGCGGTGGCGCGGCCCTTCGCAATCGAAGGCGAAGCCGGCGCGGCCATCGTCGCCAATTTCCGTCAACCCTTCGCGCCCCTCGATCCAGTGCAGGGGACCGGGCAGGTCGACCGCCTGCGCGCTGCGCGGTTCGAACAGCGCCGGTTCCAGCGGATTGAGCGAAAAAAGATGCAAAAGGTCCGTCAGCATCAATTCCTGATGCTGCTGCTCATGATGCAGGCCCAATGTCACCAACTGCTGGGCGGCCGGGGAGAGATGGGGTAGCACTGCGTCCATTTCCGCGTCGACATGCGCACGATAGGCCATGATGTCGCTCAGCACAGGACGGGTTAGCATGCCGCGCATAGGACGGGCATGACGCGGGCCTTCCGCCTCATAATAGCTGTTGAACAGATAGGCGTAGCGCGGGTCGAACGGGCGATAGCGAGACGCATGGTCACGCAACACAAAGGTTTCGAAGAACCAGGTAACATGCGCCAGATGCCATTTTGCGGGCGACGCGTCCGGCATGGACTGCACGGTCGCGTCAGCATCGGACAGCGGCGCGGCGATCGCTTGCGTCAGTTGTCGAACGTCGCGATATCGCGACGCCAGATCATTCTGGCGTGCATCGTTCCAGCTTCTGGCCATTCGCGCCCCTTCCAATCGCTTGTGCCGCTCCAATCGAAGAAAGCGCATGGAAGGCCTAACGGTTCCCCTTCCTTTAGGTGCAGGCCGCCGAAATCGCCGCAGGGGCGCGACATACGCGGTCGCGTCCGGACTGTTTGGCATCGTAAAGAGCCGCATCGGCTGCCGCCAGCGCCTCCTCGATCGGGCCTCCGGTCCAGCGGCTCAGACCTGCCGAAAAGCTGATGATGCGGCCATTGACCCGCCCGATCGGTTCGCGCCGCATCTGCTGGGCGATGCGCGCCAGCGCCCAACTGGCTTCATCCTCGGCCCCATCGCGGAAGAAAATCGCAAACTCCTCACCACCCCATCGCGCCACCAGATCGGCGCGCCGCACCTGCGAGGCCAGGCGCCCGGCAAAGGCCGCCAGCACCCGATCGCCCTCGTCATGTCCCTTTATGTCGTTGACCTGCTTGAAGAAGTCTATGTCGATAAGGGCTATGCAGCCCTTGCGCTGCGCCGCCGGCAGCGCCTCTATCTGAGCGAGGAATCCGCGCCGGTTGGCGACGCCGGTCAGCGGGTCTTCATGGGCGGCGATCGCCAGATCATTCATATGAGCCTGCGTCGTCGCGGCGGCCCGCTGCACACCCGCGTAGAGACTGGCGATTACGTCGCCCACCTGCGGCAACGATTTGCCGTCGTCGGGCTGCGCGTTCAGGGCTTCGGCCAGCACCTGTATCGGACTTAGGAGCGCGCCGATCCCGTAAAGGGCAAGCCCGGTGCCCGCGACTGTCGCCAGGGTCAGCGTGACCACTTCGGCAAGCGCCAGCCGCCCGGTAGCCGCGCCCCACCCGATATAGCAAAGCAACGGCAGATGCGTGGCGACAAAGCAGATGGCAAAGAGGCGCAATCGTAGCGAGCGCGGAAAAATGAACGACGTGGCGAGATAGAAATGCATGGGCGATCCCGTAGAAATAACCGCGGGAGAAATCCTTGCGGGTTCTAAAGGCTCATTGAATAAAAAGGGTTAATTGCGCGGAATGCGTCAATCCGTTGCGTGTCCGAGTCCGGCGGCCTTGCCTCGGATCAGCGCGATGCGCCCGGTACCCATTTGACGTCGCGAGCGCCATTGTCGTTCAACCGCCGCGCCAGCACGAACAGCAGATCGGACAGGCGATTGAGATAGGCCAGCGCCTGCGGGTTCAGCGCGACGTCGGCGGCCGCCGCCATGGCGCTGCGTTCGGCCCGGCGGGTGATTGCGCGCGCCAGATGGACAGCGGCGGCAGCAGCCGATCCGCCCGGCAGCACGAAACTGTCGAGCGGCGCCAGTTCGGCGTTCATGACGTCGATTTCAGACTCCAATCGCTCGACCTGGCTCGCCACGATCCGTAGCGCCCAGGGTTCGTCCTCACCTTCGGGAATTGGCGTCGCCAAGTCGGCCCCCAGATCGAACAGGTCATTTTGTATCGTGGTCAGCCACCGCGTTTCGGCCCGGTCGCCCATGGCGACGATAGCAAGGCCGATCGCGCTGTTGGCCTCGTCGACATCGCCCACGGCTTGCATGCGCGGGGCATATTTGGGCAACCGCGATCCATCCGCCAGCCCGGTGATACCGCCATCGCCCGTGCGCGTGTAGATTTTGTTCAGCTTCACCATGGCATGCGACCGCTGTCTTCAGCCATGCCCCTTGGCCATCAGCAGGATAGCAACGATGATGATGGCGCCCGCCTGAAAGAGGACGCGGTTGATCATCATGCGGTTCTGCTTGAGGCGAGCCGGGCTTGGGCCGCTGCCTTCCGGCGCGTTGAGATCCTCCTTGGTGGTCTGGAGGAAGGCGATGACGCCCCGGATCAGAGCGACCAGCGTCGCGATCATGGCAAGGATGAGGGCGATGACAAGGACGGTGTTCATGGGCGCAGCCTATGCCTTTCCGTAGCTGATGCCAACCGGAAAGCGCCCGGCGCGCAGGTCTGCGGCCAGAATGCGTGGATCGACACCCTGCGCCCGTAACTGCGCCAGCGATAGCGATCCGCTGCGTTTGGCCAGGCGCTGACCCTGCGCGTCCATCAGAAGCGGGTGGTGACGATAGGCCGGGGAGGGCAGGTCGAGCAAAGCCTGAATCAAGCGGTGAATATCCGTGACGCTGCGCAAGTCGTCGCCACGCAGGACATGCGTCACGCCCATTGCAACATCGTCCAGCGTGCAGGACAGATGATAGCTGGCCGGCGCATCCTTGCGCGCCAGCACGACATCGCCATGAACGCCCGCATCGGCAAAGACGGCACTGCTGGCATCCTCGTCGAAGGACCGCCAACTGAGCGGCCCCGCGCGCGCCGCCGCGCGCGCCATGTCGATCCGCCACGCATGGGCGTCGCCCGCCGCGATCCTGCGCGCCCGCACCTGGGTGCTCAACGCGCGGCAGGTGCCGGGATAGACCGCGCCTTCCGGGCCGTGTGGCGCGGTCAGGCTGGCCTGAATATCCGCGCGCGTGCAGAAACAGGGATAGAGAAGGCCCACGGCGCGCAACCGATCGAGCGCTGCCTCATATATCCCGATCCGTTGCGACTGGAACAGGATGTCGCCATCCCATTCCACGCCCAGCCAACGCAGGTCCTCAATAATGCCGGTGACATGCTCGGGCCGGCTGCGCGTGCCGTCGATATCCTCGATCCGCAGGCGCATCGTTCCGCCTGAAGATCGCGCAAGGTCCATCGCCATCAGCGCGGACCAGCCATGGCCGACGTGCAGCCGCCCCGTCGGGCTTGGCGCAAAGCGCGTCACCATATGCTGTGGTGCGACAGGCCGTGTCATACTGGCCCTTGACGAACAATATTCGTTAATGCTGTCATGTGCGCGTCATGTTGCTGATGGATCAGCGGCTTCGGCAAGGGGGTAGACGTTTTTCTATGTACCATCCCGACCTGATACGACATCCGGAAAATTGTCCGGCGCTGGTTTTGAATGCGGACTATACGCCGCTCAGCTATTATCCGTTGAGCCTGTGGCCTTGGCAGACGGCGATCAAGGCGGTGTTTCTGGAGCGGGTGGATATCGTATCCTCCTATGAACGGGAGGTGCATAGTCCCAGCTTCCAGATGAAGATTCCTTCGGTTATCGCGCTCAAACAATATGTAAAGCCTTCCGAACATCCAGCCTTCACCCGGTTCAACCTGTTCCTGCGCGACAAGTTCGCCTGCCAATATTGCGGATCGACCAGCGACCTCACCTTCGACCATGTCGTGCCCCGCCGCGCAGGCGGGCGGACGACTTGGGAAAATGTGGCCACGGCCTGTTCGCCGTGCAATCTGAAAAAGGGTGGTCGCACGCCCAAGGAGGCACACATGCAATTGCATGTGCAGCCGATCCGTCCGACCAGCTGGCAGCTACAGGAACATGGCCGTGGCTTTCCGCCGGGCTATTTGCATGAAAGCTGGCACGACTGGCTCTACTGGGATGTCGAACTGCTCGCCTGAGAGCTTTCCCCTATTCGTCAGCCGACCGGAAGCCAGTCCAGGTCCATATCCTTGTGCCGATTGGTATAATGCCCAATATCCTCCAGCCGCTCCATGTCCAACAGGCGGAAACGGCCATTGGTCCGGCTGATCAGGCCTTCCTGCTCCATCTGCCGGATCATGCGGTTCACGTGAACCGAGGTCAGGCCGATCGAATCGCCGATCTCTTCCTGGGTCAGCTTCAGGTCGAAACTATCCTCGATACTGTCGTCGGTGACGCGCAGCCGATGAAACATGTCGAGCAAAAAGGCGGCGACCCGCGCCTTGGCGGACGTGCGGCCCAAGGATGCCAGCCGGTCGGTCATAGACACGCGTTCGGCATTGGACAGCAGGAAAAGGAGCGCCGCGACGCGCGGATGCTCTTCCAGCAAACGGCGCAGCGCATGTTTGTCGAACGGGCAGATCACCGAATCCGACACCGCTACCAATGATTCCGGAGCACGGGTATAAATGGTGCTGGCCGACCCGATAAAGTCGCCTGGAAAATAGACGCGCAAAATCTGCCGGCTGCCGTCGGGCAGGATGACGAAACTCATCACCCGCCCCTGGCGCAGTACGAATAATTCGGTGATCGGATCGTTGACTCGCTGGATCATTGCCCCGCGCTTCACCTTGCGCGGATTTTCCTCCAGCCTAGCCAATGCCGCCTGTTCCGCGTTGGTCAAGCGCAAATGGCGCGTCAACTGCTCTGCAAAACAGCTATCTGGCACCAACATACCTTCTTGTAAAAAATAGTCGTTACGATGGCAAAACGCCTTGAGTGCCTTTTGGCTGCATTTCCAGCTTCTGCACTAAACTCGATCAATTCCCGCCCGCTTGGCAAAATTTCCTTTTGCATCCCGTAAAACGGGCTGAACGGACCATCTCAGCCGCCTTGCGCACGGCCCGTTTGCCGTTATTAAGCCTGCTGGATGGACCGCATTGATATCCGCGGCGGCAACGCACTGAATGGCCGCCTTCCCATTTCCGGCGCGAAAAATGCCGCACTGACGCTGCTCCCCTGCGCGCTGCTGACGGACGAGCCGCTGACTCTGCGCAACCTGCCCCGGCTGGCGGACGTCGACAGTTTTGGCCACCTCCTCAACCAGCTTGGCGTTTCGACCATGATCGAAGGCGCGCGACCCGAGGATTTCGGACGCGTCATGACGCTCCGCGCAGGCCGGGTCACGTCGACCGAAGCCCCTTATGATATCGTGCGCAAGATGCGTGCGTCGATCCTCGTCCTGGGCCCGCTGCTCGCGCGCGCCGGCGAAGCGCGTGTGTCGCTGCCAGGCGGCTGCGCGATCGGCAATCGGCCGATCGACCTGCATCTGAAGGCGCTTGAGGCGCTGGGTGCAAGGATTGAGCTGGCCGCCGGCTATGTCCGCGCCAGCGCGCCCGATGGTGGTCTTCCGGGGGGCATGTATACCTTCCCCGTGGTATCGGTCGGTGCAACGGAAAACGCCGTCATGGCGGCCGTGCTCGCCAAAGGCACCTGCACATTGGAAAACGCCGCCCGCGAGCCGGAGATCGTCGATCTCTGCAATCTGCTTGTCGCCATGGGAGCGGAGATCGAAGGCATTGGCAGCGACCGGCTGGTGATCCATGGGCGGCCCCGCCTCCATGGCGCAACCTATAGTGTCATGCCGGACCGGATCGAGGCGGGCAGCTATGCCTGCGCCGTTGCCCTCACGGGTGGATCGCTCGACCTGATCGGCGCAAATGCGGACGACATGCACGCCATTTTGGCGGCGCTGCGCGACGCCGGGGTCCAGGTGGACGCGCACAAGCAGGGCATCCGCATTTCCTCCGATGGCAAGCTGCGGCCGCTGACGCTTTCGACCGCGCCATTTCCTGCCTTCCCGACCGACATGCAGGCGCAGTTCATGGCGATGCTGACGCTCGCCGACGGCGCATCGGTGCTGACCGAGACGATCTTTGAAAATCGCTACATGCATGTGCCCGAACTGGCGCGCATGGGCGCGGACATTGCGGTCAATGGCCGTACGGCGGTTGTGCGCGGCGTGGCGCATCTGGTTGGCGCGCCCGTCATGGCAACCGACCTGCGCGCCTCGATGAGCCTCATCCTCGCAGGCCTCGCGGCGCAGGGCGAAACGCGGGTCAATCGCGTCTATCATCTCGATCGCGGTTATGAGCGGTTGGAGGAGAAGCTCTCGGCCGTGGGCGCGGATATCGAACGCGTCGGCGATGGCTGACGGAACAGGGCTCGCGACCGATCGCGGCGCGCTTCTTGCGCTCTATGATCTGGATGCCGGCGGCTTCCGGACGCTGGACGATATCACCGCCTTTGCCGCGCGCCTGTGTGACGCTCCCATCTCTCTGGTCAGCATCGTTGAAGATGTTCGCCAGCGCTTTCTGGCCCGGGTCGGGCTGGACGCGAAGGAAACGCCGCGCGACGTATCCTTTTGCGCGCATGCCATGCTGGGCGCAAAAGTCTTCATAGTGCCCAACGCTACCACTGACCCGCGATTTACGGACAATGCGCTTGTCACGGGCCCCCCGCATATCCGCTTCTATGCCGGCGCCCCGCTGATCGGTCGTGACGGCGAACCGCTGGGTGCCCTGTGCGTCATTGATACGGCGCCGCGGGTGGATCTGACGCCGCTTCAGCGCGAGGGGCTGGAACTGCTGGCGCGTCAGGTGATGATGGAACTGGAGGGGCGCCGACGCGATCGCGACATGATCGCCAAGCAGCGTCTGGACGCCGCCGCCGTTGCCGACAGCGACCGCATGTTCCGGACGCTCGCGGACACCATGCCGCAAATGGTCTGGTCGACGCTCCCTGACGGCTATCATGATTATTACAACGCGCGCTGGTATGAATATACCGGCGTTCCTGTCGGGTCGACGGACGGTGCCGCCTGGAACGGCATGTTCCACCCTGACGATCAGGAGGCGGCGTGGGCCCGGTGGCGCAACAGCCTGGAAACCGGCCAGCCCTATGAGATCGAATATCGGCTGCGGCATCATAGCGGCCAATATCGCTGGACCCTGGGCCGCGCTTTGCCGATCCGCGGCTCCAAAGGTCAGATCATTCGCTGGATCGGCACCTGCACCGATATCCACGAACAAAGGTTGATGATGGAAGAGCGCGAACTGATCGCGCATGAATTGTCCCATCGGATCAAGAATATCTTTTCGGTGATTGCCGGCCTTGTCGGTCTGTCGGCGCGCGAACACCCGGCCATCCGGCCCGTTGCCGATGATCTGCGCGATCGCATCCTGGCGCTCGGACGCGCGCATGATTTCGTGCGCCCGCACAGCGCGGATTCCGCGCCGCGCGTGGGGCAGGGGCAGGGCCATCTCTGGGGCGTGCTGGATCAGATTTTCGCGCCCTATCGCAACATCGATGGGTCGCGCATCCTGCTGTCGGGCGATAATCCGGCGATCGACGACCGTTCGGCGACGCCGCTCGCTCTCCTGTTCCACGAACTGGCGACGAACGCCGCCAAATATGGCGCCTTGTCGGTCGCCGACGGGCGCGTGCATCTGCACATCAGTCGGGAAGGGGATGATGTTCGGCTCGAATGGCGCGAGCAGGGTGGTCCGGTCACGGCACCTGCAAAAGCGGAGGGATTTGGCAGTCGCTTGATGGCGCTCAGCGTCGAACGCCAGCTGGGCGGGCGGCTTGAACGCGACTGGCGCTCGGATGGCCTTTGCCTTACCCTCTGGATTCCATCCCGTTCCATGAGCCGGGCGGCGGAAACGGCGTAAATCCGGCAATTTCCGCTGCCATGATTTCAGGTTGTTCGGCTGCCGCAAGTTCCAGCGCCGCAGCGATGCTCTGCGGCCGAAACGGTTTCGTGATGACGCCCAGCGCCGCCACGGCCGCCTCGCCGATCTGTGCGGGGTTTGCCGTCACGTAGATCACACGGATGCTATGTTGGCTCGCCAGTTCCATGCCGATCTGTGGGCCGGTCGGCCCGTCGCGCAAATTAAGGTCGACAAGCGCGATGTCGCAATCCTGCGCAGCGGCTAGAGCAGCTGCGCGGTCGGCTGCGATAGCGCCCACGCCAAAGCCGGCATCTTCCACGATCTGCTCGATCTCCAGCGCGACGAATATCTCGTCTTCGACAATGAGAACTTTCTTGTCCATCTTTCCAACCCGGCCCTCTTGGAGCGAGAAAACAGCGCGACTTTATGGAAGGTTCCGCTGGCTTCTCAAGTTTCGACGAACAGGCTGAATATTCCGTTCACGATTCCACGTTGGTCCATACTGTTTCGAAATCCGTGCCCGTCATCACCAGCACCGATGCGGGATAACCCGCGTCTGCCGCCTTGCGCGCGGTCCCGCTTGCGCTGTCGACAGCCTGCGCCCGGCTGGGGAAGGGGCCATAATATTTATTGTCGAGATTGATCTTCCAGACGCCCTCATGCTGCAGGACGATGTAACGGGCGTGGAGCAGGGTCATGGGTTTACAATACCTCGGTGTTATAATGGTGCCAGGCCATGATGGCTGCCGCGCCGCGATGCGGGCGCCACGCCTCGGCCACCTGTCGGGTCAACGCTTCGCTCGGCCGATCGGGCAGGCCCAGGATGCGCCCGATCTCGATCTGCACGGCGAGGTCGCCCGCCGGCCAGATGTCGGGGCGGCCTTCGGCGAACAGCAAATAGATTTCTGCAGACCAGCGGCCGATGCCCTTGATCTGAACCAGCTGCGCGATCGCTTCTTCGTCATCGGCTGGCAGGGCATGCAGGTCGATGCCGCCCGACACCACCAATTCGGCCAGGCTGCGGGCATAGCCCTGCTTCTGCCGCGACAGGCCGCAGGCCCGTAGCGCGTCGAAGTCGCGCGCCAGCAGCGCGTGGGGCGCACAGCCTTCGCCCAGCTCCGCCTCCAGCTTGCGCCAGACGGCAGCCGCCGACGCCACGCTCACCTGCTGCCCCACGATCGTGCGCAGCAATGTCTCATAGCCTGGCGCCCGGACGCGGGGCGCCGGATAGCCCACCCGCGCGATCGCCGCCGCAAAGCCGGGCTCCAGCGCCGCAATCGCGTTCAGGCTTTCGCGCATCTGTTCTGCCGTCGTCACCATCTCTGCGTCCAGCCAGCCCTTGATTTCGCGGCGTCCCTCCGCCACAGCGGCGAAGAAAATTCTAGGGGACTGAATAGATGCCGAAACTGATCGTGGTCAACCGTGCGGGCGAGGAACAGGCTGTCGAGGGCGACAAGGGCCTGTCGGTGATGGAGGTCATCCGCGACAATGGCTTTGATGAATTACTGGCGCTGTGCGGCGGTTGCTGTTCCTGCGCGACCTGCCATGTCTATGTCGATCCCGCCTTTGCCGACGCGCTGCCGGCGATGAGCGAGGACGAAAATGACCTGCTCGACAGTTCCGACCATCGCACCGATGCCAGCCGCCTGTCCTGCCAGGTCATATTGAGCGACGAACTGGACGGCCTGCGCGTCACCATCGCGCCGGAAGACTGATCGGATCTCAGGGGGCCAGGCGCAGCGTCGCCATTGGCGCGTCACTGGTCAGCGGCGTGACCGTCCAGACGATGCGCTGGCCCTCTGGCGTGTCCTGCACGCCCTCTTCCTGATTCTGGCTGATGATCTGCGCATCGGTGGTCAGCGTGAAGCGTCCGTTCAGCGCCTTGGCCGCCTTGTCACCCGCGCCGCCCAGGCCGCCTGGCCCCTGGCTCTTGTCAAAGCCGGCGGCAAAGCCCGGCGCTTTCACCCGCACCTTGTCGTCACCGCGCAATTCCACCGCGACGAAGGGTAATATGATCTGCGCGTCGATGTTGAACGGGAAGAGGAAGGCATGGTCCAGCCGGCCGCTCATCGCATAGTCAATCGCGAACTTGTGATCGCCCAGATAGCGGGCACAGCGAAATCCCTTCTCGCGTGACAAGGCTGCGGCAATCGCCTGCATTTGCGCATCGTCATCGTCTGCGCCGTTCGCGCTGAAATCCTCTTCCGCCTGCGCCGCTACGGGCAAGAATGTCGGCTCAGAGGCCTCGCCATCCTGCGTATCCTCGTCCGGATCGACGCCGGTCCATCCCGCCGGGCTCACGTCCGACGCCAATATCTCGCCTTTATAGGCAAAGGCGAAGCGGCGGTCGGCGCGGATGTCGAGGCTGGATTCAAATTGCCCCGGCGTCACCAGGCATGCCGACAGCGTCAACAGTCCCGCCAACGCTCCGGCGATCCGCACCAGCCCCCGCATCTCTTTCCCCTCTACCCGTCCTGACGGTTGGTCGTCGCATAAAGCGCGATCGCCGCCGCATTGGATACGTTCAGGCTCTCCATGCGCGGGCTGATCGGCAGCTTGGCGATGATGTCGCAATGGGCGATGCTGTTGTGGCGCAGCCCTTCGCCCTCGGCCCCCAGCACCAGCGCCACGCGCGACTGGCCGATCGCCTCGCCGATTGTCGTGTCCGCCTCGCCGTCCAGACCGATGCGCCAATAGCCCGCTTCGGCGATCTCATCCAGCGCGCGGGCCAGGTTCACCACCCGCACCCAGGGCACGATTTCCAGAGCACCCGACGCCGCCCGCGCCAGCACGCCGGATTCGGGTGGCGCATGCCGGTCCTGCGTCACGATGCACAGCGCGTCGAACGCGGCCGCCGACCGCAAGATCGCCCCCACATTATGAGGGTCCGTCACCTGATCCAGCACCAGGATCGGCCTTTTGTCGTCCTGCCCCAGTTCCAGCACATCGCCCAGCCAGACATCGTCCAGCGGCTCGACCTCCGCCACGATCCCCTGATGCGGCGCGTCGGACGGCACCATCCGGCCCATGTCGGCGACGTCGGAATAGACGATGGGCAGTACCGGCGGCAGGTCGAGCGCGCCCAGCGCCTCGCGCGTGCCCCATATCTTGCGCACGGTGCGGTTGGGGTTGGCGAGCGCCGCCGTCACGGCGTGGCGGCCATAGAATCGAGGGAAGGCGCCCTTGGGCTTGGCGGAACGATGCGTCTTTTTCATGGCTCCGCTCTTTTCACATCAGGCCATTGACAGGCAAGCCTCCATTCGCCATTAGGCCGCCTCCAGCGCGGCGAGGAAGGCTTTCTTCGACGCGTAGGGCACTGGACAGGTGGCCGAGTGGTTAAAGGCAGCAGACTGTAAATCTGCCCGGGTTTCCCGTACGCTGGTTCGAATCCAGCCCTGTCCACCACTGCATCGGCCGGTGCAGCCATCCTTCCTCACGGCTGGGGTGGAAAACAGACAGGCCAGTGTGGACGCATAGCTCAGTTGGTAGAGCAGCTGACTCTTAATCAGCGGGTCCTAGGTTCGAGCCCTAGTGCGTCCACCATATTTACCAAGCGTTTAGTCCTACGTAACATCTACGATCGGATGCTACCGGGTACGCAAATATCTCTCGAAAATCGGCGTTCTACGGACGGCTGGCGTTTGATCGGCCACTGGGCGGACAACGTCACCCTTCGGCGAGCCAACCCGCCAGCAGATAGGCAGCGATGCCGATCGGGCCCAGGGCGCACAGGGTCAGCAGCACCAGCGCGACCCGGATCAGCGTGACGTCCAGGCCGGTGCGATTGGAAAGCCCCGCGCAGACGCCCATGATCTTGCCATGGCGGCGGTCGAGGGTGAAATTGCTGTTCATGATATTGGCCTTCTGCATATGTACGGGTGTCGAAAAAGGGGAGCGGCGATCAGGCGATCGGCGCCACTGGAACCGCCGCGCTGACGAACAGGCTGGCGACGACAACGGCGCCGAAGAGAGAGAAGGCGGCGTTCTGGATCTTGGCAACGAACATGATGATAATTCCCTGATTGGCTGACCGGATTATCCGGCCTTCATGCCCCACAGCATTGCAGGGGGCGTGCCAAATGCAGATTCGTCAGGGAATCGGCCGTTTTCAGGATGTCAACAAAAGTCAGTCTAATCCGTGAGTGCTGACCATTGGTGAAACATCCTCATGATTGGTAAATTTCGCAAAGGGATACGTCATGAGTGAGGCGTGGTTATTCGTCTATGGAACGCTGCGACCCGACCATGGAGGGATGGTCGCGCGTCGACTTGAGCGCGAAGCCACGCTGGTCGGTCCTGCGAGCGTTGACGGTCTTTTGTATCGGATCGCAGATTATCCGGGTCTGGTTCCTGGCGGCAACGCCAAGGTCGCAGGAGACCTCTACAGGCTTTCCGATCCCGTCCGTACGCTGGCATGGCTCGACGATTATGAGGAATGCGGCCCGGCCTTTCCCCAACCCTGGGAATTTCGCCGCGTTCTCATCGCGGTTGCCACGCGGGAGGGCATGGTCGATGCATGGACCTATCTATATGCGCGCAACGTCGCGACATTCGAACGGATTGAAGGCGGCGATTTTCTTGCCTGACACTAAGCCAGCGACGCTTTGAGAGGAACTGGCCCTGGCGCGGGCGCTTTTCCTCTTCGGGGCGCCCATTTCGGGAAATGCATATGAACGAAGCTGTGACAGCGGGACTATGGGGGCTGGTCGGCGGATCAGCCCTGCTGGTAGGCGCCGGCATCGCCTATTTCGTGCGCTTGCCCCAGCGGTTGATCGCCGCAATCATGGCGGCAGGGTCAGGTGTGCTCATTTCCGCTGTCGCCTTCGACCTGATGGATGAGGCCTATCTGCGCGGCGGGTTTGACGCGACCGCGATCGGCTTTTTCGGTGGCGCTCTGGTTTATACAATCGCCAATATCCTGGTGTCGCGCGCAGGCGCCAGGCATCGTAAGCGCTCCGGGTCAAATCCGCACCAAAGCCAAGCGCCGGCGCAGCAAGGGTCGGGCCTGTCGATTGCCATAGGCGCGCTGCTCGATGGTATTCCCGAATCGGTCGTGATCGGCGTCAGCTTGCTGGAGGGCGCGGGCGTCAGCCTGGTGACGGTGGCAGCCGTATTTCTGTCCAACGTGCCCGAAGGTCTGTCGAGCGCGGCGGGCATGAAGAAGGCGGGCCGCAGCGCGACCTATATCTTCGGCGTCTGGGGCGGGATCGCGATGGCGTCGGGACTGGCCGCAGCGATTGGCTATGCCGTCATGGCCGGGGCCAGCGCGGACATTATCGCCGCGACCACGGCTGTCGCGGCCGGCGCGATCCTGGCGATGCTGGTCGACACGATGATCCCGGAAGCAACCGAGGAGGCGCATGAATTTTCCGGGCTCATCGCCGTCGCCGGTTTCCTGCTGGCCTTCATCCTCAGCAAGCTGGAGGGATGAAGGCCAGGGGTAGCGTCATTTGGCCTTCATCGACTCGACGGCTTCCAGCGTGCTCTTCACATGATTGGCATAGTTCATTTCGCTGTGGACGAAGGCGATCCGTCCTGACGGGGCAATGACATAGGATGTCCGGTCGGTCATGCCCGGCCGCATCTTGAGGCCCACATCATAGCCTGAAATGATCGTCGATCCGGCCGAAGCAACCGGAAATTTCCCGGCGCACTCCTTGGTCGAAAAGGACACGAGATCGTCGACCGGATCGGCCGACATGCCGATGACGGTCGCGCCCGCCGCCTTGAACTTGTCGATATTCTCGGCGAATTCGCGCGCCTCGGCCGAACAGCCGGGGGTGAAGGCCTTGGGGAAGAAATAGAGCACCACCGGCCCGCGCTTGAGCTGATGCGAAAGGGTGAGCGTAAAGGTCTTGCCGGCAAGCGCGCCGCGCGTCGTGAAGTCCGGCGCTTTGGCGCCCACCGCAAGCGCTGCCATGGCCTGTCCGGCGGGGAGCAGCATGGCAGTGGCGGCGAGGATCAGGGACAGGCGCTTCATCGACAGATTCCTTTCAGTGCGACCTTGGGTTCAGGCGGGCGGTTCCCACAATTCGATGGCATTGCCCTCCGGATCGTGAATGCGGGCAAAACGAGCGACGGCGGGGTCATCCCAATGCGGATCGGTGATGATCGCGATTCCGGCCGCGCGCAAGCTGTTCTGCGGGACAGGCGCGAAGATCATGGGGTGCCCAAAAACTGCCAGGCGCAGCCATGCCGCCTCGCATCTGCTCCCCGCGCTTAAGCGCAAGCTCTGTACCTCGCCGGCATTGCCCCCGGGAACAAGGCGGTGGGGGCCGTGTTTTTTCGTCCATGCGCCTGCTATCGCCCTTCATGCCGCTCATCCTGACATCGATGATCCTGCTGGGTGGCTGTGGGCAGCAAAGTGGCAATGACGCTGCGCAGCCTGATGTCGTCACCAACATCAGGGACGAGGCGCTGCCCGACACGGACGAACCCGCACCGCCTGCAAACGCGATCGTGCCGGTCGAGCCGATCCCCACCATTGAAACCCCCAAGCCGCCAGCGTCGCAAGCCGGCATGGTCCCTAAGAGCCTCCAAGGACGCTGGGCGGGTATGCAGTCGCGGTGTGACGACCGATCCGATGCTTTGGAACTGACGATCAAGCCGGACCAGCTCATTTTTCACGAAAGCGTCGGCACGGTGCAGTCCGTCGATGCGGAGGAGGGCGGACATATACGAGTGCAGGCCGCCTTCACCGGCGAGGGCGAAAGCTGGATGCGCACGCTCAGCCTCAAGCCATCGGCCGATGGCGCGCGACTGACCATCGTCAATGACGGGACGGCGGTTACTCGCAAGCGTTGCTGACGAAGCGCGCTTCCTTCCCGGTTCAGTCCCCGCTACAGCGACGCGATGATCGGCCGCCTGACTCTGAGCGACTTCCGCAATCATGCGGATGCGCTGATCCTGCCCGATCATGCTTTCATATTGCTGACCGGCGACAATGGCGCGGGTAAGACCAATATTCTGGAAGCGGTTTCGATGCTGGCGCCGGGCCGGGGCCTGCGTGGCGCTTCGCTCGGCGCGATGGCGCGACAGGATGGGCCTGGTGGCTTCGGCATCGCGGCGGAGGTCGATGGCGTCACGCTGGGAACCGGCGTCAACGCGAACGCGCCGGAACGGCGGCAGGTGCGGATCGGCGGTGTCGCTTCTTCCGCCAACGCGCTCGCCGATCATCTGGCAATCGTATGGCTGACCCCGGCGATGGACCGCTTGTTCCTCGACAGTCCAGGCGGGAGGCGGCGTTTTCTGGACCGGCTGACGCTGGCGCTGCATCCGGGCCATGCCGCGCACAGCGCGCGTTACGATGCCGCGATGCGCGCGCGCAATCGGCTATTGAGCGACCTGCGCACTGCCGATCCGACTTGGCTCTCCGCGCTGGAAACGCAG
Organism: Sphingobium abikonense NBRC 16140; assembly: GCF_001598335.1. Taxonomy (GTDB): domain Bacteria; phylum Pseudomonadota; class Alphaproteobacteria; order Sphingomonadales; family Sphingomonadaceae; genus Sphingobium; species Sphingobium abikonense. Next base: position 227,874 of record NZ_BCYT01000003.1, read on the forward strand.
ATGGAAGAACATGGCGTGGCCATTGGCGCGGCGCGGGCTGACCTTGTTGCGCGCCTCAATCAGCTGTTGGCGCATCAGCCCGATGCGCCTTTCGCCCGGCCCATGATCGAGATCGAGGAAGCCGAACCGCAAGGCGATGAACCGCTCGCTATCCGCCTGGGGAGGCAACGCCGACGCGATGCGGCGGCCGGGCGAAGCCTGACCGGGCCGCATCGCCAGGACCTCGTGGTGACGCATGTGGCGAAGGGGCAGGCGGCGGCGCTTTGTTCGACTGGGGAGCAGAAGGCGCTGCTGCTGTCGATCCTGCTCGCCCATGCCGCCCTGGTCGCCGCCGAACGCGGACAGCCGCCGGTGCTCTTGCTGGATGAAGTGGCGGCGCACCTCGATCCCCTGCGCCGCGCCGCTTTGTTTGACCGGCTGGCGGACACGGGGGGGCAGACATGGATGACGGGCACGGAACCAAGCCTGTTCAGTGATTTGGCGGCGGCTACGCGATTGACTGTAACCGCCGGCCATATCTTTCGTTCCACAACATAACGCATCGACAAAACGATTCGTCGCCAGCGACTTTTCAAGCCGCGCGTCGTCTGCCCTAAAGCGGCCATCGGGGTTCAAGCCTTACCAAAAAAGTCGGGGTCGCAATCGCATGTTGGCTGGTTTTCGCGCGTTTTTCGCGGCGTCTATTCTTGCGCTTTCGACATTGGCTTCCGTTCCCGCCGTCGCTGGCACGCTGCAATGCGCGCCCTTCGCTCGGCAGATTTCCGGCATCGACATTCATGGCAATGCCAACACCTGGTGGGGGCAGGCGGAAGGCCGCTACGATCGCGGGCATGAACCGCGTGTCGGCGCGGTGCTGGCCTTCTCTTCCAGCCGTTCGATGCCGGTCGGCCATGTGGCGATGGTCAGCAAGGTGGTCAGCGATCGTGAAGTGCTGCTGACCCATGCCAACTGGTCCTATCGTGGCGGCATCGAACGCGACGTCCGCGCCGTGGACGTGTCGCCCAATAATGACTGGACTGACGTGCGCGTCTGGTATGGTCCGATCGGCGGGCTCGGCACGCGGTCGAACCCGGCGCGTGGCTTCATTTACGCCGATGCGCCTGCCAAGATCGACCAGCCGGTGCAGATCGCCTCGGCCGACATGGACGGCGGCGCTGCGGTCCGTTCTGCTTTCTGATCCTTTAACCTTTTGCCAACCGACTGACGCATAGGGTCGATCCCGGTGGGGCGATTCTAGACGTTTCAGGATCGCAAATGATTCGAAATCTGGTCTGGGCAGCGGCGCTGATGCTGTCCGGGATGACGGGCGCGCAGGCTTGGGGCGCGTCGGTGCTGCAATGCGTGCCTTATGCGCGCACCGTGTCGGGCGTCGACCTTTATGGCGATGCGCTCAACTGGTGGGACCAGGCCGATGGCCGGTTCAAGCGCGGCCACGCGCCGAAAAAGGGCGCGGTGCTGGCGTTCCGGGCGTTCGGGCCAATGGCGCTGGGGCATGTCGCGGTGGTGAGCCGCGTGCTCGACGATCGTCGTATTCTCATTCGCCATGCCAATTGGTCGGTGCCCGGCGCGATCGAGGAGGATGTGCTGGCGATCGACGTGTCGGACCAGGGCGACTGGAGCCAGGTGCGGGTATGGCACAGCCCGACCGGGCAAATGGGCGCGCGCACCAATCCGACCTTCGGCTTCATCTATCCGGCCAAAGCGAAGCTGCACGACTTCACGCCCGACCCCGCGCTGGGCGCGAGCATTCGCTTCGCCAAGATGGACATGGACCGCTGGGATCGCGAGGGCGCGTCCGTCCGCCCGGTGCGAACCGCGCAGGCGGCGATCGAAGTCAAGCCGGAACGGCGCGGTCGCGCGCCGCATCTGCGCACCGATCCGGCGATCCTGCACTTTGCCGACAATGCGCCGGTGGAGCGGAGCCTGAGCGCCATCATCGCGGACGTGAAGCGCGAAACGATGGTGAACTGATAGCGAAAGGGGCGCCCATCGCGGCGCCCCATTGTTCTTATTCGCTGTCTGGTGCCTTGTCGTCGGCAGCGCCCTCGGCCGGATTTTCGAACCAGGCCTCGACCTCGCCATTCAGCTTGATCGTCAGCGGGTTGCCATGGCGGTCGCGGGTTTTGCCGGCGGCCACGCGGATCCAGCCTTCCGATATGCAATATTCTTCCACATCCTTGCGCTCACGGCCCTTGAAGCGGATGCCGATGCCGCGCTGGAGCACATCCATGTCGAAATGGGGGCTTTTGGGATTGGTAGACAGATGGTCGGGGGGCATGTCGCTCATGATGGAAATCCTTGCAAAGTTGCGCAGCGCCTAGCGCCTGGCCAACGCGCTCGTCAACCGCCCGGCGGCGCGTCGACATTGCAGAAGATGCGGCGAATCACCCCCTGATCCAGCCAGCCAACGAAGCGGCGACTGGCGTCGGCGATATTTTCGATCGGATAGGCGACGGGCCGTTCGTCGATCATCCGGCTGGCGATGGCGAGCCGGACGACAGCATCGGGCGCTGTCGTTAATATCCGGCCGCGCCGATCGGTGGCGGCGCTGTTGACGCCGATGACATGGCCGTCTTCGGACAGGACAGGGCCGCCGCTGATGCCCGACAGCGTGCCATCGCCAGCGGGCAGGCGGGCGCGTTCCGCCCAGGCGAGGATGGGTTGCGCGCTGTCGCTGCGTCCACGCCGCGCGCTGGCCGATCCGATCAGTTCCGACACGACCAGGGTAGGTTCGCCGGCTGGGAAGCCCAAATGATAGCCCGGCGTCCCCGGCTGCGGCACATGATCGGCCAGCGGCAGCGCGTCCGGACTGGCGAGGTTGGCCTGCACGATGGCCGCGTCCCCCTCCCGGCTTTCCAGCACCCGCGCGACCGGCCGTGCGAAGCGGCCATCCTCCAGCCCGACGCGGGTGCAGCCATGGGTGACATGCTCGGCGGTCAGCCATGCGCCATCCCGATCAACAGCAAAAGCGGTGCCCATCGAATCAGCCGGCCCGCCGGGACGATCCTCGATCACGAATTGCTCATCGCCCCATTGCGGCATGGGCCGGCGCGGGCTGCGCGGATCGAATTGTTCGACCTGCAGCGGCGGGATGACGGCATCCTGGGTGCCCCAGGCGACAGCCAGAAGCAATGCGCCCAGCACGAAGGGCAGGCAGCCGCAGCCCTGCTTGCGCGCCATGCGCCCTTAGCCCGCGACCGCGGCAGCGGTCAGGCAGGCGACGGCAGTCTTCATCATGGCCAGAAAGATCGCCGCCGATCGCTCGTTCGCCTCGATCCGGGCGGACAGGGTGCCGATCAGGAAATCGACCAGACGAAACGCGATCAGTTGCAGGACCAGCGTCACGCTGCCCCAGATGACCACATCCCAGACATTGACCGACCCGGCCAGGCAAAAGCCCAGTGGCACGGCCAAACCGATCGCCGCGCCGCCCAGCGAGATGGCGGCGGCTTCATTGCCCGCACGGATCAGGGCAAATTCGTCATGCGGTGTGATCCAAAGATAGAGCGTAAGCGCGGCCAGCCACACCATGGTTGCGCTGCCCAGATGCAGCAGCAGGATCGGCAGGCCCGCGAGCAGGCTCTGGATGACGGGCATGGGATCGCTCATCCCCCAGCCATGCCGCAACCTGCCCGATCGATCAACCGGCAGGTTGCGGCCCAGCCTCATTGCATCAACGACAGATGCGCACCCGCACGTCACGATGCCGCCAGCGATCATAGCGCCATTCCGTCCAGCAGCGCGGGCGATAGCGGTAATGGGACCGATAATAGCCGCCATGCCGCCGCCAGTCGCGCCGATCGCCGCGCCAATGCCGGCGATCATTCCAGCGGCGGTTGTCCCAGCGCCGATTATCCCATCGATGATCGCGTCCATCGCGCCAGCCAGCATGGTGATATTGGGCCTGCGCCGGCGTCGCCGCCGCGCCGAGGCCAGCGACGGCCAGGCTCAACGCCGCCGCCGCTTTCCAGATCAGGGTCATATGTCTCTCCTCTCACGACCCGCCTGTCGGGGCGGGCCATGCAAGGCACAGTGGCTGAGGGCGACTGAACCGGGCGGGAATGACGCTGTCAGCGCAGGTTCAGCGTCCGCGCAGGGCGCTTTCGGCCTCCTGCATATAATCGCGTGTGATCGGCAGTGCGCGGCGGTCGCGCACATATTGAACCTGATAATTCACCATGCCGCCATGTTCGAAGACGGTTGCCGCACCCGCCAGATAGAAGGTCCACAGGCGAAAGAATCGTTCGTCATACAGTGCGACGATCTCCGCCTTGTGCGCCATGGTGCGCTTATACCATTCGCGGATGGTCAGGCCATAATGCAGGCGCAACACCTCCACGTCCGTCACCATCAGCCGCGTGCCTTCGCTGCCTTGGATCATCTCCGACAAAGCAGGAATGTAACCGCCGGGAAAGATATATTTCTGGGTGAAGGCGTCGGTGATGCCGGGGCCGTCGACCCGGCCGATCGTGTGGATCAGCATCACGCCGTCAGGCGCCAGCAAATCCCGGCACTTGTTATAGAATGTGCGGAAATGGGCGGTGCCGACATGCTCGAACATGCCGACCGACACGATGCGGTCGAACGGGCCGGTCATGTCGCGATAATCGATCAGTTCGAAGCGGACATGATCGGCGACGCCGGCGTCCTGCGCCCGTTGGCGCGCGACCTTGAGCTGTTCTTCCGACAGGGTGATGCCCGTCACGTCGACGCCGCAGGTGCGATGCAGATACAGGGCCATGCCGCCCCAGCCGCACCCGATGTCCAGCACTTTCATGCCGGGCTTCAGGTGCAGCTTGGCGGCGATATGCGCTTTCTTGTCTTCCTGCGCCTGTTCCAGACTGATCCCGGCATCATTGTCCGCATCGGGGAAGTAGGCGCAGCTATATTGCTGGTCGCGGTCGAGAAACAGCGCGTAAAGCGCGCCCGAAAGGTCATAATGATGGGCGACATTCGCCTTCGACCGCGATTTGTGATTGGCTCGCCACACTTTCTGCCGCACCGTTTTGAAGCTGCGGGAAAGGCGGCTTTTCGCGTCGATGGATCGCCCGGCTTCCCAAGGGTTATTGGCGCGGATCATGGAGATGAATTCCATGATGCCTCCGCCTTCTATACCCACGCGGCCGTCGATCCAGGCTTCGGCCATGCCAAGGCGCGGATCTTTGACGATGTCGAAGGGAACGCGGCTGTCGTGAAAGCGTAGCGCCAGGTCGGGGAAGTCGGGGTCGGGGCGACCCGCGGTGAAGCTGCCGCCCTTGGCATAATGAACCGTCAGTTGCCCACGCGTGACCAACCGTTTGAGAACGCGCTCGAATATCTTCATATGGCTCCACTGTCACGTCGTTACGCAGGCGTCAAATGCCCGCATACCAGTCATAGCCGGCATAGTCTTCCCAGAAGCCGCCCTTGCCGCGCCCAATCTGTGCGATGCTGTCGACCGCCTCGATCCGCATCAGATATTTCGCCTGCTTATAGCCCAATTGCCGCTCGACCCGCAGGCGCAACGGCGCGCCATTGGCGACCGAAAGCGGCCGGTCGTTGAGTGCGAAGGCAAGGATGGTCTGGGGATGAAAGGCGTCGTTGAGGTCGATGCTTTCATAATAAGGCCGGCCGCCCCCCATATCGTCGGCGCAATGAAAGACGATATAGCGCGCATCCTGCCGCAGGCCGGCTGCATCCAAAATCGTGCGCAGCGGCACGCCGCGCCATTTGCCGATCGCACTCCACCCTTCCACGCAATCGTGGCGGGTAATTTGTTCGCGATGGGGCAGGGTGCGCAGTTGCGACAGTGAAAGCGACAGCGGCCGGGAAACCTTGCCATCGACGCGCAATCGCCAGTCGGCAAAGCCCGTGCGCCAGATCGCCTTGTAATCGGGCGTGTTCGGATTCGCCGTGCCATTGGCGCGAAAGACGGGCGAAATCTGGTCGGGCCGGAATTCCTGCGCCAGGGCTTCGCGCGCCATCAGGCTGCGCTGCGCCCATCTGTGAAAATTCTCGGCTGAAAAAAGCGCGTTTCGGACAGTCTCGTTCCGGGCGAGGCGATCGCAGCCGGTGAGCGCGGCGGTCGCGCCCAGCAGCAGCGCGCGGCGGGCGACGATCATGGACGTTCCTCCGGCACCTTGTAGCGTCCGGTGATCATCGATCGCACTTCGTTCACCGGTCCGGCCAGGAGGACCATCAGGATATGGACCAGGAAGAAAGCTACGAGCGCGAAGGCGGTAATGAAATGGATCGAGCGCGCCGATTGCCGTCCGCCGAACAACTCCGCAAGCCATGGCCAGGCCGCGTTCATGCCGGGCGACATGGTGAGGCCGGTCAGGATGATGAGCGGCAGGGCGATGAAGATGACGCCGATATAGCTGGCCTTTTGCAGGACATTGTAGCGCAGCGCCGCAGCCCCCGTGGGAAAGCGCAGACGGGCATGGTCCTTGATGTCCTGCCAGATATGGCGCGGGGCCAGATCGTCGCGGCGAAAGGCAAGGTCGCGGCCGACATGCCGGTTGACCACGCTCCAGAGCATATAGGCGAGCAGCGCAAAGGCAAAAATCGGCGCGGCAGTCAGGTGCCAATGGCGTGACAGCGCCAGATTATAGGTGGCCGGCAATGTCCACCAGCTGCCGAACCGGTCCAGCTCCAGCCAGGCCGGATCGAAATTCGCGCCATAAGCCCCCCAATAAAGGCGCGGGTGAGCGTTGAAGATGCCAAGGCCGCTGGTGAACAGGATGTAGAGCAGCAGCGCGTTCAGCCAGTGCCACATGCGGGTAGACAGGCGGTGACGCTTGACGATTGGGTCGGCGCTGTCTGGCATCAACTTCATGGCGGTCATTCTAGCGCACTTTCATGACAGGTCGACAGGGGTCGCACAGGGTTGTGTCCGGAAGGATGTCACCGTTTTGCAACACAAGGCCTGAAATTGATTGAAATAAATTCAGACCCTCTTTGCAACTGATTTTTGCGATCCTAGATGGGCGTTGCGCGATGATGATGCACAACGCGCTCCATTCTCTCTTTAGATGGGGAGAATAGAAGCAGGAGTGACCATAGGCAAAATGCCATGATCTCTTTGCATCGAACCTGAACGCCGGATGAATATCTAAGTCACGGCGACCAGAATAAAAATGAGGACTTTATGAAGACTGTGATTTTCGCAGCGATTGCTGCTGCCACCGCCGTTTCTGCACCTGCCTTCGCTCAGGACGCTGCGCCCTTCACTGGGCCGCGCGCCGGCGTCACCATGGGCTATGACAAGATCGGTGGCGAAGATGGCTTCGCTTACGGCGTGACCGCCGGCTACGATCTCGCGCTTGCTCCCCGCATCACGGGCGGCGTGGAAGTGAGCCTGGGCGACACCACGGTCGATGACAGCGGCCTCGACGTCAGCCGCGACATCGCCGCGTCGCTGCGCGCCGGCTATGTCGTGACCCCGCGCGTCCTCGCCTTCGGCAAGGTCGGCTATGCCTCGACCCGCTTCGAAGTCGATGGCGACGGCGCTGGCCTGGAAGGCGTGCGCTATGGCGGCGGCCTGGAGTTCGCCGCGACGCCGAACACCTATATCTCGGCCGAATATCAGCGCACCGAATATGAACAGAATGTCGGTGGGCGCGATGCCGCCATGGTTGGCGTCGGCTACCGCTTCTGATCCACGCCTTTTCTGACCCTCCTCTCAACAGGTCAGATCAAGCGAAGGGCGGTCCCTTAGGGGGCCGCCCTTTTTTTATCCACGCTCCCGCCAAAAGTATGGCGCCGCCTGTCGCAGAAGGTTCGCTTCACCCCAGCGCGGCTTGCTTTTCCTCGGCCAGGCGACGCATCTCCGCCTTGCTCTTCTTTTCGCTGGCGCTTTTCAACTGGCCGCACGCCGCCATGATGTCGCGCCCGCGCGGGGTGCGGACGGGCGCGCTGATGCCACCTTCGAACACGATGTCGGAAAAGCGCCTGATCCGTTCGGGCGTGGAACATTCATAATCGGTGCCCGGCCAAGGATTGAACGGGATCAGGTTGACCTTCGCCGGCAGCTTATAGTGCCGCAGCAGTCGCACAAGTTCGCGGGCGTCCGCGTCGCTGTCATTCTTGTCCTTGATCATCACATATTCGAAGGTGATGCGGCGGGCATTGTTCGCACCGGGATAGGCGGCGCAGGCGGCGAGCAACTCCTCGATCCCGAATTTCCGGTTCAGCGGCACCAGTTCGTCACGCACATCCTTGGTCACGCCATGAAGCGAGACGGCAAGGTTGACGCCGATTTCCTCGCCAGCGCGCGCCATCATCGGGATGACGCCGCTGGTCGACAGGGTGATGCGCCGCTTGCTGAGGGCAAGGCCATCGCCATCCATCACGACCTTGAGCGCATCGCGGACATGGTCGAAATTATAGAGCGGTTCGCCCATGCCCATCATCACAATGTTGGTCAGCATCCGCCCATCGGACGTATAGTGCGACGCTTCGTCGCTTTCCTCGTCATCATTGGCCGATGCCATGCTGCCCTTGGGCCATTCGCCCAGCGCATCGCGCGCCAGCATGACCTGGCCGACGATCTCGCCCGGCGTCAGGTTGCGCACCAGCCGCATCGTGCCGGTGTGGCAGAAGGAGCAGTTCAAGGTGCAGCCGACCTGACTGGACACGCATAGCGTTCCCCGATCCGCGTCGGGGATGAAGACCATTTCATAATCCTGCCCGTCGTCCGAACGCAGCAGCCATTTGCGGGTGCCGTCGCTCGATACCTGCGCCTCCACCACTTGCGGGCGGCCAACGACGAAGCGCTCCGCCATCCAGCCGCGCATGGGCTTTGCAAGGTCGGTCATCGCGTCGAAATCGGTTTCGCCGCGATGATAGAGCCAGTGGAAAATCTGCTTGGAGCGCAGCTTGGCCGCCTTGGCGTCCAGCCCGGCTTCCTCGAACACGCTTTTGATTTGCATGCGGGACAAGCCCATCAGGTCGACGCGCCCATCCTCCCGCGGCGTCACCGCACGCCGCACGGGCACAGGATCGATAGCGCCGGGAATCGGCATCAGGGGGCTGGCGGATGTCTGCATGATCGCGCCCATAGCCCAATTTTCGGGCAAATGTAAGGCGCGCAGACGCCTAGCGCAGGCGTGCGCAGCCCAAGGCGGCGGCGTCGATCGCGGTGGCCGCGCCGCGCAGGGCGTAGCTGTCGGCAAAGGCGCGGCCGTCCGCGCCGATGCTGGACACGCTCATGCTGGTGGCCGAGCGCATGGCGGCGATGATCTGGGCGTCGGTGCGCGCGTCGGGGGCCCAGGCGTCGACCTGTCCCGCCACCAGGGTGAAGCGACGTTCTCCGACGCTCAGGCGAACCGGCGCATCGGGGGAGCGGGCGCGGCTGAGGCGGAGATGAACCTGCCCGCGCACATGCGCGCGGGGCCAGGTGCCAACCGACGCAAAGCCCTGCGGCGTGCGGCCGCGCCGGACCTGAGGCTGGGCAATGGCATAGCAGCGCGGCGCTGATCGTCCTGTCGGAGGATCGCGAAACGCCCCCCAGCTTTCGAAAATGCCAAGAGAATCGCGTGCAATGGCAGGCAGCGGCGCGAACAGCAGCGGAACGAGGCAGGCGAAGGCGCGGCGCATTGCGACGGCAAAGCGCAAGCCGTCCCCATTTGCAACCCCATCCGTAATGAAAGGGCGATGCCGCGCTTGCAGGGACGGCAACAGCGGTTATGAAGAAGCATCCATCAGTGTCGCCGGGATTCGACCGAACCCCCGGCTCTCGGCTTAAAAAGAACGGACAGAACAGGGACATGAAGGCCACCATCGAACGCGCAACGCTCCTCAAGAGCCTGAGCCACGTCCAGTCGGTGGTCGAGCGGCGCAATACCATTCCGATCCTGTCCAACGTGCTGATCGAAGCATCGGCCGATGGCGCGATCAAGCTGATGGCGACCGACCTTGACCTTCAGGTGGTGGAAAGCATTTCCGCCCAGGTGGAACAGCCCGGCGCGACGACCATTTCCGCCCACACCCTGTTCGACATCGCCCGCAAGCTGCCCGAAGGCAGCCAGGTGTCGTTGCAGGCGGCCGACGGCAAGATGCTGATCCAGGCGGGCCGCGCGCGCTTCAACCTGTCGACGCTGCCGCGTGACGATTTTCCGGTGATTGCCGAGGGCGACCTGCCGACGCAGTTCGAACTGCCCGCTGAGACGCTGAAGCAGATCATCGACAAGACGCGCTTTGCGATTTCGACTGAGGAAACGCGCTATTATCTGAACGGCATTTATTTCCATGTGTCGGATGAGGGGCAGCCGGTGCTGAAGGCCGCCGCGACCGACGGCCACCGCCTGGCCCGCGTCACCGTGCCGCGCCCCGACGGCGCCGATGGCATGCCCGGCATCATCGTGCCGCGCAAATGCATCGGCGAATTGCGCAAGCTGCTCGATGAAGTGGAGGGATCGGTGCAGATCAGCCTGTCGGCGAGCAAGATCCGCTTTGGGCTGGGCAGTGCGATCCTGACCAGCAAGCTGATCGACGGCACTTTCCCCGATTACAGCCGCGTCATTCCGACCGGCAACGACAAGCTGCTCAAGATCGACCCGCGCAGTTTCGAAGATGGCGTCGATCGCGTCGCGACGATCGCCACGGAAAAGACGCGGGCGGTCAAGATGAGCCTGGACAAGGACCGTATCACCCTGTCGGTCACCAGCCCCGAAAATGGCACGGCGGCCGAGGAAGTCCCCGGCGCATTTCAGGGCGAAGGCTTCGATATCGGGTTCAACGCCCGCTATCTGCTCGACATATTGGGCCAGATCGACAGCGACCTTGTCGAACTGCACCTGGCCGATGCCGCTGCGCCGACGCTGATCCGGGAAAATGACGCCAGTCCGGCGCTATATGTTCTGATGCCCATGCGGGTGTGATGGCAGGGACGACATAGTCTATCGCTTCGTGGATTTACTGTTTGAAAGTAAGTCTCTGTCAATAGATCGCGCGTAGAAGAGAGGCATGTCTCTGAAACGCGCGTCTTCCCCGGAGTTGTCACGGCCTGCGACTTTGTTGATGGCGCTTGGCCTGACGCGAAGCGGCACCGATGTCGCGGCGACCTGGATTTGTGGCAGTTTCCTTCACATTGCGCGGCTGTGGCCGCTGATCTTGCTGTCCAAAATCTGCGTGATGCTGATGCTGGGCCTGCTCGTCTTCCGCCCGCAGGACTGGACGCAATTTTTGTTGTTTGGCCTGATGTTCCTGGTCGACGGCGCGTTGATGATAGTGCCGCGCAAGGACCGGTTCCGCCGCTTGCGGCCCCATATCCAGACCTGGGCCATGCTGCCCATGCTGTTTCTGTCCGGGCTGAGCTACAGCGCTTGGATCGCCGGTGCGTTGGGATGGACCCAAAACGCCTCGCCAGCACTGACGGCCTTATCCCAACTGGTGGTGGCGCTGCTGGTGGCCTGTATCGTGGGGGACCGACGCCTGCTGGGGATGAGCTATTTTCTCGGCGTGCTGGTGGCGGCCCTTATCGGCAGCGCCGGGCTGATCCCGATCGGCCTGTTGTCCAGCGGCTTGCTGGTCATGGCGGTCGCCACCGTCAGGCAGGCCTCGGTCGATCGCGATCGCGCCATGGCGATGCATCGCCAGGATTTGCGCGCCCAGCGATCGGACCGGCTGTTGCAGGAACATGAGCGCAGCGGGCGCGGCTGGTTCTGGGAAACTGACCGGCAGGGGAACCTGACCTATATTTCCGATACGTTGTGCGAAACGCTGAAATTGCCGTGCGGCAGCCTCATCGGGCGGGCCTTTACCGACATATTGCGGCCAGGCGACCGGCAGGCGGGCGATGGCGAACGCACGCTCGGCTTTCACCTGTCGGCCCGCACTGGTTTTTCGGAAATTCCCGTGTGCGCGGCCCTGTCAAAGGAAGAGCGCTGGTGGTCGATTTCCGGCCAACCGGTGTTTAACGAATATGGCCAGTTCCACGGTTTTCGTGGGTCGGGTACCGACCTTACCGAAATGCGCCGCAGCCAGGCGGAAGTGACGCGACTGGCGCAATATGATTCGCTGACCGGCCTAGCCAACCGCATCCAGATGCTCCGTTCGCTTGAGCAGGCGGTGGCCGCACGCCATGGCCGGCCGGGCGAATGCACGCTGATGATGCTGGACCTTGACCGGTTCAAGAGCGTCAACGATTCGCTGGGCCATCCGGCTGGCGATGCGCTGTTGCGTCAGGTCAGCCAGCGCTTGCAGCGCGTGGTGGGGGACAAGGGGCTGGTCGGGCGACAGGGCGGCGACGAGTTCAAGATATTGTTGCCGCGTCACCATGACAAAAACAGCCTGGAACTGCTGGCCAAAGCAATCATCGCGACGGTGGCCGAACCCTATAATATTGAAGGGACGTCGGTGGTCATAGGTGTGTCGATCGGCATGTCGATGTCTCCGCAGGACGGCGTGACGGCCGAAGCGTTGATCCGCAATGCGGACCTGGCACTGTACGCCGCCAAGGGCGATGGACGCGGGGTGCATCGCTTTTACGCGCCCGAAATGCACGCCGATGCCGAAGACCGGCGCAAGCTGGAGGAGGATCTGCGCCACGCGCTGGCCGCCGACGGGTTGCACCTGGTCTATCAGCCGGTCGTGTCTTCACGCACCGAACGGATTACGGGGTATGAAGCGCTTCTGCGCTGGAACCATCAAACCCGCGGGCCAATTTCGCCTGCTTTGTTCATCCCGATCGCCGAGGATACCGGGCTGATCGGGCCGCTCGGCGAATGGGTGCTGCGCACCGCGTGTCTGGATGCGGCGCAATGGCCAGAGGGTATTCGCGTCGCGGTGAATGTCTCTCCCACGCAATTCGCCAATCCCGGCTTCCCCTCGACCGTGATGAATGCGCTGGCGGCCGCGCAACTCACGCCGGAGCGGCTGGAACTGGAAATCACCGAAAGCGTGTTCCTGAACGACGATTCGGACACCGACTCGATGTTCGCGCGCCTGAAATCCCTGGGCGTGCGGCTGGCGCTCGATGACTTCGGCACCGGCTATTCATCACTCGGCTATCTCAAGAAAGCGCCGTTCGACAAGATCAAGATCGACCAGAGTTTCGTGCGTGGCGCCGCGATCAAGGGCAGCCGCAACAGCGCCATCATCAAGGCGATTGTCAGCCTGGCCGAAGCGCTGGACATGGACACGACGGCCGAAGGCGCGGAAACGCAGGACGAGCTGGTGCTGATCCGGCAATTGGGATGCAGCCATATTCAGGGCTATATCTATGGACGGCCGATGCCGATGGAGGATGTGCTGATTGCGCATCGGGGCGGCGTCACAACTGCGGCTGTGCCCAAGGGCTATCGGTCCAGTCGGCCCGAGCGCAAAACGATGTTGCGGACGGTTGCGGTGCATCATGACGGGCACAGCTACACTGGCCGGGTGCGCAATATTTCCGAGACGGGCGCGCTGATCGAAGGGCTATGGAATGTGCCCGTCGGCACGAGTTTCTCGGTCGAATTGTCCGACCGGCTGGTGGTGCAGGCGACCGCGCGCTGGTCCAAGGATGACCGGATGGGCGTCGTTTTCGATCGTTCGATCGATCTCGCATCCCTTCGGGCCCAGCCGCGCGCGCTGGCCTCCTGAGGTCCCTTTAGCTGGGCTTGAGCGGGGCGAGCGTCACGCCCTGCCAGTCGCCACCGGGATGAGCTTCCCGCCCCATCGTCCAGTTGGTCTGCAAACGGACCATGGGATTGGGCGCGCACCAGATTTCGCCCGAATCGCTTAGCCCCGTTACCCAGATAAGATTATGCTCTTGGCCATAGTCGATGACGGCAAAGGCAAAGCCCTTCCCCTTGCCCTGGACATCGACGGGAAGGGGCGGGTCGAGTTGCGTGAAGGACATGGCAGACTCCGGCTGGGGGGTGCCGCAATCAATGCCGGTCAGGGGCGCTGGTTCCTGCGATTAACAAGGATCAGTCACTTAATCCCCTCCCCACGCCTCGCGCGGGGAGGGGGACGGGTCAGGCCTGTTCCAGCAACCCTTCGCGTTTGATCTTTTCCTGCCATACCAGCGGTGCGAGGCGGTGGACATTCTGCCCCTCGCTGTCGACTGCGACGGTGACTGGCATGTCCTCGACCGTGAATTCGTAGATCGCCTCCATGCCCAAGTCTTCGAAGCCCACGACCTTGGCCTCCTTGATCGCCCGCGCGACCAAGTAGGCCGCGCCGCCGACGGCCATCAGATAAGCGCTCTTGTGCTTGGCGATGCTGTCGGTCGCGGCGGGACCGCGCTCGGCCTTGCCCACGCAGGCGGCCAGGCCCTGTTCCAGCATTATGTCCATGAACTTGTCCATGCGCGTCGCGGTCGTGGGGCCCGCAGGACCGACCACTTCGTCGCGCACCGGATCGACCGGTCCGACATAATAGATGACCCGGCCCTTGAAATCGACGGGCAGGTCCTCGCCCTTGTCCAGCATGTCGGCGATCCGCTTATGCGCGGCGTCACGGCCGGTCAGCATCTTGCCATTCAAGAGCAGCCGGTCGCCATGCTTCCAGCTTTGAACGACCTCCGGCGTCAGCGTGTCGAGGTCGACGCGGATCGCTTCCTTGCTTGGCTTCCAGTCGACCTGTGGCCATTCGGAAAGCTTGGGTGCTTCCAGATAGGCCGGCCCCGACCCATCGAGCGTGAAATGCGCGTGGCGCGTCGCGGCGCAATTGGGGATCATTGCGACTGGCTTGCCCGCGGCATGGCAGGGATAGTCGTGGATCTTGACGTCGAGCACGGTCGAGAGCCCGCCAAGGCCCTGCGCCCCGATGCCGAGCGCATTGACCTTGTCATACAGCTCGATGCGCAGTTCCTCGATCTTGTTCTGCGGCCCGCGCGCCTTCAATTCGCCCATGTCGATCGGGTCCATCAGGCTTTCCTTGGCGAGCGCGACCGCCTTTTCCGCCGTGCCGCCGATGCCGATGCCCAGCATGCCGGGCGGGCACCAGCCCGCACCCATCTGCGGGAGCATTTCGAGTACCCAGTCGACGATCGAATCGCTGGGGTTCATCATCTTGAACTTGGTCTTGTTCTCCGACCCGCCGCCCTTCGCCGCGACATCGACGATCACCTTGTTCCCCGGCACCATCTCGACATTCAGCACGCAGGGGGTGTTGTCCTTCGTGTTCTGGCGGCTGAAGGCGGGATCGCGCAGGATCGAGGCGCGCAGGCGATTTTCGGGGTTCAGGTAGGCGCGGCGCACGCCCTCATCCACGACCTCCTGCATCGATCGGCTATTGTCGTCCAACCGGCAGTCCATGCCCCATTTGATGAAGACATTGACGATACCCGTATCTTGGCAGATCGGGCGATGCCCTTCGGCGCACATGCGGCTGTTGGTCAGGATTTGCGCAATGGCGTCCTTCGCCGCCGGATTGGCTTCCGCCTCATAGGCGGTGCCCAGCGCCCGGATATAATCCATCGGGTGATAATAGCTGATGAACTGGAGCGCGTCGGCGACGCTCTCGATGAGGTCGGCGGTCTTGATGAGCGTCATCTACCCAAATCCCTATATCTGCCGCCCGCCCTGCACGGCGGGTCTTCGCATCGGCGGCTATAGGGTTTTGGCCGATAGGGTCAACTTGCCGTCAGCGGGGGCGTCTGCTGGTGCTGGACGACGCGCCATTCTTCGTGGGCGAGGCGGCGATAGGTGGATGTGCAATGCGCTTCATAGCCATCCTGCTCGCCACGTCTGGCCGTCGCCTTGTATGCGATGACGATCAATCCCTCCTGCGGCCGCATCACTTGGCGCTCGGCAAAATCCACGCTGTCCCAGCGCGGCGTATCGGCCATTGCGTCTGCGGCATCGCGCCCTTTGAGGACATAGGGCGGGGCTGGCACGACCATAAGCGCTTCATCATCTATGGCTTGTGCATAATGGGCCGGGTCGCCGGTCCACAGGCTTTCTTCGAACTGCCAGATGCGTGCGTCTTCCATGAATAGCCTTTCCTGTCCGAGGGATACACATCAAGCGCTTGCCGGACCGAAAGGCTCCGTCTGCTTATCTTCGCGAAAGAGCTTCCTGTCGTACGAT
Organism: Sphingobium abikonense NBRC 16140; assembly: GCF_001598335.1. Lineage (GTDB taxonomy): Bacteria > Pseudomonadota > Alphaproteobacteria > Sphingomonadales > Sphingomonadaceae > Sphingobium > Sphingobium abikonense. Next base: position 243,875 of record NZ_BCYT01000003.1, read on the forward strand.
CTGTGTTCGGTGCTATGGGGTCGGCACCGGCTCACGCATTTTCGTGGCAAGGCAAATTTATTTTTCTTTCCCTCATCACCCCCTTGCCTTTTTTGAGAGCAAGGGAGGAGCGCGCGTCGCTGCTGCGCGACATAGGCAGTAGGCACCGGCCTTGGCTCGTGCGAGTCCTCAAATCGTCATTTACCCCCTTGCGCCATGGAGACGCTGTGGCACTATCCCTTGTATCGGGTTAACGGGGGTTACCCAACAGATTGTGATTGCCCTCCTGGATACCTATCTGGGGGAGGGGCCGATTCCCGGCCCGGCGATCCGGTAGGTTGGCCCATTTCCGTGCCCCTGTGGACCGGTCGATGCGAAGATGCGCTTTGCCGCAATCGCGCTTGACCGAATCGAACGAAACAGGAACATCGGGGACTCGCAGATGGATTTTCGCGACAGTGGACAGGCAGGGACGGGTGACGTGGCGACGGTGATGGACGAAGTGCTCGAAAAGATGAGCGAAGCGGCAACGACGCAGGGCGAGGCGGCCGAGCCGGTGACGTCCTCCACGGTGTTGGCGCGCCGTTTTCCTGTCGTGACCGACGCGTCGCGCGATGCGCTGCTGACCGAATTTGGCAAGGAAACGCTGAACGATCGCTATCTCCTGCCCGGCGAATCCTATCAGGACCTCTTCGCGCGTGTCGCCGCCGCCTATGCCGACGATGCCGATCATGCGCAGCGGGTCTACGACTATATCTCCAGGCTCTGGTTCATGCCCGCCACCCCGGTTCTCTCGAACGGCGGCACCGGGCGCGGCCTGCCGATTAGCTGCTATCTCAACAGCGTCGACGACAGCCTGGAAGGCATCGTTAACACCTGGAACGAGAATGTCTGGCTCGCCTCGCGCGGCGGCGGCATCGGCACCTATTGGGGCAATGTGCGCGGTATTGGAGAGCCGGTGGGTCTCAACGGCAAGACCAGCGGCATCATCCCGTTCGTGCGCGTGATGGACTCGCTGACCCTTGCGATCAGCCAGGGCAGCCTGCGTCGCGGCTCGGCCGCCTGCTATCTCGACATCTCCCATCCGGAGATCGAAGAGTTCCTCGAAATCCGCAAGACGAGCGGCGACTTCAACCGCAAGGCGCTCAACCTTCATCACGGCGTATTGCTGACCGATGAGTTCATGGAGGCGGTGCGCGATGGCGCTGACTTCAACCTGCGCAGTCCCAAGGACCAGTCGGTGCGCGGCACGGTCAACGCCCGCGCTTTGTTCCAGAAGCTGGTCGAAGTGCGCCTCGCCACCGGCGAGCCTTATATCGTCTTCAACGATACCGTGAACCGGATGATGCCCAAGCATCACCGCGAACTGGGGCTGAAGGTGTCGACCTCCAACCTCTGCTCGGAAATCACTTTGCCGACGGGTCGCGACCATCTCGGCAATGATCGCACGGCGGTCTGCTGCCTGTCGTCGATGAACCTGGAAACCTGGGACGAGTGGAAGGATCATCCGACCTTCGCGGAAGACATCATGCGCTTCCTCGATAACGTCCTTCAGGACTATATCGACCGCGCGCCGGCGGAAATGGCGCGCGCCAAATATAGCGCGATGCGCGAACGCTCGGTCGGGCTGGGCGTCATGGGCTTCCACAGCTTCCTGCAGGCGCGCAACATCCCGTTCGAAGGGGCAATGGCCAAGAGCTGGAACCTGCGCATCTTCAAGCATATCAATGCCAAGGTGAATGAGGCGTCGATGCTGCTCGCGCAGGAGCGCGGGCCGTGCCCCGATGCGGCCGACCAGGGCGTGATGGAGCGTTTTTCCTGCAAGATGGCAATTGCGCCGACCGCGTCGATCAGCATCATCTGTGGCGGTGCGTCGGCCTGTATCGAGCCGATCCCGGCCAACATCTACACGCACAAAACGCTGTCGGGCAGCTTTGCCGTCAAGAATCCCTATCTCGAAAAGCTGCTCGTCGCCAAGGCGAAGGACAGCAGCGCGGTGTGGAATTCGATCCTGGAAAAGGGCGGCTCGGTCCAGCATCTCGACTTCCTGACCCAGGAAGAAAAGGATGTGTTCAAGACCAGTTTCGAGATCGACCAGCGCTGGCTGCTCGAACTCGCGGCCGATCGCACGCCCTATATCGACCAGGCGCAGTCACTCAATCTGTTCATCCCGGCGGATGTGGAGAAATGGGATCTGCTGATGCTCCATTTCCGCGCCTGGGAACTGGGCATCAAGTCGCTTTATTATCTGCGGTCGAAATCGGTGCAGCGCGCGGGCTTTGCTGGTGGGGTGGAAGCGGACAATACGATCGATGCGCCCCGGTTCGAAATCGCCGAGACAACGGATTATGACGAATGTCTCGCCTGTCAATAATATGGGCGCAAGCGGCGCGGCGGATGTCTCCGCCGCGCCCGCTGTCTCATTTTTCTTCTTCGAACGTCACCGCGACGTCGGCATTGGCAGACAGGCGCACCCGTCCGTCGCTCTCGACCTCCGCGATCAGGCCCTTTGAAATATAATGATGATGCCCTTCATGGCTTCCGGTAGCACCTTCGACCTGCGCCCCACTGTCCTTCTTGGTCAGCTTAATGCGGTCGCCCTCGACATGGTCGACGGTGCCCACATGGACGCCGTCGGCGCCGATGACTTCTGCATGTTCCTTGATCTGGTTCAAATCGACCACCATTGCTCTCCTGTTGCTGAGGGGACGGCGCATCAACGTTCTTCCCTTGGCCCGGTTGCAACGATCCTTTCCTGATAACGCATTCGCCCCGGAGTTACCCCAAATGCCCCTTCTCCAAGCCTCCAAGGTCTACAAGCCATTCGAATATCCCTGGGCCTATGAGTTTTGGAAGCGCCAGCAGCAGCTGCACTGGCTGCCCGAGGAAGTGCCGTTGGGCGAGGATTGCCGCGACTGGGCGCAGAAGCTCAGCGACCATGAGCGCAACCTGCTGACGCAAATCTTCCGCTTTTTCACCCAGGCGGACGTGGAGGTGCAGGATTGCTACCACGAAAAATATGGCCGCGTGTTCAAGCCGACCGAAGTGAAGATGATGCTGACAGCGTTCAGCAACATGGAAACGGTCCATATCGCTGCCTATTCGCACCTGCTCGACACGATCGGCATGCCCGAAAGCGAATATAGCGCCTTCATGCAGTATAAGGAGATGAAGGACAAACACGACTATCTGCAACAGTTCGGCGTCGACACAGACGAGGACATCGCCAAGACGCTGGCGATGTTCGGCGGCTTTACCGAAGGGCTGCAGCTTTTCGCCTCCTTCGCGATGCTGATGAACTTCCCGCGCTTCAACAAGATGAAGGGCATGGGGCAGATCGTCAGCTGGTCGGTGCGCGACGAAACGCTGCATTGCGAAGGGATCGTGCGGCTGTTCCACGCCTTCGTGAAGGAACGCGACTGCCTGACCGCCAGCGTCAAGGACGACATCATGGACATGTGCCAGAAGACGGTCCGCATCGAGGACGCCTTCGTCGACTTGGTGTTCGAGATGGGACCAGTGCCCGGCATGACGCCCAAAGACATCAAGAAATATGTCCGCTACATCGCCGACTGGCGACTGGGGCAGCTGGGCTTGAAGCCCATCTACATGATCGACGAGCATCCGCTCCCTTGGCTCACGCCGCTGCTGAACGGCGTGGAACATGCCAATTTCTTCGAAACCCGCGCGACCGAATATTCAAAGGCTGCGACGCGCGGCCAATGGAACGACGTGTGGGATGCGTTCGACCGTCGCCAGAAGATCAAGGGCGGCGCTGCCGCCAATGCCGACGAGGAAGGCCCCGATATGTTCAAGGCCGCAGGAATCGCGGCCGAATAAGCCCTGTATTGGCGCAAAGCACGGGGCCGCTATCCCATCCGGGGTGGCGGCCCATCGCCGTCATGGACAAGCGCGCAATGGGGATGCGGCGAAGGTCCTTCGCCCGCCCCTCCTCAGATGAAATCCTCCAATATGCTGGTCCCCAGCAAAATGAGGTTCAGCGCCACCAGCATCGCCACATTCCAGCGGCGGTTTCTGACGAACAGCAGCGCGATCAGCAGGGCGAACAGCGCCATCGCCCCTAGGGCATAGATCAGAAAGCCGACGTCGCCCGCCGGCCCCGGCGGCGCTTCGGGCACAGGTCGCACCGCGTCGAGGATGCTCGTGGCGATCATCGTGACGATATTGATGCTGAGCAGCCCGCCGATCACCATTTGCTTCTGGCGCTCATACCATAGATCGAAGTCTGGCCAGTCCTCCGGTTCGTCGGGAAAGATCAGCGACGCCACCAGATAATAGCCGCCGGTGATCGCCAGCACGATGGCGAGCGTGAGATAGCTGGCGTCCATCTGGTCGCGCGCCATGAAGGCCAGGCCCCAAAAACTGGTGAGGTCCAGCATGACGAATAGGCCCAGTAGCGGCGTGAGCCATCCGATCCGCACCGGCCGCGCGCCGCGCTTCAGTTTCAGAACGCGCGCAAATCCAGCCAGTACTTCGCAGACCGCCAGTCCCAGCAGCAGGCCGAATACCGCGAATACCAGATCGAAAGCCGACATCTGCCCCTTGCCCCTCCGTCCGTCGCACGTCCGCCAAGGGCCGTCGTTTCTCCACATCGGATTGGAACCGGGCTGCGGTCAACAGGTTATTGGGTCAAACGCCTTTCATCGGCGTTGCGAAGGAGAAAGAATATGATCCGTACCCTGATTTTCGGCGCCATCGCCGGCTATGTCGGCAAAAAGCTGTATGACGAAGGCAAGCTGACCGAGTTCAAGAACGACCTCAGCACCCGCTTTAACGAAGCGAAGGTCAAGCTGGACGAACAGCGCGCGCAGAATGGCGTCACGACCGATACGAACCCGATCGTCAGCCCCACGACCAGCACGGCGCGGCCGCTCCCCAATTAAGCGCCGTCCAGTAACATATTGTAGTTTCCGGCCGCGTCTTTGCCCCCGACGACGCAGCCGGCCGCCGCCCGCTCGCTGCCGCACTCCCCCCCCCTCTCACGGCAGCGAGCGGGCGGCTTCTTTTTACGTCCGTCCCCCGCAATCCTGTTCGACAAGCAACCATATCGATGGCGCGGGGTTGGTCGGTCACAGCTTTTAGGTAGAAGGAGACCATCATGCGCAAACCCATTCTCGCCGTGGCGATGCTTGCCATGCTTCCGCTCGGCGCGTGCGCCTCGGACAATTATGGCCGTGGCTATGGTTATGACCGTCCGGGAAATTATAATGGTGGTCCCCGTCACCATCGCCGCCGTCTGGGCGACAATGACCAAATCTATCGCGACCGCGACGGCCGCTATTATTGCAAGCGCGACGATGGCACCACAGGGACGATCGTTGGCGCGCTTGCCGGCGGCGTACTGGGCAACGTCATCGCTCCGGGCGGATCAAAGACGCTGGGCACCATCCTGGGTGCCGGTGGCGGCGCGCTGGCTGGCCGCGCCATCGACAAGAATGACATCAACTGCGAATAACTACATCATTCGCTCATGACGTGAAAAAGGGCGCGGAGATCATTCTCCGCGCCCTTTTCCTTGTCCGTGTTTTGTTCAGAGCTTTTCGGTCAGCTCCGGCACGACCTTGAACAGGTCGCCGACAAGGCCGATGTCCGCCACCTGGAAAATCGGTGCATCCTCGTCCTTGTTGATCGCGATGATCGTCTTGCTGTCCTTCATCCCCGCCAGATGCTGGATCGCGCCGGAAATGCCGATCGCGATATAGACTTCCGGCGCGACGATCTTGCCGGTCTGCCCGACCTGATAATCATTGGGCACATAGCCGGCGTCCACGGCCGCGCGGCTGGCGCCAACGGCGGCGCCCAGCTTGTCGGCCAATGGGAAGATCAGCTGTTCGAACGTCTCACCATCCTTGAGCGCGCGGCCACCCGACACGATCACCTTGGCGCTGGTCAGTTCCGGCCGCTCCAGCTTGGCGATCTCGGCGCCGACGAAGGACGACAGGCCCGCGTCGCCGGTTGACGCGACGGCTTCGACGGTGCCCGAACCGCCCTCGGACGCAGCCTTTTCAAAGGCGGTGCCACGGACGGTGATGACCTTCTTCGCATCCTTGGACTTGACCGTTGCGATCGCATTGCCGGCATAGATCGGGCGTGTGAACGTGTCTTCGCTTTCAACCGACAAAATGTCGCTGATCTGCATGACGTCCAGCAAGGCGGCGACGCGGGGCGCGAGATTCTTGCCATTGCTCGTCGCCGGGGCGACGAAGGCGTCATGATCGGCCATTAGCTGCACCACCAGCGGCGCGACATTTTCGGCCAGCGCATGACCCAGGGCCGCGTCATCGGCAACATGCACCTTGTCCACGCCGGCGATCTTAGCAGCGGCATCCGCAACGCCGCTGACATTTTCGCCAGCTACCAGCAGGTGGACTTCGCCCAGCTTCGCAGCGGCGGTGACGGCGGAGAGGGTGGCGTCCTTGACCGCGCCGCCCTCATGTTCAACCCATACCAGCGTCTTCATGCGGCAACTCCCATGGACTGGAGCTTGGTGACCAGTTCATCGACATCGGCAACCTTGACGCCGGCCGACCGCTTGGCCGGCTCTGCGACCGACACCGTTTCCAAGCGGGGGCTGATGTCGACCCCGTAATCGGCGGGCGTCTTGGTCGCGAGCGGCTTGGACTTTGCCTTCATTATGTTGGGCAGCGAGGCATAGCGCGGTTCGTTGAGGCGCAGGTCGGTGGTGATGATCGCAGGCGTGGTGAGCTTTACCGTCTCCAGCCCGCCATCGACTTCGCGCGTGACGCTGACTGCATCACCTTCCACCTCGACCTTGCTGGCGAACGTGCCCTGCGGCCGACCAAGCAATGCGGCGAGCATCTGGCCGGTCTGGTTGCTGTCATCGTCGATCGCCTGCTTGCCGAGGATGATGAGGCCGGCGGCTTCTTCTTCCTGCACCTTGGCGAGCAGTTTGGCGACGCCCAGCGGTTCCACCTCGTCGTCGGTCTGGATCAGGATCGCGCGGTCGGCCCCCATGGCGAGCGCGGTGCGCAGCGTTTCCTGCGCCTTGGCGACGCCGATCGACACCGCCACGACCTCGGTCGCCGCGCCCTTTTCCTTCAGGCGGATGGCTTCCTCGACCGCGATCTCGTCAAATGGGTTCATGCTCATCTTGACGTTGGCCAAGTCCACGCCCGTTCCGTCTGCCTTGACCCGAGGCTTCACATTATAGTCGATGACCCGTTTCACGGGCACAAGGATCTTCATTTCAACATCCTCCTTATGAAAAACGCCAACGCGGGCGCGGGCAGTCCGTTTCCGGACCACCCGCACCCTGTTGGATGTTTGCGTCTAGGCGGGGAGCGCGATCAGGCCGCCTTCCTCACTTCCGCCACGATCTTCTTGGCCGCGTCGCCCAGATCGTCGGCCGGGACGATCGGCAGACCCGAATTGGCCAAAATGTCCTTGCCCTGCTGGACGTTGGTGCCTTCCAGGCGAACGACAAGCGGAACCGACAGGTTCACTTCCTTGGCGGCAGCGACGATGCCATTGGCGATGATGTCGCACTTCATGATGCCGCCGAAGATGTTGACCAGGATGCCCTTGACCGCCGGGTCCTTCAGGATGATCTTGAAGGCAGCCGTCACCTTTTCCGTGGTGGCGCCGCCGCCCACGTCTAGGAAGTTGGCGGGGAATTCGCCGTTCAGCTTGATGATGTCCATGGTCGCCATGGCAAGGCCCGCGCCGTTAACCATGCAGCCGATATTGCCGTCGAGCTTGATGTAGGCGAGGTCGTACTTCGACGCCTCGACTTCAGCGGCGTCTTCCTCGGTCAGGTCGCGCAGTTCAGCGATGTCCTTGTGGCGGAACATGGCGTTGCCGTCGAAGCCGACCTTGGCGTCGAGCACCAGCAGGTTGCCCTGCTCGGTCAGCGCCAGCGGATTGACTTCGATCTGCTCGGCATCAGTGTCGAGGAACGCGGCGTAGAGCGACGACGCGACCTTGGCGGCCTGCTTCGCCTGATCGCCGGTCAGGCCCAACGCGGCGGCGACGGCGCGGCCATGGTGCGGCTGGAAGCCCGAAGCGGGATCGACCGAGAAGCTGTGAATCTTTTCCGGCGTCGAATGGGCGACTTCCTCAATGTCCATGCCGCCTTCGGTCGACACGACGAAAGCGATACGGCTGGTGGCGCGATCAACCAGCAGGGCGAGGTAGAATTCCTTGGCGATGTCCGCGCCGTCGGTGATGTAAAGGCGGTTGACCTGCTTGCCCGCTTCGCCGGTCTGGATCGTGACCAGCGTGTTGCCCAGCATGTCGGTCGCGTGGGCCTTTACTTCGTCCAGGTTAAAGGCGAGGCGCACGCCGCCCTTCGCGTCGGGGCCGAGTTCCTTGAACTTGCCCTTGCCGCGGCCGCCAGCGTGGATCTGCGACTTCACGACATAGAGCGGCCCGGGCAGCTTCTTGGCGGCCTCGACCGCTTCTTCCACGGAGAAGGCGGGGTAGCCGGCAGCGATGGGCGCGCCATATTTCGCCAGCAATTCCTTGGCCTGATATTCATGGATATTCATGGGCTCGCCCGTCCTTTTGCGTTTCAATCTGTTGCGCCGGGCATAGGCATAGCCCCGGCCCGACGCCAGAAAATTTTGCAAAATCACTTTGCAAAATTGCAAAACCCGAGCGGGCAGATTCAGTCCGGGAATGCGAAACGCATACTAGAATGCGCAGGAAAAAGCCGCTTTTCCTGATATGGCAACGATCTCCGGATCACCCAGGGCGCGCAGCTTGTGCACCAATTCCTCTACGCTTTGCGCTTCGCCTTGCGGTTTGCGGAGTGTGCCAAGCGACTGGAGCTTGCGCAGTTGCGCAAGGCTCAATCGGGACGCCATCCGCTCGGCCATGCACTGGGCCATATGCTTCGATAATCCGGCATCCTCCAGCCCCGCCGCCAAGCGTGATTCGGGCGACAGGCTCGTGCAGGCCGCGAGCAGGGGGAGGAGGGCGAAGGCGAAACGCGTGGTGCGAAAGACAGTGGCGGTCATCACGCGATCATGGCAACGGCGGGTTGAACGGAGCCTAAACGGTCCGTCGAAAAGGACATGACGCCATGGACAGGATTTTTGCCGCGCTTTCCCACCGCATTGCCAGCTGGGCGGGGCAGCCGGCCGCCTTCATCCTCGCGGCGCTGACCGTTCTCGTCTGGCTCGTGACCGGCCCGGTCTTCGGTTATTCCGATACGTGGCAACTGGTGATCAACACCGGCACGACCATCGTCACCTTCCTGATGGTGTTCCTGATCCAGAATGCGCAAAATCGCGATGGCGCGGCCATTCAGGCGAAGCTCGACGAACTGATCCGAGCAATCGATGGGGCGCGCAATGACTTCATCGGGATCGAGCATCTGACCGAAGCGCAGCTGGAGCGTATCAAGAAGGTGCTGGAACAGGACTGCGGGGACGATGCCACGCATAAGCTGGCGATCGAACGGCTGATCCAACGGCGCTAGCGCGAGCCATCCGCTCGCCGTTTGCGTCAATGCGCGCGGTCGACCATCTCTACGTTCGCGCGGCGATAGGCGTCGATTTGCTCGCTATAGCCGCGGGCAAGCCCTTCATAGGCGGCACGGCCCTGTCTAGACGGGCTGGACTGCGCCCGCGCCATGGATATCTGCTGGCGCAGCAGCAGATAATTGACATCCGTCTCCCTGATCATGATCGCCTTCCTCCGTGTGAGTGAGTCTGGTCGAAAAGGCCGCCCCTTATCGAAACGGCGTCACGATCATAGCATGATGGGGTCGCCGTGCGAACCGATTATAAAGCTGCCGTCGCGGCCCGTCGCTCGCCCGGCGCGGCCCAGCGCAGGACAGCGAAGCCGACCAGCGCCGAAAGCAGCGATCCCATCAATATGCCGCCCTTGGCCTCTTCCACCAAAATGGCCTGTCCGGGAAAGGCAAGCCCGCCGATGAACAGGCTCATGGTAAAGCCGATGCCGCACAGCAGCGACATGCCGTAAATCTGCGTCCAGTTGGCGCCGGACGGGCAATCGGCGATATTCAGGCGCACGGCGGCCCAGATCGCGCCGAAAATGCCAAGCTGCTTGCCCACGAACAGGCCCAGCGCCACGCCCAGCGGAAGCGGCTCCAGCAGCAGCGCAAACATCTGCGCGTTGAGCGCGAGACCGGCATTCACGAACCCGAACAGGGGGATGATGAGGTAGGCGGTCCAGGGATGGACCGCATGCTCAAGCCGATGGAGCGGGCTGTCGACCGCATCGGGCGCGCCCGGCGTGCAGCGGATCGGAATGGTGAGCGCCGCCAGCACGCCCGCGACCGTCGCATGTACGCCCGACAACAGGGTGAAATACCACAGCAAGGCGAAGCCGATCATATAGGGCGTCAGCGCCTTCACCCCGGCGCGGTTCATGCCGTACATCACCGCCAGCACTCCGGCCGCGCCCGCCAGCGCGGTGATATCCAGCCCTTGCGTATAGACGAGCGCGATGATCGCCACCGCGCCCATGTCATCGACGATGGCGACAGCGGTCAGGAACAGTTTGAGCGATGCGGGCGCGCGGTCGCCCAGCAGCGCCAGCACGCCGATGGCGAAGGCGATGTCGGTCGCGGCCGGAATCGCCCATCCGTTGGTGAGCCCCGGCTCGCCGCCGGTGACGAGCAGATAGACGATGGCGGGAAACACCATGCCGGCAACTGCCGCCAAAACGGGCAAGCGCCGCCGTTCCCAGGTGGAAAGCCCGCCGTCCAAAAACTCGCGTTTGATTTCCAAGCCGACGACCAGGAAGAAAATCGCCATCAGCCCGTCATTGATCCACAGATGGACCGTCATCGCCCCCAGCTTGGGCGTCAGCATGGGGCCGACCTGCGCATGGACCAGATCATGATAGAAATGCCCCGCTGCGGGCAGGTTCGCGAGCAGCATGGCGAGCGCCGCGGCCATGATGAGCAGGACCGCGCCACCGGCTTCTCCGGTCAGAAAATCCCTCAGGGCCGATGATGGGCGTTGGATCATGCGCGAATATTTCCTCTGTTTGCCATGCAGGGGGTTGGATAGCGGGAAGGCTGATGGCATCCTCTCCCCTGATTAGGCATGGGGGTCAAGCCTTTGGGGGCAGGGACGGCCGCGCTTCTTGTCGCGGTGCATCATGAAATCCTGCTCTTTGCGGCGGTCGGGCTGGCGATCGGCGGCCTTGACGACCTGTTGATCGACCTTCTTTATTTCGGGCGCAGGGCCTGGCGCGATCTGGTCATCTATGGCCGGCATGAGCGCATGACGGCACCGGGCCTTCCACAGTCGGCGCGCCCCGGCAAAATCGCAGTCTTCGTTCCGGCGTGGCAGGAATCCGACGTCATCGCCGCGATGCTGGGCCATGCGCGCGCCAGCTGGGTTAACGAACCCTATCGCATTTTTATCGGCGCCTATCCCAATGACGCGGCCACCATCGACGCGGTCGCGGACCTCGCCTGTGACGACGCCCGCATGATGCTGTGCATCAATGACCGTCCGGGTCCGACGACCAAGGCTGACTGCCTCAACCTGCTCTGGCGCGCGATGCGGGCGGAGGAGGAACAGGAGGGTTTCCGCTACAAGGCGATCCTGCTGCACGATGCGGAGGATGTCGTGCATGCCGATGAAATCCGTCTGTTCGACTTCATGATCGACCGGTTCGATCTGGTCCAGTTGCCGGTATTGCCACTGCGCGGGCGGGGCGGCTGGTGGCGGCGCGCGATCGCCGATCATTATGGCGACGAATTTGCCGAGAGCCACGGCAAATTGCTTAGCGTGCGCGAGGCCTTGGGCGCATCGGTGCCATCGGCCGGAGTCGCCTGCGCCTTTGAACGGGACATGCTGGCCGCGCTGGCGTTGGACGAAGCGGCCGGGCCATTCGATCCCGGTTCGCTGACGGAAGATTATGAGGCCGGGCTTCGCATTCGCGACATGGGCGGCCGCAGTGCTTTCGTGCGGATGCGCGACGCACGGGGCGATGTGATCGCGACGCGGGAATTTTTTCCCGACAGTATCGACGCGGCGGTCCGGCAAAAGGCGCGCTGGACGATCGGCATCGCGCTGGCCGGGTGGGACAGGCTGGGCTGGCGCGGCGGGCCGGCCGAATTCTGGATGCGCCTGCGCGATCGGCGGGCGGTGCTGGCGGCGCTGGTGCTGTTCGCCGCCTATCTGACGCTGCTGCTCTGGGCGGCCCTTGCGCTGCTGGCGCTGGTCATGCCCGTGCCCGACCGGCCCTTGTCGCCGCTGATGACCACGCTGCTCTGGTTCAACCTGTTTTTGATGCTCTGGCGCATGGCGATGCGCTTTCTCTTTGTCACCCGCGCCTATGGATTGCGGGCGGGGCTGGGCGCCGTGCCGCGCACGCTGATCGCCAATTATATCGGCATCCTGGCCGCGCGCCGCGCCATATTCCTGTATCTGCGATCGCTCGCGGGCCAACCGCTGCGCTGGGACAAGACCCAGCATCGCTTCCCCGACCTCAAGACCGATCCATGATCCGCGCCCGCTCCGGCCGCCCGCTGCGTTTCCTCGCCGGTCTGATGCTGGGCTGGGTGGGCCTGCGCGTCATGGCACAGATGGATTTTGCCGGGGAACCGACCGGACTGGTCGCCGTCACCGGCCAAAGCCTGCCCCGCAGTGTCGTGGCGACAGCATTGCCGCCATGGCCTGTCGATCGCCCGCCGTTACGCGCCTCGTGGCCCGCCAATCTGTCGGACGGCGGTTCCCTTGTCATCGCGCAGCCCGTGGCCCTCGCATCGACGCGCCCGGGAAATTTCGGCGCCCCTACCGACATGCTGGATTTCATCCGGCACATGGTCGCCTTTTCCAATCGACATTATGCCAGCCAGGATATGGGCGCGCGCCCGTCGCCCATTCCCTTCGCAACCCCGCTCGCCCCTCCGGCCAGGACAGCATCCGCGCCTGACCGCTGGCAGGCGAGCGGCTGGCTGCTGGTGCGGCCGGGCAAGGCGCCGGCGGTCCAGACCGCACCGGTCGGGCGCCTTGGCGGATCGCAGGCCGGTTTGCGCATCGATTATGCCCTCGCGCCGGCTTCGCCTTATCGCCCCTCACTCTACGCCAGGGCGACAGCCGCGTTGCAGGATCCCGCAGCGCCGGAAGCCGCGATTGGCCTTGCCATCCGCCCGCTGCCCGCCCTGCCGATGAGCATCGGCATCGAACGGCGCGTGGCGCTTGGATCGGGCGGGCGTAACGCCATGGCGATCGTGGGGGCGGGCGGCTTTGGCCCCGTGGCCATCGCGCCGGGACTTGAGGCTGAAGGCTATGGCCAGGCGGGCATCGTGGGCTTCCGCAAAGGTGATGCATTTGTCGACGGGCGCATCGCCCTGCTCGCGCCCGTGAAGGGCGGGGCGCTGCGGATCGGCGGCGCCGTGTCTGGCGGCGCGCAGCCGGGCGTCAGCCGGCTCGACATCGGTCCGGAAGTACAGCTCCGATTGCCGCTGCCCGGCACGAATGCGCGTCTGTCGATCGAATGGCGCGAACGCATTGCCGGCGATGCCGCGCCGCCGTCGGGCCTTGCTATAACGCTGGCCACGGATTTTTGATCGGGGCGGCGCAACTCTCCTTTCTATCGGATGGCTTTGCGATTAGGCCCTGAACCGTCATGGATCTTTACCTGCCCATCGCCAATCTGTCCGTGAACGCGCTGGTCATCATCGGCCTTGGCGGGCTGGTCGGCCTGCTGTCCGGCATGTTCGGCGTGGGTGGCGGGTTCCTGACCACGCCTCTCCTGATTTTCTACGGCATCCCGCCCACGGTCGCGGCGGCGTCGGCGGCTTCTCAGGTTACGGGGGCCAGCGTGTCGGGCGTCGTCACCCATATGTCGCGCGGCACGGTCGACTTTCGCATGGGCGGGGTGCTGATCGCAGGCGGCATCGTCGGCGCGGGGATGGGCGTGTTCATCTTCCGCCTGCTGCAAAGCCTGGGCCAGATCGATACCGTCATCGGCATTCTCTATGTGCTGATGCTGGGCGGGATCGGCGGCCTGATGGCCAAGGAATCGATCCAGGCGCTGATCGCGCTCAAGACCGGCCGCAAGCCGCAGGCCAGCAAAAGGCGGCATCATCCGCTGGTCGCGGCCCTGCCCATGCGCTGGCGCTTCTATCGCTCGGGCCTTTATATCTCGCCGCTCGCGCCCTTCCTGCTGGGCATGGCGACGGGCATATTGACCATGCTGCTCGGGGTGGGCGGCGGCTTCATCCTGGTGCCCGCGATGCTCTATCTTCTGGGCATGACGACGCAGTCGGTCGTCGGCACATCGTTGTTCCAGATCCTGTTCGTCACCATGGCGACGACAATGATGCACGCCATGACCACCAAGGCGGTGGACCTGGTGCTGGCCATGCTGCTGCTGATCGGCAGCGTCACGGGTGCGCAGATCGGCACGCGCCTGTCGATGAAGCTGCGGCCCGAATATCTGCGCGTCCTTCTGGCCGCCATCGTGTTGCTGGTGGCCGCGCGCATGGCGCTGGGCCTAGGCTGGCGGCCGGACGAAATCTTCACGATCGAGGTGCGGTGATGCTGCGTCGCGCCAGCGCCCTGATCGCGGCCCTGCTGCTGCTGACCGGCGCGGACGAACCGCAACTGGTGCCCGACGTGTCGCAGCGCGAAGTCAAGATTCTCTACAGCTTCACCGGCGCTGACCTGTTGCTGTTCGGCGCGATCGTCTATCCCGGCGGCGTGCGCCCCGACAAGCCGGCGGACATCGTCGTGGTGCTCAAAGGCCCCGAACAGTCGATCCAGATGCGTGAGAAACAGAAGGTTGCGGGCATCTGGGTGAATGCCGACAGCGCGCGCTTTGAATCCGCGCCCAGCTTCTACGCCATGGCCTCTTCGCGCCCGATCAGCCAAATCGTCGATGAACGCACCGCCGCCATTTACGAACTGGGCGTGGACAAGCTGCAATTGTCGCCCTCTTCGCTCAACGACAGCGCCGAACTGAACCGTTTTCAGGCCGGCCTGGTCGACCTGCGCGACCGGGCTGGCCTGTTCGTCGAGCGGCAGGGCACGGTCGAAATCACGGATGGCGTTCTCTATCGCGCGCGCCTGCCGCTCTCTGCCCGCGTCATCGTCGGCGACTATACGGCCGAGACGTTTCTGGTGCAGGATGGCCGCGTCGTCGCCGCCGCGGTGCGCGACATCACCGTGCGCAAATCCGGGTTCGAACAGTTTATGGCGGTCGCCGCCGAAGACTGGCCGTTCCTCTATGGCCTGACCGCGATCGCAATTGCCGTAGCAATGGGCTGGGCGGCCGGCGCTATCGCCCGGCGCATTTGATTTCGCGGGATGAGGGACCCGTCCGGCCCGCATCCCGCGCGCGCCATCGGTTTTGGCGCGGGCGACTATGCCTTCAATCTCTTCTGGCAGACGATCACTCTCTATCTGCTGTTCTTCTACACAGATGCCCTTGGCCTGACGCCCGAAGCGGCGGGGTTGGTGATGATGGTCGGCGCCATTGCCGACGGACTGACGGACTTGGCCATCGGCATCACTGCGGATCGTTGGCGTCTGCGATATCGCCGGATCATTGCCTGGTGGGCCGCCCCACTTGCGCTGTCCTTCGCGCTGTTGTTCCAGCGGCCGGCGGGCGGCGCGGAATGGCTGCTGGCGACAGTGATGGCGACCCATGTCGCCTTCCGCATCCTCTATGCGCTGGTGAACCTGCCCTATGCGGCATGGTCGACGCGCGTCAGCATCCATGCGCGCGACCGCACCTTGATGTCGGGATCGCGTATGACCTTCGGCGCGCTGGGCGCGGTTACGATTGCCTGGGCGATGCCAGCTGGCGGGGGTGATTATGCGGCTGTGGCGATGCTGCTTGCCGGCGTTGCGGCCATGATCCTGTGGCTTGTCGTCTGGCGCATTCCCGAAACCATCCCGACCGCCTCCTCACTATCGGCCGGGCATTCGCTGATGCGGGATCTGGCCGCCATCGCACATAACCGCGCCTTCCTGATGCTGTGCGCTGCCACCTTCTGCGCCACGATGGCGGCCGCGATCATCGGTCATTCAGTGCTATATTATTTCGCCCATGTCCTGCTCGACGCTGTCGCGGGCAAGCGGGCGCTGGCGGTGATGGCGGTCATCGGCACGCTCGCCGTGCCGCTCTGGACGCTGATCGCCCTGCGGTGGAGCGCGCAGGCCAGCTGGCTGGCCGCAGCCTGCCTCGCGCTGGTCGCGCTGGCGGCGCTGCCGCTCTGGCCGGGAGCGCCCGACGTGCCCGTTTCCATCACCGTGCTGGCGCTGGTGCAGGTCGCGCTCAGCGGCTTTCACCTGGCGGCCTGGGCCATGCTGCCCATGGCGGTCGATCATGGCGTCGCGCACACAGGCGTACGGGTGGAGGCGACCGCCTTCAGCCTGTTCATGCTGGTGCAGAAAATCGGCCTTGGCCTTGCCGCCCTGTTGCTGGGTCTGGCCTATGCGATGGGCGGCTATGCCGGCGGCGTGCCCGATGCGGCGGGCAGGGATGTCATCGCCTGGGTCATGATCGCGGGACCAGCGGTCATGATCGCGGCGGGGGGCGCGATCATGATGCTGGCGCCGCTGCGCGGCCCGGTCGATCAGGCGAGCGTGAATATGTCCGATACGCCCTCGGCCTGAGCGGACGGCGCGATCCACAGGCGAAATTTGCCCGGCTCCACCGTCGGTTGCATGTCCTGCCCCAGGAACAGCAGCTCCTCGCGCCTGATCGTAAAACGCACCTCCCGCGATTCGCCGGGTTTGATCGTCACGCGCTGAAATGCCTTCAATTCGCGCACTGGCCGGGTGATGCTGGCAGTGATGTCCTGCACATAGAGCTGCGCCACCTCGGTCGCTTCACGCCGTCCGCTGTTGCGCAGCGTGGCGGTGACGGTCAATTCGCCGCCCGCGCTCAACCGGCCCGTCCCCATGTCGATCGCGCTGTAGACGATCTCGCCATAGGTCAGGCCGTGGCCGAAGGGATAGAGCGCGGCATTGGGCGCCTCGCGATAATGGGCCTTGTAGGCGACGCGCGGGCCGGGCGGGTTGGGGCGGCCGGTATTCTTGTGCGCATAATAAAGCGGTTCCTGCCCGCTTTCATAGGGAAAGCTGCACGGCAGGCGCGCTGACGGGCTGGCCAGACCGAACAGGATGTCGGCGGTCGCCATGCCCGACATGGACCCCAGAAACCAGGTCGCCAGGATCGCTTGCGCATCCTTGACCGCGCCATGCAGCGCCAGCGCGCGGCCATGACGTAGCAGCACGACCATCGGCTTGCCTGTGGCGGCGACAGCCTCCGCCAGCGCCATTTGCGGCGCGGGTATCACGATATCGGTGCGCGACTGCGCCTCCCCCGACATAGTCTGGCTTTCGCCCACCGCCAGCACGACGATGTCGG
Organism: Sphingobium abikonense NBRC 16140; assembly: GCF_001598335.1. Classification (GTDB taxonomy): domain Bacteria; phylum Pseudomonadota; class Alphaproteobacteria; order Sphingomonadales; family Sphingomonadaceae; genus Sphingobium; species Sphingobium abikonense. The sequence continues at coordinate 261,206 of NZ_BCYT01000003.1, forward strand.
CGGCCTGCGCCGCAGCAACCGCCGCCTCGATGCCGCCCTTGATCGGTTTGTCCACGCCCGATCCGTCGACCGCGACGATTCCATCCGGGTCGGCGGCGACCGCGCGCATGCCGGTCAGCAGGTCGATGGCGTCCGCCTCGGTGCCATAGACATTCCACGGCCCGACCAGATCGCGCTGCCCCTGTACAAACGGCCCGATCAGCGCGATTGTTTTGCCTGTGCGGGGCAGGGGCAGCAGGTCATCCTCATTCTTCAGCAGAACGATCGACCGGCGCGCGGCATCGCGCGCGACGTCCAGATGGGCAGGCGTGCGCACCAGCGTCTTTTCCCGGCGGGGGTCGATGCGCCGGAACGGATCGTCGAACAGGCCCAGCTTTGCCTTGAGCGCCAGCACGCGCCGCACAGCCTGGTCCAGCCGCGCCATCGGCACTTCGCCCGATTTAACGAGATCGGGCAGATGCTCCCTGTAGAAACCCGATTGCATCGACATGTCGACCCCGGCGAGGAACGCTAGCTTGGTCGCCTCCCGCGCATCGGCGGCAAAGCCATGGGCGATGAGTTCCATGTCGCCGGTATAATCGGATACGACCAGCCCGTCGAAATGCCATTCGTCGCGCAGCACGTCGCTCAGCAGCCAGTGATTGGCGGTGGCCGGCACGCCCGACAATTCGTTGAACGACGCCATGATCGTCGCCGCATGCGCATCCAGCGCCGCCTGGAAGGGCGGGAAATAGACCTCGCGCAGCGTCCGTTCCGACACGTCGACGCTGTTATAGTCCAAACCACCCTCGGCTGCGCCATAGGCGGCGAAATGCTTGGCGCAGGCGGCCATGGCGTCGGGCGCGGCCAGGCCGGCGCGTCCCTGGAAGCCCCGCACGCGCGCATCGGCCATGACGCGGCTCAGCAGCACATCCTCCCCCGCGCCCTCGATCCCGCGGCCCCAGCGTTGGTCGCGCGCAACATCGACCATCGGCGCGAAATTCCAGTCGATGCCCGCCGCCGTCGCTTCGATGGCCGCGATCCGCGCGGTGCGCTCGGCCAGTTCGGGGTCAAAGCTGCCCGCTTCGGCGAGCGGCATGGGAAATATGGTGCGAAAGCCATGGATCACGTCGGCAGCGAAGATCAGCGGAATTTTGAGGCGGCTTTTTTCCACCGCCATCGCCTGCATCTGCCGCGCCATTTCCGCGCCATTGCCGTTAAACACGCCGCCGACATGGCCGCGCCGCACATCGTCCATCTGCTGGCGAAAGCTGGCGCGCGATGGCGATGTGGGATTGAGCGCGTTGGCCGCGCCGCCTGCCCAGGCGGCGGCCATCAGCGTGACCTGGCCGGCCTTTTCCTCCACCGTCATCCGCGCGATCAGCGCGTCAAGATCGGTCGATGGCGCCGCACCCTGATCCATCTGCGCCATCAGTGCGCGCGCGGGCGAGGCTGCCCATGCCGCCACCGCGCCGGCCCCCATCAGCCATGCGCGTCGAGATATGGAAGAGGGTGGCCGCATGTCATTCTCCTAAAGATCGGGCGCTCGTGCGATGCCTTTGTGAACCTTTCGCGCGCCCACTTGCAGTGGCTTATGGTTTCTTGTAACCGGTTACAAGACGGCTCGGCAAGTCATGGGGCCGATAAAATCTTCGCTGGATGGATTGAGGATGACGGGAAAGGAGATCGGGCAGGCGACCATTCGCGACGTCGCGCGCGAAGCCGATGTGTCGGTTGCCTCCGTGTCGCGCGTGTTCAATCGTCTGCCCAACGTCCGTCCCGAACTCAAGGAACGGGTGGAGCAGGCCGCGCGCAAGCTCAACTATGTGCCTCATGCCGGCGCGCGCAATCTCAGCATGGCGCGTACCGGGGCAATCGGCGTCGTCCTGCCGGACCTTCATGGCGAATATTTCTCCGAAATGCTGCGCGGCATGGAGCGGGAAGCCGCTTTGCACCACCGCCATCTGTTATTGTCCAACATGCATCTGGATATCGGCTACGGGATAGATGCGCTGCGCAACATGCGCGGGCGGGTCGATGGCCTGATCGTCATGGCCCCGCACATCAACTTGGACGCTCTGTTCGCGCAGCTGCCGCCCAGCATCCCGGCCGTGCTGCTCAATTGTCAGGACAATGGCCAGGGCCGGCCCGAATTGCGGGTCGACAATGTGGCGGGCGCGGGCGCGATGGTGCGGCACCTCATTGATTGCGGCCGTCGCGCCATCGTCCATGTCGAAGGGCCGGCGGGCAATGTCGAGGCGGCCGACCGCGCGCGCGGCTATGTTCGGGCGATGGAAGCGGCGGGCCTGAAACCCGTCATCCTCCCCGGCAATTTCGACGAGGAATCCGGCCGCCGCGCTGTCGATCGCCTCCAGGCCGAACAGATCGACGTCGACGCCATCTTTGCCGCCAACGACATGACGGCGATCGGCGTCATGGTCGCGCTGCGCGACATGGGGGTCGATGTTCCGACGCAGGTGGCGGTCGCGGGCTTCGACAATATCCCGCTCGCCCGGCTCGTCAGCCCGGGTCTTACCACCATGGCCGTCGATATCGCCGACATGGGAGCGCGCGGCATCAACCGCCTCGTCGCGCTAATCGACGGTGAAGCCGTTCCGCAGATGGAACTAAGGCAACCCGGCCTCATTATCCGCAACAGTAGTCAGCTTTCAGCTGCGTAACGAAAATCCCGTCGAGGGAATCAGGGTTAAAACAAGGGGAAGATGCACATGAGCAAGTTGTCCGCAATCCGTCTGCTGCTTGTCGGCGCTACGTCGCTCAGCAGCCTGGCCGTCGCCATACCGGCCGTGGCGCAGACCACGGTCGCCTCGATCCGTGGCCGCGTGACCGACAGCGCGGGCGCGCCCGTCGCGGGCGCGACGGTCACACTGACCAGCGCCGGCACCAGCCGCGCGCAAACCACCACCACCAATGACGGCGGCACCTATATTCTGAACGGTGTGCGCGCGGGCACATACCGGATTTCAGTGTCCGACCCGGCGAAGGGGTCGTTCCAGCGTGATATCGCCGTGGGCGTCGGCACAGCCGCCACGGTGGACGCGCAATTGTCCAGCGCGACCGACGCGGCGCAAGGCACCGCCACGGCCTCGGCCGATGGCGACGGCGCGCAGATCGTCGTCACGGGCAGCCGCCTGCGCGAAGTCCAGACCAGCGAAATTGCGACCAATATCAGCCAGGAACAGCTGCGCGTCCTGCCGCAGACGGACCGTAATTTCCTCAGCTTCGCCGCGCTCGCGCCTGGCGTGCGCTATAATGACTCCGAAACCGACAAGAGCTTCTCATCGGGCGCATCGCCCGCCAGCCAGGTCAATGTGTTCATCGACGGCGTCAGCCTCAAGAACAAGCTGCGCGAAGGCGGCGTGGCGGGTCAGCAGAACAGCCGCGGCAACCCCTTTGGCCAGCTCGCCGTGCAGGAATTCCGCGTCATCACCCAGAATTACAAGGCGGAATATGAACAGGCAGGCGCGGCCGTCATCACCGCCGTCACCAAGTCCGGCACCAATGATTTTCATGGTGAAATCTTTGGCCAATATACCGACAAGTCGCTGACCGAAAAAAGCTTCATCGACAAGCGTGACGGCAATCCCAAGCCCGCCTTTGAACGCAAGCAATATGGCGCGTCGCTCGGCGGCCCGATCATCAAGGACAAGCTGTTCTTCTTCGCCGCCTATGAAGGGAATGACCAGGATCGCGCCTTCAACGTGCGCTCCACTGGCGCGGCCGATGCGATTGCGGAATTTGAACGCTTTTCCGGCCGCGATATCACCGATTTCGAAGGCTCCTTCGTCAGCCCGTTCCGCAGCGATTTCTATTTCGGCAAGCTGACGCTGACCCCCGACGACTATCAGACGTTCGACGTGTCGTTCAGCCGGCGCGAGGAAACCGATATCCAGGGCTTTGGCGGCAACACCGCCTATTCCTATGCCGAAAACAAGATCAATGTCGTCGACACCTACCAGTTCAAATGGACCTATGACGACGACACGGTCCTCAACGAATTCAATGCCAGCTATCTGAACTACAAATTCAACCCGACGGCGCTCAATCCCGACCTTCCCGCCTTTGACTATCAGGGCGTGATCCTGTTCGGGGGCAAGGATTCGACCCGGCGCGAAGTGCAGCAAAGCTATAATTTCCGCAACGACATCACCTATACCGGCTTTACCGGTCACGCGATCAAGTTCGGCGCGCGCATCGAATTCACCGACATCAGCTTCGACAATCAGGCCTTCATTCAGCCGCGCTATTATTTCCGCCGCGAACCCAACAATAACCTCAACTTCGCTTTCCCGGCCGAAGCGCGCCTCGGCCTTGGCTCGGGCCTCATCCAGTCGTCCAACACCCAGCTTGGCCTCTATATTCAGGACGACTGGGACATTACCGACCGGTTGCAGCTCAATCTTGGTCTGCGCTGGGATTATGAAAGCAACGGGTTCAACAACCGCTACACGACGCCGGCCGCCGCCGCGACGGCGTTGCGCGCATTGCCCACCACATCCTATTTCGACCCCGAAGACTATATCACCGACGGCAATGACCGCAGCCCGTTCAAGGGCGCCTTCGCGCCGCGCTTCGGCTTTTCCTGGGACGTGAAGGGGGATCGCAGCACCGTCATCTTCGGCGGCGCGGGCCGCTATTATGACCGCAATAATTTCAACAACACGGTCGATGAACTCTCGCGTACCATAAACCCCATCGGTCTGTTCCGCTTCTCCGCCGACGGCCTGCCGCGCGATGGCCAGCCGACGGTCGCCTGGGACCCGTCCTACCTGACCCGCGACGGGCTGCTGGCGCTGATCAACAGCAACCCCGAAGTCGGCCTGCCCGAACTCTTTGCGGTCAAGAATAATGCCAAGCCGCCGGTCAACGACCAGTTTTCGCTGGGCGTGCGGCAGAAGGTCGGCATTTTCGAAGCCTCGCTGACCGCCTCCTACCAGCGGGGCAAGAATGGTTACACCAACCTGTTTGCGACCCGCAATGACGGCGGCTTCGGCACCTGCTGCGATGGCGATCTGCTGGCGGCAGTGCGCGCGGCGGGCTATTCCAACGTGCTGATCGGCTATGACGGGCTCGATACCCGCTACAAGGCGCTCTATTTCACGCTCGACAAAAATTACACCAAGGCATCGGGCTGGGGCCTCAATATCGCCTATACGCTGGGCAAGGCGGAAAAGAATGGCGGCGATCTCTTCAGCCTGGATGCGCCGACGCCCGACGCCTATGGCTGGCGCAATTCGCCGGGTGACGAGCGCCACCGTATCGTCTTCTCCGGCATCGTCGACCTGCCGCTGGGCTTCCAGTTCTCGACGCTGACCACGCTGGGGTCGGGCCAGGCTTATCAAGTGACGGACGGCACCAACGGCGCGTCGTCGGGTTTCAACGACTTCACCGCTCGCTATCCGGAAAAGAACTGCATCAAGGGGCTGTTCGCCTTCTGCGAAGTCAATGTGACTTTGGCCAAGAATTTCCCGCTGTTCGGCCGGGACGATCAGGTCAGCTTCGCGGTCGATGTCCTCAACCTCTTCAACAACAAGAATTTCCGCGATTTCGATGGCTTCTTCAACAACACGATCAATCCCGACACCGGCGAAGTGACCGATCCGCTGCTGCCCGCCAATGGCGCGAATGCGGCGAACCTGCTCACGCTGCCCCGGCGTATCCAGTTCCGGGTGGGTTATCGCTTCTGACGGCGTCCCGTTTCGGGACGGCCGCTCGTCGCATGACGCGGGCCGTCCCCCCTTTTACATTTCTGGAGGTGATGATTGCTGGATAGACGGACATTCATGGGCTCGGCCGGGGTAGGGCTGGCCGGGCTTGTGTCGGGATGCGCCACGCGCACGCCCCAGGCGCCCGTCTCGACCGCGCCGGTTGCGGTCGATGGCTGGACCCGGCTCGACCAGCGCCCGGCGCTGGACGTGGAAGTCAGTCCGTTGATCGACGACATCCAGAAACTCGCCTTTCGCTATTTCTGGGAAGTCACCGACGAAAAGACGGGCATGGCCCCCGACCGCTGGCCCACGCCCTCCTTCGTGTCCATCGCCGCGATGGGTTTTGCGCTGACCGCCTATCCGATCGGCGTCACCCATGGCTGGATCAGCCGCGCCGAAGCGCGCGAGCGCACGCTCACCACGCTGCAATTCCTCGCCGCCGCGCCGATGGGCAACCAGCGATCGGGCGTCAGCGGCTATCGCGGCTTCTTCTATCACTTCCTGGGGTCGACCAAGGGCTATCGCTTCTCGCTGTCGGAACTCTCGACCATCGACACCGCCCTGTTGATGGCGGGCGTCCTGTTCGCGCAAAGCTGGTTCGACGACCCGGTCGATGCCGACGAAGCGCGCATCCGCGATCTTGCCGAACAACTCTATCGCGCCGTCGAATGGAACTGGATCACCCCGCGCGCACCCTTCGTGTCGATGGGCTGGCATCCCGAAAGCGGGTTCATCCGCTCCGACTGGGAAATCTATAATGAAGGGATGATCCTCTATATATTAGGCATGGGGTCGCCGACGCATCCATTGCGGGATGACACATGGAATGTGTGGAGCACCCAGTTCGAAAGCAGTTGGTCGTCGCGCTGGGGCGAACCGCATCTGCATTTCGCGCCAATGTTCGGCCACCAATATAGCCATGTCTGGGTCGACTTCCGCGGCATCCAGGACCGGTTCATGACGCAGAAGGGCATCGACTATTTCGAAAACAGCCGCCGCGCCACCTATTGCCAACGCAATTATGCGATCGAAAATCCGGGCAACTGGGCAGGATATGGGCCGGACTGTTGGGGTCTGACCGCCTGCGACGGGCCGGGCGATTTCAAGATGATGCTGGGCGGCAAGGAACGCGAATTCTACAGCTATTCCGCGCGCGGACCGGGCGAACGCGATGATGGCACGCTGGCCCCTACCGCGCTGCTGGGGTCGCTGCCCTTCGCGCCCGAAATCGTCGAGCCGACCGTGCAGGCCATGTATTTCCGCTATGGCGAGCAGCTTTACGACAAATATGGTTTCCTCGACAGTTTCAATCCCACCATCGTCCGTCGCCCGCCACAGCCTTTCCGCCATGGCGAATTCCGCCTGGGCGTCGGCTGGGTCGACAAGGATTATCTGGGCATCGACCAGGGGCCGATCGTCGCGATGATCGAAAATCACCGCACCGGCCTCATCTGGAACACGATGAAGAAAAATCCGCATATCCGGCGGGGCCTGCAACGGTCGGGCTTTACCGGCGGCTGGCTGGGATGACGCTGGCGACGCTCGCCTTCCTGCTCGCTGCCGCGCAGCCGGTCGCGGCCGAGGGGTTCGAACAGCCCGACCGCTGGACCGCCGCCGCGTCCGATGGCGTCGCGTCAAAAGTGTCGGCCGTGCCGGGAGACGATGGCCAGGCGCTCCGGCTCGATTATGACTTCGGCTCGGTATCGGGCTATGCCTTTGCCGCGCGGACGCTGCCGATCGACTGGCCGGACAATTATGTCCTGCGGCTCAAGCTGCGGGGGAGGGGTGACGTCAACGACCTCCAGCTCAAATTCACCGATGCGTCGGGCGACAATGTCTGGTGGGTACAGAAACTCAATTTCCGCCCCTCGGCCCAATGGCAGGAACTGCGTATTCGCCCGCGCGACCTGGAATTTGCCTGGGGGCCGACCAAGGACAAGAGCCTGCGCCGCACCGATCGCATGGAAATCGTGTTGGTGCGCGGCCGCGACGGGGGCAAGGGGCATGTCGAGATCGACGATTTGACGCTGGAACCGCTGCCGCCAGCGCCGCCGCCCTCATCCCCCAAAGCCAGCGACCCGGCCGTGCTGGATGGCGACAAATCGACTGCCTGGCATGGACGGGCCGGACAATCGCTGACGCTCGATCTGGGCGCGCCGCAGCGGCTGTCGGCGCTGTTGCTCGACTGGCAGGGCGCGGCGGCCTATCGGGTCGAAGGATCGCAGGACAAGCGCGCCTGGCAGACGCTGCGCGCCGTGGATGCCGGCGATGGCGGCCATGATCCGATTGCGCTGCATGGCGCGGAGCCGCGCTATCTGCGCATCCGGATGATCGGCGAAGGCGCCCTCGCCGAAGTCGCGGTCAAGGATATCGACTGGGCGCCCACGCCCAATGATTTCATCAGTCGCCTGGCGAGCCAGGCGCCGCGCGGCCGCTATCCGCGCGGCTTTACAGAACAACCCTATTGGACGCTCGTTGGCACGGATGGCGGCGCGATCGCAGGCCTGATCGGCGAAGATGGCGCGATCGAGCCGGCCAAGGGCAGCTATTCGGTCGAACCCTTCCTCACCGTCAACGGCGCCCCGGTCGACTGGGCGGGCGTCACCACCAGCCAGAGCCTGGTCAACGGCTATCTTCCCATCGCCACCACCAGCTGGCAGGGGCAGGGCTGGACGCTGGAAAGTACCGCCTTCGCGCAGACGGAACCGGACGAGCCGCGCCTGCTGGGCCGCTGGCGCGTCCGTAACACAAGCGATCAGCCGCGCACCGTCACCCTCACGCTGGCGGTCCGTCCGTTTCAGGTGAACCCGCCCGCGCAATTTCTGGCGCAGCGCGGCGGCGTCAGTCCGATTTCCACGATCCGCTGGGACGGGTCGCGCCTCCATATTCGCCAGCCCGGCCCGGTCGCGGGCGACCCGCCGGTCGATCGCTTGCTCACCCCCATGGTAACGCCGCAATCGGTCGGCATGGGCGGCTTTGACCAGGGCGCGCTGGCCACGCCCGAAAGCTTGCCATCGGCCACCCATGTGGAGGATGAGGCCCATATGGCGCAGGCGCGCCTCAGCTGGACGATGCGCCTGCCGCCGGGCGAAACGCTGGACATGCCGGTGGCCTTTGCCGGTTCGGCGCCTACCGATGTCGAGATGGCGCTGGCGCAGACCGCCGACCAGTGGCGGCAACGCCTCGGCAGCGTCACCATTCAGGTGCCGCCCGCCAAGCAGGAGCTGGTCGACACGCTGCGCACAGCGCTCGCCGATATTCTGATCAGCCGCGACGGTCCAGCGCTCAAGCCCGGCACCCGTTCCTATAATCGCAGCTGGATACGCGACGGCGCGATGATGTCGGACGCGCTGCTGCGCCTTGGCGTCAATGATCCGGCGATCGCCTTTGCCGACTGGTATGGCGGCCACCTCTTCGCCAATGGCAAGGTGCCATGCTGTGTCGATTTCCGGGGTGCGGATCCGGTGCCGGAAAATGACTCGCATGGCGAATATATCCACCTGCTGGCGCAACTGCACCGCTACACTGGCGACACTGCCCTGCTGGCGCGCCATTGGGACCGGCTGGACGCCGCGCGCCGCTATATGGACGGACTGCGCCTGTCCGAACGCACCGCCGCCAACCAGACGCCCGACCGTCAGATGCTTTACGGCCTTTTGCCGCCTTCGATCAGCCACGAAGCCTATTCGTCCAAGGCGCAATATAGCCTCTGGGACGATTTCTGGGGGCTGGCCGGCTATGACGGCGCGCTTTACGCCGCGCAGGTGCTGGGCAAGCCGCAAGCATCCGCCATCGCCGCGCAGCGCGACCAGTTTGCCGGCGACATCGTGAACGCTATCGACGCGGCGGCACAGCATTGGTCGATCGATTTCATCCCGGGCGCAACCAGCCTGGGGGATTTCGACGCCACCTCCACCACCATGGCGCTGGAGATCACGGCGCTGCAACCCCGGCTCGACCAGCGGCTGCTCCACAATACATTCGATCGCCAGTGGCGGCGCGTGACCAGTCGCGCCACATCGGCCGACTGGGACGATTACACCCCTTATGAACTGCGCAACGTGTCGGCCATGCTGCGCCTGGGCCAGCCGCAACGCGCGAATGATCTGCTCGCCATCTATATGCGCGATCGCCGCCCGGCCGGCTGGAACGCCTGGGCGGAAGTCGTAGGTCGAGAGCCGCGCGCCATCCGCTTTCTGGGCGATCTGCCCCATGCCTGGGTCGCGTCCGACTATATCCGCGCCGCGCTCGACCTCTTTGCTTATGAGGACAAGGCGAGTGAGACGCTGGTGCTGGGCGCGGGCATGACCGGCGACTGGCTGACGGGGCAGGGGGTTCGCATCGACGGGCTGCGCACGCCCTATGGCGCCCTGGATCTGGCGATGGCGGGCAACGCCAAGCGGATGGCGGTGACGATCGGCGGCGGCGCGCGCCCGACCGGCGGTTTCGTCCTGCGCTGGCCCTTCGCCGGTGCGCCGCCAGCCACGCGGGTCAACGGTCGATCGGCGCAGTGGCAGGGCGATGCGCTGCGCCTGCCCGCCACCGGTAAGCCACAGCGCATCGTCATCGGCCGCTGACCTATTCGACGACAGCCTCGCCGCTGGTGGCAAAGTCCATCTGCTCGCCACCATCGGCGCTATAGCGCGGCCATTGCGGCAGGCCCGCGCCATTGGGATCGCCGCTCTTCACGAAATTGGCCAGATAGCCGCTCATGATGCCGCCCATGCGATTGTCGCGCGGCGTGGTGGCCGCGCCATATTTGATGGCCTGCGTATCGAAGAAAAACGGGATGTCGGTCGCGTGATAGGCGTTGGTGCCGCCCACCGATGTCGCCACATAGGAAAAGCGGTAGGCGTAGGTTGGCATGCCGCGCCCGGCGAACAGCGCCGCCAGGTCGCGCGCGCCGGCGACCATCGGCCCGTCCGGCCCGCCAATGTCCGCGCTCGTCGCACCGATCATGACCGGGATTGCTGGCGCTTGGCCGCTTTCATGCGCGGCGATGACATCGACCGCGCTGCGGCCGTCGGTCACCGGACTGAAGAAATTCTCCATCTTCGCCAGGTTGAGGTCGCCCACCACCGCGCGGGCGGGCAGGGCGCGCAGCCTGGCCGCGGCGTCCGGCGCATCGGGCGCAATCCCCTGGCTTTCCCCGAACGCCACCGCCAGCCATTCCGCATCGGCAGGTGTCGATAGTGCGCCCGGCTTGCCATTCCCGCCGGACATGATGACGGCCCGGTCGAACAGCCCCTTGGCCAGCGGCGTCGTCATCAGCGCATGGACTGACCGGCCGCCCGCACTTTCGCCAACGATCGTTACCTGATCCGGGTCGCCGCCAAAGCCCGCGATGTTCCGCTGTACCCATTTGAGCGCCGCGATCTGGTCCAGCAGGCCGTAATTGACGCCCTGATCCTTGCCCAGCGCCGGGTGGCGGAACGTGCCAAAGCGCCCCAGCCTGTAGTTGAAGCTCACCACCATCACGCCTTGGCTGGCGATGGGCGCACCGCTATAGGTGGGCGGCGACGATCCGCCATTCACGAAACCGCCGCCATAGATCCACACCATGACCGGCAGCTTTCCCTTGGCGTCGGCCGGCTTCCAGATATTGAGGTACAGGCAATCTTCCGACGGCGTGGTGCCGAGCGGCGCCGCATCGCTGGGGAAGGGTTCCTGCATGCAGTCATTGCGATAGGCCGTCGTTTCGCGCACCCCGCTCCAGCGCGCGGCGGGCTTGGGCGGCTGCCAGCGCAGCGCATCGACCGGCGGCGCGGCAAAGGGGATGCCCTTCCAGCTTTCGACACCGTCCGCGACACTGCCCTGCACCTTGCCATATTCGGTCGTCGCTACCGGAGCAGCGGCGCCCGCATGGGCTGGCATCACCATCGCCAAGCCCAGCATGGCGGCAAAAAATCCTTTGGTCCGCGTCATATATCGTCCTGTCCTGCTCCCCTGCGGCACACTATGCCCGCCCCGGACAGCGTTGCCAATGGCGCAGCGGTCGTAGGTCGGGCTGCCTCTCTTGCCCTGATCCCGGCGCTCGCCTAAAGGGGCGCTCATGCCTCCCATGCCCGCCGCGTCCGTCTCGTCCGACCTTACCGGTCGCGCGCTGTTCCCGCATCGGCATCTTCTGTCGATCGCGGACCTCAAACCCTGGGAAATCCGCTTCCTGCTGGACGAAGCGGAATATTGGGCGCAGGCGAACAAGGGCCAGGCGCGCAAACATGACGACCGGCTGGCCGGCATGACGCAGATCAACGCCTTTTTCGAAAACAGCACCCGCACCCTGCTGTCGTTCGAAATCGCGGGCAAGCGGCTGGGCGCGGATGTCGTCAACATGCACGCCGCGACCTCCAGCGTGAAGAAGGGCGAAACGCTGATCGACACGGCAATGACGCTCAACGCCATGGCCGCCGACGTCATCGTCATCCGCCATGCCAGTTCGGGCGCGGTCGCCCTGATCGCGGACAAGGTCGATTGTCCCGTTCTCAATGCCGGGGACGGCTGGCACCAGCATCCCACCCAGGCCCTGCTGGACGCGCTCACCATCCGCCGGCGCAAGGGCGGGTTTGAAGGCCTCGTGGTCGCGATCTGCGGCGATGTGCTGCACAGCCGCGTCGCCCGCTCCAACATGCTCTGCTTGGCGGCGCTGGGGGCGCAGGTCCGCGCCATCGCGCCGCCCACATTGCTGCCGCCGGAGGTGGAGATGCTGGGCGCCACCCCCTATAGCCGCATGGACGAAGGGCTGGATGGCGCGGACGTGGTGATGATGCTGCGGCTTCAGAATGAACGGATGGACGGTGCCTTCATTCCTTCGGCCCGCGAATATCATGCGCTTTATGGCCTGACGCCCGAACGGCTGGCGATCGCCAAGCCCGATGCGCTGGTCATGCACCCCGGCCCGATGAACCGGGGCGTGGAAATCACCAGTAGCGTTGCCGATCACCCGCAACGGTCGGCCATCACCGAACAGGTCGCCATGGGTGTCGCTGTCCGCATGGCCTGCCTCGACGTGCTGACCCGCAGCGCGCGTGGTGTGGAGGGATGGGCTTGAACATCCCGACCATCAAAGAAGGGATGGGCATGACCCTGCGCGCCATCGTCAATGGCAAGCTCGCCGATCCTGCCGCCGACGCGCTGCATGACGGCGTCGTCCTGATCAAGGGCGACCGGATTGTCGCGACCGGCCAGGTCGATGTGCCGGCCGATGCGGAGCGGATCGACGCGCGCGGCCTGGTCGTCGCACCGGGCCTGATCGACCTCGGCGTCTTTGCGACCGACAAGCCCGCCTTCCATTTCGGCGGCATCACCCGCGCTGCGCTGATGCCCGATCAGCGCGCGCCGCTCGATGATGTGGGCCTCATCCGTCAGGCAACGCGGGCGGGCAAGCCCGATTTCTGGGTCCATCCCATCGCCGCCGCGACGCGCGGCCTGATGGGCACCGAAATGGCGGAAATGGGCCTCATGCAGGCGGCGGGCGCGAAGGCGGTCGGGACGGGCCGCCAGTGGATCGCCGATTCCGGCGTGATGCTGCGCGTGCTGACCTACGCCCATGGCCTTGGCCTGACGCTCATCGCCCATGCCGAAGATGGCGGCCTTACCGCCCGCGCCGTCGCCACCAGCGGCGAAACCGCGACACGCCTCGGCCTGCCGCACGCGCCGGCCTGCGCCGAGGCCATGGCGATCGCGCGCGATCTGATGCTGGTGCGCGAAACCGGCGCCGCCATCCACTTCCGCCTCGTCACCACCCGCGCCGGCTTCGACCTCATCCGCGCGGCAAAGGCGGAAGGGCTGCGCGTCACCTGCGGCATCACGCCCGCCTATCTGTTCCTCAACGATCAGGCGGCGACCGATTTTCGCACCTTCGCGCGCCTGTCGCCGCCGCTGCGCCATGAAGCCGATCGCCTCGCCAGCATCGCCGCCGTCGCCGACGGCACGGTCGATGTCATTACATCAGGCCATGATCCGCGCGGGCCGGAGGACAAGCGCCTGCCCTTCGCCGACGCAGCGCCAGGCATGGCGGGCGCGGAAACCTTGCTGGCGCTCTCGCTCAATCTGGTGCGCGAAGGCCATGTGTCGATCAACCGGCTGATGACCCTGCTCTGCGCCAACCCCGCGAAAATCCTGGGCGTTGACGCGGGCAGCTTCACGCCGGGCAGCGCCGCCGACCTCATCCTGGTCGATCCCGACGCGCCATGGATCGTCGATTCATCGCGCATGGCGGCGTCGGCGGGCAACACGCCGTTCGACAAGCTGCCGGTGCAGGGCCGCGCCCGCCGCGTCATGAAGGGCGGGGCGTTCCTCTGACCAACTGCTGAGACTTTTGAGCCGGCCGAAGGCCGTTACCAACGGCGCGTTACTGACCAAAGATCAGGCAGGATCGGCCGGCGGCATCGCGCTGCCTTCGGGTTCGTCCTTCATCGCCGCTGCCGTCTTTTCCGCGGCCGCCATGACGCGCAATATATTCTCGCCCGCCAGCTTGGCGATGTCCGCGTCGCTCCAGCCGCGCCGCATCAGTTCTGCCAGCAGCGCGGGATAGGTCTGCACCCCGCCCAACCCTTCGGGCAGGTCGCCGACGCCGTCAAAGTCGCTGCCGATCCCAACATGGTCGATCCCCGCCACCTTGACGATATGCTCGACATGGTCGGCGACCTGACTGATGGTCGCCTGGGGCTTGGGATGCGCCGCCTCCCATGCCGCCAGCGCCCTGGCCGCGCCTTCGGGATCGCCGATATACAGCCCGCCAAAGGGCGGCGCATTGTTGCGCGCGATCTCCGCGCTGCGATCCGCGCCCCAGACCCGGCGCGCCTCCGACACATATTGCGCGGCGAAATTCACCATGACGACGCCGCCATTGGCCGCCACCTGCTTCAGCACCGCATCCGACACATTGCGCGGCGTGTCGCACAATGCCCGCGCATTGCTGTGGGAAAAGATCACCGGCGCCTTCGTCACGCGCAGCGCGTCCAGCATCGTCGCCTCGCTGACATGGCTGAGGTCCACCAGCATGCCCAGCCGGTTGAGTTCATGCACCACCGCCTCGCCAAAGGGGGTCAGGCCGTCATGCTGCGGATTGTCGGTCGCGCTGTCGGCCCAGCCGATCGTGCGGCTGTGGGTCAGCGTCAGATAGGCCGCGCCCAGCTGATGATAGGCGCGCAGCACCGCCAGGCTGCCGTCGATCTGGCCGCCGCCCTCCACGCCCATCAGCGACCCGATCCGCCCGGCCTTGTGCGCTGCGCGCATTTCGGCGGCCGTGCGCACCAGCCGGAAATCCTGGGGATAGCGGGCGGCGAGACTGTGCACCATGCCGATGGCGTCCAGCGTATCCTTGACCTGCTGAACCGGCGGCAGGTCGGCCGATACCCAGACGGACCAGAATTGCCCGCCCACGCCGCCGGCGCGCAGCCGTTCGACATCGGTGTGATAGGTGGCCGGGTCCAGCCGCCTCAAATCCATGGTCCAGCGGGCGTCCTTCGCCTTTTCCGCCAGCGCCTCGGGCCAGTCATTATGGCCGTCGATCAGCGGCGTCGCTTTCAGCACCTTTGCGATGCGCACGGCATAGGGACCCGTGGCGGGATCATCGGCGGCATGGAGGGCAGGGGAGGCGAACAGCAGGGGCACCAGCGCCAGGGAAAGCATCTTCATGGGACGCGCAGGCTAGGCGGGGCAGAACGCAAGTCAATCACTTCCCGCCGCCGGTTGCCGTTGGTGGCAATCCTATAACATGCGCTCATGAACGCGCTGGCCCTGCCTGCGCTTCCTCTGCTACCCTTAGCCCCCCATGCTGATCGACCCGCTGATCCTGTTGCAGGCCTATTCCATCGGCGTCTTCCCCATGTCGGATGATCGCGACGCGCGCGATGTCTATTGGGTCGAACCCAAATATCGCGCGATCCTGCCCCTGGGTCAGTTCCACCTGTCGCATTCGCTGGCCCGGGTGCTGCGCCGCGATCGCTTCCGCGTCACCGCCAACCGCGCTTTCGGCGATATATTGGCGCTGTGTGCGCAGGCCGCGCCCGATCGTCCGTCGACCTGGATCAACCATGCGATCGAGCGGGCCTATGTCGACCTGCACGCCCGACGCTTCGCCCATTCGATCGAGGTGTGGGACGGAGAGGAACTGGTCGGCGGCCTATATGGGGTGGCGCTGGGCACCGCCTTCTTCGGCGAATCCATGGTGTCGCGCCGCACCGACGCGTCAAAGGTCGCGCTGGCCTGGCTGGTGGCGCGGATGCGCTTTGCCGGCTTCACCGTGCTCGACTGCCAGTTCATGACCGATCATCTGCGCACGATGGGTGCGGTGGAAATCCGGCAGCGCGACTATCTTCAGTTGCTGGGCGCGGCCGTAGGTTCGGTGGCGCTGGGCGCGGAGTCGGACGTGCTGGCCGCCGGGTCGGGCGCGGCGGCGGAACTGGCGTTCGCCCCGCTGGCCGGACGCGCCGACACCGGCTCGCCCTTGGCGCCCAGCTTGACCGTGTCGGGGCCGCTTTCGGGCCATTCCATCGCGCAGCTTCTGACCCAGACGTCATAGATCGGGTGCTGCACCACATTGCGGTCGGGGCGGTCGCGGAACAGCCAGCCGGAAAAGGCGCGCCGCCACTTATTGTCGGCGCTGCTGCGCACGTCCAGCTGCACGAACGCACCGGTTTCCTGGATATTTTCCCAGGGCGCAGTCGTCTCGCACGCCTGCAACCGCACGATCGCATCGCCCACGCGCACCGCCTCGCCCGGCTTCAACGTCAGATCGCGGGTCAGGCCGTTGCGCTTGTTCAGCAGGCCCAGCACGGCGGATCGCTCGACCATCGGCGTGCCGGGCATGACGCCATTGTCGGCGGGACGGATCGGCGCGCTCTCCACCTTGACCGGCCCGGACCGATTGGCCGGCGGCAGGGCGTCATTGTCGCCGCATGCCGCCAACGTCAGGGCGCAGGGCAGCACGATCATGCATGGAAGGATCGGCGGGAACGACCCCGCCGGGCGTCCGCTCATGCCGCGTCGGGGCTCCACGCCTCATAATCGCCGGTCGCCTTCTGGCGCAGGCCGCCCTTTTCCAGCGCGCCCGACGGGCGATAGGCCTGGGGCGTGCCGGTCGCGTTGGGGGTGGATTCCTTTTCCCAGATGCGCGGCGGCGGCAGGAAGCTTTCGGGCGCCCCTTCGATCGAATGATGCAACCAGCCATGCCATTCGGCCGGCACGCGGCTCGCGTCATTCGCGCCGCTATAGATCACCCAGCGGCGGGTCAGCCCATTGGGGTCCTTGCCGCCTTCGAAATAGACATTGCCCTGATGATCCTCGCCGACCTTCGTGCCCTTGCGCTTGGTAAAGAGCCAGGTGCCAAAGGTGGCGCCATTCCACCAGGTGAAGATGTTTGCCAGGATACCCATGGCCCAAGCGCTTAGCCGTTGCGAGGGACGCGGGCAAGACGGATATGGCGTCAGCGCGCCGGGGCCGGGCAGAAATTGAGGTCGGTCGTCAGCGTGTCCGTCGGCACCGCGCAGCCGCCCCAACTCACCCTGTCGCCTTCGCCGATGCCCAGTTCCGCCGCGCGCCCGCCGCGCAGTTCCAGCACCGCCGCCACCGGCACCCCGGCCGAAATCGGCTCGCGCGCATAGGGTTGCGCCTGCGCCTTCACGAACGCGATCGTCCCGTCGGTATGGATGAACAGCATGTCGAGCGGCACCAGCGTATCCTTCATCCAGAAGCTCGCGGTGCGCGGCGGGTCCATCGGGAACAGCATGCCCCCGTCCGCCGCAATCTCCTTGCGGAACATCAGCCCCTTATCCTGCTCCTGCGGCGTGCGTGCGACCTCGACATCGAACCGATGCGCGCTGCCGCCGGTCGTTTGGATCACCACGGGCAGCAGGGCAGGGGTCCGGGCGGCAGAGACGTTGCTCGCGTCCTGTTCCTCGTCAACCTTCCCGCTCTGGCAGGCGGTGAGCAGGGCAAGGGCGAACAGGCTGGCGACGCGGATCATGCCGCCTGCCTAGAGCGAATCGCGTGCCGGGGGGAAGGGGCTATTGCGTCTTTTGCAGCGCCGCCAGATCCTGCGGCCGGTTGATATTGGGCAGCGCGATGCCCTCCAGCGTCACCACGCGCCCGCCCGCCGCCTCCAGCCAACCGCGAATCGACCGACTGTTCTCACCAGCCAGATAAGCGTCCAGCATCGGCGCGAGCGTAGCGGGCCACCATCCCAGCAGCGGCTGGCCCTCCACCACCGCCGCTTGCGCGCCGATCAGCAAAGCGGGCAATTGCGCAGGATAGACCGGCATGTCGCATCCCGTGGTCAGCACTCCGGCAAAGCCATGATCGATCGCATGATGCAGCGCGGCGTTGAGGCCCCCCAAAGGCCCCAGATCGGGCTGCGGCCGGTCCGCCAGCCCGCCCGCGCGCCCGCACACCACCACCAAGCCAACATGGGGGCTGATCGCCGCAATGGCATGATCCAGCAAGGTGCGCCCGTTCAGCATCGCCAGCGCCTTGTCACTGCCGAACCGGCTGGACCGCCCGCCAGCCAGAACCGCCCCCAGCACTATCCGCGTCGCCATGGCGTCTCCTCAAGGTCCGCTATCGTCATAGGCGGGACAGGCGCGCGCCGCCAGCCGTGACATTGCCAGCCCGGCGGGTGGGGCCTAGGGTCGCCCACAATGACAATACCACCCGATCCCGCTCCGGACTCCCAGCCTTTTCTGCGCCTGACCCCGGATGGTGCGACCAGGCCGGTCGACCGGCCGCTGGCGCGGGAAGTGCCCGTCGCGATCGAATATAATGGCGCGGGCTATGCGGTGCTGATGGCGACGCCCGACGATATGGACGATCTGGTCCAGGGGTTCAGCCTGGCCGAAAGGCTGGTGTCGCGCGGCGATGCGCTGCTCGACGTAGATGTTCATGCAACCGGCGCGGGCGTCATCGCGCGCGCGACCTTGCCGCCGCACCGCACCGACGATCTGCTCCGGCGCGTGCGCCACCGCACATCCGATTCGGCTTGCGGCCTGTGCGGCGTCGAAACATTGGAACAGGCCTTGCGACCGCTGCCAACCATCACGGCCAAGTCCAGCGCGGATCATGCCGCCATCTTCCGCGCGCTTGGTGCCCTGCGCGATCATCAGCCGTTGAACGCCGCGACCGGCGCGGCGCATTGCGCAGCCCTGGTCGATCCGCAGGGGCGCATCCGCCTGGCGCGGGAGGATGTCGGCCGCCACAATGCCTTTGACAAGCTGATCGGCGCTATGGCTCGCGCAGGCCATGGCTGGGACGGGGGCTTTGCGCTGCTCTCCTCGCGCTGCTCCTATGAACTGGTGGAAAAGGCGGTGCTGGCCGACTGTCCGCTGCTCGTCACCATCTCCGCGCCGACCACCCTTGCTGTCGACCGCGCCGCAGCGGCCAGCCTGCCGCTGGTCGTGCTCGCCCGATCGGATGCGCTGCTGGCCTATGGCAACGCGCTTTAGCGGAACACCCATTGCCGGTTGAGCATGAACATGATGGCCGGCGTCACGAACAACATCGCGGGAATGGGTGACCATTCGGGCCAGCCCATATGCGTGACGCACAGCCACACCCAAAGTGCGTTCAAGCCATAGCTGACCAGCGACGCCGCCACGAACCGCACGCCGCGCGCGCCATGCCCGTCGCTGCGCGCCTGATCGCGGAAGGTGAACAGGCTGTGCGCGACATAGCCCACGCACACCGCCCCGCCATAGCCGATGAAGTTGGCCACCTGGACATGCAACCCGCCCAGCGTCGCCAGGCACCAGTAGATCGCGGCCTGGCAAGCGGTGACGAACAGGCCCGTGACGCCATAGCGGACGATCTGCCAGAACAGCGCGCGCTGCTGCGGGCTCAACCGTTCGGCGAAAATCATCATGGCCCCCGTTGCGCTTTGAAGCGGGTCGTCTAATCGACCGGCATGAACTTGCAAAGCCGGCACGACATGCGCGCGAAATGGATGGTCCTGGCGGGTCATCTCGCGCGCTGGTCCAGCCGTCACTGGAAATGGCTGACCTTCCTCATCTGGATCGTTGCCGTCGTCGCGATGGTGGCGACGCGCTGGCCGGCAATCTACTGGCTCGTGCTCGGCGATACCGACGACAATATCCGCTATGTCCAGGTGAAGGACTGGCTGGCGGGGCAGGGCTGGTACGACCTGCGCCAATATCGGCTTGATCCGCCGGGCGGCGCGAATATCCATTGGTCGCGCATCGTCGATCTTCCCATTGCCGGGCTGATGCTGTTCTTCCGGGCCTTTGTCGACCAGGGCATGGCCGATCGCCTGGCCTGCGGCATCGCGCCCTTGTTGCCGCTGCTGCTTCTGATGCTGTCGCTAGGCTTCATCGGCCGGCGGCTCGCCGGGCCGCATGGCTGGCTGCTCGCGGTGGTCGCGCCCTTCGCCGCGCAGATGGGGCTGGGCATGTATGCGCCGATGCGCATCGACCATCATGGCTGGCAACTGGCGCTCGCGCTCACCATGCTGGCCGGGGTGATCGACACCAACCGGCTGCGCGGCGGCATCATGGCCGGCGTCAGCAGCGCGCTCTCCATCGCCATCGGCATGGAAATGATCGTCTATCTGGCTGCGGGCGGGGCGCTCATCGCTTTGCGCTGGGTATTCCGCCCCGGCGCGGAAAGCCGCATGCTCGCCTATGCGCTCAGCCTGTCGGGCGCGACCTCGCTCCTGTACCTGCTCTTTGCCAGCTATGCCAATCGCGCCATGGTCTGCGACGCCCTCTCGCCCATATGGGTGGCGGTGTTCGGCGCGGCCGGGGCGGGGATGGTGCTGCTGGCGCTCGCGCCGCTGCGGGGCTGGCCCATGCGTCTTGCCGCCGGCGCACTGGTCGGCGGCGCGCTTGGCCTCTTCGTCTGGTTCAACTGGCCGCAATGCCTCAGCCCCTATCAGATTTCACCCGAACTCCAGCGCCTGTGGCTCGCCAATATTCGCGAGGCCAAGCCGATCACCGCGCAGGCGCAAAGTCTGGTCGTGCCGCTGCTCGCCATCCCCGCCGCCGGCCTCATCGGCCTGCTCTGGGCGCTGTGGGATGCGCGGCGCGATGGCGAACGGCTCTGGGCCTGGGCGACCGTGGGGGCGATGATGGTCTTTTCGACCGCCTTGCTGTTCTGGCAGCTGCGCGCCGGTCCGGCGGCACAATTGCTCGCCATCCCGCCCGCCGCCTGGGCCGCGCACCGGCTGGTCGCGGCGGTGCTGACCGGATCGCGCCGGGCCCGCATCGCTGGCGCGGCCGGCGTCGCTCTGCTCGCCGCCATCGCCTTCGCCTATCCGCTCTACCCGCAGGTGGTGAAAATCTATCAGGACATGACCGGGCAAAAGCCAAAGGCCTGGCGCCCCTCCGCGCTTGCTCGAACCGATGCGATCAAGAAAGCGAATGGCCGGTGCCGCACATTGCCGGCGCTGGCCGTGCTGGACCAGCTGCCGCCCGCGACGATCTTCACCATGGTCGACCTTGGCCCCCGCATCCTGGCGACCACGCATCACAGCGCCCTGGCCGGCCCCTATCACCGCAACGGCGCGACCATCCTCGACATCCATCACGCCTTCGATGGCAAGCCCGCCGCTTTTCGCGCCATCGCCGCCCGGCATCACGCGACCTATCTGCTGATCTGTCCCAATTTCCCCGAAGGCACCATCTACCAGTCACGCAGTCCCGGCGGCTTTTACGCAGACCTGATGCGCGGCCAGCGGCCCGACTGGCTCGTGCCGGTGCGGCTCAACACCGACATGACCTTGCCCTATCAGCTGTACCGCATCCTCTATTCACCGGCGGGCAGCGAAAAAATCGCGCAGCAACGCTGACGCGTCCGCTTGCGCAAGCCCGCCATAGACTTCGGGCCGGTGCAGGCATTGGGGTTGGGTGAAAAGGCGCGGCCCCTGTTCGATCGCGCCGCCCTTGGGGTCCGCCGCCCCATAATAAAGCCGGGCGATGCGCGCGTGGGAAATGGCGCCCGCGCACATCGGGCATGGTTCCAGCGTCACCCACAGGTCGCAGCCTGTCAGCCGAAAATCGTTAAGATGGGCCGCAGCCGCCCGCATCGCGACGATTTCGGCATGGGCGGTCGGGTCGCGATCGCGCCGGTTGCGATTCTCGCCCTCGCCAATGATGACGCCGTTCCGCGTCACCACAGCGCCGATCGGCACTTCCTCCGCCTCCTGCGCCCGTAGCGCCAGTTCCAGCGCACGGCGCATCGGGGCGGGCAGGGGGAAGGGCGCGGCCATGATCCGCCCCTAGCGCATCTGAACGGCGATCGGAATATCAGGGCTTGCGCACATCCACGGTCGGCACTTCGACCGTTTCGTTGCGGGTGCCGACCTCGACCTTGGCGACATTGGCCTCATATTTGGGCAGCGATCCGCCACGCACCGACACTTCGGGCAGGCTGCCCGATTGCGTGCGCTGCAGGTCGATGAATCCGGTCGCGATGCCACCCGCCAGCACCAGCAGGATAATGACCAACAATCCACCAATGAGTCGCATTCCGCCCTCCTTTGCTGTAACCCAGGTCAAACGCCGCGCTGGGGGAAAGGGTTGCGTGCCGTCCCATCCGGGTTGACGGCCGCAGGGAATCCCGTTATCGGCGCGGCTTTCCGAACGAACCCGAATTCAAAGGTTGAACAGACTATGTCGCGCATCTGCGAGCTGACCGGCAAGGGCCGCCAGGTGGGTCACAACGTGTCCCACGCCAATAACAAGACCAAGCGTGTGTTCCTGCCCAACCTGCAGAACGTCTCGCTGATCTCCGAAGCGCTGGAAACGACCGTGAAGCTGCGCGTGTCGACCCATGGCCTGCGTTCGGTCGAACATAATGGCGGCCTCGACAACTGGCTGGTCAAGACCAGCGACGACAAGCTCTCGCTCAAGGCCCGTCGCCTCAAGCGTGACATCGTCAAGAAGAAGGCCGCCGCAGCGGCCTGATCCTGTCCGATTCGTTTCGGTGGATGAGCGGCCTGGAAACGGGCCGCTTTTTTGCGTCCTTTCGCGGAGCCGATGGTCACATCATCGGCAAGGCGAATTTCAGCAGCAAGGTGCGCTGGAAAAATTCGTGATTGTCGTCGGATATAATCCACAGGATCGGCCGCCCCCCTTCGCGCGTCACCGTCATCCCTTCAAAATTGTCGGCGAGCAGCGGCGGCGCCAGCCGGGCGAGCGTGCGGCCTTTGAGGATCGTGCCCGGCGACAGGATCGGTGGCAGGTCGACGATGGCGATCGTCGCGGTGAACAAGTCCTGCAACGTCAGGCGGCGGTGGAGCACCAGCAAGTGGCGCGCATCCAGCGCCACCGCATCGGTCGGCCTGTATCCCCGGGGCGGGGTATAGCGCAGCGGGACGGGATTGCCGGTTGCGGCATCGGCCGGATCGCCGGGGAAGAGCAGCGCCTCGTGCCGCCCTTCCGCCGTCATGCCCATTTCGCCGATCGCGATAAAGCGTCCATCGGGCAACCGGGCAAGCGATTCGATTGATCCCGTCTTGGGCCAGGCGGCGATCTGAGGCCAGGTGCGGCACGCTTCCACCCGCGCGAAACCGGGGCCATAGCGACAGATGGACTGTTGCAGCTCAAAGCCTACCCAGTAGCGATCCGTGGCGGGGTCGTGGGTCAGCGACTCTGAATCCCACGCCCACCATGGCCGGTGCCGATCCTGCGGGCGAACGGGCAGGGGGGCGATGAACGGTCGGCGCAGATGCGGTCCGTCGCCGACATGAAATCCCATCAATATGCCCGAATCGCTCAATGCCAGCATTTCGCCGGGCGCTGCGGCCAGCAATGCGGATATGCCGCCAAAGCCGGGATTGGCGCTCTGCAACTCCCACCCGCCCAGATATGTGAGCGCGCCGATCCTGCGCCGCGCCGGATCGGTGCTGTCCAGCGGCAACGCGCGCACGCTGACCAGCAACGTCCCGGGGCGCACCGTTTCGGGCTTTCCGGGGTGAGGCGCAGGCCATAGCAGCATCGCCAGCACAAGGATGATCAGGATTCGGCTCATCGCCGCCCCGCTTAGGGCAATATGCGGCAGGACGCAGCAAAGCAGTGACGGGCCGCCATCAGGTGAACGCTGGCTGACAGCGCCATTCAGCGATGGCTCAAACCCGATCGGGCATAAAGACGTCAATCAATGGCGAATCCCGTTCTTGACGCTTCGCCGATGAGATATTTTTTCTGGAGGAGCAACCGCCATGAAGATGAAGTTTCTTGTAAATATGGGAGCCGCTCTCGCGATGGGCGCCGCCTCCCTTGCCGTCACCGCCACGCCCGCCATGGCCCGCGACCATTATCGCGGTTATGATAGGGGCGACTATTATCGCGGATACGACCGCGGATATCGCGGCTATCGCGGCGACCATTATCGCGGTTATCGCGGTGAACGCTATTATCGCAACAATTATCGCGGTTATCGTGGTGGCTATCGCTGCCGGGATAATGGTACGGGCGGCACCATCATCGGCGCGATCGCCGGGGGCCTGCTCGGTAATGAGGTGGGTCGCAATTCGGGCCGCTACGGCCGTGGCGACGGTACGGCCGGCGCGATCATCGGTGCTGGCGTCGGCGCCCTCGCCGGCCGCGCGATCGACCGCAACTGCTAAGCCAGCCTGGTTAGCCGTAAAGGAAGGGCCGTCCCCCGCCGGGGCGGCCCTTCATTGTGCCGGCTTGCTCTCCGGCGCCTGGCCGCGCTGACGGTCCGCCGCCATGCGCGCTGCGGGGTTGAGATCCCCCGCCTTGTCGTCCGTCACGCCGACGCGCGCGTCCAGCATCGCTGCGGCTTCATTAAGGGCGCGCGCGTCGCTCGCGCTGACGCCGCCCACGCCGTCGCTCTCCGAAGATCCGCATCCGGTCAGCAGTGCCAGAAACATCAGCCCCGACAGATAGCGCATCGGCACTCTCCCATGGAAAAGGGGCCGCCCCGTTGCCGGAGCGACCCCTTTCGCAAATTCTTCCCTGGTCAGGGACAATTACATCGCGTTCGCGACGTTGTTCGTCGCGTTCGACGCGGCGTTGGCGGCATCGTCAGCGGCGTTCATCGCGGCGTTCATGGCGTTGTCGGCCGCGTTCGACGCGTTCTCGGCAGCATTGGCAGCCATGTTGGCGGCGTTTTCTTCGTGGTTGCCACTGCAGGCAGCCAGGCCGAGCGAAGCGGCGAGAACGAGCGAAAGAGCAATCGACTTGGTCATGGGCAACAACCCCTCTCTGAGAAAAAAAAGATGCAGACCACTCTCGGAGAAAAGCTCACCCCCCATTGCGCCTGCGCCGCGATTCGTACTGCCTTGATCAAGGCAAGGCAATCCCATTCATCGCAACGCAAGGCTTTGCGGGGGTCGTTACGCTTGGTTCGTCGCGGAAATGACGGGCATTGACGTATATAAAGATTTCTTTATATGATCGTCTTATGCACTCCGCTCTCGATATTTTCCGGGCGCTCGGCGACCCGACGCGATTGCGGATCGTGCATTTGCTGCGCGCGATGGAACTGGCGGTGGGGGAAATCGCCCAAGTTGTCGGGCAAAGTCAGCCCCGCGTATCCCGCCATGTCCGCATCCTTGCCGAAGCTGGCCTTGTCGAACGGCGCAAGGAGGGCAATTGGGTGTTCCTGCGCCTGGCGCGCGGGCAGGGCATCGCGCCTTTTCTCACGCTGTTCGATCGGATCGAACCTACGCAACCCGAAGCGCTGTGGCAGGCGGCCGATCTTGCGCGTCTGTCGGCGGTGCGGGCGGAGCGGGCGCGCGCGGCCGAGGCCTATTTTGCCGAACATGCCGACGAATGGGACGCGATCCGCTCGCTCCACGTGCCCGAAGCGCAGGTCGAAGCGGCAATGACCGCGCTGCTGGCGCGCGAACCAATCGGCCATTTGCTCGACATCGGCACCGGCACCGGACGGATGATCGAATTGTTCGGTGACGAAGCGCGCCAAGTGACGGCGCTGGATCGCAGCCCCGACATGCTGCGCCTCGCCCGCGCCAAATTGCCGCAGGACGCTGGCGACAAATATGCGCTGCTGCTGGGCGATTTCCTGTCCCTGCCGATGGAATCCGGCAGCATCGACACGGTGCTGTGCCATCAGGTGCTTCATTATGCCCAGGCGCCCGAAAGCGTCATTGCCGAAGCGGCGCGCGTGACCGCGCGCGACGGCCGTGTGCTGATCGCCGATTTCGCCCCGCATCAGCGGGAAGAATTACGCACCCGCGACCAGCATGCGCGGCTCGGTTTTGCCGATGCCCAGATGGAAGGCTGGTTCGCGGATGCGGGCCTGGTCCTGGAACAGGTGGAACGCCTGCCGGGGCAGGAATTGACGGTGCAACTGTGGCTGGGGCGGCGCAAGGGCGCCGATGTCCTGCCGCTCGAACGACGGATATCCGCATGACCATTGACGATCGCGTGCCCCTTTATGCGGATCTGGCCGGCGATGCGCGCGTCAGCTTCGAATTTTTCCCGCCCAAGACGGAAAAGATGGAGGCGCAGCTCTGGTCGGCGATCGAAACGCTTGCACCCCTTTCGCCCCGTTTCGTGTCCGTCACCTATGGCGCGGGCGGATCGACGCGGGAGCGCACGCATAATACGGTCGCCCGGATCGCGCGGGAAACCCCGCTTGCTGCCGCCGCGCACCTGACCTGCGTCGCCGCCAGCAAGAGCGAGATTGACGAGATTGCCGACGCCTATTGGCAGGCCGGCGTGCGCCATATCGTCGCGTTGCGTGGCGATCCGCCTGAACAGGGTGGACGGTTCGAAGCGCATCCCGATGGCTATGCCGGCGCGGCCGATCTGGTCGAAGGGCTGATGAAGCGTCACCCGTTCGAAATTTCCGTGTCCGCCTATCCCGAGGTTCATCCCGACGCCCGCGATGCGCAAAGCGATCTCGACAATCTCAAGCGCAAGCTGGACGCGGGGGCGACCCGCGCCATCACGCAATTCTTCTTCGAACCCGACACCTATTTCCGCTTCATGGATGAGGTGCGCGCCGCCGGCATTGACGCGGAAATCGTGCCCGGCATCATGCCGGTCGGCAATTTCGCCGCGGTCCAGCGCATGGCGGCCATGTGCAACACCGATGTGCCCGCCTGGATGGGGCGTCTGTTCGAAGGCCTGGACGATCGCCCCGCTGCCCGGCAGCTGATATCCGCGACGCTCGCGGCGGAACTCTGCCGCAAACTTTATGAAGGCGGCGTGCGCGACTTTCATTTCTATACGCTCAACCGGGCGGAACATAGCTATGCGATCTGCCATCTGCTGGGTTTAAGGCCCAAGGTGGCGGCTGAGATAGTGACGTGATGAATTTCATCAGCCGTTCGTCCTGAGTAGCCATTGAGCGAAGTCGAAATGGCGTATCGAAGGATAGGCGCTTCGATACGAGGCTTCGACAAGCTCAGCCTCTACTCAGCACGAACGGATTTTTCCAAAAGCGGGGACGAGACGATGACCGCCGAACAGACATTCCGCCAACTGGCCGCCGAAAAGATCCTGATCTTTGACGGCGGCTATGGCACGTCGATCCAGAAACATGGCCTGACCGAAGCCGATTATCGCGGCGACCTTGACCTGGCGAAGGACCAGAAGGGCAATAACGACCTTCTCTGCCTGACGCGCCCCGACATCGTGGAGGGCATCCACACCGCCTATCTCGACGCAGGCGCGGACATGGTCGAAACCAATACGTTCAGCTCGACCAAGATCGCCATGGCCGATTATGGCTGCGAACATCTGGTCTGGGACATCAATGTCGCCGCTGCGAAGCTGGCCCGTTCGGCGTGCGAAAAGGCAGGCGCGAAGGACGGCAAGCCCCGCTTCGTCTGCGGTTCGATCGGCCCCACCAACAAGACGCTCTCCATCTCGCCCGACGTCAACGACCCCGCCTATCGCGAAGTCGACTATGATACGCTCAAGGCCGATTATCGTGAGCAATGCGATGCGCTGATCGCGGGCGGCGTCGATTTCCTACTAGTCGAAACCTGCTTCGACACGTTGAACGCCAAGGCGGCGGGCATGGCCGCGCGCGAAGCGGAAGCGGCGGCCGGGCGGTCCGTGCCGCTGATGCTCAGCTTCACCATCACCGACATGTCGGGGCGCAACCTGTCGGGCCATACGATCAACGCCTTCTGGTATTCGCTGCGCCATTTGAAGCCGCTGACCATCGGCGTGAACTGCGCGTTCGGGGCGGACCTCCTGCGCCCCTATCTGGCCGAATTGTCGAAGAATGCCGACACGCTGATCCTGGCCTATCCCAATGCGGGCCTGCCCAATGAGCTAGGCCAATATGACGAGCGGCCCGAAACCACCGCGAAGCTGATCCGCGACTGGGTGGACGAGGGGCTGGTCAACATGGTCGGCGGCTGCTGCGGCACGACGCCTGCGCATATCGGCGCGGTGGCGAAGGCGCTGGCCGGTCACAAGCCGCGCGCGGTGCCCGAACTGCCGGTCGTGACGCGCCTGGCGGGCCTCGAACCCATGCACATCGCGGCGTGAGAAATAGGGAGGGGATATCTCTCCTCCGTTCGCCCTGAGCTTGTCGAAGGGCTGCACTTTCTTGAAAAAAAGGACTGGGCTTCGACAGGCTCAGCCCGAACGGAATTGAAGATCGGGATATGACCACCCAGACCACCGCCACTTTCGTCAACATCGGCGAGCGCACCAACGTCACCGGCTCCGCCAAGTTCAAGAAGCTGATCATGGCGGGCGATTATGCCGCCGCCATCGACATCGCGCGCGAGCAGGTGGAGAATGGCGCGCAGATCGTCGACGTCAACATGGATGAAGGCCTGCTCGACGCGGTCGAGGCGATGACCACCTTCCTCAAGCTCATGACATCGGAACCGGACATCAGCCGCGTCCCGGTCATGATCGACTCTTCCAAATGGGAAGTGATCGAGGCAGGCCTCAAATGCGTGTCGGGCAAGCCGGTCGTCAACTCGATCAGCATGAAGGAAGGCGAGGAAGCGTTCCTCCATCACGCCCGCCTCTGCATGGCCTATGGCGCGGCCGTCGTCGTCATGGCCTTCGATGAAACCGGGCAGGCCGACACCAAAGAGCGCAAGGTCGAAATTTGCGAGCGCGCCTACAAGCTGCTCATGAGCATCGGCTTCCCGCCCGAGGACATCATCTTCGACCCCAATATCTTCGCCGTCGCGACCGGGATCGAGGAGCATAATAATTACGGCGTCGACTTCATCGAAGCCTGCCGCGAGATCAAGGCGCGCTGCCCGCATGTCCATATTTCGGGCGGCCTCTCCAACTTCTCCTTCTCCTTCCGCGGCAATGAGCCGGTGCGCCGGGCGATGCACAGCGTCTTCCTCTATCACGCCATCCCCGCCGGGCTCGACATGGCGATCGTCAACGCAGGCCAGCTTGACGTCTATGACGCGATCGATCCCGCGCTGCGCAAGGCGTGCGAGGATGTCCTCCTCAACACCGACCCGGAAGCTGGCGACCGCCTCGTCGCGCTGGCGGAAAGCTTCAAGGGCAAGGATGCCGCGTCGGAAAAGGCCGCGCAGGAATGGCGCGGCTGGCCGGTCGCCAAGCGCCTCGAACATGCGCTGGTCAAGGGCATCGACATGTATGTGGTCGAGGATACGGAGGAAGCCCGGCTCGCCGCCGCCAAGCCCATCGAGGTGATCGAAGGGCCGCTGATGGACGGTATGAACGTCGTCGGCGACCTGTTCGGCGCAGGCAAGATGTTCCTGCCCCAGGTCGTCAAATCCGCCCGCGTCATGAAGAAGGCGGTCGCGCATCTGCTGCCCTATATCGAAGCGGCAAAGGAGCCGGGCGCGAAGGGCAAGGGCAAGATCGTCATGGCCACGGTCAAGGGCGACGTCCATGACATCGGCAAGAATATCGTTGGCGTCGTGCTCCAGTGCAACGGCTTTGAGGTCATCGACATGGGCGTGATGGTCCCCTGGCAGGACATCATCAAGGCCGCGAACGAGAATGATGCCGACATGATCGGCCTGTCCGGCCTCATCACCCCCAGCCTGGACGAAATGGTGACGGTGGCAGCGGAAATGCAGCGCGCCAACATGACCATGCCGCTGCTGATCGGCGGCGCGACCACGTCGAAGGTTCACACCGCGCTGCGGATCGACCCGGCCTTCACCGGCCCGGTCGTCCATGTGCTCGACGCCAGCCGCGCGGTGGGCGTGGCGACCGCGCTGGTTTCGGAAACGCAGAAGACGGACTTCGTGCAGAAGACGAAGGCCGATTATGATCATGTCCGCAAGGCGCGGGAAGGGAAGGGGCAAAGCCAGCTTCTTTCGATCGAGGATGCCCGCGCCAATGGCTTCGAGATGGACGAGGCGCTCAAGGCGCCGCGCCCGCGCCTGCCCGGCGTACACCGCTTCCCCGACTGGGATTTGAAGGACCTGGTCCAATATATCGACTGGACCCCCTTCTTCCGTGCCTGGGAACTGGCCGGCAATTATCCCGCAATCCTGGACGATGAGATTGTCGGTGAAAGCGCGCGCAGCCTGTTTGCCGACGCGCAGAAGATGCTCGACAAAATCGTCAACGACAAATGGTTGACCGCGCGCGGCGTTTGCGGCCTGTGGCCCTGCCGCCGGGTGGGCGACGACATTATCGTCCATGTCGAGGATGAACGCCACGTCCGCCTGCCCATGCTGCGCCAGCAGATCGCCAAGCGGGAAGGGCGGGCGAACATGTGCCTGGCCGACTTCATCAGCCCCCATGGCGACTGGATGGGCGGCTTTGCCGTATCGATCCACGGCATCGAACCGCATCTCGCCCGCTTCAAGGCGTCAATCGACGACTATTCGGACATTCTTTTGAAAGCCTTGGCGGACCGTTTGGCCGAAGCCTTTGCCGAGCGGCTGCACCATTATGTCCGCACCGCGCTCTGGGGCTATGCGGAGGGGGAGCAGCTGACCAACGAGGCGCTGATCAAGGAGCAATATCGCGGCATCCGCCCAGCGCCGGGCTATCCCGCCTGCCCGGAACACAGCCTGAAACCCCTGCTGTTCGACATGCTCGACGCGCATCACGCCACCGGAATTTCGCTGACCGAAAGCTTCGCGATGCTGCCGACGGCGGCGGTGAGCGGCTTTTATTTCGGCCATGCCCAGGCCGAATATTTCGGCGTCGCCCGCGTCGGCCGCGACCAGCTGGAAGATTATGCGCAGCGGCGCGGGATCGATCTCGACACGGCCGAGCGTTATCTGCGCCCCAATCTCGACTGATCGACATGGGGCGGTGCGCGATCGCGCATCGCCCGCATGCCGGTCAGAAATCCAGTTCGGCGCGCCAGCCGATGACATCGACACTGTAATCCCGGTCATCCCCGGCCAGGATCGCCGCGTCGCTGTAGCGCAGATGCGCATAATTGACGTTGAAGCGCAGAAATTCGACCGGGGTCCACACCAGCGCGGCGATCACCGCCTTCTGCGTGCCGCCCACGATCCCCTTGTCGTTCAAATCCAGATAGTCATAGCGCAGCGTCGTCTGCAACGCGCCCCACCCGCCGCTGCCGACCGGGCTGTCGGGCGTCACCGTGCCGAAGATGCCGTTCTTGTACCCGCGCTTTTCGCCTGTCAGCACATAGCCCACCTCGCCATAGCCGCCGAAGAAGACGGGATCGGCGACGCCGGGTCGCGACACCCGCAACCAATGCGCCTCGCTTGCCCACCAGAAGGGGCCGCGTTCGCCCGCAAATTCCAGTCCATAATGGCTTTCGCTGTCGCCGACGATCTGCGGTGTCGCCAGGAAGCGGCTGTTGGCGGAATGAAGATAGGCGCGCTGCCGATAGCGTTGGCCGACCGACGAGAGCCGCTGGAAATCGCGCCAATGGCCCGACGCCGCGACATGCAATTGCGTGTCGCCCCATTTGGGCGCCAGCACGATGCGCCCGTCCAGCGCATAGCTGTTATTCTCGTCCCCACCGTCGGCGCCGTCCGCATCATTGGTCAGCGAATCGGCGCTGTCGGAAAAGACGCCCGCCTGCGCCAGCACTATGCCCTTGCGATATTGCACGGACAGGCCCAGCCGCCGCTCGAAATTGAAGGTGTCGGTAAAGGCCGCGCGCTCCATCACCGCGCCGCCGGTATCGCTGATCAGCTCGTCCAGCGACTGGAATGCGTTGTGATTGCCCAACGTCACCAGCCACGGGCCTTTTTCATAGGTGATGAAGGTATCGACAAGGTCGACGCTGTTGTCGGACAGTTCCAGCTCCAGCTTATAACCAAAACCGCCGCCGATTTTCCCTTCACCGCCCAGCCGCAACCGGCGCAACTCGTTGGAATAGCCACGCGCCCGGTCGGCGACGCTGTCCGGCGTCATCAGCAGGCCGGCATCATATTGAATGCGGCCTTTGGGGTGAAACGTCAGTTCCCCCTGCGAAAAGACCGGGCCGCCATTCCAGCGAACGGCCGTGGGCGATTCGGCGGGCGGAGTGGAGGGAGCGGCGGTCGCCAGCTTTGCAGGGGCGGGTACTTCACCTTGCACCGGCGCTGCCGCCGCAACGGTGTCGCTTCCCCCGATGCGGGCCTCCAGCCGGTCGATCTGGGCTTTGAGAGCCGCAATTTCGGCTCGCAAGGCCGCGGCCTCCTGCTGGCTGATCACCTGCGCGGCGGCAGGAACCTGCGCCATCGTCAGGATCAGCGCGATGGCGGTCATGGACTTCATAGCTGGCATGGAAACGCCCTTTCTCTGGGCGGTGCCAATATGAACTATTTATTGCATCTGCGGGTCTTTCATGTTGCTAAATTATGACAATCGTTCCAGCGGAACCAGGGTTGGTGATTGCGCGTCCATTCGCTACTCCTGCCGTCCGATGCGCATCGCCCTTACCCTCCCCCGCGCCCTGCGCCACGCCCTGCCGTCGCTCGGCGCGATGCTGATCGCGCTGTCGAGCTGTTCGAAGGAAGATGGTGGGCTGATCGTGGTCAGCGTCGTGGGCGACCGGGACGATTTCGCAAAGCCGCTGCAACAATTGCCCGATCCGGCGGCCAAGCTGCTGCTCGAAAGCACGGCGCAGGGGCTCGTCGCATTCGATGCGCGCGGCGATATCGTGCCGGGGCTGGCGCAGCGCTGGATCGTGGAGGACGACGGGCGCAGCTATATTTTCCGCCTGCGCCGCGCTTTCTGGGCCGACGGCTCGCGCGTCACCGCCACCGCCGTAGCCCGCCTTCTGATGGCGCGCATCACCAGCCTGCGCCAGCTTGACCCCGATGGTCCGCTCGATGCGGTGCAGGCGGTCGTGCCGATGACGGGAGAGGTCATCGAAATCCGCATGGCCGCCGCGCGCCCCTATATGCTCCAGATGCTGGCGCAGCCGCAGATGGGCGTCCTGTCGCGCGACGGCGGCACCGGGCCTTATCGCGCGCGGCGGCAGGGCGGCGCGCTGATGCTGACGCCGGTGGATCGCTCGACGGGCGACGACGATGCGGAGGAAGAGCTGGTTCCGCTTTCCCGCCTGCGCGTCTTGCGCGCGGAGCGGGCGGCGCTGGGCATCGTCCGCTTTCGCGAAGGGCGCTCGGAACTCATGCTGGGCGGCCGGTTCGCGGATGTGCCGCTGCTCATCCCCGCCGGCATCGACCGCGACGCCGTGCAGATCGACCCGGTGCAGGGCCTGCTGGGCTTGGCGGTGGTCGGCACCGGCGGGATGCTGGACGATGACAATGTGCGCGCCGCGATCAACATGGCGATCGACCGGAGCGTCCTGCCTACTCTCTTTCCGCTTGGCGGCTGGACCTCGACCGATCGCATCGTTCCGTCGGACCTGGACCTGGGCCGCGCCCCGACCGCGCCCGTCTGGGCCAGTCAGTCGATGGACGAACGCCGCGCCCGCGCCAGCGCGACGATCACGCGCTGGCGCGCCGATCATGACGATGTCCCCGCGCTGCGCATCGCCTTGCCCGAAGGCCCCGGCGCCACATTGCTGTTCGGGATGCTGCGCCGGGATCTGGGGGCGATCGGCCTTGCCGTCGATCGGGTCGCCATGACCGCTTCGGCCGACCTGCGCCTCATCGACGAAGTCGCCCCTTATGACAGCGCGCTCTGGTATCTTGGCCGCGTCGGTTGCGCGCGCAAGGTGCATTGCAGCGCCGCCGCCGATGCTGCCTTGCAGGCGGCCAGCCTTGCCAGCACGGCGGAAGAACGGGTGGCCCGGATCGCCGAAGCCGAAGCGCTGATGCAGGGGCATAATGGCTATATTGCGCTGGGCGCGCCGGTGCGCTGGTCGCTCGTCTCGCGCCGCCTTGGCGGCTTCATGCCCTCCCAGCGCGCGCGCCACCCATTGAACCACCTCCTTGCCTCCCCCAATTAGGGGAGGTGGAGGAGACGATTGATGGCGTTATCGCAGGACCAGTTCGACCATATCGTGCGGGACATGCCGGGCTTTGGCCGCGACCCCGCATCGGTGCGCCGCCGGATCGAGGCGATGGAGGCGATGCTGGAGGGGCTGTTCGTCATCCCCGGCACCAACCGCCGGGTCGGGCTGGACAGTCTGGTCGGCCTGGTTCCGGTGGTGGGCGACATCGCCACCGCCGCAATGGGGGCATGGATCGTCTGGGAAGCGCGCAATCTTGGCATGTCGAAATGGCATCTGACGCGCATGGCCGCCAATGTGGGCGTCGACACCCTGATCGGCGCGATCCCGTTCGCCGGTGATATTTTCGATTTTCTCTACAAATCAAACACCAAGAATCTGCGGATCATCCGCAAGCATATGGATCGCCACCATCCCGCAACGGCAGTGATCGACCAGTAATCAGTCCGCCTCTCCATCCTTGGTCAACGGCTGCACCTTGGGGTCGAGGTCGAGGATAAGGCCGGGCTTGCGCGCGGGGGCAGGGCCAGGTTCACCGCGCCGCGCCGGACGCGCGACAGGGATGCTCGGCCCCGGCTCGATCCGCAAATAGCTGGGTCCGGGCGCACCCCCCTGATGCGCGGGGCAGCGCGTATATTCCATCGCCCGGTCCATGCAGATCCACACTTCGCTCAGCCAGTTGCCGCGCACAGTGGTCACGCGCAGCATATCGGGCTCCAACCGCTTGTTCGCGGCGGCGAAGGCGGCGGCGAACTGCGCCACCGTCAATGTCTTGCGCCGCGCCAGCGCCCCCATGTCGGGATAGCGCAGCGATTGGTAGAAGGCGCGCGACAGGTCGAAATACAGCTCCGGCCTGGTCGTCATGCAGGTGCCATGCTTGGCCCATTCATGCTGGATCAGCTGCACCGACGGCGTGGCGCAGAGATTGTCGCGCACCACGTCGCGCGGCACCAGGTCGGCCGGTCGACAATATTGCGGCCATTGCTTGCCGACGCCGTCTGGCCACAGGCCGTGCAGGGTAAAGCCGAACCTGCCGTTGCGGCCCCCGCATTGCAGGCTGCCGCGATCCCGCGCGGTCGAACAATATTGCGGCGTCCAGCTGATCGCCAGCGTGTAGCTGCCGATCGGCAGCACGCGCTTGGGTTCCTTGACGGTCGGCCCTTCGGCCTTGGGCCGGGGCAGGGTGGCGGGCATCCGGCACTGCGCCGACTGGGCCAGCGCCGCCGATGGCGCGAGCATGAGCAGCAGGGCAAGGATCAGCCTAGGCATAGTCGAAATCCAGTCCGATATCGGCCGCCGGCGCCGACTGGGTCAGCCGCCCGACGCTGATATAGGTGACGCCGGTTTCCGCCTTGGCGCGGATCGTGTCCAGCGTCACGCCGCCTGACGCTTCGGTCGGCACCCGTCCGCCCACCAGTGTCACCGCTCCCCGCAGCACGGGCGCGGCCATATTGTCGAGCAGCAAATGGGTCGCACCTGCGCTCAGCGCCGGTTCGATCTGGTCGACCCGGTCGACCTCGACGATAATGCGCTCGACCCCGGCAGCGACCGCGCGGCGCACCGCTTCCTCGACCGACCCGGCGACCGCGACATGATTATCCTTGATCATCGCCGCGTCCCACAAGCCCATGCGGTGATTTGTCGCGCCGCCCATCCGCGTCGCATATTTCTCAAGGCAACGCAGGCCCGGAATCGTCTTGCGCGTGTCGAGCAGGGTCGCGCCCGTGCCCAAGATCGCATCGACATAGGCGCGCGTCATCGTCGCGATTCCGGTCAGATGCTGGACGGTGTTCAGCGCCGACCGCTCCGCCGTCAGCATCGCGCGCGCCTTGCCCCGGATGCGCATCAGGTCGGTGCCCGCCGCCACCTGATCGCCATCCCGGTGCAGCATCTCGATTTGGACCTGCGGATCGAGCGCACGGAAGAAGGCGGCAGCGATCGGCAGGCCGGCCAGCGTCACCGCGTCGCGGCTGTCCATGACGCCCTCGAACATAGCATCGGCCGGGATCACCGCCTCGCTGGTGACGTCCCGGCCATCGGGGCCAAGATCTTCGGCCAGGGTGGCGGCGACAAAGGCGTCAAGGTCGAAGCCGGGAAGCGAAAATGCGTCAGGAAGAAAGCCGTTCATGGGTGCCGTCTTTCATGGCTGCCAGGAAATCGCAATAGCGCGCCTCCAGTTCATCGAGCGACGGCCCGGCCAGGTCCAGCCGCGCCTGCGCCATCAGCAGCGCGCCTTCCTCGCGCAGCCGCGCGCGCCGGCCGGTCAGTCTCAGCGTCGATCCCGCGCCCAGCAGGCAATCGAGGAATTGCATCGCCGCGATCGGGCTGGTCGCCGCCGCCGCGCGGATGCCGCCAAAGCCGCGCCGCACGAAATGATCGAAATCATCGTTCATCGGCACGATCCGGTTCCAGTCATAATCGCCCCGGTCCGGCCCGCCGCGCAGGTCCCGCGCGCCGATCTGCGCGGTCGCCGCGCCCAGCCAGTGCAGCGCGGTGACGGCAGTGAAGGGATCGTTGATGCCCGGCGACAGCGCCCGCAGCGCAATCTCCACCAGTTCGTCGATCAGGAATTCTATATCCTGCGAGGGCGATCGCATCGCCCCCAATGAAAAACAGTCGCGCAGCCGGTCGGCCATCGCATCATCCGGCTCCGCGCCGACGACCGCCAGCAACACCACGTCGGGATGGACGAAATCGCCCGGCCGCAGTCGCAACTCGACCCGGCATTCTATGTCCCGCGCGATCCGGTCCAGCCCGGCGAAATCGATGATCTGGATATAGCCCGTGCCGGTCGCCGCCACCGGCGTCCCCTGCGGCGGCTGGTCCTGCTGCTCGGCGTCGCAATGTCTGGGGAAGCGATTTCGCACGCTGCGGAGCAGCCGCTCGCCAATCCCTTCCAGCACCGCGTTGATGCGGATGGAGGCGGGCACATGGTTGAGGAAATAGACCAGCACGACGATCGACGCCGCCATCAGGCCCGTGGCGATCAGCAGCGATAATTGCGGTACGAAGCCGGGGTCGCCCGCCGTTTCATAGGCGTCGCGCACCACGCGCAGCACCAGCACCGAATAGACGAAGGTGGCGATGAAGGTCGCAAGCGACAGCTGGTTGCCGCGATCCTCCATGAAATTGGACAGCAACCGCGGGCCATAGCTGCCCGACGCGTAGACGACAGCGGCGATGGTGATTGAAAAGATGGTCGATGCGACGCCGATCATCGACCCGGATATGACGTTCAGGACATTGCGCGCGCCCTCTGGCCGGGCTTCGTCCACCCAGTCATGGCTGGTCAGCCATTGCGCCGCGCCATGGCGATCCATCCACACCGTCAGGATCGCCAGCAGCGCGGCGCTGGTCGTGAACAAAGCGGGATAGAACCAATAGCTGGCCCGCGTTCCCTGCCAGAGCGCGCGCAGCCGCGCGATCATCGCGGATCAGGCCTCAGCCACGCGGGCCGACATCGCCTTGGCCCACCGTGCCGCTCGCCATGTCCAGCATCCGGTCCAGGCTCTTTTTCGCCTGCAACCGCAACGTCTCGTCCATTTCGATGCGCGGCCGTAGGTCGCGCAGCGCCAGATACAGCTTCTCCATCGTGTTGAGCGCCATATAGGGGCAGATATTGCAGTTGCAGTTGCCGTCCGCGCCCGGCGCGCCGATGAAGTTCTTGTGCGGCACCGCCTTTTGCATCTGGTGGATGATATGCGGCTCGGTCGCGACGATCAGCGTGTCGCCCGGCATGGTCTTGGCGAAATCCAGGATGCCGCTGGTCGATCCGACATAATCGGCATGGTCGACGATATAGGGCGGGCATTCGGGATGCGCTGCGATCGGCGCGTCGGGGTGCTGCGCCTTAAGTTTCAGCAATTCGGTTTCGCTGAACGCTTCATGCACGATGCACACGCCCGGCCACAACAGCATGTCGCGGCCCAGCTTGCGCTTCAGGTAGCCGCCCAGATGCTTGTCGGGGCCAAAGATGATCTTCTGGTCGGCGGGGATCTGCGCCAGTATCTTTTCAGCGGACGATGATGTCACGATGATGTCGGACAGCGCCTTCACCTCGGCCGAACAGTTGATGTAGCTCAAGGCGATATGATCGGGATGCGCCTCGCGGAACGCCTTGAACTGGGCGGGGGGGCAGCTGTCCTCCAGGCTGCACCCCGCGTCCATGTCGGGCAGGACGACGATCTTTTCAGGCGACAGGATTTTCGCGGTTTCCGCCATGAAGCGCACCCCGCAAAAGGCAATGACGTCCGCGTCCGTCTCCGCCGCCTTGCGCGACAGCTCCAAGCTGTCACCCACGAAATCGGACAGGTCCTGAATGTCGGGCGTCTGGTAATAATGGCCCAGGATGACGGCGTTGCGTTCCTTGCGCAGCCGGTCGATTTCCGCGCGCAGGTCCAGCCCCTGCAATGATCCGCCTATGCCGCCGCGTGCGTCCACCCTGTCATCTCCGTCTAAACCATTCGGACGGGCAGATAAGCGGGCAAGCGCGGAGGATCAAGGACGGCGATCAGGAATGCCGGGGCCAGTCGGCATATAAGGGTCGCGCCGCCCCCGGCGTTCCGGCGGTCACGGCATCGCCGATCGCCCTGCCAACCGGGCTGAAGGCTATGACCTCCGCAACGATCTGGGTGCCGAATATGAGGGCAAGGCTACAAATATAGGCAGGATGAATTACGCCGGCCCGCCGTTTGTCCCGCCACATACCTGCAAGGATGAACAGGGCGGGGAAAACCACCGCCGAAATCACCCAGGCCATCGGCATCAGCAATGGCAGAGGCAATAATCGGCCGAACCCCGGCCCAGTGATCGACGCCATCGCGCACAGCATCAGCCGGCTGTGCCAGTCGGTTCGGCGTCGCATGCGGATCGCCCACAGGACGATTGCCGCAAAGGTGAGGATGCCGACCGGATTGCCGATCAGAAATTCGTCCCGGGCAAAGAAGAAGGGGCCGCCATATGCGCGAATGACGGAAATCGTGATCGCCATCCCCAGTATGACCATGACGGGCACCCAGGCCAGCGCCAGCCAGCCCAGTTGCTTGTGAAGCCTGGCCGATCCGGTCACCACCAATCCGGTCTGAAGCAGGTACAGCAGCACCCAGCCAAAAAAAGTGACGGCATGGACATGATACAGGATCGGCGCCGCGAAACTCGATCGCTGAAGCAGGATGTTGGTGGAAAAACCCGCGACCAGCACGAATGCCATCACACAGGCGCTGATGAAGAAAAACCGATGTTCCCGCTGAACAACGGTCGCCGCCGATACTGTCCCCGTCGCCATGATGTCCCCACCCATGCCTGACCGAAACAATAATATCATCGCCGGCGGGGACAGGTCAATTTGACATGTTCATTGCCTTATCGATTGCGGGCCAGCACTTCGTTGATCGGCGTGGTGACGTCCCATCGCTCGCGATTGTCGCCCTTGCGTTCGGGCGGGAAGGTGACGATCACGCGCGCGTCGCCATAGCCCATGGCGGCGAGAGGCGCGCTCATCAGCCTGGCGAGCGCGATCCGTCCATATTCGCGCGCCTGCGCCATGCGTTCGGGCGACCGCGCCGACGCCTTCGCCCGCGCCTCGGCATGGGCCGACGCCCGGCGGCTCAGCGCCTCGCCCGCCTCGCGCGTGACGAACAGGCCGCTGGTGCGCACCAGCGTGCGGCGCGCCTCGTCCAGATTGGGCGTGTCGGCCTTCACGTCGGGGGCGTTGACGATCAGCGTGCGGCGCTGCTCGTCCCACTCCAGGTCGTCGGCGGACAGGCCCGACAGGTCGACGAAGTAGTCCACCGTATAGGGCATCTTGACCACTTGGTCGGATTTCAGCCAGCCAAAGCCACGGACATCGCGCGCGGTGCTCTGGATGGTGCCGTTGAGCCGCGACACGCGCAGGCTGCTGCTGCCGGCGATCCGCTCGGCGATGATCTTCGTCACCGCCGATCCGTCATCCTCCACGCTCACGACATAATCGCGATTATAGCGTTGCCAGCCCACCAGCATCGCCGTCCCGACGATCAGGATCAGCAATGCCGCGCCCACCGGCCCGGCATAGGCTTTCAGGCTGCGCGCCACAGCCCGTCCTCCGCCGGGGCCGCCAGCCCCCGGCCGTTAAGGTCGATGAGATGCGCCAGTACCGACCGGCCTGCCGCGCCATAAAGGCGCGGATCGACGCCCTTGTACATCTCCGACACCATGTCGGGGATCGCGCTGTCGCCATGGCGCGCCAGGAACCGCAAAATCTGCCCTTCGCGCTGCTTGCGATGGCCCATCATGCCGCGCACCAGCCGCTGCGGATTGTCGATCGGATCGCCATGGGCGGGGTAGTAGATCGCGTCGTCCCGCTCGGCCAGCAGCTGCATCGAGCGCATATAGGCGGTCATGTTGCCATCGGGTGGAGAAATCACGCTGGTCGACCAGCCCATGACATGATCGCCGGTGAATAGCGCCTTTTCCTTGCGCAGAGCAAAGCACAGATGATTGGACGTATGGCCCGGCGTCGCCACCGCCTCCAGCGTCCAGCCTGGCCCTTCCACCGTCTCGCCATCGCCCAGCACCCGGTCGGGCCGATAGTCCGCGTCGAACGCCGCGTCCGCGCGCGGGCCGTCATCCTCCAGCGTCAGCGGCGCGCAGCCGATGACCGGCGCGCCCGTCGCCGCGCTCAGCGGCCGCGCGGCCGGGCTGTGATCGCGATGGGTATGGGTGCACAGGATCGCGACGACTGGCCGTCCGCCAATCGCCCGCGCGATCGCGGCGAGATGGTCGGCGTCGTCCGGTCCCGGATCGATCACCGCCACCGCCTCGCCGCCCACGACATAGGTCTGCGTGCCGGTATAG
Organism: Sphingobium abikonense NBRC 16140; assembly: GCF_001598335.1. GTDB lineage: Bacteria > Pseudomonadota > Alphaproteobacteria > Sphingomonadales > Sphingomonadaceae > Sphingobium > Sphingobium abikonense. Next base: position 301,999 of record NZ_BCYT01000003.1, read on the forward strand.
GTGAAGGGCGACGGATTGGGCGCCAGCACCCGGCTCACGAGCGGCGACAGTGTCATCGAAACGCCCGTGGGCAGGTCAACCGGGTCGAAAGGAGATGCCATGGGACCCATGTGCCCATTTCGCACCCGATTTCAAGGGCCGCCCGACGCCCGCGGCACTCAGCGATTGCCGCCGATCAGGTCGCCAAATTCGCCCAGCAGCGATCCTTCGCCTCTATTCTGCCCGCCCCGGCTGCCGGCCGCCGCCAGCATCCGTCCGGCGAGGCGCGAAAAGGGCAGGGACTGGATCCACACATGCCCCGGTCCGCGCAGCCGCGCGAAGAACGCGCCTTCGCCGCCGAAGATCATGGATTTGACACCGCCCGCGGCCACCAGGTCGAAATCGACGCTGGGCGTCATCGCCGCCAGGCAACCGGTGTCGACATGCAGTTCCTCGCCCGAGGCCAGTTCCTTTTCCACCAGCGTGCCGCCCATCTGCACGAACACCCATCCATCGCCCGACAATCGCTGCATGATGAAGCCTTCGCCACCGAACAGGCCGGTCATGATCCGCTTCTGGAAATGCACGCCGATCGCCACGCCCTTGGCGGCGGCCAGGAAACTGTCCTTCTGGCAGATCAGCGCGCCGCCATATTGGTCGAGCTTGAGGGGCAGGATCGACCCAGGTGTGGGCGAGGCAAAGGCGACCCGCGCCTTTCCATGACCCTGATGGGTGAAGACGGTGGTGAACAGGCTTTCCCCCGTCACCAGCCGCTTGCCCGCGCCCAGCAACTTGCCCATGAAGCCGCCGTCCGCGCCGCCGCTGCCGTCGCCGAACACCGTCGTCATGCTGATCGCGCCGTCCTTCCATACCATCGCGCCCGCTTCGGCGACCGCGCTTTCGCCCGGGTCCAGCTCAATCTCCAGAAACTGCAATTCCTGGCCCTTGATCTCGAAATCGATGTCGTCGGACAGGCTGGCGCTGCGATGATGGCTCCAGGGGGAATTGGGCATGGACATGGACTCCTGCGGATCAAAGGATGCCTCTCCTTACCGGATCACGTGATGCCCGAAAACCGTTCACTCTTGCCCATGCGCCTGTGCCATTTCAGGCCAGTGCGTCGCCGGGTGTTCGCGCGCGCTTGGCGGCGCGCCTGCAAGCCTCTAAGGAGCGCGCCATGCGCTTCCTGTCCACCGCCCTGCTTTTGTCCGCCGCCGTCGCCGCGACCGCGCTCGCGCAGGGCCAATCCGCGCCCTTCACGCTCAGCGACTCGGGCCGCGGCTACGCTACCCTGTCGGACGCCCTGAACGCGATCGGCGAGGGGCAGGGCACCATCATCGTTGCGCCCGGTACCTATCGCCAATGCGCGGTGCAGCAGGGCGGCGTCGTCACCATCCGCGCCGCAAAGCCCGGCACCGCCATTTTCGACGGCGTGCCGTGCGAAGGGAAGGGGGCGCTTGTCGCGCGCGGCCGAGCCACCACCGTCGATGGCATTGTTTTCCAGAATATCAGCGTGCCCGACGGCAATGGCGCTGGCATCCGCCTCGAAAGCGGCGACCTTAGCGTCACCAACAGCCTGTTCCGCAACAGCGAGGAAGGCATTTTGACCGGCGACTATGCCGGCGGTCGTGTCAGCATCGACAAATCGACCTTCCGCAAGCTTGGCCGCTGCGACCGCGATCTCGATTGCGCCCATGGCATCTATATCGGCCGCCTCGCCAGCCTCTCCGTCACCAACAGCCGGTTCGATGAAGGCAATGGCGGTCATTATCTCAAAACCCGCACGCCGCGCGTCACCATCACCGGCAACAGCTTCGACGACAGCGCCGGGCACCTGACCAATTACATGATTGACCTGTCCAACGGCGCGACCGGCACGATCAGCGGCAATGAAATGGTGCAGGGCAAGGACAAGGATAATTGGTCCGCCTTCATCACCGTCGCGCCCGAAGGTCGGGAAAACAGCAGCGCGGGCCTTGTCATCGACGGCAATCGCGCCGGTTTCGTGCCGGGGCTGGAGCGCGGCTCCACCTTCGTCGCCAATTTCACCAATGATGCCGTGCGCATCGGCCGCAACCAGCTTGCCCCCTCGATGAAGGTCAGCGACCGGCGCTGACTTGCGCCGCACTCATTCCGCCGCGATAAGCCGCCGATGCGTAGCACCTATGACGGCGCGACCGTGCGCCTCTATCATCTGGGCGATGACGGTGGCGTCACCACCCTGCTTTATGGTCCCCTGACGGAAGCGCTGCGCGTTGCCGATCAGCAGCCGGCCGACATGCAGGACGGCCTTTTCATCGCCACCGACAATGATGTCGTCGCCTATCTCGACCTGATCGAGGACTGAAGCCTCACGCCTCCGGCCGGCTCCAGATCCAGCTGCCGCCGATCAGCGCGGCGGCGACCGGGATCAGGAACCAGGGCCAGGGCGACAGGATCAGCGCCAGCACGATGCTGAATCCGAAGGCTGCCACCGCCGCGATTTTGCCGCGCCGGCTGATCGCGCCACGTTCGCGCCAGCGGCGGATATGCGGCCCGAACTGCCGATGGTTGAGCAGCTTGGCTTCCAGCCGCGGACTGGACCGGGCGAAGCAGAAGGCTGCCAGGATCATGAACGGCACCGTCGGCAACAGCGGCAGAAACGCCCCGATCGCCCCTAGACCGATCGAAAGAAACCCCGCGATAAGATAGAGGTGCCGCCGCATGGGGTGCGCCTCTGTCCTAAAGCCGCTTGCTCAGAAAAAAGCGCTTTTCCCCGACTGGATGGTCGGCAATCTCGCCGCACAGACTGAACCCCATCTTCTCGTAGAAGCCCCGCGCCTGAAAGGAATAGGTGTCGAGCCAGATGCCGATGCACCCTTGCGCTTGCGCAATCTCCTCCGCCCTGCGTATCAGGGCCGTGCCATGGTCGGCCCCGCGATGCGCCTCGGGAATGGCCAGAAACTCGATGAACATCCAGTCATAGCTGCACTTGCCCCATAGGCCGCCGACATGCTGGCCTTCCTCATCGGTCAGCAATATGGCGACCGGCCGTGTCTTGGGATCGCCCGCGCGGTCGATATTATAGGCGCGCAGCGGCGCAATCACGGCATCCCGATCGCTTTCGGAAGGCTGTTCGGGAATGGTCAGGCGCAAAGTCATGCGCCTGTCTTAGCGCTTGCGCCCCGGCATACAATGCCGCCCACTCGTCACGCCGCCGGCAGCCGCAGCCGCACCAGCAATCCGCCCAGGTCCTCGCTTTCCTCCAAGGCGACGGTGCCACCGTAAATCTCCGCCACATCGCGCACGATGGCGAGGCCAAGGCCAGTGCCGGGCTTGCCCGAATCAAGCCGCACGCCCCGGTCGAAGATGCGCACGCGCTCCTCCTCGGGAATGCCCATGCCGTCATCCTCGACCTGGATCTCCACCATGCCGCCGCTGCGGGCGACCACGGTCGCGAACACGCTTCCGCCACCATATTTGGCGGCATTCTCGATCACATTGCCCAGCATCTCGTCCAGGTCCTGCCGCTCCACGCGAACGGCCGCGTCCTTGTCGCCATCCATGTCGATCCGCGCGTCGGGGTAGAGGCGCTGGACCGCTCGCTCCACCGCGCCCAGGCTTTTCCACACATCCGCCCGGCTCTGCGCCGCGCCGCGCCGGCCGACCGCGCGCGCGCGGGCCAGATGATGGTCCACCTGCCGCCGCATCGTCGTCGCCTCGCGGATCACCGCATCGCCCAGGTCCGGCGCCTTGGCGGTCGCGGCGTTCATGATGACGGTCAGCGGGGTCTTGAGCGCATGGGCCAGGTTGCCCGCATGGGTGCGCGCTTCTTCCGCCTGCCGCTCATTATGAGCAAGGAGGGCGTTCAATTCCTCCACCATCGGCAATACTTCGGCGGGCATCGGCTCTGTCACCCGGCTTTTCTCGCCCCCCCGCATCCGGATGATTTCCAGCCGCACCTTGCGTAGCGGGCGCAGCCCGTAGATCGTCTGCAACGTCGCCAGCACGAACAGCCCCAGCGCCAGCAGCGCGAAACTCTTGAACAGGGTGGACCGCAACGTCTTTATCTGGGCGTCGAGGCCCGATCGCGCCTGCGCCACCATGAACAGCCAGCGCGTATTCGATCCGGGCAGCACCACGGTGCGTTCCATGATGCGCAGGTCCTCGCCGGGAAACTGCTTGCTGTTATAGACATGCAAGTGGCGGTCGTCATGCTCGGCCGGCGCCTTCAATGCCCGGTCCCATAGCGACCGCGACCGCCAATCCTCATGCCCTTTGGCACTGATCTGATAATATAGCCCGCTATTGGGCTCCAGGAATCGCTGGTCGGCAAGTTCCCGGTTGAACAGCACTTCGCCATCGGGGCCGATTTCCGACGCGGCGATCATCGCCGTCAGCACATAATTCATGCCGTCGTCGAAATTGCGGGTGATCGCGTCCGACAGCACCCGGTCCAGCGCCACGCCGCCGCCGATCAGCAGCACGCTGATCCACAGCGCGGCGATACCGATCATGCGCCGGCTGATGGAACCGGTCGAGCGGACGGGGGGAGGGGATATCGCGTCGCTTGCCAAAAGGCCGTTCGCCCTGAGTAGCCACTGAGCGAAGTCGAAGTGGCGTATCGAAGGGTTCGTGCCAGGTGCTTCGATACGGGATTTCGACTTCGCTCAATCCCTACTCAGCACGAACGGTGGATTACCTGCCCGGCTCGTCCAGGCTGTAGCCCAGGCCCCGGATGGTGGTGATGACGTCGGCGCCCAATTTCTTGCGGATGCGCGTCACGAACACTTCGATCGTATTGGAATCGCGGTCGAAATCCTGATCGTAGATATGCTCGATCAATTCGGTGCGGCTCACCACCTTGCCCTTGTGGTGGAGCAGATAGCTCAGCAGCTTATATTCCTGCGCCGTCAGCTTCACCGGATCGCCCTTCAGCGTCACCTTGCCCGACCGCGTGTCCAGCCGCACGTCGCCCGCCGTCAACTCGCTCGACGCATTGCCCGACGCGCGGCGAATGAGCGCGCGCAGCCGCGCGATCAGTTCCTCGCTCTGGAAGGGCTTGGCCAGATAATCGTCGGCACCCGCGTCCAGCCCGGCGACCTTGTCGGACCAGCTGTCGCGCGCGGTCAGCACCAGCACGGGGAAGGTCTTGCCCTCCTTGCGCCATTTGTCGAGCACGGTCAGCCCGTCGATCGTGGGCAGGCCCAGGTCCAGCACCACCGCGTCATAGCTTTCGGTGGACCCCAGGAAATGTCCGTCCTCGCCGTCCGTCGCCAGGTCGACGGCATAGCCCGCGCCTTCCAGAGTGGTTCTGAGCTGATGGCCCAGGCTCGGTTCATCCTCGACGATCAGCAGGCGCATGGGCGTGTATTTCCGTTTCTGTTATGACCAGTATGCGGCGCGGGGTCAGCGCGCCATGCCGATAATATCGCCTGTCCGGCCGTCGGCATCAACCCACATGACCTTTCCGTTCTTCACATATTTCAGACGATAGCGGTTGGATGACGGGTTGAACTCGCTGCCGACATAGGTTGCGCCGCCCACGGCGGCGTCGACACGGCGCTTGATCATGGAAAAGGGCATGACATGACCGTCCAGCATCGCGCGGCGGGCGGCATCCTGTTCATCGCGGCGTCCACCGGCGTCGGCGGCGGGGATCATCAGCATCGCGGCCATCAGCATGCCGGCGCCGGCTGTCAGGCTTTTCCACTTCATCATCATGGGCATGCCATAGGTGCAGGCCATTGAACAGGTGGTGAATGATGGCATGGCGGTGGCGGCTGGAAAGCCGCGCCGCGCTCGATTATGGCGCTGTGTCATGATGATGCAGGACGAAAGGCCCGTTGCCGATCCGCCACTCTGGCGCGCCGTGCCCCGCTGGTGGCGCGGCCATGTGATCCGCGAAATCGACCATCAGGCGGTGGTCGATCGCGTGCGCGAAGATGATGGGTGGAGCCCGCGCTACGCCTTCATGATCCTCATGTCGGCGGGCATTGCGGTGCTGGGACTGTTGCTGTCTTCGCCGGCCGTGGTGATCGGCGCGATGCTTATCTCTCCGCTCATGGGGCCGATCGTTGGCCTGGGCTTCGCGCTCGCCACCGTCGATTCGCGCGAGATTCGCCGCACGCTTTTCACCCTGGCCGTCGGCGCGCTCATCGCCATCCTCTTCACCGCCTTCATCGTTCTGCTGTCCCCGCTTCAGACCGTGACGGCGGAAATCGCCGCGCGCACCCGGCCCAATCTCTTCGACCTCATGGTCGCGCTCTTTTCCGCGCTGGCGGGCGCCTATGCGATGATCCGGGGGAAGGCGGGCACCATCGTGGGCGTCGCCATCGCCACCGCGTTGATGCCGCCGCTCGCAACCGTCGGCTTTGGTGTCGCGACGCTCAACGCCACCGTGGCGGGCGGCGCCTTCCTGCTCTTCTTCACCAACTTCGTGACGATCGCGCTGGCGGCGGGTATCATGGCGCGGCTCTATGGCTTTGGCCGGGAACTCTCGCCCCGGCAAAGCTGGATGCAGAGCGTCTTCATCGGCGTCATCTTCTTTGCCCTCGCCGTGCCGCTGGGCCTGTCGCTGCGCCAGATCGCCTGGGAATCCAATGCCGCCCGCGAGGCGCGCGACGTCATCCGCCGCGAATTTGCCGATGATGCCCGCATCTCGCAGCTCGATATAGATTTCGACGCCCGGCCGCTGTCCGTCACCGCCAGCGTCCTGACCAGTCGCTATGAACGTAACGCGACGACGCGCGCCAGCCGCGTGCTCAGCGACATGCTGGGCCAGCCCGTCGCGCTCGACATCGAACAGATTCGCGTGGGCGAAGGGACCGACACCGAAAACGCCCAGCTGCTCGCTGTCCAGACCGCGCGGCGCGAAGTGCAGGGCCAGGTCGATCGCCTGACCGACCGGCTCGCGCTCATCGCCGGGGTCGATCCCGACGCTGTCACCATCGATACCGGGCGCAAGCGGGCGCTGGTGCGCGCGCGGCCGCTGCCCGAAGCGGGCCTTGCCACCTACCGCGTGCTCGAACAGCGCGCCGCCGCCATGGCGCCCGGCTGGACGATCGAGGTCGAACCGCCCGTGCTGCCCTTGCCTGATATCGCTCTCAATGAGGATGGCGCGCCGGCCAATGCTGAAACGCTGGCGCTGGCGCTATGGGCGGCGCAGCGCGTCGGCCTGCCCATCGACATGGCCGTGCGCGGAGACGATCATCCCGCCCTGACGCAGCCCTTCGCTGATCGCGGCGTCGATGTGCGCCTGACGCAAGGCGCCAGCGCGGACCGGGCGGCCCTGCGCTGGCGCATCGCGGAATAAGCGCGGGTTCAGCGCGTCACTTGTCGAGCGCATATTGCACGGTCAGCGTCACCGACGCACTGACCTGCCCCGGCTCCACCGGCGTCACCGGCGCGGCGTCGGCCTTGAACCGCGCGCTCTGCATCATCGGCATGGGCGGCTGGCCGCCGCTGTTGCTTTCGCTGATCGACACCAGCCGGGCGGCGCGATAGCCGGCCGCCTGCGCATAATAGTCCGCCTGCGCCTTCGCACTCTTCAGCGCCGCGCCGCGCGCCTGCACCAGCAGGGGCGACGGATCGTCGATCGAGAAGGTCGGTCCGCTGATATTGGTCGCGCCCGCCGCCACCATGGCGTCCAGCGACGCGCCGACGCGCTTGATGTCGCGCAGCTTGACCGTCAGCTGGTTCGACGCCTCATAACCGATAAAGCGCGGCCCCTGCGGCTGGCCGTCCTGATTGCTATAATCATATTGCGCGCTCAGGTTGATGCCGCTGGTCTGGATATCCTTCTTGGCGATGCCGGCCCTGGCCAGCGCCGCGATCAGCTTTTCCGTCTGCGCCGCATTCTGCTGCATCGCCGCCTGCGCCGTCGGCGCGCGGGTCTGGACGCCGGTGCCCACGGTCGCGACATCGGGCGCGGCTTCGACGCTTTCGGTCACGTTCAGCGTCACGACCGGCGCTGTCTCGGCGATGGTGACGCTGGTCTGCGCCAGGCCGGCTGCGGGGATCGCAGCGGCGCCAAGCGCCATCAGGGCGAGGGCGGATTTCATCTATGGGTCTCCTCTGCAAAAATTCGCTGCATCCGTGATTGGCCGGGATGCGATGAACGGACGCTGTGCACCGGTGAAAGCCGTGCGACAGCTTTCGGGTTCCCCACTTGCCCTGCCGCCCCTTACCCCCTAGCTGCACCGCCATGGCGGCTCCCATCCTCTCCTTCGAAAATCTCGGCCTCAGCCAGGGTACGCACTGGCTGTTCCGCAACATCGACATTCATGTTGGCCAGCGCGACCGGCTGGCGCTCATCGGCCGCAATGGCGCGGGCAAGACGACGCTGCTCAAACTCATCGGCGGCCAGATCGAACCGGATGAAGGCACCCGTTCGGTGCAGCCGGGCGCGCGCGTCATCACGCTGGAACAGGACCCCGACGTCACGCCCTTTGCCACGCTGCATGATTTCGCATTGGCTGGCGATTATGCGCCCCCCGCGCATGAGGTGGAGGCGATTGCCGATCAGCTCGGCATCGACCTGTCGCGCGAAGCGAAGACCGCGAGTGGAGGTGAGCGCCGCCGCGCCGCCATCGCCCGCGCGCTCGCCAGCGAACCCGACCTGCTGTTGCTCGACGAACCGACCAACCATCTCGACATCGCGGCGATCGACTGGATCGAAAACTGGATGGCGCGCTATAATGGCGCCTTCATCGTCATCAGCCACGACCGCGCGTTTCTGACGCGCCTCACCCGCCAGACGCTCTGGCTCGACCGCGGCTCGATGCGCCGCAACGAGATCGGCTTTGGCGGTTTTGAACAATGGATGGAAGCGGTCTACGCCGAAGAGGCGCGGGCGGCCGAAAAGCTGGACGCCAAGCTCAAGATCGAGGCGCACTGGCTGGAGCGCGGCGTCACCGCCCGGCGCAAGCGCAACCAGGGCCGGCTCGCGAAACTCTGGGAGATGCGCGCCCAGCGCGCCGCCATGCAGGGGCCGCAGGGCACCGCCAAGATCGCCGTCGCCAGCGACGATAGCAAGACCAAGAGCGTCATCAAGGCCGAGCATGTCACCAGGGCCTTTGGTGATCGCACAATCATCAGGGACTTCACCCTGCGCGTGCAGCGCGGCGATCGCATCGGCATCGTCGGCGGCAATGGCGCTGGCAAGTCGACGCTACTGAAATTGCTGACCGGCCAGCTTGCGCCCGACAGCGGCGAGGTGACGCTCGCCAAGACGCTCGACATGATCTTCATCGACCAGCAGCGCAGCCTGATGCAGGGCGACAAGTCCGTCCGCGACGTGCTGGCCGAAGGGGGCGACTGGATCGACGTGCGCGGGGTGCGCAAGCATGTCCACGGCTATTTGAAGGACTTCCTGTTCGACCCGTCTCTGGCCGAGGCGAAGGTCGGCACATTGTCGGGCGGCGAACGCTCCCGCCTGCTGTTTGCGCGCGAATTCGCACGCGAATCCAACCTGCTCGTGCTCGACGAACCGACCAATGATCTCGACCTCGAAACGCTCGACCTGCTTCAGGAAGTCATCGCCGATTATGACGGCACCGTCCTGATCGTCAGCCACGACCGCGATTTCCTCGACCGCACCGTCACCGTCACGCTGGGCCTCGACGGATCGGGGACGGTCGATGTGATCGTCGGCGGCTATGCCGACTGGATCGCCAAGCGCGATCCGCGCAAGGCCGCGAAGGTGGAAAAGAAGGAGGCCGCGCCCCCGCCGCCGCCCAAGCCCGCGTCCGCCAAGCTCAGCTACAAGGATCAGCGCGACCTTGATCTGCTGCCAGGCCGGATCGAGGCGCTGGAAGCCGCGATCGCCCGCGATGAGGCCGCGCTCGCCGATCCCGCGCTCTACACCCGCGATCCCGGCAAATTCGCCGCCCTCACCAAGGCCATTGAACAGGCCCGTGCCGACAAGGATGCGGCGGAGGAACGCTGGCTCGACCTCGCGCAAAAGGCCGAAGGCCTGGCGGGCTGACGCTGCCTCTTCAACGCTTGCTGGTTGCCGCCTGGCCGCGCCCGGTCGCCGTCCAGTAAATGCCGCCCATCAAATGCGTCAGATAGGTATAATCGCGGTACATCGCCCCTTCATGCCCCAGCGTGGTCACGAACACGCGCCCCTTTTCATAGCCATGATACCAGGCGATTGGATGGTCGCGGCCCATCGGCCGTGACACCTGGCCGGGCCAGATCTTGGTCGGGTCGTAACTGCTTTCATCCACGCCCAGCACGGTGTTGATCCGCACGTCAAAGGGATTGGTCGTGACGTAGAATTCGTCGCTCCACACCCACCGGTCGGGCAGGGCGAAGGTCGCGGGGAAATTGCGGTCCTCCACGGTCACGACACCGGTCTGCACCATCGGATGCACGCCGACGCGCCGGCCCACCAGCTTTTCATACCAGGGCCATTCGCCCGGCGGCGTGATCGCGGCGCGGTGGACGATCATCGCATTGCCGCCTGCGCGCATATAGGCTTCGAATTTCGCCCGCTGCCCGGCGTTCAATTCCTCACCGGGCGAATTGAGGAACATCACCGCCGCATATTGGCTCAGGTCTTCGTCGAAACTTTCCGGGTGGCGCGTCCAGACAAGCTCGAAACTATGCAGCCGCGCCATCTGCTCCAGGCTCTCGCGCGCGATCGGGATATATTCATAATGATAGGTGTTCGCCTTGGCGAAGACGAGCAGCTTGAACTGGCTTTCGGCGATGGCGCTCGGCGCGGCAAAAAGGGCGGCGATCGCCAGCAGGAGCCGCATCATCATTCCCATGGCCGTCTCTCCTATCCGCCGCGTGACGCCTGTCGCTTATCGCGCCCTATCGGCACGGTGCAATCGGCATGGACATCTTCTACGACTATGGTCGGATGCTCTTTTCGCTCCATGCTATCGCGGGGATCGACTTCGCACGTGCGTCGCGGCACTGTGCGCCTCCGAACCAGAAGGAAGCCGATGGACAGCAGCACCACCGCCCCGCCGCATCACGCCGTCCATTATGTCAACCGCGTCGGCTGGCTGCGCGCGGCCGTGCTGGGGGCCAATGACGGGATCGTCTCGACCGCCAGCCTGATGACCGGCATCGCCGCGTCGGGCGCAACCGGCCAGTCCGTGCTATTGTCGGGCATCGCCGCGCTGGTCGCGGGCGCCATGTCGATGGCGGCGGGGGAATATGTCTCGGTCAGCGCCCAGTCCGACACCGAACGCGCGGACCTTGCCAAGGAAGAAAAGGCGCTGCGCACGCAGCCCCATGCCGAATGGGTCGAACTGCGCGACATCTATGTCGATCGCGGCCTGACCCCCGATCTCGCGGGGCAGGTGGCGCAGCAATTGATGGATGCCGATGCGCTGGGCGCCCACGCCCGCGACGAACTGGGCATTTCCGATCTTGCGACCGCGCGCCCGGTGCAGGCCGCGCTCGCTTCGGCCGCCAGCTTTGCCGCCGGCGCGACCCCGCCGGTGATCGCCGCCGCCCTTGTTCCCGCCGCCACGGCGATTCCCGCCATTGTCGGCATTTGCCTTGCTTGTCTGGCGCTGCTCGGTTTCATCGGGGCGCGGCTGGGCGGGGCCAGTCCGCCGCGCTCGATCCTGCGCACGCTGCTGTGGGGCGCGCTCGCCATGGCGGTCACGGCGGGCGCGGGGCATCTGTTCGGCGCGGCCATTTGATGCCAAGGTCGCGCCCATCATGATTTCACGGGAGACACGATATGGCCGATATCCAGCAAATACCGCTCAAGACCATCAAGGGCGACGACGCCAGCCTGGCCGACTATGCGGGCAAGGTGGTGCTGGTGGTCAATGTCGCCTCCAAATGCGGCCTCACCCCGCAATATGAGGGGCTGGAAAAACTCTATCGCGATTACAAGGACAAGGGGCTGGTCGTCACCGGCTTTCCCGCCAATGATTTCGGCGCCCAGGAACCGGGCAGCAATGACGAGATCGCGACCTTCTGCACCACCAATTTCGGCGTCGATTTCCCGATGTTCGAAAAGATCGTCGTGACCGGCCCGGACAAGCATCCGCTCTATGCAGCCCTCACCAGCGCCCAGCCGGCCGCCCAGGGGGAAGGGGAGGCGTTTCGCGAAAAGCTGGTGGGCTATGGCATCACGCCGGGCGATGCGCCTGAGGTCCTCTGGAATTTCGAGAAATTCCTGATCGCAAAGGATGGCAGCGTCGCCGCGCGCTTCGCGCCGACCACCAATCCCGACGACCCCGCCCTGATCGCCGCGATCGAGGCGGAACTGGCGAAATGATCCGCACGCTCGTTTGCGCCGCCCTGCTGCTGGGTGGCGCGCCGATCGCCCAAGCCGCGCTCAGCCCGGCCGAACGCAAAATCGGGGAGAGTGTCGAGGCGGGCTATGAACCGTCCGTCGCGCTGCTTGAAAAGCTGGTGAACCAGAATAGCGGATCGATGAACATGGCGGGCGTGAAGGCGGTCGCCGACATGCTCCGCCCGCAATTCGAGGCGCTGGGTTTTGCCGTCGCGTGGAAGCCCATGGACGCGGCCAAGCGCGCCGGCCATTTCATCGCCACGCACAAGGGGCGGCCGGGCACGACGAAAATGCTGCTGATCGGCCACCTCGACACCGTGTTCGAACCCGACTCGCCGTTCCAGCGCTTCACGCGCGACGGCGATTTCGCCACTGGCCCCGGCGCCGCCGACAATAAGGGCGGGGTCGCCACCATGCTGCTCGCGCTCCAGGCCATGCAAGCCGCAGGGACGCTCAAAAATGCGAATATAGAGGTTGTGCTGACCGGCGATGAGGAGGATTCGGGCGAACCGATCAGCGTCGCCCGTGCCGACCTTATCGCGGCGGGCAAGCGCGCCGACGTCGCGCTCGATTTCGAAGGCCTCTCGCAGGAGGATGGCAAAGATATGGGCGCCATCGCCCGCCGCTCGTCGAACAGCTGGACGCTGACCGCCACCGGCAAATCGGGGCACAGCTCGGGCATCTTCTCGGCCAAGGCGGGCGACGGCGCAATCTATGAAATCGCCCGCATCATCACCCGCTTTCGCCAGGACCTGCCGGAACCCAATCTGACCTTCAATGTCGGCCTGATCGGCGGCGGCCAGAGCGCGGAGGTCGACAAGGATGGCGTGCGCATCGCCGTCACCGGCAAGACCAACATCATCCCGCCTATCGCCGTCGCCAAGGGCGATTTCCGCACCTTGAGCGAGGAACAGACCAAGCGCGTGCAGGTGAAGATGCAGCAGATCGTCGGGCAGGATCATCTGCCCGGAACATCGGCGACCATCGCCTTTGACCTTGGCTATCCCTCCATGGCGCCGACACCGGGAAACCGCGCGCTGCTCGACCGGCTGAACGTCGTCAATCGCGACCTTGGCCTTGCCGACATGCCCGCGCTCGATCCGCTGAAACGTGGCGCGGGCGATATCGCTTTCGTCGCGCAGGATGTGGACGGGCTTGTCGGCCTTGGCCCCGCCTCGACCGGCGATCACAGCCCGGCCGAACGCGTCGACCTCGCCAGCATGAAGCGCCAGGCCAAGCGCGCCGCCATCCTCATGAGCCGGCTCGCCAGCGAAAAGGGCGGAAAATAAACGTCATTCCCGGTCGGGCTGATCGCCGTCAAAGCCCTGTCCTATCGTCAAATGGGCAGGGGCTGAGCGGTCAGCCCGACCGGACCTAGTTGAAAGCCTATATGCTCCCGCCCACCCCCTCGCTCGCCACGTCCATCGGCCCGGTGCTCGAAACGCTCAGCATCCTTGGCACCTTCGTCTTCGCTGCGTCCGGCGCGCTGGCCGCCGCGCGGCTGCAACAGACGCTCGTCACCTTCGCCTTCTTCGCGTTGGTGACGGGGGTAGGGGGCGGCACAGTTCGCGACTTGCTGATCGGCGCGCCGGTCTTCTGGGTGGTCGATGCCGTGCCCGCGATGGCCTGCATGAGCGCGGCCGTCATCGTCTGGTTCACGCCGCGGCGCTGGTGGAGCGACCGCGCGCTTGACTGGCTCGACGCGATCGGCCTTGCCGCCTTTGCCGTATTCGGCGCGGCCAAGGCGTTGAGCTTTGGCGTCCCGCCCTTCGTCGCGGGCATGATGGGCGTGGTCACGGGCTGCGTCGGCGGCATCATGCGCGACTTGCTGGCGGGCGAGCCGTCCATCCTGCTGCGTCCCGAACTTTACGTCACCGCCGCCGCCTTCGCCTCCGGCCTGTTCGTGGCGCTGCGCTGGATCGGCCTTGACGTGCCCGTCGCCGGCCTCATCGCCGCCATGCTGGCCTTTGCCCTGCGCGCCATGGCGATCGCACGCGGCCTTGGCCTCCCCATCTACCGCCAACCGGGCGACTGAGCGCGTAGAACCTCACCCCTCACCAAACCCAAATGGCGCGCGGGTGCGGCGATAATCGTCGGGCATCATCTCGCGGCCGATCGGCGGGGCGGATCGCGCCATGCATTGCGCCCGGTGGCACAGGCGGCAGGTCACGCCGATCGGCGTCGGATTGCTCACCCCCATGTCGCGCGCATAGATCAGTCGATGCGCATGCTCGGCGGCGCAGGCCAGCGCGATCGCGCGATCGACTTTGGGCGCCCCCCAGCCACCGCCCCCCGCAGTCACCGTCCGCGCGATCGAGAAGAAACGCTGCCCGTCGGGTAGTTCCAGCCATTGGGTGATGACCTCGCGCGGCCGCTCGAACGCGCGATGCACCGACCAGAGCGGGCAGGACCCGCCATGCCGCGCAAAGGGAAATCCCGCCCCGTCCAGCCTTTTGCTGACATTGCCCGCCGGGTCGACCCGCAGGAAGAAGAAGGGCACGCGCTCCTGCCCCGGCTTCTGCAAGGTCGTCAGTCGATGCGCGGTCTGTTCGAAACTGGTGCCGAACTGGCGGCTGAGCGCCTCCACATCATAGGCGCGGGCCTCCACCGCCTTGGCGAACGCGCCATAGGGCATCACGATCGCCGCCGCGCCATAGCTTGCCAGCGCCCGCCGCGCCAGCCGTCGCCCGCTGTCCCCGCTGAACTGCCCCTCCTTCAGCAGCGCGTCGAAACTCTTGCGCATTTCCAGATAGGCGATCTGCAACGCCAGCTGGAATTGCGCGCTCGCCCCGTCCAGCGCATCGTCCAGCAGCACCGCGTCGCGATGCCGGTCCAGCCGCCGTACCGATCCTGCCATCACGTCGGACGGCAGCCGCCGCACGCGCAGGCCGTGCCGCGCCTTCAGCCACGCCGCCAGGCCGCCTTCCGCCTCCGCCTCGCCTGCCAGTCGCTCGGCGGCATCGTCCAGCAGCGGAAAGCTGTTGCGCCGGGCCGCCAGGAACCGGCGGGATTCCGCCACCGGATCGGGCGCTTCGGCCGTATCCGTCCGCGCCACGCTGCGATCGGCCAGCGCCAGATGCTCCTCACGATAGGCGGTGTAGAGACGCAGCAGCGCCTCGGTAACGCCGGGATAATTGACCGCCACATCCTCGCTGGCGAGCGGCGGCAGGTCGATGTCCGCGAACATCGGGTCTTTGAGCACCGCGCTTAGCCGCGCCCTCTGCTCCGCACCGCCGTCGCCCGCTACTTCCGCCATGTCCAGCTTATAGGTGCGCGCCAGCCGCAACAGCATGTCGGCGGTCAAAGGGCGTTGGTTGCGTTCCAGTAGCGCGACATAGGATGCGCTGATCTCAAGATCTGCCGCCATGTCCGCCTGGGTCAGCCCCAGCTCGCGGCGCAATCGCCGCAATCTTGGCCCCATATAGACCGGCCGATCCTTCGCCACAAAGCCTCTCCCTACAGACTTTACAACTATACAGAGAAAATCTGTAAAGATCGACAACTGAACGTCATGCCCGGTCCCGCATCCCGCCGCGCCTGTCTAAGTCGCTGTCTATGATGTTCAGGCGAAGGGATGAGGACATGACCTATCATAGCGAGATTGCCAAAGCGGATGATCTGATCGGCGGCCACACGGGATGGGATGGCATCGCCCCCGAATCCGTCGCCCGCATGCGCCTCCAGAACCGGTTCAACACCGGGCTGGACATCGCCCGCTATACCGCCAGGATCATGCGCGCCGACATGGCCGCCTATGATGCCGACCCGGCCGCCTACACCCAGTCTCTGGGCTGCTGGCACGGCTTCATCGGCCAGCAGAAGATGATCTCCATCAAGAAGCATTTCGGCAGCACCAAGGGGCGTTACCTCTATCTTTCGGGCTGGATGGTCGCCGCGCTGCGCTCCGAATTCGGGCCGCTGCCCGACCAGTCCATGCATGAAAAGACCAGCGTCCCCGCGCTGATCGAGGAACTCTACACCTTCCTCAAGCAGGCCGATGCCCGCGAACTGGGCATGCTGTTCCGGGATCTCGATGCGGCGAAGGCCGCGAAAGATGCGGTCAACACCCATCGGCTGCTGCACAAGATCGACGACTATGAAACCCATGTCGTTCCCATCATCGCGGACATCGATGCGGGCTTCGGCAATGCCGAGGCGACCTATCTGCTGGCAAGGAAGTTCATCGAAGCGGGCGCCTGCTGCATCCAGATCGAAAATCAGGTGTCGGACGAAAAGCAGTGCGGGCATCAGGATGGCAAGGTGACGGTCCCGCATGAGGACTTCCTCGCGAAGATCCGCGCGGTCCGTTACGCCTTCCTGGAACTGGGCGTCGATGATGGCATCATCGTCGCCCGGACCGACTCGCTGGGCGCGGGCCTCACCAAGCAGATCGCCTATGTCCGCGAGGCCGGCGACATTGCGGATCAGTATAACAGCTTCCTCGACTGCGATCCGGTCGATCCTGCCACGATCGGCCATGGTGACGTGCTCATCACCCGCGACGGCCAGTTGCTGCGGCCCAAGCGCCTGCCCAGCAATCTCTACCAGTTCCGCCCCGGCACGGGCGAGGACCGCTGCGTGCTCGACTGCATCACCGCCCTGCAAAATGGCGCGGACCTGCTGTGGATCGAAACCGAAAAGCCGCATATCGGCCAGATCGGTGGCATGGTCAGCCGCATCAGGGAGGTCATCCCGAACGCCAAGCTGGTCTATAACAACTCGCCCAGCTTCAACTGGACGCTGAACTTCCGCCAGCAGGTTTACGACGCCTGGGCGCAGGAAGGGCGCGACGTGACCGCCTATGATCGCGCACGGCTGATGAGCATCGATTATGATGATACCGAACTGGGCCGCGAGGCGGATGAGCGTATTCGCACCTTCCAGCGGGATGCCGCGCGCGAAGCGGGCATCTTCCATCACCTCATCACCCTGCCGACCTATCACACCGCTGCGCTCAGCACCGACAATCTGGCCAAGCGCTATTTCGGCGAGGAAGGGATGCTGGGCTATGTCAAGCAGGTCCAGCGCGAGGAAATTCGCCAGGGCATCGCCTGCGTCAAGCATCAGAATATGGCCGGTTCCGACATCGGCGACGATCACAAGGATTACTTCGCCGGAGAAGCGGCCCTGAAGGCTGGCGGCGCGCATAATACGATGAACCAGTTCGCCGCCTGATCCCTTATGGCGCGATTCCACCGCGCCCGCATCCACCGTTTCGCCCTGTCTGATCCCGATGGCATGGCGGAACGGTGGATGCCCCGATCGAAAGGCGCCCTCATTCGCGGCCACTGACCCGCGAGCACGACCATCGCGCGGAGACAAATACACTCCCTTCGCGCGCGTGGGTGGAAGCACTGGACGGCCCGGCTGCGAAGTCGGGCCGTTTTTTCGCGTTCGGAACCAGCTCCGCCACATTCTCCTATGCCAGCGGTAGGCAGGCCCGTGCGGTGCTGAAAAAGTGGCCTATGAGACCGCACAACCCGTCCGCGCCTGAGCCAAACCGCGAGCATTGCCTTACGCAACGGCGTGAAAGGCCGGTTCAATTCCAGTTCAATCCGCTTTGCGGACGCCCCGGCTCGCGTCTCGTAAATCCTCGCCTCAATGCTTGCCGGGCTTGCTCGATGTGCCCGGCGCGGCGGGGTTTAGCAGTTCGACGCCTGCGGGGAGGGCGGTGCCGCCCATGTCGAGCTTGCGCGCCTGTTCCTGCGCGACGCGGCGGGGATCGTCGCGTTCCTTGATCGCCGCGCGGGTTTCAGCGTCGGTGTCCTCGTCGCTGGCATCGCCGCTGCCACCGCGGCTCCAGCCCAGGATGATCGACATGCGCCGGTTGCGCGGGTCGTAGCGATTATCCTTCACGAACGGTTCGCGGTCGGCGACGCCTTCGATCCGGGCGAAGCGGGGATTGCCGATGCCGCTGTCCGCCAGCGCCTGGCGCGTCGATTCCGCGCGGGCGGACGACAGGCGCCAATTGTTCATCGACTTGCCCGACGCATAGGGCAGGGCGTCGGTATGACCGCGCACGATGAGGTCGTTGGGCATGGTCTGCAGAACGCTCGCCACTTCGCCCACCAGCGCGCGCGCTTCGGGGACGAGCCGGTCGGTGCCCATGGCGAACATCGCGAAATCGGCTTCGTCGATCAGGTCAATGCGCAACCCTTCGCGGGTTTCGGTAAAGCGGACATTCTTGCGCAGGCGCGACAGGCCCTTGCGGTTCATGCGCGCTTCCAGATCCTTCTTGATCGATTCGAACTTCTGCCGGTCGGCCGCGCGCATCGCCTTGCCGCCCTGGTCCTTGGTGCCGGTGGCGTCGCGCGGGATGGTGATGGACAGATTGCCCACGCCCCCCGTGGTCGGATAATTATCCTTTCCCGTCAGGCTGTCGCCGCCCATCAGGCCGGTCGACCCGGCCGACGCCATTTTGAGCTCCACCAGCGTCGGCGTGAAATAATCGGCCAGCGCCTTGCGCTGCTTTTCGGTGGTCGCGCCCAGCAGCCACATCAGCAGGAAGAAGGCCATCATCGCCGTCACGAAGTCGGCATAGGCGACCTTCCACGCGCCGCCATGATGACCGCCATGCCCGTCGACGATGATTTTCTTGACGATGATCGGCCTTGGTTCAGGCTCGTTCGCGCCGCGCTTTTTCTCGGCCATGGCTTATTTGTTCCGCATGCCGTCGAACACCTCGGCAAAGCCGGGCTGGTTGGCGTGGATCAGGCTGGAACGCGCGGCTTCGATCACCAGCGGCTGCGGGTGGCCGTGCAGCGAGGCGATGATGATCTGCTTGACCACATGATAGATGGCGCCGTCCTGCTCGATCACCGCGCGGCAGCGATTGGCGAAGGGGTTGACCATGCCATAGGCGAGCAGCACGCCCAGGAAGGTGCCGACCAGCGCCGATCCGATCATCGCGCCCAGCACCGAAGGCGGCTGGTCGATCGAACCCATCGTCTTGACCACGCCCAGCACCGCCGCGACGATGCCCAGCGCCGGCAGCGCGTCGGCCAGGCCCTGAAGATTGTCGGCGGGCTTGAGCGCTTCATGGTGATGGGTCTTGAGGCTGTTGTCCATCACCTCCTCCACCGCATGGGGATCCAGGGTGCCGGACGAGACGACGACCAGCCGCAGCGTGTCGCTGATCAGGTGGATCAGCGTCTTGTCCTTCATCAGCTTGGGATATTCGGCGAAGATGGGGGAGGTGCCCGGATCCTCGATATGGGGTTCGAGCGCCACCGGCCCTTCGACCCGCAGCGTCTTCATCAGCTTGCTGACGAGGAAGATGCAGTCGAGGAAATCCTGTTTCTTGTAGGCGGGCCCCTTGAACACCTTGGCAAGGCCGCCGCCCAGCGCCTTCAGGTCCGCGCCCGAATTGCCGATGATGAGCGCGCCGACGGCCGCGCCGCCGATGATCAGCATTTCGTGCGGAAGCGCGTGGAGCACCGGGCCGATATCGCCGCCGGTGAAGATGAAGCCGCCGAACACCATGCCCAGAAGCACGACAAGGCCGATGATTGCGAACATGACTATCCCCGAAAGTAGCGCCTGTGTGGCGGTGGCTGCGTCAGCGCCGGTGCGCTGGTCCCTTTCTGGTTAATACGGACTGGTTAGCATCCGCTTTAGGACGTCGACGCCTTTTTACGCGACCATCAGCTGATGAGGTCGAACAGCGTCTTCTGGTTGATGCGCGCATAGGCGGACTGCGCCGCTTCAAGTTGCAACAGCTGCGACTGGACGCGCGAGATCACTTCCTGAAGATCGGTGGATTCCAGGTCCGCCCGCCGTTCGGTGAGGTCAATGTCGACATCGGTCAGCCGGTCGCCGATGACCTCCAACCGGTCGCTGCGCACGCCTTGCTTGGCCTGTTCGACGGTGATGTGCGCCTGCGCCGCCTTCACCCCGTCGAGCGAGCCGGCAATGTCCGCGTCGACGCCGCTTTCGACGGCGGCGATGCTGGCGGCGAGCACGGCGTTGATCGACATGGGCGTGCCATTGACGTCGATCCCCTCCGACACTTCCTGCCTGGTGCCGACAACCGCCAGGTTGAGGCCCCGGCTCACCGGCACGAGCGTGCTTTGCCCGTCATCGAATACGGGCGTGCCCTGATAATCGGTCTGGTTGAGCATTTCGTCGATCGTGGTGCGGATCGTGCCCAGTTCCTCGACTATGGCGGCGCGGCTGGTGTCGTTCAGTGACCCGTTACGGGCCGACGTCACCAGTTCCTGCGCGCGGGTGAGGAGGTTGTTGATTTCCGACAGGTTGGATTCGGCGGTGGCGGCGCGGGTCGTGCCATAGCTGACATTGGCCTGCCAGGCGGCCTGCTGCGCCTGCGCGCGGCCGATGTCGGACACCTGCACCCAGGCGAGCGCATTGTCGGACGGCTTGTTGAGCGTGATGCCGGTCGAAATGGCGGTCTGCCCGTCGACGATGCTTTGCGACAATTTCTGTTGCCGGCGCATTTCAGCGAGCATGATCTTGTTGGTGATGCCTACCATGGGTCAGCCCTTTGCCGGTCAGATGATGTTGAGGATGGAATCGATGGTTTCCTTGGCGATCTGCAATATCTTGGCGCAGCCCGAATAGGCCTGTTGCAGGCGCAAGAGGTCGGCCGCTTCCATGTCGAGATCGACGCCGCTTACCGCCTCGCGCGCGGCGACGGCCTGGTCGCTGCGGTTGGTCGCGGTGTCAAATTCCGCCTGGGTCGCGCCCAACAGATTGGCGTGGGTGGCGACCAGCGATGTCCAGGCCTGTTCGACGCTGCCATTGCCGCGCAAGGTGGAGGTGACGGTCAGAAGATTGCCGTTAAGCGTGCCATCGGCGGACTTGAGCGCCAGCAAAGCCGGATCGGTGACGAGCGCCGTCACATTGGCCGCGCCGCCGCCATAGGAGAGGAGCGGGACGCCCGCGTCGCCAGCGTCCGTCAGGCCCTGCGCATGCCAGGCATTGACGTCGGTGACGAATTTTTCGGCCAGCGTGTCGAGGCTGGCGCGGCGTTCGGTGACGGTCTGCGCGGCGGAAAACAGGCCGCCCAGCGTGCCATTGGCGGGCGCGCCGAGCGCGGTGCCGTCGGCAAGGCTGAGCGCCAGCGTGCCATCGGCATTGGCGGCGACCGACAGGCTGGCGGCGCTGTTGCCGCTCACCAATGTCTGCCCGGCAAAGCTGATTTCGGCGCTGTCATGCGCGCCGAAGCTGATCGTGACGTTCAGATTTTCCGACAGGTCCTGCAAGGCCGCGTCGCGGCTGTCGAGCAACTGGGCATAAGCGGACGTGCCCGGTTGCGCGCGCAGCAGGCTGTTGTTGATATTGGCGAGCGCGGAGAGCGAACGGTTGATCGTTTCGACCGAGGCGGTGGCTTCGGTCGCAATGCCGTCCGACACATTTTTAAGGTCGGCCGCGGTCTGGTTGAACGATTGCGCCACGCGGCTGATGCTGTCGAGCGTGGTGACGCGCAGCGACGTGTCGCCGGGGCTGGCGGCCAGCTTTTCCATGTTCTGGAACATGCTGGTCATCAGCTGGCCGACGCCCGTGCTGCTGTCGTTCATCGCGGTTTCCGCGTCGGTCAGCCAACGCAGCCGCGCCGTCGTGCTGCCCAACGTCATGCCGGTCGAGCGCACCGTCGCGTCAAGATAGGGGTCGCTCGCGCGGTCAACGCCCATCACCTGCGTGCCGCCGAAATTTGCTTTCGCGATGTAGAGCGACATGGTCGAGGTGGACGCGCCCGATTCCGCCGTCGTCACCGTGCGCCGGGCATAGCCATCGGTGCCGGCATTGGCGATATTTTCGGAAATGGCGGCCATCGCAGTGCGATAGGCCTTGGTCCCCGACGACCCGATGATGAAAAGGTCGCTCATGCGCCGGGCGTCCCGGCCGCGCCGTCAGGGGCGGGCGCATCGGCAGCTGTTGGGGCGACGCGCGCGCCAAATTGCTTGATCAGCAGTTCGGCAATGCCCATGGCGCCCTTGCTGGCCATGGCGTCGGCGGTGCGCGCGTCGGCCATGTCCTGAAATTGCTGGGTGGCGCTGGAATCGGTGATGCCCTCGGCCAGGCTGGCCGAGCGCATCGCGCCGATCATCTGGCGCAGGAACACCGCTTCGAACTGCTGGGCGACCTTGTCCAGCGCGGCGCGGTTCGCGCCGCCCGCGCCGGACCCGGCCGTTGCCGTCGTCGAGGAAGTTGTCGTCACCTGCATCACAGCACCACCAGATCGGCTTTCATCGCGCCCGCCTGTTTCAAGGCTTCGAGGATCGCGACCATGTCCGCGGGGGATGCCCCGATGGCGTTGACCGCCTTGACTATATCGGCCAGCGACGCCCCACCTTTAAAATTGACCATCGGTTTTTTCTGCTCGTCGATGCTGATGTTGCTCGACGGCTCCAGCGCGGTCTGCCCCTGGCTGAAGGGCGCGGGCTGCACCACGCGGGGCGATTCATTGACGCTGACCGTCAGTTTTCCGTGCGCGACGGCGGCCGGATGAATCTTGACCGCGCCGTTGATGACGACCGTGCCGGTGCGCGCGTTGACGATGACGCGGGCCGGCGCGTCGGCGGGCGCAACCTCGATATTTTCGATCATGCCCATCATCATGATGCGCTGCCCCGCGCCGGGCGCGGCGGCGATCGTCACCGATACAGCGTCGACCGCGCTCGCCCGGTTGTCGCCAAAGGCGCGGTTGATGCCATCGGCCACGCGCAGCGCGGTCGTCAGGTCCGCTTCGGCAAGGTTGAAGGTCAAGGTGGGCGCGGTGTCGAAACCGGTGGCCACCGCCCGTTCGACCGTCGCGCCGCTGGGGATGCGGCCGGCCGAGGGGATGTTGACCGACACCTGGCTGCCATCGGCGCCGGATACGCCGAGGCCGCCGACGGCAAGGTTGCCCTGCGCCATGGCGTAGATTTCATTGTCCGCGCCGCGCAGCGGGGTCATGATCAGCGTGCCGCCGCGCAGCGACTTGGCCTTGCCCAGCGCCGACACGGTAACGTCCAACCGCTGGCCGGGCTTGGAAAAAGCGGGCAGGTCGGCCGTCACCAGCACGGCCGCGGCGTTCTTAAGCGCCGGATTGACGCCCTGCGGCAGCGTCAGGCCAAAGCGCGACACCACGCCCTTCATGCCCTGCGTCGCATATTCGATGCTGTCGTCGCCCGTGCCGGCGAGGCCAACGACAATGCCGTAGCCGGTCAGCTGGTTGGGTCGCACGCCCTGGAACGTGCCGAGATCCTTGATCCGCTCGGCATGGGCCGGGGTGACGAGGGCGAAGGCGGCGACCAGCGCGACGAACCACCCTCCCCTGGAAGGGGAGGGGAGCCGCCAGCGACGCTGGTGGTAAAGGGGCATCCCTCTGTCGATGGGGTGACACCCCTCCGTCAGGGCTGCGCCCTGCCACCTCCCCTTCCAGGGGAGTAATGAAAAGAGGCGGTGGAAAACGCTCACTTGGCTCTCCATCAGAAGGGGCTGATCGCGGAGAAGAAACGCTGGAGCCAGCCCTGGCGGCTGGCATTGGCGATCTCGCCCTTGCCCTTGTAGATGATCTTGGCGTCGGCGACGCGGGTCGAGGCGATGCGGTTGTCCGGGCTGATGTCGGCCTGGCGGACGAGGCCGCTGATCTGGATGAATTCGTCACCGCGATTGAGCGTCAACGCCTTCTCGCCCTTCACCAGCATGGTGCCGTTGGGATAGACCTGCGCGATGGTGACGGTGATTTCGCCCGACAGCGCGTTCGACTGGGTCGCCGCGCCCTTGCCGGTGAAGCCGTTATTGCCGCCCATCGCGACGTCACTTGCCGAAAACAACTTGGAAAGCACGCCGGTGGTCGGCGGCGTCAGCCCGAAGGAGCCGCTGCGGCTAGTGTCGGCGCTGTTGCTCTTGGACGCCTGGGTGCGTTCGACCAGCACGATGGTGATGATGTCGCCAACGGTGGTGGCGCGCGCGCCGCTGGTGAGCGGCGTATAGCCGACCGACGTCTGGAAGATGGAGCCGTTGGCGGCAGGCGCGGCCGGCTGGGCAATGACGGTCGGCGCGAAATATTCGCGCTCCACCTCGCGCTTCTTCTTGCGCGCATCGGCGGGCGATGCGGCGAGGGCAAGCACGGAAACGGCGGCGACAAGGGCGAAGGACAGGCGCATCATGATGGCTCAGATATTCTGGTTGACGTACTGGAGCATTTCGTCGGTCGCCTTGATCATCTTGCTGTTGACCTCATAGGCGCGCTGCGTCTCGATCATGTCGACCAGTTCCTCGACGATGTTGACGTTGGATGTTTCCAGATAGCCCGAGCGGATGACGCCGCGCCCTTCCAACCCCGCGATCCCGACCTGCGGCGTGCCGCTGGCGGCGGTTTCGACCAGCAGGTTGCCGCCGACGGATTGCAGGCCCGACGGGTTCATGAAGCTGGCAAGCTCGATCTGGCCGAGCTGGCTGGGTTCGCTTTCGCCCTGCAACGTCGCGGACACCGTGCCGTCATTGCCGATCGACACCGATGTCGCGCCCTGCGGCACGGTGATCTGCGGGATGAGCGGCAGCCCGTCGCCGGTGACGATCGTCCCTTCGGCGGTGACGCTGAAATTGCCGGCGCGCGTATAGGCGATGGAACCGTCAGGCTGCTGCACCTGGAAATAGCCCGATCCCTCGATCGCCATGTCCAGCGCGTTGCTGGTCTGGGTCAGCGTGCCCTGCGTATTGATCTTGCTGGTGCCCTGAAGCGCCACGCCCGATCCCAGGTTCAGCCCAGTGGCGAACTTGTTTTCGGCGTCGGAATTGGCCCCGGCCTGCACGATCTGCTGATAGGCCAGCGTCTCGAAATCGGCGCGGTCCTTCTTGAAACCGGTCGTGTTGACGTTCGCCAGGTTGTTGGCGATGACGCGCATCTTCGTGTTCTGCGCGTCAAGGCCGGTGCGGGCGACATGAAGGGCGGCGTTGCTCATCGTGCATTCTCCGTGGCGCGGTCCTCAAGCGGGCCGCTCAGTCGTCGGCGCGATCCTCAAGCGGATCGCTCATGCACGCATCAAAGCAAGAGGCGTGCCAATATTAACCATAGGGCCTAGCTGTCGAGGCGCATCAGCGACGCGCCGCCATCGTCCAGCTGTTTGGCGGTGTCGATCATCTTGACCTGCGTTTCCCATGCGCGGCTGGCCTCGATCATGTCGATCAGCGCCTGGGTCGAATTGACGTTCGATCCTTCCAGCGATCCCGATGTCACGGTGGCGAGCGGATCGGAGGGCAGGGCGCCGCCATTGACTTCGCGGAACAGGCCGTCATTGCCCTTGGCGATGCTGGATCCGGCCGCATTGACCAGCTTGAGCTTGTCGACCTGCTGCGGATTGGCCGGGTCGCCGCCCTGGGGCACGCCCCAGATGTTGCCATCCTTGGCGATGGAGACGCTGTCCATTTGCGGCAGGATGACCGGGCCGCCCTCGCCCAGCACGGGCAGGCCGTCGCCGGTGGTCAGCAGGCCGCTGTCGGAAACCTTGAGGTCGCCGCGGCGCGTATAGGCTTCGCTGCCGTCGGTGGCCTGGACGGTGAGCAGTGCGTCCCCGTCCAGCGCCACGTCGAGCGGATTGCCCGTTTCGGTGACCGCGCCTTGCGCCATGTCGGCGGCGATCACCTGTTCGGAGGCCTGGGCGCGCGTGTCGAAGCTTTCGCCCTGGATCCAGCGCGTTTCGGCATTGGCGATTTCCGCGCGAAAACCAACGGTGTTGGCATTGGCGAGGTTGTTCGCGATCGACGCCTGCCGCGCCATCGCGCCGCGCATCGCCGTCAGTGCCGTGTTGACGAGCCGGTCCATGGCTTACCTATCCTTTCTATCGGCCGTTCGCCCTGAGTAGCCATAAAGCGAAGTCGAAATGGCGTATCGAAGGATGCTTCGATATGAGGCTTCGACACGCTCAGCCTCTACTCAGCACGAACGGGATGCCTTTCCCGCCGAGGGGGTTTAGGTGCGGATGTTGACGATGGTGGTGGTCAGCGTATTGGCCGCCTCGATCGCCTTGCTGTTCGCCTGGAAATTGCGCTGGGCGGCGATCAGCTGGACCAGTTCGTCCGTGATATCGACGTTGGAGCGTTCCAGCGAGCCGGAGTTGACCGAACCGAACATGCCCTGATTGGCGGTGCCCAGGATCGGGTTGCCGCTTTCCACGGTGGAGGTCCAGTGCGCGTCGCCCTGCTGGCGCAGCCCTTCCAGGCTGTTGAAGGACGCCATTGCGACCTGGCCCAGGTAAACGGTGCTGCCATCGGCGTAGATGGCCGAAACCAGCCCCTCCTTAGACACGCCGACGCTGGTCAGCTGCGCGCCGTCGGCTTCGTTGTTGTAGGTGGTGGGGATTTGCAGGTCGGTAAGGTCGCCCGGGCCGGTGGCGCTGGTCGGCGGCGTGGTCAGCTCGCCGGTTTCGGGATCGACCGCGAACACCTGAATGCGCGAACCGGTAGTGTCGACGGCATAACGGTCATTGTCGACGGCAAAGGCGCCGTTGCGGGTGTAGCTGATCGTGCCATCCTCGCCCTTCACGGTGAAGAAGCCTTCGCCGGTGATGGCGAGGTCCAGCGTCTTGTCGGTGGTTTCGATGGTGCCCTGCGTGAACTGCTGGGTGATGCCCTGCACGCGCACGCCCTGGCCCGCGACCTGATGCGTCGTCTGCATCGGCGAGGCGGCGAAGATGTCGCCGAACTGCGCCTTGCTCTTCTTGAAGGCGGTGGAGTTCACGTTGGCGACATTGTTGGAGATGGCGGACAGGTCAGCCTGCGCGCCCTTGAGGCCGGAAAGCGATACATAAAAGGACATGGCGTTGCTCCTTGGGTGAAAAGGATGGGGTTGGAAATTACATCAGGCTCAGCGCGTCGGACGGGCTGTAGCTGCCCAGCGCGGTGATCAGTTTGGAGGACGAACCGTCCGCGGGTGACTGGACGGCGGCGATGGTGGCCCAGGTCGCGACCTTGCTGGGGGTGGCGCCGTTGACCTTCACCTGCAGGGCGTCGGTGGACACTGTTTCGCCCGTGTCGTCCTTGCCATCCCAATAGAAGGTCACGTCGCCCGCCTGCTGCGACCCCAAGTCGATGGTCTTGACGACATTGCCGCTACCATCCACGAGGTCGACGGTCGCGCCATCGGTGGCGTCGGCGAAAGTAATCTGGCCGGCGTAATAGCCGCTGGCGTCGGGCACGGCGACATTGCTCTGGACCAGCATCGACTTGCCGATCCAGCTTGCCGCATCGCCCAGCCGCGTTCCGGTGAGCTCTTCCTTGATCGACGCCAGATTGGCGTTCATCTCGGCGATGCCGCTGGAATTGGTGATGGTCGCCATCTGCGACACCATCTCGGCATTGTCGACCGGTTCGAACGGGTCCTGATATTGCATCTGCGCGGTCAGCAGCTTCAGGAAGCTCGCCTGATCCATCGTCGCGCTGCCGGTGCCGACGGTCGCATTGGGATTGTAGACCGAAAGCCCGGCGCTGTCGGTGACGGTGGAAACGCTCGTCATTTGCCGATCCTTATGGTTTCGAGCATCAGGGACTTGGCGGTGTTGAGCACCTGGACATTATTCTGGTACATGCGGGCGGTCTCGATCATGTCGACCAGCTCGGCATTGCTATCGACCGCCGCTTCCCACACATCGCCATTGGCGTCGGCCAGCGGATGATTGGGGTCGTGGCGCTTGGTCGGTTCGGCCTTCGTGGTGACGACGTCCGACACCTTGACCGTCGATACGCCCGGGCTGTCCGTCACGGACGTGAAGACCGGCTTGATCGCGCGATAGGCGTCCTGCGCGCTGCCGGTCACATTGCCGGCGTTCGCCATGTTGGACGCGGTAGTGTTGAGACGCACCAGCTGCGCGCTCATGGCGCGGCCGGCGATGTCGAAAATGTTCATGGAGCCATTGCCGCTCATGCTCATTCTCCCTTCAGCGCACGGTTGATGGTGTTGATCCGGCCCTCAAGGAAGGAGAGGGTCGTGCGATATTTGACGGCGTTTTCGGCAAACAGCGTCTGTTCGGTGCTGAGTTCAACCGTATTGCCGTCAAGGCTGGGCTGAAGCGGCACGCGATAGCCCATGGCGTCTTCGACCGCCTTGCCCATGTCGGTGGAGGTCGCGCCCGACGATTGCGCCGTCGCTTCCTTGAGCGCGGCTTCAAAGTCGATGTCGCGCGCCTTGTAACCGGGCGTGGAGGCATTGGCGATGTTGGACGCGAGCAGGGACAGGCGCTGCGAACGAAGCGCCAGCGCCTTTCCGTGTATCCCGAACAGATTGTCTTCGACCGACATGCTCAAAATTCGCTCTAAAGTTTCGCCTTTACCCGCCGTTCTGAAGCCTGATGGCGTCGCCTGCGGGTGATCCAGCCTGTGATCAGCAAGAGCCGTGCCAATTTGCGTGGGTGACGCATCGGCACGGCGGGAAAGCACGGAAATACAGGCGTTCCGCAGGTAGGGCGGCAAGGGCGGCAAATTTTTGCCGGTCGGCGGCAGGGCGTTGCCGGCCGTCGATGAACGATGGGGACGACATAGCGCATGCTCGCGATTTTCAGCCAATTGTTCGATCCGGCAACGCTGCCGGCGATGCTGGGCGGGGTGGCGCTGGTGGCGCTGTTTCAAAATGGCCTTGCTGCTTGCGGGCGCGCGATCGGGGCGCTGGCGCCGTTGCTGCGCGCCGATCCCTTGCGCGATCAGGATGCGGCGCGCGCCGCCCTGCTTCAGATCGACCATGTCGCGCAATTGCGCGGCCTGTCCTGCACCGATCGGGTGAAGACCGCCCATCCTTTCCTGACGCAGGCCGCGCACAAGCTGGCCAATTGCGACCGCACCGAACAATTCGCGCTGTGGGCGACGCAGACGCTGGCCGACCGGGCGCAGCGCCATGGCGCGGCGCATCGCGTCTGGCTGTCGGTCGCCGACGCCGCGCCGGCATTGGGCATGGCGGGCACGATATTGGGCCTGATCGGCATGTTCGCCGCGATGGAAGACCCGGCCGCGCTGGGGCCGTCAATGGCGCTGGCGCTGCTCACCACTTTCTATGGCGTCGTAATCGCCAACATCCTCGCCGCGCCCATCGCTGCGCGCCTGGCCGACCTGTCGGAGCGGGAACTGGCCTGGCAGCGCGAGGCGGCGGACCGGATGCTGGTGATCGCCCGGCGTGAAAATGCGCCTTTGCGTCGCGCGGCCATGCGCGAAGTGGCATGAGCGCGCCCCCTATCCCCCTTGCGCGGCGCAATCGCTGGGCGGTCAGCTTTGCCGATCTGCTCTTGCTGCTGCTCGCTTTCTTCGTGCTGTTGCAGGCGAGCGGATCGCGGCGCGACGCCATGCTGGCGCAGGTCAGTCGGCAATTTGGCGGGCGGCCGATGGCCGATGGCGTCGAGATTCGAGCCGCCGATCTGTTCCTGCCGGGCGAGGCTCTGTTGAGCGCGCAGGGAGAGGCACGGATTGCCGCTTTGGCGCACCGGTTCGCCAGCGGGCCGAGCATCGAGATCCGCAGTCGTGGCGCGGACACGCAGCACGAACGGTTCGACGAATGGGACCTGGCCGCGGCGCGTTTGGGCGCGGTCGCGCGCGCCTTGCAGGCACGCGGCCTTTCTCGTGACCGGCTGCTGATCCGGGGCTTGGACCAGGCGGACGGGCAGGCGGACGGGCAGGGGCAGTGGATCCGCGTCGCCCCCGGCAGCAAGGCCGCGAATTGATCCGACTGGCACGAAAATTGCGGAGGCCATGGGAAGACACTCTGTTTTTGACAGGAGACTGCCCGTGCTTCGCCTTTCGTTCATCCTCTCCGCCACCGCCGCGATTGCCACCGTGCAGCCCGCGCTGGCGCAGCAGACGTTCGAAAATCTCGATCGCATCGACAGCCTTGTCGCGATGACCGTCGGCGCCAATATGGGCGAGCCGGGTGGTCCGGCCGCCCCGGTCGACCGGCGGCTGCGCCTCGCCGCCTGCCCCAGCACCCCCACGGTCGAAGGCCCGGTCTTCGGCGCGGCGATGGTGAAGTGCGAGGCGCTGGGCTGGCGCATCCGCGTACCGCTGGTCAAGGGCGTCGCCGCCGCCAGCTATGGCCCCGTGCCCGGTGCCGCGCCGCGCGCTGCGCCGTCGAACGGCTTTACCCGCGCCGCCGTCGCCGCCGCGCCCAGGGAAGATGTGGTGCGCAAGGGCGATCCGGTGCAGCTGATGGCAGGCAATGCCAGTTTCAGCGTATCGCGCATGATGATCGCGGACGAAGGCGGCGCGGTCGGCGACACGATCCGCGTGCGCGAAGACCGCAAAAGCCCGCCGATTTTCGCCCAGATCGTCGATATGGGCATGGTGCGCATTCCAGGATTTAATGATTTTTGAACTTGTCCGTTATAAGGGTCAAAGGACGAGTGAAGGATTAAAGTCATGATCAACTCTGTTGGACAGAGCATCGGCAATGCGATCGGCGCGACCAGCCTGCGCGAAAGCGGCAAGACCCGCGCTGCCGCGCCTGCCGGTTCCGTACCGGCGTCGGCTGCGGCGGACGTCGCTAGCCCCGCCGCCCGCATGGCGGCCGAAGGCGCGCCGGTGGACATGGACAAGATCGCCGCGATCAAGAGCGCGATCGCGTCGGGCAATTATCCGGTGAATGCGGATGCGATCGCCGAACGGATGCTCGAACTCGATTTGCCCCAGACATAAGGATTTGCCGCCATGCCGCTTGGCCTTGCTGCCCTTGATGACCTGTTCACCGCGTTTGACGGCTTGCGCGACGCGCTGACCGGCAGCGACGTGACGGCGATCGAGCAGGCGAGCGACCGGGTGAGCCGCGCGGCTGCTGCGGTGCGGGCCGTTGGCGCCTGGCGATCCGACCCGGCGGTGGTCGAGCGTATCAGCGCGATGCTGCCGCTCATCGAAAGCGCACGGGTGCGGGTCAACCTGCTGGCCGATCATGCCAGCCAGCGCCTGTCCATCCTGGCGTCGCATGGCGCGCGCGCCGCGCCGCTGACATACGGCCGCTGAAAAAAAATCATCGTTAAAGCTAAAGCGGCGCCTTCGGGCGCCGTTTTTCGTTCGGACGGGGTCGATTTCCTGCCGCCGCGTTAACCAAATCTTGGCACAAGCCTTGCTCTAATGTCCTCGCTAGCAATTGAGGATTTTGAGCATCGTGTCGGCATTCGCAGACATTTCGGCAACCTCCGGATCGACCGGCAATCGCGTCACCAACGCGATCGCCATGGCGAGCCGGCGCACGGGTGTCGACTTCAGCTATCTGCTGGGTCAGGCCAAGATCGAGTCGAGCCTGAACCCCACGGCGCGCGCAACCACCTCGTCTGCCACCGGCCTTTATCAGTTCATCGACCAGAGCTGGCTGGCCGTCATCGACAAGCATGGCAGCGAATATGGGCTGGGCTGGGCTTCGGACGCGATCAGCCAGGGCAGCAATGGCCGCTATTATGTGTCCGATCCGCAATTGCGCCAGCAGATACTCGATCTGCGCAAGCATCCCGAAACCGCTTCGGTGATGGCGGCGCAGCATGCCGCCGATAACAAGGCCTATCTGGAATCGAAGCTGGGCCGGGAGGCCGAGCCGGTCGACCTTTATCTCGCGCATTTCCTGGGCGTGGGCGGGGCGACCAAATTCCTGTCGGTCCATGATCGCGCGCCCGATGCGAGCGCCGCCTCGCTCTTCCCGTCCGCCGCGCGCGCCAACCGGTCGATCTTCTACGACCGGTCGGGCAATGCCCGCAGCTTTTCGGACATTCGCGACCGTTTCGCCGCCAAGTTGCAGAAAAGCTCCGACAGCCTGGGCGGCCCGGTCCAATATGCGGACGCCTCCGGCGCCGCCGCCAGCTTGCCGGGCGGCGCACGGACCGTCCAGCCAGCCGATTATGTGCGGATCGAAACCCAGCGCCTGAGCCAACAGCCCGACGTCAGCGTCCGGCCGCAGCCGCAGACGGCGCGTCTTGCCTATCTCATGCTTGCCACCCTCGGAAGGTAACGGCCGACCATGTCCCCTGCCCAAGTCAAAGCGAAGATCTGGATGAGCGCCGCCAAGGGCGCTGTGCTGCCGTTCGCAACCCTGATGGTGGTCCTGTTCATGATGGTGCCGGTCCCGGCGGTCATGCTGGATATCGGCTTCATCACCAACATCATGATCTCGCTCGCTGTGCTGATGGTGGCGCTGAACGCCGCCAAGCCGCTCGACTTCTCCAGCTTTCCCACCGTCCTTCTGTTCGCGACGCTGCTGCGCCTGGCGCTCAACGTCGCCTCGACCCGCGTGGTGCTGGTGTCGGGGCATGAAGGCGCGGATGCGGCGGGGCAGGTGATCGAAGCGTTCGGCCATTTCCTGATCGGCGGCGATTATGTCGTGGGCATTTTCGTCTTCGCCATCCTGATGATCATCAACCTGGTCGTCATCACCAAGGGCGCGGGCCGCGTGTCCGAAGTGTCGGCGCGCTTCACGCTGGACGCCTTGCCGGGCAAACAGATGGCGATCGACGCCGACCTGAACGCGGGCCTGCTGACCCCGGAAGAAGCCAAGATCCGCCGCGCCGAAGTCGCGACAGAAGCGGATTTCTACGGGTCGATGGACGGCGCCAGCAAGTTCGTGAAGGGTGACGCGGTCGCGGGCATCCTGATCCTGGTGATCAACATCATCGGCGGCATCATCCTGGGCGTCGTCAGCCATGGCCTGGCCATGGGCGAGGCCGCGCAGACCTATATCATCCTGGCGATCGGCGACGCGCTGGTAGCGCAGATTCCCGCGCTGCTGCTGTCTATCGCGGCGGCATCCATCGTCACCCGCGTCAAGAGCGAGCAGGACCTGTCGGCGCAGGTCGCCGGACAATTCGGCACTGGCCGCGCCTGGGTGCCGGTCGCCGCGATCCTGGGCTTCCTGGGCATCCTGCCGGGCATGCCGCACATGATTATCCTGCCCGCCGCTGCCGTTGCCGGCGGGATCGCGTGGCAATTGCGCAAGGCGAGCCAGAAAAAGGCCGCCGAACCCGCGCCGCCGCCGCCCGCGCCCAATCCCGCGCTCATCGAATGGGACGATGTATCGGACGGCGCGATCCTGGGGCTGGAGATCGGCTATGGTCTCATCTCCCTGGTCGACGAGCGCAAGGGCGCGCCGCTCATGGCCCGCATCACCGGCATCCGTCGCCAGCTGTCCAAGGAACTGGGCTTCGTCGTGCCGATGGTGCGGGTGAAGGACAATCTGGCGCTGGAGCCGAACCAGTATCGCATCACCATCGCCGGCGTCGTCGTGGGCGAGGACGAAATCTGGTCCGACGACCTGCTGGCGCTTGACAGTGGCGCGCTGGAAGGCACCGTCACCGGCCGCCCGGCCAAGGACCCGACTTTTGGGCTGGACGCAGTCTGGATTGCGCAGGCCAAGCGGAGCGAAGCGGTCGTGGCGGGCTATACCGTGGTCGATCCGCCGACGGTCGTCGCGACCCATCTCAACCAGCTGATCGCGATGAACGCGGCCGAAATGTTCGGCCTGGACGAAGCGCGCAAGCTGCTCGACAATCTGAAGGATGTGGCGCCGCAGCTGGTCGACGGGCTGACGCCCGGCCTGCTCAACCTGACGCAGATCAGCGCGCTGTGCCGCGCGCTGCTGAGCGAAGGCATCGCGCTCAAGGATTTCCGTCGCATCTGCGAAGCGATGGTCGATGGCGCGCGCCCCGACATGAGCCACGAGCAACTGGTCGAGGCGGTGCGCCAGCGCATCGGCGCGCTCATCATTCAGGGGCTGGTGCCCGTGAAGATGCCGCTGCCGGTCATCACGCTGGATGGCGAATTGGAGGCGATGCTGGCGCAGGCGATGCGGGTCGCGGGCGACGCCCGTCATCCGATCGAGCCGAGCCTTGCCAACCGCATCGTCGAGCAGGTGGTGAACGCCGCCCGCCCGATGCTGGGCCAGGCGCGCAATTTCGCCATCGTCACCTCGCCCGTCGCGCGGCGGGCGCTTGCCCGCCTGTTCAAGCCGCACCTGCCCGAAACGCCGGTGCTGTCCTTCCTGGAAATTCCCGACGGTAAGGGTGTGGAAGTGGTTGCGGTGGTAGGCAATGAATCGCGGCCAACGCCCCGCCATGATCCGCTGCCAAAGCGGGATCAGATGCGCGAACGCGTGGCTTGAAAGAAGCTGGAACTAGGTCATGTATATGAACAAGATCGCGGTTGGCGCTCACACTTATGGCAAGCCTGGTGAGCATAGCCCCGAACGGCTGGCCCGCCAATATATGCCGCTGGTGCGCAAGATCGCCTGGCATGTCCACGGCCGTGTTTCCACCGCCATCGAAGTCGAGGATCTGCTTCAGATCGGCATGGTCGCGCTGGTCGAGGCGGCGAATAGTTTCGAGGATCGCGGGCTTGGCTTTGCCGCCTATGCACAGCTGCGCGTACGCGGCGCGATGATCGACCATTTGCGCAGGCAGGCAACGCTTTGCCGGTCGGCAATGGCCAGGCGGAAAGAAATTGCCGGGGTCCGGGGTCGGCTGGAGCAGCAGTTGGGCCGGCTGCCGACCGAGGCGGAAATGTCGAGCGAGATGGGGCTGGAGCCCGCCGCCTATCGCGAGGTCGCCGACAGCGT
Organism: Sphingobium abikonense NBRC 16140; assembly: GCF_001598335.1. GTDB lineage: Bacteria > Pseudomonadota > Alphaproteobacteria > Sphingomonadales > Sphingomonadaceae > Sphingobium > Sphingobium abikonense. The sequence continues at coordinate 336,738 of NZ_BCYT01000003.1, forward strand.
CGAGATGGTCCAGCACACCAGCATGGATGAGGTCTATTCCGACCAGTCCATGTGGTTCGCCGATGTGGAGGACCGCGCCGACCAGGTGCTGGAGCGCGAATCGCTGAAAAAGGCGCTGGTCGCCTGCATCAGCGAACTGCCCCAGCGCGAGGCGATGGTGCTGCAACTCTATTTCGTCGAGGAAATGAACCTGGAGGAAATCGGCCAGACGCTGGACATCGGCGCGGCGCGCGTGTGCCAGATCAAGAAGGCCGCGCTCGACAAGCTGCGCGAAAAACTGCGCGACTGGGACGAGTGAAGGGCGCAGTTTCCGCCTGCTATCGGCGCGGGGCGCGTTTACAGACTATTCGTCATTGGCCGCGATAGCGCGGCGCTTTTCGCCATTGGGCCAGCGGAATCGCAGCGGGCGATAGCTTTGCGTGCGCCACCATGGGTCGGCGACCTGGAACAGACCGCTTCTTTCCGCCCGTATGCCCAAATCCTTGCGCGCGGTGATCGCCGCGAGCAGGGGCGCTGCAAACAGGCCCGCGACGACGGGCAGCGTCCAGCCGACCGCGCCTGCCTCGACCGCCAGCCAGGTCAGGCCGACGCCCAGCAGGATATGCCATTTGAACAACCAGATCGCGCTGCCGATGGCCATGCCGTCGCGGTCGCGGGTCTGGCCGTTCCAGCTCGCCTTGCGCCCCATCAATATGGTGACAAGGTTGATCGTCTGGGTCAGCATCGCGACCGGCGCCATCAGAATGGACAGGATGATGTCGACCAGCACGCCGCGCGTCATCCGCAATGCGCCGCCAAAGCCGATGCGCCGCGCCGGGTCCGCCATCGCCCAGAATATGGCGAGAATTTTGGGACCGAACAGCAATAGCGCGGTGACGCCCAGCAGCGCGCCCGATGGCAGCACCTCGGCCGGCGGCCAGGTGCCGCTGGCCGCGCCGCCCAGCACCACCAGCATCAGCGCCAGCCACATGGGCGACGTGCAATAGGCGGTCGCTCCGACCAGCAGCTGAAACCGGCTCAATGGATGCAGGCCCGCGATGCGGATCAGCAGCGGCACATGCTGGATATTGCCCTGACACCAGCGGCGGTCGCGGGTGAACAGGTCGGGCATGGAGGGCGGGAATTCCTCGAAACTGTCGTCGGCCGTCACCATATGCACGTCCCAGCCGCGCCGCCGCAGCAATGCAGCCTCCAGCATGTCGTGACTCAATATATGGCCGCCAAAGGGCGCGCGACCGGGCAATTCGGGCAGGCCGCAGCTTTCGGCGAAGGCGCGCACGCGCACGATGGCGTTATGGCCCCAGAACATGCCTTCGCTGCCCGCCCACCAGATCATGCCGGCGGCGGAGATCGGTCCGAACAGGCGGCTGGCAAATTGCTGCCAGCGCGCGAAAAGGGTCGCCGCGCCCATCACCGTCGGCACGGTCTGAATGAGGCCGACATGCGGGTGCCGCTCCATGTCGGCGGCCAGCCGCGCCATGGTCTGACCGCTCATGATGCTGTCGGCGTCCAGCACGATCATATGGTCGTACCCGCCGCCAAACCGCGTCACCCATTCGGCGATATTGCCCGGCTTGCGCCCGATATTGAGCGCGCGGCGGCGATAATGGACCGGGCGCGAAAAGGAGTCGCGCATTTCCAGATAGGCGCGCTTTTCTGTTTCGCCGCTTTCGGCGTTGGAATCGGACAGGATGAAGAATTCGAACCGTTCCCCGCCCATCACCTGCGCCAGGCTGCGCTCCATGATCGACAGCCGGCCGAGCACGCCCAGAAAATCCTCATTGCAGACCGGCAGCAGGATCGCGGTCTTGCCACGCAGCGGTTCGGACGCGCGCAAGGGGCGGGGGGTGACGCTGCGCCCCTTGCCCACGGTCAGCAACAGAAAGCCGATGGCGGCCGTGGCGAAACCGAAAGCGATCCAGGCAAAGAGGGAAATGAAGAGAGCCAGATAGACGCCCTCCAACGCGCTGATGCCATCCAGCCCGATCGAGCGGCGCATGTCGTGGGCGGCCAGCGCGGCGGGGATCAGCGTGAGCGCGATCACGAGCAGGCGGCGTGCCCACAGGTCGATATTGAAGCGGCGGCGCGCGATGAGCGGCGGCGTCGTGTCGAAATCCTGCTCCGGCATGGCGAGCGGGCTTTCGGCCGGCACCTGTTCAAAGGCGCGCGGCACGGGCTTTTCATCGACCGGCGGGTCGGTCGTCGGCGCGACGTCCTTGTCCATGATTTCGGCCCCGTTCCCTATTGACCCAAAGCGTCAGAACCGATCGGGTCCGTAACGGTTCCGCTCAGGAACCGACAGGATAGTGCACATATTCGCTGATTGCACGATCGCCCAGACGCAACTGCGCCCGAATATCGGCCAGCCCGGCCCCTTCGCGCTTGAGGTCGAGCACCATGCGATAAAGCCCCGGTTGCCCCAGCACAGGATAACCCGCCGTCTTGATCATCGTGCCCGCGCTGATGTCGGTCCAGATGTCGGGCTTTGCGCCATCGGCCACGCCGGCAAAATCTACGACCAGCCGGTCGCTGCCCTCTTCATCGCCGCGTCCGCGCCAGACATTCTGGACGATCGCGACCTCGTTCCCCAGAGCTTGCGACGCAGGGGCGCGCGCCGCGCTCCAGTCGACGCGATAGCCCACATCGATCCGCCGTCCGGGCGTAGCCGATGCTGCGGGCGTCCAATAGGCGACAACATTGTCGGTATATTCGCTGTCGGTCGGGAAGCTGTAGAGCCGCACCTCGCCCGCGCCGAGCGGGGTCGAGGGGCTTGCCCACAATGTCGGGCGACGGTCATAATAGACGCCGTCGTCCTGATAATGGTCGAAATCGCGGTCGCGCTGGACCAGGCCAAAGCCCTTGGGATCGGTTTCGGCAAAGGCGCTCACCAGCGGGGTAGGCGGGTTGATGATCGGCCGGGCATGTGCGGTGCCGTTGGCGCTGGCGATCGACAATATGTCGCTGTCGTGGATTTCGGGTCGCCAGTCGGTGCCCTTGCCCCGGTTCGCCTGATCGTACCAGAACATGCTGGTCATCGCCATCAGCCCCAGTTCCTCGATCGGCCGACGCGGGAAAAGGGCGGCGGTCACATCCTGCGTGACGCCATCGGCCCCCAATCGGCTGACGAAGCGATAGGCGCCGGTAATCGATGCGCCATCAAGCAAGGCATAGATGGTGACGCTGCTCTCGCCCGTTCGCTCCAGCCAGAAATGAGTGAAGCGGGGAAATTCCTCCTTGCCCAGGCTCGTGTTGATCGCGATGGCGCGCGCCGACAGGCCAAACTGTTTTTGCGGGCTGGGCGCACGGAAATAGCTGGCGCCCAGGAAGGACAGCCAGTCGCCGTCCCGCGCCGCGTTCATGATGCGAAAGCCGGCAAAGCCCGCATCGGGACCCAGCGCCTTTACCGCATTGCCCGCCGGCGCGTCGAACATATCGGCGTCATAGCGGAGCGGCGTGGCGCGGCCATTTTCGACCGTCGCGATGCTGACAGGCTGGGTCGAATATTGCGACAGCGGGAAGAAGCGGATGCCTGTGTCGCCGGGAAGGTCGCCCCACAAGGTGCGGTCGTCGCGAAAGCGCGCCTCATGCTGGGCGATATAGTCGACCTTGGCCGCACCCGGATGGGCGGGGGTTTCCCTGAAGGGGGTGCGGGTCAACTGCTGCGCCTGCGCCACCAGTCGGTCCCAGGAAAAGGGGGTGGGGCGATTGCCGGTCAGGCCTTGTGCCTGGAGCATGGAGGGCAGGAGGAGGGCGGCGCCCGAGGCCGCGATCATCGCGCGGCGGTCGATCTGGGTCATGGTCTGGCTCATGGACCGGCAAAACGATCGAGCCAAGACTTGTATCCCACCCGAAACGAAGAAGCCTCCGCCCGGGGGGACGGAGGCTTCAAAACAGTAGGTCGTTCGATCGAAGGTGTCGCCGCCGGCGCGGTGGGGACTGTTGATGCGCCGGAAGCTCCATTGGACGGCTGGCGGTGACCAAGGCCTCAGCCGTCCAATTTCGTCAGTCTTAGCCGATCAGCTTCAGCACGCCCTGCTGGCTCTGGTTGGCCTGGGCCAGCATCGCGGTCGACGCCTGGCTCAGGATCTGCTGCTTGGCGAGAGCGGTCGTTTCGGCCGAGAAGTCGGCGTCTTCGATGCGGCTCTTCGCGTCGGTCAGGCTAGTGATGTTGTTGGTCAGGTTGTTGACCGTCGATTCGAGGCGGTTCTGCACCGCACCCAGGTTCGCACGGGTCGTCGCGATCGCCTTGAGCGCATCGTCGAAGGTGGCAAGGTCGGCGGTCGTCGCCGTGGTAGCGTCGACGGCGAGCGCTGCGGTCACGTCAGCGTTGCCAGCGACGTCGTCCAGGTCGATGTCGACCGTGTCAGCGGCGTTCGCGCCAGCCTGGATGCTGACCGTGGCGGTCGAACCGTCGAACAGCTTGGTGCCGTTGAATTCGGTGTTCGCCAGCGTGTCGGTGATCTGGGTGGCGAGCTGCGAGATTTCCGCCTGGATGTTGCTCTTGGCGTCGGCGTCGTTGGTGCCGTTCAGCGCCTGAACCGTCAGTTCACGCATACGCTGCAGCATGTTGCTGACTTCGCCCAGGCCGCCTTCGGCCGTCTGCGCCAGGCTGATGCCGTCATTGGCGTTGCGGACGCCCTGGGTCATGCCGCGGATCTGTGCAGTCATCGACGAAGCGATAGCGAGGCCGGCGGCGTCATCCTTGGCGCTGTTGATGCGCTTGCCGGTCGACAGGCGCTCCATGGCGGTGCTCAGCGACTTGCTGGCCATCGAAGAGGCGTTGGCCGAGCGCAGCGCCGCGGTGTTGGTTCCGATAACAGTCATGATATTCCCTTTCCGTGTGTCGATCAGGTCGCTGCCATCAGGCTGCTTGCGGCCTCGAAAGGGGATAACGGCGGGGCGTGGGAGGCTTTTAGGGCGATATGCGATTTTTCTGGAATCTGCCGGTTTTCGGGGCTTTCTCGCGCGCGCGATAGTATAGAGTCTGGCAAGGGGCGGCAGCGGCGGAAATTATTTGCCGCCGACCGGCAACAAATTTGCCGCGTTAACCATCTGATAACCACGGACCGGGTAAAAGTTAACCATCGAAGGGACTGGGGCGTGCGGGGGCACAAGCCAGACAAATAGGTGGGAAAAGTTCATGTCATCGCTTGACGTGAGCCGTGGGGTCTGCGCGCTCGTTCCCGGGCTGCAGCACTGGCTCGAAAATGCATTCTACACTGTCCGCATCGTAGACGCGCAAAGCCCGCGCGAGAAGGACAGCCGCCGCGTGCTGCTGGCGACCGAGATCGGTCACGCCACGCATCGCGACATCCTCATCAACCTGATCGACGGCGCGCCTTCGCTGGTGGCGGCCGCCAATGGCCTGCCGGCGCGCGTCGCCTTTGCCCTGGAAGATATGGGCTTTGCCTTTGCCCTGATCGCTGAACTCGCCAGGCCCGTATCTGTTCCGGCGGTGGGCGATACCGCCAGCGCGCATCTCATGTCGCTCGCCGCCCGGGTCGCGCGCAGCGACGCCACCGTCCTCATCCAGGGCGACACCGGCACCGGCAAGGAAGGCATGGCGCGCTTCCTTCATGCCCAGTCCGGCCGCACCGCCCATGACTTCATCGCCGTCAACTGCGCGGCGCTGCCCGAAACCATGATGGAAGCGATGCTGTTCGGGCACAAGAAGGGCAGCTTCACCGGCGCGGCCCAGTCGTCCGAGGGCCTGTTCCTGGCGGCCGATGGCGGCACGCTGTTCCTGGACGAAATCGCCGAATTGCCACTGGCGCTTCAGGCCAAGCTGCTGCGCGCCTTGCAGGAGGGCGAAGTGCTGCCCGTCGGCGCGACGCACCCGGTGCCGGTCAATGTCCGCATCATCGCCGCGTGCAACCGCAATCTGGCCGCCGAAGTCGCCGCCGGACGGTTCCGCGAGGATCTTTACTGGCGCCTCAATGTCATGGCGCTGGAACTGCGCCCGCTGGCCGATCGCCGTGGCGACATCGCCGCGATCGCCGCCGCCATGCTGCTGCGCCAGCAGGACGGCGCGAAGGCTGGCTTCGTCTGGCCGACCGCCGCCGCGCTCGACAAGCTGGCCGCCCATGGTTGGCCCGGCAATGCGCGCGAACTGGGCAATGTGCTCCAGCGCGCGCTGGTGCTGCGCGAAGGCGACCGGATTGACGCCGGCGACCTGCACATGGCAGGCGCGCCCCAGCCGCTGCGCGTTGTCGCTGGCACCGAGGCACCGGCGGCCGCCGCCGAGCCCATATTGCTGCGTGACCTCACCCGCCATTCCAAGCTGGAAGCGGTGCGGCTGGCGCTGCGCGAAACCGACGGCCACCGTGCCGAGGCCGCGCGCAAGCTGGGCATTTCGGAACGCACCCTGCGCTATCGGCTCGCCGAGATGCGTGACCTTGCCGCTGCCTGACAGGAGCGCGTGACATGAACGGCATTTCCCCCACGGACAGCGTGATGGCGATCCGCAACGCCATCTTGCAAAAGAACGCCGCGCTGCGCGATATCGCCCAGACCGGCCCCGCCGCTGGCGCGGGCGCGACCGGCGGCGTTCAGGACAGCAAGCCCGGCGCCTTTACCGAGGCGCTGAGCAGCGCGCTGCAACAGGTCAATGGCCTTCAGGCCCAGGCTGGCGAGGCCGCCGCATCGTTCGAGCGTGGCGAAACCACCGACATCGCCGGCGTGATGCTGGCCAAGCAACAGGCGTCGGTCAGCTTCGAAGCGACTCTGCAAGTCCGCAACAAACTCCTGTCCGCCTACAAGGACATTATGAGCATGCCGGTATAAACGATGAGCGAGAACGCACTTTCCACCGCCGTCGGGACCGCAGCGCCCGCTTTGCCCGCAGGGGTGACCTCCGGCTTTGGCGGCACGGGCGCCAAGGGCATGGACGCGATCAAGGCGCGCATGACCGGCTTCATGAAACAGCCGGCCGTGGCGAAAAGCCTGCCGCTGCTGGGCCTCATTGGCACCGTCGCGGTCGCCGGCGCGGCCTGGCTCGCGCTGCGCGAGCCGCCGCAGCGCGACCTGTTCC